>NZ_GG753600.1:93176-139377 GCF_000163635.1 Acinetobacter sp. SH024 | reverse complement strand
AAAAGGCACATGCGAAAATATGAATGGTTTAATTAGGCAATATTTACCTAAAGGGATTGATTTAAATCAGGCAGATCAGCATTATTTAAATCAAGTTGCCATGTCACTGAATACTCGTCCTAGAAAGGCGTTAGATTGGCTTACACCATTAGAGAAATTTGCTCAGCTTGTTGATTATCATATGGCTTTTGAAACTGTCGCACCTCATGTTTGAATTCGCCCTGCTTTAAAGTCATTTCTTGTGGGAACTTTACTTGATTTAATTAAGCTTTCGGTTGATTGGTTAATATTTTCATTACAATCATTCATGATGATTTCCTCTCTTTATATATACGTTAATTTTTAATTTAAATGTTGCACAAATTGCAACGTTTGGTAAAAAGCAAGATATATGCCAACATTACCACTCTATATTAACTTATTATTTAGCTTAATAATTTTTATTTAAATTATTAACTCACATTCGATCTATTAATTTTAATCTCTCAAATAAAATATAATTGCCCATTAATAGTGCAATATTTTTTTTATGCACCAAAAATAGCAAATTAAAAAAAATTAAACGTATTCTGAATAAAAAGACTCCTTTTAATAGTAGTGATGAGAGGGTATAAGCAATCTTGTTAAATCCCTTTCTTATTTTATTTAATTTTATCTAAAAAGAAAAAAACCTCTCCACCACCACATCCCTCTCTTCCAAACTTTTTGAGCTTAAAATCTGGAACATCCAGCCATCAATTAGGTTTAAAACCAAATTGGCATCGGGTTTTAATGCATGAGCTTCTAAACTAAAAACTAAATCAAAAAGTTCTTTAAGCAGCCATTTTCTATATTCAAGCGCTATACGGTAGGCTTGCGGGTAAATCTGTTTAGTTTCAAAAATGGCTTTAAGTAATAGATAGTACAGGCTATTAAAATTGACATGTAAAACAATAATCTCTTTAAGTTTGTCGCTTGAGGTTCGGTAACAGCTTGAGTAAATAATTGCCAGCACTTCTTCTTTGAGTTTGCTTTTTTGAAAAGATACGCACATTTCAATAAGCCGCTGTTTTGAGTGAAAGTAATTATAAAAAGTGGCCTTAGGAATTTTGGATTTTTTGACGATTAAGTCCACGCCCGTATTGTGAAATCCATAGAGATTGAACAACTCTATTGCTATATGAATAACCTGTAATTTTTTGGAAGATCTTTCTAAAGTTGGCATCGTTTTACCGTTATAAATTCTTGTTGTTGCTAAAAGAGATTAAAAAGCCTGTGCCTTTTCTGGGAGAAAAAAAGGCACAGCAAAGCCGTAAAGACTGTGCTTGGCACATCTCAAGTTTTATTGTTGCTAAGTTTTAGACGTAATGATTTAAAGCCTGAAAAGCCTATAGCTCATCAAACTGCTTTAAAATTTTAAGTTGTGTCGAGATAGATTTTGACAGTGACTGCCAATAATTTATGAATGTGCATAGCCAACTCCTTCTATTGGGAGTTCTGCCAAAACATTATAAATTATGGTGGCAGAACGGAAGCGGGTTGACGGACTGGTTTCGACATCCAGCACACTCGAAAGTGTCCCACTCCCGTCCTACCGCTACGGGAGGGAACGAGGTGCGCACACAAGACTACTCCTCAGAAGAAATAATCCTGATGTGGTCGAATAAACGGTCCGTCAAAACCGACTGGCAATGTAGGCCAGCCCGCAAATGGTAATCTTCAAAAATTAAGGTGTCAATGTGAAATTGGCTAGAAATTATTTAATTAAATTATTGTTTTTCATTTAATTACATAATTAAGAAAAACCTTAAATATTGGCTTAACAATTTGCTGTTATAACAGCACTCTAACGCTTTCTTTTTATTATGACTGCGCTTACTCGGCCATAAATATTTTAAATTTTGAGACTAAAAAAGGAGGTATTAGCCTCCTCTTTTATTTCAAACTAAAACATCTGGTGGTAATTAAATACCTTTATCTGCCAGATATTACTGAAGATTCTTTGAGTATGTTTTAGGTGATATTTGTGTGATCTCTTTCTTTTCTAGACGATTTAGCAAAGTGCCAAAGATAGCTGCAACAATGTACATAAATAATGAATAAACGGCTGCTGGCATAGCGGCCATACTGCTTGCCATTACTGTAAAAGCAATAGTCATGGCTAAGGTACTGTTATGAATTCCAATTTCAAACGCGCAAGCTTTTGCCTGAAAGCTATTTACACCTAATAATCTTGGAACAAAATAACCAACCATTAAACTACATACGCAAAACAGCAAAGTTGCCAATCCAATTTGCCCAATATACGTCATCAGATTTTGATAATCTCGTGCAACTGCCAATATGATGATCGATACGAGAAAAACGATAGCAAAGATACGCACAGGTTTATTGAGCTTTTCAGCCGTATGCGGCGCAAAATGACGGACTAACATCCCGATCCCAACGGGCACTAAAATAATAAGAAAAACCTGTATGATTTTAGAGAATTGCAATCCTACATTTTGCCCATTTTCCATAAAGTGCTGTATTGCAAAATTCACAATTAATGGAAGTGTAAAGGCAGCAATGACTGAATTTATAGCCGTTAAAGTAATATTTAAAGCGATATCACCTTTATAGAGATAACTGAATAAATTAGCTGTGGGCCCGCCCGGTGACGCAGAAAGGAGCATTAATCCAACAGCAAGCATGGGTGGTAAAGCAAGAACCTTACAAATAATAAAAGCAATACTGACTAAAATAACCAGTTGGCAAAATAATGCGATAAAGACGGCTTTGGGATGTTGTCGTACGCGTTTGAAGTCATTTATGGTCAACTCCAGACCCAAACCAGCCATAATAATTGCGAGTGCAATTGGTAAAAATACGGTAATTAATCCTGAACCCATAATCTCATTCCTTTTTTCATTTATTTATGGAGCTTCTAGTCCCATACATTTATGTTTTTAATTAAAAGTTCTTATTAAACTTTTAGTTCTTTTCTTAAAATTTTACCCACATTCGATTTGGGTAATTCATTAATAAATTGAATATAGCGTGGTTGTTTGTAGCCAGTCAGGTTTTCTTTTGCATAGATTTGGATTTCTTCAACCGATAAAGAGTCATCCTTTTTGACAATAAAGGCTTTCGGCACCTCACCCGATTTTTCATCTGCAATGCCAACCACGGCGACTTCCAAAATTTTTGGATGTTGGGCTAAAACTTCTTCAATTTCGTTCGGAAAAACATTAAAGCCTGACACTAAAATCATGTCTTTTTTACGGTCAATAATTTTGGTATAGCCTTTTTCATTCATAAAGCCAATGTCACCCGTTCTAAAGAAACCATCAGCAGTCATGACTGCTTTCGTTTCTTCAGGTAAATTCCAATAACCTTTCATGACCTGCGGGCCACGAATTGCAATTTCTCCAATTTCACCGAGCGCTAATTGGTGACCTTCATCATCCAAAATTGCAATATCCGTGCTCGGCACAGGAATACCGATCGTGCCACTAAAAGTATTAGAGATTGGCGGGTTAAAGGTCGCCACAGGTGAAGTTTCTGATAAGCCATACCCTTCACGGATAATACGTCCTGTCATTTTTTCCCATCCATCGGCAGTGGATTTCAAAATTGCCATACCGCCGCCAGTGGTAATTTCTAAACGGCTATGGTCCAGCTTATTAAAGCCTTCATGATTAATCAGTGCATTAAATAAAGTATTTACAGCAGGAAAAACCGTAGGACGATATTTTTCAAAACAATGTACAAGAGCATCTAAATCACGCGGGTTTGGAACTAGAACAGTGGCATAACCTTTATTCATTGCACTGTGCAATAAACAGACAGTAAAACCAAAAATATGATAAAGCGGTAAGGCACAGATCGCTATTTCATCTTCAAAAGCATCTCGGTCACCAAAGTAGCTTTTGAAAACCACATTATTTTGTAATAAGTTGGCAACAATATTTTTATGGGTTAATTCTGCGCCCTTGGAGACACCTGTTGTTCCGCCCGTATATTGCAAAAGCGCAGTGTCCTCAAGAATAAGCTTAGGACGTATATAGTCTTGGGCATTTGTCTTCAATAAGATTTGCTTAAAAGCGTATTTTTTAGAATCTAAGCTGTCTAATTCAGTAGGTTGCTCGACCAACATTTCAGTCATGGTGGTGGTAATAATCTGCTCAATCGACACTTGCTCTTTGACAGCGTCATAAACAGGTAAAAACTGCTCTAATATAAATAAGACTTTTGCGCCTGCATCATTTAATTGATGCTTTAACTCACGTGCTGTATAGAGGGGGTTAATATTGACCAGAATATAACCAGCACGAATGACGGCAAGTGAAATAATTGGGTACTGAATAATATTGGGCATCATTACGGCAACACGTGTACCTTTTTCTAGCCCTAAACTTTGCAAGAATGTTGCTACTTGTCGACTATATAAATCGATTTCAGCATAAGAAAAAGATTGATCTGCAAATATAAAAGCCTTTCTTTGCTGGAACTTATTAAAACTGTTGTCCCATAAATCGAGAAGTGAAGTTTGTTCATCCGGCAATGTAATCGTACTTTCTATATTCCATTGCTTATATTCGTCTAACCAGATCTGTTTTGTCATCTTATTGTCCTTTTATGAGAGGGAGAAATGGAACTGTTCCTACTCCACTTTTTATATTTTCTTTAATCTCTTAATCTGCTTACTCTCGTGCAGAAATAAACTGTTTATATAACTAAGCGATCCATCAAATAGTTGAATTAAAATTTATAACCAATTTTCAAACCGTAACCGATTGAATAGTTATTTTTATATTCACCCACATAATATTCACTGCCTGCCTGGGCACCAAGCTGACCTTTGGCGTCACCAAGCCATAGATACTTCATTCCACCTGAAATAAAGTATTTTGAAGTTGGACTATATTGCGCACCAAGACCAACACTGTAATAACCTTTAGCTGGTCCGCCTGTGGATACGCGCTCACCTGCTCCCGAGTCCCAACCTACAGAAACTGAACCCGACCATTTATCGCTTAGGCGTTGTCCAATTCCAAGATTGGCAGACCATTGATCATCATAATAACGAACCAGATTAAAACCATTTGGACGACTTGGCGTTGATAGAACCCCAACAACTTCTGAGATTTCGCCAAAACGATATGGTTTAAACTCAAAATCGTTCCAGTGAACCCAACGCACGTTACCGAACAATAAAGTCCCTTTGCGTAATCCGGTCTGAAATTCCAAATTTACTGACTCTGGCGCTCTAAACTTAGTTGAGCCTGATGTTCCTGCTTCGGGTAAGCCCGCAACAATACGATTGAGTGCCTCCCTCCGCGATTCAGTGAGTTGTCCTATAGAAACCATATACGCCAAATGCTGATCAAGAAAATCACGGCCTTGCTGTGTACTCAACATATCAACCAGTGGCGCATTTTCATTGGCAGTCACTTCATGCATAATTTCTGAACGATAGGTCAATGAGGCTTTTATGGCTTTTTCGGGAATTTGATAACCAAATCCTGCCAGCCACCCCCAATCTCCAACTTCTTTGGCATTAAAGTCATAGCCATTATATAAACTGAAAACTTGACCTCTTAAATTGACGTTACTTTTAAATGTCTGATAAACAGGACCTGCATAAAAATTCCAGTTTTTATCCGGTTGATAACCCAATATCAGACTAAAATTTTGCATAACAAAATTCGATTTGGTGTTACCTGTTACGACTTCTCTACCAGTCTTTTGGGCAAGTGTTGCTGAATCAATGCCCGGTACTAAAATCGTATCACTCGGCTTAGCAACAAAGCTGTTATTTCCATAATATTCAGAGTCGGAGGTAAAGGGCTGATCGTAAAGAAAACCAAATGAAAACTGAGGTGCTAACTGTAATTTCAAGGCTGCACTGGGACGATAATCAGAGTTTGCAATATCAGAAATACTATTACGTGTTGGGTTTGTACCCGCTTCTTGTCCTTCTAACGAAGTGTCTGAAACAGATAAACTTGCCTCAAAATAATTACCGGGTTGTAGAAATGCAGAAATTGATTGTCCTGTTCGATCAAATGCTGCTGCATAGAGTGGGCTCGTACAAAATGAAGCCATGACCATGACTAATGTTTTCTTTTTCATCTTTTAATCCGTCCTAGATTTTTATTTTTACTTATTAGGGCACTCTTTACTGAACGCCTGATGTTTGTTTTTACATAGTGATTCTCATTAGGTATTTTCTATAAAATCAGGTTGTTCTCCTTTTCTGTCAAACGGCGCGGTTAAGGAATGGTTCTTACTAGAACCATTCTTCTGACATATTGAGTGGAGTCGTCTCTACCGGATCAAGTACCGCTAGCCAACTCATAATTTTCGGCATTTCCCAGCCAAAGAAATAATCACACGCGGCAAGCTTCCCACGTAGAAAATCAGGGTCTGTTGAGTTCGGCATGAGTTTATGAATGACTACCGCTTGATCAAGCCATAACCATCCCACCACAAGATGTCCAAAAGCTTCCAAATAATTGGCGGCATTTGCCAGTTGAAGTTCAACATCGGTTAATGCATGCAATTTCTCTGTTACATTTCGGATGAGTTGCCACTTTTGGTCTAATTGATCTGCATGATCTTTTAAAGAAGGCTGTGCCTTGGCTTGTGCGATCGTATTCATGATTTTTTCATGTAATAGCTTCATCGACAGTCCCTGATTAAGACGAGTTTTTCGTCCTAATAAATCGAGCGCCTGAATGCCAAATGTTCCTTCATGAATCGGGTTGAGTCGATTGTCCCGATAAAACTGTTCAACATTATATTCACGGGTATAACCGTAGCCGCCATGAACTTGAATGGCTAAATCATTTGCCACCAGCCCCCATTCAGAAGACCAGCTTTTCACCACTGGTGTTAATAGATCAAGTAATTGATGAGCTTGATCACGCTGCTCGGCATCTTCAAGCGAGTGGATATCATCGGTTAATCGGGCTGCATATAGGCACAGTGCCAACGCACCTGAGACATATGCTTTTTGCGCCAAGAGCATACGGCGAACATCCGCATGTTGAATGAGCGGAATTTGTGGAGAACTCGGATTGCGTTCACTACGAGAACGACCTTGTACTCGAGTTTTTGCATAATCTAAAGCATGAAGATAACCTGTATATCCCAATGCTGCTGCCCCAAGTCCAACCGAAATTCGGGCTTCATTCATCATATGGAACATATAGGCCAGCCCTTTACCAGCTTCGCCGACTAGTTCACCAATTGCGCCTGCTTCTCCTTCGGGTGTGAAACGACCTTCCCCAAAATTCAGCACACAATTCACAGTTCCCCGATAACCCATCTTGTGGTTAATTCCAGCTAATACCACATCATTACGTTCACTTGGCTGTCCATTTTCATCGAGTAATTTGCGCGGTACGGTAAACAGAGAAATGCCCTGCACACCTGCTGGTAATTGTCCATTTTCATCTGGAATTTTTGCCAAAACCAAATGAACAATATTGTCAGAGATATCGTGCTCGCCACCTGAAATCCACATTTTGTTTCCAAACAAACGATAACGACCATCTTTTGTTTTAATCGCACGTGTACGAATATCAGCCAGACTTGAACCTGCTTGCGGTTCAGATAAACACATCGTTCCGAAGCATTTGCCTTCTATCATGGCGTTGACATAGGGTTTAACTTTTTCAGGTTCACCATGAGCCATTAATAAATTTGCATTACCAATGGTTAAAAAGGCGTAGCCCGCTGTTCCTGAATTGGCACCGAGTAGATATGCCATACCTGCACGCTCGATGGTATTGGGTAAGTTCATCCCATTCCAATCTGACGGAAACGCTGCACTCATCAAACCTGCGTCAGCAAAGGCCTTAAGCGCTACCCCGACTTCAGGATTGACAGTTACACGTTCGCCATCAAAAACAGGTTCGTTACTGTCATTTTTTTTATTATGAGGAGCAAATAAATCGGTTGCCAAAGCCTCGTAAACGTTTAAAACAGACGTATATTCAAAACGGTCCTGTCCTGCAAAAGAATCGCGTTGACTAAGTTCTTCGACTTTTAGCCAGTCGAATAGCAAAAAATCGACATCACGGCGAGAGAGAATTAATTCATTGCTCATGGGTTATTCCTATACATTTACAAGTGTAAGCCACTCGGCCACAAGTGCCGGTTTTGCCTGATCTTCGATTTCAATCGTGACTTCCATGATCAACTGATAACTTCCCTTATTTTTTTGGGAAACATTTTTTAAGTGAAAATTTCCACGCACCCGCTTACCGCTATGTACAGGACTCATAAAACGCAAATTATTGATGCCATAATTCACGCCAGATTTCTGCCCCTGTACAGTCGGCAACACCTGAGCGGCCATCGCTGAAAGTAAAGAGAGTGTTAAAAAACCATGGGCAATCGTGCCACCAAAAGGTGTTTGGCGAGCAGCTTCTTCATCCACATGAATAAATTGATGATCTTGTGTGACATCCGCAAAGGTATTAATCATGCTTTGATCAATGGTCATCCATTGCGAGCTACCCAATGCTTGACCTTGCAACTCAACCAGTTGGTCGATGCTTAATATATTTTTTGTCAAAATTATTCTCCTGCCATTAATGAAGCTTTTTTCAGCTCAAGCTCACCCTGAGCGCCTCCTCTAACAGGCACAAACTCATCTGTTCGGTCTGAAACATCAGCTAAACTTTGTGCTAAAACATGCGGAACTTGTTCATCCGTACCTAAATAAATTCCTTGCGTAAGGGTAATGTGGGCAGCTTCAAAACTACCTGCGCCAGCACAAAGAATCATACGGGTAGGTGCATCTTCGCTAACCAAAGTCGCGATTGCAGGACTGACCGCACTTGGAGCAAGAGCTTTAAGGGCTTCTTCGGGTAATAATCCTTCAAGCATACGAGTTGCAGCTGTTGGTGCTAGACAGTTCACCCGAACATTAGATTTTTCACCTTCTAAAGCCAGTGTCTGCATGAGTCCAACCAATGCCATTTTTGCAGCACTGTAGTTGGACTGCCCAAAATTGCCATATAGACCAGAGGATGAAGTCGTCATAACGATACGACCATATTTTTGCTCGCGCATGATATCCCATACCGCTTTAGTGCAATTTACTGCCCCCATTAAGTGGACATCAATCACGGTACGGAAGTCGTCTAGTGACATTTTACTAAAAGTTTTATCTCGAAGAATTCCAGCGTTATTAATTAAAATATCTACACGTCCCCAACGGGCAATTGTTTCATCTACCATCTGTTGTACTTGTTCAATATCCGTGACTGAAGCACCATTTGCCATCGCCTCGCCACCAGCCGCAATAATTTCATCCACGACTTTTTGGGCCGCCATGGTTGAGCCACCTTTTCCGTTCACATCACTACCAAGATCATTCACGACCACTTTTGCACCCAAACGAGCCAGTAACAATGCATGTTCCCGCCCTAGACCTGCGCCTGCACCTGTAACAATAGCCACTCGATTGCTTAAATTAATTGTCATGATTTTTTCCTAAACATATGAATAAGATGTATTTAATAAATGTTTTAATAAGCTGTCACGCCACCATCAATTGCAATGGCTTGACCTGTGAGATATGAGTTTTCTTTGGCACACATCATCAGCATCATTGCCACCACTTCGCTTGGATGGCCAAGACGCTTCATTGGCGAGGCCTGCGCTAAAAAGTCTTGTTTCTCTTTGAGTTCACTGTCGACCACCATCGGAGTGGTTGTATAAAATGGACAAATTGCATTAACTCGAATGCCTTTATTTGCATATTCAATCGCTGCTGTTTTGGTTAATCCCACCACAGCATGCTTTGCCGCAGAATAGGCAGCCAATTTGGGAGCCGCACCTAAACCTGCAACAGAAGCAACATTCAGAATAATGCCACCACCTTGTTGCAACATCTGACGAATTTGATGCTTCATTCCAAAGAACACGCCTTTGGCATTGACGGCAAAACTCAAATCCAGATCTGCTTCATCGGTATCAATAAAGCTTTTCATAGGCGGACTCATACCTGCATTATTGATCCCGACATCGATTCTACCAAACTGAGTAACTGCACTTTGCACCAAAGCCTGTACATCTGCTTCACAGCTAACATCACACACTTGCGCAACCACCTCCACTCCTGCTTGGCGTAGCGGTTCAGCTACAGTATTTAACCCTTCAATATTCAAGTCACCCAACACTAATTTTGCACCATACTTTGCCAGTTGCTCTGCCAGCAATGCACCAAATCCACTCGCTGCACCTGTGATTAAGACCACTTGACCTGAATAATGTTCGTACATTGCTATTCCTCCCTAAATAGTTAAACCGCCATCAACCACAATACATTCACCATTGGTGTAACTCGCAGCATCTGACACTAGATACAATACCGTACCTGCCATTTCACGTGGTTCTGCGTGACGGCGTAATGGAATTGTGTCCATCCAGCTTTTATAAATATCTTCATTTTCAAATAGTGCCGAAGCAAATTTGGTCTTGGTAAGACCCGGTAATAAAGCATTCACTCGAATGCCCAATGGTCCACATTCTTTTGCAAAGGCTTTGGTCATATTCACCACCGCAGCTTTGGTAATAGAATAAATACCTTGTCGGTCTCCGGGTTGCAGGGCATTTACAGATGCGGTATTAACAATTGCACCGCTGCCCTGTTCTTTCATTAATTTGCCCGCTTCAATAGACATGAAGAAATATCCACGAATGTTGACTTCAACCGTTTTGTTATAGGCCCCAATATCTGTATCTAGAATATGACCAAAATAAGGGTTGGCAGCTGCATTATTGACTAAAATATCTAAACGACCGTGTTCTTTACGAATATATTCAAAAATTGCTGCAATATCTTCGAGTTTACCCACATGACAGGCGGCTGCCTCCGCTTTACCATTTGCTGCAATAATTTCATTAGCAACGCGCTGGCAATCTTCAATCTTGCGGCTAGATACAATTACATGTGCGCCTTGTTCTGCTAAAAGTTTGGCAATTTCCTCACCAATACCACGGCTTGCACCTGTAACTAAGGCTATTTTTCCAGTCAAATCAAATAAATGTGTTGCCATATCATTTCCTTATGTTCATAGGTTTTATAAAAATTTGTTGTAATCAACGCTTTCTAAATGCTGTTACCACAAGCGCTACATTCAAAATTCACAGTATTAATCACTCTATTTCTTATGCTATTTCCTGACCATATCTAACTTGTTACAATGAATAAAATGAATTGTTTGAATAACAAACTATGAATGAAATGAATAATAATATTGCCTCTCTTGCTCGTATTGACCTGAATTTATTTCGTGTATTTGTGGCAATTTATAAAGAAAAAAATCTAACACGGGCCAGTGAACAACTTTTTCTAAGCCAACCGGCTGTTAGCCATGCATTAGCTCGTTTACGCGATCATTTTAATGACCCATTATTTATTCGAGATGGGCACGGTGTTGTTCCGTCGCCTTTAGCCAAACGTTTATGGCCTAAAATTGAACAGTCATTACAACTTATGCATCAAGCAATTCAAAGCACACATGACTTTGTGCCAGCACGAGATTTAAAGCATCTCACAATTGCTATGAATGATGAGTATGAAGGAATTTTTTTACCCTCTATTATTCAGCACTTAACTCAATTTAATCCTAATTTGCAGTTAAATAGCGTACGCATTGATCGTAAAAACTTAAGACATGAGCTTTCTACGGGGAAAATCGATTTTGCGATTGATGTTCAACATTCGGTTGAAGATAGCATTGGTTATGAATGCCTTACTAAAGATCAATTTGTAGTAATAAGTCGTAAGCAGCATCCCTTATTATCCAAAACAAACCTAACCAAAGAAATTTATTTAGAAGCTAAGCACATTACAGTGTCCTCTCGTCCTACAGGTCGTGTTTTTGAAGATTTTTTCTTATCTAAACAAGGTATCAAAAGAACGATTAGTTTCCGCTGCCAACAATATGAAACGGCAATCCGTCTAATCACACAAATGGACCATTTACTCACGATTCCTCAATGTCAAATTGCTCATTTTAAAGATACTTACCCTCAAATTAAGGTACATCCGTTACCCATTGATATAGCTGGTTATCAAATGAATTTATATTGGGATCAGCAAAAGTCCCATGAACACCAAATAATATGGTGTAAGAGTCAAATATTGCAGCTTATGAATAGTTTATAAAATAGTAAATTTATGACAATAAAATTCTATTTCGCTTGCGCTGCTCATATTTTTATGTATGATTGAGTAATCACTCAATTAATATTTTTGTATATGGCTCGTCCTCGTAGTGAAGATAAACGTAATGCAATTTTAAGTGCTGCTATCGAAACATTGGCAGAGCTTGGCGAGCGTGCGTCTACCTCAAAAATTGCCAAAGTTGCTGGCGTGGCAGAAGGTACTTTATTTACCTATTTTAGTAATAAAGAGGAACTGCTGAACCAGTTATATCTTTCGCTAAAGGCCGAACTACGTCAGGTGATGATGCTTAGTTACCCGACTAACGCTAACCTGCAAACACAAATGTCGCATATCTGGCAAAGCTATTTGGACTGGAGTTTAGAAGCTCCCCTTAAACGTAAAGTAATGGCGCAGCTTTCAACATCGGAACAAATTACTGAGCAAAGTAAACAAATTGGTATGCAAACCTTTTGTGACCTCACCCAAAACATTCAAGAATGTATTAATGATGGAAAATTAAGAGATTACCCACCGTTATTTATTGCTTCAATTTTAGGTGCGCTTGCTGAAGTTACACTCAATTTTATTGCCCAAGACCCTTCTCAAGCCGAGCGTTATCGCAAATCAGGTTTTGAAGCCTTTTGGCATGCAGTTTCAATCTAGACAAGAGTTAAGGATGCGCGGCATCCTTATTTTTGAATGAATTAATGAGTGCGTAAATACTCATTTAAATAAATCGAAATAAGCACTTAGCTCAAGTTCTTATTTGTACATATAGGTTTGTTCCAATAAGGAAAAACAAAATGACTATTTCAAACACAACAGACTTGCCTACTCCCTTAATGCCATCACAGCAACACAATGGCAAATTTAGAAATACGCGTCCGAACCAACACCAACCTTCGTTTGGCAAAACGCTTCAACTCTTGTGGAAGTTTCTATTTAACAAACCTAAAGACACTGTTCCAAACAAAGCAATTCCTGTTTTAAGTTTGTCAAAAGAACAGCTTTTAAGTGCGCCTGACCGTTCTCTATTTCGTTTGGGGCATTCGACCATTTTATTAAAACTGCAAAATGAGTTTTGGTTAACCGACCCAGTTTTTTCAGAGCGTGCATCACCTTTTCAATGGCTTGGACCAAAACGTTTCCATCAGCCCCCAATTAGCATTGCCGAATTACCACCCATCAAAGGCGTAATTTTGTCGCATAATCACTACGACCACCTCGACTACCATGCAGTCATGCAACTTAACGATAAAGTTGAGCATTTCTTAACACCGCTTGGTGTGGGTGATACGCTCATTAAATGGGGAATTCCAGCAGAAAAGGTTCAACAACTTGATTGGTGGGATACTACCCATGTGGATGGGCTAAAATTGGTGGCTGCCCCTGCTCATCATTTTTCAGGCCGTGGGATGGGCGATAGCAATGCAACACTTTGGGCGTCGTGGGTGATTATTGATAATGACTTACGTGTATTTTTTAGCGGTGACACGGGATATTTTGACGGTTTTAAAGAGATTGGACATCGTTACGGTCCTTTCGATCTGACCATGTTAGAAACTGGTGCTTACGACCCCGAATGGCCCGATGTTCATATGCAACCAGAGCAAACTTTACAAGCGCATATCGATTTAAAAGGTCGTCATTTGTTGCCTGTGCACAATGGGACTTTTGATTTGGCACTTCATGCTTGGGATGATCCATTTGAACGTATCGTCGCCTTGGCTCAAAAAAATAATTTAGCGATTAGCACACCGCAAATGGGTGAACTCTTGAATCTTAATGAACCAAATGCCGAAAATTATTGGTGGCGTTCGTAAGTTTGAAGAAATTATTTGGAGAGTAAAAGAATGCTTTTTCTCTCCAATATTTAAATTTTAACTTTTCTTATGTGCCTTCCAAGGAAACTTAATTGTGCACACAACAAAAACCAGAAATAAAAATTGGGAAATATACATATAGTTAAGCAAGTCTCGCCCCACTTTTAATGTAATCCAAGTGTTGTGAATGACATCACTAAATATAATAAGAAAAGTTAGAATTAAGCCGATACGAGGTCTATAAAATAGAAGAATTGCAGCAAGTGGATCAATAAACGTTAAAGATGTCCAATAAATACAAGTAAATAAAGGCGCATTGTTATAGTCCCAAAACAAACCATGCATCAAAACTGTTTGTAAATGGTTGAACCCTGCACCGATAAGGCAAAGTGCATAAATACATCTAATAATAAATTCAGTTTTCAAAACAACTCTCTTATTCATTCATCATGCTATATAAAAAATATTTTTATTCAGATAAAGCTATTTAATATTTTAAGTAAAACAATCTACGCAAATATAATTTAAATAACTCTATAAATAAATGATAAATACCTATCCCGTTTCATCTATCTTACTTATAAGTGGTGAACTATTTGATTAAACACCTATTAGACATTCTTACGATTAAGAGAACTTAATAAAATATTTTTTATAAATTATTAAAATCTTTTTATTTGATAAAATTTAAATTATTCAATAAGATACATTAATAGTTAACACTTTTAAATAACCCTCTTTAAACTAGGACTAACTTTGTCCTAGTTTTATTGTTGACTTAAAACACAGACTACATTAGTCTGTGTTTGTAGTTGATCAATTATGAAATTAAATGGCTTATATCACTAGTAGCGTCGAGTATGCGATTCACTGTCTTCTTTTTCTTGTGAACAATGAAGATAAACCTTTAAGTAGTAAGGATCTTGCCGAATTACAAGGAGTCTCTCCGAGTTTTATGGCCAAGATTTTTCCTAAACTTGAAAAGGCAGGTCTAGTTATTGCTCAAGAAGGTGTTCGTGGTGGATATTTACTGGCTCGATCTGCTCACGAAATCAGTTTTTTAGATATCGTGAATGCAATTGAGGGCGAAAAACCGCTTTTTGAGTGCCAAGAAGTTCGTGAAAAATGTGCAGTTTTTAACAATGCCCCACCCGATTGGGCAACCAGTGGTGTGTGCGCAGTACATGCAGTCATGCTACAAGCCGAAAAAGCCATGCGAGATGCTTTAGGTGCTCATACACTTGGCGATATTGCAGACCGTTTTGGCCGTTATGCACCTGACGTGTTTTTTAGTGATGTAAATGGCTGGATCAATGAACGCATCGAAGGAAGAACAGCAAAAATGCGTAAAAGTAAAATATCGCGGGATACCCCCGACTAATAAGTTAGTAGGGGTTCGCACCCTAACATAAAATACCCTTAATCCTTTTTAAATGCCTTCTCAGATTTTTTCGGACAATCAGAGAATGGATTCGCTCACCCCAAATTTTGTGATGAGTTGGAATGTGATGTCCGAAAATCTATCAAAAGGATAATCAAATGAGTAAGCGTATTATTATTGCAGGTTCTGGCTTTGCTGGCTTATGGGCTGCACTCGCTGCCCAAAGAGCAATTCACTTAGCGTCGCAAGAACAAAACATTGAGGTGCTGATGGTTTCCTCTAGCCCGAATGTTGGGATTCGTCCTCGTCTTTATGAAGCTGTGCTTGAAAACATGAACCCTGATATTTCAGAGTTATTAAGTGTGGTTGGGGTTAAATTTCTGGCAGGTTGGGTAGATAAAATTAATGCCGATCAACAAACAATTGAAGTTTCAACCACCGATAGCAGCAAACAAACTTTAAGCTATGATCGTTTTATTCTGGCAACCGGTAGTACGACTTTTATGCCCCCTATACCGGGTCTAAAAGAATATGGATTTAGCGTAAGCACACTAGAAGATGCTGAAAAACTGGATCAACATCTTAAAAATTTAGCTAACAAACCTGCAAATGCAGCGCGTAACACTGTAGTTGTTGCTGGTGGTGGAATGACTGGCTTAGAAACCGTGACCGAAATGCCTGAACGTCTGCGTAGCATTTTAGATGAAACTGATGCCCGTGTAGTTTTAGTGGATTCCTCAACAGAAATTGGTGCAGCAATGGGTGACCAAGCTGCGACTGTTATTCGAGAAGCGCTTACTGAACTCGGCGTTGAGGGTAAAGCTGGGCTACGAGTTACGGCTTTAGATGCTACTGGCGTGACACTTTCTAATGGCGAAAAAATTAAAGCAGAAACAGTGATCTGGACTGCGGGCATGCGAGCTAACTCACTCACGTCTCAAATTGCTGGTGAAAAAGATAATTTAGGCCGTTTGATTGGAGATGTTTATTTACATGCACCTGAAGCAAAAAATATTTTTGTGACTGGCGACACTGTAAAAGTTCCAACCGATGATTTGGGTAATTTTAATGTGATGTCGTGTCAGCATGCTATGAGCTTAGGCCGTGTGGCGGGCTACAATGCTGCGGCAGAATTAGTGGACTTACCCCTTCATGCCTATAGTCAACCGAAGTATGTGACGTGTGTTGATTTAGGTCCGTGGGGCGCACTCTATAGCGAAGGATGGGATCGTCAGGTTCAATTTGTACGAGAGGAAGCTAAAAAAATTAAACAGGAAATTAATACAGTCTGGATTTATCCACCAGTGGCAGACCGTGAAGCAGTTTTTGCAATAGCAAACCCTGATTTTGTGATTGTCCCTTAAGCTTAATTTTTTACACCTATCCATTTATTTAAAAACCCTAAAAGCAAGCCCATCGCTGTTTTGCTTTTAGGGTTTATATTTAAATCATTAAATTATGACTTTTCTAGCTCTTCTATTATCGCTAAAGCCGTCTTTTTAGCTGAAAAAGGGTTTTGACCTGTAATTAATTTGCCGTCTTGAACGACGTATGGTGCAAAAGGAATAAAAGCTTTTTCATAACGAGCGCCATATTCTTTCGCTAACTCTTCGGCATTGTACGGCACTTTTTTTGCCACCCCTGCCAACACCTCTTCACTCCATGCAAAGCCTGTTAATTTTTTGCCTGTTATAAGTCGTTCACCATTTGAAAGTCTGACATTGAGCAAGCCACAATAGCCATGACAAACACTCGAAACAATACCGCCTTTTTCATAAATATTTTTGGTGATTTCTTGCAGTTCAGGGTTATCTAAAAAATCCCACATCACCCCATGGCCACCTGTGTAATAGATCACGTCATAGTCTTGCCAATTAATATCGGAAGGCTTAAAGGTATTTGCCAGCAGCGTAATAAAAGCCTGATCTTTTTCTCGGTCTTTAACAGATTTATCTGCCACTAAAGGCACAAGCGATTTTGGTTCAATTGGAGTTTTTCCACCATTTGGACTCACAATATCTTGCACATAACCTTGTTTTTCAAACTCATCATAGGCATGGGTAAGTTCACCTAACCACAGTCCTGTTTGTTGATCTACATCCTTATAGCGTGAAACATTGGTCACGACGTGTAATATGCGTTTAGACATTTTCTCACCTCATTTTCATATTTATAATTCTATTCTTTCGTCTATCAAAGCATAGAAAGTTGTTACTGAAAGTGTGTGCTTGGTAAAGTTATGAACCTTGCTTTTGTGTTACTATAAGTCTAAAGTTAGCTTGAATGTCAAGAGAGTATGTGGCTATGAATATTAGCGAGTTATCGAAATTAAGTGGTTTAAGTACCCCTACTATTCGTTATTACGAGCAAATTAAACTCTTGCCTAAAGCAAAAAGAAAATCGAATGGCTATCGTGAATATACTGATAACGATTTGAAACAACTTTCTTTAATCCAGCAAGCTCAACAAGTCGGGTTTTCTTTAGCAGAAATTAAAGCATTTTTGCCATCGAAAGTTGTCGCTTGGGACCATGATGCTCTCATTCAAACGATTGAAACCAAAATTCAGGAAATAGAAATTTTAGAACAAAAGCTAAAAGTCAGTAAGCAAAACTTACATACCATGATTGAAGCTATTAATAACAAACCAGATGAAATTACATGTGAGCAAAATGCAGAACGTCTGATGAATCTCTATTTTGACAACGCAAAAACACCATAATTTCAATTAGAGTTAATCGCTCTCGCGTTGTATAGATGGGTACTGGTATCAACTAAGTAACCAAAGCGTTTAAGTATCAATCTATAAATCTAAAAAAACGAATTACGGACCAACGCTGTAATTCGTTTTTTCATGCAAATACTATAGAAAAAAATCAGCCAATCTTTTGATAGCGAAAACCTTATTCGGGACCATCAATAAATGTGCTGTTTTAATAAAGGCTTTATTAATTAATGACCAGTGGACCAGAACCCGGTAGTTCGGTCACTAGCTTATAACCCATCAATTTTGCAGGTGTGTATGTACCACCCTTAACGGTATTTTTGAGCAAATAATTCACTACAGTCAGTGAACCATTTACGGTAAGGCTATAAGCGTTTTCCGTTTGGATGCGGGCGGTTTTGATTTCCCCACGTGAATTTCTTGCTTCACCCCAAACATAGGTGGGTACTTTTGCGCGGAGTTCCTCATTTGGCCCAACAACCGTTTTTTCTATACGCGATTTAATAAACTTCTGTACAGCATTTAGTTTTAATACTGGGCGTAAATAGTTCATCATTTTCGCACCAAAAATCATTTTGGGAAATGCGGGTACAAACACTTCAATGTTTGGAATACCTGTTGTATAGAAAGCTGTAGATACGTCTCCCCACGGAACACTCATGGCACTTTTTTTACCATCACCAAAATCAATGGTACGCACATAATGGGCTAATGGAACGGTGGTAATTTTGCCGTTTTTACGAATTTTTCCGCCTTCGGCCATGCCTTCTGTACTGGTTTTAGCTGTACCTGGTGAAAACCCTGTTCTAGAGTCAAAACCAAGCGCTAAATGGGTCGCATCTGGCAATGCTTCTTTCAGTGCAGCAGCAACACAATCTGTCGGGATCACATCGAAACCGACACCCGGACAAAGCACAACATCGGCTTTTTCAGCTTGACTGTTAAGTGACTGTGCCAATTCAAATACGGCGATTTCACCAGTAATATCTAGATAGTGAGCACCAGCCTTTATACAAGCTTCCATCATGGGTTTTGATGTTGCTGAAAATGGCCCTGCACAGTGCATGATCAGCTTAAAGCCTTGCAGTTGTTCACTTACCGCATCTACGTTATCAAGACCAAAAGCTTCATAGTCGAGCCCTAACTCTTGAGCTAATGTTTCAACCTTAGCTTTGTTACGACCAGCCAGAGTTGGTTTTAGCCCTTGGCGTACAGCTTCACGAGCGATTAACTCGCCCGTGTAGCCATTTGCTCCATAAATTATCCAGTTTGAATCGTTAGGATTGGTCATAACACAACTCACTTATTAAGAAGCAAATGAATAGTCACGCATGCCTTTTTTGTATTGGCGGGTACGGCATGACATCGCTGATTGTTGCAAAATTAAAGCCCAAGCTGGTGAAACATTTGGTTTTGTTTTTTTACCAGAGCTTAAATTACGTAACTGGAATTTGACCACCGCCATATTGGCAAGTGAAGCAAGTGTTTTGTTCTTCCAAGTAATCGGTTTTAATTCAGGGCTAAGATTCTGGCCTTGTTTCCAAGCATTTGGCAAATTAGGTTCAATCGCTAGAGCTGTGGCAATACCGACCATATCTACACCGCTTTCAATCACTTTCTCTGCCACTTGTTTACGGCGTATGCCACCTGTCACCATAACAGGCATTTTGGCAACTTTACGAATTTCTTGTGCAAATTCTAAAAAATAAGCTTCACGAGCAAGAGTACGGCCATCACGTGCTTGACCTTGCATGGCAGGTGCTTCATAGCTACCGCCTGAAAGTTCAACCAAATCTACAGCGTGTTCATTTAGCATTTTAACTACTTGTTGAGCATCTTCAACGCTAAATCCACCGCGTTGGAAATCAGCTGAGTTCAGTTTTACTGCAACAGTAAACGTAGGCGAAACGACTTTACGAACTGCTTCCACAATCTCAATTAAAATACGAGCGCGATTTTCTAAAGAACCACCCCACTGATCTTGGCGTTTATTGCTGAGTGGTGAAAGAAACTGGCTTAATAAGTAACCATGTGCTGCATGAATTTCTACACCAGTAAACCCAGCTTTTTCACCTAGACGCGCTGTGTTTGCAAAACGCTGAATCACCTCTGCAATCATAGATTCAGTCATTTCAATTGGTGTATTAAAACGATTTGACATTTTGCCAAGATCAAGTGAAATAGCCGATGGCGCCCAAGTCTGCTGACCAAGGTTTGCTTGCATTTGACGCCCCGGATGGTTAATTTGAAGCCACACCTGAGCGCCTTTTGAGCGACCAATTTGTGCCCATTTTTTAAAAGTATCTAGATGCTTTTCATCTTCTAATACTACACCGCCCGGTCCAGTCATCGCTCGGCGGTCTACCATCACATTTCCAGTAATAATTAGACCTACGCCACCATTTGCCCAAGCTTGATATAAACGCATTAATTCTTCTGATGGTGCGTGGTTTAAATCAGCCATGTTTTCTTCCATTGCCGCTTTAGCAATACGGTTTGGAACATATGAGCCATTTGGGAATACTAATTTTTCGAACACTTTCATTGGAATGACCTCATTCAGTATGGCTTTACTTTAAGATTAAAGCTAACTTTAATGTCAATACCTTTTAGCATTTCTATATTTATTACTTTCAATTTCATTTACTTATAAATAAAAAAGAGGCACTTAATAGGCCTCTTTTTTAAAGTTTAAAGCTTTAAATTATTCGCGAATAAACGTCAACAAGTCAGCATTAATCACTTCATGGTTTACAGTTAACATACCGTGAGAAAAACCCGGATAGATCTTGAGTTGGCTATTTTGAAGTAACTCAGCAGATTTTACGCCAGACGTTTTATAAGGCACGATCTGATCGTCATCACCATGTAACACCAAAACAGGAATGGTGATTTTCTTTAAATCTTCGGTAAAGTCAGTTTGTGAGAACGCCACAATACCATCGTAATGCGCTTTTGCACTACCCGTCATACCCTGACGCCACCAGTTAGCAATAATACCTTCAGATGGTTTCGCATCTGGTCGGTTAAAACCATAGAACGGACCAGATGGAAGATCTCGGAAAAATTGCGCACGGTTGGTGAGAACCTGATTTTGCAGATCATCAAAAACTTCTTTTGGTAAACCTTCAGGATTATTTTCAGTTTTAACCATCAGTGGCGGAACTGCACTGACAAGAACAGCTTTTTTAACATTGTCTTGGCCATGACGTGCAATATAATGAGCTACTTCACCACCGCCCGTTGAGTGGCCAATGTGAATTGCATTTTTAATATTCAGATGTTTAACCACTTCTGCAACGTCATCTGCGTAGTGGTCCATATCGTGACCATCCCACACCTGACTTGAACGTCCATGTCCCCGTCTATCATGAGCAACTACACGAAAACCTTCTTTAAGGAAAAAAAGCAACTGTGTGTCCCAATCATCTGAACTTAAAGGCCATCCATGATGAAAAAATAAAACTTGGGCATCACGTGGTCCCCAATCTTTATAGAAAATTTCTACGCCGTCTTTTGTGGTTACATATCCCATCTTTGTTCTCCTGGTGAAAAACTGCTTGTTGATTCGTTATAAAGGATTGAATATTTATACTAAGTTTAAAGTTAACTTTAAGGTCAACTATCTTAATCGTCTTTTAAAAATAAAATTTATATGAAGACGCTAGGCGATATTGTATCTTTTTAATCTTTAATTGTTTTTATTTTATTTCCCTTAAATGTCAAAGACTTTACACCTCAAAATTAAAGACTTGACCTTAAAGTTAGCTTTAATCTTATAGTTTCTGTATTGATTCTAAATTAACACGTATTGAAATATACAGCATTAGCTACTCGGTCAATTAATGTAAAGGTGAACTTTCATGAATACAAAACAACAGTTTACTGAAGTTGAATTTGGGCAACAAAAAGTCAAAGTACCCAAAGGTGGTTATTATGACCGTTTCAGAATGAACCCCGATTTAGATGAAGTCGCGCAAGATCCTGCTGTTGGCAACATCGATTTTTTCCGTCATATACCTAAAAAAATTGTGGAATCCCGAGTAGGTCCTGTTTGGGCACCCAACTTTTATTATCGTAGTGCAAATGTACAACTGCTCATGCTTGCACCTATTAAGCGAATTAAAGCAAAACTTCCTGCTGACTTAACGCCCTTACAACCATTTCCGGGTTACGGGTTGGTTGCTGTTACGTTTTTTACCTATTCTGTTTGTGACAATGACCCTTATAACGAAGTGTCGATTGCGATTGTTGTCCGTAAGCCTAATGCTCGTGGTTCACAAATTGCAGAGTTAATGAAATCGATGCGTCAACGTCATTTTTATGCTCATGTTTTAGCTTTGCCTGTTGATACTGAAATCGCCAGAGTGCGTGGTGTATATGGTTACCAGCTACCAAAATGGTTAACTAAAATTGACGTCAATATTAACCAAAAAGAAGTGCAAGCAGATATTTTTGATGTTAATGGCAAATTGGATTTAAGCTTAAAGACCGCTGTACCGACTTTAAAACATGTTGATTCTGAAACACATATCAACAGAGCCACCATGCTACATGTTGTTGATGGTAAATGGCATCAAACTGAAGTTGAGTCCAACATTCTTTCTTTTGCGCAAAAGCTTTTTCCAAAGAATGTTCAACTCGAGAAAAATGAGGGGCCTTTAACTACTTGCTAAATGAATTAGGTGCTTCAAAAATTTTACGTCTAGATGTTGTTGAAGATGCTCAGGTGGTACTTAATTTGCCGATTAAACTTCTTTGATATTTTGGCGGTATGATTACCGCCTCCCTTTAATTTAAAATAAACTTAAAGCTATTAATATCATAGTCTAATCAGATATCTAAGTTAGGCTATTTTCGCCATTTCGACACTACGCTGCTGCAACAGTTTCACCGATTGCTTCGCTTGCCAAGCTAATTCCATCATATCAACATCAGGAATTTGATCATTTTCCACTACCATTTTTCCAGCCACAAACATAGCTTTAATATGTGCTCTCCCGCCACTTGCCACAGGGCCAATCGCCATATCATGTAAGCCGAAATAACGCGGATCATTCAATTGATAAGCCACTAAATCTGCCTGTTGTCCAACCTCAATTGAACCCACTTGATCTAAACCTAAAATCTTAGCTCCACCTAAAGTTCCCCAACGAATGATATCCTCTATACTTGCAGCATCTGCTCCTCCTTCAAATAACCCACCCTCATATTGAGGTAGAGCCGACATGCCCTTTCTGGCCCGTTGTAACAGCCATGCAGCATGGGTTTCAGATAACATATCTGCGGCTTCATTCGAGCCCGCACCATCTACTCCAATCGAAATAGTCATACCCGCTTGTTCTAAACTGACAAGATCGGCAATACCACTCCCCAAACGTGCATTACTCTGAGGACAATGTGCAATCCCTGTTTGTGTTTGACCCAACAGCTGTATTTCTTCAGGTAATAGCTTAACCAAATGGGCAAACCAAACATCGCTTCCAACCCAATCCTGCTCTGCACAAAACTGTACAGGTGTCATACCAAATTTGGTTCGAGCCGCATCCAGATAATCTACTGTTTCAGATAAATGGCTATGCATGCGGATACCCAATTGTCTAGCAATCTTGGCGCTTTCTCTTAATTGCTGTGCAGTGGTCGAATGCAAAGCTGTAGTGGGTGCCATTACGATTTTCCGGAATGCATCGGAACTCGGTTGATGATATCGCTGTACTAGGAGTTCTATATCCTCCATATAGTCTTCAAATTTCTCAGGGCGTAATGCTTGCGGTAATTCGCTTTCTAAGCCACGCGTTAGAGTTGCGCCACCTCGGCATAACACAAAACGCATGCCTAACTTTTCAGCTTCATCAAATAAAATCGCAGCCCCATCGAATGGCATTTGTGGCCAGTAAAGATAATGATGATCCGCTACTGTTGCACAACCTGACCGTAATAATTCAATTAATCCGATACGTACTGCCACCCGAAATGTAGCTTCATCGAATGCACCACGAAATCGGTATGGCGTACTGGCAAGCCAAGAGGTTAGGTTTTGATTTAAACCTTGCGGTTCTCCCTTCAATAAGGATTGAAATAAATGATGATGAGTATTTACCCAAGCTGGATAAATTACACAGTCTTTCGCATCGATAATTTGTTCATTCGATTGTGCGGTCAGTTGTCCCAATTCAATAATTTTACCGTCTTGAATACGGATATCAGTAAATGAAGAACGTGCTGCATCCCCCGATAACCCTGTCAAAATGGCATAAGCATTTTTGATTAAATAGCGATGATTTAAAGAACCATTATTTGAAAGATCAGGACTCATACTTGTTCACTCTCATGCCATTTACTTAAAAAGAAATGACTTAATAAAGACATCAGCACAAATAAACCCAAGCCTGTGCACGTAATAAGAAATAATGCTGCAAACATTAATGGTAAATCGAGCTGAAAACCTGCTTGCAAAATTTGGTAAGCCAAACCTGCACTAGTCCCACCAGCTCCAGCCACAAACTCCGAAACCACGGCGCCAATAAGTGCCAAACCAGAAGAAATACGCAACCCACCAAAGAAATAAGGCAAAGCATTCGGCACACGTAAGCGCATTAAAATTTGCCAACGACTGGCTTTATTGATCTGAAAAAGATTAAGTAAACCTTTGTTGACGCTACGTAAACCTAAAGTGGTGTTAGTCAATATTGGAAATACTGCAACTAACATGGCACAAACGACTAATGCTAATGTTGTATTTTGAATCCAGATAATCACCAGAGGGGCAATAGCGACAATTGGAGTCACCTGAAATAAAATGGCATAAGGCATAAAACAGGCTTCTACTACACGGCTTTGTACAAAGACGAAAGCGATCAAGGTGCCAATGACTACAGCACAGACAAAAGCCAATAAGGTAATTTTTAGCGTGATCAACAAGCTTCCAAATAACACACTGGACTCTTTAATCATTGCCATAACAATATCGCTGGGTTTTGGTACGACATATACAGGTACTTCAAGCTGTTGAAAACTTAACTGCCAAACTAGTAGGAAAATCAGACCTAACCCTAGTGGAGCTGCAATACGTTGTACCTTTGGATGTTCCATTAATGGTTTAATCATGACTATGCCCTCCGCTTGCCTCAGCTAATACTTGGGATAGATGTGAACATTGTTGAATAAAGACTTCAGAACTACGGAAAGCTTCATCACGCACATAAGGCCCCTCAATTTCAAGGTCAGCCACCACACGTCCTGGTCGTGCCCCCATCACAATGACCCGCGAAGATAAATACACTGCTTCATAGATGCTATGAGTAACAAAAACTACGGTTAAATCTCGCTCAGACCATAATTGACGAATATCACTGTCAAGTTTATGGCGAGTAAATTCATCTAAAGCTCCGAAGGGCTCATCCATTAACAGTAAGTCTGGTTCAGTCACTAATGCGCGAGCCAAAGAGGCACGCATTTGCATCCCCCCCGAAAGCTCTCGTGGATAAGCACGACTAAAGTTTTCTAAACCAACCGCCTTTAACGCGGCCATAACTTTTGGTGTACTAGTTGATTTCGAAATATGCTGCAAATCCAAAGGTAAGCGTACATTTTCTGCAATATTAGCCCAAGGCATCAGGGTTGCTTCTTGAAAGACCATTGCCATTTTGCATTGTGATTGAATCTCGGCCTTGCCATTCCAACGCACTAGTCCCGCAGAAGGTTGCTCCAGATCGGCAAACATTTTCAGTAAAGTACTTTTCCCGCAACCTGACGGTCCAAGTAATGAAACAATCTCACCACGTGCAATATTTAAATCCAAACGTTGTAAAGCATTAGTACCATTTGGATAAGTCTTTTCTACCCCTCTGACCATAATCATTGGCGTAATAAAATTTGAAGATTCATGTATAGAAGTATCAATTGTTAATGCAGAATTCATATGGTTTCCCCTCCGCGCGAATGCCTTTTTTCTTAACCCTATAACCCTGACTACTTAGCAGTTTTAACAAACTGTGTGGTATAAGCAGTTTTCCAGTTGGTTTGAGCTTTTAACAAACCAGCGTTCACCATAAAATCTCGTGTGGCTTTCCAACGCGCATCGGTCATGACCCCGATTCCTTGTGTTTTAGCATCTCCTCCATCAATCAGTTTGAGTTTGCGCATTTGACCTACTGCAAAGGCCAGCAGTTCATCTTTCATATTTGGGTTTTCTTTTTTAATCAAACTATTCCCTAATCGAGGATCAGCTAAATAGTTTTTCCATCCTTCCATCGATGCCTGAACAAAACGACGCATAACATCTGGTTTGTTTTGAATCACATCATTGCGTGTAACTAAAATACCGCCATAAGCTGGATAGCCAGCATCAGCAAATAAAAAGAAATTACTTGAAGGCTCTGCTTTTTTTGCCTGAAAGACTTCAGAGGTTGCATAGGCTTGCTGTGCCACATTTTTGCCAGCTAAAAATGGCTGCATATTGAAGGTATAAGGGCGAGCCTGTGCTGCATTTAATTTATATTTCCCTTTTAACCATGGCCACCAGCTTGCTTGCCCACTGGTTGAAACAAGAATTGTTTTGCCTTTTAAGTCCGCCAAAGACTTTACATCGCCATGAGTTAATACACCTTGTGGGTCAAACTGAAATGGTGCCGCAACTGCTTTGATTGGAAAATTACTTTCAATACCCTTTAAGACCTGTAAATCATAATTAATTATAATGTCGGCACGTTTGGACAATAGTAAGGTCATATTATTGACCTGTGGCCCACCAATTTTAATATCGACATCGAGTCCGTATTTTTTATAAATCCCTTGTGCAAGTGCCTGATAATATCCACCTTGCTCGGCTTGTGCATACCACGTGGTTTGTAGAACAAGTTTATCGGCAGCATAACTGGTTGAACTGAAAATTGTTCCTAGCCCCAATAATGCACTCACAATAACAGTACGTCGCCCTTTGCTTACATAGTGCTGAATATTCATAAATAAGCCCCCTAAATCTGTATTGATTTATCTTGCTATTCTTTTTAGGGGGGCAATCAATGTATCAAATGCACATTTCTCTCAAAACCAAGATGGTTTTGTCCCCAAAAGAGGAACAGCAAACGCTGTAGAGCAATGTCCCGCATGTTTACTACACACTGACCGCTTATACTCAGGAATGAATTAGCAAGCTCTGTGCCAATTTTGATTTCATTTTGTTTTTCATAGTAATAATCTAATTTGGGCTTATTTTTAATCATTCCTCAATGAACAAACTGCGTTAATTAATTTGTTTTATATGCGGCTTAGTGGTGCACTAGGTCATCATTCATGCACTTCACAGGTGCTTTTCTAGCATAAGAGCTTTTTGATTATTCATCGCTGATTCATCTTAAATGCAATATTGCTCTCCCCATCCCAACTTCATAACCTATCCTTAGAAATTGGCACAAAAAGTGCTACATGCTCTATGTCAGAGTAGAAGCGTTCAGCATAGTAGTAATATTAATTGCTATGTGGGTCATTGCTCAGAAAACAGTTCATGTTCTTTACATAAAGTTATCTTTTATTAAGAACGTGTGGCTCTTTTTTGAATGTGACCCATTATTTCAATCTATTTGATTGGGTCACGATTATCCAAAATATGAGGTTGAAATATGAACAGCGCCAATATGACTCCAGTAGCTGAAAATGACTACAGCTTAGAAGAACTGCAAAAAGAAGCTCGTATGGGAGCTTTTGGTCAAGAGACCTTTGAACGGGAAGTCCGGGTCATTAATTTATCAAATTTTGAACAACGTAAATATGAAATTGCGGACCAACTCTGGTCAGCAGCTACCGATATTGGCTTCTTTCAAGTATCGAATCATGGGATTCCACTTGAGCAAATTCAAACTGCATTTGAAATGACACAACAGTTTTTTAATCTGCCAGAATCAATTAAAGCTCGCTACCCACTCAATCGCAATGCAGGTTGGGAAAGTAAGGCACAGGTTCGTCCATCGACCAGCACACCAGACCAAAAAGAGTCTTATCAAATTACCCGCCCACGTATGGAAGGTCTTTATCCTAGTCAAGAGGAATTACCTAATTTTAAAGATACCATGTTGGAGTTTGAACATGCATGTTGGCAAGTCGGCATGAAAATTTTATCTTGCTTTGCTTATAAACTAGGCTTTGCCGATAACTTCTTTACTCTTGCTCATGACCCGGATCAAGAAAGCTACCAAAGTACTTTAAGAATGCTGCACTACTATGCAATTGACCCTGCTCTTAAAGATCAATTAGGTCTATGGCGTGCAGGAGCACATACAGATTTTGACTGTTTAACGCTACTGTTCCAACGTAAAGGACAAGGTGGCCTGCAAGTTTGTCCGGGTAAAGATATGGAACAACAGCAATGGACCAGCATTGAGCCACGTGATGATGTAATTACCTGTAATATCGGTGATATGCTCACGCGTTGGAGCGATGATCAACTGCCTTCTAATTTTCATCGTGTCAAAAATCCTGAAACAAATGAATATCAAGGCGCACGTTATAGTTTGGCATTCTTCTGCCAAGCCAATGAAGATATGATCATTGAAGGGCCACAAAAGAAATATCCGGCCATTACAGCTAAAGAATATTTAAAACAAAGAATTAGCGCAAACTTCAACGGAAAGTATTAAAAGTACTGCGTACGGTCAGAGATAAATAGTCTCTGACCGTTCTGAAGTTTCAGCAATACATATTCTCATTAATCATTCTTAAACTTTTTATCCTTATTCAATAACGTAATATCCAGTTCAACTGGTCTGATCTGTTATTAAAAATACGGCTAATTTTAAGCACGCGCACCAACAAATAGATAAATTTTGTGTAGAATCAAATTATTTATTTATATATTTACGGTGTGTTGCTTATGAGCCCACAAGCTATGCTCAATGGAAAATCATCTCAGGTGACTGAGCAAGCGGTGGAAATCATTTATCAACGCATTCAACAAAATACTTATGCCGTCGGATCTGCTTTACCCTCACAACGTGAGCTTGCAATTCAATTAGGAATCAGCCGTGCATCTTTGCGTGAAGCATTAACCCGCCTTGCCGCTTTAGGTCTATTAGAAATCAAAGCAGGTAAAGGTGTTTACGTTATTTCACAGCATAGCCAAGCGGCAGAACAATGGGATGGTGAACATCGTGTATCACTTAAAGATTTCTATCAATTACGCTATGTACTAGAAAGTTTTTGCGCACTTCTCGCATGTGAGTATTTAACTGAAGATGATAAGTCCATCTTACAGCAACATTACCAATCATTAGCAAGTGCAATCAAAGAACAAAACTGGCAAGCAGCCTCTGAGTTTGATTATGCATTTCATCAACATATTATTGAACTTAGTCATAATCAATCGATTATTCAAACACTTAAAATACATACTGACTGGATTAAAAAGAGTCAGATCCTACCCTTTGTTCAACCCAATCTGGCATTTAAAACCATTCATGAACATGAATTAATTCTGCAAGCTTTATTTAATCAGGACTCAGCAGCAGCTGAAAAAGCTATGCAAGCACATATTATTGGTGCCGCACAGCGTGCTGGTGTGTATTTTTCCAGACATAACAGCGCAATATAATCATAAATTCCAAATTTGTAGTGCTATGCACTACTTTGCTCCATACTTTGAACCACATCAATACCACCTTTTTAAGATTGCTTTTTAATGGAGCAATATTACTGGTATGACCAGTAAAACCAGTTAATAAAATTGGCACACTTCTCGCTTAGAACGGTTTAGAAACTTACTTAAATACTTAGGATCTGAACAATGAATATCGCGATTGTAGGTGCAGGTATGGGCGGTTTAACTGCTGGTATCGCTTTAAAAAAATTTGGTCATCAGGTCACAATCTATGAGCAAGCAGCCGAAATATTACCTGTTGGCGCTGCCATCTCACTTTGGTCAAATGGTGTTAAGTGTCTCAACTATCTTGGTTTAACGGATCAAATCCAGAAACTAGGTGGACAAATGGAGTCTTTAGCATATCTTGATGGTCTTAACCAACAAACCATGACCCAATTTAGTTTGTTACCTTTATATAAAGAAGTAGGACAACGTGCCTATCCTGTCGCTCGAGCTGATCTACAACAATTATTAATGCAGCAATTTGGTGTGGAAGACATCAGACTCGGGATGAAAATGACTGCAATTGAAGCTCTTCAAAATGATGTCACCATACATTTTCAGGATGGTTCTCAGATAACAGCTGATCTACTGATTGGTGCAGATGGTACACATTCTCTTACGCGGCAGTTTGTACTGGGCCATCAAGTTGAACGTCGCTATGCTGGTTATGTAAATTGGAATGGCTTGGTTGATATTGATGAGCAGATTGCACCGGCCATGCAATGGACCACATATATTGGTGAAGGTAAACGTGTATCACTCATGCCCGTTGCACAAAATCGTTTCTATTTCTTCTTTGATGTGCCGCTTGAGGCTGGACTGTCAAATCAGCGTGAATATTATAAGCAAGACCTTAAAATGCATTTTAGTGGTTGGTGTGAACCAGTACAAAAACTCATTGAGCGTTTAGATGAGAAAAAAACCAATCGTGTCGAGATCCATGATATCGAGCCTTTTATGAATTTCTATAAAGGACGTGTAGTGCTCTTAGGTGATGCTGCCCATAGCACAACTCCAGATATTGGACAAGGTGGCTGCCAAGCCATGGAAGATGCGATTTATCTTGCTCGTGCCTTACAAATCAATACCTTTGGTTTAGAAGATGCTTTGAGCCGCTATCAAAACAAACGCAATGATCGTACTAAGGAAATGGTGTTAAGAGCCCGAAAACGTTGCGATGTGACACACATGAAAGACCCGAAAATCACGCAAGAGTGGTATGAATCTTTATATCAGGAACAAGGTACTCACATCATGCAAGGGATCATCAGTAATATTATCGGCAATCCTCTCGACTAAATATTTAAATGCTTTCCCCCTCTATAGGGGGATTTTTTAACCCATAAAAAAAAAGTGCATATTTCGATTTAAATATGCACTCTATGCTATAAAACACAGTTAAAACTTATAAGACAGTGCAAAACGGTTTTGTAAGAACTTTTTGTCATAGCGTGGTGATGTTTGGATACCTGCAAAATTGCTGACACTAAAACCTTTTAAAGCTCCCGTAAAATTATAAATACCAAACAACATATATTCAGATTGATTTCGACTCGCGACATTTTCCGACTCTTTTAAGTCCATAAATGAATAACGCGCGCCAGCTATCAACTGATCTGTCAAATTACCTTCTAAAGACAACATCAATGCATTACCTGAACCTAAATCTTGAGTGCTGGTGAAAAATGGCTGGGCAAAAAGTTCACCTGAAGAGGTTTTAGCTGCATAGGGTGTTAATAATGCCCCATTTAAATAACTACCCTGATCTGGTTTTATATAGTTATACGCGACTTTTAGACTGGCGGTAGGCATAACCTTAAACGCAGCCTGTACACCGAAAATTTGGCTATTAACCTCTCCAGCAAGTGCTTTGCCCTGATCTTTACCTGAAATATACTGGATTGAAAATTCAGGACTATAATTAAGCATTGGAATTGCTAAATCAGCTTGGGTATAGATTAGACGCGTATAGTCATCATAATTTTGATACCAAAATTGCGTTTTTAAACTTTTATCATTGGCTAAATTAAAGCGCTTCCCTGCACCAACCGACCAAACCCCATTGGTTTCCACATTTGAATTTTGACGAGAAGTTTTATTGAACTCATCCTCGCCATAACTTTTATATTTATTTACTTTAGTGAGTCGTAAGAAATCATAATTATTCCCGATCTGTACATCAGCAGCCTGATATAAAAACATCAATACACGACGGTCAGCATAATCGCCCATAAAAGGTAAATTTAGCCGCTGGTTACCAATCGTCACTCTAGCCAAATCGTTTTTCCAGCTTACATAAGCTTCTGCTAGACCATCCCTATCTTCTTTTAATTCTGGCACTTCATCATTTTCATTTTTATCATCCAGACGGCGCTGTATGTCGTATCCCACAGCTGCCTGTATGCCATAAAAAGGAGCTGTTTCATATTTAATATACCCACCAATGACGGTCGTATCCTGATTTAAATTATTCACAAAATAGCCATTATTAAGTGAGTAATATGCAGATTTAACTACCCCATGAATACTGCCGCATGCAAATGCTGCCCCTATACGGTCCATTGCATCATTACTCGTCTGACAATCCTGCTTTAGATTAAATAGGCCATTCAGACTGGTATCAGCAGCCCATACCGGCACAGTAGCAGCCATGCTCAGCATAAGTAATGCCGATTTTAATTTAAAATTTCTCATAAAATTCCCCTATAAGATTTGATTTGAAAGTCGCTTATGGTCTTTCAAAAGACCTGTTTTTGACCTTTTTAAAGTCAAAATCCCCCTAACCTATTCATTATTGAATAAGCGACCTTTAAATTTTTGCGAATGAAAATGCGGTTAAATTAGAATGTCTAATCCCTAACCGGTGTCGATCAATGCCCTGAATTTATGGGCGTAGTTGCAACATCAACGGACTTTTTGCTAAACGGTAAGTGGTTAAAAATAATATTAAGCAAAATGGCAGTGATACAGGCAGAACTAATACCTGAATGTAATAGGGTTTTTACCCATGTCGGAAATTGCGCATAAAACTCTTGGTTTACAATTGGAATCATGCCGATTGTGAGTGAAGTAGCGACAATAATCAGATTCTTATGATCGTTATAATCTACTTTGGCTAAGGTTCTTATCCCACTAGCAGCAACAGTGCCGAATAATACAATGCCCGCTCCACCTAAAACTGGCATCGGAATTGATGCAACAAAGCGGCCAATAACAGGTAATAAACCCAAGATAATTAAAATTCCACCAGCTGTTGCGACTACAAAACGGCTTTTAATACCTGTAATTGCAACCAGACCTACATTTTGAGCAAAGGCGGTTTGCATGAATGAACCAAAGATTGGGGAAATTGCACTCGATAGCATATCTGCACGTAGACCATCACCAATTCGTTTTGAATCAACTTTAGTTCCAACGATTTCACCAATCGCAATAATATCGGCCGTGGTTTCAGTCATGATTACCAAAGTAACAATTACCATGGAAAGAATGGCAGAAAATTCAAATACAGGAGAACCAAAATGGAAGAAACTTGGAAAAGCAAAAATAGGACCCGTACTTACTCTTGAGAAGTCAGTAAAGCCTGCAATATAAGCAATTACTGTACCCAAAACGATTGCTGCAAGAATCGCAAGGCGGCGCAGAATCTGATTTTGCAACATACTAAAAATAATCACAATCGCTAGCGTAATTACAGCCAAACCAGTATTAGTCGGATCTCCCCAGTTTTCAGCTTTCGGGTTTCCTCCCATAATCCAGCGGATCGCAACAGGTGTGAGCGAAATACCAATCATGGTAATGACGCATCCTGTGACCACAGGTGGAAAGAAGCGGATAATTTTTGCAAAGAATGGTGTAATCAACAAACCAATTAGAGATGCGACAATCACAGCACCAAATGCAGATGGCAAACCCCCACCGGTACTCACAATTGCCAAAATAGTGGCAACCCCTGCGAAAGATACTCCTTGCACAATTGGTAATTTTGCACCGAAATATTTAAAGCCAATGGTTTGTATAACTGTGGCGAGGCCTCCCACAAATAAGGCGGCAGCCACCAATAAGCCAATCTCTGAAGCATCTAGACCTGCAGCTGCACCAATAATCAATGGCGGTGCAATAATCCCACCGTACATGGTCAACACATGCTGCAAACCATATAAGATGTTTTTATTCATCCCTAAATATTGATGTTCTGCCGAGATATGCGGATCTCTCTCTGGATTTATATTGTCTTGATGCATGGGTTAATTCCTCAAATTAAATTCATGATGTCCATATTGCTTGGGTTGATTTAGCTGCCACGATACGTTGAATATGAGAAAGGACTGATCAATAGAGGCACGTGAAAGTGCTGGTGAATATCATTGACTTTAAAATCAATACAGACTCTCGGATAAAAGCTATTGGTATTTAGGGCCTGAAAATAATCCCCTACTTCAACAACCAATTGATAATGACCACGAATAAATGAGTCGACATTAAATGCTTGAATACGTCCATCTGCATCAGTGAACTGTTCATCGATTAAAATATATCCATGGCTCGTTTCCTCGAATAATTTCACCAATACTTGAGTTACTGGCTCGCCGAGTGATGCACTTAAAATATGTGTGCTGATACCCGCCATTATTGAATCTCCTGATTTGAGCGAAGAAGGACGTTTCTGAATTAATTCAGAAATCCAAGTTGGGATATGCACACAAGCTTGTAATACCAGCCGAGCCTGACTAGAAGCTAGTTGATTAAAAGTTTCGAGTTGCATATCCGCTCCAATTTAATGCATTGTCTGACTGGTCTGACCAGATGCATTAAATTAAGCAACAAATATGCCAGTTTAAATAAGATAGGCTTTCTAATAGTTATACATACAATCGGTTTAAAACTACTTCAGGCTTATTTAAATGCGAATAAAAGAAATAAAATTCTTTCAAAATAACTTTATGTAGACTTTTGAACAGTATCCTTAGGGATAGAAAACAACAATAAAAAAAGAGACCAGTTTGTGGTCTCTTTTTTGAATTGATTAGATAGCTTCTCTGGTCATCTCACCATTCACCAATCTTAAAATCTGCAACGGGTTGCTGTCTTTTAAAGCCTCTGGCAATAAGCTTTGCGGATAGTTTTGATAACACACAGGTCTGAAATAACGGTCAATTGCCAAGGTTCCAACAGAAGTTCCTCGGGCATCTGAAGTGGCTGGATATGGTCCGCCGTGTACCATCGCATCACAAACTTCAACACCCGTTGGATAACCATTTATGAGCAATCGACCAGCTTTTTCTTCTAACACTGGAACCACATCTGCAAACTCGGTTAAGTCTGCTTCGTCGGCAATTAAAGTTGCAGTCAGTTGACCATTCATGCTTTGTAGCGCCTGAATGAGTTGAGCTTTATCTTCAACCTCAATGATGACGGTGGTTGGTCCAAAGATTTCTTCTTGCAGAAGCTGGTCACCCGCCAGTAACAGCTCAACATCGGCTTTAAAGAGTTGTGGCTGTGCCTGATTGCCTTGCTGGGTTTGACCTGCCAAGTGCTTAATACCTTGATGCTGGGTTAAGTGCTCAAGACCAGAGGTATAACTTTTCAAGGTGCCGGCATTGAGCATAGTCTGTGCAGGTTTGCCACCCATAATTTCGGTTAGGTTACTAATGAGCTGACTAAACTCGGCTGATTTAATTCCCAAAATTAAACCTGGATTGGTACAGAACTGACCACAACCCAAAACAACTGAATCTGCCAAGTCCTGTGCAATTTTTTCACCACGGGTTTTCAGGGCTTCTGGCAATAATAACATCGGGTTAATGCTGCTCATTTCAGCAAAGACCGGAATTGGCTGTGGACGGGCTGCTGCCATATCACATAAAGCGCGACCACCACGAAGTGACCCCGTAAAACCAACTGCTTGAATTAAAGGGTGTTTCACTAAAGGTTCACCGACACCATTACCATAGATCATGTTAAATACGCCTTTAGGCATATTTGATTTTTCTACGGCACGTTCGATTGCCTGCGCTACAAAGTCTGCTGTCGCCATGTGGCCACTATGCGCTTTCACCACTACAGAACAACCCGCTGCCAGTGCCGAAGCAGTGTCACCACCTGCGGTTGAAAAGGCGAGCGGAAAGTTACTTGCCCCAAAGACTGCCACAGGGCCAACACCGATTTTAATCTGACGCAAGTCTGGGCGAGGTAAAGGCTGACGCTCAGGCAAGGCTGTATCAATCCGCGCACCTAAAAAGTCACCACGACGTAACACTTTGGCAAATAAACGCATTTGTCCACTGGTACGGCCACGCTCGCCTTGTAAACGTGCAAGTGGTAAAGCGGTTTCCTGTGAGACAATTTCAAGAAAATCTGTACCTAATGCATCGAGTTCATCAGCAATATTTTCTAAAAAGGTAGCACGCTGTTCAGGTGATGTATGACGATAAGTCTTAAACGCTTGACTGGCGGCTTCACAGGCCTGATTAATCTCTTGCTCAGTTGCATGGTGAAACTCATAAGGTAGAGCCTCATCAGTCGTAGCATGAATACTTTTTAATAAAGTTGTACCTTGTGCACTACGTGAACCGCCAATAAAGTTGTGTCCGATAACCATTTTATATTCCTTAGAGTGTAATAACTGAACCGATCGGTAGCTCTGGTTGTGTATGTGCGAGCTTATTTTTGAGTGGAAGTCCGAACTCTTTCATCTCTATTTCAAACTCATCGTTAACCTGTGCTTGAATACCATCAGCAAAAGATAGAGTCGCTGTACCGAAATAGTGAATATGAACATCCCCTGCTTTTAAGAATTGTTGATACTTAAAGTGGTGATATTCCAGATTTGCCAAGCTATGGCACATATTGTCTTCACCAGACAAAAACTCTTTTTCCCAAATGATTTGTCCATCACGGCGCAATCTGCTAGTTCCGACTAAATGTTTTGGTAACTCGCCTGTACGTAAAGCTGGACCAAAACTACAAAAACGTAATTTTGAATGCGCCAGATATAAATAATTACGACGCTCCATCACATGGTCAGAATATTCATTGCCCAGCGCAAACCCGATTCGGTAAGGCTTTAAGTCTTCGCCAATAACATAGAGGCCTGCAATTTCAGGTTCTTCGCCGCCGTCTTCGGCAAATGGTGGTAAAGGTAATTCAGCTCCTGGCCTTACCACGATTGAACCGTCACCTTTATAAAACCATTCCGGTTGTGCTCCGATCTGACCTTGTGCTGGACGCCCCTTTTGTAGCCCCCATTGAAATATCCGCATGGTGTCGGTCACCGAGCTGTCATCACTTAAATTTTGTTGATGCATTTTGTCGCGTGCAGATGCAGAACCTAAATGGGTTAAGCCTGTACCAGAAACTAAACAGTGCGTTGGGTCTGGATGATCTAAAGGCGGCAATACCTTTAACTCTGCTAATAAAGATGAATAATCATAGGTTTCCGCTTCAAAGCCTAACGCCTCAACTTGTTGTTCCAGTGAAACTTTATTACGGATTGCTAAAAGTGCTAAATCACGAACCGATTGAATATTTTTAACCGGATATGTCATGTTGCCTTCTACTTTAGCGACGGCACGTTGATTTGCACGATTCTCAAATTGAATAATTTGCATGTTTTATTCCTTACAAAGGCTTTTGAATATTCACTGTTTGTGTTTTTTGACGTTCGAGCTTGGCATAGACGATGTAAGTCAGAATCAAGCCAAAAAGCATGACGATAGATAAGAAATACAAACCAGCAGCCATATTTCCCGTGTATTCTTTTAAAAGTCCGATCCCAAATGGACCGACATAGCCACCTAAATTTCCAACGGAGTTAATTAAGGCAATACCAGCCGCTGCACTTGCACCCGTTAAGAAACGACCCGGTAATGTCCAAAACACGGCAGTCGATGAAAATAGACAGAACGCAACTACAGCCAAAGCTGCCAACTGCATAACTGGAGAATTTAGCCAACCACTTAAAAACATTGCACAAGCACCTAGTGCATACAGAAAACTTAAGTGTCCGTAACGATCGTTCAGGCGGTCAGTACTACGCGGAATAATGAGAAGTCCAATAATTCCAAAAACGTAGGGAATGCTAGATAAGAAGCCAATTTGAATATCACTACCTCCCCCAAATTGCTTAATAATGGTAGGAAGCCAGAGATTTAAACCGTAAATACTTAAAGTCACTGGTAAGTAATACAATGCTAATAAAAGTACGCGTTTGTCTTTTAAGGCATGCAGTGGATTGGCATGTCGGGTTTGGTCATATTCGGCTTCATCTTTAACAAGTTCATTTTTAAGCCATTGTTTTTGTTCAATGCTTAACCATTTCACTTTATCAATATTATCTGGCAACCACAGGAATGTCGGTAAAGCCAATAAAACCGCGGGCAAGCCAACTGCAACAAACAACCATTGCCAGCCGTGCAAATTTGCAATGCCATCCATTCCAAGTAATAGACCAGCTAAAGGCCCTGCAATCATCATGGCAATCGGTTGTGAAAGCACAAACATTCCCATGATTTTTCCGCGATGCCGCACCGGATACCACTGTGTAATTAAATATAAAACACCAGGGAAAAAACCTGCCTCTGCTACACCGAGTAAAAACCGTAATAGATAAAAACTTTTAGGGCCTTGAATAAGCGCCATGGCCATAGTGATGAGGCCCCATGTTAATAAAATGCGGGTAAACCATTTACGAGCACCAAATTTGTCTAAAAGCAAATTACTTGGAACTTCAAAAAGAAAATATCCAATAAAAAATAAGCCAGCTCCTAAACCATAGGCAGCATCACCAATTCCTACATCTGCACCCATATGCAAATGGGCAAATCCGACAGCAGCCCGATCAATGTATGCCACAAGATATAGTATGACTAATGCAGGTATCAGCTTAAACGTGACCGTCCGTATTACATCCTTTTCGAAATCCATGTTCGACTCCATTTCCTTTTATTTACTTATAGAGCATCTTGCTCGTAAATTATCCCTTCAATTTAAAATATAGTAATACTATTTAAATTTCAAACCTTTTAAAAATAAAATTTATGGTGTATTTTTAATTTAATTAATTCTAATAGTAATACTATATAGGGAAATTTGTATGAATAACAAACAAGTTCTTCGTTCGGCTGCTTGGTTTGGTACAACGGATAAAAATGGCTTTATGTATCGCAGCTGGATGAAGAACCAAGGAATTCCAGATCATGAGTTTCAAGGCAAGCCCATCATTGGGATTTGTAATACGTGGTCTGAACTCACCCCATGTAATGCGCATTTTCGAAAAATTGCCGAACACGTAAAAAAAGGGATTTTAGAAGCGGGCGGCTACCCTGTTGAGTTTCCTGTATTTTCAAATGGTGAGTCGAATTTACGTCCTACCGCCATGTTTACCCGCAACTTAGCCAGTATGGATGTTGAGGAAGCTATTCGTGGTAACCCTATTGACGGCGTGGTGTTACTGACAGGTTGTGACAAAACCACCCCTGCATTATTAATGGGTGCCGCAAGTTGTGATATTCCTGCCATTGTAGTAACTGGTGGGCCAATGCTGAATGGTAAGCACAAAGGTAAAGACATTGGTGCAGGTACTATCGTTTGGCAAATGCATGAAGAGTTAAAAGCAGGCAAAATTGATTTAAACGAATTTCTATCTGCTGAATCTGGTATGTCACGCTCGGCTGGTACATGTAACACCATGGGTACAGCTTCTACAATGGCGTGTATGGCTGAAGCCCTAGGCACTTCTTTACCCCACAATGCGGCCATTCCAGCGGTAGATTCTCGCCGTTATGTGTTGGCTCATCTTTCAGGTATGCGCATTGTTGACATGGTTCATGAAGATTTACGTCTTTCCAAAATCTTAACCAAAGAAGCCTTTGAAAATGCGATTAAAGTCAATGCAGCTATTGGTGGTTCAACCAATGCCGTAATTCACTTAAAAGCAATTGCTGGACGCATTGGGGTTGATTTACAACTCGATGACTGGAACCGTGTTGGCCGTGGCATGCCAACCATTGTTGACTTACAGCCTTCAGGCCGTTTTTTAATGGAAGAATTTTATTATAGCGGCGGTTTGCCAGCCGTGATTCGTCGTATGGGTGAAGCCAGTCTCTTACCACATCCACAAGCCTTAACCGTAAACGGTCAAACCATTTGGGAAAACTGCCAGCAATCACCTATTTATAACGATGAAGTGATTCGGAAAATAGATAACCCAATTCGACAAGATGGCGGTATGTGTATTTTGCGCGGTAATTTAGCCCCTAAAGGTGCGGTGCTTAAACCATCTGCTGCCACACCTGAACTGATGAAACACCGTGGTCGTGCAGTCGTATTTGAAAACTTTGATGATTATAAAACCCGCATTAATGATCCAGACCTTGATGTTGATGAAACTTGTATTCTTGTGATGAAAAATGCCGGCCCTAAAGGCTATCCGGGCATGGCCGAGGTTGGAAATATGGGGCTACCACCAAAAATTTTAGCCAAAGGCATTACCGACATGGTTCGTATTTCCGACGCACGAATGAGTGGAACAGCGTATGGCACGGTCGTTTTACATGTTGCCCCTGAAGCCATGGCAGGTGGGCCTTTGGCCGTAGTTCAAAATGGTGACTTTATCGAACTTGATGCCTATGCTGGAAAACTTCACCTAGAAGTGAGTGATGAAGAACTTAAGCAACGTCTTGAAAATTTAGCACCATCAGCTCCACCAAGTTTTATTGGCGGTTACCGTAAGCTCTATGTAGAACATGTTTTACAAGCCGATGAGGGCTGTGATTTTGATTTCTTGGTCGGTTGCCGTGGCTCAGAAGTTCCACGTCATTCTCATTAATATTTATTCTTGAAAAAGATGATCTTGTTAAAACACAAGGTCATCTATACCATAGGATATTCAACATGTCGTAATAGTGAAATATGAGTAAAGCTGACTATAAAAATCCTATTCCAAGCAAAAGCCAACATGCATTAATTGTTCAACAATTGGGATTAAAAATTGTTTCTGGAGAAATTTCAGAAAATGAGAAACTCCCAAGTGAAGTTGATTTATGTGAGGAATATAAAGTCAGCCGCCCTGTCTTTCGCGAAGCAATCCGTGTTTTAAACGCTAAAGGCTTAACTTACTCAAGACCCAAAATTGGAACTGTGGTAAGGCCTAAAGAAGAATGGCATTTACTCGATCCAGATGTATTGTTTTGGCTAATTCAAACCACGCCTGAACACGAATTTTTTAAAACACTTTCTACCGTACGACGCGTTTTAGAACCTGAGCTTGCTTATATTGCAGCAAGTACAGCAAACGAAGAAGATATTGAACGCATTAAACATGCCTATGATGGGATGGAAAAAGCAACAACAGTTGAAGAATTTATAGAGCCAGATATTCAATTTCACTTAGCAATTGCCAAAGCAACGCATAATGACTTATTGGCTTATATGTCAAAAATGCTGGTTTTACCTTTACAGCAATCTATTCAAGTCACCAGTCTACGCCCAAATTTACAAGGCCATTCACTACCTAGACATAAAGCGATTTTAACCGCAATTGAAAATAAAGATCCGCTCTCGGCTCGCCATGCTTCACTTGTTCAGCTAGACGACACCAAAATGGCTTACGATTTAATTAAAAAATAATTTGATATATTCACTATTTAAAGCCTGATCACTCAAAATAAAGTAATCAGGCTTTTTTATTTATAAATTAGAATACCTTTTTAACTGAGACAGTAAATGTCGAATCAATCGGATTTGAAATTGGCGCATCAGGTTCACCATTACTATACTTTTTATAGAAACCATCTTTGTCCCAAGCTTTGGCATACGCTAAGCCAGTAGTCCAGCCATCTCCTAAATCCTTAATCAGCTCGATTTTCATATCTTGAAAGTTAGCTTCTGAGAAATTTTTAACTCTTTCATAGCCATAGTGAGCACCAAAAGTCCAAGACTCATTGATAGGCTGAGTAAAAGTTAAGTCTAAATAAGTTGTTCCTCGTGAACGTTTACCCTCAGGTCCCCCCATCGTATCTGAGTTATAGCCTGCATAATCTGGGGTATAGGTAATATAATATTTAAGAGTCAAAGGCCCATAACCAATTTGAGGCACAATTTCGCCATAGTTATAACTGGTACTCCCCGTTTCAGGTGTACTTTTAGCTCCCGGATAGTAGTAATAAAAAACCGTCATTCCAGCCGAAAACTTATCAAAAGTTTTTATATAACCTGTGTAAAAATCCCACTCAACTGAAGCATCACGAAGATAGTTAGAACTTACATTGGATGCCCAAGTCCCCACAAATAATCCATTCGGATTTGCATAATCTAGACCAATTTGTAATGCAGGCTTGCCCCAAGTTTGTTGAAAACCACGTGATATATATTGACTTGCGAAGGTTATATTAGCACTGTATGGAGAAATTTGTTCTTGTTCGTTTACTTGTTCAGCATGTACAACACCAGTAGACATAATAAGAGAAGCTATCCCTAAAATTTTTCTCATCTAATAATCCTTTTAAATATTACCTATAGGTTTAAAGTTTTAAAATAACATGATAATTCAATTTAAAACGTATTAAAAAGTTATAAATTCAAATTTCTGGACACTTCTTCTTGACTATAGATCTCTTCAATACAATCTAAAATTTTAGGAATATACGAACTTTGGTCCATGTTGCGCATAGATAGAGAAATAGGACTATAAGCTTCTAAATCTAAGATATTTAAATAAGTTAGATTCTTCATTCCAATATCACAGGCGCTTTCTGGAATAATACAAATACCCTCTCCAGATGCCACTAAGCCAAGAGCCATATGAATTTCGCGGACTTCAGTCAGTTTGGCGGGAACAAGACCTAATTTGGTAAATAAAGCTTGAATAGTGGTCGAAAAATTCGGTTTAGGTGTTGTGGGATAAGAAAAAATTGTCTCATTGATAATTTGAGATAAATAAATTCCTGATTCTTGGAACTCACTTAAAGGATGTTTTTTATGAATCGCGAGTTTTAATTTTTCTTTTCGAAGTAGAAGTCGCTTAATGGCTGGATCACTAATCGGCAATCGACCAAAACCTAAATCGATTTTGCCTAACTTTAAAGCTTCGACCTGATCTCGTGTACCACATTCAATAAGCTCGACATGAATATCTGGATTTTTTTGTCTAAATAGATAAATGACCTGTGGTAATCGCCCATAAAGAAGCGAACTCACATAGCCAACTTTAACAACATTCTCAACCAGCTTCATTTTTTTTGCCATAGAAGCTGCTTGAGCCGTATGCGTTAAAATCTGAACAGCATGTTGGTAAAAAAACAGCCCTGCTTCTGTCACTTTTAATGGACGTGAGCCTTTCAAGAACAGATCAATGCCTAACTCTTCCTCTAGTTTTTTAATTTGACGCGTGAGTGGTGGCTGAGCAATAAAAAGCTTTTCTGCGGCCTTAGTCAGACTTTGTTCTTCAACAACGGTAACAAAATAACGTAGATGTCTTAATTCCATTAATATACCTTTTTAGTATCTTAAAATACCGTTCTATATCTATTTTAGGCTATTACATTCTTCTATGGTATGTAAACAAGTTCGTAATAGTTGAAACTTCATGTATAGAACCATAGAAACCATACTTGTGGATATTCCAACTATCCGTCCTCACCAGTTGTCTGTGACTACCATGCGTACTCAGACTTTGGTACTCGTTAAAATTACGACCACGGATGGTATTGTAGGTTGGGGTGAAGCGACCACCATTGGTGGACTGAACTATGGTGAAGAAAGTCCTGAAAGTGTCAAAGCCAATATTGATACTTACTTTGCACCATTACTCGCATCAGTTAAAGATTTAAATGTTGCTCAAACACTAAAACTGATTCGTAAGAATATTAATGGTAACCGTTTCGCGAAATGTGCCATTCAGACTGCTCTACTGGATATTCAGGCAAAACGTTTAGGCGTGCCATTAAGTGAAGTTTTAGGTGGCCGTCTGCGTAATAGTTTACCTGTACTTTGGACGCTCGCGTCTGGTGACACAGAAAAAGATATTGCTGAAGCTCGAAAAATGATTGAGTTAAAACGTCATAACACGTTCAAACTCAAAATTGGTTCACGCCCTTTGCAACACGATGTTGATCATGTTATTGCAATAAAAAAAGCACTCGGTGCAGATATTAGTGTACGCGTTGACGTAAATCGTGCATGGTCAGAGCTGGAATGTATTCAAGGTATTCAACAGCTACAAGATGGCGGGATTGATTTAATTGAACAGCCTTGTGCTATTCAAAATACTGAAGCACTTGCTCGCCTCACCCAACGTTTTGATGTCGCAATCATGGCAGATGAAGCTTTAACTGGCCCTGACAGCGCATATCGTATTGCAAAAAGTCATGGTGCAGATGTATTTGCGGTGAAGATTGAACAATCAGGTGGTCTGATCGAAGCGTGTGAAGTTGCCAAGGTTGCAGGTTTGGCTGGAATCGATCTTTATGGCGGTACTATGCTTGAAGGCCCTGTAGGTAGCATGGCTTCTGCTCATGCGTTTGCAACCTTTGAAATATTAGCTTTTGGTACTGAATTATTTGGTCCGTTATTGCTTACCGAAGAAATTTTGAAAGAACCGCTACGTTACGAAAACTTTGAATTGCACTTGCCAACGGCTCCCGGCTTAGGCATTGAAATTGATGAAGATAAAGTCGAGAAATTACGTCGTTAAGGCAACAGGATAAGGAGTTTCCCATGTTATTTCATGTACGTATGGATGTGCATATTCCACTTGATATGCCAGCCGACAAAGCAAATGAAATTAAGGCTGTTGAAAAAGCCTATTCGCAAGACTTACAGCGTCAAGGTAAATGGCGTCACATCTGGCGTATTACAGGCCAATACTCAAACATCAGTATTTTTGATGTCGAGAGCAATGAAGAATTGCACAATATTTTACAGGGTTTACCTCTCTATCCTTACATGGACATTGAAGTTATGGCGCTTAATCGTCATCCGTCTTCTGTTCGTGATGATGATTCGTAAACCAAAAGAATTTTTTTAAATGTGATCTCTGAAGTCCATTTAAAAAACCAAGCAGATTATTCAGAAGGTAACAAGGAACGTGGCGGCAATTATTCGCTAGCAAAACAAAATGCCCGCAGCGCTGCCACCCAAAACCGTATTGCATACTTAAGGAGTTTTAGTATGAACCGTCAACAAATTGATGCGCTTGTAAAACAAATGAATGTCGACACTGCAAAAGGCGAAGTTGATGCACGTGTTCAACAAATTGTAGTGCGCCTTCTTGGGGATTTATTTCAAGCCATTGAAGATTTAGACATCCAACCATCAGAAGTATGGAAAGGTTTGGAATATTTCACAGACGCAGGTCAAGCAAACGAACTTGGTCTTTTGGCAGCTGGCTTAGGTTTAGAGCATTATCTTGATTTACGTGCAGATGAAGCTGATGCAAAAGCTGGCGTTACGGGTGGCACACCTCGCACCATCGAAGGCCCACTTTATGTAGCTGGCGCGCCTGAATCTGTTGGTTTTGCACGTATGGATGATGGTACAGAATCTGGCAAAATCGATACCTTAATTATTGAAGGTACCGTAACTGATACTGATGGCAATATCATTGAAAATGCCAAAGTTGAAGTATGGCATGCCAACAGTTTAGGTAACTATTCATTCTTTGATAAGTCTCAATCTGACTTCAACTTACGCCGTACTATCTTGACTGATGCAGATGGTAAGTATGTTGCATTAACCACTATGCCTGTAGGTTATGGTTGCCCGCCAGAAGGTACAACTCAGGCCCTTCTTAACAAATTAGGCCGTCATGGTAACCGTCCATCTCACGTTCATTACTTCGTTTCTGCACCGGGTTACCGCAAGCTGACTACTCAATTCAACATTGAGGGTGATGAGTACTTATGGGATGACTTTGCTTTCGCAACCCGTGATGGCTTAGTTGCAACAGCAGTTGATGTAACTGACCCAGCTGAAATTCAACGCCGTGGTTTAGATCACGCTTTCAAACACATCACATTTAACATCGAACTTGTTAAAGATGCCGCTGCTGCTCCTTCAACTGAAGTTGAACGTCGTCGTGCTAGTGCTTAATTGAAAGTATATGTGAGTTAAAAGTTCGCTTTTGACTCACAAAATTTATTCCATTTATTACTACCATTAAGAATTTAAATAAATTTTTAGCGGTAGTAATACATCACGTTACCTCATGCTCTAAGGTTTCTCACATGATTGACAAAAGTAAGTCCTCACTAAGCGAGGTTCTATCGCAGATTAAAGATGGTGCAACCATTCTGATTGGTGGTTTCGGTACCGCAGGACAACCCGCTGAACTCATTGATGGTCTTATTGAACTCGGTGTTAAAGGCTTAACCATTGTCAGCAACAATGCCGGTAATGGCGATTATGGTCTGGCGAAACTGCTTAAGGCTGGTTCGGTTAAAAAAGTCATCTGTTCTTTCCCACGTCAGTCTGACTCTTATGTGTTT
>NZ_GG753600.1:88932-92764 GCF_000163635.1 Acinetobacter sp. SH024 | reverse complement strand
CACTAAGCGAGGTTCTATCGCAGATTAAAGATGGTGCAACCATTCTGATTGGTGGTTTCGGTACCGCAGGACAACCCGCTGAACTCATTGATGGTCTTATTGAACTCGGTGTTAAAGGCTTAACCATTGTCAGCAACAATGCCGGTAATGGCGATTATGGTCTGGCGAAACTGCTTAAGGCTGGTTCGGTTAAAAAAGTCATCTGTTCTTTCCCACGTCAGTCTGACTCTTATGTGTTTGATGAACTGTATCGTGCTGGAAAGGTCGAGCTTGAAGTGGTACCACAAGGTAATCTGGCTTGCCGTATTCAGGCTGCGGGTATGGGCCTAGGTGCTGTATTTACCCCAACAGGCTTTGGAACACTTTTGGCCGAAGGTAAAGAGACCCGTGAGATTGATGGGAAAGATTACGTACTCGAATATCCGATCAAGGCTGACTTTGCCTTGATTAAAGCTTACAAAGGCGATCGCTGGGGCAATCTGGTTTACCGTAAATCTGCACGTAACTTTGGCCCGATTATGGCGATGGCTGCGGATGTCACCATTGCTCAGGTTTCTGAAGTGGTAGAGCTAGGTGGATTAGACCCTGAGCACATTATCACCCCGGGTATTTTTGTACAGCATGTTGTACAAGTAGCGCCCGCACAGTAAGCAATAAGGAGAAATAACATGAGCTACCAGAAACTCAGCCGTGACCAGATTGCACAACGTGTGGCACAAGATATTCCAGATGGCGCCTATGTGAACTTGGGTATTGGCCTACCGACCAAGATCGCGAGCTACTTACCTAACGATAAAGATATTTTTCTTCATTCTGAAAATGGCTTATTAGCTTTTGGCCCACCGCCAGCGGCAGGTGAGGAAGACCCTGAACTGATTAATGCGGGTAAAGAGTTTGTGACCATGCTTGAAGGTGGTAGCTTTTTCCACCATGGCGACTCATTTGCGATGATGCGTGGTGGTCACCTTGATATTGCAGTACTCGGGGCATTTCAGGTTGCTGCGAATGGTGACTTGGCCAACTGGCATACAGGTGCACCCGATGCGATTCCTGCTGTGGGTGGTGCGATGGATTTAGCGGTTGGTGCCAAGAAAGTATTTATCACCACAGATCATGTGACCAAGCAAGGTGAGCCGAAGATTGTGGCTGAGCTGAGCTATCCGGTTACAGGTAAAAAATGTGTTGACCGTATTTACACGGATCTTTGTGTGATTGACGTGACCAAAGATGGTTTAAAGGTGATTGAGAAAGTTGAAGGTCTTAGCTTTGATGAGTTACAGGCTTTAACGGGTGCAACTTTGATTGATGCAACTCAAGGGTAAGGTTTATACAGCCCCCAATTACTAGTGAAAGCAAAAGTTTTTTGTATAAGTAATGCCTTACTTTTTAAGGATAAAAAGTAACAAAAATCCTTTGTTACTCAGACACAACATCCCTGTTGTGCTGAGCAACGAGGCGACATCCATGTCGCCATCGCGAAACACAGAATGGAACTCATTGAATACGGTTCTTGCTTATTAATTTGGTTTTTACCGTAATTCGCTATTGTGACAGGCGACATGGATGTCGCCCGTTGGACAGGGAGGCATGGAAGCCTCCTCTGTTCAACAAAGGTTTTTGGTTACTTTTTTAAAAAAGTGACAAGAATTAGCTACTGGCATTTGACTCAACACGATAAGACTCTGTCATGTCTACTTTTAACTTAGTAACCATGATGATCGCCAGCAAACTCTGGAAAAGTCTAACGATGTGGCAATGACAGCAATAGATTTCAAAATGGAAATGTAAGAATGAAAAACGCTTATATCATCGATGCCATCCGTACTCCATTCGGCCGTTATGCCGGTGGCCTTGCACCTGTCCGTGCCGATGACCTTGGTGCTGTGCCGATTAAAGCCCTCATGCAGCGTAACCCAAGTGTAGATTGGGAACAGATCGATGATGTGATCTATGGTTGTGCTAACCAAGCCGGTGAAGATAACCGTAATGTCGGCCGTATGTCAGCACTGCTTGCAGGTTTACCGTATCAAGTACCGGCAACGACCATTAACCGTTTGTGCGGTTCTTCACTCGATGCGATTGCCATTGCTGCCCGCGCCATTAAAGCAGGTGAAGCGAATTTGGTGATTGCAGGTGGTGTGGAAAGTATGAGCCGTGCACCCTATGTGATGGGTAAGTCAGACAGTGCCTTTGGCCGTAGCCAGAAGATTGAAGACACTACCATGGGGTGGCGCTTCATTAACCCAAAACTTAAAGAATTGTATGGTGTAGACACCATGCCCCAGACTGCCGAAAACGTCGCTGAACAGTTCAACGTTAATCGTGCAGATCAGGACCAGTTTGCCTTGGTGAGCCAACAACGCACCGCAAGCGCGCAAGCCAAAGGCTTTTTTTCTAAAGAAATCGTGGCAGTTGAAATCCCTCAGCGTAAGGGTGATGCTGTTGTGATTGATACCGATGAACATCCTCGTGCATCGACCACACTTGAAGCTTTAAGCAAACTTAAACCTGTGGTTAAAGCAGATGGCACAGTAACAGCAGGCAATGCTTCAGGTATTAATGATGGTGCAGCGGCTCTATTGATTGCTTCTGATGAGGCAGTCCAAGCTTACAACTTAAAACCGCGTGCCAAGATCATTGCTTCAACAGCAGTGGGTGTAGAACCACGTATTATGGGCTTTGCTCCTGCACCAGCCATTAAAAAATTACTGAAACAAGCCAACCTGACTTTAGAGCAGATGGATGTGATTGAGCTCAATGAAGCCTTTGCTGCACAGGCTTTGGCCGTGACCCGTGATTTAGGTTTGCCAGATGATTCTGACAAGGTAAATCCAAACGGTGGTGCCATTGCTTTAGGTCATCCACTTGGTGCATCAGGTGCACGCTTAGTCACTACAGCCTTAAACCAGCTTGAACAAACAGGTGGCCGTTATGCCTTGTGTTCAATGTGTATTGGTGTGGGACAAGGCATTGCTTTGATTATTGAATGTGTTGAAGCACTTTAAGGAGAAACAAATGCCATCTTTTCAATCTGCCGATGCACAAATTAACTATCAAACTTTTGGCGAGCCATCTTTCCCTGCTCTGGTATTTTCCAATTCTTTGGGCACCAACTATGGCATGTGGCAAAAACAGTTTAATGAGTTAAAAGATCAATTTTTTGTGATCTGCTATGACACACGTGGTCACGGTTCATCATCTACGCCTGACGGTCCATATACTGTAGAGCAATTAGGTGAAGATGTTGTCCGTTTACTGGATCATCTAAATATTAGCAAAGCTGCTTTTTGTGGAATTTCTATGGGTGGTTTAACCGGTCAATGGCTGGCAATTCACTACCCTGACCGGTTTAGTCATGTGGTTGTGGCAAATACTGCCGCTAAAATTGGACAAGAACAAGCATGGCTTGACCGTGCAAAATTAGTACGTGAGCAAGGTTTACAACCGATCGCAGCTACAGCAGCCTCGCGATGGTTTACAGATCCCTTTATCCAAAGTCATGCTTCAATCGTCAACAACCTATGTAACGACTTAAGTGCTGGCAGCGCAATGGGTTATGCCAATTGTTGTGAGGCTTTGGCTAAAGCGGATGTCCGTGAGCAGTTAAAAGACATTAAAATTTCTGTATTGGTGATCGCTGGAACTCAAGACCCTGTAACGACTGTTGCAGATGGTGAGTTTATTCAGCAACGCATTCCACAATCAAAACTTGCAGAAATAGATGCCTCTCATATTTCCAATGTAGAGCAACCAGAAGCTTTTAATAAAATCCTAAAGGATTTTTTTATTAGGTTAATTTAATGATTCAAAAAAAATGGCCTACTAAAGGACC
>NZ_GG753600.1:47524-88655 GCF_000163635.1 Acinetobacter sp. SH024 | reverse complement strand
CTAAGTAACGCNTTTTTTTATATCTCGTAGAAACTTAATACCGAATCATCACCGATTTTAATTCGGTGTAATCTTCAATAAATGCATCTGAAAACTCTCTGCCAATTCCTGAAGCTTTCACGCCGCCAAATGGAACTGAAGGATCTAAGAAAGTATGCATATTGACCCACAAGGTGCCTGCTTCAATTTTAGGAATTAATCGCAAAGCTTTAGACAAATCATTTGTCCAGATACTTGCGGTTAAACCAAAGCGTGACTGGTTCATCAGTTGAACGAGTTCTTCATCAGTTTCGAATGGCATTATCCCGACCACCGGACCAAAAGTTTCCTCTGAAAATAAAGGATCATCCGTATTTTTGAAGGAAATCAAAGTCGGCTGTACAAAATATCCTGATCGATCTAGAGTCTCACCACCGGCAATAATCTGGTTTTTGGCTTTAGCCATATCTAAATAATGTTTCACTTTATGAAAATGTGGCTGATTAGAAAGTGGACCAAACATACTTCCTTCATCCATAGCCGATCCAATTTTGAAACTAGAAAGTGCTTTCGAGAGTTTCTCGACCAGTTCATCATATTTTGCACGGTGTACAAAAAAACGCTCTGGGGATGCGCAAACTTGACCTTGATGTACAAAAGTTGCTTGCAACAAAGTCGGTAAAATCTCATCAATATTTGCATCGGCCAAAACAGCTATGGCATTTTTACCACCCAGCTCCAGACTTACACGGGTTAAATCACTGCTCATCGCAAGTTTACCAATCGCAATACCTGTTGGTACTGAACCTGTAAACGAGACTTTCTTAACGAGCGGCGACTCAATTAAATATTGTCCTGTCTCCCCCTTACCCGTAACCACATTAATTACACCCACTGGAATACCTGCCTCAATGGCAAGTTCAGCTAAGCGTAATAAAGATAAGCTGGCAAACTCACTTGGTTTAAGCACAATCGTACAACCAGTGGTTAAAGCTGAACCAATTTTCCAAACACCAATCATCAGTGAAAAATTCCAAGGCACAATCCCTGCAACCACGCCAATAGGCTGTCTTAAAGTAAAGGCTGTATATTTTTCACCTTGCATAGAAGGAATAGACGGTTGCATGGTTTGACCATTAATTTTAGTTGCCCAACCCGCAAAATATCTTAAGAAAATAACGGATTGTGCGACCTCAAGATGACGGGAAATATTGATAAGTTTTCCGGTAGACAAAGTTTCAAGCTGTGCAAGTTCTTCACCATATTGCTCAATTAAGTCTGCTAGCTTGTTCAGTTTAACGCCACGTTCATACGGCGTTGTTTCAGCCCAAGCATTTTGAAAAGCATGTTCAGCACTTTTTACCGCACTATCTACATCTTGTTGACTACCAATACTAATTTGAGCAACCACTTCTTCAGTCGATGGATTCACAATATCCACTTTATCTAAAAGCTCGGCAGCAACTAATTTTCCATCAATAAAATGTCCATGTTGACGCGCCATAAATTGCTGTACGCTTTCTAAAATCTGAACTTCACTCATTTTTATTTCTCTCAATTCATTTAAAAGGATTTATTAATAGATGTATTGCAAAATTAACTGCGCATACACATTGGTCTTATCATCGTAGTTTTGAGTACCACCACTATGGATATCGTGTTTCGGTTTATAGAGCCCAACTAAAGGAATAACATTGAATTTTTTATTGACCGACCAGACTGAAAAGACATCTAACTCATGTCCATCTACATTAGTTAAAGATTTATTTACTGTTTTGAACTTATAGGCCAAAGCACCCAACATAAAATTTTCTTTCAAATTCATCATGTAAGAAACTTGATGAATATCGGCATTTTTATTGAATGGACCAGCATAATTTCCGGCAACTTCGCCCTGAAACCATGTACCAAAGCCGACTGTATTTCCATAAAACATAGTGTCATATTGGTCTGAAAAATGGCTAAAACGGTAGCCTAATGAGGGTGTATATTTTGAAGATAAAAAGTTATAGTTCAGCGCTAAGTAGCCAGCATTTTCGTGGCTATCTTTTTTATCTTGAACTACAAACTCAGTCTTAACTTGCAGCTCTGGCAAAGGTTGATAATTTAAACGTAAAGCATAATTTTTAAGATCTTCGCGCCCTGAAACGTGTTCAGCATCTTCAAGATCCAATACATTTAAATAGGTAAACCCAACGCCCTTATTTTTAAGCTGATACATCAGATCAGTCACAAAGAGTTCTGGGGAAAATTGTGCTTTATTGTCCGATTTTAAATAAGCCAGCTTTAGCGTTGTATTCTCTTGCGGTTTGTATTGAAGCAAACTTATAAAATCAAAGCTTCGACGAGCTGCCAGATAATATGCTCCGCCCCGATCTAGTGTGCCGTCCGCAGGCACTTTTCCTAGGTTTAACGCATCACCCGCAATAAAGAACCCATCACCAATCATGATATTTTGTCGACCAATACTTAAATCATAAGTCATCAACTCATCTTTATTGGTACCGTCTTTAAAACCAATGATCCATTCATTCACATCTGTTTTACGTTCTTTGCCATTACTATTTTGGCCTGCGTCACCATCACCAAATGTTGCCGAGCTAATACCGCTCAAGCTTGCATAGAGCTGATTGTTTTTAAAGGTGTAGTTTCCCTTCGCACCATATTTAAGATGACCTTCTTGCCAATTGACTATTTCATCATCTAGGTTTTCGCCGTTATAGCTTTTACCGCTACTAAAAGCCCCAAAAGTTGCTTCAAAAGTTGGCTTAATTTCAAGCTCACCAGCATGCACAGTTGAAAAAAATGAGACAAAGAGAGTCCCTCTCACAACCTGAGAAAATAAATTTTTCATTGAGAAATTCCTTTTTTGCGAACGGCCTAACCGTGCTCAAGTGTGGGTAATCGATTCGTTACCCACTCTAGATCATGCACCCGTTTAGTGATGGTCGTGCTGAGTGTTTTGCTCTTCTTCACCCAAGTTTAAAGTCGGGGTGCTGTCAAAGAAGTTCCAAGGTTTGATGAGTGTATTCACCCATTCTGTTGGCATGATTGGCCACTCTTCAGCACGTGCCACATGGGTTGTGCCTGTTGTCATCCACACCACAAGGTCTTTATTTTCAATATTCTCATTGTTGCCAATGAACTGTCCTAACCCTGTATCATGAGTTGAACGGTTTGAATATTTACCTTCAGGATAGCGTTCGTCTGGATTGTACTGAGTCACCCAAATTTGCTTATCCATAAAGTTCAAACGTTTAAATAACCATTCATCTTTAGAGAAATTGGCTCCTTTTGCTACAGGGTGTGTTCCACCTGCAAAAGGAATGAGTTGATAAGAAACCGGATTACCTAGTTTATTTTCTTTGTTGAAATTCGTGAGTAAGCGAATAGTGGATGGATCAAATTTTTCAGCTGCATTTTGCTCATTCGTAATGACTTTACTGTCAATTTGCATTGAGCTTGTACGGACACCACTTTTGTCATTGGCTTTCACCACAGGGTCCATATGCATAAAGCTGTTGTTTTCCCCATCTACATCCATGTCTAAGCGGAAGTTATAGATGTGCTGATGCGTTGTACCCACAATATTATGGTCAATTAAAGTTCCATATTTAGTGTCTTCTTTTGCGGTACTGTCATGCATGGTGCGTGATTTAACACCTTTAACAGCTTCAATACCTGTTGCACCCGCATTAATCCCAATTACACCATTTTGGGCAAATACCCAGTCAAACATGTAATCGTAGTTCCCCACTGTACTAATCCAGCGCACAACAAGTTCACGGCGGGCTTCACTCGCATCTTGGTTGCCAAAAATTTCGTGATGTTTATATTCAGGCCCAGCATAACGTTCAAATACAGCAATCGCATTTGGAATTACTTGTGGTTGGCCTTTATAGTCTGCAATCACAGCATCAAGTAAAACAGCGTTGTCTGGTGCATCTGTTCCCGGAAGAATAGATGAGGTAAGTGTTCCCATACCATATTCGCCAGAATCTAAATAGGATTTGAAGTACCAACCGATATCCGGGTCGCCATATGGAACCACCATTCCACCCAAGTTCCCTTCATACATGACTTTACGCTTAACGCCTTTATCTTTATAGGTCACGGTTGAAAGCTGTAAGCCAACACGAGAGTCTAAGGCCACATGCAAACACCAGTTGCCCCAATGTATGGTTTGACCTGTAATGCTAAAGTTCTTACCCTCAGGTTCAGTAATATTGAGTGGTTTTAGCTTACTTGGTACTGGCTTATTCGACATATAAGGTCGATTTGCCATTGGTACAGGAATGATTGAACCTTCTTCAATCTTAATAATTTTTTCTTTATCTAAATCGACTACGGCAACTAAATTTTCAATCGGATGCGCCCAGTAGTTACCATCACCGACATCAAGGTAAGCAACAACTTTTAATATATTGAGTTGTTTGTCCAAACCATCTTTACCGCCAAAATATCCAACAGTTAGCGGTGTAGCAATCACTTTCTTCACATCGGTAATGCCGCGTTTCCGTAAAGCTTCCTGATATTCTTTACTTGTCTCAATTACACGCTGTACGGCTTCAAAATTATCGAGCAACACCATTCCATGAGTGTCTTTAAGTACATTCCATTTTGTGACTTGTTGAGTGTTAAGATTAACTTCACCTTCAATTGCTTGACTCCCCTTTAATAAAATAAATGAGGCAATACGATCTTCTTTAAATTCTTTGTGATTAATAAAGTAGTCCCAAACTTTTGCTTTTTCAGGTTCTTTAAGCTTTAACTCGGCAAAACGCATATTTTTATAGGCGTATTTCGAGCGGTTAATCACATCAAATGTCTTTTTAATTTCGTCAGAATTTAAGCTATTGAGTGGATGAAACGTATTTTCAATTTTAAAAGTTTGATCTAACCCAGACTGGAATACTTCATTAAAAAAATCTTTTCCAATAACAGGTTTACCATCTTTAATTAATAAAGGCACGCTGAGCGTGAAAGGTTTGCCATTTATCAAAACCTGATCTGAATTAGGTTTAGCTCGAACCACCATAGAACCTTTGGTGATCATATAAGTATTAGTAAAGTCATCTTTAACAACTTTAGCGCCTTGCTCACTCATGTTTTGATAAAGTGAGACCATGTCGGCCTTTCCACCATGAGCAAACGCTTGAGTATTGAGTCCCCAAAAGCTTGCAGCGATTGATAAGTTAAGTGCCAGTATTTTTTGTATGTCATTCAATAATCGTTGTTTACGCATTGGTTTCATCCTTTTCATCTATCCCTGAACTATCTGAATCAGACAGTTAAAATGCACTTCCTGTGAGTGAAATTCATTAGACCAACTTAATAGTTTTATGGTTATTAAGCTTATCTAACCTGCTCTAATGAATTTAATTTCAACACACTTACATAGGGCTAGCTTGTTCAAGAATGACGTCGAATTTGTCTAAAAATGACATTAAAAGAAGAAATATTTAAACCGGCATACCCTCTCTAAATTCTTTAGGAGAAATACCATAAGTCTTTTTAAAGATTTTTGAAAAATGAGCACCGTCCCAGAAACCCCACTTCAAGGCAATTTGGGTAATCGAACTCTGTTTGTTCTTTTTATCAAGCAAATCTGCTTTGACTTTTTCTAGACGCTTGAGCTGTATATATTTGTTAATAGATAAATTTTCTTGAAGGAACAAACGGTAGAGATGACGTAGAGATACCCCAATATGCTCTGCAATTAATTTAGGTGTTAAATCGGGTTTTGCTAAGTTTTCTATAATATAGCGCTCGGCTTTTTCCATTAGATTATTGGAGCTATGAACATTTTTATAATTGATTGTGGGTTTGATTAAGGCGATCAGCGCATCTTCAAAAGCATTACCGTCTTCGGTTGCGTACCAAAGTTTGATGTTTTCTGCAGACATATTTTTCAAAATATTCTTGAGTAAAAAACCACTCATATTTTGAGTAATCAGTTTTCCAAAATATTCAGTACTAATATTTTCTTTAAGTAATTTTTCACGTGAGAGATGGACTGAAATCTGACTCACCAAACCTTGCGGATACATCGAAATAGTTTCGACCGGGTCTACCAACACAATATCGCCTTCATTCAGACTTAGAGTCTCATTCTTATACTCGAGCAGCATTTTTCCCGAATACTGCAAAATCAAAAAACAAAAACGATTATTCACTCGATCTATTTCATCGGCTTTTCGGACAATTTTATTGGCATTATTTTTAATAAAAGCAATTTCGGTATCGCCCAATAAAAAGCACTGAACCTCACCAATGAATAAATTACGGGTTCCATCAAAATCGGTTTCAAAATTGCCGCACACATTTTTAATATGGTGCGTCCATGTGAGTAATGCATCACTTACATATTGGTTCATCCCTTACCTCTCTATACATGTGCCACCGCTCAAGATTTTGCGCTTGTGGTGGTGCACTGTCTTGGCATATTTGCAATCATGTTTTATTGATAAACAAATTGTGTGCCAAAAATTCCTTATCCGTGGAATTGTTTTGATGATAGTCAGCTAGATGTAAAGAAGCTGATAAATCAATTCAATTTATCAGCTTAATGGGACTTATGCTACTCCTGCAAAATCTCGCAGCATGGTGATAAAAATATCCTTTTGTTCCTCAGAATACTTTTTAAACACCTCATTTTGGTGGCTGTCGGCAATATCAAATAAATACTGCGCCGTTTGTTTGCCTTTTTCGGTCAGGGCGTACAAATTATCATGATCGACCAATAATCCTTCAAATTTTAGAATTTCAGCCGACCTTTCAACTTCTTGCATTGGCATAGCAATATCTCGCGGTAAATCTTCTTTACTAGAAGCAGTACCACTTGCCAAAACAAGCAAGAGACGAGATTCACTGGTACGGAAACCCGAAGCCATTTGCTTAGGAATATAGTCGGTTTGATAGGCTTTAAAAGCACGGCTCATTAAGTAGCAGACATTATTATATAAGTGCCCATAATGTGTTTGGTCTACGCCGTTCTGTTCAGTTTGTTTAACTTGAAGGCTTGGATGCGGCATGACACAAGAATATGCACCTTGATGGTAAACCAGCGGGCTTCGGCCTTGGTCATGGAAACGAACCACTTTACCAATAATAATCCAGTGGTCACCACCTTCGATCACTTGATAACGTTCGCACTCAAACACCGCAGAACAATTTTCTAAAATAGGTGCGCATCCTGCGCCAAGTTGAAAATTTGTGTCGGCAAATTTATCAATATTGCGTCTCGAAAACTTATTAGACAGCTCAATTTGCGTGCCCGATAAAATATTGACTGCAAAATGTGTTGCTTCTTCAAATACTGAAAAACTTGACGATTTTTTATCAATGCTCCACAAAATAAGCGGTGGATCGAGTGATACTGAATTAAAACTATTTGCGGTTACACCGACTTTCTCACCTTGTGCATTTTGTGCAGTAACAATGGTAACGCCTGTTGCAAAATTTCCTAATGCTCGTCGGAACTGTAGTGGATCGACCGTAAACTCATCTATTTGTTGTAATACATTCATCATCTTTCTCCTAAACCTTCTCTTACATCCATATAAATCGCGAGAGCATTAAATATCTAAAACTAATCTCGGTGTTTTAGAGCGTGAACAGCACACTAATATTTGCTCATTGCTGGCCTTTTCTTCGTCAGTAAAATAAACATCTCGATGATCAGGTTCGCCTTCAATTACATCGCACATACAGGTTCCGCATACGCCTTGCTCGCAAGACATTTCAATGTCGATGCCTTCTTTAGCCAAAGCCTGCAAAATGGTTTCGCCAGCTTCAACCATAATAATTTTTCCGCTACGCTCAGCCACCACTTCAAATGAATCTCCCGATGTGTCGGTTTCGACTTGGAAATACTCTTTGTGGATTTGCTGCTCAGGAAAATCGTGAGTCGTGGCGAGGTTAATCACCCAATCCATGAAACCGACTGGACCACAGGTGTAAATATGGCTCTCTAGGTCAATATCTTTAATGGCAGATTCAAAAAATGCTCGGTGGCTTGCACCTTCCGATTTAAAATGAAAAGTTGTGTGTTTTGCTAACTCACCATTTTTAATTTCATCAACAAAAGCACATTTTTCAGGGCTAGCGCCGCAGTAGTGAAGCTCAAATGATTCGCCTTCATGTGCAAGTTGATACGCCATCGTGATTAATGGCGTAATCCCGATTCCACCGCCAATCAAGACACTGTGTTTGGCTTTTAAAAGTGGAAATAAATTTTTTGGCTCACTGACCTGAATTTGCATGCCATCTTTAATTTCATCAAAAGCGGATATTGAGCCACCACGTGATTCAGGGTCACGTAAAATTCCAAGGCGAAACTTACCTTCATCATTTGGATTTTGGCAAAGTGAATATTGGCGCACCATGCCATTCGGTAAGTGCACATCAATATGCGCACCTGCTTCAACTTTTGGCAATGTTGTAGAAGTTGCAGATTCAAATTCCATGACTGCAATATTTCCACCTTCCACATGGCGATTTTTAACGACAACATCATAAAGTGTAGTCATGATTCAACTCCCTTTTCATGATTAAGCGATTGGCTTAACGCATGAATAAACCACCGTTAATATCCCATGTTGCACCAGTCACAAACGCCGCATTTGGACTCGCAAGCAACCCACAAGTTTCAGCAATAAAATGCATACTTCCTAAGGCTTTAACCGGAATATTCTGGATGAACTGTTCCATTTTTTCGTCTGACACCACACTATGAACGATCGGTGATTCCATAGGTCCCGGTGCAACTGCATTGACCGTTACCCCTTTTGCCGCAAACTCTTTGGCAAAAATTTTGGTTAACGTCACAATCGCGCCTTTGGTTGCCGCATAGTGTGCACCTGTTGCAGTACCACCGTTTTGTCCTGCTAACGACGCCATATTAATGATGCGTCCATAGCCTTTTTTAGCCATATATTGGCCAATAATTTGGCAAGCCTGAAAGGTGCCGCGTTGGTTGACTTGGGTCACCCAATCAAAATCGGCTACGGTAATTTCTAATACTGGCGTTGCTTTGGTGACGGTAGCATTATTAATTAACACATCAAGTTTAGAAAATTTCTCTTCAATCCATTGCACCGCTGCATGAAAATCTGCCTCAACTGAAATATCTAATTTCAAGGGAAACATATTTTGGGCATATTGACTTTGAGCCTTGGCATTTTCTGCTTTTTCAAGCGTACTTGCCGACAAAATCACTTGATGGCCTTGGCTCGCAAAATATTCAGCAATGACATTACCGAGTCCAGAAGCAGCACCTGTCACTAAAACAACCTGTTTCATGTTACCGCTCCTAAAGAATGTAGCTAATACCAGCTAAGGTATCGGTTGAGTTAACCAAGTTAATGATTTTACGGTTAATCTTAAAGCCTGTAGCCGCATCACGAGTTAGATGGTAGGTAATATCAGCTGTGTAATGCTTAAGGTTTTCTTTACGGAATTCACGTAAGTTTTGAGCACAACGCAAAACGATTTCATCATCTTGGTCTTGAATGACTCGTACTCGCGAAATACTGCGTACCGTATTCGCCTTTGGTGCCGTAGAAATTGCCTCACCATTTTCAAGACGCTGTACACGTAAAGTACGCATATGATTATCGTCATAGGCATAATTTAAGTTGTTCTCGTAGTCAGTAAGGTTCGGGTCAATCGGAATGATATAAACGCCCTTTTCATTCCATAAATTGAGCCATTCACGGTACTCGCTGTGGTCTAACATATCTGCTTCAGCCCAGATGAAAGCAGTGACTTCATTTAATAATTGCAGATTCATATTCATTGCTCTCTCCTTAAGCCGTCATCATCTTTTTCCACTGCTGATATGCTGCACGCATACCTGTTTCAGCACTAACATCACTTTTTAAGCCATCTTCGGTTTTGACTTCGCCCGGTAAACCGCGGTTGAGCATAATCCATAAATCATTACCCGCATTGGCACCGTGTTGTACGCGCTCCCAAGCTTCTGAGTCATCTGGCGTACCAAAACCAAATGGACCTTGGAAATGTTCATGCAAACGTAAGCGATATTGGTTGGCAATTTGCGGGCCACCATCCATCGTAATCACCGAGTGATGAATTTCTGTTTCAGCAACTGAAATTGGCTGTAACACACGGAAGAACGCCATCGAACATGCAATATTCGGGAATAAATTTAAGTTAAAGCCAGAACCACCAACTGCTCGAACAATACGGCGTACTTCTAACTCTTCATGGCCTTCGTCGCGCAAAGCTTGAGCCAAGTCTTCGAAACGCTCTTGAATTGGACGTTCCATGAGTTTTTCGTCTAAATCGACCAGTTCAGGAATCATCACCATGACACTGTGACCGTTTCCTAAGTCTTCAACAAAGCCCGGTTGGTTTTCGAAGTTAAAGAGCTCTTCTGTTTTTTCATCGACAGAACTTAAGAATGACTTGTGTACTAATGGAAAGTGATAGGCATCGGTGGTATTTTCAAGCTGAATTTTCCAGTTACCCGGAAAACGGAAACGGTGTTCACCCAACACTTTAATTGGATAACCCGCACCTTGTTTCATAAACAGGTCAATCCATTTTTTTGCTGGCCCAAGGAACTCTTCAAGCGGTTGAATGTCTTCTTTAAATGAAGCGAAGATCATGCCGTTATATTCTTCTACCCGTAGACTCACCAGTGGTAATTCTGATTTATCTAAACAATCGCCGTAGCTTTCCGGAGATGGCACACCACGTAAACTACCGTCAAGTGCATAACTCCAACCGTGGTACGGACATACAAAACTATTAGTTTTTCCTTTTTTATGTTCGCATACGGTTGCTGCACGATGACGACAACGATTTAAAAGTACATGGACTTTCTTTTTACGGTCACGCACCACAACCACAGGCTGTTTACCGATATTAATGGTTTTATAGCTTCCACCTTCTGGAATTTCACTTGCATGTGCAACCCACACCCAAGTGCTATAAAAGATTTTTTCCATTTCTTCATCAAAAATGCGTTCATCTTTATAAAGAGAAGTATGGGCACGGTCACTTTGAACTAAAGCATCGTAATCAGTGCCAATGTTATGCGTCGGGATAATACTGTTCATATCAATAGTCCTTTTAAATATGTCCTGGGTCATTCCGGGGAAGGTAGCGGCAATTCAGCTTCACTGTGCCAATGCGATACGGGACGACTGAAAATATTCTGTGTTTGGAAATGTTTAATTTTCCATGTTCCATCTGCTTGCTTTTGAAACTTCACATTGAGCTTTGCTGTATTCAGATGACTACGGCCATCTTTAAACGTTGAAGTCTGCAACATCAGCCATGAAGCATTTGCATCATTTTGATTTACATAAATTTGTTCTGAATTTACAAAGTGTGCATTCATGACAAAGTGAGATTCTTTTTGGGTATAGCTTTTAAACATGTCGTAAATCGACTGCCAAGAAGCATAACGGCCAAACGATTTGGCATATTTCTCGCCAATACCTTCCCAAATACAGTCCTGATCAAAAAGATTCATCAGCTCGTCAAGGTCTGTATTTGCATTGAGCTCGTCGCAGATTTCCATATAGCGGTTCAGGCAGTTACGAATGGCGTTGTGCGCTTCTAACTGTTCTAGCCGCTCTATGATTTCTGCCATATTCACTTTGTCATTCATTGCCATCGCCTTAACGTTGGATAATCAATTCACGCCCAACACGAGCTTCAACTTTGCAATATTTCCAAAGTTTGTATGGCCCTTCACCCACCACGGTCGTTCTAAACAAGTTACAAGCGGCATGTACGGTTTCAATATCCGGAACATCAGCAAGCAAATAAGTTGTCCAAGGCCAACCTGCACTTGGGCCAACCATGCTTTGGTCATCATCAAGATTTCCAAAAACATGTACGCCCGGTAAGTCATGAATACCATTCCACATTTCACCAAATGCTGCCCAAACTGCTTTTGCTTCAGCAGGTTCCGCGTCAAAAAAGTTTTGGTTAATACCCATGCAGAACAAAACGCGTAATGATTTTTTAGCTTCCATTTCAATATCCTTTTTTAAAAATTAAAACTTATAAATAACCTGGGGTTGGCTTTAACCCGAAACTGATTGAGCCTGCATTTTGTAAGGTCGCATCGCCCATAAAGGCATGCTGAGTCACCACGTTGGTGTCATTCACAAAACGGCTAAATGGATTGTTGGTATAAATTGCTGTCATGCCCGCGAGCATTTGCATTTTTCGGGTGACTTTGGCGCAAACTCGCGCTGCATGGGTACATGCCAGACGCATATCACTAATTTGTTCAGCAGTGGCTTCACGACCAGCAATAATTTCATTCCAAACAATATCCATGGTTTGATAAAACCATGATTTTGCAGCCTGAAATTCTGCATCAACTTGAGCAAACTCATATTGAGTCACTGGACGATTTGCAATTTCTGAACCGCCTGTAATAGATGCTTTACCCGGTGCTAATTTTTCAAATTCTTCTAATGCAGCAGCTGCAACACCAATACCCACCACGGTTAATACTTGCGTCGCTAAAGACAGTGACGGATATTTAAAAAATGGCTCACTGAGTTTCGAAGGTTCACCACGTACAAAGGTCCATTTCTTTTCGACCAATACATCTTCGACCACCAAATCATGGCTTCCCGTACCTTTTAGGCCAACGGTGTCCCAAGTCATTTCGATTTTAGCTTTTTTTGCAGGCATCACTGCCATGCGAGGTAAGCCTTGCATTTCATTATTTTTAAGCGGTGAAATTCCTACACCAACAATGTCAGCTCCCATACAGCCACTTGAGAATTTCCAACGTCCACGAACTACGACACCTTCATCAGTAATTTCAGCAGGTTGTGGCGGGAAAATACCTCCGGCAAACACCACATCTGGCCCGTTTTGGTACAATTCTTTAAGTGTTTCCTCAGGCAAACTTCCTAAATACGCAGGGCTCATACCGAAACTTGCCACCCAACCGACTGAACCATCAGCTTTAGATAAAGTTTCGATCAATTCACAAAACTGCCTTGGAGACCATTCTTCACCACCAAAACGCTTAGGAACTAATGCACGGTAAACGCCAATCTGTTTAAGTTTTTCGATAATGTCTTGGCTCACATACGCCTGATTATCAAATTCACCTGTACAGGCACGCTCACGAATTTCTTGACACAAAGCGTCTAAGTCAACTGCTTTGTCTTGAGAAGCAAACTCCATTTTAGACAACTTATTCATCATCTAACTCCTTGTAATTTATTGCATTGCATCAACACAAAATTTAGCTATAGCGCATAATTGCTCATCTTTTTGATGCTTTGATACGATCTGTAAGCCCACTGGTAAACCTTCACTGGTTTCAAGTGGCACTGAAATGGCTGGATGACCTGATAAATTAAATGGTCGAACTAAAGCTGTAAGATTCAAAAAAGCGACCGTGTTTTCAGCTTCAGAAACTTTCGGTGGAATTTGCGGAAGTGTCGGTAGAACCAATGCATCATATTTTTCTAATAAAGCATCGAGTTCTTGGGTCAGCTGCGCTCTCACAACTTCTGCTTGTTTTACTTGCTCTAAAGTGGTGTGTGCCGCTTTTAATAAACGACCATTTACATCAGAACCAATTAAACCCGTTTCAGTTAATTCACCAAAAGCTTGCCAATTTTCATAATTAATAATCTGCATGCCTGCGTCATAAGCCGCTTCAAAGTATTCAACTTTTTCTAAGGTGGTATCTAAATTTGCTTTTTGAAGTGCTTGATGAATACAGTTCCAAACGACTTCATCTGCGCTTACATCTAAAACAGCAAGTTTTGGTGCACTAGTAAATTCAGTAGGTTTGAAAGTTGGATCAATAATTTGCATGGCCTTTTCAATCATCTCGACTGAATTCGCAAAAGGACCAACGCAATCTAAAGAACTTGACGGCGGATATACACCTTTTCTGCTCACGCGACCAAAAGTCGGTTTTAAACCAAAAACTCCGCAGCATGCAGCAGGCATACGAATAGAGCCACCCGTGTCTGTGCCTAGAGTAAAGTCAGCTTGTTTAGCAGCAACTGCCGCAGCCGAACCACTTGAAGATCCGCCTGGGATAAGTTCAGGATATTTAGGATTGATGGGTGTACCAAAAGCGTGATTAATGCCTGTAATACCAAAAGCCAATTCGTGCAAATTTGTTTTCGCAATAATTTCACAATCTGCTTTTAGAATGTTTTTAACAACCTCGGCATCATCTTGAGCAGGTTCAACATTTAATAAAGCTCGACTGCCAGCAATGGTTTTTAGACCTTGAATATCAATTGTGTCTTTCACCATGACCTTGAGCTTGCCACTTCCTTTGTGCACGCTTTGGCTAACAATATTCATTCACTTTTCCATGTATTTTTATTGATTAATTAAAATATCGGAAAATTTAATGGAATTGTCAAGTATTTTTTTATAATTTGTTCTCAAGGAAATATGCAAAATTTTGTTTATAATAGGATTACCCTTTTTTCACTAAGTTATTGCTTAGCTATGCTTGATCATTTAGAACAATTTCTTCCTAATAAAGAACCGTCGAGTATTCAAAATTTTCCTTTTTTTTGGGTTTCCCAAGTGAATGGAAAGTATTCACAACTGATTGAAAAATCAATAAAAAAGCTAGGTATTGATAATACACGCCGTAAAATTATTTTAAGTACTAATGCCCTTGGGGAAGCTAGTATTACCGACATTGCCAATCTTTCTACTTTAAAGTTAACGACGGCAACAAAAGCTGTATATCGCTTGGTAGAAGATGGAATTGTCGAGGTCTACTCTTCTACTTCTGATGAACGGATCTCGATGGTGAAATTAACGGCCAAAGGTATTGAACTGGTTGAACAGATTAATCAAATTAGTGTGGTCACCTTGGCAGGCATCCTGAATGCTTTTTCAGAAGACGAGCTACATAATTTAAATACCCAGTTAAAGAAATTATTTGACCTGATGCCATCCAGCTAAATATTTCTCATCATGATAAATTAGCTCTCTTAAGCAGTTAAAAATTTCCTTTTCTTTAGCTGCTCTTTCGTTAAAACAATAAAAATAAATAAAATCAATTTTTTATATCGTAAACTTATCTATATATAATTACTTAACATACTTTTTAGGTATTCTAACATACTCAATAAGTAATGGAATTTTACATATAAAAAGAAAATAATAATTCCATGATCTTAAAAATCCCATTAACTCGTAATTGGGTTTAGACGCACTCTTCCGGTCTGTACGAGACCAAATTACTCATTTCTAGCCTATTTATTATTCTTATCTAAAAGGGGGAAATATCGAAAACTTTAGAGGAATAATAAAAGTTAGATATCAATTTCTTTAAGCGTTTTATACATAAGGATTAAGTGTATGAACCAAAGTAATATCGCTGTTGAAAGGACACAGAAGAAAAGCAATGCATATGCATGGTATGTGGTCATACTTTGTATGTTGGCATATATATTTTCATTTATTGACCGCCAAATTCTGGCGCTGATGATTGAACCCATCAAAGCAGATCTCCAACTTTCAGATACTCAATTTAGCTTATTACATGGCCTCGCCTTCTCACTGTTTTACGCCGTTATGGGTTTACCCTTAGCCTACATTGCCGATCGTTTTTCACGACCAAAACTAATTTCAATCGGGATTATTGTTTGGAGTCTGGCAACAGCAACTTGCGGTTTAAGTAAAAACTTTATTCAACTGTTCTTAAGCCGTATGGCGGTAGGTGTCGGTGAAGCGGCTTTATCTCCAGCGGCTTATTCAATGTTTAGCGACATGTTTAGTAAGGACAAACTGGGGCGTGCTGTCGGGATCTATTCAATTGGTGCTTTTTTAGGTGGAGGTATTGCCTTCTTAGTTGGCGGTTATGTCATTAATCTGCTTAAAGGCGTGACACTCATTGAAGTTCCTTTATTAGGGGCCCTTAAAGCATGGCAAATTGCCTTTTTAGTGGTGGGTTTACCCGGCATCATTATTGGTTTGCTGTTTATTTTGACCGTTAAAGATCCTGCACGTAAAGGCCAACAGCTCAACCAAAATGGACAAGTTGACCAAGTTAAATTCACACAATGTCTTCAGTTTATTAAAAAACATTCGAAAACATTTGCTTGTCATTATTTAGGTTTTACCTTTTATGCAATGGCACTCTATAGCCTAACTAGCTGGACACCTGCATTTTATATTCGTAAGTTTCAACTCGCGCCGACTGAAACAGGCTATATGCTTGGTACCATTCTGTTAGTCGCAAATACATTAGGCGTATTTTGTGCAGGCTGGCTAAATGACTGGTTTATTAAAAAAGGTCGTCAAGATGCGCCGATGTTCACGGGTGTAATTGGTATTGTTGGCCTGATTATTCCAATTGCATTTTTTACCCAAACAGATCAGCTTTGGCTTTCAGTTAGCTTACTGATTCCTGCAATGTTCTTTGCATCTTTCCCTTTAGTGATTTCAGCAACTGCTTTGCAAATGTTAGCCCCAAACCAGTTTAGAGCACGCCTTTCTGCCCTCTTCCTTTTGGTGAGTAACTTAATTGGACTCGGTATTGGCACAACACTGGTAGCCATTATTACAGATAAAGTTTTTGGTAGTACGTTAATGGTGGGCTCTTCTTTATCTATTGTAGGTGGTTTGTCTTGTGTACTTGCTTTAATTCTGCTTTTCAAAGGCTGCAAATTCTTTAGTGAAAGTATGAAGCTTGAAAAATTAAATTAATAGATCTCACAAATTGCAAAAATCTACTCTCTAACTAAACGCTTAGAGAGTACCGAAATATTCAAAATTACGTAGTGCCGAGGACTGGCGCATCTTTTTGGAAATGGATTATGGAATTATTTCACCGTTTTAAACCACGCACTTTAGCTGTTGCCACTTTAATACTTATGTGTAGCAACTCATGGGCCGCAAATCCAAATCAGCAAACTGAAGATGAATGGAAATTCACTTTAAAAAATGCCTACATTAACCGTGATTTTGATAATGATGCACTCAAAGACACTGGTAGTTGGTCTCAGGCAGCGTCATTATTTTATAAATCGAAAATGCATGACACCCCGTTAGTCATTGCAGACAAGCCAATCACGATTGGGGCTGATGCTTCTGTCCAATACGCCGTGCGCTTAAGTTCAGACAAACATGTTGCGGATACAGTTTTGCCTTTTAATAAAGAAACACAATCTCAAGCCTCTGACTTCTTAAAATACGGTGCGACTTTAAAGCTGGGTTATGACAAAACTCTTTTAAGTGTCGGTGAACTCTGGCTAGATTTACCTGTAACTGCCGTAGATGCTAGTCGTCAGTTACTCACTTCGTATTGGGGAACCAACCTAAAGTCACAACTTTCAGACCAACTCTACGCAGAAATTGGTCGGGTTGAAAAAGTATCTCCACGAAATGAAGAAGACTTTAAAAAGTTTTCTTTCACATCAAATGGGGTTACTAAAGAATCTGATGGTTTGAACTACATTGACCTGCGCTATCAATTCACGCCGTCTTTAAAGGGTGAATATTACTTCGGTAATTTAGAAGATCTGTATAACAAACACTATGTAGGACTGGAACATACGTGGAAGCAACCAAGTTTTGCTCTGACCTCTAAGTTTAAATACTTTAATGCAAAAGATGATGGCAATACTTTTGATATTGATGCGCAGAACATCGGGGTGCTAGAAACGCTCAAAGTAAAAAACCATACCTTTGGCTTGGGCTACCAACAAATTATTGGTGAATCAGCTTACCCATTACCAGATGGTTTCTTACCAGAAACTTATTTTATTAACTGGAATGCTACGGGCTTCTTTAAAGAAGATGAAAAGTCTTACCATGTCATGTACGGCTATGACTTTAAAGATTATGTTCCGGGCCTAAATGCGATGGTGAAATATGTTTACGGACATGACTTTAAAGCTGCCAATGGTGAAAAAAACCATGAAACCGAATCGAATGTGATTTTAAACTACGCATTTCAGCAACCGTTCCTAAAAGGCGTGGCCCTGCAATATATTCGTATTGATTACAATGTAAAACATGGCAATGACTTTGGCGAAGACCGTTTATTCGTCAATTACACCAAAAAATTCTAAATAAAAATTACCCCCTAAAACTTAGGGGGTAATTTTTTTATCCTAATTTATTGACCAACTTTAATGGTAAAACCTTCATAACAATACTCATGGGTAACCATGGCCACTGTGGCACATAAGCTTTTACAGGTTGTTTTTCGATAGCTTTTACTAAAGCTTTACATCCTGTTTTGGCGTCAACTTCAAAAGGTAAATGTTTAGCACCTTCATTCATTTCAGTTCGGATGTAACCTGGGAAAATGGTTGAGACTTTAATTGGAGTATCTAGTAATTCAGCACGAATACCCTCGGCCAAGTGAGCAACTGCAGCTTTACTTGCCGCATAAGTCGATAAATGTTTTGGTAATCCACGCATCGCACTCATGGATGACATCATCACCAAATGACCAGCGTTTTGCTCTCTAAAAATTTCAGTCGCCGCCTCACACTGTGCTAAGGCAGAGATAAAGTTTGTTTCAGCTGTGGCTCTGTTAATTTCAAAATTACCTTTACCAATACGACGGCCATTGCCTACTCCGGCATTTACAATAATTCGGTCTAAATAGCCAAATTCTTGTTTAAAGGCACGAAATACTTCAAAAACCTGATCGTAATTAGTTACGTCCAGACTTTTTGCAATGACTTTTATACCGTACTCATTTTCAAGTTCGGTTTTTAAAGTCTCTAATCGGTCTAAACGGCGTGCACAAATCGCCAAGTTATAACCTTTCGCTGCAAATTCATGCGCCATACCTGCGCCTAATCCAGAACTTGCGCCTGTAATTAAAATCGTCTTTGCCATGCTTTTATCCTTATTTTAAATCCATGTCAGTAAATCTGGACGCTTAGCTTTTATAAAATGATGTTCATTTAAACTTAAAACCTGAGCTTCATTTCCAATCAAACGCAAAGTCGTGAGACTTGTATTCGTGATTGCCCAATTCAACGCAAAAGTTCGATTAGGGCTAAGTTCAAGCAGCTTGCCAATTGCTACAGAAATCACTCCACCAGAGGTAAAAACAACTGCATAGCGAGGTTCGGTTTTTGCTAACTCATCACAAAGTTGCTGCAACGCCGTTTCGACTCTTTCTTTAAAGTGTGGCCAAGACTCATCATATTCATGATGAAAGTCACCATCTGTCCATCGTCCAATGGCACCTTCGAATATTTTGGCAAGATATGCGCGTGGATTCTGTTCTTGTGCTACGTCAGCTTTTAACAGTTCAGGCTGTTCAAAACGCGGTTCATAACGGGCAAAAACCTGTTGATGGTTAAACTCATTCCATAAATTATTATGATGAATCACCGCATCTGGAAAGCATTCATCAAGTGCGAGCTTTGCAGTCTGCTCATGACGCTGCATAGTTCCAGCAACCACATACGGTTGTTCTTTCAATATTTGCTTAAAATAACGACCTAACAAAGTCGCCTGAGCCTCGCCATTTTCAGACAGCTCATCATAGTTACTTTTACCAAATGATGCCTGTCCATGTCTTACCAGATAAATTGTGGTCATCTTCTTAAAATACCCTGTATTTTCTGTAGAGATTGCTGAGCAAATTCAGATTCTTGCAATTTTTGCTGTGCGATAAGTTTTAAAGCTCGGATATGTAGCGCATGAATCACGATCCAGAAATCTTTAAATGCAGGATTTCGGGTTTGTTTATGGTAATAACGGTAATAGATTTGCTGGGCAATCACTGCTAAACGGAATACACCGAAGACTTCATAAAAAGCCCAGTTCTGAGGCTCCAATCCTGTTTTCTGCAAATAATAGTCAACGACTTCTTTTCGTGAGAACATTCCCTTTAAGTGAGTCGGCTGACGGCGCGTCGATCTAAAAATCATGTTATCCGTTGGCTCAACCCAATAGGCCAAAGCACTGCCTAAATCCATTAATGGATCACCCAAAGTTGCCATTTCCCAATCGAGCACACCAATCACTTCTGTTGGATGTTCTGGATCTAAAATCACATTATCAAAACGCCAATCATTGTGAATAATACAAGTCGTAGAATCTTGAGGGATATTATCGTTTAGCCATTTTCGAACATATTTAAATGAAGGAACGTTAATTGTGCGGACTTTTTCATAGCGCTTATCCCAACCTTCAACTTGTCTACGGCAATATCCCGCACCTTTGCCTAATTCAGCTAAAGGCGTGTTCTCATAAGGTACTTGATGTAGCTCAATCAGCTTATCAATAACATTTACACAAAGCTCATGAACATCTTCTTCATTAAAGCCAAGCTCAGGCGGTAATTTTGCACGAGCAATAATACCTTCAATGCGTTCCATGACATAAAAATCACAGCCAATGACCGATTCATCCTGACAAAGTGCAACCATTTTAGGAAGCACTGGATAATAAGGCGCAAGATTTTTCTGCACCATATATTCACGGGCCATATCGTGGGCCGACTTCGCTTTAGTTCCTTTTGGAGGACGACGCAAAATTAAATCGGTATTTTTATACTTTAAACGATAAGTCCAGTTCGACGCCCCGCCCGTATATTGAGTAACAACTGCTGGGCCAACCAGCTCAACCCCTTGGTTCTTTAACCAGTTTTCAACTGCCCCAATATCAAGTTCTTCACCTTCACGTACTTCACCGCCTACATCAATTACCGACATATTCACTTCCTTTAAACTTATACTTTCTTATGACGACCATAACCACGTTTGGCTAACTCTAATTTGGCAATCATGCCTTTATGCACTTCATCCGGACCATCAGCTAAACGTAAACTGCGTGCTTGGGCAAAGAAACCCGTTAATGGTGTATCTCTTGAAACACCTGCACCGCCATGTAGCTGAATTGCCATATCAACTACTTTTTCTAAAACGCTCGGAGCGACCACTTTAATTGCAGATATTTCTGTTAAAGCAGCCATATTCCCTAAAGTATCCATTTTATAAGCAGCATACAAGGTTAAAAGTCTGGCTTGATCTATGGCGACTCGAGCATCAGCCACGCGTTCGAGGTTTCCGCCAAGTTTTAGAATTTCTTTGCCAAACGCCGTTCTAGACATGCCTCTATCAATCATAAGCTCTAAAGCTTTTTCAGCAGCTCCAATACAGCGCATGCAATGGTGAATACGCCCTGGCCCTAAACGACCTTGTGCAATTTCGAAGCCTTGCCCCGCTCCACCAATAAAGTTTTCAATAGGCACTCGAACATTATTAAAGTGAACCTCACCATGTCCATGCGGCGCATCGTAGTCACCAAACACAGGTAACATCCGTTGAATTTCGACGCCTGCGGTATCAATCGGTACTAAAACCATGGAGTGTTGATGATGGCGGTCTTTGGTTTCATCTGGGGTATGCGCCATAAAAATAATGACTTTAGCATTTGGGTCACCTAAACCAGACGACCACCATTTTTTGCCATTTAAAACAATTTCATTACCGTCGATGAGTGCAGTCGCTTGCATATTGGTTGCATCGCTTGACGCAACATCGGGTTCAGTCATACAAAAAACCGAACGAATTTTTCCGTCTAGTAAAGGCTGTAACCATTGCTGTTTTTGCTGCTCACTGCCATAGCGCCATAACACCTCCATATTTCCTGTATCTGGTGCATTACAGTTAAAAACGGTTGGTGCCAATAAACTGCGGCCAGTCAATTCAGCAATATGCGCATACTCTTGAACTGATAACCCAGCACCCAGCTTTTCATCGGGTAAAAACATATTCCAAAGACCGGCTTGTTTAGCTTTAGATTTCAGAGTTTCTAAAAGGTCTGGCCATTGCCATTTTTTCCAGTTTCCATCTGGATTTAACTCATGAACTTCTTCCCAAAATTTTGCTTCGACAGGTTCTATTTCTTCTTGAATAAATTTTTTAGTTCGCTCAGCAAAATCCTGAGCTTTTTTTGAGAGTTCAAACATTCTTTTTCCTTTACATCATTATCTGGTCTTTACATCAACATAACTTGAAACTTAATATGAATGAAATGATTTTATTAAATAACACCTCATGAATAATATTCATAACTTACATGGCCTAGATCTAAGTTTTTTCCACCGGATTGATATCAATTTATATCCGCTTTTTATCGCGATTTATGAACAAAAAAGTATTTCGAATGCCGCAAGTAGCCTTAATATTACGCAGTCAGCGGCAAGTCATGCTTTGCAGCGTTTACGCCAGCAACTTGAAGATGATGTATTCATACGAGTAGGCAATAAAATGTCTGCCACTCCTTTTGCCGAGCAGATTTACCCAACTGTTAAGCAAGCACTTTTAACGATTCAAAATATTAGCCAACAGAAACATGTTTTTGATCCAACCAGTTTAAAAAGCTTAAAAATCGCCGTGCATGATGAAATTGAGCCGATTATTCTTCCAAGACTGGCTCAACATTTTCAAAATCTTAATTTAGATTTGCAGTTTGTGAGTATGAAGCTAGATCGAAAACATATTATGGCGGACTTGGCGACACAACAGCTCGATTTCGTGATTGACCTAGAACAATACTTATCTCCAAAAATTACCTTTGATCATTTGGTAACAGATGAGTTTGTCATTTGCAGCCAACTTAAAGAAGTCGATTTAGCTAGTTATATCAGTGGTCGGCACATTGGTGTTTCGTCACGCCGTACGGGCGCTTTACTTGAAGATATTTATTTAAACCAACACCAAAAAATTTCAAGAAATGTATTTATGCGCTGTCAAAACTATTCAACGGCGTTACAAGTTTTAGGAGCCCAAGCCGACGCAATACTCACCATGCCTCGAATGATTTTGCAGCATTTGTCTTATAGTCATGAAATTTGCTTACATTCTCTGCCTTTTGAGATAACCAACATTAAAATGGGTATGTTTTGGCACGAAGATTTAAGGGATAATTTAAGACATCAATTTCTGCGACATGAAATTATTAAACTTTTTCAGTAAAGCAAATTGATCTACTAAGCTTCTATCGTACAAGGATCAGTAATGAGTAAAGATGAACGGATAATCCAGAATCAGGACAACAAAAAAACGATTCGTCATGAAGATTACATTGCTGGTATTGGTAAAGGCATGGCGATTTTAGATAGCTTTAGTAGTAATCAACATCGTTTAAACATTTCTATGGCTGCTGAAAAAACTGGGCTTACCCGAGCAGCAGCAAGACGTCATTTATTAACTTTAGAATATTTAGGTTATCTTGAGTCAGATGGTCACTATTACTATTTAACTCCGAAAGTTCTTAAATTTTCAGGAGCTTATTTAGGTGCAGCCCAGCTTCCGAAAGTATCTCAGCCTTTATTAAATCTGTTAACTAACCAAACTTCTCTCATTTATTCGGTGATGGTACTTGATGGTTATGAAGCCATTACTATTGCTCGTAGTGCGGCCCACCAACAAACTGACCGTGTAAATCCATACGGCTTACACTTAGGTAACCGTCTGCCTGCTCATGCGACATCTGCGGGTAAAATTTTACTGGCACATTTAAGCCAAGAAGAACAATTGGACTGGCTCCAAAAATATCCTCTTCAGCGTTTAACTAAATATACGCATGTCGAAAATGATAAATTTTTAGAGTTACTACAAGAGATTCGAGAACAAGATTGGTGTTATTCGCGTGAAGAACACGAATTAGGAGTTCATGCACTCGCCGTACCAATTTATGGACAAGACTTTAAAGTGGTTGCAGCTTTAAATATTGTTTCTCCAACTATGAAAACAACTGAAGAATATTTAATTCAACATATTCTGCCGCTATTGCAAGAGACTTCGCGGGATTTAAGACAAGTTCTTTAAATCTTGCTTAGGCTATTTCGACAGGGTAAATTTTATTGTTTGCTTAGGCTATTTGAATAGATAGAATGATCGCGGATGAATGCTTAGGCTATTTCTAAAAATAATTAAACGGAATTTTCAAATAACGGATCCCATTCGCTTCAGGTTCTGGAAAATTTCCACCATTCATATTAATTTGAATTGAAGGCAAAATTAATTTTGGCATTGCCAAAGTAGCATCTCTTTTTTGACGCATTTTGATAAATGATTCTTTAGAAACTCGTCGATTTAAATGAATATTGCTTTGCTTTTGAGTTTTTATATCTGTTTGACAGACATATTCATCACGACCTTCGGGCTTATAGTCATGGCATAAAAACATGCGCATATTGTCGGGAAGTGTATAAAGTTTTTGTACCGAATCATAAAGCTCAGCAGCACTTCCTTTAGGAAAGTCGCATCTGGCCGAACCATAATCAGGCATAAATAAAGTATCACCGACAAAAACAGCATCGGCAATCACATAGCTTAAGCAAGCGGGTGTATGCCCTGGTGTAGGAATGTTATAGGCTTCTATCTCCCCTATTTTGAAATGTTCATAATCTTCAAACAAATAATCAAAAGGTTGATTTTCATTGAATTTCTTAAAGTCAAAATTATAAATAGCCGAAAATGTTTCTTGTACTACCGAGATTTTTTGACTAATCGCAATTGTACCGCCCAATTTAGATTTTAAATATTGAGCCGCAGTCATATGGTCCGCATGTACATGGGTTTCTAAAATCCATTGTACTTTAAAGTTTTGCGCCAAGACATAATCGACGATCAGATCAGCATTGGATGTTTTTGTAGTGGCCGATGCGGCATCGTAATCAAGCACGCTATCAATAATAGCGCATTGAAGAGTCGCTAAATCCGCAACAACATAGCTAAAAGTATTGGTGTTTTCATCAAAAAAATCTTTTACTAGAGGTTGTTGCATAGGCTTAATTTCCTTTATTTAAAATTCGGTAAATAAACATTCCTACTAACATCGCGACAATAAAATAAAGTGCTTCAAAATGCCCTAATCCAATAAGAGTTAAAGCGGGCGCTGGACATATACCTGCTATTCCCCAGCCTATACCGAAAATAAAAGCGCCTACAATTAACCTTTGGTCAATCTGTGTATTTGTTGGTAATTGAATTTGTTCATTAAAAATCGTTTTTGGTTTTTTAATGGCCCTTTGAAACGGAATAAATGCCACAGCAATAGCACCTAGCATCACAAACATTAAGCTAATATCCCATTGCCCAAAAATATCTAGAAACCCTAAAACCTTTGCAGGGTTAGACATACCAGAAATCATTAACCCCAATGAAAACAAACCACCAAATATAAAAGCAAAGATATTTTTCATAAGATTACCCCAACACATGGCGAATGATATAAACCGTTAACATGCCGGCAAACATAAAAACTGCTGTTGCTATTATTGAGCGTTTTGATAACCTGCTCATTCCACAAATGCCATGCCCACTTGTACAGCCTGATCCAAGTCGTGTACCAAAACCAACAAGTAACCCTGCCAGAATAAGTACAAATGAATTGGCTTTAATTTCGATTTCAGGCTGATAGAAATAACCATATATGAAAGGTGTAATCACGAGTCCTGCTATGAACCAGAATGCAGAACTTTTAAATATATCTCTAGATGGGCTAATGAATTGAGCAAGCAAACCACTAATTCCAGCTATACGACCATTTATATATAAATACCCAACTGTTACGATACCGAGTAATAAACCACCCACAAAGGCATAGACAATACTTGACATATAAGCACTCTTAACAATATATGTTTTTATAATCTGTATTATACGCTGATTCTTTTAGAAATACTTAATATAAAACTTTTGAGTTTATAATTCTTCTTAAAAAGAAAAAGCCCCAAGATTTTGGGGCTTTTATCATTAAATTAGATCTTTAATGCCTAATTGTTCAGGTAATTTTTCCATAACTTTATTTAATCTATTATTTGCTGGAGAGATACAACCTGTGTAATGGCTTAATTTTGTTTCTGTACCATTGGGTTGAATCCAGGTGATGTAATAGCTAGGCATATCGGTCGCAGTTTGCTGACAACCTGCAGTTTTAGATTGGGTTCCTGTTTGCGGACGATAAGTTTTTAATTCATCAGCAAGTTTTTGATAATCTTTTACGCTACCTTGAATTTCTTTAACGCCAATTGCTTTTGTATATTGCTTACCTTCAAAACGAATTAAACCTGTAGGTGTTACTTCTACTGAGTAAATTGGGCATGCGCCGAAACATGGACTAGAAGCATAACGAATGGTTTCTTGTGTATTAGGTGCTTGTTGAACAGAAGCACAACCCATTAAAGCCAAACCGGATAAAGTTGCAAGAACTAAAAATCTCATTACATCACCTATTATTATCAAGTGGCATTAATCTAACAAATCATATCCAAATTGTCATTAAAGACTCATTTTTCATAGTTTTATTTGCTATTACTTAGGCTATTTTTAGCTATCAAGAAAATTAAGATATAAAGCACATAAAAAAAGGCCCATCGTTAGATGAGCCTTAAGCCAATTAAAGCTTAAATTCCTGAAATACAAATTATTACTGGGTAGTAATAACCTGCGCCGACCATTCTATCTTAATGCAATACATTATTTAAATATAATATAAGTATATATTTACGCTCGTTTTTCCAACAAAAAAAACCTGTTTTTCAAGGTTAAAAACTCAATAATGTTTATTTTTAATTAAAATTCACAACTTTAAGTTAAACAAAACTTAATAAATTTTAAAATTTTATTTATAGGTAAAACATTATAAAAAAATGCTTAATAGTTCGGCTATATCTAGTGTTCAGGATGAATCAATTATAGGAATATTTTAAGTTTAGCAATAACTTCAAGCACTTTTTTACTATTTGGTAAAGCTATCTCACTAAAATTACAGAATTTACGCAAATACTCTAATAGAAAAAAGATATTAAAAAATAAGGGCAAAAGAGAATTTATCCTTTTGCCCTCTTTCATTATTTCTCTAAACTATATGCGATCACATAATCACCATGGTCCGGAGACTGACGTGCACCACCCGCGGTAACCACAACATACTGTTTACCTGTTTTAGGTGAAACATAGCTAATTGGAGTTCCCTGACTACCTACTGGCATACGTGACTTCCACAGCTCTTTACCTGTAGATGAATCAAAAGCACGCAAGTAATAATCTTGAGTTGCAGCAAAGAAGACTAAGCCACCTTGAGTTGCCATTGGCCCACCAATAGTTGGCATACCAATTGGGGCTTTCAAGCCCATCTTAATACCAAGTGGTCCAGTGTCCTCAACTGTACCAAGTGGTACTTGCCATGCAACCTGACGAGTTTTCATGTCAATTGCTGTCATGGTACCAAACGGTGGTTTTTGACAAGGAATACTTAAAGCGGACATAAAGCGGTTTTTATTCACTTTATATGGTGTACCTTTCATTGGTACAGCACCCATACCTGTATTTACTTTTTCGCCACCACTCGCCTGAATCTTAATGTCTTCAGGTGTTTGTTTAATGAGTTGAACCCATAAACCAAGACGCATATCATTTACGAACATGTAACGATGTGTCGGGTCAAAAGCAATACTACCCCAGTTCATACCACCTAAAGAACCAGGGAAGCTTAATGAAACATCAGTACCCGGTGCAGTAAATAAACCTTCGTAACGCATTGACTTAAAGTTAATACGGCACATCAGTTGATCAAACGGCGTTGCGCCCCACATATCTGATTCAGTTAAAGTCTGATTACCAATTTGAGGCATTTCAACTGAACGAGGTTGAGTTAAGCTGTATTGTTCACCCGGAATATTGGCAGGTTTAACTGGTTGTTCAATCACTTTAGTCAGTGGTTTACCCGTTACACGGTCAAGAACAAAGAATTGGCCTGATTTGGTTCCAATGACAACAGCTGGTTTAGTCGTACCATCTTTTAATGGGAAGTCGACTAGACTCGGTTGCATTGGTAAGTCAAAGTCCCATAAATCGTTATGAACAGTTTGATATACCCACTTCTCTTTACCTGTTGTCGCATCAAGTGCTAACACAGAAGTATTGTATTTGTGATCTAATGGATTACGGTTACCCCCCCAAATGTCGACAGATGAACTACCCATAGGTAAGAACACCGTATTCATTTGCGGGTCATATGACATTGCAGCCCATGAGTTTGCCGAACTACGTTTATAGGTTTCACCCGGTTTAAGAACATAGTTAGGATTTGGATTACGCGGGTCAAATGCCCAGCGAAGTTTACCCGTAATCACGTCATAACCACGAATAACACCACCTGGCATATCTGCGGCTACGTTGTCGGCAATACGGCTACCCACCACAATGGTTGTACCCGCAATAGTCGGTGCAGAAGTTACTTCAAAACGTGGCGCTTTTGTTCCAGCCCCAAGACCTTCTAGCAAATCAACCGTTCCATTTACACCAAAATCAGCACAGCGCTGACCGTTATCTGCATTCACTGCAATTAAACGACCATCAGGTGTATTGGTATATACACGGCGTGGACATGCCGTATTGGTTGCAACCGCAGTTACTGCATTTGCACCAGCTAAAGTTGGTTGTACAAGCGGTTTTGTTGAATCAAAGTATGCAACACCGCGGCAACGTTCCCAAGCATCGGCTGTAGAGTTCACCTCAGCTTTCCAGAGTTGTTTGCCCGAGTCGGCATCTATCGCAAAAATGTTGTTATGTGGTGTACATAAAAACACTTTATTTCCAACTTGTAGCGGAGTCATTTGGTCTTCGGCACCATTACCGCTACCCGTTGTAAAGTCGCCCGTTCTAAAGCGCCAAGCTTCTTTTAATTTATGAACGTTATCTCGGTTAATTTGATCGAGAGCAACAAAGCGGCTACCACCTGCATCATTACCATAATTTTCCCAATTTACCTGTTTTTTTGCAGGATCAACTGGTACTAGAGGTAGTTTTTCACCTGAACTTGCTACTGTTGGATGTGGTTGGAACATTTGATAGAGCGCAATCAACATTCCCACAACAACTAATCCACCTACCGCATAGGATGAAGATGCCAAACTCGTTTGAAATTGGTAACGTCGGATTGAAGGCAAAGTAAATAGCAAGGCAGCAAAAAGACCAGCAGGAAACATTAAGCGCGAAAATAACGGCCAAAATTCCCATCCAGCATCAACAAATGACCAAATTACGGTACCAACAAAAACAGCCGCAAAAATCCAGACACCCAGCGCTTTTTTTCGGAAAATACTAATTGCAGAAATGGTAATAAATAATCCTGCTATAAGGAAATACCAAGAACCAGCAAGAGATACTAGCTTTCCACCACCTACGATGTAAAAAACACCAGTAGCCAATAAAACTAGACCTAATATAAAACACCATATTTTGAATAAGATATGAAACTTAGAATCTGACTCAGACATAGATCCTACTCCACATATACTGAACCCGAATAGTTCAAGCATTTGGGCCAGTTAAACTATGTCTAACCAGCCATCAATATTGTTAAAAATTGACTTTCACACTAAGACCAGCCACCCAAGCATCATCAACCTCTTTTACACCAGCAGGTTGATGAATATATTGAATGTTTGGACGTAACATGACGGCCGGAGACCATTGATAGGTATAGTTCAACTCGACATTTAGTTCGTCGTCTTGAATTGGAATATAGTCAGATGCAATCGAATCATAGCTGTAATATCCACGACTTTCGTTTGTTGCGATCTGTTTATCTTTAGCACGGTCATTAACTACATAATTAGCTATACCAAAACCAATCGAATCATTTGGACGGCTATCAAATGGTCCCTTATACCAAAGAGCAAGCTGTTGCGTACTTTGAACAAAAGTTGTTGCCTTATCATTTACAACGCCATTAAAACTTACATATAAACCGCGTTTCGGATCTTGGCCGTTATTCGTCAGTTGTTGTTGTGCATTAATCCAGAAACTTTGTTTTCCGTCATGAACTTTACCCGCGGTTTTAATATCATTCGCTTCTGCGGTTGAATACAGCGCACCTACTTTATATTCACCCGGTAAACCATTAAAAGCAGCAAGTTTTGGTTTCCATGCGAGCTCAACTGGTATGGTTGCACCCTTCACGTTGTTCATATCCAGATTAAAACCATCACTATTTGATTCGGTTTTAATGTTGTCTGGATTTACTTCATAAACACCGACACCCAAAGTCCACTCAGGCGCAAATTGATATTTAACGTTTGCAGCCCAAACACCAACTGGTGAGTTGTACCAAATTGAACCAATTGATTTTCCTAGCTGCCCACCGCAAAGCAATAAGTTCTGAAACTCACATTGAGAACTATTGAAGTCTTCTGACATTCCCATACGGCCAAATTTGACCTGTACAGTATTATCGATAAAGCCCTTCTTCACCCATGCTTGAGATAAACGCCAGATTTTACCGCGACCATAAATCTCTTGAGCATTACCCAATTGGCTAGAACGTGGATCTTTAATACGCTCCAAAGTAAGCGCATTTCCATCACGTTTGGTCACGACTAGGCTCGCTGTTGTATCTTTCCATCCAGCAATTTTTTCTAAATCTAGGTTTGCACCTAAAGAAAGTTGTGCAGCATTTTCAAAAGTATTGCTGTCGTTGTAACCACCATCTAAATTTGTAGCACTTTGGCTCATAATAGAAGCTGTAAATTTATAGCCCTGCTGCTCTAATTGCTGGCGTTTTCCATTCCAGTCACCTAGCAACCATTGACGGTCTTGTGACCAAGGCTCATTCGCGAGCGCAAATTGGCTACCTAATACAGCGAGCGTTAAAACACTCAATTTCATTAAATTTGGCATTTCAAGTCCCTTTTATCATTTCTATATTTCTATGCTGCGCCTCAGTTTGAGGCGCTTTCCTTATTGTTATTATTTAGTTTGCAAGGCCGAACTCAGTTCAGACGTCGCTCCAAAGCGATCAGTTACATTCGCTGTAATTGAGGCAACTTTTACAGACAGCTTCCAATTCGCTTTTGCTTTACCTTGTGCATCTGTAGCAACAGTTATTGCTCCTAAATATTGCTCAGCTTCTTTTGATGCCGCATTTTGATTACCAAAAAATTCAACTTGGTAACGTTGATTTGGTAAACCATTAATTTCTACAGCCAATGAACCTTTGTTCGCAGTTAATTTAGGAGCTTTAATACCCTGATTAGGTTGAGCATTACAGCCTTGTTCATTTGGCTGAGTACATGTTTTTTGTTGTTTAGATGGGTCAACAACCACACCACCGCCACGAGAACCTACAAATCCGGCATGCTCAAGTGCAGGCACAGCAAATACAATTGCACCCAAACGCTGATCTGGTACACATGAACCACCGGCTTCACAGCGTTTAATATCTTTACCATTGTCCCAAATCAGGTTTTTAGTCAGTGTAATTTTTGCATTTGCATCTTTTTCAGAACGGATGGCTACACCAATACGGTTACCATGTACTTTATTGCTATCAAGAATATTGCCATCACCCGTCATGTTGAAACCAATCGAGTTATTGGTCATTTCGTTGTAGGCAATATAGTTACGCTTACCCCAATTAATCTGTAAGCCATCCGAGTAGTTTTCAAACTTATTACCGACTACAGCATTGTCATTACCCCACAAAATTTCAATACCTTGTGATGGTTCTGGATTTGCTTTCGTTGAAACAAAATGGTTATTCGCAATTAAGTTAAATGCTGCACCACGTGTCAGTTCTAGGCCATCACCATTGTCTTGGAAAATGTTGTCTAAAACTTTGTTGTTATTGGTCGTGGTTGCAGTTGGGTTACCTTGACCATCATCACCAGTAAGCATGACACCGGCACCACCGTAGTTATTACTAATACGGTTGTGTTGGATGAGGTTATTGCTTGAACGGTTAATCAATACACCAATACAGAAGCGATGAATGTCTAAACCTTTTAAAGTGACATTGTTGACGTCACGCAGTACCAACCCCGGTAAAGTCATAGTACGTACATTGGTGCCGTACTGCTCAGGGTTTGCACCTGGACAAGCTTTTGCACCTTCACCTTTAATATAGTTTGAACCATCAATTGCGATGTATTCGCCAGTTTTATCCCACTGAGTACCAATGATTTTGACAGGTGCTTTAATTTCAGGAAGAGCGCTGTTTAATTTAATCGCGTAAGGCGCCTTGCCTACTGCTTGAATCAAAATGTCGCTAGCTTCGCCTGGGTTTGCATTAGCTTGTTCAATTGCCCAGCGTAAAGAGCCTTTATTGCTATCGTCTTGATAACGGTCAACCACATAAGTTTGAGCCGCAGCTATGCCTGAAACCATCAAACCTAATGCAAGAGTAGTTAAACGTAATGTATTCATTTCATCATATCCTTATGATTTATGGGTTTGTTGGTTGAACTGTTTGTAAAATCTGTTTGAGCTTGGTCACATCAATTTGACCCGGTGCAGAAGCCTGACCAATCATGCCAAAGCTATAACTTCCGCCCATGTTGGCAGTCGCAACACGAGAAATCGTACCTAATTGCCCCATCGACATCGTCAATAAAGGCTTAGTGGTTTGCTGACTTACTTTTAAAGTTGCGTTCATTAAAGTGAAAACATCTTGTTTAGATTTTGGCATAACGGCAATTTTTAGAATATCTGCACCCATCTGGTCTTGTTTTAACAAGCGTTTTTCAATTTCATCTTGGCTTGGTGTTTTTTGAAAGTCGTGATTAGACATGACAATCAGCACTTTCTTTTGATGTGCTTTTTGAACAATTTCTGAAACTACTTTTTGATCACGGAACATTTCAACATCTAACCAATCCATGAATGGATTCTTTAAGTAAGCTTGATAAGTCTTACCATAATCCAAATCACTAATTTCAAGCTGGCCGCCTTCGTTTTTCGTACGAATTGTGGCGATCATTGGTTTATTACCTAGAATCTTTTTTAATTCATGCCCCAATGCAATCACTTGTTTCGTATCACTCGCAAAACTGAGTAAATCGATACGAAACTCTGCCAAATCAGCATCTGCTGTATTTGCAATGACTTGAGCTTGTGCCAAAGCTTGTTCTTTGGTTTTTGCGGTAATCGGAACAATCGTTTTAACGACTGTATTAGCAGGTTGTGTTTGAGCGGCTAAAGCAACAGGTTCAGCATTCACCTGTGCTGTAAAAAATGGGAGTGCAAGCAAACTTAGGCTTAATAATGTTTTCATGTTCATATCGTTCGTCCTTAAAAAGGCTACACGCATCCTTGAATAATCAGGTGTAGCCTTAGGTGTTTCTTAAATATCAAAAAATACAGTTTCGTCATCGCCTTGAATGCGAATATCAAAGCGGTAAACAACTTCACCATTTTCTTCAAAACGTTTTGCAATAAGTGTTTGGCGACGTGGTGCCCATTCAATGCTATTTAGAATTGGGTCGTTAGCATTTGCTTCAGCTTCATCGTCAAAATAAACTCGTGTATGAAGACCCAAGTTAATACCACGAGCGAAAATGACTAATGCAATATGAGGTGCTTGAGTTGAACCTTTGCGGCCTGCTGTTGCACCTGGCTTAATTGTATTAAAGCTCCAAACGCCTGTTTCAAAGTCGGCACCTGTACGGCCCCAACCTTGAAATGCTGGGTCAGCTTTTTGCTCACGCGTATCTGCCTGACTTGGATAAATACCGTTCGCATCAGCCTGCCAAATTTCAATCAGCACGTCGCGTAGCGGTAAACCCAACCCGTCAAACACTTGACCTTCAAGACGAATACGCTCACCTTTGGTCTGATCTTGTACTAACTGGTTATTAAAGTTGTTTTCAAACACTTCAATATTTGCTTGTTGTGGCAATAAGCCAATGTGAACGTAAGGACCACCTGTTTGAGATGGAGTTTCTTTTAGTTCCTGAAAATTCCAGTTATTCATGCTCGTGCTCCCGATTAAGTCAATTCGTTTTCGAAGTAAGTCGCTCGACGGCCACGTAAAGTGATGTCAAAACGGTAACAACGGCTATCAGCTTCGATAAAGTTATTTTTATCTTCTAGTGCAATCAAGGCACGACGTTGATCTTCAGAAGGAATCGTTTTTAAGATCGGGCAAGTATCAATGAGCGTATCGCCTTCAAAATAAAACTGCGAAATTAGGCGCTGAGCCCAACCATCAGCAATTAAAGAGAAATGAATATGTGCAGGACGCCATTCATTAATACGGTTACGCCATGGGTATGGACCCGGTTTAATGGTACGGAAAATATAAAAACCGTTTTCATCAGTTAAGGTACGACCACAACCACCAAAGTTAGGATCCATTGCACCAATAAACTTGTCGTTTGGATGACGGTAACGACCAGAAGCGTTGGCCTGCCATACTTCTAGAAGTGCATTTTTTACAGGACGACCAAATTGGTCACGAACATAGCCATGAACAATGACACGCTCACCAATTGGCAAACCATCTTTGGCATAGTTCAAAATCAAATCGTTATCTTTTGGGCCAAACAAATTTGAAGAAAAATGCGGTGCAGTGACTTCAGTTAAAGTCTCATTAATTGAGATCAATGCATTTTTTGGCGAACGCAATACACTTGTCTTATAACCTTCCGCATATGCAGGTGGATGGTCTTCAGTATTACGTTGGGCGTAAGCACCCCAGCTATGTTGTGACATCTTTATCTCCTTAATCCCGTTCTTTCGCTGCAATTGGGTTTACCTCTATCCCCAACTCTTTAAAGACTTCTTCAGCCATATGCATTGCAGCGTTTGCAGCAGGTAAACCTGCATAGAGTGAACTGTGTAAGATCAGCTCTTTTAAATCTTCTTTAGTTACACCATTGTTAAAGCAAGCACGTAAATGCATGCGTAGTTCGTCTTCACGACCAAGCGCCAATAAAATTGCGATAGTGACTAAACTACGTGTATGACGCGGTAGGCCCGGACGAGACCACACCTCACCCCATGCGTAACGGCTAATAAAGTTTTGAAAATCTTGGTTAAAGTCATTTAAGTTTTGCAAAGACCGACCAACATGCTTTTCACCCAAAACTTCAGTCCGCACCTCAATGCCTTGTTTATAGCGTTGTTCATCATTCATTGTGATAGACCTCTATTAAGTTGCATCGGTATGCGCAACAAGTGATTTAACAAATACAGCAACAGCCGCAGCAGTTGCTGGAATTAGTAATAAACTGAGAATGGCAGTAAACGACCAATCATTACCAAGTAGTACGGCACCAATCCAAGCACCAAATACCGCACCGAAACGACCAATACCCGTCATCCAAGAAACACCAGTTGCACGGCACTGCGTTGGATAGAAACGAGCACTTAAAGCTGGCATTGAAGATTGCGCACCATTAATCGCGATACCTGCACAAAGCACCAATACTGCAAGTAATGTTGAGTTTCCTAAGCTTTGACCAACAGCAATCGCAAATAGACCTGCAGCAAAGTAGAAAATAGCAATCACTCGGTTAGGGTTGAATTTGTCCATCGCCCAACCGATGAACAATGCACTTACCACACCACCGAACTGGAACAATCCACCGATAAATGCAGCCCGCTCCATTGACGCACCTGTTTCACGCATAAGTGTTGGCAACCAGCTTGTAAGCAAGTAAACAACCACCAAGCCCATGAAATAGGTCAACCAAAGCAAAAGCGTTCCTTTCGCATATGGTTTAGAAAACATAATTCCAAAGACATTTTTCTTTTGAGCTGTTTCAGTTTTCTCTTCAGGTACGTGGAATGCGGTCGCATTTTGAACTTGAGCTGGCGCGATATGATTTAAGATTTTGCGTACTTTCTCTGGGTTCTTACCTTTAACAATTAAAAAGCGGTAAGACTCAGGTAAAACCAAAATCACTAAAATCATTAAGATCAAAGGTGACCAGCCGCCAAGTAAAAATAAACTGTGCCAACCATAAGTCGGGATAAGCCAGCTACTGATAAAACCACCGGTTGCCATACCTAAGTTGTAACCACAGAACATACATGTCACCAGCAGTGAACGAATGCGTGTTGGGCAGTATTCAGAAAATAATGTAGTGGCATTTGGCATAGCTGCACCCAAACCAATACCTGTCAAAAAGCGTAAAACGACAAGGCTATCTAAGTTGGTTGCATAAGCAGATGCCAAGGTGAAGCCACCAAATACAAGCATCGAAAAAGCCAGTACGATTTTGCGACCAAAACGGTCAGCTGTCGGACCAGAAACCAAAGCTCCAATAATCATTCCACCAAGTGCAGCACTCATCACTGGTCCTAACTGAGAGCGATCAACTCCCCAGTCTTGTGCCAAAGCTGGTGCAATAAAACCCATTGCAGCAGTATCAATACCATCAGTAAAAATAATTAAGAAACAGATGATTGCGATCATCCATTGATACTTACTGAGGGGAGCATCATTAATTAATGCTTGAGCATCGATACTTTTATTTGGTGCAGCGTAATCCTGAGACGCCATATTTGCCTCCTTAAGGCCAATTCCTTTTAAACTACTAAGCTATTAGATTTGCTGAATAAACCTAGTCAATTCCTGAGTAAATCTTTGTGGTTGCTCAATATTAGAAAGATGAGATGCTTCCAATTTAGCAACTTGACTGTTCTTAATAGCATTCTGCATAAACTCAGCATCCGCTACTGTTGTCACTGGATCTGCCGTTCCTGCAATGAGCAATACCGGAACTTGGATTTGCGTAATTTCATCTCTTAAATCAGCATGTGCTAAAGCACGACACGCATTGGCATAACCTTGTGCTGGTGTGTTTGCCAGACTTTGAATCGTCGTTTGTGCAACCACATTATGTTGATAGTCAAATTTTTCACTAAACCAACGTGTATGCGTGGTTTTAACCAACTCAGCTAAACCATTCTGCTCCACAGAATCAGCACGACTCAACCAAGCCTCCGCCTGACCAATTTTGGCTGCCGAGTTCGCAACAGTAATACTTAAAAAGCGCTCTGGGTAATGGATAGCTAACCAAAGCCCCGTAATTCCGCCCATTGAAATGCCACAAAAATGAGCTTTTTCAATATCTAAGGCATCTAAAATATCAGCAACATCTTCACCTAAATTGTGTAAAGATGTTTCAGCGATCACATCACTTTCGCCATGACCACGTGTGTCGTATGTAATGACATTAAAATGACTTTTAAGCTCATCTACTTGCGGCTGCCACATTCCATGATCTGTTCCTAACGAGTTAGATAACACAAGTGCTGGAGCATCTTTTAATCCATCGGTATATACAGCGAGCTGTTTACCTTGTCGATTGGTTATAAGCTGTTTCACTTTATGTCTCCTCCTTGTGCTTCTTGCAGAACAGCATCAATTTGAGCTTGAATGTTGCCCAAATAGTTTTCTGCTTTAAATATTTCCAAAATTTCTGTTTGACTAAAATGTTCTTTTACTTCATCTAACTGACTAACAACCTCAGATAAATGCTGCTTTTGAGCTACGGCTGTTTTACAAGCTGCTTCAACAACATGATGAGCATTTAAACGTCCAATTTTTGGAGCAAGTGCCATCATCACAGCTTCTGCCATAATCAACCCGTTGGTACAGTCAAGGTTCTGCTGCATATGCTCAGCATTAACTTCGAAACCTTGTAAAACTTCACCAGTACGGGTTAATGCTCCAGCACAAAGCTGAAAAATTTCAGGGATTGCTAACCATTCAGCATGCCATGCGCCTAAGCTACGCTCATGTTCCTGCACCATGCTTTGATAGATGCTAGACATAAGTGCTGGTACACGATTTGCTGCTGCAAGTACTGAAGCTGCTGCAACTGGATTCCGCTTATGAGGCATGGTTGATGAACCACCACGGCCCTTTGCAGTTGGTTCAAACAATTCGGCAATTTCAGTTTGCATCATGAGTGACCAATCACGTGCCATCTTGCCCGTATTCCCAACAATCATGCCAAGCACACTTGCGATTTCTACAATACGGTCGCGCTCACCATGCCATGTGCTTGTCGGTACAGTCAGATTCAGCTGCTGAGCAAATGCACTGACCACAAGTGAACCTTGATCTTGCAAAGATGCTAATGAACCCACAGCGCCACCTAACTGAGCAGTAAATACACGTGATTTCATAGCTTGTATACGGTCTAAATCACGTTTAAACGCAGAAGCCCAGCGAGCGAGTTTATGCCCTAAAGTAATTGGCAAAGCTTGCTGTAACCATGTACGTCCAATCATGACTTGATAGCGATATTGCTTAGCTTGTTGTAATGCAGTGCTGTAGCACTGTTGAAGTTGTGCTTCCACAATGTTTAACGCATCGCGGCATTGCAAAATGCAGGCTGTGTCTAAAATATCCTGACTCGTTGCACCCCAATGCACATAACGTGAAGCATCTTCATCTACATCTTTAACAATTGCCGTAAGCTGTTTTACAAATGGAATTGCGATATTTCCAGCCAAACCAGTTGCGACAGCCAAAGCTGAAAAGTCAAACTTTTCTATTGCCTGCTCAGCTACTTGGGCAATGGTATTAGCCGCACTTTGAGGAATCACGCCAACTTTTGCCTGTGCTTGAGCTAAGGCAACTTCAACCTCAATCATGTATTTGATTAAAGATGAGTCACTAAAGATGTCAGTGACGTCTTTTTGATAAAACAAGCTGGCATATAACTGGCTCATGATTAAACTCTCTCAATAATCAAAGCAATGCCTTGTCCCACACCAATACACATTGAACACATAGCGTAACGACCACCTGTTTGCTCAAGCTGGTTTAGGGCTGTAGTTACGAGGCGGGCACCTGATGCACCAAGTGGATGACCCAAAGCAATTGCACCACCGTTTGGATTTACCTTGTCAGAATCATCTGGTAAACCTAAATCACGGGTCACGGCTAAAGCTTGTGCAGCAAAGGCTTCGTTAAGCTCAATCACATCCATCTGCTCTAAAGTCAGGTTGGCTTGTTTCAGTAATTTTTTAATGGCTGGTGCCGGAGCAAAGCCCATAATACGTGGTTCTACACCGACTGCTGTTGAAGCAATGATCTTGGCACGTGGTTTGAGATTGTAGGCTTGAACTGCCTCATCAGAAGCAATCAGCAAAGCTGCTGCACCATCATTAATACCTGAAGCATTCCCTGCAGTCACAGAACCATCTGCTTTTACGACAGGTTTAAGTTTGCTTAAAGCTTCAAGTGTGGTTGATGCACGTGGATGTTCATCGGTATCAATGACAATGGCATTACCCTTACGCTGAGGGATTTCAACTGCCACGATTTCTTTAGAAAAAAAGCCTTTGGCTTGCGCGCTTGCGGTGCGTTGTTGGCTCACCAAGGCAAACTGGTCCTGATCTGCACGATTCACGTTAAACTGTTCAGCCACGTTTTCGGCAGTCTGGGGCATGGTGTCTACACCATACAATTCTTTGAGTTTTGGGTTAATGAAGCGCCAACCCATGGTGGTGTCTTCAATCTTCTGGCTACGGCCAAAAGCACTGTCAGACTTACCCATCACATAGGGTGCACGGCTCATACTTTCTACGCCACCTGCAATCACTAGATTCGCTTCACCTGCTTTAATGGCACGGGCAGCAATGGCAATGGCATCGAGTGAAGAACCGCACAAACGGTTAATAGTCGTTGCCGGTACTTGATACGGCAAACCTGCAAGCAGTGCCGACATACGACCAACATTACGGTTGTCTTCACCGGCTTGGTTGGCACAGCCATAGATCACATCATCGACCTGTTCCCAATCTACATTCGGGTTACGCTGCAGGAGGGCTTTAATCGGCACAGCGCCAAGGTCATCGGCACGGACAGGTGCAAGGCCACCGGCATAACGACCGAATGGAGTACGGATGGCATCGATGATATAAGCGTTTTTTAATGTCATTTCCCTACTTCCTTACCCTTGAGTCGCATCGATCAAAGTTGCACCCGTTAAAGCCTGTAACTCATCAAAGCTAAGACCTTCCACTTTCTCAATCACCTTTAACCCATCTTTAGTCACGTCAATCACACACAGATCAGTGTAAATACGATCCACGCATTTTTTACCTGTAACCGGATAGCTCAGCTCAGCGACAATCTTTGGTTCACCTTGTTTGGTCACATGGTCTGTGGTGATAAATACTTTCTTGGCCCCTACAGCCAAATCCATCGCACCACCTACCGCAGGAATCGCATCTGGTGCTCCCGTGTGCCAGTTGGCCAAGTCACCATTCGCAGCAACCTGAAATGCACCGAGTACTGCAATATCAAGGTGACCACCACGCATCATCGCAAACGAGTCGCCATGGTGGAAAAAGCTGCCGCCTTCAAGCATGGTCACAAACTCTTTACCCGCATTAATCAGTTCAGGATCTTCTTCACCTGCAGCTGGAGGAGGACCAAAGGCCAACAGCCCATTTTCAGAATGAAGAAAAATATCTTTGTCGTTAGGTAGGTAGCTGGCAATCTTGGTCGGTAAGCCAATGCCTAGGTTCACATAGGCGCCATCTGGAATATCTTGTGCCACACGTTGTGCAATCTGGTCACGGCTGAGTTTCTGGTAACTCATGTTATTTCTCCTTATTGCTTACTGTGCTGGCGCTACTTGTACAACGTGCTGTACAAAGATACCTGGGGTGATGATGTGCTCTGGGTCTAATCCACCTAGCTCTACCACTTCAGAAACCTGAGCAATGGTGACATCCGCAGCCATCGCCATAATCGGGCCAAAGTTACGTGCAGATTTACGGTAAACCAGATTGCCCCAGCGGTCGCCCTTGTAGGCTTTAATCAAGGCAAAGTCAGCCTTGATCGGATATTCAAGTACATAATCTTTCCCATCAATCTCACGGGTCTCTTTACCTTCGGCCAAAAGTGTTCCAAAGCCTGTTGGTGTAAACACAGCGCCTAGGCCCATACCCGCTGCCTGAATACGACACGCCAGATTACCTTGCGGTACCACTTCAAGTTCAACCTTTCCGGCACGGTAAAGTTCATCAAACACATAAGAGTCTGACTGACGCGGGAAAGAACAGATGACTTTTTTAACCGAACCGGCTTTAAGCAGTTTCGCCAAACCATAGTCACCATTACCGGCATTGTTACTGACGATGGTTAAGCCTTTAACACCGAGTTCAATAAGGCCATCAATGAGTTCAGCGGGTTGTCCTGCGGTACCGAAACCACCAATCAGAATGGTTGCACCATCTTTAATCTGCGATAGAACCTCGCTTAGTGAGGACTTACTTTTGTCAATCATTAGACAACTCCATTGTGCTCATTGAAGAAGAGAGAGATAAGAGAGTTAGGCACACTGAGGCGAGAAGAATAGATAAATATTTCACTCAATCCCGAGTGTTTCCCTTAGATTTCCCTTTTAAACATT
>NZ_GG753600.1:0-47421 GCF_000163635.1 Acinetobacter sp. SH024 | reverse complement strand
CCTTTAACACCGAGTTCAATAAGGCCATCAATGAGTTCAGCGGGTTGTCCTGCGGTACCGAAACCACCAATCAGAATGGTTGCACCATCTTTAATCTGCGATAGAACCTCGCTTAGTGAGGACTTACTTTTGTCAATCATTAGACAACTCCATTGTGCTCATTGAAGAAGAGAGAGATAAGAGAGTTAGGCACACTGAGGCGAGAAGAATAGATAAATATTTCACTCAATCCCGAGTGTTTCCCTTAGATTTCCCTTTTAAACATTTTTGATAATTTTCGTATTTTGATCTAGTAAGCTAGATACAGTTTTGTTCGGTATAAATATATTTTGTTCGATGATCGAACATTATCTAAGTAAATTACTCAACTAATCTTATAGACTTGGGATGTAAAAAAACATTAATTCTTATAAATAGATATGTAGAAATGAAATATTTACTTAGGCTATTTTACAATTAAAACTACAACCTATTATTCAATTTTTATCTTAAGACTGTGATTGTAAAATTAAACGTGCAAGCTCTAAATCATCTGGATAGGTAATTTTAATATTATCAGAACGCCCCATTACAACCTGCACAGTTTCACCCATATATTCAAGTGCACTTGCCTCATCGGTAATAGCAATATTATTTTCTAAAGCGTATTCAATTGCTTTTTTGAGTTTACCGATTTTCGTAATTTGAGGGGTTTGCGCTTGCCATAAGAAATCACGGCTTACTGTTTTATTAATATGATTATTTACTTCAACCTGCTTTAACGTGTCACGAACAGGAATCGCTAAGATAGCACTCTCATTTGATTCAATTGCATTTGCAACAAGTGCATTTAAACATTCAATTGTTACACAAGGTCGTGCTGCATCATGCACAAGCACCCAATCATTTTCATCAGCAAAAGTTAAAAGATGATTTAATGCGTTTAATACTGAATGGACTCGTTCCACCCCACCCATACAAAAATGGGCTTTATCTATATCTTGAAATGCGAGGGTCTGAGCAAAGGTATCTTGGGTACCAATTGCCAGAACATAACCATTTAATGGAAGTTGACTTATGCGCCGAACAGTATGTTCTAAAACAGTCGTATTCTGAATATATTGATACTGTTTCAATTCAGTTTTAGAAAATCGACTTCCTGACCCTGCAGCTGGAATCACTGCCCATAATTTAGTCTGGGATATCTGGGGATGCAGGTGTCTCATTCGTTTCCAAATCAACTTTAGCGTTCGGGTCAATATAAATAGGCTTGTAATGGGTACTAATTGTACTCATTTGAACAAATGTCTCATGTGGTTTAACTAAACCAAGATCAAGACGAGCATGTTCTTCTATTGCTTCTGTACCATTTTTCAGGTCAAAAACCTCTGCTGCCAAAATACGGTTTCGTTCTTTAAGCTCTTCATTTACTTCAGCTTGTTGCTGAATTTGTTGCATGAGAGCTTGATGAGGGAGATAGCCACCCTCACCTAACCAAAATTGATATTGCAGTATGGCTACTAAAACAATAACCAGTAGCAATATCAGTTTGCTTGAAGTGGATCGAAATACTTCTAACATATCATTAAGATTTTTAATTAAAAACTTTCGTTAAGAGATTGTATTGTATAGTAATTAAGAAGTAGCATGCGAAATTCCTGCAAAAATTTAAGCAAAATTATTAATGGGCATATTACTTTAATTGACCATTGTGACATGTTTCATTTTGTCAAAAATGAATGGAATTTGAAAGGGAAATAATATTTATAAGTACAACTGCTTATAAATCAATCTACGCACAAAAAAGCCCTCTTTTGAGGGCTTTTATAAATCGGTTACTTATGTGAGTATGTCTATATCAAAAATTATAACGAACACTCAGCGTTGCATTTCGTGGTGTTCCCCAGTTCATTGAGTTTTCACCAATACCTTCATAATATTTCTCATCAAAAATATTATCGACGTTAAATTGAAGTTTGATATTTTTATCTAATTGATAGCCAAGCATCGCACTTGCTAAAACATAAGCATCTTGCTCAATACGAGAGCTTCCACTACCCGTATAGTATTTACTCTTATAATTTAAGCCAAGCCCTGCACTCCACTGATTAAGTTTGTACTTAACAAATAAATTTGAAGTTGTTCGAGAGTTTGTCGTATTAACCTTCGTACCCTTTGCATCTTTTGCTTCAAAATTAGCAATACCAAAGTTAATACCCCAATTATCGTTAATTTCCCCATCAGCTTCAAACTCAAAGCCTTTACTTTCAACCCCATCTACAGCGCGATAGGCCTGTTCTGTAGTTTGTGTACCATTACGGACAATAAATACTCCAGGTATCAATTCAGCAAAATTAGACTGTTCTATTCGAAATACTGACAATGCTGTATTTAAACGCCCTCCAAACCACTCACTTTTTAAGCCAGTCTCATAACTCTTACCTTTAATCGGGTCAATATATTGATCATTTACATCTTTACGATCTTGAGGTTTGAAAATTTCTGTATAACTCGCATAGACAGAATGATCTTGGGCAAAATCATAAATAGCGCCAATATATGGTGCTAATTCATTGTTAAATTCACGGTTACCTTTATCATTTTCAGACTTGTATTCCCAGTTAGATAAACGTGCACCAGCAATAATTTTCAAAGGATCGAGAATTTGAAATTTACCCGCAATATATGCAGCAGTTTGTGTGGTTTCATTGAGTGCATTTTTGCCGTTTAAAACAACAGGCTGAAGCAACTCTTGAGCTATATCATTATAGTTAAGCGGACCACCTAAATATTTTTCAATGTCTTGGTTTTTGTTAGATCCACCAAAAAGATCTTTGGTCTTTTCATTCTTATTCCAAGATCCGCCAATAATGATTTCTTGTGGACGATTAAAAAGCGTAAATGGGGCATTAATAAAAACATCAATATTGTTTTCTTCACTGGCAGCTTTGGCTCCATATACAGAAACATTATCCTTTTTATTATCATCTATATTTTTTAGTGGACTGGTGTTAGTTGCCTTATCTACTTTTCCAGCTGTATATAGCAACATAGAGTCCGTATCTTCTTTGCGGAAGGTATAAGCAACATTTAAATTAACGTCATTAAATAAATTCTGTTTTAAGTTCGCAAACACTGCCGTTGTATTCACATCCCAATATGTCCAAGGCGCACTTACTGTTAAGCTTCTAGAAAAATTGGTACGGGTCCCATCAGTATAAAAAGCTGGTGTACCACCCCAGCGGATACCATCACGATGCAATTCTTGATATGTAGCTCCAAGCGACATACTTGTTTTATCGCTCAGATCATAATCAAGGGCACCATAAAATACATTCCGTTCTTTCTCATAAAAATCCATAAATGAATTTTCATCAGAATGCTTCACAAACATACGTCCACGCAATGAACCATCAGCATTAAGCGGTGCAGAAATATCTGCCGAACTACTCCAAGAGTTCCATGAGCCTAATGATGTACTGACATTACCACTAAGTTCTTTTGAGTTTGCATGTTTACGAATCATGTTCAGCGCCATCGCTGGATTTCCCGCACCTGTGGTTAGGCCATTAGCACCTTTCACCACCTCGACGCGATCATAAATATCTAAATCAAGGTCCCCTGTACCTAAATTAATCGTGCTCGGTATTCCATCTATTAAGTAATAATCTACCTCAAAACCACGCGCATAAACTTTCTGACGCTCATCAGTACGTGACGTCGAAACACCCGTAATATTGTTCATTAAATCTTGAAAAGAATCGATTTTCCGATCATCTAAATATTCACGGGTTAAAACCTTCACCGACTGTGGTGTTTCACGAAGAGATAAATTTAATTTTGTAGAAGTATTTGTGCTTTTTGCTGTATAGCTGCCCGAACCTTCGGTAACAGCGGAATCTTCTTCTGCTTGCACTTTTATCGTTTCTAAAGTGGCTGTTCCATTTGTCTCATCTGCATAAACAATTGAAGGAGCAATTAAAGCCATAGCAAGTGCTAAGGGATAAGATGTAAACGCTTTTCTAAAGGGCGGAGTGTACATAAGAAAATTCCATAATAACCAATGTGCTGTGCGAGATTCCTTAGCCTTTTGCTACTTTGGTCCTTGTTACACAGCAGCAAAAGTCGGCACAAAAATTAACATGAATGATAATTGTTATCAACAATATATTAATAATTATTGCTATTTGTTTAAATTAAATTATCAATGGTTCTAATCACTTATATATTTTCACTCTCTTCAAACCTTGTTTGGTCATCACATCTTTTAAATTTATTGCTCTTTCAATTAGCCAATAAAATGTCATGCAATAGTTTTATGATTAACTCAAAAAATAACAAACTAAACAGTATTTTCTTTTATATTTTATTATTCTTCTCAAACCTCTTAAGAGAGAATAAAAGGTACAAGTTGTAGTGCATAAAGTTTTAGCATTTTCTTTAGTAAGCTTAGGTTTGAGCGCTTGTAATAACCATACTGATGATAGTCCTTCAAAAATAATTAATATGAAGGATAACCATAAGCAACATGAAAAAATTAATACTTATATATATGAATATAATGAAATTATTTGCAAATTAAATACAGAACAAGACCAAACAACTGCTCACTTAAGATTTAAAAAATTATTGAAAAAGATACCTTCTAACGAGAACAACCTAAATATTTTAAAAACTAAACGCAAAATACTTGTACATTTAGGTTGTCTTAATGAAGCATATAGTGTTACCGAAAAAATACTAGCTAAAACAGATAGTTCAAAGCTACAAGAGATGCAATGTATTTTTTTAAGCAAAATGAAAAGAGACCCTTATCAAATAAAAGAATGCTATGAAAAAACTGCTAATAGTTATTTAACCGAGATAAATTTGATCCCAAAAGCTGCTTTAAGATATCAATATGCTTTATGGGGATACTATGCAGCGATGTTCAATGCTGGCCATATAGAATACAAAGACAAACTCCAAGAAATTATTGACTATCATAATATTGAAGATCACAAAAAAACATATCAGCAAATGTATAAAAATATTATGGATCCTCATGCTTTTCAAAAACGTTTAGATGCCATCCCCTATACCTCTAATTGTCGTTAAACTATCTTATTAAATATAATAAATTTTTGATTATTAATCATATTCATAGTCATAGTCATAGTCATAGTCATAGTCATAGTCATAGTCATATCTTTCTTAAGGAGAATTTATTTAATAATAAGAAACCACCCACAAAGTATATCTTTTATATTTTTTATCTCTCATGTAAATACAAGCTCATATAAAGTAAAAGTACTTTTTAATAGATCTACTTTGCAATAAATCAGCTTGGTCACGCTATCAACAGTAAACTCCTTCATAAAGAATTATTTGAAATAAATTTATAAAAAGTCACATATATTTCGAGCTTTTAACCAATAACTACCTAAAAAGTATATTTTTTTATTTTTTACTTTGTTAAGAATTTATAAGGATCTCTTCTAACTATTTTAATAAGGAGAAAAAAAATGGATTTTTTTAATATTTTCATTGGTGACACGACTTGGAAATTTGTTTTAGAAATTTTGGTTCGATGTACCGTAATGTTCATCATCATTATTAGTTTTTTAAGATTATCCGGTAAACGAGGTATACGTCAGCTCTCCCTTTTTGAACTCGCCATTATTTTATGTTTAGGTTCAGCCGCCGGTGACCCGATGTTTACCGAAGACTTACCTATTGCCCATGCCTTCGTCGCGTTTGTTGTTATTCTTTTTCTTTATCGCTTTGCTACATGGAGTATGGTAAAGCATAAAAAAATTGAAGATTTACTAGAAGGAAAAGCGCTTTGTATTGTTAAGGATGGCCTTGTAGTCTACAAAGATTTCCAAAAACAATCATATTCGCATGATGAGTTTTTCTCAGAAATGCGTCAACAAAATGTTGAGCACCTTGGACAAGTAAGAACAGCCTTGTTGGAGTCGGACGGTATTCTCAGTCTGCTTTATTTTGAGGATGAAGATGTAAAATGGGGCTTGCCACTATTCCCTGATGCCTACATTAAAGCCGATGTACTGAAACTTAATACTTTTTATTCATGTATGAAATGTGGTGAAACAAAAATTTTAAATAAGATCGATCAAGAATGTACCCGCTGTAAACATCACAGTTGGGCTGAGTCTTTAAAAACACGCCGATTAGGATAATAAATAAAGGTGCTATTTCCTATTAAAAACAGAAAATAGCACCTTCAAATGTTAAAAAATTAATTTTAACTTTTTATTTAAAGATTAGTTTAAACCTTTAAATTCAGCTTTACCGCGGTAAGCAGCTTTAGTCAATTCTTCAATACGAAGTAATTGGTTGTACTTAGACACACGGTCAGAACGGCAAAGTGAACCAGTCTTGATTTGACCAGCAGCTGTACCTACTGCTAAGTCAGCAATAGTAGAATCTTCTGTTTCACCAGAACGGTGAGAAATAACAGTCGAATAACCATTTGCTTTAGCAAGATAGATTGCATCTAAAGTTTCAGTCAAAGTACCGATCTGGTTGTATTTGATTAAGATTGAGTTACCAACTTTTTCATCAATACCACGTTGTAAAATCTTAGGATTAGTTACGAACAAGTCATCACCAACCAATTGGATTTTATCACCAAGGATTGAAGTCAAGTAGCTCCAGCCTTCCCAATCAGACTCATCAAGACCATCTTCGATTGAGATAATTGGATATTGATTTACAAGACCAGCTAAATAATCTGCAAACTGATGGCTTGTAAATGCACGGTTACCTTCACCTTCTAAAACGTATTGACCGTTTTTGTAGAATTCTGAAGATGCGCAGTCAAGTGCAAGCATCATGTCTGAACCAGCTTTGTAACCAGTCAATTCAATTGCTTGTAAAATGATTTGAATTGCTTCTTCGTTAGAACGTAAGTTAGGAGCAAAACCACCTTCATCACCCACCGCAGTATTCAAACCTTGTTTCTTTAAAACTGATTTTAAAGAATGGAATACTTCAGCACCAGCACGTAAAGCTTCAGCAAATGAAGTGAAACCTACAGGCTCAATCATGAACTCTTGAATATCAACAGTGTTGTCCGCATGCTCACCACCATTTAAGATGTTCATCATCGGTACAGGCATTGTCAAAATTGTTTGACCACGAAGATCTGCGATGTATTGGAAAAGAGGAAGTTTCTTTTCTTCAGCAGCAGCGCGCGCAGCAGCCAATGACACAGCTAAAGTTGCGTTAGCACCTAATTTCTCTTTGTTTTCAGTACCGTCAAGCGCGATCATTGTATTATCAATGTCTTTTTGCTCAAAAACTGATTTACCCAACAAAGCATCACGAATCAACGTATTAACGTTATTAACTGCTGTACGAACGCCTTTACCTAAGTAACGCGATTTATCACCGTCACGTAGTTCTAAAGCTTCACGAGAACCAGTTGAAGCACCAGATGGTGCACATGCACGACCAACAACCCCAGATTCTAAAATTACGTCTGCTTCGATGGTTGGGTTACCACGAGAGTCCAAAATTTCACGTGCACGAATGTCAACGATTTGGCTCATGAACAATTCCTCTTTGAATGAATATGAGCTGCGGTTAAAGCAGCGTAAGGGTTATAAAACAACTCAATGGGTGTCTAACTTTTTGAATCCTTTAACTAAAGTATCCAATTCTTTGATTTGTGCCAAGAACGGTTCAAGTTGCGACATACGTAATGCACAAGGTCCATCACATTTTGCATGTTCTGGGTCTGGGTGTCCTTCCAAGAACAATCCAGCCAAACCAGTTGCCATTCCAGCGCGTGCTAAAGTTGTAATTTGAGCACGACGACCACCTGCTGAGTCAGAACGACCACCAGGGGTTTGTAATGCATGTGTCACGTCAAAGAAAACTGGCACATTCATTTCTTTCATTGTGTCAAAGCCAAGCATATCTACAACAAGATTGTTATAACCAAATGCTGAACCACGTTCACAAAGAATAAGTTTGTCGTTTCCTGCTTCTAAACATTTGTGCAGGATATGGCGCATTTCATGAGGTGCTAAAAACTGGGCTTTCTTAATATTAATAATAGCCTGTGTTTTCGCCATCGCCTCGACAAGATCAGTCTGACGACTTAAGAAAGCGGGTAATTGAATAATATCGGCTACTTCTGCAACTGGTGCAGCCTGATATGGCTCGTGCACATCAGTAATGATAGGAACATTAAAATGTTTTTTAATATCACCTAACCATTCGATACCTTTTTCAAGTCCAGGACCACGGAATGAATGCAGACTAGAACGATTTGCTTTATCGAAACTCGCTTTAAATACATAAGGAATATCTAAGCGTTTGCAAATATCAACATAGGTTTCTGCAATTTCAAAAGCTAAATCTTTTGATTCAAGTACGTTCATTCCGCCAAATAATACAAATGGCAAATGATTTGCCATTTGTATATCGCCTAAACGTACAACTTCTTGTGGTTTTAATTGTGACATTTAAACTTTCCCAGTTTATTTAAAATCGCATTATTTACTTTTTTGATGCTGTGTTTTTGCAGCGTCAATAAAACTAGCAAATAATGGATGTCCATCACGTGGTGAACTTGTAAATTCCGGGTGGAATTGTACAGCAATAAACCAAGGATGTTCAGGAATTTCTACAGTTTCAACTAAATGTTGTGCTGAAGAGTAACCTGAAATCTTCATACCAGCTTGTTCAATCGACTCGATGAAACGGTTATTCATTTCATAACGGTGACGATGACGCTCAGTGATTTCAGCTTTACCGTAGACTTCACGTGTTTTTGTGCCTTCAACCAATTCAGATTTTTGAGCACCTAAACGCATAGTTCCACCTAAGTCAGACTCAAGGCTGCGTTGTTGTAATTCACCGCGCTCATCTAACCATTCAGTAATTAAACCAATGAGTGGATATTTTGTAGAACGGTTAAATTCTGTAGAAGAAGCTTCTGGCATACCTGCAACATGGCGAGCGTATTCAATAACAGCCAATTGCATGCCTAAACAAATACCCAAGAATGGGATTTTGTTTTCACGTGCGTATTGAATAGCTTTCATTTTGCCTTCAGTACCACGTTCACCAAAACCGCCTGGAACTAAAATTGCGTCAGCTGTACTTAAAATAGATACGTCTTGGCTTTCAAGTTCTTCAGCGTTGACATAATCAATTTGTACTTTTACGCGATTTTTAATACCTGCGTGTAATAACGCTTCATTCACAGACTTATAAGCATCTGGTAATTCAACATATTTACCAACCATAGCTACACGTAAAGTGTATTCAGGATTTAGTAATGCTTCGACTACATTATCCCAATCTTCTAGATTTGCTTCTGGAAGATCATTAAATCCAAAACGCTCACAGATCAAGTCATCAACGTTTTGTTCATAGAATGTACGTGGAATTTGATAAATCGTTTTCGCATCTTTACATACCACTACAGCACGCGCTTCTACGTTAGTGAACAATGCAATTTTGCGTTTAGTGTCAACATCCACATCATATTCAGTACGGCAGATAAGAATATCTGGCTGAATACCAATCGAAAGCAACTCTTTTACAGAATGTTGAGTTGGTTTTGTCTTAAGCTCTGCTGCAGATTTGATATATGGCAACAAAGTTAAATGCATAAGCATGGTTCTTTTATGACCAAGCTCAACCATTAACTGACGAACTGACTCCATAAATGGAAGTGATTCGATATCACCTACCGTACCGCCAATTTCTACGATAGCAACATCGTAGCCTTCACCTGCGCGAAGTACGCGTTCTTTAATGTTGTCAGTAATATGAGGAATAACTTGAACTGTACCACCAAGATAGTCACCACGACGTTCTTTATTTAAAACGTCCTGATATACACGACCACTGGTAAAGTTATTAAGTTTGGTCATTTTCGCACGACGTAAGAAACGTTCGTAATAACCCAAGTCTAGATCAGTTTCGGCACCATCCTCTGTGACAAAAACTTCACCATGTTGGAAAGGGCTCATTGTCCCTGGATCGACATTAATGTAGGGATCCATTTTAACCATTGTGACTTTTAAGCCACGGGCTTCCAAAAGTGCAGCAACTGAAGCAGCAGAAATACCTTTACCTAGCGATGAAACTACACCACCAGTGACAAAAATAAAATGGGTCATTAAGTTTCTCGTACAATCAAGCCGAAATCGGCCTACAATGTTTGGCAATTTTACTGTACTCTGCCCCTATAAAGCAAAGTCAAACCGCATCAATTCAAAGATCATTAAACAACTGGCTATTCTATCAGCATTTTTAATAAAAATTTAGGTCAATCTCACATGATTTTTTCATTCTCTTTTGCTGTTATAATGCCAGCTCCTCAATTAAATGTTGTTTAGGACAATGGCAAATAAAAAACTTTTAATCTGTGCTGCAATTGCTGCTGGACTATTGTTAACCGCATGTGTCAAAAAAGAAACACCTAAAGAAGAAGAGCAAGAAAAGGTTGAAACTGCTGTTTCAGAACCTACACCTGCTGAACCTGCAAAATTTGAGTCTCTAGAAAGTGTTCAAACTGAAGAAGCTCAAACTCAGGAACCAACGCAAGTTGAGGTGCATCACGAAGAAACAGCAAATACAACAACTGAAATTCGCCGTGAAACTCGCCCTGCACAAGCTGAGCAAAATTCACAAACAAATGTTTCTGAGCAACCTAAAGCAGAACCAAAGCCAAAACCTGAACCTAAGCCCGAGCCAAAAGCAGAGCCAAAACCATCTAAACCAGCTGAACCAGCTCAAAGTGAAGATGATGCTGTTGCTGCTGCAATTGCGGCTGCTACTCCAGCGCTTAAGAACTAAGTTCGTATGCGAATATGCCCAAATTGAACCATCAGTTTGGGCTTTTTAAATATTATTTAAGTTATCAACACAATAATAAGTTTTACTTTTCTTTCTATTTATCTTTAAAGTTTTCTTAGTTATCAATTAGGGACAATCTACTTTTTTCACTTCAAAAAACATTGACGATAGATATAGGGCGATGTAGTTTTTGATCAAGTTCCTTTTTGGAACTTTAATTAAAAGAAGATTGGAGCCTAGAATGAATACAGTATCAAATCGTGTCCCCGCCTCATTTCCAGTCCGTCGTATGGACTATAATTTTGAAAACGTACCTCGCTACTGGTGTAATAACGAGCCTACTTTTACACATTATTTTACTGGTTTATCTACATTGTTCCCTGAAGGTGAATCATATTTTGTTCGCTCTGTTCGAGCTTTACGCGCCAAAGCAAAGTCGAATGAAATTTTAGATCGGGAAATCAGTGCTTTTATTGGCCAAGAAGCTATGCACTCTAAAGAACATCATGCTTTTCATGTAAGTGCACAGCAATATGGATTAGATCCTCAGTCTTTAGAAAAAGTAACTGGCATCGTTTTAAAAGCTATTGAAAAAGTTTTTAGTAAAAAATGGAATTTGCTTGTAACAGTAGGTCTAGAACACTACACAGCAGTACTTGTGGTTAGCATGATGCAATCCGTTAATGAATTGATGACAGACTCAACTATTCGCAATTTGTGGCTATGGCATAGTATTGAAGAAACTGAACATAAAGCTGTGGCCTTTGATCTCTATCAACATTTATATGGAAGCGGCTTAAGTGCATACCTTCCTCGCATTACAGTCTTTACTTTAAGTCTATTTTTAATTACAGGCTTTTCAACAATCTATCAATTTGTTCTTATGAAACGGGATCATCAACTCTTAAATTTCAAATCTTGGCGTAAGTTCTTTAGTTTTGCGAATAAACAATATAGAACATTGATCCCCCAATTTTTTGATTATTATCGCTTTGATTTTCATCCCAACCAAACAGATGAAAAAGACCTCGTGGCTAGCACAAAAATCAAAATTGGACTAAAAGATCCCAAATTGCTTTTATCTTGATCTAATAAAATTATAAAGCCCATCTATTGAATGGGCTTTATTTAACTTATTGCAAAGTTACCGTTATTGTTTATGTTCAACCATAAAATAATTTGATATTAATTTGGCTGCCCATGAAGTACTTTTCCAACCTTCGTAAAAACCACAATGACTTCCTTTTTTTGTGGTGATTACCGCAATATTACTCATTTGCTGAATCGTTTCTTTGTAAGGCTCCAAATTTTTAATAGAGCAAACAGGATCATCCTCAGCATTAAGAATCATTAATGGTATTTTTACATTCTCAAATACATAAATTGGATTAATGGCTTGGCAATAACTTTGATAATCCTCAAAGCCAGCCATTTCAAAATATTCTTTCTCAAACTCTTCCAGACTTGTGGTCGCCAGAACTTTTTCAATAGAAGAAAGTTGGTTCCATGTATTTTGATAAGGATGAATAAAATACTTGAATAACTTTTTGGTCATCATTTTGCTATAAAACGGATGAACATTTTTAAAGCCAATCTCTGTGTTGTAGCCTGGACACATTGCAAAAGCAGCTTTAAATGGCGTGTCAGTACCTTGCTCTCCTAAGTAGCGAACCAGTAGCCCTGTTCCAGCAGAGGAACCTACGGCGTATAAATCCGATTTAGGGAATAATTTTTGAATATGCTCAAGTTGCTCTTTAAGATCGCTTGTTGACCCAAAAAGAGAAATCTGTGGTACAGGCATAGGTAAGCCAGCATGCCCACGGCGTAAGCATAGAGCTATTCTCCATCCTGTATAGTGATGTATATCTTTTACAAGTTCACGCATACTTTCAGGTGTCCCTGTAATGGTATGCATAATGACAACTGTTGGAATGTCTGAAGGAAGATCATAGCCATACCACGTGATCGCAGTTACGCCACCATCTTTCATGGTGAGCTGATCAATACGATCGTATTCAAGCTTAATGGTTTTTTTTCTAATAATATCAAAATATAAAAGATGCACGTGATTGTTGCTTAACCACGGTGTGGGCCGATATTTTTGCTTGAGCTGGGGCAATTTCTCCAGAATATCTTTTATTTTCCCATTTGGGTCATAATAGATTTTTGGCTGTTCGGCACCTAATACCGAATCGAACAATTCTGAACCGAAAGCTTTAATTTTATTTAAAGTAGATATGCCCATTTCCAATCACTACCTCTGATTATGAGTTAAATGATTGCCGCACTAATGCTGCAACCTGTTGTCCCCAAATTGCATAAATTTCCTTACTCGGATGAAAGCCATCACTTGCCATAGGCAGATTCATCGCTTGAAAATGCCCAATATCATATTGAACGAATCTAAATTGGTTTTGTGATTCTAACCATTTATCTAATGTCTGATTCATTTGTTCCGCATATTTTCCAAACAACCAAGCCAATGGATTTGGTAACGCTGGAAAATGCTGCATAGGTGGTACACCAGAAACAATAATGAGCTTAGGCTGAAAACGTGCCTGTATATATTGAAATAATTGTTTTTGTTGTTTTATCCATGAACTTGCTGAGGTTAATTTTGTTACATCATTAACACCAATCGACGTAACCACCACATCGTAATTTTGTTGCTCTAAATGCTGTACTGCTTGAAAAACCTGCTTAGTTGTATCACCTGTTTTTGCATGTAGTTTCCAGCGTATCGAATATTGATCTTGCAACTCAGAAATGATTGCACCAGATAAAGCATCTTTTTGGTTTTCTACCCCAACACCTGCTGCGGCAGAGTCTCCTAAAATAAGTAATGATAGAGGTCTTCCCTTGCCAACGATGCCTTCTCTATCACCGCTTGCTTCTAGCAGTCGTGGTGTATTCTTACGAACCTTTGTTCCTTGTACAAACAGTACTGGAAGCAATGCTAGAGTTGAAAGCTTTAACCACATTTTATTGATCTCTATCTTACCAGACTATTTACTAAAATTATTGAGGTTGAAACTTAGCAATTCTTATACCCATTTGTTCAGCCAATGCAGCTAAGCCACTCATTGGACGTATCATTACTTCAAAATCAATAATTTTGCCTTGTTCATTAAAACGAATCATATCAATACCTTTTAATGATTTACCACTGACATTCGCACTGAACTCAAGCACTACATTTTCACCGTCTTCTGTGTAGAACTCACGATGATAAGTAAAGTCTTCGAACACCTGAATCACATTGGTAAGAATGAAGAAAACAACCTGCTTTCCTTCATAAGGTTTGTAGGCAACTGGTGAGCGAAAAACTACTTCATCCGCCAACAAATCATTTAGCTCGGACAAGTTACCAGCCTGAACCATTTCATGCCATTTTTCTAAAGACTGTTTTGTTGTTTCGAGTGTCATTGTTTTTATATCCTATAATTTAACCAAAGAAGTAACGGGCATTTCTCTTTAAAAGAAATGCCCATAAAAATTTATAGTGTCGCTGCTAATTCAGCGCCTTGGCGTATTGCACGTTTTGCATCCAGTTCACCCGCCTCTTTAGCACCACCAATTAAATGAACATTTTTTCCATCTGTTTTTAATTGATCATACATTGCAGTAAATGACTCTTGGCCTGCGCAAATCACCACATGATCAACCTCAAGTACACTTGGTTTCCCGTCCACAGTAATATGTAAACCTTGGTCATCCACTTTGTCATATTGCACTCCTGCAAACATTTTGACCTGACGGTTTTTAAGCCCTGTACGATGAATCCAGCCTGTTGTTTTACCTAAACCAGCACCTACAGCAGCAGTTTTACGTTGCAGTAAATAAATTTCTCGTTCAGATGCCTCAACTTTTGGCTGTTTTAAACCACCTACATGTTCATATTGAGTATCGATTCCCCACTCTTCATAGAACTTTTCTGGATTTAAACTGCCACTTTCACCTTCATGAGTAAGATATTCAGCTGTGTCGAAACCAATACCACCCGCTCCAATAATGGCAACACGTTGGCCTACTGGCACACGCTCTTTTAAAACCTGTAAATAGCTCAGTACTTTAGGATGATCAATTCCCTCAAACTGTAATTGACGAGGTGTTACACCTGTTGCAACCACAATTTCATCAAAATTTGCTTGGCTTAATTCTTCGTAAGTTGCTTGATGGTTTAATACAAGTTCAATGTTTGGTCGCAATTCAATTTGACGACTAAAGTAGCGTAAAGTTTCGTAGAACTCCTCTTTTCCAGGAACTGTTTTTGCAATATTAAACTGACCACCAATTTGATGACTTGCTTCAAAAATTTTAACTTGATGCCCGCGATCAGCTGCATATACCGCAAAACTTAAACCTGCCGGACCCGCGCCAATAACAGCAATATTCTTTTTAACCTGAGCTTCTTTAAAGATCAGCTCAGTTTCATAACATGCACGCGGGTTTACTAAACAAGTTGCAATTTTCATTGAGAAAATATGATCTAAACAAGCTTGGTTACACCCAATACATGTATTAATTTCATCACTGCGGCCTTCACTTGCTTTCAAGACAAATTCAGCATCCGCTAACATTGGTCGTGCCATAGACACCATATCAGCATGACCAGATGCCAATACATGTTCAGCCATTTCAGGTGTATTAATTCGGTTAGAAGTAATTAAAGGGATAGAGACTTCACCTTTAAGTTTTTCAGTCACCCACGTAAATGCAGCACGAGGAACTTTGGTCGCAATTGTTGGAATACGTGCCTCATGCCAGCCAATACCTGTATTGATAATTGTTGCGCCTGCTTTTTCAATTTCTTTTGCAAGCTGAATCACTTCATCAAAACTTGAACCGCCTTCAACTAAATCAAGCATAGATAGGCGATAAATGATGATAAAATTTTCACCAACTAAAGCACGTGTGCGCTTTACAATTTCAATTGGAAAGCGGATACGGTTTTCGTAACTACCGCCCCATTCATCATCACGATGATTCGTTCGAGCTGCAATAAATTCATTAATTAAATAACCTTCAGAGCCCATGATTTCTACGCCATCATAGCCCGCATACTGAGCAAGTTTGGCGCAGTTAGCAAAGTCATCAATGGTTTGTTGTACTTCGGCAGAGCTTAAAGCTTTAGGCTTAATCGGATTAATCGGTGCTTGAATTGCTGAAGGTGCAACATTATTTGCCTGATAGGAATAACGACCCGTATGTAAAATCTGCATAGCAATTTTACCCCCAGCTTCATGGACAGCTTGGGTAATCACTTTATGTTTTTCAGCTTCTTCAACTGTATCTAGTTTGGTCCCGTGGCTAAATACAACACCATCATCATTTGGAGAAACACCGCCAGTTACAATTAACCCCACATCACCTTTCGCACGCTCAGCATAAAACGCAGCCATGCGCTCATATCCTTGCGGTGCTTCTTCTAATCCAATGTGCATCGACCCCATAAGCACACGGTTTTTTAAAGTAGTAAAGCCTAAATCAAGTGGCTTTAATAAATGTGGATAAGCTGACATATTTTCTCCTATGGCTAGCAATAAGCTTGCTAATGCAACTTGTTGCATAAATTTATAATCAAATTTTGACTTTTATGCAACATGTTGCATAATCTCATGAGTCACACTTTACTTTTGCTTACAAACTGGATTGCCATGTCACTTCCTCATGTTTTATTGACCAGCTTGCTTGAACGTCCAAGTACGGGGTTTGAACTTGCCCGTCGCTTTGACCGCTCAATGGGCTTTTTTTGGAATGCCACTCACCAGCAAATTTATCGTGAACTCAATAACATGCTTAAAAAAGGCTGGGTTTCCACTTTAGAAAATGAAATGGATAATGGCCGAAAAAAAACCTATCAGGTCGAACAACTGGGTCGTATAGAACTGGCTTCATGGATGACGCAACAAAGTGAACCTGCGCAGCTTCGTGATGATTTAATGGTTAGATTGCGTGCAGAAGCACAATTGAGCAATAATCAGATATTACCTGAACTGTTAAGGCATCTTGGTTTACATCAAGAGAAGCTCAAACTTTATCAAAGTATTTATGATAAAGATTTTAAAGACAGTGATGATCTAAATGACCGTGTGTTATACATCCACAAAATGATCTTAGAACTTGGAATTACGATGGAAAGTGAATGGATCAAATGGTTGGAACAAGTCATCCCTCAATTAAAACGCTTTGCCCAAGATAACCCATCTGGAGAATAGCCATGCCGTATTACACCATGCCCGATCGGGAAAATTTATTTGTACGCCGTGTTGGTCGTGGTGAGCCTGTTTTGGTTTTATCTGGCCTTGGCATGCAAAGTTGGCAGTGGCTACCGTTTATTTATGCAAACCGCAAAGAATATGAGTTTATTATTCCAGACTGGCGTGGTTTCGGTGGATCAAAGAATTGTGCAATTCCCGAGCAAGATGCCATTTCTAGTCATTGGCAAGATGTTGCTCATTTAATAGATCAATTAAAACTTGATAACTTTATCTTGATGGGTTATTCAATGGGCGCGACAACTGCCATGCATGGCATGAAACACGCTCAACTGGCACAGCAGTTAAAAGCCTATTTACATATTGATCAGACACCGAAAATATCAGTAGATTCGACTTGGGAATATGGTTTATTCGGCCCTCTTCACACCCAGTTCAAACAACTATTAAATGATATTTATCAATTATTGCTAAAGCATAAAAACGCCAAATATCTTTATGAGCTCTCACTTCCAGATCGACAAGAACTAGTCCGTCTATGGGTAGATTTTATTGAGTTACAAAGTAGCAATCCATTTAGTCCACTAGTTTTTAAAACAGCTTTAAAACAGCCGTTTCTACAAAAATATTTATTACCTATTCAACGTTTGGATTACTTGTTTTGGTATGTTGAAAATTATCTTTATCACAATGAAGATTATCGAGAAGCAATTCAGCAGTTAGCATGTCCTACCACTTTCTTTATTGGTCGCAATTCGACACTTTATCCAGAAACTGGTCAGACACTGATTGCACATAGCGTTGAGCATGCAAAAGCAATATATTTTGAACGCTCAGGCCATACACCTTTATTAACCGAGCCTAAAAAGTTTGGGCATGAAATCACTACATTCCTATCCGAACTCAAGCATGCTTCTTAAAAAATAAAGGGATCTATTTACAGATCCCTTTTTTAAAATCTAAAAATAATTAAGCGGAGTGAGCTAGCTCTTTCGCTTTTAATTGCTCCGAAACACTTAACAAAAGCTGCTCTGTTTTTCCCCACCCTAAACAACCATCAGTTACTGACTGACCATAAGTCATATCACAAGAAATCTTTTGGTTACCATCAACCAAATGACTTTCAATCATGACACCTCGAACTTGTGTTTTTAAACGTTCAGCAACGATTTGCTGTAAAACTTCTGGCTGACGCAACGGATCTTTCCCACTGTTACCATGACTACAATCAATCACCAGTGCAGGTAGATTTTGTTTGTACTTTTCGCGTATCGCCTGAATTGAAGCTAAATCGTAATTTGGCCCATGATTTGCACCCCGCAAGATCAAGTGAGGTAATGGATTTCCAGCACTCTGAATCACTGAAGGCAAGCCTTGTTGATTCATACCTAAAAATTGATGTTCATTTTGCGCGGATTGAATCGCATCTAGTGCAATCTGAATAGAACCATCAGTACCATTCTTGAAACCAATACTGTATGGCATATGACTTGAGATTTCACGGTGAATCTGAGATTCGCTTGTGCGAGCTCCAATTGCACCCCAAGCCAATAAATCATCAAAATAGCCAGTTGCCATTGGACTTAAAATTTCACTCGCAATTGGCAAACCCTTTTCAATAATTTGTAGGTAGAGTTCACGAGACTTTTCTAAACCAAGTTGTAAATTTGATGAACCATCTAAATTTGGATCATACATGAACCCTTTCCAACCAACTGTGGTACGTGGTTTTTCAATGTATGTACGCATCACGATAAAAATCTGATCTTTAACTTTTTCTTGTAATTTTTGCAGTTTTTCAGCGTATTCAAGTACTGCAACTGGATCATGAATTGAACAAGGCCCTGTAATTACCATTAGACGATGATCGTTGCCGTTAAGAATATTTTGAATAATTTGGCGGTGTTCGGCAATTTGACGTGCGAAAGAGTGTGCAAGCGGGTATTTCGCTTTTAACTGGATAGGTAAACTAACTGGTGTTTCTTTTGTATTGGTTTGAGTCAGTAAAGTATTTAGGGCATTCATTGGTTTTTTCCTTGGGACTGCAATCTACTCAGTCCGATCATTTATTTGAGCGTTTTGGATCTATTCGTTGGTAAAGGTAAGCAAAAGTAAAACCAATAAAAGTTGCTAAAGTACGAATAAGTCATGTTGTTCATTTTAAGTTCCTCGATTCTAAAAAGATAAAGCATAAAAAAACCTGATCGGGGTTGCCGATCAGGTATTAACTGTGATGGGCAACTTTCTCATGCCCGAATACGCTCAGGCAACTATCTAAATTGCCAAAAGTAATAATAAGCGTTAGTGTTCACAGATTGATTTAACATCTTTATCTCAAATATTAAAAAATGTTCCTTAAATCTAAAATACGCATTGTTGATGAGTTTGACAAGTCTTTTTTTTGAAAAAAACTTCTTATTTTCTCGCTTAAGATTTGATTCAATGATGCATTAACGAATCAACCCTTGAGGTTGCAAAATAATTAAACCAGCTCCACAAATCACAATTAGACCACCTAATATATCCCATCTTGTTAATCCCACCTGATCAACAAAGCGTAGCCACATAAGCGCAGTAAAAATATAGATACCGCCATAGGCCGCATAAATGCGCCCAGAAGCTGCCGGATGTAAAGTCAACAACCATACAAAGATAGCCAGACTTAAGACCGTAGGTAGCCACAGCCAAGCCGACTTACCCTCTTTTAAAATCAGATAAGGAAAATAACAACCAAGAATTTCAGCAATTGCCGTGATAATAAATAACCCGAATACACTGAGTATTCGGGTTATAGCAAGACTATCAATTAACATAAGTTATGCTGGTTCTGCCGTATGATGATCTTCAAACACTTCAAGTTTTAAGCCGACAGCTTTGCCATCTTCTTTTTTCACCGATACAGCCACGTTACCACCATGATCTGCAAGTTCACCAAACAGAATCATTTCAGCGAGTGGTTTCTTCAAGTGTTCTTGAATGAGACGTTGCATTGGACGAGCACCCATTAAACGATCATAACCATTTGTTGCTAACCAATCTCGTGCACTTTGATCGACATCAAGAACAACTTGTTTTTCATCTAATTGTGCTTGCAATTCTGTTAAGAATTTGTCGACTACAGACTCAATCACAGTAGTTGGTAATGCTTTGAATTGAATAACGCCATCTAGACGGTTACGGAATTCTGGTGAGAAAGCACGTTTCATCGCCTCTTGGTTATCAGAACTATGATCTTGTTCCGTGAAACCAATGCTCGCACGAGAAATACTTTCCGCGCCAATATTCGTAGTCAGAACAATAATCACATTTCTAAAATCTGACTTACGTCCATTGTTATCCGTTAAAGCACCATGATCCATGATTTGTAGCAATAGATTAAACACATCTGGATGTGCTTTTTCAATTTCATCAAGCAACAAGACACAATGTGGATTTTTGTGAATCGCATCAGTAAGCAAACCACCTTGGTCATAACCCACATACCCTGGAGGTGCACCAATTAAGCGTGAAACTGCATGACGTTCCATATATTCAGACATATCGAAACGTACAAGCTCTACACCTAATAATTTAGCGAGCTGCTTAGTAACCTCAGTTTTACCTACACCAGTTGGACCAGCAAAAACAAAACTACCCACTGGTTTATCTGGTGATTTTAATCCAGCACGAGATAACTTGATCGCTGAGCCTAATGCAGTAATTGCTTCATCTTGACCAAACACCACACGTTTTAAATCACGCTCAAGATTTTCAAGCACTGATTTATCATCTTTAGACACAGTTTTTGGTGGAATACGAGCAATCTTAGAAACGATATCTTCGATATTCTCGACGGTAATCAAGCTATCATCACTTTCAGCTTTCAAACGGCGTTGAGCACCTGCTTCATCAATGACATCAATTGCCTTATCTGGCAAGAAACGATCATTAATGAACTTAGCAGAAAGCTCTACAGCTGATACCAAAGCCTTATCGTCATATTGTACGTGGTGGAAATCTTCAAACTTAGTTTTCAATCCACGTAAAATATCAATCGTTTCAGCAATACTTGGCTCATTGACATCAATCTTTTGGAAACGACGAGATAACGCATGGTCTTTTTCAAAAACCTGACGATATTCTTGGAAAGTCGTTGAACCAATACAACGTAAAGTACCATTAGCTAAAGCTGGCTTAATAAGATTTGACGCATCCATTGTGCTGCCCATACTTGAGCCTGCACCAATAATCATATGAATCTCATCAATGAATAAAATCGCATTTGGATTTTTCTTCAATGCATTAAGTAATTGTTTTAAACGTTTTTCAAAGTCACCACGATATTTCGTTCCAGCAACTAATGCGCCAATGTCCAGACTATAAATTTCGGCCTGACTTAAAGGTTTAGGCGCCTTACCATTCACAATTAACCATGCTAAACCTTCGGCAATCGAGGTTTTACCTACACCTGGATCACCTACAAGCAATGGATTATTTTTTCGACGGCGGCACAGAATTTGTGCTGTACGCTCAATTTCTTTTTCACGACCAATCAGTGGGTCAGTTTTGCCTTTTTGCGCTTCAATATTTAGATTCAGCGTATAAAGCTCAAGTGGCCCTGCATTGCTTGTGCTAGTTTCACCTTCAATATCTTCAACTTCTTCTTCAACTTGTACTTCGTCTTTACGTGTCCCATGAGACAAGTATTGAGTCAATGTCAAACGATTGATTTGATGACGTTTAAGTAAATACACAGCAAAAGAATCACGCTCTGAATACATTGCGACCAAAACATCTGCACCTTCAACAGTACGATCGCCGCCACTTGATTGCACGTGAAAAATAGCACGTTGCAAAATGCGGTCGAAACTTTCTGTTGGATGAGGCGCTTGCTCGCTATTTTCGCCAAGCTTAGGAGTATGTTGTTCTACATATTCTTCTAATTCTTTACGCAAAGAAACTATATCAGCCCCGCATGCTTTTAATGCATTCACGGCTGAATCGTTGTCGAATAGTGCTAATAATAAATGTTCAACTGTAAGAAACTCATGTCTCTTTTGACGAGCCATGCTAACAGCCAAACGTAATGATACTTCTAATTGACGACTGAGCATGTAACCCCCTTATGCTTTAGGCTCAATCTGGCAAAGTAATGGATGACCTTGCGATCGAGCGTAATTATTAACAAGGTTTGCCTTAGTTTCCGCGATGTCTCTTGGATAGACTCCGGCAATACCTTTACCTTCATAGTGTACTGTTAGCATTACTTGAGTTGCTTGGTCAAGATTCATTGCAAAGTATTGTTGTAAAATTTCAATTACAAAGTCCATTGGAGTGTAATCGTCATTCATTAATACGACTGCATATAATGGGGGACGCTTGAGTTCAGGAGGAGCTGTTTGTACAACAACCTCTCCATCATGATCTTCGTTTTGCGAATCACTTAAGCGTGGGTGGAAGTGCCAATCGACATAGCCAGACTGCTGAAAAGAAGCCTTGATATCTTTTAAGTTTGTTTGACGCTTATTTGTTCGCATAGGATGTTACTATTGTGAATTTGCTTCAGCTTGAGGAATTTCTGCCACGAAAGCAGAAGATGTTTCGACAGGTTTACCACGCTGCCAACTAAAACGTTTAATAATCGGTGTATCAGAACCACCAGTTAAACGTACCTCAATAAATTGAGGCGTGAAACCTTTAGGCATTGTCCAGCGACCTGTTAAACGTTCAAAGTCAGTAAAGTTGAAGTTCTTCGCTTCAAGCGGTACGACTAAAACTTCAGTATCTTTGATCAATCTGATTTCAACCGATCCTAAAGCACGACGCTTACTTGGACTTACTTGAACTAAATCTAGTTGATATTCATAAGCATTTTCAGGCAAAGGCTTAATTGCCAGATTTTGGATTGTTAAGCTCAAACCACCACGTTGTCTCAAAATCTCACGATAGATATTACTCATACCTTCTTGCTGAGTCTTATCGGCATTCGCTTGATTAAGCGCTTCAAACAAATCATTTGCATTCGTCACAGCCACATCACGCTCTTGCACCGCTGCATTAAGGCTTTTGTTAACCGCATCTAAGGCTGTTTTTTGCTTTTGCACCACTTCAACCAATTGCTCCGCATCTGCATCGTAACCAACAACAGTTAAACCTTGACGGTGCCCAATTGTATAGCCGAGTGCAAAACAACCACTCATTAAAATAGCAGCACCAATAAACAAAGGCTTATTGGTGTTTAAAAATTTTTTCTTTTGCAACGAACTTTCTGCTGAAGTCGTCTGTCCAGAGTTTTGCATCGTCATCTCAGTGTTCAAGATCAGAGTCAAGACACACATTTAAATCGAAATTTAAATGTGTGTGAAGCAAAAAAGAGTTTTTTATGGTAATAAACCAATCCCTTGTAAGCCTTCATCTTCATTAAAGCCAAACATCAGGTTCATATTTTGTACAGCCTGACCTGATGCACCTTTTACAAGGTTATCTTGAGCCGCCAAAATAATCAGTTTATTTGGTTGTGGTTTATATAATGCAATACGAAGTTCATTCGCACCGCGTACACTACGTGTTTCAGGTGAACTATTTGCAGGCATAACATCTACGAATTTTTCATTAGCATAGAAGTTTTCATACAAAGCTTGTAAGTCTGTCTGCTTACCAGCTTCTGTCAAATCTACATAAATTGTACTCAGCATACCGCGAATCATAGGTACTAGATGCGGAACAAATAAGAGTCCATCAAACCCGCCCTTTTGTCCTGCAATATTTTCTAAGGCTTCTACAATTTCTGGATGGTGACGATGACCTGCAACACCATATGCTTTAAAGTTATCAGCGTTTTCACTATAAATCATGCCCAAGCTTGCTTTACGGCCAGCACCCGAAACACCAGACTTCGCATCAATAATAATATTTTTGGTTTCAATGAGTGCTTGTGCTGATTTTAATAGTGGCGCTAAACCTAATTGAACAGTCGTCGGATAGCAACCAGGGTTACCAATAACTTGAGCTTGTTTAATTTTTTCACGGTTTAACTCAGTTAGACCATATACAGAATCTTTTAGTACATCTGGGCAAGCATGCTCCATACCATACCATTTTTCAAATTGTTCAAGATCTTGTAAGCGAAAGTCTGCTGCTAAATCAATAACTTTAGTTCCAGCTGCAATTAAATCTTTGGCATGTTGCATGGCAACACCATGTGGTGTTGCAAAAAATACAACATCACACTCTTTTAATACATCAATGTTTAAATCTGAAAATTGAAGATCTGTATGTCCACGTAAATTAGGGAACATATCTGCAACTGGTTTGCCCGCTTCTGTACGTGAAGTAAGAACTCGAACCTGCGCTTTAGGATGTCGTAATAAAATACGTAATAGTTCAACGCCTGTATAACCCGTTCCACCAACAATTCCGACAGAAATCACGTGCATTACCTCAATTTTTGAATCTATACTTGTGCAGTAGTATGACAGGATGTCCAAGCTTACAAAACCATTTCATGCTTGGTAATTTTAATTTTTTTAATTTTAGCGACAATCAGATAGCACTTACTGGACTGTCATAACCACATAAATATCAGCAAATAAATACCAGATTAATTTTTGGAGAGCTAGGATGCTTCATCAATCAAAAGAAACAAAATTACGCACATACCTTGGCTTGAGCACATTCATTTTAAGTGTAGCCCTTACTGGTTGCGGAGGTGGAGGTAGTAGTGGAGGCAGTTCACCCACTACACCAACGCCCGTTGACCCTACACCTGAAGCAACAACTGATGTTACTTTAAAAACCCCTGTAGAAATGCGTAATATCCAGCTTAAAGTATATGACAACACCAACAACGCTGTTCTAGTGGATACTTCAATTGCGAGTTTAAATAGCTTTAATGTCAAAATTCCTACTGCAAAATTGAATCGTTTATATCGCGTAGAAATTACAACTCAAAGCTCATCTCAAGTGTTTGACCCCATTACTCCACAAAACCAAAATTTGTCAGGTATTTATCATGCATTTATTACACCAAACAGTGTAAGTGGCAGAATCCAATTCATTAGCCCAAGCAGTGAAGCAGTTTATCAACGAGCTGTCATACGTTCGGGACAACTCCCTCAAGAAACGGTTGACCCAACCCGTATTGAGCAATTACATGTGGATTTAGCTTCTCAAGATGTCTACAAATCGTTAATGAATGCGTTTAAAGATGGTGACATTCCAAGTTTAAGTCCAGCTAATTCCCTTCTGAATTTAACTTTGTTGCGATACTCAACTACTAAACCTAGTACATATGTAGATAGTTATCTTAGCTTTAGTTACTTACAATATTGGTCAACGATTCATGGCGGAGCAAACACCTACCAAGAACTTGTTAAAAGTTTAGCAACTGATTTAAAAGATGGCTTTTTGGATGGGAAAAAACTTCATGGGGATCAAACATCCTTCACTCCTATTTTCACACCTGCTCCAGATAATATTGATCCACTAAAAAATACGCTGTTAGATATTGCAGCTAATCAAAAAGTAACGCGCGATTACTTTGGAACCAACCTAAAAGCATCTACTTTGCAATTGGCTCAGGCTAATTCACAACAGTCTTTAGATCAGACGGGTTATGAACTTCTACAAAAAAAACAATATACAGGAATTGTTCCTACTGTAAATTCAACAACATTCATTCGCATTGACGGTGCTGGAGATTACCGTAGAGCTGTTGGGTTTACCACCACAGCGACGTGTAATGGATCAACCTACCCATGCAAACAAGGCTTAACCAGCATCAACCTATCAGATCCAAACCTACCAGCTACAGACTATTTAGTGGGTCACTATGAAGACACCTCAACTGGATGTCAGCTTAATTTTCGTGCGAACGGTCAAATCGACTTGAGTAAAGGCTCACAAATTTATCGTGCTGCTTTAAGTGCTGATAGTACCGATAATTTATTGCAAACAGATGCTGCCAGCTCAAGTTATTTACTCAATTCAAGTTCAGCCGAACCAAATAACACGACGCAACAATACAACTTTATCCAATTATCTATTAAAGCAAATAAAATTATTAGTGCTAAAGCAGGCTTAGATAGCCGAAAAGCACCCGATAGTTTACAAACACCTCAACTAGAATGTACCTTTAGTTAAGCTGAAACATACCACCATGCAGGCAATGGATTTGATTTAAGTTGTCTGCGGTGTTTTTGAAAATATGGATCGTATTTTTCAACTTCTGCCCAAAATGCAGGACTATGGTCAAAATGTTTAGTATGCGCCAACTCATGAATAGCCACATAGCGAGCAATTTCATGTGACATAAGCACCAGTCCTGCATGTAGCATAATATTATGCTGACTACTACAACTTCCCCATCGAGTTTTCGGGCGACGAATTGTACACTCCCTATAAGCCAAATGAGTGTGCTCACTTAATTCTTTCAAAAGCTCTGGTAATTCTTGTTTCGCATAGGCAATAACTGCGTTTTGCAATGCCAAATATGGCTGTGTGTCTTTAATAAATAAAGAATTGTTTTCCCAGTCGAATTGAAAAACACGATGCTGCTTTTGAACAACGACTTGAAATGGCTGTTCTTTATTAAAGAAATAAATTTCTGAAGGAATATCAATAGATGCCGATTGGACGTTTTGTTGCTTATTCCATGTCTCGGTTAACCATTGTTCAGATTGTGCTAAAAAATGCTGAATTTGTTTTTTACTACAAAATAAAGGAACCGTAAGACGGATTGAAGCAGGCTCAACACGTAAGCGCAATTTTCGTGCTCTTACGTGTCGAACGATTTTAATCTCTGGCATTTTTGCAGACATTACTGTGCTGTACGCTCTTCAATACCATTATTCGTTGCAACAATTGCAATCGTTGCAGGATTTAAGGCGAAAATACCGTTAGTTACCACACCAGGAATATTGTTAATTGTTTTTTCCAGTTCAATAGCATTTAAAATATTAAGATTGAAAACATCCAAAATAACATTCCCGTTATCTGTAACTACACCCTCACGATAAACTGGGTCACCACCTAAACTTACCAATTTACGAGCTACAGCCGAACGCGCCATTGGAATAACTTCTACTGGAAGTGGAAAATCACGTCCAAGTTGATCAACCCATTTTGAATCATCAACAATACACACAAACTTCTTAGCAATTGATGCAACAATTTTCTCACGTGTTAATGCAGCACCGCCACCTTTAATCATATGCATATGACGGTCGATCTCATCTGCACCATCAACATAAGCATCTAGGCTACCTACATGGTTCATATCAACCACTTCAATACCAAGTTTTTTAAGACGATCAGCAGTTGCTTGAGAACTTGCCACAGCTGCTTCTAATTGTAATTCTGGGAGTAAATCAATTAGAAAATTTACGGTACTTCCAGTCCCAACACCCAAAATGCCACCTTTGGGTAAGTGTTTTAAAGCAGCTTTCGCAGCAGCTTGTTTCTTTTCATCTTGGGTTGCATATAGGCTCATTACATCACTCAACTATTTTTTGACATTTATGCGCCAATAAACGGCGCAAATGCACAAGGGTTTGCTACAATAATTTCCTATTTTAAACTGTTATAGGGAAGATGAACATGCTGTCTCGTGTGGTACGACAAATTTTACAAGCAACGGTTTATGATGTTGCAATTGAAACACCTCTCGAAGCAGCTCCACGAATTAGTCAAAAATTAAACAATACAATTCGTTTTAAGCGTGAAGATTTACAACCCGTTTTTTCTTTTAAATTACGCGGTGCCTATAACCGTATTAGTCAATTACCAAAAGAACAACTTGAACGCGGAGTAATTTGCGCCTCTGCTGGTAACCATGCTCAAGGCGTAGCTTTGTCAGGACAAAGATTAGGAATTCCCGCTATTATTGTTATGCCAAGCACAACACCTGACATTAAAGTTCAGGCTGTTAAACGCTTAGGTGGTCAAGTCGTATTACATGGCGATAGCTTTGATATCGCAAATAAATATGCTCAACAACGTGCAGAAGTTGAAGGTCTTGTATTTATTCCACCTTATGACGATGAACTTGTCATTGCAGGTCAAGGCACAATTGCCAATGAAATTTTACGTCAATGGCGTGATGTAGAGTACGTGTTTGTTGCCGTAGGTGGCGGTGGCCTTATTTCAGGCGTAGCAGCTTACCTTGGAGAAGTTGCACCGCATGTAAAAGTTATTGGAGTTGAATATGAAGAGTCTGCTTGTTTAAAGGCGGCTTTAGAAGCAAATGAACGTGTAATTTTGCCACATGTAGGCCTATTTGCAGATGGTACAGCTGTTGCCCAAATTGGTGCTTTACCATTTGATATTATTCGTTTGCGCAAATCTGATAACTCAGGCCCGATTGTTGATCCTGATATTGTCACTGTAAATACAGATGAAATCTGTGCAGCAATTAAAGACACATTTGATGAAAACCGCAGCATTGTTGAACCTTCTGGCGCAATGGCTTTAGCGGGTATCAAAAAATATATTCACGAACATAAAATCATTAATAAAAATATGGTGTCGATTGTTTGCGGCGCCAATATGAATTTTGACCGCTTGCGTTATATTGCTGAACGTACTGAGTTAGGTGAGCAACGCGAAGCGATTTATGCGGTTACCCTATCTGAAGAAAAAGGTGCATTCTTAGGCTTCTGCCGTGCTTTACAAGGCCGCAATATCACTGAGTTTAACTACCGAGCAAACAATACAAAGGAAGCACAAGTATTCGTCGGTATTAGTTTAAAAGGTGGAGATGCAGAGCGCCATGAAATTTTGGAACAATTAAAACAGCAAAATTACATTGTAGATGACCTTTCTGACGATGAAGTTGCCAAATTACATATTCGTTATTTAATTGGTGGTCATGCAAATTTAGATGATGAAAGATTGTTCCGTGTTGAGTTCCCTGAACGTCCAGGCGCCCTCTTAACATTCTTAACTCGTTTAGGTCCAACTCACAACATTACCCTCTTCCATTATCGTAACCATGGTGCAGCAGAAGGTCGTGTTTTAGTTGGCTTACAAGCAACCGATGCTAAACAAAACCCTGATGGATTGATTGAGACACTCGAGCAGATTAATTATCCGTATGCAGAAATTACTGATAATGTTGGCTATAAACGTTTCTTGAAATAATCTTTAGTTTTGATGAGGAAGCCGACATAGTTGTCGGCTTTTTTATACAATATTTTTATATTTCTAGCATATTTACATTGCTTCTCTTTATCTTAAAGAAAATATCCTTAAAAATAATGATCTAACTCGGAAAAAAGGACCAACATGGCACAGTTTGCAGTCATTGGCTTAGGTAGTTTTGGAGCCACAGTTGCTCAAGAGCTCACAAAATTGAATCATGATGTTATTGGCATCGATACGGTAAAAAAGAATGTCGAAAATCTTGCCGACGTTTTAACTCATGCCGTCATTGCCGATGCTACTGACGAACATGTGCTTGATGAATTAAACATTCAGAACTGTGATGCGGTCGTTGTTGCAATTGGTGAAGATATTGAAGCCAGTATTTTGTGTGTATTGAACTTAAAAAATCTGGGAATTGATAAAATTTGGGTAAAAGCAAAAACCAAAGCTCATCACACGATTTTGTCACACCTTAATATCAATAAGATTATTCATCCTGAAGAAGATATGGGGGTAAGAGTTGCTCAAGCTCTGAACTACCCTATGGTAAGCCGCTATATGTCTTTAGAAGATGATCACTACATTATCAAAATTGAAATCCCAGATAAGCTTAACGGCATCAATTTATATGGCATTATGCAGCAAGCGCCTCAAGTCAAAACATTGCTCGTGAAAAGAAAGCAGCAAATTTTGTTTGAGACTGAAGAAAATTTCACTTTGCAAACACATGATATTCTTATTTTAGAAGGTCATTTATCACAGTTAAAGAAACTTTCTAATTGCTTCTTATAAGAAAACGAACTCTAGAATATGTCTATATATCACAAGACTCATAAAACGTTAAATTTAAGCCCTCCTTCACTTTTAGCGCTAGGGTTTTTAGGCTTTATTACTTTTGGCACTTTATTGCTTAAATTGCCATTTGCGAATACAGGCAATGTCAGTTGGATGGATGCGCTTTTTACAGCCACCTCCGCAGTTACAATTACCGGTCTATCTGTTTTAAATATTCATGAATCTTTTACCCTCTTTGGGCAAACTATTATTTTATTACTGATCCAGTCTGGCGGTTTGGGATTTATGACTTTTGCAATATTGGCAGCATTAAGTTTGTCACCAAAAGTTGGTCTTAAACAGCAAATGATGGCTCAAGATAGTCTCGGGCAAACAAGCCTATCAAAAGTTACCTTTGTTGCTAAAGGAGTTGTCACCTATACCCTTATTTTTGAGCTGATTGGTACAGTTATTCTTACCGCTGCTTTTACACCAACATACGGGTTTGCGCGTGGTTTATATTATGCAGTTTTTTATAGCATTTCCTCATTCAACAATGCTGGTTTTTCATTATTTTCCAATAGTTTAATGAATTTCCAAAGTAACTATATTATTTGTATAACCATTAGCATCCTTTACACTTTAGGTGGTCTTGGTTTTTTAGTACTCATGGATATTAAGCAAAACAAAAGATGGAAAAAACTAACGCCAAATAGCAAGCTTATTCTGACAACCATTGCAATTATAAACCTAGTTGCCTTTATTTTAATATGGGCTTTAGAAGCTCAAAATCCCGCGACTTTAGGGATGTTAAACTCAGGTGAACAAGCATTAAACGCTTGGTTTCAGGCAACAGTCCCTCGTTCCTCAGGTTTTAATACCATTGATACAGGTGCAATGACCAACAGTAGCTCACTACTAATGATGTTATTGATGTTTATTGGTGGTGGCTCACTGAGTACAGCGGGTGGAATCAAAGTTGGAACCTTTGTCATTTTAGTACTTAGTGTAATTTCATTTTTACGCCGTACAGATGAAATTAGAATATTTAACCACTCTGTATCTCATGAAACGACCTATAAAGCATTAGCGGTGACTGCTATTACAAGCATCCTTATCTTCATGGGCTTCTTTATTCTTTTACTTTTAGAGCCTAAAGCAGATTTTATGAATTTGCTTTTTGAGGTTGTTTCAGCAGCATGTACAGTGGGCCTCTCTCGTGGAATCACACCAGATTTACATAATGGTAGTTTATTCATTTTAAGCCTACTCATGTTTGCTGGACGACTTGGACCATTAACACTTGCCTACTTAATTGCCACTCCTAAAAAGAGTCGACTTAAACACCCTCAAGCCAACATTCAAATTGGATAATAAAAAAGCCGCTTTAAAAGCGGCTTTTCTTAAGCGTCTTAGTACCAATTCAAGAGCGATACACCCAAACCAGCATAAGTTGCTCGATGGTTATAATCAATCAAGCTTTCACCATAACCATTAAACAACTGGAAATGTCCGCGTAACTTGCCACTGATTGGAAAAGCCCAATCAAATTGCACAGCACCATGAGAGTCATCACCACCTTTCAATGAATGACGCAGCATTAAAGAGAAGTCATTCTGCTTCCACTTATAAAACGCTGTTAAATCACCACGACCAATGTAATCTTCCATATCCGGGTTATTATCATCTTTACTATCTTCTTCAAGACGAATCCATGGACGAAGCATTAAAGCAAAATTACCACGCTCCAATCCAACATTAAAAATTACACGGTTCCAGCTACGAGATAATGGATCTGAACGACCATTTGACTGATGGTTTAAGGTAACTCCAAGCAAACGCCCATCTAAACCAAGCAACTCGTAGTTCGTTCTAAACATTAAACTTGCTTCTGGCTCATAGTTCGTTTCACGGAATGGGCGAGATTCTTCAGCATTGAACGTCTGCCAACGTGAAGATTGCGTATACCCTACCCACAAATCACCATTATTTCCAAAAATATTTTCCCAAGCTTTGGTTTTCAAAGAAATCTGAAACTTACTTTCTGTTGATTTCAGATTCTGAGCATCCGTTACAGTGTTATTTGGATTTGGACTACTCGGGAATTCATTCTTGTCACTGGTCCAAAATACAGGTAGTAAATAGACTGGTTGATAAGCACGAATATTCCAAACACCTAGCTTACTTTTTTCAGATAATTCCCAACGTTGATCTAGCAAAGAAGTAGTAGGTTCAAGTGTAGGTGCTTTACCAATCACTTTAATATTACTAACTGTATCTACCACCTTCTCTTTAAATGTTTCTGGTTGAACAGCGGGCTGATCGATTTTTTTAACAGGCTCAGGTACTACAGCGGCTTGCACAACAGGTAGAGCTGCTGGTTTAAATACAGAGTCGTAACAAGCCAGACGATCGGCATTCGAAGCAAGAGCAACACATGCATCAACTGTGGCGGGGTTTGCTGGAGCTAAGGTATCAGCATATGTTACAGACGCACATAAACAGCTAAGCACGATTCCCATGCTTAGCTGTAAAGATGTGCGTTCAAATTGTTTGAACGCCATGTTCAATCTCCAATTTTTATTTTAATTAACTTGTTGAATGGTAAAACCTAATTGCTGCAATTCATCACGTTTAGCAAATGGCGCAACTACAGCTTTTACAGGAGTTTGCTCTACTAAATATTGACGAGCAACACGTTTTAAATCATCCAATGTTACATGCAACAATCTTTCACGCAAAGTACGGCGGAAAGCTGGTGTTCTCGCATGCAACAATGCATAACAGGCTGTAATCGCTTCACCTGCTGGAGAGCCTGGTTTATCCATACTTGCCACTAAACCAAGAATTGCCTCTTCAAGCTGATGAGGTTGTTGCTCTGTATTTAATAACCATTGCACACTCGCTTCAAAGTCTTTAAACGTCTCTGCTAAACGTGGGTCACGGTAACTGAAGAAACGGAATGAGCATGCATTTCCATCATAACTAGCACCGCCGCCATAAGCACCACCTTTTTCACGGATAGCACTGTGCAAGAATCCGTTACGTAAATAAGCTGCCAATACCATTAATGGAGCCGCATCTGGATGTGATACTTCTACGGCTTGATATGCAGACGCACAGAATTGAACGTTTGCCTGAATTAACCATGCTTCATGATTATTATCATTAGCTTGTTCTACTTGAGTTAACTCAGTTGTAGCTGTATCAACATTCAACTTATCCCAAACATTCTGGATTTCTTCAACCAAACGTTCAGATTGATGTTCTTCGCACACTAGTAAGAACTGTTTAGGTGCTTGCAACAACTTACTATGAATACGTTTTAATTCTGCAATCAGCTCATCGTAAGCAGCATCATCTTGGGTAATTTTAGTAACAAGCTCACCCAACCAGTTCAATGCACCTAAACCCGTGTTTTGATAGTCACGTTGAGCCAAGGCACTCATGTTACGAGAAGCAATCTGCATCGCATAGCTATGACCTGAACCAGATAAACGAGATTGCCAACGTGTTTTACGTTGTTGCAGTAACTCGATAATTCGTTCTTTCTCATCAAATCGAAGCTGTTCAAATGCTAATTTTAATAAATGAATTGCATCAAATTTCTGAGTCAACGATTTAGTCGTTAAAGTTAACCAAGCACTAATTTTATCTTTATCATCAACTTTGCTACGTAAAGAGGCACCCATTCCTAAACCACCACTTACAGCGGTTTGTAAGTTTTGTAGTTCAAGATAGCCATATTCGCCTGCACCTACTTCACCCATCAAAATAGAAAGCAAATTGAAATAAGGCGACTTCACAATATCTTCAGGAATCTGAATGAGTACTTGTTGATAGTAAATACCGTTAGTACCAGCATGGTACAAGTTCAACGGCGTATCCATACGATTACAAATAATTTCGCGTAACTGACCTTGTACAATATGCAAATCAGCAGGTACATCTTCCAAGCCTACTTTTGGCAATAACTCAAGGTTATCAGGCGTATCCTGACGTTCCTCTAGAGCCTTGGTTTTAGCAATGATTTCAGCCTTATCAGCATCTGTTAGTTTTTCACCAATAGCCGCTAAACGAGCTTTTTCCGCTTCCTGCTCTTTTACAGACTTGGTCGGGTCTGGAACTAAAGTCATTTGTACGCGATGAGGGTTGTCGAGCAAATGTGTTTGAATCAGATTTGATAACCACATTGGGTCTTTCAACTCTTCTTTAACTTGTGCAATTGCGCTGTCAACATCCCAAATTTGGATTGGATCATTATGGTGAATCGCACCACTTAAGCCATTTAAAATTAGACTTAAACCATAAGGTGTGCCGTCACCATTAATTTCACGTTGATGTAACTCGATTTGATGCAAAATTGCATCGACTAAATTACTGTCAATTGGTTTAGCAGCAACATCACGCAGAATATTTAAAACACCATCTCTAAAGCTTTGCGCATGTTCAGGATTTGAACCTTGAACACCACAGTAGAAAGTCATTTCAAAATTACTATCGTCTACGCCCATTAATGGACCTGTAGATTGAGCATAACCACAAGTTTCTAAGTAATGACGAAGTGGCGAAGCCGAATTTTCTAATAAAATCCCTTCGACTAAACGCATTCCTAAACGCAATTTAATGTCATTTGCTTCTGGTAATAACCAAGATAGAACATGATAAGTTTTATCTTTTAAATCATCACTATCAACACCGTAGTTCTCTGTTACTTCAATTGGTGCAGCTAAACGTTTTTCAGGCTTAGAGTATAAAGTTGTTCCCGCAGAAAACTTGTGTAGAGCTAGTTTTTCAAATTGCTCTTGTAATTCATATGCTGTCTGATTACCAAAGGTCATGAATACAGCATTACTTGGATGGTAATGTACTTTATAAAAATCGACTAACTGCTCATACGTTAAATCAGGAATATCTTTCGGGTCACCGCCTGAGTTGTAATGGTAAGTCGTTTCAGGAAATAAATGATGGGCCAACTGATGATAAAGTTGGTCAGACGGCGCACTCATCGCACCTTTCATTTCATTAAAAACAACACCTTTATAAACAGGTTGACCATTTTCCAGTTCAATACGAATACCTTCTTGAGCAAAATCAAGTGGATTCAAATTGGCAGCAAATGCCGCATCAAGATAAACAGAAAGTAAGTTTTGAAAATCTTTTTTGTTTTGAGTAGCGAATGGATATGCTGTCCAATCTGCTGCGGTAAATGCGTTCATAAAAGTATTTAAAGAACGACGAATCATTAAAAAGAATGGATCACGTACCGGAAACTTTTCAGATCCACACAAAGCCGTATGTTCTAAAATATGTGCCGTGCCTTTAGAGTCCATAGGCTGGGTTCTAAAAGCAACAAGAAATACATTTTCATCATAATCAGTTGCCAAGTGATAATGCACCGCACCTGTGACTTTATGCTTATATTCAGACACTAAAATATCTAATGCTTCTACATGGTGCTGACGTAGCAACTGAAACGCAGGGTGAACAGTTTGAGAAATGGTTTCAGTGACATCTACAGTCATGTGATCTCCTAACATATCGGATAAGTGAATAAGTCTCATTATAGCCTGAGTCAGCTTGAGATTGGCGAACAAAAGCCAAGTAAAATACTATGTTTTTGTTGAGTATTAGTTTTCATTGGCACAGCTTTGATATCAAACACATAGCCATGAATGTTTTATCCTAACAGAACAAAAGCTTTTAATTCTATGTATATGATAGACATTGAATTAAAAAGCTTATCAATTTTATCTTAACGAGCTATTTTCGAATCTAAAGAATATTCACACAACAATATTTTTCCACTAATTTTTGATTTAACTGAATTTTATTCAACAAACTACAGCAAATCCAAGCAATGGTGTAAACTTAGCAACCTGATTTTTTTATTTTGTGACAACACATATGGCAACTGTAGATCTTTTTGCAATTGGTAATGCATTAATCGACCAAGAATTTAAAGTGTCTGATGATTTTCTTAGTCAACAAGGTTTGCAAAAAGGCACCATGCAGTTGTCCGATGGCGACACTCAATCTGCTCTTTATGCAGAGTTAAAACAGCATCAAGATTACAAAGGTCAAGCAAGTGGTGGTTCTGCTGCGAATACTACTGTAGCCTTTAGTGCATTAGGTGGAAGTGCTTTTTATGGTTGCCGCGTTGGTAACGATGATTTGGGTTCAATTTATCTGCAAGGTTTAAATGAAGCTGGCATCCAAACCACTCCAAAGTCAATTAGTGAAGGTGTAACAGGCACCTGCATGGTACTCATTAGTCCTGACTCTGAACGTACGATGCATACCTATTTGGGCATCACTGCTGAACTTTCTCAAGATCAAATCGATTTTGAACCGTTAAAAACAGCAAAATGGCTTTATATTGAAGGTTATCTTTCTACAAGTGAAACAGCGCGCAAAGCTGTAAAACAGGCCAGAGAAATTGCAAAAGCAAATGGCGTTAAGATTGCTTTATCTCTTTCAGATCCTGCCATGGTGCAATACGCTCGCGAAGGCTTAGAAGAACTTATGGATGATGGAGTAGATTTACTATTTTGTAATGAACAAGAAGCCTTAATGTATACAAATACAATAACTGTAGAAGACGCTCTTGCTCAATTACGTTTTAAAAATCATACAGTAGTCATTACACAAAGTGCTAAAGGTGCTTTAGTTTCCAACTCTACTCAACATTTCCATGTGGCAGGCCGTCATGTAGAAGCCGTTGATACAAATGGTGCTGGCGATGCATTTGCAGGCGCATTCCTATACGCCCTAAACCATCATCAAGATTTGAATGCTGCTGCACAGTTAGCAGTCTTAATTTCTAGTGAAGTTGTTTCTCAATTTGGCCCACGTTTAGCGATTAATGATTATGCTAAACTTCTTGAAAATTTTCAGAAGGAATGTGCTTGAAATGGAAAGGATCTGTATGACGGAAGAAGTTCCTGAGCGTGAAGCTAGAGCTTTTGACACTTTACAAGGAACTACTATTTTCATTACGCAACGTGATGGCGCATTCTATGCTTATCAAAACTTATGCCCTCACTTGCAAACAGAGCTTGAATATTTAGAAAATCAATTTCTTGATCAAGACCAAGAGTATATTCAATGTTCTACCCATGGTGCTCTATTCACTGTGGAAACAGGCGAATGTATCTCAGGACCATGTTTAGGTGATTTTTTAAATAAAGTTGAGATTAAAGTACATTCAGATGGCGGTATCTATATCGTAGACTGAAGCGATCAACATTAGAGTTTCTGCCATGGCTGATTTCTTTTTCAATTATTATCTTATGCCATTTCACTTAAGTGTAGTGGCTTTGATATTACTCAGCGTGGTAGAAACCATTGGTATGTATATTGGACTTCGTCCAAGTCAATTACTCAAAAAAATTGCGCCTGTTTGGCTTTCTAACTCACCACTACTTAATGTTAAATTTTCTAAAGCTTTAATTTTCGTTTTTTTACTCATCAATTTCAGTTTTGCAGGTTATTTTTTACAACTCTCTTTCTTTGCAATCCAGCATTATTTTATTTCACCTTTTTATTTAATCGTCCCAGCTCTTGTCATTGCAATCTTTTTTACTGTATTCATGATTCACTGCCTTGACCAAGTAATTAAACCAAAGCTTACTCATACAAACTATAATCTTTTAGGACGACTAGCGACAGTTTCCAGTGGTAATGCTAGACCTGGATTTTCTGCCCAAGCGCGAGTGCGTGATGAATTCGGCCAGCTCCATTATGTTCAAGTCGAACCAGAATACGGCGAACTCGAATTATACTCTCAAGTTATCCTTGTCAGAGTGCATAAAAGCCATTATGTAGCCAAGAAAATTTCTGTATCAAACGATCTTTTCGCCCCCGATTAAATTCTCACTACTATTCTATTTAATTACTGCTTATAGCAGGCTTTATTACGCCTATATTTTATTATTTTCTTTTTAATTATTTATTATTCCAACTATTTTAGTTTGGAACATAATTTATAAATATAATATACAACCATTTTGGTTGGTATTAAATTAAAACAAACCATTTTAATCAACTTAATATTTTTATTTACAAGTGTTTTAGTAGGATTTAATAATCAATTCAAACTACTTTAGTATGGTATTTATTTTAAAATATTAAGTTATTGTTTTATATAAATTAATTATTTAAATATTCATTTAAAATATATTTAATGTTTATTTTTATTATATTTTGATTAATAATAAAATTAATATCAAATGAGGTTTAATTTATGAGCCTTAATTTTAAAAATCTTAATGGTCGTTTAGTTAAAGAAATCACTATTATTCTAATAATAAAAATAGTGCTTCTCTTAACGATCAAACATATTTGGTTTGATGCTCCCACCATCCCCAAAAATTTTGACAATCAGATCGCCGAGCATATTGCTGGCGATAACATTTCCCACATTAAGGAGACACGTTGATGATTTCTGAAAGCGTGGTTGATCTTTCGCGGTTTCAATTTGCGATGACCGCAATGTATCACTTTCTTTTCGTCCCTTTAACTCTAGGTTTGGCATTTATCCTTGCCATCATGGAAACCACTTATGTCATTTCTGGTAAAGAAATTTACAAAGATATGACTAAATTTTGGGGAAAATTATTTGGTATTAACTTTGCTTTAGGGGTAACAACTGGCTTAACAATGGAGTTCCAATTTGGAACAAACTGGGCTTATTACTCACACTATGTAGGTGATATTTTTGGTGCTCCATTAGCAATTGAAGGCCTTATGGCATTCTTCCTCGAGTCTACATTTATTGGTTTATTCTTCTTCGGATGGGACCGTTTAAGTAAGGTTCAGCATCTAGGCGTAACATGGTTAGTCGCTCTCGGATCCAATATGTCAGCGCTTTGGATTTTAGTGGCGAATGGATGGATGCAGAACCCCGTAGGTGCTGCATTTAACTTTGAAACAATGCGTATGGAATTAGTTAATTTCGGCGCGCTTATCTTTAACCCTGTAGCTCAGGTGAAATTCGTACATACCGTTTCTGCGGGCTATGTAACTGGTGCAATTTTTGTACTTGCCATCTCAAGCTATTACTTACTTAAAAAACGTGATCTTCCTTTCGCACGCCGCTCTTTTGCAATTGCTGCCATTTTCGGTCTTGCATCTACACTTTCAGTGATTTTGTTAGGTGATGAATCTGGCTATGAGCTCGGTGATGTTCAAAAAACTAAACTCGCTGCGATCGAAGCCGAATGGGATACTCACCCTGCTCCTGCTCCGTTTACTTTGTTTGGTGTACCAAACCATGAAGAAATGCGGACAGATTACGCAGTTAAAATTCCATATGCATTAGGTTTAATTGCAACTCGTTCAACAACCAAAGAAGTTACTGGTCTTAAAGATCTCATGCAGCAGCACGAAGTTCGTATTCGCAACGGTATGCTTGCCTATGCCGAACTTGAAAAATTACGTGCAGGTGATCGCTCACCAGAGTTATTAGCCTCTTTTGAAAAAAATCAAAAAGATTTAGGTTATGGCCTACTTCTTAAGAAATATGCACCCAATGTAGTTGATGCAAGCGAGCAAAATATTAAATCTGCTGTAAAAGATACTGTTCCAAATGTTACAGCGCTATTTTTCTCTTTCCGCGCAATGGTTGCCTCAGGTTTCTTAATGCTATTACTTTTCATTTTAGCGACTTGGGCTGTAGCAAAAAGAAATGCTGAAAATAAACCTTGGCTCCTAAAATATGCATTGTTTGCTCTTCCGCTTCCTTGGATTGCTGCACAAACTGGTTGGTATGTAGCTGAAGGTGGTCGTCAACCGTGGTCTATTGGTGAAATTCTACCAACTCATCTCTCTACTTCTAGTTTAAGTACTGGTGACGTATGGGGTTCGATTATTGCACTAGCAGCGTTCTACACCGCTCTTTTGATTATTGAAATGTATTTAATGATCAAATTTGCTCGTTTAGGACCAAGCTCTCTACACACTGGCAAATATCATTTTGAAAAGCAAGAACCGAAAGCAGCTGTTAATGGGGAGGCCTTATCATGATTGAATATGAATTATTGAAAATCATTTGGTGGGTGTTAGTCGGTGTACTACTCATCGGCTTTGCTCTTACCGATGGCTTTGATATGGGGTCTATGGCTCTCATGCCTTTCGTTGGAAAAACCGATAGCGAACGCCGTGCTGCGATCAATACCATTGCCCCACACTGGGATGGTAATCAGGTCTGGTTTATTACGGCGGGAGGTGCACTATTCGCTGCATGGCCAATGGTTTACTCAGTCGCTTTCTCAGGCATGTACTGGGCACTTTTGTTAGTTCTATTTGCACTTTTCTTAAGACCTGTAGGTTTCGATTATCGCTCTAAACTTGAAAATACCAAATGGCGTAACTCTTGGGACTGGGGTCTGTGCATCGGTGGTGCTGTTCCAGCGCTTGTGTTTGGTGTGGCCTTCGGTAATTTGTTTTTAGGTATTCCTTTTAGTTTAGATAGCACTTTACGCTCTGAATATACAGGCAGCTTTTTTGCCCTTCTTAACCCCTTTGCTTTAGTTTGCGGTGTGGTAAGTCTGTCTATGCTGTGTGCACATGGCGGTGCATGGCTCATGCTCCGTACTGATGAAGCTTTAAAACAGCGCTCTGCCAAAGCCACTCAAATTATGGCAATTATCTTTTTAATTTGTTTCCTTGTAATTGGAGCATGGCTGTATTTTGGGCAAGTTCCAGGTTATAGCTATGCTGTTGCTATAGACCCAAATACTGCGCTTAACCCTTTAGCTAAAGAAGTGATTACCAATAGCAATCCTGGTTGGATGAACAATTACAGTACCTATCCAGTGACTAAAGTTGCCCCTGCTCTTGCCATCTTAGGTGCAATCATTGCAATTTTTGCATCTTCAAAAGTAAAAGCAGGCTTAAGTTTTACTGGTACAAGTTTAATGATTGTAGGAGCAATTTTAACTGCTGGTTTTGCCCTATTCCCATTCCTACTTCCATCTAGTATCAATCCTAACTCTAGCTTGACAATGTGGGATGCTGTATCAAGTCACCTTACTTTAGGCGTTATGACGGTTGCTGCCTGCATTTTTGTTCCTCTTATTTTGATCTATACCACTTGGTCTTATTACAAAATGTGGGGAGTCATCACTAATAAACATATCGAGTCAAACTCGCATAGCTTGTATTAAGGAGAAAACTATGTGGTATTTCGCATGGATCCTAGGCATTTTGATGGCATGTTTTGCGGGTGTACTCAGCGCGCTTTATATCGAACATCATCAAGATTTAGATGAGGAATAAATGATGGCAAAAGCAATGACAGCATCAAATCATCGAAAAGCTCAAGCATTTGCAATGGCCCTTTCTTTTCTGTTGGCATTGCCTCTTGCTGCAATTTTGTTGGTTTATCCTTCACTCATGCTAGATGCTAACGGGCACTACAATCATAGCCAGCTTATGCTGGTGATGATTGGTATTTCTGGTGGCTTTATTTACGGAGTGGGTTTCGTACCTAACTTCTGGTTATGGAAATGGCTATTTAGCCCGTGGGTGGCTTGGCCTCTCATGCTTTTAGGCTATTACATCTGGTTCCTAACCTAAATCAAAAAGACCTCATCTGAGGTCTTTTTTCATTTCAACCAATTTAATGGGGATCCTTGGCACCCCTACATTTGCTTCAACCGGATATGGCTGCTTATTACCCGTTTTCATATATCCACGTCTTTCATAATAAGCGATCAATTCAGAACGGATATCTAGCACATACATTAAGGCGCTGGTCAGATGGGGAACTTCTTTCAATGCATATTGCTCTGCATATTCTAAAACAGATCGACCCATTCTCATATTTTGAACTTGAGGATCAGTACAAAATGTTCCAATCTCAACCTGATTATTTTCAAATGTAAGCCCAATACAAGCAATAAGCTTGGAAGCAGAAGTTTCCGCTACCAATAATGTTAAATTCCTAAGTTGTAGTTGTTCTTCTAATTGAAACTCTGTAATACGTTGCCCTTCGACCCAATCAAGCTCTGTTGTCCAACTTCTATCTTGTTGTTCTCGATAGGACTTATTAATTAAAGCTACCAGTTGTGGAATATCAGAAAATTGAGCTAAACGGAAATTTAAATTATTCATAAAGTATACTTAGGCTATTTGTAAAAATTCTAAAAATAAAGCCGATATTAAATCGGCTTTATTTTAAATAGCAATTAATTAATTTGATTGTTCAGCTAACCATGCCATAAATTTTTGACGCTCAGCTTTAGAAGCTTTCTGCCAGGTTTCAACTAAACGTTGATCATTCGTTTGGGCTACACCCGTTACTGGCATAGATGTTGGAGCTGGTACAGCCACCTGAACAGAAGTAGGTTTAGCAGAGGCATACACTGCCTCAGGCTGCGATTTAGATGATTTAGTCGTAAAGTCAGTGACTTTTCCTAATAAACCCGTTGCAAACCATGGTTTTTCCTCATTGTTTGCACCAGTTTGTTGTACGATTAATTCATTATTTGCGCTGTACAAAGCCACAGTTGGTTGCTCAGCATATTTCTTTGCTTGTTCAAATTGCTTTGGTGCATCTACCATTCTGAGCTTATAAGTTTGCCCATCTTTGAGTACTGGAGTTTGAATTGTGACTACTCCAGATTTAACAATGTCATGCTCCCCGCTTAAATGTTCAAAGTATTCTTGATAGCGCACACTTAAGCTTGTTTCACCAGCATCGACTTTATAATTATTTTTAGATGAACGAAATAACCCAGAGTTGACTTCCTGACCATTCACTGCAAGGATTACAATTTCCTCTGGTGCTGTAATTGTAACTGCTGAAAATACCGAACCGCTGAGTAATAAGCCAATTGCAGCAACACCTAATCTTAAAGTCATCTGTCTCTTTCTCTGTGTTTGATAAGCTATTAAATCATGAGCAATATGCAATATGATTGTGACTATTTTATGACAAAGCAGTTATCGACTAATTTCTTGATTTATTATTTTGAAATATGCACTTGAATTTCATAAATTTTCATTTTATGTATTCCTCCTATTCATTCTAAAAACATAAAAAAAGCACCTAAAATAGGTGCTTTTTTAATTTCAATTAAATTAATTGAAAGTTTTAAAACGATCAGCATCATTAATAAATGCTTTTTCACCTGCTGGTGCTTCAACCGAACCAAATACTAATTGAGCACGTAATTTCCAAGTTGCAGGAACATCAAATGCTTCAGCTGCGTCTGCATCGACAATTGGGTTATAGTGCTGTAAAGAAGCACCTAAACCAAGCTCTGAAAGCGCAGTCCAAGTTGCAAATTGAGCAATTGCACTTGAGTGTTCAGACCATACTGGGAAGTTATCCGCATATAGTTCGAATTGCTCTTGTAAGCTTTTAACAACAGCTTGGTCTTCATAAAATAAAACCGTGCCAACACCCGCTACAAAGCTATCAATTTTTGCATTTGTACCAGCAAAAGCTTCTGCAGGAACAATTTTACGCAATGCTTCACGAACTAAATTCCAGAATTTAGCATGAGATTCACCGTATAGTGTCACTACACGTGAAGATTGTGAGTTAAAAGCTGAAGGACTATGTTTAACTGCTTCACGTATAGTTTCTTCAATTTTAGTGCGATCTAATGCAACGTTTTTACCAATTGCATAAATAGTACGACGGTTTTTAATTTTATCTAAGAAAGTAGACATTTTGTTATTTCCTACCTATTGATTTGACCAAGGGTCGTTGTTTGGGAATGAGTACAGTGTATTAAAGTCATTTTTCATAATCAGCATTAAAAATATGACAGTTCGTTTTATTTTCGCAACAATAATAAAAGATATACATATAAAAAAAGCTTCACGATTTAGTGAAGCTTTTTAGGGTTACCAATCAATTTACTTATCAGTTTCAAACAGCGCAGCAACAAAAGATTTAGCCGAGAATGGTCTTAAATCATCAATTTTTTCACCTACACCAATAAAACGAATTGGCACATGGGTGCGGCTTGCAATATTAAAGAGTACACCACCTTTAGCTGTTCCATCCAACTTGGTAATGGTAATACCCGTTAAACCTACAGCTTGATCAAACTCTTGTACTTGGTTAATCGCGTTTTGACCTGTTCCTGCATCTACCACCAACATAATTTCATGAGGTGCAGTTGCATCAATTTTCTGCATAACACGTTTAACTTTTTTGAGTTCTTCCATCAAGTTACTCTTATTATGTAAACGACCTGCCGTATCCGCAATTAATACATCAATTCCTTTAGCACGAGCACTTTCAAAGGCATCAAAAATAACAGAAGCACTATCAGCTCCATGACCTTGCGCTACTACAGAGATATCGTTACGTTCGCCCCAGATCTGTAATTGCTCAGTTGCTGCGGCGCGGAATGTGTCACCAGCAGCCAACATCACTTTTTTACCTTCACCTTGTAAACGTTTCGCCAACTTACCAATAGTTGTAGTTTTACCAACGCCATTTACCCCAACCATCAAAATCACATAAGGTGATTTGTTAGGGTCAATATGCAATGGTTTAACACGTGGGGCTAACAAAGCAACCAACTCTTCTTGTAACGCTTTATATAAAGAGTGAGAATAGATCAAATCACCACGAGCTGTACGCTCTGTCAAATTGGTAATGATGGTTTTTGTTGCTTCAACACCAATGTCTGCAACCAATAATTGCTCTTCGACTTCTTCAAGTAACTCATCGTCAATTTCCTTTCCGCCAATCAAGATATTGACCATACCATCAGCGAAATTACGACGAGTTTTGGTTAAGCCTTCTTTCATCCGGCCAAAAAAACCAGTTTTTGGTTGTTCAACCGGTGTTTCTGTAGAAGCCACTTCGTCTTTGGCTACTTCAATATTTTCTTGTGATTTAGCAGGAGATTCAACGATGGGAACATCGATAGCAGGTAAATTAGGTAATGTGACATCGTCATCACCGATCTCAGCATCTATCAAGAATTTATTTTGCATATTCGATTGTTGCTCCATGCGGATTCCTTGAAAAGCAGCGCGTTTAAAAAGATAAAGTTTAGCATAAATTCAAAATTTTGCCTGCCACAATAGTGCTCAAAAAGCTTTGGAAACCAAGATTTAGCCTGATTACCCTATTTACTGAGTATCTTCCTGAGCAAGTGCTGGATATTGTCTAATATGAGCACCTTCAAATTGATATGCATGCATTAACTTTAAATACTCTGCTCTATGAATTTCTGATTGAGCTATTAACAGCTCAGCCATATCCTGAGTTTTAGGATAAGTAGCTTGATGAGAGAGTTGTATAATTCGTTGATATTGTTCCGGACTAATAGGCCGAAGTAATGCTAAATATGACAGCACAAAAATACAGCCAATGACAATAACCACAAATAGGTTAAAACATTGATCAACTTTTAACTCAGACTTTAATTTAAGAAAATTTTGTTTGAATATGAGCATGACCTACCTCGAATTAGTGTAGTGTAGGGTTCAATACTCATAAGCACAAGATCAAACATCCAGTAAGGCCAAGAATCGTACCTTACTGGATCATAATACTTAGCTTATTAGTGAACGAATGACGGAAAAGTATAAAATTGCTGCAATAATCACCAAGACTAAAAACATCGCAAAAATACTTAAACCTTCTTCAGCATCGGCTGGATGCAGTTCGTCTTCGTCGGCAATTTTTCTCAGTTCACCATCATAAACTTGATAAAACCAGTTTTTTTGTGCAGGTTCCAAATGCCGTGCAAAGTCAAATACCCTTTTGCGCTGAGCAAGACAATAATCCCCTAAATGGATCTCTTGATGAAAGATCGCTTCGTCTAATAGCTTACGATGATAATGGGCTAGTTCTATGATTTGTTCCTCTCTAGGTGGAGTATCAAAAACAAAGCCATCGATAGTATTTGTCATATTTTATTCTCCTTGTCTTTTATTCTCATATTGATTTTACTCAAAATTATTTGTGAATAATGTTTAATCATGTATCCTAATAGTGAATTAACTGGTATGCACCAATAGTTGACAAATCCATTAATTTGTAATATTAGTTTAATAATTCTAAGTTAAATTAATTTAAAGGCAGCGGCCTTTAGAAAAAGTAATCATAATTACAATAAGGAGTTTTCTATGATTCAACGTATCTCTCATCATGATTTAGAACATGTGTACGCAACTGCAGTAAACACAATTCACTCTCAAATGAATTTTCAGGATGCAGTTGCACAGTTAGAAGAAGTTGCTCGCGCTGGGCACGGTAAAGCTGCTCTGTTTTTAGCAGAATTGTATTATCAAGGTTTCCGTGTTGAACGTGACTCACTTAAAGCACAATATTGGCAAAAGTTAGCCACAATGCAAGCATAAAGAAACGTCACCTAGGTGGCGTTTTTTTACGTCTGTAAATAAGTAAAACTAGCAATTTATCTAAAACTTTAGCCACTTTAAGTAAAGGATCTGAATTTCACAGCTGGAATATTTGTTTACGATTTGATACCTGTTTAAACTGAAATGTCATCTGATTTTTTTATAATAAGCAAGACAAGTTAGAACCTTTAAATTCACAATGAAAAGTTTAAGTAATCTACAACCGGTTTCAAGAGACTTGATGATTAAGATTTATATTTTAAGAACCATGATGTATTGCGGGGTTCTTTGGGGATTATTTCATCAAGGATGGGCAATTAAATCAGATCAGGAAGACTTTATTTTTCCTTTTTGGCTTAATGGCTTACAGGCACATCGCTACGCAAAAGAGCATTGGCCACATTACAAACCAAGAAGAATTACACCTAAAGATTTCCATGAGTCTTTACTACCAACATTAACTCGACTCAACGTTACTCCTGCTTTGTTTAATTCATCTCATAGAAAATTAAAGTTATCTACTCAGCAAATGCAGCATTTCTTTTTCAAACATCCGAATTGGCAAGGAGCGTAAACTTTTCTTTAGGTTCTTAATCTCTATTAGAATGCTTTTTGAACGCTTGAGTGTGAAACTTGTATTTAATGACTATCCAGTCTTTGCATTTTTATAAAATCAAGCTAATTTAAAACAAAATGATAAAACACAGGACAGAAGAAATGACAATCGTTGCACAAGTAATCAAGAACAAAGCAGAGCAAGATATTTTTACAATTTCTCCAGAAGCCACTGTCCTTGAAGCAATTAAGATTATGGCGGATAAAGGAATTGGTGCGCTTGTCGTAGCTGAGGGTGAAAAAGTTGTCGGAATTTTGTCTGAACGTGACTACACACGAAAAGTAACGCTTATGGAACGTTCATCATATAGCACTACCGTTGCTGAAATTATGACATCTAAAGTGCTTACAGTAAGCCTAAACAATACAGTTGAAGAGTGCTTACAGCTTATGACAGATCGTCACTTACGCCACTTACCTGTATTAGACAATGAAAAACTAGTTGGATTTATTTCTATTGGCGACTTAGTAAAAGCTGCGATGGAAGATCAGAAAAATCTCATTGAACAATTAAAACAGTACATCTCTGGTTAATTATTTCATATAAAAA
>NZ_GG753601.1:869713-870269 GCF_000163635.1 Acinetobacter sp. SH024 | reverse complement strand
CGAAGGCCCTGTAACCATCCATGCAGAAGCAGTGGATGCACAAGGTAACCTTGATGTTGCAGATGCAGACGTCACCGTGACTGTAGATACCTTACCTGCAGACCTGATCGGTGCGATCACGATTCCTGAAGACTTAAATGGCGACGGTATCTTGAATGCAGACGAGCTAGGCACAGACGGCACCTTCAATGCACAAGTGGCGTTGGGACCTGATGCAATCGATGGCACAGTAGTGAATGTTAACGGTACTAACTACACCGTGACAGCAGCTGACCTTGCAAACGGCTTCATCACTGCAGCGATTCCTGTCACAGGCGAAGGCCCTGTAACCATCCATGCAGAAGCAGTGGATGCACAAGGTAACCTTGATGTTGCAGATGCAGACGTCACCGTGACTGTAGATACCTTGCCTGCAGACCTGATCGGTGCGATCACGATTCCTGAAGACTTAAATGGCGACGGTATCTTAAATGCAGACGAGCTAGGCACAGACGGTACCTTCAATGCACAAGTGGCGTTGGGACCAGATGCAATCGATGGCACAGTAGTGAATGTG
>NZ_GG753601.1:825848-869030 GCF_000163635.1 Acinetobacter sp. SH024 | reverse complement strand
GTGACTGCAGCTGACCTTGCAAACGGCTTCATCACTGCAGCGATTCCTGTCACAGGCGAAGGCCCTGTGATCATCCATGCAGAAGCAGTGGATGCACAAGGTAACCTTGATGTTGCAGATGCAGACGTCACCGTGACTGTAGATACCTTGCCTGCAGACCTGATCGGTGCGATCACGATTCCTGAAGACTTAGATGGCAACCTTATCTTAAATGCAGACGAACTAGGCACAGACGGCACCTTCAATGCACAAGTGGCATTGGGACCAGATGCAATCGATGGCACGGTGGTGAATGTGAACGGTACTAACTACACCGTGACAGCAGCTGACCTTGCAAACGGCTTCATTACAGCGACTCTTGCCGCAACAGCAGCAGATCCTGTGACTGGTCAGATTGTGATTCATGCTGAGGCTGTAGATGCACAAGGTAACGTAGATGTTGCAGATGCAGATGTAACGGTAACTCTAGATGTTACTCCACCTGATATCACTACAACTGTGTTAGCAATTGACCCAGTTACTGCTGATAACATCTTGGATGCGACAGAAGCTGGTGGATCAGTGACCTTAACAGGTACATTGACCAACATCCCTACAGATGCAGTAACAACAGGTGTTGTGGTTACTGTAAATGGTGTTGACTATACAGCCACAGTTGATGCCGTAGCAGGTACTTGGACAGTTGATGTAGCTGGTAGTGGTCTTGCAGCAGATTCAGACTTAACTGTTGATGCTACTGCGACATTCACAGACCTCGCAGGAAACGCTAGTACACTTCAAGATACGCAAACTTATACTCTTGCAAGCTCTATCATTGCTTTCGATAACACTGATACAGCTGTACTTGCACCTCAACCATTGCTTGTACAAGATGGTGCCTCTTTAGGTAGTGAAACTTACCTAGCCTTGGTTTCACTGGCTGGACTTGATTTACAACTTGGTTCTGAAGCAATTGATTTTACAGTAGGTGCTGGTCAAGAAGGCAACGCGACATTTACCTATAGTGCATTGCTTGGCGCAGATGTTTTATCTGATTACTCATTGGTACTACAAAAACTAGACCCAATAACGGGTGATTGGACTTCTGTTTACGGTGGTGGTGAAGCTGATATTTTAGATTTAACTCTGCTAGGTGGAACTCCGAGTGTAGTTATTGATGGATTAGAAGAAGGCCAATACCGTGCATTCATGACTTATAACGGTCTTCTAGGTATCGGTTTACTGGGTACCTTAACAGGCACAATGGATGTTTATGACACAACACAAGTAGGTGGATACTACACCGAAGTTGCTGATGGGAATGTGATTACTGATATCAATACCAGTGGCGAAACAGACGTTGTAACCGCTATGACTGTAGTTACAGCAGTAAATGGTCAGCCTGTTACAGCGCTAGATACTGTGATCAATGGGTTGTATGGTACTTTGGTAATCGATCCAGACGGTACATATACTTATACTCCTACTGCAAGTGCAGCAGGTGTAGGTCAAACAGATGTATTTGTCTACACATTAACTGATCCTGTAACAGGCGATACGGCTCAAGCAAACCTCAATATTCAATTGAGCTCTGTGAAAGCGGTGGATAATGTTGTAACTGCAGAGATCAACCCAGAACCATTGCTTGTTGCAGATGATGTTGCGTTAGGTAGTGCGAGTTATCTTGTAGCTGTATCGTTAGCTGGTCTGGATTTACAATTGCTTGGTAACGATGCAATTGAGTTTACTGTTGATCCAAACCGTGAAGGCACAGCAACGTTTACTTTCGATGCCATAATCACAGCAGATTTACTCAGTAATTATGCGATTGTTGTTCAGAAATTTGATGAAGCAACAGGCCAATGGGTATCGATTGGTGGTACTAACCCAGAAGCTTCACTCATTGATCTAACGCTTATCGGTGGAACACCAACAGCTGTACTTGAAGGATTGGATGCTGGTCAGTACCGTGCATTCATTGGATATGAAGGTTTAGTCGGTGTAGGTTTAGGCGGAACATTAACTGGTACGATGGATGTCTACAATCCATACATCGTGGCTGGTTACTCTGTTGAACCGATCTCTGGTAATGTCATCAAAGATGCGAGCCTCACTGGTGAAGTTGATGCAGCAAGCAGCAGTGCTGTGATCTCTCAAGTGAATGGTGTTGCAGTTGATCCAGTTGCTGGTGCAACAATAGTTGGTGCATACGGTACATTGGTAATCGACCAAGATGGTAACTACACTTATACCCCAACTGTAGACGGAGCAAACCTAGGTCAGGTAGATCAATTTACCTACACCTTGCTTGATCCTGTAACAGGTAACACTTCTGAGGCAACACTTTATGTTCGTCTCGATAGTGACAGTGTAGATATGACTTGGAACGATGCAGATCCATCTCAACCAGCTGTAATTACTAGTCCGCTTCCAGTAGATGCGATGGATAACGTTGCTTCAGCTGAAATAGACATGGTGTATCCAGTAACAACTGAGGTACTTGATAATGCGATCAGCTATAACTGGTTACTCGGCGTAGGTGGTATCGTTATCGGTTCTAAAGAAGGTACAGCGACATTTACAGTTGATCCAGGTAATCTGACTGACGCGATTATTGCAGTGAACTTTGGTTCGGTTGCTACGGTTGTCGACGGTTTACATGTGGTATTAACACGAGTAAATCCAGATGGCACTCGTACTGTAGTTGCAGATAGTTCTGATACTGGCGTAATTGACTTGTTAGGTATCTTTGGTTCTGAAGTTCAATTCAAGATTGATAACTTAAGTGCTGGTACTTACGAGTTGTTCATGGAAAGCAACACATTACTTACAGCTCTAGGTAGTGTTACTGCGGATATCACGTTGAATCATGGTGATATCACTCAACCACCTGTACTGGTTGTTGACCCTGTAACTGGTAATGTACTTGCTGATGATAACTCTGCGGTTTACGGTACAAACTATGTGCCGGACTACATTACAACAACTTCAGTAGTAACTGCTGTTACAGCTGAAAATGGTAATACAACTACAGTTGTAGCGGGTACTCCTGCAACGGTTGTAGGCGTATATGGAACTCTGACTATTAATGCAGATGGTACTTATAGCTATCAAGCAACTGCGGATATGGCGAATGTAGGTAAAGTTGATAGCTTCACTTACACAGTGACAGATCCAGTGACTGGCAGAACTGATACCGCTACATTACATGTTCAAGTTGGTTCGCCAGATGTTGATGTCACTTGGAATACAGCAGATCCTTCGGCAGATGCTACTCTTCCAACACCATCTGTAACAGCTGATACAGATGATGCAACAATCAGTATGGAACCAGTGGTAGATCCAGTTGTGGATGTTGCGAGCGGTAACGTGACTATCGGTAACCTAGCTGGCTTCCCACCACTACCTGTGTTAAGCAGTACAGTAACCTCTAGCCAGTTTACAATAGCTGCAAATACAGTAAGTGATGTACATGTACAGTTGAACTACACTGCATCGTTAAGCTTGTCGGCTCTTCCAACGACTGGATATACAATTCAGCAATTGGTTGGTGGAACATGGGTAAATACAGCATACTCTGGTTCTGCAACAGCATTGGCAGGTGTGTTGGGTGCTCCGGCATACTCAGCAGATGTACCTCATTTGTCAGAAGGGACTTACCGTGTAGTATTCAGCTTATCAAGTCTGATTTCTCTAGGTACTGTAACTCTAGACTCTGTAGTGACAACTACAGCGACTCATCTAGACCAATACACACCAGATGGTCAAACAGACTGGATTACTGGAAATGTCCTTACTAATGATGTGGTAGAAGGTACTCAGCTCTATGTAATGAACTCAACAACTGGCACTTATGAACTAGCTGCTGGTCAAGGAGTGAATACAGGTGAAGGTACATTGTATCTATACAATGATGGCTCTTACTTCTACAAACCATTAGACAGCGCTGCAAATGCGACAGTTGATGTGATTGATTACAAGTTAGTTTCAGTGATCGATGGTAGTGAATATGCCTCTACATTGACGATTAACTTGAGTCAAGAGTTGAATAGCCTTGCAGTAAGTACTGCAGCAAATGATACATTTGCTCTTGGTAATGGCTCTGATACCTTGATCTACAACACATTAACGGCTGCAAGCGTAACTAACGCAACTGGTGGTAATACAACAGCAGGTGGTGTAGATGTATGGACTGACTTCCACGTAGGTAATACTGCAACGGATGATCAGGCTGATAAGATTGACTTAAGTAACTTGTTAATTGGTTCTCAAACTAACTTAACAATCGGTCAATATGTGTCAGTAAGCTACGATGCTGGTACTCAAACTGCGACAATCAGCGTAGACCGTGATGGTGGATTACTTGTAGAAGGTACTTACACTGAAACACCATTGCTTCAATTGACTAACCTCACTGGTCCAGTCACATTGAATGACTTGATCAACAATGGTCAAATCATTTTCTAATCTGACAATCGACTTATATAAAAAAGAGCCTTCGGGCTCTTTTTTTATGTCTAAACAATACGTTAACTTAGCTTTTTACATGTTCATGCTATGATGGATTGAAAACTTTATAGAACAACAAACAACGGATAGGGACTGATTTCGAGTGAAAGCATTTTTAAACTTCCAAAGACAACTGAACCTTTGGTTAGAACATATCGCTCCCCATGTTTCAGATCTTCAAAAGAAGACGATTTTATTTATATCTTATGGGCCTAAAGACCAAAGATGTAACGTATGGCATAGTAAAAAAACAAGCTTTTCACAAGCAAAAATACAATTATTAGCTTTCATTAATGATCAGTTTGCACAGGAACTACTTACTGATTATATAAAAATTGATGTTGCATATAATTTAACGAAACAAGCTTGGAAAGTAGTAGAGCAGCAAGTCCATCATCAATTTCACAACAACCACTACCGTAAAGGTATTGGGTTTGATGAACACTGTTCAGTAGCTTTTCTTGAGCAAGAGATTTATGGAAAGGCAATTATACGAGGTTTGAGCTATGACAAACCCAACTTTTTTGATGAAACAAATCTGAATTATTCAATTAAGCAAAAATATAACGCGACTAAACCACAGATTAAACTACAAGAGCTACAAGACATTTGGACTTTTGATACCTACGCAGCATTTTATGAAAATGGGCAATTCATTAATTTAGCGAGCGGTTATGATGCGAATGGTATCAGGGCGATTTCGAGCAATAAGAAACAGCATTTTCAGTCGTTAATTGAAAAAAATTCGGCATTTTTGCATGATCAAATTCAAGAAAATGGCAAATTTATCTATGGCTATTTTTCTGCTTATGATCGAGATATTCGTAACTATAATACGGTACGCCACTGTACCTCGGTGTATGCGTTGCTGGAAACATTTGAAGTGCAGAGCAAACCAGAATATTGGCCCAAGATACATGCTGCTATCCAATATGCACTGACCAACTTTTATAAAGAAAAAGACTCAGAAACTGCTTTTATGATTGATGGTAAAGAAGGGGAATTTGAAATTAAATTAGGTGCCAATGCTGCTGCTATTTTAATGTTCACTAAATATCAAGAAATTACTCAAAAAACTGATTATCAAAAATATGCAGAGAAACTTGCAAATGGTATTTTAAAATTAGTCGATTCAAATGGCTCAACAACTCACGTATTAAATTATCCAGATTATGATTTAAAAGAAAAATTCAGAATTATTTATTATGATGGTGAAGCTGCTTTAGCTTTATTAAGGTTATATCAAATCAACCAAGATTCTAGATTATTAGAAACTGTTAAATTAATGTTTGAATGTTTTATTGAAAAGAGATATGAAAAATACCATGATCATTGGTTAAGTTATTGTACAAATGAACTCACTAAAATATGCCCTGAAGATAAATATTTTATTTTTGGTTTAAATAATTATTTAAAACATTTTATTTTTATTCGCAATCGAAAAACGACTTATGCGACTTTACTAGAAATGTTAATGGCTGCTTATAAAATGGTGAACCGTTTAAAAGAGCAGGGGCACACAGCACTTTTTGAGCAAGCTTATATGCCTGAGCTTCAAAAATTAATTGAATTCAGAGCTGATTTTCAAACGACAGGCTTTTTTTATCCGGAAATGGCGATGTATATGGCACGGCCAGATAAAATTTTACATGCTTTTTATATTCGCCATGATCGTTTCCGAGTACGGATTGATGACCAAGAGCATAATTTATCAGGCTACATCGCTTATGTAAAAGATTACAAAGGTGATGAGTCATGAAGTATCAACCCGTTGAAATCAAATTATTAGCACATATCGACACTACAAGTTTCGATGAAGCTTTATGGCAATTCGAATTCGACGATGATATTTCAACATTACTGCTAATCGACTATGCACTAGAACAATTTCAACAAAAAAAAGTGCAGGCTCAAGATGTCTATATTGTGCCACAAAAAATGAGTGAGCAAATTGGACAGCAAAACTTAGGTTTAAAAACATCTGAAATTTACACATTTACAGAGTTATTGCAGTTCATAATTTTTACTCAAGCCGTAGATGTAAAGGAAGCTTTAAGCAATATGCTTTGCGGTACAAATGAGCAAGCATCTTTAATTTTCTCTAAAAGAGCCGCTGCCTATAACTTAAAATTAAAAAATGAAGCTACCCAAAATCAGCTAAAGCATTTGTTTTTATTGCTCAGAAAAATTTATAGCTATCCCAATGAAATAAAAAAAGTATTCTTTATAAAAGAGCTGAATTTTCAAGGAAAGTCTTATCTCCCTCAGACACCATTAATGGGACAGAATGTAGTAGAGGTCTTATATCTTACAAACCCATTTAGAAAAATTTATTTGACATTCTTTGAAGAAAACCAAACGATTGGTTTTTTTCTTTTCTTAGATGATATTCATCGTGCTGAGCACCTGGTTCCTTACTATGCTTGTTTTCAAGCACAGAACGTACAACCTAAAGTTTGCTCTGCTCCAAGTGGCATTATTAACATTTTGGGGGATACCTACTTTGGGGAAATCTACACTAAAAAGCGTAAGGCGAGAGGACAAACGGATGCTCTGCAGCAATATGGATATGACTATTCTTTTAAAAAAATAAAAGCTTTTTTAGGTGAACATGACTTAAATATTGCTAACTTTGAAGCGGTATTTTCTTTAGAAAACCAATCTCCTTTAGGCCATAAAAAGTCTTTTATTCTTAAAGCTGATGCTGAACAAACATTAGCAGCATTCAAAAATATTCACCTTAATCATGTGGTGTTGGCAAACAACCATCTAAAAGACTATGGGGATCGTGGGCTGACCTATACATTACAACAGTTGGATCAGGCTAACATTTCTTATATTGGTGCTGGCGTAAACCAAAAAGATGCTCATAACTACTTTGAACTCTCTTTTGAAAATAAGCGCTATGCTATTTTTAACGGATACTGGTACAGAGACACTCCCTATCTCGATTATAATTTTTATGCTTTAGGTCATAAGAGTGGAGTGGCGTGTTTAAATGGTGTTTTGCTTGAACAAATAGGTCGCTATAGGCTGGCTCATCCTGAACATAAAATTATTGTTATTTGCCATTGGGGTGTCGACTTTAAGCCCATTACAAAAGAGCAGAATAAGCTTGCTGCGATTTTAACCCAAGCTGGTGCTGACCTGATCATTGGTCATGGTGCTCATACTATTCAACCTATCCAGATCATCAACCAAAAGCCAGTCGTGTTTGGTATTGGCAATGCTGTGTTTAATAGCAATGGCGAATATGAAAAACATAATGCTTTACCATTTGGCTGTATAGCAAGGTTAGATTTGTCAAAAGACTTACTTCGTCTTTATCCAATTTACATCAATAATTTGAAAACATTTTGGCAGCCGTATCCAGTCGATGCTGAAGATTTCTTAAAAGCTAGTACTTACATGACATCTTCACTGACCCTTGAAAATTACATCGCTACCCAAGATAATTTAGGAGCATATATTGAAATTAAATTTTAGGGATATTGTTTGTATGTCGATAAAATAGTTTGAAGTTGTACTGGCGTAAATCCTAAATTTCTTAAGCCACCACTGCCTAATTTACATTCGGCGCTTGCCATGATGTTTGTTGGAGTACGTTTTGTAGCTTTTGGTGCACAAACATGTTTTAGTCCAAACACATGTCCCATTTCATGCACGCTACCAGCCTGAATATTATAATTGAGGCGGTTCCAGTCTAATAAAATAAAGGGTTTGCCATTATTACGAAAAGCTCTACTTGTTACATCTTCAAATTTCCATTTCGTTGAGTAGGCATCATAAATAAAAACAATCACTTCTTTACTTGCAGTTCGTTTCGGAAAACACGTATTTACACTGGCAGGAATGGTTTCAATCGTAATTGGGTAGGGCTGATTAATCTGTTGTTTTAAATCACAATGTAATTTTGAAAACTCTTCATAAGGAATATAACGATGTAATTTAAATTTAAAAATTTTATTATTTTTATCATCTACATAGTATTTATTTAATATTTTAATTTCCTTACGCATCTGTTGATAATTATCAAACTTTGTAGCTTCTGGAGAGTTGGTTGTAAAAACAAAAGTGACCGGAATAATAGGGCGGCCATCTGTGGAGACTTTAGGTGTTTCTCCTAAAGGAAGAGGAGGGCGTGTAGTACAAGAAACGCATAGTAAAGTGCCAGTAATCACTAGTAATGTTTTTTTCATGCAGATTTCCCTCAAGCCCACCTTGGATTGCATTTAGTTTTGTTCAAAATTTTTTATATGATATGAATGATGTCAATTTTTATGGAGTCCATTTTGACAACTCAGTATGAACTACATCGGCAAATTTTAGAAGTCATTGCTTTGATTCCTTACGGAAAAGTTGCAACCTATGGACAAGTGGCTCGTATGGCAGGATTACCAAAACATGCGAGATTAGTGGGCTATGTTTTGAAACATCTTGAAGCTGATCATCAAGTTCCTTGGTATCGTGTGATTAATTCTCAAGGCAAAATTAGCCTAAGTAAATTTAATGAAAAAGGTGAAAATATTCAGCAATTAAAATTGGAAGCTGAAGGTGTCTATTTGTTAAATGGTAAAGTTGACTTAAAGCAGTTTGCTTGGCAGCCTTAATATTTATGTTAGAGAGTAAATACACATGCAAAAGAATAATAAATGGTGTAGTGGAGCAGTATTACTTTTAAGTTTGATGGCGCAGGTGAGTTATGCTGAAAAGGATATTTCAACTCAACCTTTTGCAAATATAAAGGCTTCTCAGCAAGACATAGATTTGATATGCAAGCAAATGAGACAGAAATGCAGTGGTGACGCTATCCTGTGGAAGGGAAAAAATACGCAAGATTCGATTTATTACCTAATAGATGAAAGTCCACAAATTGTTCAGGTTAAGAAGCAAAATAATCAATATAAAGTAGTTGATCAATGGGACTTTAAAGATTATCAACATAATAATAAAGAGCCTCACACCGATGATTTGGCACCAGATGGATTACAAATCTTTCCAGCTTTATATCCATTAAATAAAAATGGGTATGCAATCGCAGTAGTTAATAGATGGTTTACGGGTTACTCAGGAGGAGGGCGTTTTGAAGAAAATGCTGACTTCATTAAGCTCAAACCTCATGGGGAGTATCAAGTTGCACTAAAAGATATTGCTTTTTCTTCACGAGAAATGATTCGAGCATGTTTTTCAGAACAAGATTATAAAAAATCGCCCCATTGTCATGATGAGGCATGGATGATACTAAACATTCAATTTAAAGATGTGGGACAACCATATTATTTATGGCAATTAAATTATAAAAATTATTCTTGGGAAGCTTTCAAAAGTAAAAAAACAATAACGGTTGAGCAATCGCGTGAAGAGGTTATACCTTTTAAGAAATAGAAGCCTATCTTGCTCACTTTAGCTAGACAGGCATTCTCACTTTAGCGAACAATTAACACAGGAATATGGCTTTCCCCTAAAACTTTTTGTGCAACACTTCCCAACACGAGTTTTCGGACCCCTGTGCGGCCATGAGAACCCATGACAATCAGATCTGCATTTAAGTCTTGAGCAGCTTGAATGATTTCCTCATGTACAACAAAGCCTTCCAACAGTTTGGTTTCAACAGTAATGCCTTCTTTGGCAAATTCTTGTTTTGCTTTTTCTAAAATGTCGAGCAAATAAGTTCTTGTACGTTCAATCAACTCATTAGTTTGGCCAGTTTTTACGTAGACATCAGCAATAAATGGATCAAGTGCCATCACTTGTACAACTGTAATTTTGCTATTTAATGCTTTTCCCAGCTTAATGGCCTCTTTCATGGCGACCATAGAAGTTTCAGAACCGTCAATTGGTACTAGAAGATGTTGATATAACATGAGTATTTTCCTTATTGTAATGATGCTTATTTATTAATACTTTATACCTATTTTTTGACGATTTAAATTCAAGCACGTAATCATTTGTGATTTTATAACGACAAATTTTGTAGATAAATTTTTATAAATTGCGCAAATTTTCTATATGTGTAGATAAAGCATCAATATCGTCAGTTTGAAGATATTCACGTATTTTCAAAATTTGCTTCTCATCTAAATCATAAAGTTTTAAAGCAAGTAGTTTGTCGATTTGTTCTTGAGGAAAGCGATATTTAATAATTTTCGCAGGCACTCCACCTACAATTGCATAAGGAGGAACATCTTTAGTTACTACGGCTCCAGTGGCGACCACTGCGCCTTCACCTAGTTTGACACCTTGCATAATCATGGCACGGCTACCAATCCAGCAGCCATCAGCAATAATAGTATCGCCAGCCGCCAAAAAACTACGAGTATCAAAAGGAAAAGTTGAAATCCAGTCGGGTCTATGAAGCTGATTGCCACCCATCATGATCACGCACTCAGCACCAAAACAAGCAAAATTGCCAATATAAAGTTGGTCAATCGGTTTTTCTGGGGTTGAAGCTTTGTCATGTAAATAACGTACTACACAACGTTCAAAGCCTTGATCCCAATAAGCTGAATAATAAGAATAATTTCCTTTAATATGGATATTGGGATTTTTCACAGTTTTGGAAATAAACTCAAACTCGCACCAATGACGAACAGGGGAGCTAATTAACTTTTCAGCCATAAGGGAGATATAAAAAAGGGAATACACCATTATACCGAATTGCGATTCAAGCTGAACCCATAATCTCAGCTCAGCCAGTGAATCGAATGTTAAAGCGCGTGCTAATTTGAATTAATTATTATGAGGAATACGTGCAATAACTTTAATCTCAAAATCAAAACCCGCTAGCCAGGTTACACCAACAGCGGTCCAGTTGGGATAAGGTTTTTGTGTAAAGATCTGATTTTTAACTTTCATAATACTTTCAAACTGCCGTTCTGAATCAGTATGAAAGGTGGTGACATCAATAATATCATCGAAAGTACAACCAGCTGCTTTCAGTGTCTCTGCTAAGTTTTTAAAAGCTTGGATTACCTGTTTTTCAAAATCAGGTATAGGTGAACCATCTTCAAGGCTACCAACCTGTCCTGAAACAAAGAGTAAATCTTTCGATTGAATTGCGGCTGAATAACCATGCTGTTCATATAAGGCATGGCGGTCTTTAGGAAATATTGCAGTTCTCATCAGGTTTGCTCTCCTTCAGTATTTAAATACCAATCAGTAAATGTCGCTCAGGTTTCACATACGCCTCGTATGTAAACATAATTGACATACGAGGCGTATGTCAATTAAAATTTTTTGTGATGATTAGCTGGTGAAATACATGTCTGTTCGTGAACAAAAGATGGCGGAAACCCGCAAGAAACTGATTGAAGTAGCACGTCGTGCATTTGCTGAATATGGCTATGCAGATACTTCAATGGATAAACTCACGGCAGAAGCAGGGTTGACCCGGGGGGCGCTGTACCATCATTTTGGGGATAAGCGTGGTTTATTTGCTGCAGTCGTCGATCAAATTGATTCACAAATGGCAGAATATGCTCAGCAGCATTTAGAGCAGCCTGATGATCTTTGGGAAGGATTGCTACTTGAAGGGCAGACCTATATTCAAAATGCTTTAAATCCTGAGTTTCAGCGTATTGTGTTACGTGACGGACCTGCAGTGCTAGGTGATCCAGCGCATTGGCCAAGTCAAAACAGATGTCTGCAGTCTACCCGTGAGTGCGTTGAACAGCTATTAACAGCAGAACAAATTAAAATTGTAGACCCAGAAGCGGCAGCAGTGCTTTTAAATGGGGCTGCCATGAACGCTGCATTATGGGTGGCTTCTAGTGAATATCCTGAACAGGTACTTCCTGAAGCATTAAATGCTTTTAAAATCTTTGCATCAGGCTTTTTAAAAGATGCATAGTGAATTTTTTAATATTAGTCTGAAATATAAAAAACCCCTCAATTGAGGGGTTTTATAGTTTAAGTATATCTATTTATAAATTAAAGATATTCTACACTGACGATTTCATATTCCACTTCGCCTTGAGGAGTAACGATTTTTACTTCATCACCTTCACTCTTACTCAAAAGGCCACGTGCGATTGGTGAGTTCACTGAGATTTTATTGATTTTAAAATCAGCTTCATCATCACCAACAATTTTATAAGTCTTGCGTTCTTCAGTATCAAGGTTTTCAATCGTTACCGTAACACCGAATACAACACGACCGTTTTGTTCTAAGTCCTTAACATCGATGACTTGTGAAGCACCCAATTTTCCTTCGATATCTTGGATACGTCCTTCACAGAAACCTTGCTGTTCACGAGCAGCATGGTATTCTGCATTTTCTTTTAAGTCCCCATGTTCACGTGCTTCAGCAATTGCTTGAGTAATACGTGGACGTTCAACAGATTTCAGATGTTGTAATTCTTTCTCTAAGGCGATTTTACCTTCAGGGGTCATTGGATAACGTTGCATTTCGGTCCCTCTTAAGTTGAGAAAACACAGTTAAAAAAATGAAAAAATCCCGCCACCGATAAGGTGACGGGACTTATCGGTAAAAAAATTAACCTACAGTTAAATCTTGCAAGCGGTATACATCCATTGGCAATTTCACAGCAAAGGCTTGGCAAACAGCTTCTGCGCCATTGATAGTCGTTGTGTAATACACTTTGCCTTGTAGGGCAGCACGACGAATCATTGCAGAGTCATATTGAGCCTGTTTACCTTCAGTGGTATTGACAATAAGGTGTATTTCACCATTTTTCAAGCGATCAACAATATGTGGACGACCTTCAGTAACTTTATTTACAGATTCGCATTCTAAACCTGCTTCTTTAAGCACTTGGTAAGTACCACCTGTTGCAACAAGCTTGAAGCCATATTCAACTAATTTCTTAGCGATATCAGCGATGTATTTCTTGTCAGATTCACGTACTGATAAGAAAGCATGTTTTACTTCGCCTTCAGTTGGTAAACCAGGTAAGCGTTCATTTGAGCCTAAAACAGCTTTATAGAATGCTTCACCAAATGTTTTACCTACGCCCATCACTTCACCTGTAGATTTCATCTCAGGTCCAAGCATAGGGTCTACGCCTTGGAATTTAGCGAATGGGAAAACGGCTTCCTTCACAGCAAAGTGAGTTGGAATGATTTCTTTAGTAAACCCTTGAGACTCAAGAGATTGACCTGCCATACAACGCGCAGCAACTTTCGCTAAAGAATCACCAATACACTTAGATACGAATGGAACTGTACGTGAAGCACGTGGGTTAACTTCTAGAACGTAAATATCGTCACCTTTTACAGCGAACTGAACGTTCATCAAGCCAACAACGCCAAGTTCTTTTGCCATCGCAATCGTTTGACGACGCATTTCATCCTGAATTTCTTTAGATAAAGAATAAGGAGGAATCGAACATGCAGAGTCACCTGAGTGAATACCCGCTTGTTCGATATGCTGCATGATGCCGCCGATCACAACGTCTTTACCGTCAGATACACAGTCAACATCAACTTCAGTTGCGTCATCTAGGAAACGGTCAAGAAGAACAGGGGCTTCGTTAGATGCCTGAACTGCTTCACGAAGGTAACGTTTAAGTTCTTCTTCGTTATATACGATTTCCATTGCACGACCACCTAATACATAAGATGGGCGAACAACAAGCGGATAACCTACTTTTGCAGCTTCAGAGATACCTTCTTCAGCAGATTTTACAATGCTGTTGTTTGGTTGACGAAGCTGTAAACGTTGAATCATTTGTTGGAAACGTTCACGGTCTTCAGCACGGTCAATCGCATCTGGTGATGTACCAATAATTGGAGTGCCTGCTTCTTCTAAAGCACGTGCCAATTTAAGCGGAGTTTGGCCACCATACTGTACGATTACGCCTTTAGGCTTCTCTGTACGTACGATTTCAAGTACATCTTCAAGTGTTACAGGTTCGAAGTATAAACGGTCAGATGTGTCATAGTCGGTAGAAACAGTTTCAGGGTTACAGTTCACCATGATTGTTTCGTAACCGTCTTCACGCATAGCTAATGCAGCGTGTACACAGCAGTAGTCAAATTCGATACCTTGACCAATACGGTTTGGACCACCACCAATGACCATGATTTTGTCGCGGTTTGATGGATTTGCTTCACATTCTTCATCGTAAGTTGAATACATGTATGCAGTACCAGATTCAAACTCTGCTGCACATGTATCAACGCGTTTATAAACTGGATAAACACCCAAGTTCCAACGTTGTTTACGGAATTGCTTTTGTGAAATGCCCATGAGGTGAGCAATACGAAGGTCAGATAAACCTTTACGCTTGAACGAACGGATGTTGTCAGCGTTTAAGTCACCAAAACCTAAAGTTTTCACTTGAGCTTCAGTTTTAATGATGTCTTGAATTTGGATAAGGAACCAACGGTCAATCTTAGTCGCTTCAAAAACTTCATCTAAAGAGAAACCATGACGGAAAGCGTCCGCTACGTACCAGATACGCTCAGGACCTGGAACTTTAAGTTCTTTTAGAATAATTTCTTTTGCATTTGTTGCACCAGCTTCGATTTTTTCATCAAAACCGCTTACACCAACTTCAAGACCACGTAATGCTTTTTGTACAGATTCTTGGAAGTTACGGCCAATTGCCATCACTTCACCAACAGATTTCATCTGAGTAGTAAGAACTGGTTCAGCTTGCGGGAATTTCTCGAAGTTAAAACGAGGAATCTTCGTTACAACGTAGTCAATTGATGGTTCGAAGCTTGCAGGAGTTATGCCACCAGTGATGTCATTTTTCAATTCATCAAGGGTATAACCAACCGCAAGTTTTGCTGCGATTTTAGCAATCGGGAAACCTGTTGCTTTAGAAGCAAGCGCAGATGAACGAGATACACGTGGGTTCATCTCGATCACAACCATACGTCCGTCTTTCGGGTTAATACCGAACTGGACGTTAGAACCACCTGTTTCAACACCAATTTCACGAAGAACTGCAACTGAAGCATTACGCATCAATTGATATTCTTTGTCAGTTAATGTTTGAGCTGGTGCTACAGTAATAGAGTCACCAGTGTGTACGCCCATTGGGTCGAAGTTTTCGATCGCACATACGATAATACAGTTGTCGTTTTTGTCACGAACAACTTCCATTTCGTATTCTTTCCAACCAATTAAAGATTCATCAATCAATAACTGGTGAGTAGGAGAGAGGTCGAAACCACGTTCACAAATCTCAAGGAATTCTTCACGGTTATATGCAATACCGCCACCCGAACCACCCATTGTGAATGATGGACGGATAATTACCGGGAAACCAAAGCGTGACTGGATTTCTAAAGCTTCTTCCATTGTTTCAGCAATGGCAGCTTTTGGACATTCCAAGCCAATTTTACGCATAGCGATATCGAAGAGTTTACGATCTTCGGCTTTCTCAATTGCGTCTTTAGTTGCACCAATTAATTCAACATTATATTTTTCAAGAACGCCGTGCTCATCAAGTGCAAGTGCACAGTTCAACGCAGTCTGGCCACCCATAGTTGGTAATACTGCATCTGGACGTTCTTTTTCAATAATCTGTGCAACTGTTTGCCAAGTAATTGGCTCAATATAAGTTGCATCAGCCATTGAAGGGTCTGTCATAATGGTTGCTGGGTTAGAGTTAACCAAAATAACACGGTAGCCTTCTTCACGAAGCGCTTTACACGCTTGAGCACCTGAGTAGTCAAACTCACATGCCTGACCAATCACAATCGGGCCAGCACCAATAATTAAGATGCTTTTAATATCCGTACGTTTAGGCATTATTCGCTCCTTAATTACTGTTTAGATGCTTCGATAAGTTCGATGAAATGATCGAACAATGGGGCACAATCATGTGGACCTGGGCTTGCTTCAGGGTGACCTTGGAAGCTGAAAGCTGGTTTGTCTGTACGGTGAATCCCTTGTAAGGTGCCATCGAACAATGATTTATGCGTTGCTTTTAAGTTAGCCGGTAAAGTTTCAGCATCTACAGCGAAACCATGGTTTTGTGAAGTAATCATCACTGTACCATCTTTAAGATTTTGTACAGGGTGGTTAGCACCGTGGTGACCATGGTTCATTTTTACAGTTTTTGCACCAGAAGCGAGTGCCAAGATTTGGTGGCCTAAGCAAATACCAAATACAGGTAATGTTGTGGTTTCAACAATAGTTTTTACAGCTTCGATTGCATAATCACAAGCAGCTGGATCGCCAGGGCCATTTGAAAGGAATACGCCATCCGGATTAAGTGCCAATACTTTTTCAGCCGGAGTTTCTGCAGGAACAACGGTTAATTTGCAACCGCGGTCTGCAAGCATACGCAAGATGTTGGTTTTGACACCGTAATCGTATGCAACTACATGATATTTTAATTCAGGTTGAGAGAAGCCTTGGCCTAGAGTCCATGAACCTTCAGACCATTCAAAACCAGTTGGATCGCAACATTCTTTTGCAAGGTCTAAACCGTTTAAGCCACCAAAAGCACGAGCTTTGGCAATTGCTTCTTCTTCAGTAATATTTTCGCCAGCAAGGATGCAACCATTTTGTGCACCTTTGTCACGCAAAATACGTGTTAATTTACGTGTATCAATATCCGCGATTGCAACAACATTGTGTTCTTGCAAATATTCACTCAAAGACTGCTCAGCACGGAAGTTACTGTGTAGTAGAGGAAGGTCACGAATAATTAAACCATTCGCCCATACTTTATGGATACGACCAGATTCAACGTCTTCCGCGTTGCAGCCAGTGTTTCCAATATGAGGGTAAGTTAATGTCACAATTTGTTGTGCATAACTTGGGTCAGTCAAAATTTCTTGATAGCCTGTCATGGCTGTGTTAAAAACGACTTCTCCAGTCGTACTTCCCGTTGCGCCGATTGACGTTCCTTTAAAGATCGTTCCATCTGCGAGGGCTAAAATGGCGGGGGTGCTCAAACCAAAGCTCCTGAATTTCGGCTGTAAAAAAGCGAGTAGACCCAAAAAAGATAGGCGATGTTGTGATAAAACATGCCCCTCCCTATCGGTCTGCTCGCTTGTAACTTAACAGCGCATTATACGCATGGAACCTCAAAAAGTCTATTTATTTTCTGCTAAAAAACATAATTCATTGCTTGATTTTTACAAAAAAATTATCCGCTCATCCGAATCAGTTACTTTTGATAAATTGTCTAACAATTTGCTGGCTGAATTTTTAGAACTGGATTTATTGTATTGCTAGTTAAAAAATAAACAATATGAGGAAATAGCATGAGTAATGATCAAGTTTCAAAAGATGTGAGCGAGAAAGCTCAAGCAGTCGTTGATTCGGTAAAAGCTGAAGTGAATGAAGTGAAAGAAACCGTAGCTACTACTACAACTAAAGCGAAAAGAACAGTAACTGCTAAAACTGCGCAAGTAAAAGAAAGTGTTGCCGAGAAAACTGAGCAGATTAAAGAAGTTGCTACAGAAGCGAAAACTCAGGTGAAAGAAGCTATCACTGAAACTCAAGAGCAGGTCAAAGAAGTTTTAAGTGAAACTCAAGAAAAAATTGAAGCTGAAACTCATGAGTTAAACAAGAATATTCAAAATCAATTTGTTCAAATTAAACAAGATATTCTACAACGTCTTGATGTGATTAAAGCTCAGTTTAGCACCTCACAAGAAGGACTATCTGAACTTAAAAATGCTTTGAAAGCAGAAATTAACGCACTTATCGAAGATTTGACTAAAGTCAGTAAAGAACTTAAAGGTGATATTAGCCAGATTTCTTTGAAGCACAAAGATTCTTTAAGTGAAAGTATTAAGCGTACTAAAAATAATGCAGTTGAAGCTTGGAATAAAGTACGAGATAACTAATGATCTTAGCTTTTAGCCAGCTATAAAAAAGCGAGAATTAATTTCTCGCTTTTTTACTTTTAAAACTGATGTAACCAGTCACGCTTATTATGGAAATCTGCACTTTTTCCACTATGCTGCATTGCATAGTACTGCATACCTTCTTTGGTTTTTAAAACTGCAGTTAAACCTAAATAAAGGTTTGCCCATTTCAAGCGATGCTGTTGCATAAATTGTCCCAAATCAAGACTAACATTTAAGCCATAATGAGTACGCTTGAGATGGTTCAGTTCGATATCGTAAGCAGCAAGGGGAGGCATACTTTCTGGATAGCGATATTCTTCAAACTGATAAGACTGCCATGCTTGAGAAGGGGAAAGGTTAATTTCCCGATAATAATCTTCATCATGCACGCCAACAAAAATTTCGAAACAAGTTTCTTCCCACAAAAAATCCTGACGAGGATGAGCCGCGACTTCTTGGGGCCAGACAATGAGTTGATTTGGATCACGAATCCAAAAACCGACATTTAAGGTGTGCGGTGCTTGCTGTTCAATTGCGCCAACAACAGAAACAGCATGAAAACGATCAAAAGCTGAAAGTTCGTAACTTGCCATAGTTTGTCAAATCAACTTAGTTTGCTAAATGAGCGTGGCGAACAAGATTAGACAAATGCTGGTTTTGCTTAGCTGCTTTTTTGTAAAGTAAAACAATTTTACCAATCTTTTGCACAGCTTCTGCGCCAGTCGCTTCTACAATTGCATCAATTACAGCAGTACGTGCTTCACGGTCTTCACCAGCAACTTTAACTTTGATAAGTTCGTGGTCGTTTAAAGCACGAAGAGTTTCTTCGATAACAGCATCTGTTAAGCCTTGTCCACCAATCATGACAACCGGATTAAGCACATGACCAATTTGACGTAAACGTTTACGTTCATGGATAGATAAAGCGGCCATTAAAAATACCTGATTTTAAAAACGACTTAGTATAGCAAAAAACTTAAATTCAGATGTACGAAAAACTGTATAAATAATCGATCAACATTATTGGAAAAAAACTGTAAAACTTGGTGAGATTACGCTACATCCGTACTGTAATGAGAGTAATTTTCACGTACAATGAACGATCAGAAGTTTTTTTGATATTTAGTGAGTTATGGCAACACGCATTACAAACCAGAAATTGTCGAAAAGTAGTCGTGCGTGGATGAGGGAACATCTAGACGATCCTTTTGTAAAAAAAGCACAAAAGGAAGGGTATCGTGCGCGAGCAGCATATAAACTTCTTGAAATCCAAGAAAAATATAAGTTGATCAAGCCAGGCATGACGGTAGTCGATTTGGGTGCAGCTCCTGGTAGCTGGTCTCAAATTGCTGGAAAACTTGTGGGTAGCAAAGGTTTAGTGATTGCTTCCGATATTTTGCCCATGGATGCTTTGCCTGATGTCACTTTCTTACAAGGCGACTTTAGAGAAGAAGCTGTATTTGAAAAATTGTTAAATATTTTAAATGGGCGACAAGTAGACATTGTAATTTCTGATATGGCCCCCAATACATCAGGTAATAGGGCTGTTGATCAACCTAGACAGATTTACTTATGTGAACTGGCTTTAGATTTTGCTCAAAAGGTTCTTGGACCTAATGGACAGTTTGTGGTTAAAGTGTTCCAAGGCGCAGGATTCGATGAGTTTCGTAAACAAGTGGTTGATAGTTTTGATGTGTTAAAGACAGCAAAACCAGCAGCTTCTCGGGCGCGCTCTAAAGAAGTTTTTTTGGTTGGACAAGGGCGTAAGAAAGCATTGCAATAAAGTTTACTTGCCAAGCTCCTAAAAATTGTGCATTTTGTACTTTTAGGTTATCCGCAAGCAATACAGTTGCTGTTTTTATGACGATCAGCCAAGATTGGGCATGATCAAATTAGATCGATATGGGAATAAAGCTTTGAGCGATTACTTCAAGAATGCCGTATTGTGGCTAATAATACTTGGTGTTCTGATTTTAATTTTCAGTAATATCAGTGACCGCAATAAGCCTACTGCGATGAAATACTCAGATTTCGTTGCAGCGGTGAATGCTGGCCAAATTAAGCAAGTCACAATTGACGGTTTAAATATTAATGGTGAAAAAACTAACGGATCACAGTTTGAAACTGTTCGTCCGCAAGTTGAAGACACTGAGCTTATGCCGAGCTTAAATAAGCAAAATGTTGTTGTAGAGGGAACAGCTCCTCAACGTCAAGGCATTTTGATGCAACTTCTCATTGCTAGTTTCCCTGTACTGTTAATCATTCTGTTATTCATGTTCTTTATGCGTAACATGGGTGGTGGTGCAGGCGGAAAAAATGGACCGATGAGTTTTGGTAAGTCGAAAGCAAAAATGCTTTCTGAAGACCAAATCAAAGTTAATTTTTCTGACGTTGCCGGCTGTGATGAAGCAAAACAAGAAGTTGTTGAAATTGTAGATTTCTTAAAAGACCCTGCAAAATTCAAACGTTTGGGCGCTACCATTCCTCGTGGCGTACTTATGGTTGGTCCTCCGGGTACTGGTAAAACGTTATTAGCCAAAGCAATTGCTGGTGAAGCTAAAGTTCCTTTCTTCAGCATTTCAGGTTCTGACTTTGTCGAAATGTTCGTGGGTGTGGGTGCGTCCCGTGTCCGTGATATGTTCGAGCAAGCGAAGCGTCATGCGCCTTGTATTATCTTTATTGACGAGATTGATGCAGTAGGACGTCATCGTGGTTCAGGTACAGGTGGTGGTCATGATGAACGTGAGCAAACCTTGAACCAAATGCTTGTAGAGATGGATGGTTTTGAAGGTAACGAAGGTGTAATCGTAATTGCTGCGACGAACCGTGTTGATGTCTTGGATAAAGCATTATTACGTCCAGGTCGTTTTGATCGTCAAGTAATGGTAGGTTTGCCTGACATTCGTGGTCGTGAGCAGATTCTGAATGTACATTTGAAAAAATTACCTTCAGTTACGGGTGTGGATGTTAAAGTTCTATCTCGTGGTACTCCAGGTTTCTCTGGTGCACAGTTGGCAAACCTTGTTAACGAAGCTGCATTATTTGCTGCACGCCGTAATAAGAACACTGTTGACATGCATGACTTTGAAGATGCAAAAGACAAAATCTACATGGGACCAGAGCGTAAATCGATGGTTTTACGTGAAGAAGAACGTCGTGCAACTGCTTATCATGAAGCTGGTCATGCGATTGTTGCCGAGATTTTACCGGGTACAGATCCTGTTCATAAAGTAACGATTATGCCGCGTGGTTGGGCTTTAGGTGTAACTTGGCAGTTACCTGAACAAGACCAAATTAGCCACTATAAAGACAAGATGCTAAACGAAATTGCAATTTTGTTTGGTGGTCGTATTGCTGAAGAAGTATTTATCCAGCAGCAATCTACTGGTGCTTCAAATGACTTTGAGCGAGCTACTAAAATGGCGCGTGCAATGGTTACGAAGTACGGTATGTCTGACAAAATGGGTGTAATGGTTTATGAGGATGAAAACCAAAATGGTTTCTTTGGTAATGTAGGAAGCCGTACGATTTCTGAAGCAACTCAACAGTTAGTTGATGAAGAAGTACGTCGTATTCTTGATGAGCAATATAAAGTTGCACGTAATATCTTAGAAGGTAATAAAGATATTGCACATGCGATGGTAAAAGCTTTGATGGAGTGGGAAACTATTGATCGTGATCAAATCCGTGACATTATGGAAGGGCGTGAGCCACAACCGCCTAAAGTATATGTTGCTGAAAATCCAGTGGCTGCATTTGAACCACCAAAAGATGGTCCATCTACACCACCACCATTGCCAGCAATGAACTAATAATTAGTTAATTAAAAAAGCCACAGTCATGTGGCTTTTTTTATGGGCTTGAGTTTGTTAAAAGCTAAAAACAAATCAACACCATATATAGATGATAATTGCTAAAATACAGCCTGATTTTAAACTGGAGCTTTTTATGCAACTAATGCCTTTGCCTCAACAGATTTTACAGTGTGGACAGCTTCAGTTAGATCTATCACAGCCTCACGTTATGGGCATATTAAATGTCACACCAGATTCTTTTAGTGATGGTGGAAAGCATAATCAAGTAAATCAAGCGATTGCTTATGCACTAGCCATGATAGAGCAAGGTGCCACCATTATTGATATTGGTGGGGAGTCTACCCGTCCAGGAGCATCTGAAGTAAGCGTAGAAGAAGAAATACGAAGAGTTGTGCCCGTAGTTGAAGCTTTAGCTAAACATAATATTGTTCTATCAATTGATACGAGTCAGCCTGATGTTATTCGTGCTGCGAAAGAAGCAGGAGCACATATTTGGAACGATGTACGTGCGCTTACTCGTCCCAATGCTTTAAAAACGGCAGCAGAACTGGATATACCCGTAGTGATCATGCATATGCGTGGTGAGCCGACTACAATGAATCAGTTAGACCAATATACGGACGTAACCTTAGATGTTATAGAGGAGCTCCAGCAGCGCGTGAATGAAGCTTTAAATGCGGGCGTGAAAAAAAATAATATTATTATTGATCCTGGGTTTGGTTTTGCAAAAAATGCGCAGCAAAATTTAAGACTATTAAAAGAATTTTGGAAGCTTGGTGAAATGGGTTATCCGATTTTATCTGGCCTTTCTCGTAAACGTTTTATTGGTGAAGCATTAAAAGGTGCAACTGCAGATCAGCGTGCGGTAGGAAGCGTTACGGGGCATTTGCTTAGTATTCAGCAAGGAGCATCTATTGTTAGAGCGCATGATGTCAAAGCAATGACTGATGCAATTCTAGTTTGGAAGGCGATGATACAAGCTTAACAAAGTAGGCTTTATAAAAATCAGGTAGTAGCTCATTAATTTAATGAGCTAGATGATTGAGTCAGGGAAAAATATCGTTATTCTTTTGAAAATATGTTATAAGCGGCAAGTTTTTGCTGTTGTGTAAACTTTTGTATGTTCGAAGACTTACTTCTCCCGATGTTTGATGATGAATATTATCCAGATATTTTGGTCGCTGAACTCAAGCAGCTCATTGAACAATTTGCTAAAAAAGTTCAGAAGCCTGCCTTAGCTGAGCAGGATATCTATCGATATGCTCATCAAACTGTGATTGAAATTAATGAGATGAAACCTCAGTTCGAAGATCTAGATTCTTCTTTAGATGATAGTGCTGCTGACTATATTGCTGAAGCAATGATGATGGTAGCACAGGAAGCTGGATATTTAGATCTAGAAATGGAAGAGCTGGTGATGAATCGAGAGTGGTGATTACTCTCGATTTTCAATATCTTCAAATGCATCTAATAAGTGGCAAGATGCCTTTAAATGTATTTCGTCTATTTCTTTAATTTTTAAAATTAAAACACCATTCTCTTGATAATCTGCGTCCGCTAACAAACTGACCCAATAAGTTTCTCGTTTTTGTTCCAGCGTTTTAAATTTATCTATTATCTGTTCGGGTGCTTTAACTAAATAATCATCTTTGGTAATAGAGCAACGTGAAAAATACCAATGGTTGTCTTTGAGAGAAAGGGTGCCGGAGAAAAGATCTATGGCGTAAACCTTTGTTATAAAAAGGGTAGTGTAAACGAGTAATAATATTCTTATCATAAAATTCATTTTGATTAGGCATAAAAAAACCAGCATACGCTGGATTCTTTGTAGCACCAAATTCAATATTTGAAAATGGTGCCCGGGGCCGGACTCGAACCGGCACGCTTTGTGGGCGGGGGATTTTAAATCCCCTGTGTCTACCTATTTCACCACCCGGGCATGTGCGCAATAATAGAGGACAAGTGCGCGATTGGCAAGAGAAAATCAGAGTGTTTGCTTTATTTTCAATCAGTTCTTGTTGGTATTTATATAAATTGACCAGTTTATGTCATGATTTGTTCATTAAACTGAGATCAGTTGTTCATCTTATCTACCTAAATTTAAGACACTCATTGCTTAAAACTTAGGTAATTTTATGTCAGAGAAAATTTCACGCCGAGAATTAATTCAAAAAAGTTTATTTGGTTTTGGGGCGCTATCTTTGCCTGTAGCTTTTACGGGGTGTAACGATGGTTCCGATGATGAAAGTCCAGAAGCACAAGCAGATTTCCTTCATGGTGTAGCAAGTGGTGACCCATTGCAGGATAAAGTAATTTTATGGACGCGTTTAACACCAGTAGACCTTAGTGCACCTCTTAAGGTGACTTGGGAAATTGCTACCGATGATCAGTTCAAGCAGAATTTAAAGACTGGTACGGTTCAAACGACTAAAACTGACGATTTTACCGTGAAGGTGGATGCAACAGGTCTACAAGCAGGTACGACTTATTATTATCGCTTTCGATTTGGTAGTAAAGTCTCGCCAATAGGGCAAACTAAAACTTTACCTGTAACTACTAATAAGGTTAGCTTTGCAGTATGTTCTTGTTCTAATTATCCTGCGGGTTATTTTTACGTTTATCGTGAAATGGCAAAACAGAACGTGGATGTAGTGATTCATTTGGGCGATTATATTTATGAATATGGGGCTGATGGCTATGCGACAGAAGATGCTGCAAAGCTGGGCCGTACTTTACCGTCCGATAATAATAAAGAAATTATTGAGTTAGATGGTTATCGCAAGCGTTATGCGCTGTATCGTCAAGATAAAGACTTACAGGCCGCTCATCAGCGTCATCCTTTTATTGTAATTTGGGATGACCATGAGTTAGCAAATGATACTTGGCGTGAAGGGGCTGAGAATCATACGGAAGAAACTCCAAAAGCAAAGAATGAAGGTAAGTTTTTAGAAAGAAAGCTAGCGGCTTTACAAGCTTATTTTGAATGGATGCCTATCCGTCCTATCGATGATCAGCATACTAAGATTTATCGCCGGTTTGATTTTGGGGGGCTTGTCAATTTAATGATGTTAGATACTCGCATTATTGCCCGTGATGAGCAGTTGGATTATGGCAAGTATATAACAGCAAATGGTTTGGATATTGCAAAATTCCAAGCAGATTTGACTAATCCAATGCGGACCTTAATGGGTGAAACTCAGCGTGAGTGGTTATTAGGTAGTAAAGAGAAAAATATAGTAGGTGTCTTACAAAGTTCAACTGCAACATGGAATGTTGTGGGACAGCAAGTCTTAATGAGTAAAATGTGGATTCCTGCTGAGTTGTTGGCATCGCTGGGGCAAATTACTTCAGGCGGAACATCGCCAGATACGTTAGCTAAAATGAATGCGCAAATTACAGAATTAGTCACATTAAAATTACGATTAGAGCAGGGTGATCCAACTTTAACTGTTCAAGAAAAAGCTCGAGTCACAACTTTAGTTCCATATAACCTTGATGCTTGGGATGGTTACTATGCTGAGCGAGAGTTCTTTTACACTAAATTGGCAGAGTTTAATAAGAAAATTATTGTTTTGGCAGGCGATACCCATAATGCGTGGACATCTTACTTATATAGCCAAAAGGGTGAATATGTCGGGGTTGAACTGGCGACAAGTTCGGTTTCTTCACCGGGTCTTGAAAAATATTTAAGTATTCCGCTAGCTCAGTTGCAGCAATTTGAATTTGCCTTTACGACGCTTATCGATGAATTGGCATATTGTAATTTAAATCAGCGGGGTTATTTGATGGTTACACTAGATGATAAGCAGGTGCTGTCGGATTGGATTTTTGTAGATTCAATTAAAAATGCAGAATATAAAGTAGATTCTAGTCGAGGTTATCAATTGGTGTTGGATGCGAATTTAACACCTGAAAAAGATAAGCAAAAAACTGCTTAAATATATGGGGCGAGAAAGGGATGCTAATAAGTATCCTTTTTTTAGACATAAAAAAACCAGCTTTCGCTGGATTCTTTACGACACCAATTTCTGTACTAGAAAATGGTGCCCGGGGCCGGACTCGAACCGGCACGCTTTGTGGGCGGGGGATTTTAAATCCCCTGTGTCTACCTATTTCACCACCCGGGCTTTACCAAATTTGGAGGCGGAGGTCGGAATCGAACCGGCGTCCACGGAGTTGCAGTCCGCTGCATGACCACTCTGCCACCCCGCCTACATTTGGTGATGCACATATTAGCAACCTTTACAAAAAAAACAATACTGTTTTGAGATAAGATGAACATAAAAGCAACATCTAGAATAAATTTGTCCAAATAATCATGTATTATTGGCACATTAAATTCATGTCTACCTTGGAGATGTGCTGTGGCATTGGTTTTAGACGGTCGCGCATTAGCAAAGCAAATTGAAGAAAATTTGTCAGTACGTGTTGAAGCTTTAAAAGCTAAAACAGGTCGTACCCCAATTTTGGCGACTATTTTAGTTGGGGATGATGGTGCATCTGCAACTTATGTACGCATGAAAGGAAATGCTTGCCGTCGAGTAGGCATGGACTCTTTAAAAATTGAATTGCCACAAGAAACGACAACAGAACAATTATTAGCTGAAATTGAAAAACTTAATGCTAACCCAGATGTACACGGCATTCTTTTACAACATCCAGTTCCAGAGCAAATTGATGAGCGTGCATGTTTCGATGCAATCTCATTAGCTAAAGATGTTGATGGTGTAACTTGTCTTGGTTTTGGCCGTATGGCTATGGGTGAAGCTGCATATGGTTCAGCGACTCCTGCAGGCATCATGACCATTTTAAAAGAAAACAATATCGAAATTGCTGGTAAACATGCGGTTGTAGTCGGTCGTTCAGCAATTTTAGGTAAACCAATGGCAATGATGCTTTTGCAAGCGAATGCAACAGTAACGATTTGCCATTCACGCACACAAAACTTACCTGAGCTTGTGAAACAAGCCGATATTATTGTCGGTGCAGTTGGTAAAGCTGAACTTATCCAAAAAGATTGGATTAAACAAGGTGCAGTGGTTGTAGATGCTGGTTTCCATCCTCGTGATGGCGGTGGTGTAGGTGATATTCAACTACAAGGTATTGAAGAAATTGCTTCTGCTTACACACCAGTACCGGGTGGTGTTGGTCCAATGACTATTACAACTTTGATTCGTCAAACTGTAGAAGCTGCTGAAAAAGCTTTAGGTTAATTTAATTAACGCTAGGCTGTTATTTGATACGCGTAACCGTCATCCGCAATTGTTTGAGGCAGAAATACGTTAAAAATTTAATGTTTCTGCGATGCTTTCGATTCTAGAGAGTATCTGCCGAGTTTTGCGGATGACAATGGTTTTGCCTACTTTTCCCGAAAGAAAAGTAGGTCCAACCGAAGGTTATTCTAAAAATTCAAATCATAATGGAATGACTCTGTTATGCTTGTTATAAAAATGAATTAAAAGAAATCTGATGAGCTGCACCTTTCAACTGTCTAAAGCCCCTGAACATTTACTTCAAGCCTTACATGAAGTTATTCCCAATTGTGAGTTGATGGTACAACAATTACCAGAAACGCCTATTTCTTTATGGTTGATTCCACCAGTTTTTCCAACTGATCGCTTAGATGATGAAGTTATTCGTCGTATTTGGAATGATACGCCGTATTGGATTTTCTGTTGGGCATCTGGTTTAGCAATGGCACAGTGGTTACTTGCAGAGCCGGACCATGTTAAAGATAAAGTTGTTTTGGATTTCGGGGCTGGTTCGGGTGTAGTTGCAATTGCTGCAAAAATGGCAGGAGCGAAACGAGTCATCTGCTGTGATATCGATCAAGTTAGTTTGAATGCTTGCCGTGAAAACGCTTTACTTAATAATGTTGAGCTAGAATATTTAGATGATTTATATAAGGCTGAGCAAGTTGATGTTTTATTGGCAGCTGATGTTTTATACGATCAATGTAACCGCTTTTTCTTAGATGAATTTTTAAAGTTTGCGCCAGAAGTCTGTGTGGCTGATAGCCGTGTTAAAAACTTTAGTCATCCCAAATATGAAAAAATTGAAGAAAGAAGTGCTTCTACATGGCCAGATCTAGATGAAGCTAAAGAGTTTAGAAATGTAAGTTTTTATAAGACGCTGTAAAAGAACAGCGTCTTTTTTTTATTTTATGAACAAGTATAACGAACAACTTTTAGTGTGCTTGGACGTGCTTCAAGCGCTTGGCGAGTCGCATAGTCTTCACCATTATTTAAGCTAGGTGTATTTGATAAGCCAAAAGAAGCACGAGTTTCGCCGAGTTGAATTCCATAATGCTCATCTTTCGCTGGATTAGGAATTTCATTGATACTCAAAATTGATAATTTATAAACTTTCTGAGCACCTAGCACATTCTGACAAGCGCGTTGTAATTTACGTTCATCGAGTTGCTGGTTATTACGACCCGCTAAAGTGTAAGCTAAAGTCGCCGAAGTTTTTGTTTGGTTTTCAATCTGGTATCCAGTTGAACCATTATATTGTCGAGGGGTAGTCTGACAAGCAGTTAAAACAAACATACTACTTAATGCCAAGCATAAAATACTTCTATTCATCAGTATCGTCCTTATTTTCTTATAGCTAGTATCTCATAAAATACAAAGGTTGTTGGGGCTTAATCTCATGATTTGAGCTAACATCGGCGAACGATATTAGCCCTTATTAGTAAAGTATTAATGTTCTTTGATTTTTGAATGATGCTTGGTATCTTTCATAAAAATATAAATAATGAGAGAAATGAAGATCATGATACTTACATAAATAAAGTACCAAGATTCATGCCCAGCTTCTTTAAAACTTAAAGCAAAGAACTCTGCTGTTCCGCCAAATAACGTATTGGCAATCGCGTAAGGTAATGCAACTCCTAAAGCGCGAATGTGTGCAGGGAAGAGCTCAGCTTTAACTACGGCATTAATTGAAGTGTAACCAGTCACCATTACGAGACCCCCAAAACATAACCAGAAAGCTGTCCAGTAGTTATGTGTATTTGCGAGTGCATCGAATAGAACGTATGTGAATAAAACACCTGTTATTCCGAAGAAAATCATAAGGGGTTTTCGACCAATGCGATCCGATAAAGCACCCGCTACAGGCTGTAGACACATAAAAATAAATAGCGCTAAAGTTGTAATTTGAGTAGCTTCAGGTTTGGTAAATCCAGAAGTATTGACCAAATATTTTTGCAGATAAGTCGTGTAAGTATAGAAAGCTAAAGTCCCGCCAGCTGTTAAAAACAATACTGTGAACGCTTCTTTCGGATAATGTTTAAATAAAGCAAACATGCCTGATTTTGGCTGGTCTGTTTCTGCCTGAGCATTTTTAAAAGATTGAGTTTCTAATAGGCCACGTCGAATGCGGAAAACTACAATAGCAAGTAAAGCCCCGATAAAGAAGGGGATACGCCATCCCCAATCATGTAATTGTTCTTCAGTTAATACCATTTGTAATATTAATAGAACACATAGGGCTGTGAGCTGACCAGCAATCAATGTTACATATTGGAAGCTAGAGAAAAAACCACGTCGATTTCTTTCAGCCATTTCACTTAAATAGGTAGCACTAGCACCATATTCACCGCCTACACTTAAGCCTTGAATTAAACGAGCGACAACTAAAAGAAGAGGGGCAAATACACCAATACTTTCATAACTTGGTGTCACGGCAATAAGCAGCGAACCTATACACATTAACGTGACGGAAAGCGTAAGACCCGCCTTGCGTCCTTTACGGTCTGAATAGATTCCCATAATCCATGCACCGATCGGGCGCATTAAAAAGCCTACAGCAAAAATTGCAGCCGCTTGAAGGAGTTGAGCTGTCTGGCTACCTTTTGGAAAAAAAGCATGAGCAAAATAGAGCGTGAAAGCTGCATATACATACCAGTCGTACCATTCAACAAGGTTACCGGCAGAACCGCCCAAAATTGATTTTAGACGAGTTTTTGTATCTAAATTAGAATGTGGAGTTGTTGCGGTAGAAGGTTGATCAACCATGAGTCGCTCCATGTTTCGCTTGGGTTGAATGCTAAAAAAGAGAAGATTTATTCCGTTTTTACATATTTTCTAGAGGAGTATTTCACTTTATTTTTTTTATGTCTGTAAAACAATGTTTATTATTTAAGCAAAGGAATAAGTTGAATATTTATGTGATTTCAAATTAGCCGATCAGCTCACGTTTATAATATTGTTGGGATCTTTGGCATATTATTTTTTTCCAAGTAGTAAAAATTGATAAAGAATGAGTAGAGTTTGGGCGAAGAAAACCTATACCCCTTAAAAATAATGATATATTCCAAAGAAAATTTTAAGTAAATATAGTTAGGCATGATGTCTTGGCATTGTGGACTAGATGTGTGTGAATAATGAAAGGGACATTCGGATGTCAAATTGCCCGAAAAAATATATTGTTGCTTTTGATCAGGGAACAACAAGCTCAAGAGCAATTGTTTTAGACCATGATGCTAATGTTGTCAGTATTGCTCAAAAAGAATTTACTCAGATTTATCCTCAGCCTGGCTGGGTTGAGCATGACCCTATGGAAATTTGGGCTACGCAAAGTGCTGTTTGGGTAGAAGCATTAGCTCAAGCAGGCATTAAGAGTGAACAAGTTGCAGCAATTGGGATTACCAATCAGCGGGAAACCACAGTTGTTTGGGATAAAAAAACGGGCAAGCCGATTTACAATGCGATTGTTTGGCAAAGTCGACAAACGACTGAGATATGCAATCAATTACATAAAGCAGGATTGCAAGAATACATACGTAAAACAACGGGTTTGGTGATTGATCCGTATTTTTCGGCCACAAAAATTAAATGGATTTTAGACCATGTTGAAGGAAGCCGTGAGCGTGCTGAGCGAGGAGAGTTGTTGTTCGGTACGGTGGACACTTGGTTAATCTGGAAACTAACCAATGGTGCTGTTCATGTGACTGATTTTACCAACGCATCACGAACCATGTTATTTGATATCGAAAAGCTAGAATGGGATGAAAAACTTTTACAAGTTTTAGATATTCCTCGAGTAATGCTACCCGAAGTGCGTAGCTCATCTGAGGTTTATGGATATACACATACCATTAGTGGGCAAGAAGTTGGTATCCCCATTGCAGGGATCGCAGGTGATCAACAAGCCGCACTGTTCGGCCAAATGTGTGTTGAGTCTGGTCAGGCAAAAAATACCTACGGCACTGGCTGTTTTCTATTAATGAACACAGGTAAGAAGATTGTTCGTTCAGAACATGGATTACTAACTACTATTGCATGTGGTGCGAGTGGTGAGGTGAACTATGCCTTAGAGGGCGCCGTATTTAATGGTGGTTCTTGCGTTCAGTGGTTACGCGATGAATTAAAAGTCATTAAGAATGCTAGAGACTCTGAGCTTTATGCAACACGTGTGAAAGACAGTAACGGTGTATATGTTGTACCTGCTTTTACAGGGTTAGGCGCACCATATTGGAACCCAACAGCGCGTGGAGCTATTTTTGGACTTACTCGTGGGGCTAGTATTGAACATATTATTCGTGCAACTTTAGAGTCTATTGCTTTTCAAACCCGAGATGTTTTAGATGCAATGCAGCAAGATGCAGAAGAAGAACTCCGTACACTCCGTGTTGATGGGGGAGTAACGGAAAATAATTTCTTAATGCAATTTCAGGCTGATATTTTAGCGACACCAGTAGAACGTCCAATAATGAAAGAAACCACAGCTTTGGGTGCAGCTTTTCTTGCTGGACTGGCGACGGGTTTCTGGCAAGATCTACATGAGTTAAGAAATAAATCTGCCATAGAAAAGGTATTTGAGCCAAAAATGTCTTCTGAGCAATCTGAGATGATTTATAAGGGTTGGCTCAAGGCAGTTAAACGTAGTCAAAGTTGGGCTGAGGATTAGTTCGTTCTTTAACTGGTTGAATTCACTAGTAGGGTAATCAATTAATGGTTAAACACTTAGTTATTTAAAATTGATTATTCTACTTTTTTGATTGTTGTTTCATCAATTTGATGTTTTAATTTTTATAAGATCAACAATAAAAAGAAAATGAGAAATGAAAATACAGCCTAATGATTATTCAAAAATATATGACATTGCCGTGATCGGTGGCGGTATTAATGGCGTCGGTATTGCTAATGATGCAGCAGGCCGTGGACTATCGGTATTTTTATGTGAAAAAGATGATTTAGCTAGTCACACTTCATCTGCTAGCAGCAAATTAATTCATGGTGGTCTGCGCTATTTAGAGCATAAAGAGTTTAGATTGGTTAGAGAAGCCTTAGCAGAGCGTGAAGTGTTGTTGGCTAAAGCTCCACATATTATTAAACCCATGCGCTTTATTATGCCTCATCGACCACATTTACGCCCTGCATGGTTAATTCGGGCGGGCTTGTTTTTTTATGATCATTTGGGAAAACGAGAAAAACTATTAGGATCAAATCTTATTTACTTTAAAGAAGATAGTCCTTTAAAACCAGCTATCACACGTGGCTTTGAATATTCTGACTGTACTGTAGATGATGCACGTCTTGTAGTGTTAAATGCATTACAAGCCAAAGAGAAAGGTGCCAAAGTCTTAACACGTACGCGTTGTATTAAAGCTTATAGGGAACAAGAGCTGTGGCATCTGGAGTTACAAAGCGGAGCAGAGTTTTATCAGGTACGTGCAAGAGCTTTGGTGAATGCAGCTGGTCCTTGGGTTGAAGAAATTATTAGTGAAAACCTAAATTTAGAATCGCCTTATCAAATCCGATTGATCCAAGGAAGTCATATTGTTGTGCCAAAACTATACGATTGTCATAAAGCCTTCATTATGCAAAACGAAGATCGACGCATCGTGTTTGCAATTCCGTATTTAGAAAAATATACACTGATTGGTACGACCGATCAGGAATATACAGGTGATCCACAAAAGGTAGAGATCACAGAGGTAGAAATTGATTACCTCTTAACAGTGACCAATTCACATTTTAAAAAGCAGTTAACTCAAGCTGATATTGTAAGCCAGTACTCGGGTGTACGTGCTTTATGTGATGATGAATCTGATAATCCTTCAGCGATTACACGTGACTATACCTTGGCATTACAGGCTGAACATAAAAAAGCACCTTTGTTATCTATATTTGGCGGCAAGATCACGACTTATCGGAAACTGGCAGAGGCTGCTTTAGAAGATCTATCCCCGTTTTTTAGTAATATGGCAGAGGAGTGGACTGCAGATGAGCCATTACCTGGCGCTGAAAACTGGACAACACTAGATGATTTAACGCATCAGATTCATTCACGTGTAAGTGGAGTTTCTGAGTCACTTACCAACCGTTGGGCGCATGCATACGGCACAAGAGTCTGGAATATGGTTCGAGAGAGAAATGCAATAGAGCAATTAGGCCAGAATTTTGGACATGATTTATTTGAATGCGAAGTCAAATACTTATGTGAATATGAATGGGCAACTACTGCGGAGGATATATTGTGGCGTAGAACAAAACTAGGTCTGGCATTTGATGAAAAACAAGTAAAAATATTAGAAGCTTATTTATCTGAGCGTCGACAAAAAGATGATGCCGCATAATAAAAAAGGTCGCACATGGCGACCTTTTTTATATATAGCAATTAGAAGCCAGTTTTTACAGCTTCAAGTAAAGCTGCTTGACGTTCTTTTAATGCTTTTGGTAAGCGATCACCGAGTTTATTAAATAAATCAGTGTGGCTTTCAATTTCAGTAATCCACTGATCTTTATCTTGAGCTGTGATTAGGTCAAATTCTTCTTTAGAGAATTCAGTACCTTCCCAGTTCAAGTCGTCATATGTTGGAACAAGGCCAATTGGTGTTTCAACAGCGTTTGCACGACCTTCACAACGATCAATGATCCACTCAAGAACACGCATGTTTTGACCGAAACCAGGCCATACGAAGTTGCCTTCAGCATCACGACGGAACCAGTTTACATTAAAGATTTTTGGTAATTTATTACCAGCTGCTTCAGCTTTTGTACTTACTTGTTGACCAAGGCTTAACCAGTGATCAAAGTAGTCAGCCATGTTATAGCCAGCAAATGGAAGCATCGCGAATGGGTCACGACGAACGATACCTTGTTGACCAACAGCAGCAGCAGTAGTTTCAGAACCCATAGTTGCCGCTTTATATACACCGTCAACCCAATCGAAAGCTTCAGAAACTAAAGGAACCGTATCTGCACGGCGACCGCCGAAGATAAATGCAGAAATTGGAACGCCTGCTGGATTTTCCCAGTCAGCATCGATAGAAGGGCATTGACCAGCTGCAACAGTGAAGCGAGCATTTGGATGCGCTGCTTTTTCACCATTTACATGAGGTTGACCTTTCCAGTTAGTTAAGTTTGTTGGAACTTCTTTAGAAAGACCTTCCCACCATACTTGACCATCTTCAGTTACTGCTACGTTTGTATAGATAACATCTTTGTGAAGAGTTGCCATACAGTTCGGGTTAGTCTTGGTATTTGTACCAGGAGCTACACCGAAGAAACCAGCTTCAGGGTTAATCGCATATAAACGACCATCTTCACCTGGTTTGATCCAAGCAATATCGTCACCTACAGTTTCGATTTTCCAACCTTCATAACCTGCTGGTGGAATTAACATTGCAAAGTTTGTTTTACCACATGCAGACGGGAATGCTGCAGCGATGTAGTGTTTTTCACCTTGAGGGTTAGTTACACCAAGAATAAGCATGTGTTCAGCTAACCAACCTTGTTCGCGTCCCATGACAGAAGCGATACGAAGAGCTAAACATTTTTTGCCAAGTAATGCGTTACCGCCGTAACCAGAACCGAAAGACCAGATTTCACGAGTTTCTGGGTAATGAACGATATATTTTTCAGGGTTACATGGCCAAGCAACGTCTTGTTGACCTTCAGCAAGTGGAGCACCTACTGTATGTACGCAAGGAACAAACTCGCCGTCTGTACCTAATACGTCATAAACTGCTTTACCCATACGTGCCATTTTACGCATGCTAACAGCAACGTAAGGAGAGTCAGTTAACTCAATACCGATATGAGCAATATGGCTACCTAAAGGACCCATTGAGAAAGGAACAACGTACATTGTACGGCCTTCCATTGAGCCTTCAAATAAACCATTTAATTTTTCACGCATAACAGCTGGGTTTTCCCAGTTGTTTGTCGCACCAGCATCTTCTTTATTTTGAGAGCAGATGTAAGTACGGTCTTCAACACGTGCAACGTCAGATGGGTCAGAATTTGCAAGATAAGAACCAGGATGTTTTTCTTGGTTTAATTTCTGCATGGTGCCGTTAGCGATCATCAAGTCGATTAGACGTTGATACTCTTCTTCGCTTCCGTCACACCATTCGATTTTTGCTGGTTTGGTTAAGTTTGCAATTTCTTCAACCCATGCGATAAGCTTAGGATGACGAACGAATTCTGGTGCGTTCACTGTGGTCATGGTGAGGCCTATTCAAAATATGTACAACGTACAAGTCATTCATTGAGAGGTACAATGAAAGATCAAATAAAAAAGTGGCTGTATTAAAGCACAAAATCATAAAAAAAATAAGACTAAAGACTAAGAAATAGATATTTTACTTTTATATATTTTTCTCATTTAAATCATTAACTTGTAGTTTTTTACAATATCTTATTCTCAATATTTTTATGTTGTATGTATGTTATTTATATTATTTATTTCCTTAAAAATCAACAGCTTGATTCTTATTTTTTTCTTGAGAATTATTATTGATTAAACAAATGATCTTCATTCAAAATTTACATAAAGAGACTTTTATTAGGCGTTTTTATATACAATATTCAGGATGAATCCCTCTAAGATAATAAAAATGCGGACTTTAAAACCTCTCTCTATCATTTATAACCAAAAGTCGGGTTTTCATGCGTCAAAACATGAAGATATGTATGAACAGTTAATGACCGTGTTCACCGAATTTGGTTTTGAAATACAAGTTTTTGAATTAGCGGAAGATGTTTCTTTTGATGATTTGATGAGTCAAGTAATTCATCGGCATAGCCAAAATGCAAACTTAGGTGTTGTTGTTGCAGCGGGTGGGGATGGAACATTAAATGCGGTAGCATCAAAACTTAGACATACTCATATCCCTATGGGAATTTTACCTTTGGGAACTTTTAATTATGTCGCTAAAGTTTTAGATATTCCCTTAGATTTGTTAGAAGCTGCTGAAGTCATCGCTACAGGTACACCACGCTCTGTACATATTGCGACAATTAATGACCATGTTTATTTAAATAATGCGAGTCTAGGACTTTATCCATTATTTATAAAGAAACGTGAGCTTTATAATAAATATTTAGGACGCTTACCTTTACATGCCTATACCTCAGCTCTGGATGTTTTATTAAGAGAAAATAAATCCATGAAACTTTCCGTCACAGTTGATGGCAAGAAATATCCAGTCAAAACCCCTCTAATTTTCTTTGGTAATAACCAGTTGCAGTTGTGTGATATGAAATTAAGAATTGCCGAATGTGCAGCACAAGGTCGGGTCGCTGGAGTAGTCATTACGAAAAGTGATAGGCTTAGTTTATTAAACATGTTGTGGCAGTGGATTCAAGGCAAAGTAGAAGAGACACAAGATGTTTATAGTTTTTGTGCAGATCATGTGGTGGTAGATTGTGCAAAAAGATCAAAACTTACAGTAGCTTTAGATGGTGAAATATTAGAGATGAAAGCACCTTTAAATTTCTCTGTAGAAAAGAATGCTTTAAATATTATGGTGCCAAATGTTGTTACATCTGTCTGATCTGCATTTTGGAACAGAAATTGAGGCATGTTTAGATGCAATCCGACTTTTTTGCACTCAACATAAACCTGAAGTCATTGTGGTGAGTGGTGATATTACTCAACGTGCCCGATATCAACAGTTTTATAAATGCCGTCAGTTTTTAGATAGCCTTAATATTCCTTATCTTGTTGTTCCTGGTAATCATGATATTCCGTTGTACCATGTCTGGAACCGTTTTTTTTCACCCTTTACTCGCTACCAATATTTTTTTGGCCAGCTTGAACCGACTTTAGAAACTGAACATTTTTATATTGTTGGGGTGAATAGTATTCGCCGTCGTTATCATACTCGTGGACATATTTCGATTGAGCAAATTCAAACTACATATGAGCGATTACAGCAAGCGCCAGCGGATAAAATCAAATTAGTTGTTTTCCATCAACCTTTTTATACTCCACCTGATGATGAGCATGGTATTAAAGATTGTCCTGTATTAGGAAAAATGGCACTCGAAAAATGGAGTACAACGGGACTATTTGGAATGTTACACGGGCATTTACATAAAACTGCTGTATATGATTTAACGCAAATTTATCAGTTAAAGATAGATTATCCTATTTATGATATTCATGCAGGAACAGCAACTTCTAGCCGTTTGCATTATCATGTTCCAAATAGTTTTAATGTCATTTCAAATGAAGGAAAAATTAATCATTATTGGTTTAATTACGATTTAAAGATTTTTCAATTAATTTAATTTATAAAAACTATATAAGACATTTAACTTAAGAGTAGATTGATAAAATTTTATCCATTACAATGCCTAAGCTTTAAATTCTATATATGGGGAATAGGAAAACATTCTAAATGTTTTATCATTTTAAAAATAATATTAATGGATACATAAAAAATTTTTAACTATATAAAAAGCCGCGATTTAAAGTAGCTACAATAAGGGTTTAGTGTTTTATGATAGTTAATAATATTTGATTAAATGAGTATCTATTTATCTTAATATTTTAGAATAACTTAATAATATTTAAAATTTCATGGTGGAAAAATGGTACAAGTATCATTAATGGCAAATAATGCTTCAAAAAATAATACAGTTGATATTAATGTAGGCCAGACAAAAAATATTGTAGTAAATCCTAAAGAAGTCGCAAAAATCGATATAAATCCAGAAAAAATTTCTTCAATAACAAGAGAAGGAAACAGTGCAATTGTTCATCTAAAAGATGGAACTGAAATTGTTTTAGAAAACTATTTTATTAGCGAAAACCCGCAAATTCTTTTAAATGAAGGGCAGAGTTATTGGGCTGCTAATCTGGGAGAAGATGCTAGCGGACAGACCACTGTTAATTATTTAGAATTAAAAGATACGCCAAAGCTTATTGATAGTTCATCTTCTGTACCCCTTTGGTCTTGGGTAGTCAGCGCTTTAGCAGGAGCAGGAACAATTGCTTTATTGTCTCGGAACGATTCTAAAGATACGACACCTCCTGAGCCAGGTACTTTGAATCTTAATAATTTTTTAGATTCTGGGGGATCAACTGCAGACCAGATTACTCAGGATAAAAACTTTAATTTAAAGCTTGAAGGACAGGAAAGTGGAAGCCGAGTAACATATTTGGTCTCTACCGATGATGGTAAGACTTGGCAAGAAACAACAGTAACTCAAAAAGATTTAGTGGATGGAAGTTATCTTTACAAAGCTGTAGTGACAGATCGAGCTGGAAATGCATCGGAAACTGCTATACAAAAAGTGGTTGTGGATACCACAGCGCCGCAAGCAGGTGAACTGACTTTATCTGCTTTGGCTGATACGAGTATTTCGGCAACTGATCAGATTACGCAAGATAAAAACTTCAATTTAAAGCTTGAAGGACAGGAAAGTGGCAGCCAAGTAACGTATTTAGTTTCTATCGATGATGGTAAAACTTGGCAGGAAACAACTGTTACTCAAAAAGATTTGGCTGATGGTATTTATCAATTTAAAGCTTTAGTAACCGACGTTGCAGGCAACATATCTGAAACCAGTGTGCAAAAAGTCGTTGTGGATACCACAGCGCCGCAAGCAGGTGAACTGACTTTAGCTGCTTTGGCTGATACGGGCATTTCAGCAACTGATCAAATTACGCAAGATAAAACTTTTGATTTAAAGATTAGCGGACAAGAAGTAAATAGCCAAATCATTTACTGGATATCTAAAGATGAAGGAAAGACTTGGCAGGAAACAACAGTAGCTCAAAAAGATTTGGCGGATGGTGTTTACCAATATAAAGCAGTAGTAATCGACGTTGCAGGTAATACATCAGAAACCGCTATACAAAAAGTCGTTGTGGATACCACAGCGCCGCAAGCAGGTGAACTGACTCTATCTGATTTGAGCGATACAGGTGTTTCAGCAACCGATCAGATTACGCAAGATAAAACTTTTGATTTAAAGATTAGTGGACAAGAAGTCAATAGCCAAATCACTTATTGGATATCGAAAGATGATGGAAAGACGTGGCAGGAAACAACAGTAGTTCAAAAAGATTTAACCGATGGGGTTTACCAATATAAAGCTATAGTTACAGATATTGCAGGCAATACATCAGAAACCGCTATACAAAAAATCGTTGTAGATACTACCGCACCACAAGCAGGTGAACTAACTTTATCTGATTTGAGTGATACAGGTGTTTCAGCAACCGATCAAATTACGCAAGATAATAATTTTACTTTGAAGCTAGCTCAACCGATTGTAATCGGAGAGCAAGCTGCTTTATTAGACCACTATGAAGTCTCTACCGATGAAGGAAAAACTTGGCAGGAGACAACAGCTGATCAAAAAAATTTAGCTGATGGTAGTTATCTCTATAAAGCCGTAGTAACGGATCTTGCAGGCAACACATCAGAAACTGGTGTGGAAAAGGTAATTATAGATAATTCTTTAAATATTGAATCAACTACAGTAACTGTAAAGCCGATTACTGAAGACAATACAATAAGCCTAGTTGAAAAAGATCAAGTTATTTCTATAAGACTGGAAGTAGATAATCTACCAACAGATTTAAATAGCTCACTGACATCAGTAAATACGACTCTAAACGATGTTGTGTATAACTTTCATTTTGATGAAGTTACCCAAGAGTGGGTTACTGAAATTCCAGCAGAGTTTTTGTGGTCAGAAGAATCGCAAACCAATATATCAACTGATATTAGTCTTACTGATCAAGCTGGCAATACAGCTATTATTAAACAGACCCAAAATTATAATGTAGATCATACTCCAAATTCGCCAACTCTAGATTCACTAACTTTCAACAATATAGATGGAGCTATCATTTCAGGTAGCGCATATAAAGGAAGTAAAGTTGATATCTATAATAAAAATGGTGATTGGCTTGCAACTACAATAGCTAATGAGGAGGGTAAATTTACTTTACAAGACCTTTCTATTAGTACTAATCAAGAAATTTATGCGGTCGCTACTTATAATGGATACAGCAGTGAAAATTCGTCAATTAGCCTAGTTACTGAAGTTCCTGCTATTAGTATTACAAGAATTAGTCCAGAAGGTGTGATCACTGGTTATGCGACCGAAGGCAGTCATTTTATTGTAAAAGATCAGAATGGAAATATTCTACAAGAGTTTAACTCCATTGCATTTGAGGGTTCAGGTATTACGCCTTTTAGTGTAATGGCATTAGGTGAGGTCAGACCATTTACTTTGACCCTCAACCAACCTTTAGAGGAAGGTACTCAAATTATTATCTCTACAGATAAAGATAATATTTCAGGCCATCCACAATATATTACCGCAGACTATACTCCAGCAGTATTTTTAGAAACTCCACAATTTGATATTAGTGGTGAAACTTTATCAGTACATGTTAATGAGCCGAACAGCTTTATTCGTGCATTTTCTGGAGAGGGCAATTTAATTGCTACAGGTTTTACCGATGAACAAGGCTTTGCAAGTTTACAGGTATTCCAATTTTTAAAAGAAGGTGAGTCGGTTACCGTACAAGTAGTAGATAAAAATCAAAATACGAGTGAAGCCCTAATCGAAGTTCCAAACTTTGCTTATATTCCATATGTTGAACGTATTACACAAGAAGGCTTAATTTCTGGGTTTGCTGAAGATAATAGTACAGTAATCGTGCGTGATGCTGACGGTAATGAATTAGGAAAGGTTATATTAGGTGATGACAATAGTTGGAATGAATTTAGTCATTTTAGCTTGAGTGTAAACCGACCTTTAATTGATGGAGAGCAAATTTCCGTTCAAATTATTGATAATAAAGGGTTGATGAGTCCTGAGCAGAATATCATTGTAGATCTGACTCCTCCACCTGTTCCAACAGATTTAAATTTCAATGATGCTGGTGATTTAGTTTATGGCCATGCAGAACCTTTCTCTGAAATTTTAGTTAAAGATGGGCAAGGAAACATTCTTAATAAATGGTTCTGGAATAACTGGACTGATGAGAGTGGAAGTTTTTCGATAGAACTAGGTATGTTTTTAACTAATGCTGAGACGGTTTATGTCACGGCTACCGATGTGAATGGAAATGTAAGTTTAGCAGCGCAGATACAGGCGCCTAATTATGCTTTTGCCCCCCATGTAGATAGCTTTACTTCGGACGGAGTGATAAGTGGACAAGCTGAAAATAATAGTACTCTTATTGTTAAAGATGCCAAAGGTGAAGTCGTAGCTGAAATTAAAGTCGGTGAAGATAACGGTTGGAATGGATCAAGTTATTTTAAACTCCAGCTTGACCGCCCTCTTGTTAATGGTGAGCAGTTTTTCTTATCAATTAAGGATGCTCGTGGACAAGTAAGCACCGATACTGTAATTACCGCTGATACGGTTGCTCCTACACCAGCCAGCAATTTAGTTTTCTCAGAAGATGGTTCATATCTTACAGGCGTAGCAGAACTGAATACTACGATTCAGGTTTTTGATCATAATGGTCAGCTCGTGAATATATGGAATAACACCATAAACTCAGATGGTACATTTACTATTTTCTTAGGTAGCAATAATTTACATGGTGAGGCATTCACGGTCACAGTTAAAGACCAAGCTGGAAATGTGAGTGAAGCTGTTTCAATAAATGCTCCACTTGATGATATTGCACCGGATCCAATTAAAAATATTTTACTTGATGCAAACGGTCAAAACTTTACAGCACAAGCAGAAGCAAATAGTCAGATTGAAGTTTTTGATTCATTAGGTAATCAGACGGGTTGGGGCTCTACAGATAGTGCTGGTAATGTCTCAGGCTTTTTCAATCAAATCTATTTACATGGTGAAGAGCTTATTTTTGTTGTCATAGATCGAGTTGGTAACCGTAGTATCGAATTTAAGCAAAATGCTTTAATTGATACTATTGCACCAAATCCGATTGCAAATATCATCTTCAACGAAGATGGCCAAAGCTTTACAGCTCAGGCAGAAGCTGGAAGCTCTATTGAAATATTAGACCAGGCTGGAAATAAGATTACTACTAGTTATACCGATAGCTTAGGTAATGTATTTGGTTATTTCCCACAAGTTTACTTACATGGTGAGGAACTTACTTTTGTTGTAGTTGACCGAGCAGGTAACCGTAGTGCAGAGGTCAAGCAGAGTGCTTTAACTGATGATATCGCACCAAATCCGATTGAAAATATTGCATTAGATATCAATGGACAGAGCTTTACAGCTCAGGCTGAAGCAAATAGTCAGATTGAAATTAAAAATACCAATGGTGACATTATTGGTTATGGATCAGCAGATAGCACAGGCAATGTTTCTGGTTACTTGTATCAGGTCTATTTACATGGCGAAGAGCTTACTTTTGTTGTCGTTGACCGAGCGGGTAACTGTAGTACAGAAGTTAAGCAGAATGCTTTGATTGATGAGATTGCACCAAATCCAATTGAAAATATTGTATTCGACTCAAACGGACAGAACTTTACGGCGCAAGCAGAAGCAAACACTCAAATTGAAGTCAAAAATGCAGCGGGTGAGGTCATCGGTTCAGGTTATGTAGATGGCGCTGGTAATGTGTCAGGTTATTTATATCAAGTCTATTTACATGGAGAAGAACTTACTTTTGTTGTCGTTGACCGAGCGGGTAACCGTAGTGCAGAGATCAAGCAAAACGCTTTAACTGATGATATTGCACCAAATTCAATTGAAAATATTGTACTTGATGCGAACGGACAGAACTTTACAGCTCAGGCAGAAGCAAACACTCAAATTGAAGTCAAAAATGCTGCTGGTGAGGTCATAGGATCTGGTTCAACCGATAGCATGGGAAATGTTTCAGGTTACTTATATCAAGT
>NZ_GG753601.1:816877-825448 GCF_000163635.1 Acinetobacter sp. SH024 | reverse complement strand
CATGGAGAAGAACTTACTTTTGTTGTCGTTGACCGAGCGGGTAACCGTAGTGCAGAGATCAAGCAAAACGCTTTAACTGATGATATTGCACCAAATTCAATTGAAAATATTGTACTTGATGCGAACGGACAGAACTTTACAGCTCAGGCAGAAGCAAACACTCAAATTGAAGTCAAAAATGCTGCTGGTGAGGTCATAGGATCTGGTTCAACCGATAGCATGGGAAATGTTTCAGGTTACTTATATCAAGTCTATTTACATGGAGAGGAACTCACTTTTGTTGTAGTTGACAAAGCGGGGAACCGCAGTACAGAGGTCAAGCAGAATGCCTTGATTGATGATATTGCTCCGAATGTGATTGAAAACATTATCTTTAATGAAAATGGTCAAAACTTTACAGCGCAAGCAGAAGCAAATAGCAAAGTTGAAGTTAAAAATACTGTGGGTGAGGTTGTAGGTTTTGGTTATGTGGCTGATGCTGGTAATGTCTCGGGTTACTTGAATCAAGTTTATTTAAAAGGTGAGGAGCTCACTTTTGTTGTGATTGATCAAGCTGGTAATCGTAGCGTTGAAGTAAAACAAACAGCCTTTCTTGATAATACGGCACCAGAAAATGCGACTAATTTAGTATTTAGCGAAGATGGTTCATATCTAACTGGTATGGCTGAGCCCAATTCTACGATTCAAATATTTGATCAGAATGGTCAATTATTAAATCTTTGGAATAATAATGTTAATTGGGATGGAACATTTAACCTCTATTTAAATAGTAACTACATGCATGGAGAAGTATTTAAAGTAGTTGTAGTTGATCAGGCTGGTAATTTGAGTGACGGGGTTACTGTAAAAGCACCGCTTGATGATATTGCTCCTGTAGCTGCAAGTAATCTTACATTCAATGAAGATGGTTCGTCCCTTTCTGGTGTGGCTGAGCCGAATACCTTCATCCAGATTTTTGACCAAAATGGTCAGCAAGTGAATACCTGGAATCAGAGTGTAAACGCTGATGGTACATTCAACATTTCTCTAGGTAACTACAATTTACATGGTGAAGAATTTACAGTCATTGTTAAAGACCTTGCTGGAAATGTGAGTGAAGCTGTTTCAGTTAAGGCGCCGCTTGATGATATTGCCCCAAATCCGATTAAAAATATTGTACTTAATGCGAACGGTCAAAACTTTACAGCACAAGCGGAAGCAAATAGTCAGATTGAAATTTTTGACTCATTTGGTAGCCAGATAGGTTGGGGCTCTACCGACAGCACTGGTAATGTGACGGGTTACTTCTATCAAGTGTATTTACATGGAGAAGAATTAACGTTCGTTGTTATAGACCGAGTAGGTAACCGTAGTGATGAAATGAAGTTAAATGCTTTGATGGATACCATTGCACCAAAGCCGATTGAAAACATCATCTTTAATGAAAATGGACAAAATTTTACAGCACAAGCAGAAGCTAATAGTTTTATTGGTGTCAAAAATGCTGCTGGTGAGTTTGTCGGTTATGGTTATGTCGATAGCACTGGTAATGTGTCAGGTTACTTGAATCAAGTTTATTTAAAAGGTGAGGAACTCACTTTTATTGTTATAGATAAAGCAGGTAATCAAAGTATTGAATTTAAGCAAAATGCTTTAACTGATGATATTGCACCGAATCCAATCGAAAATATTATATTTGATATCAATGGACAGAACTTTACAGCGCAAGCGGAAGCAGATAGTCGAATCGAAGTTAAAAATGCTGTTGGTGAGGTGGTAGGATCTGGTTCAACCGATAACATGGGTAATGTTTCTGGTTACTTCTATCAAGTGTATTTACATGGAGAGGAGCTTACTTTTGTTGTCGTTGATCGAGCTGGTAACCGCAGTACAGAGGTCAAACAGAATGCCTTAATTGATGATATCTCGCCAAATCCGATTGAAAATATTGTGCTCGACTCAAACGGTCAAAACTTTACTGCGCAAGCAGAAGTAAATACTCGGATTGAAGTCAAAAATGCTACGGGTGAGGTTGTAGGTTATGGTTATGTAGATAGTACTGGTAACGTGTCAGGTTATTTTAATCAAGTCTATTTACATGGAGAAGAGCTTACATTTGTTGTAATTGATCAAGCAAGTAACCGAAGTATTGAGGTTAAACACAATGCTTTAATTGATGATGTTGCACCATCAGCTGCTTCAAATATTACATTAACCTCTGACGGATTGCTTTTTGGTGAGGCTGAGCCAAATGCAACGATTGAAATTATTGATCAATATGGTGCAGTTATCGCAACAACTTATGTTTGGTACGATGGCACATTTAATCAATGGATTAATCTGAGTCAATACCAGACACAAAATTTGAGTATTGTTGTCAAAGATATTGCTGGCAACCGAAGCGAAGTTGCTCATCAGTTAGTACCTGTATTTACGAACTCACCAATTACTGCAACAGAGCTAAAACTGGATGTAGATGGTCATATTCTAACAGGAAAGGCAACAGCAGGAATGTCGATTGTTGTTACATCTACTGATGGTCAGATCATTAATGGAGGGTGGAATAATGTTGTGAATGAAGATGGTAGTTTTGCTATTCAGTTAATTGATTACTATCTACAGGGACAGACATTACAAGTTCGAGTTTATGACCAGAATACGAATCAATATAGCCTAATCTCTGAAATTATTGCGCCTTTAGACAATATTGCTCCAATAATTAATGATGTGGTGATTAGTAATGACGGTTATGGTATTACGGGACAAGCTGATCCGAAAGTAACCATTAAAGTAATGGATGCGGATGGAGATTTTAGAGCAGAATTTCAATCGGATGAAGCTGGATATTTCAATGCTAGTATTTATCCACCATTATTACGTGGAGAGCAATTATTTATCACGGCAACGGATTTAGCTAAAAATATAAGTACGCCATTTAATTTTACTTTTACTGCAGATACTAATGCACCACCATCAGCAGATCATGTTGTTTTATCTGAAAATGGTTTCTTCATTGAGGGAACTGCTACACCAAATAGTGAGATGCATATTTTTGATGTGTATAGTAATTATATTGGCGGTGGTTCTGTAGATGAAACTGGATATTTTAATATCCAGTTATACTCACCTCAGGTGAATGGACAAACTTTACGTGTTGTTGTGGAACATAATGGGTATCAAAGCGTTTATACAGAAATTAAGGCACCGATAGACATCGTTGCGCCAAATGCAGCAACACAACTTGTATTGGAAGAAGGAAATATACTTTCTGGGGAGGCTGAAGCATATTCAACTGTTAATATTTTCGATGCTAATAATAATTTAGTTGGTCAGACTACTGTGGGAAGTAGTGGTACTTTCTGGGTGCAATTATGGTCACAATATTGGCATGGTGAAACATTGACAGTAAAAGTAGTTGATGCCAATCAAAATATAAGTGTGGGCTCAACGATTGTTGCTACGAATGATACAACAGTACCGAATGTAGCCACACAACTTGCCATAAATGGATTGGGAGAGCTCACGGGACATGCAGAAAGTAGAGCTATCCTTGAAGTTATATATCATTTTGCTGATCAAGAATCTTCTGTAACTTCTGTAATAAGTACGACGGTTATGGTTGATGGAACTTTCTCTGTTTATATGTATGAGAATGCAACATCATTTGATCTTACTGTTATTGATCGTGCTGGAAATCGTAGTGAAACTATCAATAAAGCAATTAGTGATTTAACTACAATCACTGTTGATCAGTTTAAAGGTGATTCTGCTGATAATACTTATATAGTTGATCATATAATTGATTTTGTTCAAGAATATATTGTTGAGCCGTATGCAATATATAAAGATGTCTGGATTGATAATAGCTATACATATCCAGAATGGGTCACTGAAGGTCATTACGAACAGATATGGTTTGTTGATGGTTATTATGATTCCCAATTGGTCACAAGTGGTTATTCAACTGTACAAAATGTTTATCAAAATCAGAATGGTATAACTTATATTGATAATGGCATGGCAGATAGCGATTATGGTCGATATGAACAACAATATTATGATTTTGCGAATGGACAATGGCAAGAAGGTTATGAATTGACCTATATACGTTCAGAAGAAGGCTGGGTTGATACTAGTCATTATGAAGACGTTTATGTTGATACAAGTCATTATGAAGATGTTTGGGTAGATACTAGCCACTATCAAGATGTTTTCGTAGAAAGCGGTTATTGGGAGAACCAACTTGTTGAATCAGGCTATCGAGATGTTGATTTTGGTGGACACGATAAAATAATTAGCTCTGTGAGTTATAGTCTGGTTGGATATTCTGATTGGTCGACAGGTCTAGAAAGTGGTCGTTATGTTGAAGACTTGGAGTTGGTTGGTTCTGCTCATCTAAATGCAACAGGCAATGCTTTAGATAATCTTTTAACAGGTAACTCTGGTAATAACGTTTTGAATGGGCGTGAAGGTAACGATACCTATATGACTAATGAAGGTACTGATTCCATACTGTTCCAATTGCTAAATAGCCAAGATGCGACTGGTGGGAATGGACATGATACGGTGTTAGATTTTACTTTAGGTGATGTAAGAACTGATACTCAAGCAGACAAAATCGATTTAAGTGAACTATTAATTGACTATTCTAAAGACGTGAGCACATTAGCGAAATTTATTACTGTAGAGCAAGATGCTGGAAACACGACTATTAGTCTTGACCGAGATGGTGAAGGTACAATGTTTAGTAGTGTTTCATTGATAACTTTAAATCAGGTAAATACAACATTAGATGAATTGTTAAATAACCAGCAACTCTTTGTTTAACATTAATATTTATCTTTATAAAAGAGGCTATGAAAATAGCCTCTTTTATTTTGTGCTTTAAATTTAATAAAAACTCTTCACAACTTGTTAAAAAATGACCAAAAAAGATAAGTTTTTTTTCATTTTCCCCTTGAAGCCTTTTTTTTCATCCCCACAAAAGTGACATCTAAATATTTTGTTATTGCTCTGGATTAAAGCAATAACGATTAATCAAAAAGACTTAGTCTGATGGAGTTAATTATGAGCAACATTCGTCCATTACATGATCGCGTTGTAATTCGTCGCGTAGAAGAAGAAACCAAAACTGCTGGTGGTATTTTACTTCCAGGTTCTGCTGCTGAAAAACCATCTCAAGGTGAAGTAATTGCAGTAGGTAATGGTCAAATCACTGAGAATGGCGTACGTGCTTTGGATGTTAAAGTTGGTGACAAAGTATTGTTTGGTACTTATGCAGGTACAACAGTGAAAGTAAGTGGTGAAGAACTCTTAATCATGAAAGAGTCAGACATTTTAGCTGTGTTGGAAGGCTAATCAATCCATAACTCAATTCATTATCAGATTCAGTATTTAAAAAGATTCGGAGTTTAATATGTCAGCTAAAGACGTAAAATTTGGTGATTCAGCTCGTTCAAAAATGATTGCAGGCGTAAACGTACTTGCAGATGCGGTTAAAGTGACTTTAGGCCCTAAAGGTCGTAACGTAGTGATTGACCGTTCTTTCGGTGCTCCGCACATCACTAAAGACGGTGTAACTGTTGCTAAAGAAATTTCATTAAAAGACAAATTTGAAAACATGGGTGCTCAACTTGTTCGTGAAGTTTCTAGCAAAACTAACGACATCGCTGGTGACGGTACTACAACAGCAACTGTACTTGCTCAAGCAATTTTAAATGAAGGGATCAAATCTGTAACTGCAGGTATGAACCCAATGGATTTAAAACGTGGTATTGATATCGCAGTAAAAACTGTAGTTGAAAATATCCGTTCAAATGCAAAACCAGCTGACGATTTCAAAGCGATCGAGCAAGTAGGTTCTATCTCTGCTAACTCTGATACTACTGTTGGTAAACTTATCGCTCAAGCGATGGAAAAAGTAGGTAAAGAAGGCGTAATTACTGTAGAAGAAGGTTCTGGCTTCGAAGACGCGTTAGACGTTGTGGAAGGTATGCAGTTTGATCGTGGTTATATCTCTCCATACTTTGCAAACAAACAAGATACTTTAACTGCTGAACTTGAAAACCCGTTCATTCTTCTTGTAGACAAGAAAATCAGCAACATTCGTGAATTGATTTCTGTTTTAGAAGCAGTTGCAAAAACTGGTAAACCACTTCTTATCATCGCTGAAGATGTTGAAGGTGAAGCGCTTGCTACACTTGTAGTAAACAACATGCGCGGTATTATCAAAGTATGTGCTGTTAAAGCTCCTGGTTTCGGTGACCGCCGTAAAGCAATGCTTCAAGACATCGCAATCTTGACTGGTGCAACTGTTATTTCTGAAGAAGTTGGTATGTCTTTAGAGCAAGCAACTCTTCAAGATTTAGGTACTGCGCACAAGATCACTGTGTCTAAAGAAAACACTGTTATTGTTGATGGTGCTGGTGATGCTGCTGGTATTGCTGAGCGCGTTCAACAAATCCGTGCTCAAATTGAAGAATCTACTTCAGAATATGACCGTGAAAAATTACAAGAACGCGTTGCTAAATTAGCAGGCGGTGTTGCTGTAATTAAAATCGGTGCAGCGACTGAAGTTGAAATGAAAGAGAAGAAAGACCGTGTAGACGACGCGCTTCATGCAACTCGTGCTGCGGTTGAAGAAGGTGTTGTTGCTGGTGGTGGTGTTGCTCTAGTACGTGCGGTTAATGCATTAGATGGCTTAAAAGGCGCTAATGAAGATCAAACAGCAGGTATCAACATTTTACGCCGTGCGATCGAAGCTCCACTTCGTCAAATCGTTGCAAACGCTGGTGATGAGCCATCTGTAGTGATCAATGCAGTTAAAGGTGGTGAAGGTAACTTTGGTTACAACGCTGCAACTGGTGAATATGGCGATATGTTAGAAATGGGTATCCTTGACCCAGCTAAAGTAACTCGTTCTGCACTTGAGCATGCAGCTTCTGTTGCTGGCTTAATGTTAACTACAGAATGTATGATTACTGACATTCCTGAAGATAAACCAGCTGTTCCAGATATGGGCGGTATGGGTGGTATGGGCGGCATGATGTAAACTGCTCACTGATATCTTAAGTTTTTGTAATTTAATATGATTTAAGATATTGATATTTAACTTACTCACGATGTTACTCACATATGAGTTTGTTACAAAAAAGGTCACAAATGTTATTTGTGACCTTTTTAATTTTATAGACCTACTACATCTCTTAAAAATGACCTCATTATATTAGATAAGAATTTAACTATTGGATGAATGAGAATATTCAAAAAATGCGCCTGAGAAAAATCAGGCGCTTTTGACTTAGAGCAACATCTATTTCATTCTAACGTAAGAATTGAGTTTTCCTCATTTAGAATACAGGTAAGGACATAGCTATTAAGCCAGTAGTTTTTACGTCCATCTTTAATTGGTCTTTTCACGCGACCGGTTTTAATTCGATCATATAACTCTTTTTCAGATATATTCATTCTTAATGCAAATTCCGCAGTTGATACACGTCGCTCTGTATTAGTAAGGTCTATAGATATACCCATTAAATCTCTCCTACAATATAATTTTAAGAGGAAATCTCTTGAACTAAAGGCTATCAAATTAATTAAAAAAAAGATGAGATATGTTTAAAAAATCAAAAAAAATACTTATTCCTTTTATTATATCAGTAAATAATCTTTTGTTCGTTGTAGATAATAACAACGTCGACTGCTTAGCTCATTTAAAATAAATGAGCTAAACGTATAATGCTTTATCTTTTAATTTTATTTCTTATTTTTAAAGGGATTATTGTGGTCTAATAAAATGACATTTTTCTTATTATTGAAATTTCTTCCTTTTTCTGAGAATTTAAATTGTTCAATTTCGGACTTTGAAAACAATTCTTTTCTAAAATAATCTTTAGTTTGATAAAGCTCTATCATTTTAAGTGTATTCTCAAGATAATTCATTTCATTATTTTGTGATTTAAAAAATGATATAAGCACACTTCCAAGAAAAAATTTCTCATGATTCTCTTGCTTTCGATCTTTTATCTTCTTTTTTTCTTGTCTGTAAGGACTTTGAAATGAATTTTTGATTTCATTATGTGCTTTTTGTTTTATTAAATCAGGAACTCTTCGATTGTAGTTTCTTAGCATTTTTAATGCGATTTTTCTTCTTTCATCAGTCTGAGAGAAAGGGTCTTCATATCCACTAAAATCAACAATGTCTTTTTCAATATCAGAGCGATCACTTTTTTTGATTGAGCAGATAGTGTCCATTACTTCTTCTAATCTATTTAATTCTAAAACTTTATGATATTTATTCCTCAAATTTTTAATGTCTTCTTCTGTAAATTGATTTGCAGTTTTTGATCGAATCAATTGTAGTATTAACTCATCTGAATGAGTGCGTCTTGCTATCTGTTTTAAGTGTTTTTCAACACTTAAAATAATTTCATCTACTGTTAATCTAGTTCTAGCCATTTTTTAAACCATCTGCATTTAAGAAAATGTTGGTATATCATAGAGTCTTAAAAAAAATCGTCATATGTTGAGTTTTTCAAAAAAAACTACTTTTCTGTTAGTTTTGTTGCTGTTAATGGTGGGACAGATAAAAAA
>NZ_GG753601.1:755112-816359 GCF_000163635.1 Acinetobacter sp. SH024 | reverse complement strand
TTTTTTATATCTCGTTTCCGTGTCTTTTAAATTTCGCTTCGCTCTCTTTAAAAGACACTTCTCCTCGTGCTGCGCAGCACTTTTAGTTTTAAGTAATTGATTATTAATTAATTTATGTGTTACTCATGTTTGGAGATTTACTGTTTCTACATAATTATTCATCTGTTACCACATACTGTAAATAATTAAGCTATTGTTTTTGTTGGAAAAATTAAAAAAAGTTGGTGTGGTGTTACTCATGCGTTTTAATTGAAAATTTTTTTCATTTTTCTTCACGAAACGAATCATGAATTTTTAAAATTTTGTAGGATCCGATATTCCAGTTAAATTAATATCGGAAGTAAAAATGTATTATTTTCATTTAAGTCACAACATAGTTAAAGGTGATAGCCAAATAAAACTGAGTGATGGTGATTCAAAGTATCGACTCTCAAAAAGTGCATATCACTATATTACGCGTACTTTATATTTTTCAAAGCATAAAAGTGAGATTGAAGAGCTTGAATATAGTGCATCTTATAATATGCCGATTTGGTCTGAAAATAATCCTGAAAATTTTTGGTATGCAGCAGATCAATATACAAGTGAGACTAGACGAAGCTCATCACATATTACAATCGCTTTGCCAAAAGAACTGGATAAAAATCGCCGTATAGAGTTGTCTGAAAGATTAATGTATGAGTTTTGTGGTCAATATAAAATGCCATCAACAATCGCAATTCATAATCATGTGGCTGCGCTCGATGGACAGTCAGAACAGCCACATTTACATTTATTATTTTCAGAAAAAAGTATGTTGGATAATATTCAACGTTCTCCAGAGCAGTTCTTTAAGCAATATCGTCAAAAAAATCCTGAAAAAGGAGGTGCATTAAAAATTACTGCGGATGTGCTTGGATTCGGTCGTAATATATTATTTCACTACCGAACACAAACTGAAAAAATAATAAATGAATTTTTAGAAAAATATGCACCCAAAAAAATTATAGAAATTCATGGTGTCGAACTGGAAGTGAGCAGTGCAGTATCGTGCTTATCTAATGAAGATTATAATAAAAAACATGGAAGCAATTTAAAAGATGTCCCACAAATTCCGAGGTCATTACTATATAGCACTGATCCTGAAGATCAAGACAAGGTAGCAGAATATAGAAAGAACATTCGGGAAATTCGTCAAAATAATCTGTATGAACTTTATAAAAAAGAGTATGAGCTAGCGTTGGCTAAAAAACGTGAACAGGAAATTCAGAATAGGCAACAACTTGATCAATCTAACAATTTTGATTTTGACTTCTAATATATCCTCATCAATAAACCAAAGATGATGACTGCTCACAAGCAAGCTCAATGGAATGTATTATTCCTCCTTCAGCCTTTAATTAAATCAGTTGATCTTTCTATATACTTTATATGGACGGATCAACTGAATTGGTCTTAGCACAATTTGACCTATTTCTTTAAATAAGTTTCCATTTGTAGCTGTTCAAGCGTATGCCATTGATAACGCTCATGTCCTGCAAAATTTTGTTTGATATATACAATATGTTGAAGAATTCGCTTCTGATACTTTAACAGTTGTTGAATGCGCTGATCATCGTAATCAATATCTACCCGTTGTTGCCTCAGTGCTTGATAAAAGCAGCGGTAGTCCATATTCATATTTTTTAATATTTCCTTGGATGCCGCAGGGTGGAGTGGTTGGCTTAATCCTTTTACTGAATAAGATTTACGCATGACAAAGTCGGGGCGTAGACGGGATTCTTTTGCCACTTTTAATGTTGGTTCAAATCTATTTGATCTAACCTTGATATTTTGAAATGCCTGTTGAATCGAATTAATTAGTGCACTCGGTTGAATAGTATGTGCTGGCGCTGGCTTTTGTAATCTTGGTGCAGCGACTGGAGCAGAAATGGGCGATTTCAGTTTAGCCTGATGATCTTGTTGACGGTCGACTTTGATGATTTGTTTGAGTTTCTTATAGTTAATCGTATAGAAATTGGTTTGCAGCCATTTATTCTGTGCTAACTTTACAATCACTAAAATTCCAGCCCGTTTTAATTTAGCCACAATTCTTTTAATCGTTGAGATGCTATACACACCGAGTGTGGTTTGCCATTGTTCATAACTATGGAACCAATACTTTTTTCCATTAAAGGTTTTTCCTTCGTTATTTTCTAAAAAGTAATGCAGCTTCTGTAAAAAATTGGCGGCAGCTACGCCAAACGCTTTTGCAAGCGTTGGCGAAGCAATGAGAGGATAGTCTCCAGCAATGAGGAGGTGATTATTCTTATTGGTCTTGGACATGATTCGCCCCACGTAGTACACGCTGTGCGCGCTCAATCAACTTGTGACGCTGATGTGTACGAAATGCCCATAAAGAGGAGAGATTGTTATTTTGATTGAGTTTGGTTACTTCAAGAATTTGTTCATCAGTCATTTCATGCATGCATTGACGAATGATTCGATGGGCTTGTTCAAGCTCGTTGAGTAATGAATTGGCTGTATCCACCGCAATATAAAGATTGGCGAGTGTTTGACGCTGAGGATTTGAAATAGTTTTGCCAAGTTCAACGATAAGTTGACCAGCTTGTTTTTTAGGTGTGCAAGAGTTTGCACCATGAAGAATTGCGTTCATAGCAGTTGTCCTAGATAAGTTTTAATACTTACCGCCATCATTTTCCTACGATGATGGTGGCAGCTTAACAGGAGTAGGAAATACTGAATCTAGGCTCAGCCAACCTCACGGTTGTCCTGTCAAACTGCCATAACGACTGCTAAACAGTAGACAAAAAAATAGCCGCAAGTGCGACATTTATTTGCACCTAGATAATATCAGGTTTCCTACGCCTGAACACAGATTTTGCTGTGTACAATTAGCTTAACTGGGTATCGCTTGAGCTGTCAACGCTGTGATTGGATCTTTTTACATATCTTAACATTAAATAATTCATTGATTCTGCTGGAGATATTTTAAATTTCTGACGGCTAGGAATTTGATTGTGAAACGAACATATAGCTGTGTATTGAGCACAAACTTTAATGTTTAATGTGTTTTTAAAAAAAGTGATGAAAATAATGATCAGAATTTCTAATCCATCAAACTGAAGCTGATTCGCTAAAAGAACGATGTGAATAAATCATCGATTTTTTAGGGCATCAACAACCCTTAAGACTTTCTCTAAGCCTTCTCTGGTTTGAATTTGCTGAGTGGGGACACCATCGGTTGCGGTATTGAATGCATTCATAAAATAATCGATCCATTCAGAATCACCGCCCGTGAGTGCTGATAAGCTTTGATAAAGGCGAATCAGTAATAATCCAGTTTTGCCTTGAGAAGATGTGGGTTCTAATACAGCTGAGAATTCGATTTGGTTCATCGACATGAGATCGAGACCCATCACAGTAGCCAGTTGAGTATTACTAAGACCGAGTAAATCCGCGGTATTCAATACGGCTTCTGCTAAAACCATTGATGTACTGGCTGAGTTCATCCAAGCAACCTGCTGAGCTTTGCTGATTATTTATTCTATCTTATTTACAGGATATAACTGAAGAAGAGGGAACTTCAGTTTGATCGCTTTAAATCAGCCTTTGCAAATTTCAATCTTCCCATTAACAGCTCATTAGGCATTGATTCATCTCAATGCTTCAAATTTAACAGCTGAGCTGCGCCTGATTTAATTCTTTATTTTATTGTTTTATTTTAATAGAGAACAACAGTCCATTTTAGCCTAATCCATCAAAGCAAAATGAGCCGATCGATCGGATGAATTTGACCCTATGGGAAAAATCAAAGACTTAATGCGATTACATTTGGCGAATCTAATTGTCTAGATTTTAGTGCTTTGTAAAATTGACTAAAGCGCTGGATAAAATTAATATGGGCTCGCTGGCCTACATTGCCAGCGGGTTTTGACAGGCCCTATGTAAACAAAGAAAGAGTACTAAGTTTGACTTTGTATTCTGCTGTACCCACTCGTCCCTCTTTTCTCTATGGTAGGGCGGAAGGGGGACGTCTTTGTGCGTGCTGGTTTCTTTGTTTACCAGTCTGTCAACCCTCTTTCGTTCTGCCACCATCAATTGACAGTGATTTGGTAGAACCTTTATTTAAACAAAGGAGTTACCGCCCATGGTGCATTTAACTTTTCATATTTTAGCCTCACCCCATGTTCAACCTTGTTGTGCTTTGCAACGAGGGCGATACGGCTAATTTTTTATTATTCGTCTGTATTCAAACAATATTTTTACAAGAACAATCCAACGGTGGATGGCTAAGTCACGCCTATAAAAAATAAACCTTTTTATATCTGCTGGTGATTGTGCATTGCATTGAACATGCGGGAAATAACCATGACTGAATTAAGCAAACCCAAAATCATACCCATTGAACACCGTCCACAAAAATCCAAGCTCTTTATAAAATGTGTGGTCTTACCCATCGTGATCTTTCTCATCGTTGCCAAAATCTTCTCTTTTGGTGCTTTCGGTTACATCTTCTTTGGCTTTGACCTATTTTGGTTTGTGATCCTTTACTACCTTTATGAATATGGAAATACCTACTTTGACGGGATGACTGAACAACTGAAGCGACAAGGAGAAACTTTTAACTACCAAAACCGTGGTGTTTGGATTAACAGCCAAGATAAAACCATTATTCTGTTTGATCAGCCAGATCAACGTCTCGTCAAATATCCCTTTGATTACATCACTTCCGTTGGACACTACAACTTAGTTGAAGATAACTTTAGAACCACGACCACTCTGATCAGCAATCCAATGATGGGAACGCATGTCAATCAACAAGTTCATCGCACACCGATGAAACGAGAGTTTCAAGTCAATATCGGTACACGAGATCCATTCAAACCGAATTACAGCCTAAAAGTCCTATTTCCTTGGCGTAGTCCACAAATGGCCAGTGAAATCCGTCAGCTACTATCAGCGGATCATTATCAATAACTGATGTTAAACGATTAAAAATAAAAAAGTATTTTACACGAGCACTTCTTGCGGGCAGCCAAAGCCCGTAAGAGATGCGAGGATCATTAAAATGAAATTTCGATTTAAACCACTACTGATCAGCAGTATGACATTGTTGATGATACAGACTGTGACGGCTCAACCCCTGTCTACATCTAAGCCATTCACCTTAGAGCAGGGCTTAACTTGTCTGGATTGGGCTAAGAAAGAACAATCCTTGAGTAACCACTTAGCCTTGATGGGCAACGAAATGAAATGGCCATCTGGAATCACCTCATTACAGCAACAATTTCAACAGCAGTACCGCAAACAAAAGAGCAGCGTCATCAATGATCCTGATGATGAAAATTTCTGTGAAGATTGTCCTGAAACCGAAGTTTATTTACCCAATAGCAAAAGCAATCCCATCAAAAAGATTGAAACCTTAGTGCACGTCAGTGTTGCAGGGGCAAGAACTGCGATCTATCGTGCTGATGACATCAACACCACCAAACAAAAGATTGAGGATGGATTAAATATTCAATTTAGTCACTATAGCGGACAACAATTGAAAAGCTTTAAACAGCAATGGGATAAAGCTTCAATGCATGATGATCAAAACAGAAGCAAGACCCACAAAGTCTTCCAACAATATCCACATTTAAAGGTCTTTGATGGAGAGGTTTTCCACAATCAAAAGGTCTATACCCCCAAACAAATTTATATCTATAGCCAGCCCTATAAACGAGATGTATCTGATCCGAATGACATGATTGCTTTTATTAGCCTTTATGACAATCCCGTAAATCCATCACAACACATCTTACAATGTGGCTTTATTGACAATGTGTTTTAACAACTAAATTAAGAGTCTATTTAAATGAAAAAATTGATATTTGCAGGATTATGTTTAAGTCTTTCAACCTTGGTTAGTGCAGGCGTAAAAGAAAGCTTAGTTGGTAAACGACTAGTCTTAGATTTACCCGATGTAGAATGTGCAGGCTTGTCCTTTTCCAAGAATGGAAAAGATGCTGCAATGTATGCAGAAATGGGGCAATGCCAAGATCCATTACTATTAAGAGTAAGATGGTTAGATGACAAGACTTTCATTTTGATTGAGAAAGTACGAACCAATGATATTTCTCCACCACGTACTTATTTATACCGAGTAAAGAGTTACCAGAAAAATGGTGTTGAATTGACGGATATCTCGACAGGCTGGGGAGATCATAATGATGTGTGTTGATAAAAACGGAGGCTTTCGCTTGGGAGGATTCTAGACAGCCAACCTGTAAAAGTCCTCTGCCATTTGATTTGGTGTCTTAAAATCCAATCCTTTTTGGATTCTTTGCTGATTATAAAATAGCTCTATGTATTTTGTAATATCTGCTTTCGCTTTTTCCCTCGTTTCATAAGTACGATGGTGTATAAGTTCATTCTTTAATATGCCCCAGAAGCTTTCAATTGGTGCATTATCAAAGCAGTCTCCACGCTTACTCATTGAACCTTGAAAATCATATTTTTCAATCATATTTCGATATACATGACTGCAATATTGACTGCCTCTGTCTGAGTGAACAATTAAGCCTTGTGGCGGTTTTTGATTCCGAATAGCCATTTTAAGAGCATCACAGACCAACTGTGCTGTCATACGTTCATTTAGACTATAGCCAACAACCTGCTTTGTATAAAGATCCTTTGAAGCAGCCAGATATAGCCATCCTTCGTTTGTCCAAATGTAGGTAATGTCACTTACCCACGCGTGGTTTGGAGTGCTCACGTTAAATTTTTGCTCTAATAAGTTTTTGTAGACGGGACGGTTGTGATCACTGTTTGTTGTTCTTTTAAAGCGCTTATGGCGCTTGCAAAAGAGTTTATTGACCTTCTTTATTGTACGTACTGCATATTGGCTAATTTGAACACCTTGAGCGTGTAAATGCTTACTCAGGCGAATATAGCCATAGCTTTCATTGGTCTCCTGATGTGCTATTTTCACCATGATAGTCTGCTGATTTCTTCGAATTTGTTTTTGGCTTAAGCCACTTTTCAACCACTCATAAAATCTTGATACTGAAACTTTTAACAGCTTCGCCATCATGGTGATTGGGTATGTATCTTTATACTGTTTCATGCAGGCGTACCTCACTGACTTTCTTTGGCAAAGTACGCTACTGCTTTTTTTAAGAATTCTCTTTCCAATTCCGCAGTTTTAAGTTGCTGTTTCAGCTTCTTATTTTCTTCGAGCAGAGCAGCAAGTTCAGGGGAATATTGTTGTGTTCCAACTAATGTTCCAGATTTAGCTTTGCTGTACCAATTGGAAAGCGTTTGCATGGATATGCCAAGCTGTCTTGCTGTTTCCGAAACATTGCCTTTATTTTCTTCAATCTGTTTTATAGCTTCAGCTTTGAATTCCGCTGTATAAAACTTTGGTTTTTTGCTCATGGTAAACTCCTGATGAGTACGTTTAGTTTACCAAGTGAAAGCTTCCGTTTTTATCAGCACACATCATCCAGCTGCGTTCGGCCAGAAGCGGACGCCAGGGTGTGCCTTAAAATCCTGCTAAACCCCTCCCAGCTAGCTCCGCCAATTACCGGCGCCTCACTGCATACCAATTGGAAGTCTTATAGCCAAGCGTTTGAGTGCGATTGCTAATTGCTCGCAATAAAACTGTAACATTGAGTCGTTATGCTCACCTCATTATCTGATTTCGTAATCAAAAATAAAGATTGATTACAACAACGAGGGTCTGGCAGCAATGATTCAACTTCAAAATATTACCGTCCAGTACGGACAAATGATTGCGTTGCATCCAACTTCGCTCACGTTTCAACAGGGACAGTTTTCAGTGTTGCTCGGTGCCTCTGGTGCAGGCAAATCAACAATGCTCCGTTGTCTTAACCTGATGCAAAAACCCACTAGCGGCAATATAAACATTACAATGTTAGGTTCATTGTTGGACAAAAAAATATTGCAAGAGCATCGTCGGCGTACTGGCATGATATTCCAGCAGCATCAATTAATTGGTCGACTTTCTGTTTTGCAAAATGTGCTAATGGGTAGACTAGGTTATCACTCGACGCTTCGTACTCTTTTTCCTCTATCGAAGGAGGATCAATCTATTGGATTACACAGCCTTGACCGCGTTGGGCTACTTCACAAAGCACTCTCACGAGTGGATGAGTTAAGTGGCGGTCAGCAACAACGCGTGGGTATAGCTCGGGCATTAGCGCAGCAACCGGCACTTGTTTTGGCAGACGAGCCTGTGGCAAGCCTTGATCCAGCAACCGCCAACAAAGTCTTGGCGCTCTTACACCAGATATGCAAAGAAGACGGCATAACCGCTGTAGTCAGCCTACATCAAGTCGATCTCGCTAAACGCTATGCTGACCGAATCGTCGGTCTGGCTCATGGCAAGGTTGTGTTCGATGCAATACCAGCGGCTCTGACACAAACGCATGTAACTGAACTCTATGAACAAAAAGCGTAATTGAATTCAAACATTCCAAATATTACTCATAACCATTGTTTAACTTAAGAACTGAGGAGAAATAACCATGAAAAAGCTATTCGCTGTACTGGCTCTAATATCGTTTTGCCTCTTAGGTAGTGTCACATATGCCGCACCTAATCCTGACCCCGGCACATTAAAAGTTGCTCTCTTGCCTGATGAAAATGCATCAACCGTCATTAAAAATAATAAGCCTCTAGAGATGTATCTTGAAAAAGCTCTGGGCAAAAAGATTGAGCTTATTGTTACCACTGACTATTCATCAATGATTGAAGGAATGCGGTTCGGTCGTATTGATCTTGCATATTTTGGGCCCTTGTCTTATGTATTGGCCAAACAGAAAAGTAAGATTGAACCATTTGCAGCAATGCAACAAAAAGGCTCAACAACTTATCAGTCAGTGCTAATTGTGAATAAGGCGGCGGGCATCAACAACATCACAGATATCAAGAAAAAAGCCGTTGCCTGGGGTGACAAGGCCTCTACATCCAGCCACCTGATCCCCAAATCAATGCTTGCTGATAAAGGATTATTTGCCGGAAAGGATTACAAGGAGCATTTCGTAGGCGCTCACGATGCAGTGGCGATGGCAGTTCAGAATGGACACGCGCAGGCCGGTGGTCTGAGCAAGCCCATTTTCAAATCGCTCGTTCAGAGCGGCTTGATCGATCTAAACAAAGTGAAGGTCTTAGTGGAGTCAAAACCGTTTCCTCAGTACCCATGGACTATGCGCTCTAACTTAAAACCAGAGCTAAAAGTAAAAATTCGTGCTGCCTTCCTCGATTTGAAAGATCCGAACGTGTTGAAACCATTCAAGGCTGATGGATTCGGGCCTGCAACAGATAAGGATTACGATGTCGTGCGTGATTTAGGTAGTTTGCTAAAGCTAGATTTTTCCAAGTTCTAATTTTTTGAGGTCTCTACAATGAATACGAACTTCGAAGCCATATTGTCAGAGCAGCGCCAAAGCTGGAATCGAGTAGTTAGGTATGTGATATTGATTTTAGCTATTGTCGTCGGATGTTGGTATTACGTTGGTCTATTTGATGGTGAGCGTTTAGGCGAAGGCGTGCCAAGTCTTGTTAGTCTCATTGGTGAGATGTTCCCTCCCAACTTTAGTGAGTGGAGAGCATGGGTCAAGCCAGTGCTCGATACCTTAGCCATGAGTATTGCTGGAACCGCCATCGCTGTGCTTTTGTCCGTGCCCTTGGGTATTTTGGCTGCACGCAATACCAGTCCACATCCAGCGGTCTATCAGGCTGCGCGTGCTCTGTTAAATGTGTTGAGATCTGTTCCTGAGCTTATTATGGGTATAGTTTTCGTGGCAGCTGTCGGCTTTGGTGCACTGCCGGGTGTGTTGGCATTAGGCCTGCACTCAATCGGCATGATCGCTAAGTTTTTTGCGGAAGCGATTGAGCATACAGATCAAGCACCAGTTGAAGCTGCGCAGGCCGCAGGTTGCAGCCCGCTACAAGTGATATTTCATGGCATTTTTCCGCAAGTATTACCGCAAATGGCCGACACCGCGATTTATCGGTGGGAATACAATTTTCGCGCCTCAACGGTGATGGGAATGGTCGGTGCCGGCGGTATAGGTTTCGAGTTGATAGGATCGCTGCGTCTTATGCAATACCAAGAAGTATCCGCGATATTGCTGGTCATTCTTGGGATGGTGACGCTAGTTGATACATTCAGTTCATTCTTGCGTCGCAAGTTCAAGTAGCTAACCCATATAAAAAATCCGGTATACACATGAGGGTCCACATGAAACAAAAAATAGTTCTTACCCACTGGGTTCATCCTGAAATTATCGATTATTTACAATCTGTTGCGGATGTCGTTCCCAACATGACCCGCGATACTATGTCGCGCGCAGAATTGCTGGAGAGAGCAAAGGATGCTGACGCACTGATGGTATTCATGCCTGACAGTATCGATGATGATTTTCTTGCGTCCTGCCCTAAATTGAAGATTGTAAGTGCAGCACTCAAAGGCTATGACAACTTTGATGTCGATGCTTGTACCCGCCGTGGTATTTGGTTCAGCATCGTGCCGGACCTTCTGACCATCCCAACGGCGGAGCTGACAATTGGATTGCTTCTTGGCCTGACTCGCCATCTGGCCGAGGGGGATCGCCGTATCCGAACTCACGGATTTAACGGGTGGAGACCGGAACTATACGGAACGGGTTTAACAGGACGCACACTCGGAATCATCGGTATGGGTGCGGTCGGGCGAGCGATTGCGAAGCGCTTATCGAGTTTTGATATGCGGGTGCTTTATTGCGATGACATCGCCTTGAATCAAGAGCAGGAAAAGGCCTGGAATGCACGACAGGTGAGTCTCGATGAATTATTAAGTAGCAGTGACTTTGTTGTACCTATGCTGCCAATGACGCCGCAAACTTTGCACTTATTGAATGCAGAAACAATTGGCACAATGCGCACAGGAAGCTACTTGATCAATGCGTGTCGTGGTTCAGTTGTCGATGAATTAGCTGTTGCCGAAGCACTTGAATCTGGAAAATTGGCGGGTTATGCGGCAGATGTTTTCGAATTGGAAGAGTGGATCCGTGTTGATAGGCCAACAGCTATTCCGCAGGAGTTACTGACCAATACAGCGCAAACATTTTTCACCCCACATTTGGGGTCTGCGGTCGACGACGTGCGTTTCGAAATCGAGCAACTAGCAGCCAATAATATCTTACAGGCACTGACCGGCCAAAGGCCATCCGATGCTATCAATAATCCAATTTTGGAAGGCGTTAATTGATCAATCTTGAACGCGTAGTTACTTTTCTGGCTGTCGTGAATCGGGGTGGCTTTCGTGAAGCAGCCAAGCACACAGGGCTCTCACAGTCAGCTGTGACTCAGCATGTTAGGCGCCTAGAAGAGTCGCTGAGTGTCAATCTGATTGTGCGAAACAACGCAGGTAGTACGCTCACAGAGGAAGGCAAAGTGTTTTTGCCTTATGCGGAAAACCTAGTGCGCACCGGATCCAGAGCGTGCGCATTATTCGACACAAATCGTCTTGTAATAGGCGCGAGCTCGAATATCGGCATCTATGTATTGCCACCGCACTTGAGGCGGTTCAAGAAAACAGCAACTTGCAATTTTGATGTAGTCATTGGCGATAATCTTACCATTGTGAAAAAACTGGAAAACTTTGAAGTCGATGTGGCCATTATGGAATGGTGGGATCAACGAGAGGGATTTGATGCATGCGTTTGGCGAAGTGAAGCACTAGCTTTGATTGTGCCGGTGGAGCATCCGTGGGCCAAATTGGCGAGTATTCCATTAGATTGGCTGAAGGGAGAGAAATTGCTGGGGGGAGAAACAAGTAGCGGCACAGGGCGTCTGTTACAGCATTTTTTCGGAAGCGTGGCAGATTCTATTGGTGTATCTATGCAGCTTGGAAGCACAGAGGCGGTTAAACGGGCAGTACAGGCAGGCTTGGGTATTTCATTGGTGATCTCTTCGTCTGTGGTCGATGAGTGCGAGAGTGGTCGACTAAGAAGCGTTAAAATTGAAGGGATCACCCCCTACAAAAATCTTTACGTTATTTGTCGTGGCAATATGCTTGAAAATACACCATCGGCACATTTCAAAAAATTTCTACTTCAGTAGATGGATGGTATGTTGTTTATGCCAACAGTTAGAAAGTGTGAAGTTTGCCGTGACATATCATGATTTTAAGTTGATGGTAGCATTTTATTCATTTGCGTTATTTCTCTAGAAGGTAGGCGTCTAAATACTAAGTTTTCTACCTTTAAAAGGCCATATCGAACATCCACTTTAATCTGCGGTATCAAGAGAAGATTATTTTTTGCGAACATCCGCTTTGGGCACAACTGAGCCGGTTCTGGTGCTTTGAAATTAATTTAGATCAATTGCATCGCATATCCACCAGCTAACGTGTCCGTTAGTCTCACTAGCCCCTTTTCGGGTACATCTAGTGTGTCAGGTGCTTAGGCTCTAGCGCAAAAGGCGTACTCTTAATCTTCTCAAGACTCGCCTGTATCCAACCTGCTTTGGTCGCCTGATCATCACTGTGGTCAATGTCCGCGTCATTCATACTGACTTCGCAAAGTCGAAAATATCGAACTTTATTCAAACAATTGTCACAGCAACAACCAAATTTTGCAGGGCATTATGTCATGGAAATCGTGGGGTGCGGTGGTGGCTGTAGTTTTGCTATCGCCTATAATGCAAAAACAGGGCAGAGCTTTATATTTCCCCATACCTTTGCTGATTGTTATAGTGAACAAAAAGGCTTTACCCAAAACGATATTTTCTTTCAAAAAGATAGCCGTTTAGTCATGGCGGTGGGGAGTCGTTATGGGGATCAAGAAAAGTGTGAAACAGTATACTATCTTGTTGAAAATGATAATTTTAAAGAAATTTCAAAACAATTGAGATAATAAAAAAATGTTTATACAAAAAGGAAGGATTCGATTTTCCCAAAAGGAAGTCTGGGATTTAGATTCCCATTTAGCCAAAATTATTTATACAGGCTTGGTGCAGTTTAAACAATCAAAACGGCAGGGTACGCCATCTCCCTTTTTAACTGAAAGTACGGTAAAGCATCCATTGGGCACAGCAACCGAAGAAACAAGACAAGTATGGGAAGAAACTTTAGATCAAATGATCTATGCTTTTTCACCACAACAAGAATATGACGAAATTGAACAGAGTATTTATGATTTAAAAATGATTGAAGATACAGATCGGCTAATCAGTTCTGATGGTAGTATTCCAATCAAGATGCTTGCTATTCCTAAAGCTAGTTTTACTCAGCAGGATATAGAAGCTTATAAAGAACGCAAATGTCGATGGGAACAGTTAGATATACAAAAACGGCAGCATGGACGTGAGCTATTTGTAAAGTATTTTAATTGTCTTTGGGACTGAACTAATACATAAATGGCGCTTAGCCATTGATAGTCATGCTCTCTAATTTAGACAATAAGAGGTGTTTAACTATGTTTGCATATTCTTGTTTAGATGAAGACTTAGTGACGCCTAGTACTGGCATTGATGCTTCATTTATCTGGAAAGTAAGGTTCGCTACTTATTACTCGATTATTAACTTCACTATAGAAGATGCATGGTAACCATTTATTAACTCATCAACACAGAAGTGTTAAACGTACCTATTCTTATATAAGATGAACAGATAAATAAACTTATTTTAAAATAGGTAACATCATACAATTAAGACCATTTATTTTGAAAATCAGCCCCAGATGAGTTTGGCGTTATTGTAGGCTTGTGGATATTAATAGTTAGTGGTATTGGAAAGTCATTACCTATTAGAACAGCTTCACCCGGTTGTAAGCTTGGTAGAAAATCTGAAGCTGCTTTATCAATTTCACCACAAGCACGTTCAATAATTTCTCTATCCCGATCATTAGTGAGCCTATGGACAATCAGTGTTCCTAATTGGCTTAGTACTCCTTCTGTGATATCTCTTGGTCGCTGGGTTGCCAAGCAAATATTCAGACCAAATTTACGTCCTTCTTTTGCAATCAATTCAAATGAATCTAATTTAGCGATGGTATCTTCATTACCAATAACTTTACCAATAAAGTTATGTGCTTCATCTAAAAAAACAACAATCGGCTTATCTGAAAAACTCCTTGCTCTCGCTTGATTCAATAGATGACGACCAATAGCATTTGCAACAATTTCTCTAGCCTTAAACTCAAAACCCACATCACTTAGATCGATTCTTAATATTTTTTTATTTGAACTGTAAAACTCTTCTATTTTTTTTACAAGTGTTGGTAATTCTATTGAATTAAAAACAAACTCAAATGTTCTAGATGTTGTTAAGCCATTAATTCTTGATAATAGAGCAAGACAATAACTCAAGCTATTCAAGTCCTCATTCCAAATACCATGAGTTTTAGCAGGGGGCCAAACACATTCTTGACGAATTTGCTGACATAGTTTCATTGGATTAAATCGTGCAGATGGATCTTCAATAAGCTTTGTTCCTCCAATAGAGCGGATACTGACTTTCCAAGATTCTTCTGTTCTACCTATTTTTATGAATACACCATTATCAATTTTATCTAAATGTAATCCTCTATCTTCCAGTATTTGAGCTAAACGTAAACTTCTAATAGCATCTCTAAATTTAGGACCTTGCACCTTGCCTGAAGGTTCAAACAACGCTATAAAATCAGTCTCTTGGAAGCATTCTGCTGGCAAACTGACAGCGCAGGAACCAATAGCTGGGCTAATGGGATCACTTAAATGAACATTTTCAATATCATCGCCAATGAAATCTTTATATTCCCCAGTTGGGTCCAGAATTATAATTTTTGAGTTAAACTTTCGACATTCTTCTAAAATTTTTGCTGTCGTATAACTCTTTCCTCCGCCTGTTGAGCCTAAAATCCCTAAATGACGACCAAATAGTTTTTCAGGCGTTACGTTTATGTCACAACCCTGATCTATATCAATAAAGCCTATATTTAGCTCTACCTCAGGTATTCCTTTATTCATACGTTTGGGTAATTGAGCTATAAATTCATGTGGCGCTGAATAAATGAGATCATTGATATTTGGATAGTATTCAACCCCAGCAGTAACATGCAAATTATCCATTTGAATTGTGCCTAGAAGTTGGATTCGTCCAGCAATATCTAAATTAGACTTATCTAAATCATCTTTTCTGATTTCTACAATACGTCCAAGAATTAAATTTACCTGACTTTCAATTAATATAAATTCACCAACTTCGCCCTTTCCATAGCGCTTGCCATGATAGTAGGTTGCTTGATGTTGCATATTGATATATTCGAAGTTGACTGAACTAGCAGTAATAGCATTTACTTTTCCAAAAAGAAGCTCTGGTTTGATCACACCATTATGCATGTGTACCCCCAAATAGCTTTTTCATATTTTCATGAAGATTTTCTGCAGGAGATAATGCTGTAAGATCAGGGATCAGACTTGAAAATTGTTGGAAATCACAATTAATAAAGATTATTTCATCATTCTTTCTGTCATCTGCAATCTTCTTAAATATTTTCCAATACTTAGATGTTTTAGGAGGAATCGCATTAAAATCATTTTCAATACTTGGCGATACAATAATCACTTTTAAGTGTGGATTAGAAAGTATTGCTGACAAAATTGGCTCAGATAAATGATCATCGTTAAAACCAAAACCAGCAATAATTAAACATGTATTCGGCTCTCTTAAACTTTGTGAAAAGCGAGCAATTAACTCTAAGTGTGGCTGTATATATGACTGCTGATATTTTCCCTTCGCTGGAAAGATCATACAGCTATCTTCAGCTTTTACATTTTCAGCCTGTTTAATAATATAAGTACTAGCCTCATCACGACTCCAATTTGTAGAACCATGAAGTTTATAAAGCTGATATACACCCTCTAAATAATGTATGTTAGTTGAAGATGATGTTGTATTTCTTCGGACGATATCCATATCAAAAAATCTGGCATCATAAATACGAGGCATTGAAAAAGAAAATCCGTCTATAACTGTGATGCCAAGCAACCCAGCAGCATCTTCAAAACAAGTATCGTAATTAGTCGTAAATAGTTTAACTCTTGGATCTTTGGATTTTCTTCTAGCCAATTTCCTAATAAATTCTTTATGACCAACTAATTGTGCATTTTTATCTTTAATAAAATGGCATTTTTGTAAAATTAGTTCCTTACACTTTTTAATGAACAGCGTGGTTTTTTCTATTGATGTTCCAACTTGTAAGTAAGCCTCACAATGTGAAAGGCATATCTCTATGTTCTGATTAGCTTCAACCCCAGAATCAAACCCACTCTCAGAAAAACAGTCATTAGCTATACTTAACATATCGTTAGTAGTACATGCTTCCCATAAATCCCACATTCTAGGGCCATTAACTACATCACCCAATGATGTTCCACTACCTGCCAATACCATAATATTTGGCATCTGTAGTGCTGATTTTAATTTTCCTTTTATGCTAAGTTCGAAACTTTCATTTTCAGAACCATCAGTGTTTCTTTCTTCAATCCAAATACATTCAGCTGAATCATAGTATTTCTTAGTTATCGCAGTCATATATTCCCCTGATATATTTTAAAAATTAAGCCACCACTTCATTAAACGCTTCAACAACCCCAAATATTGTCCGCATCTGCTTCACCAAACACTCCATCAATCCCTTCAAAATGTATTTGATTAAATCGTGGTTCATGCAACTATGTTGCATCCTATAAGTATTTATAATTCATTTTAATAGCAGTGTTTCATTAAATATTTACTAAAATTTGACCTTTAAGTTAAAATCAAAACTGTTCTTCACAATTGATGCTAATTCAAGTTTCGACTTAAAGGATATAAGTGAACTGTTTTTACTTTCTGTTTCCGCTTTTGGAAAATTAAGTCCAACATCAATAAGAATATTCATACTTCTATTACTATCGCTTGCAGATGACATAGATATATTAAGATCACTTAAATGCGCAGCGCCATCTTTAAGTGTAGCTAATTCGTGACGACAAATTTCGTCATTTTCTAAACCATATTCTTCCAGTATTTTTTCTGCTAACAATATTCTTTGTTCAGTTGGATATTCATTCTGAGAATAACACTTCATAATTGAAGCAATTTGATTTAGCGTTTTTTCAGCTTTAGCTGTCAAATCTGTATTAGCTTTAGCAACCTTAGATGCAGCTCCATCAAGTGATGCTGAAAAATCAACTTTGGAATTAGAAAAATCAAAATTTTTATGTTCAAACTCAAATGAGGTTGCACCTAATGCCGCAAAAAATCTGGCATAGGCATTTGCCTTTTTTAAATTGTAAGTTAAGAAATCATCTATAATTTCTTCCACGTTTAGATACTTTTCTTTGGTATTAACACCTTCATCTGAACATACTAGAACTTGATCTACTTTCAATAAATTTAGTTTGTCTAATTCACAGAGTTTATCCGACTTCCTTTTTGCAATTCGACTTAAAGGGAGCTGAATAACGGTAACATTGGGCACGAGTAATAATTCAGAGGTAGACTTATCAGTTAAAGCCGTATCAATTGTATCCTGAGACAAACACCATACAACTCGACGATCATCAATATTATTAGGAAAACTTTTAAGACTCATCTTCTATCCTTTGCTTAAATTTTGAAATAAAAATACTAATATTATGCCTAAACTTATCAATGCTAGTGAAAGGAGCCACCTTCGCTTGTTCTTTTTTTTTGATTATTCCAAAAATGTGGTCGCATTGCTTAGCTAACAAGTCTGAATTAGATGAATTTCTATTAGTCCTTGTCCAAAATAAAGTTAATACTTTTCCAAATTCTAACGGAGTATTTTTATAGCCTTTCACTATTAAGGCTGTTTTCGATTTTCTTCCAATATTATCTTCCTGCTGATTTTCAATCAGCAATATAAAATCAAAAATTTCATTAGGATTTAGTTTATAATAACACTCCACATTATGAAAAATTTCTCTTTCCCCCTCATCAGTCAGTTCAAATATTAAATTATTAACCCACGACTGATCATTTTCTTTGGTTATTTTTTCAATGGAATTTGGGGTGTATTTATACCAATCATCAGAGCTATTATTATCTAATGCTTGTGCAAAAAGATAAATTTCCATGTCTTCCACATCTATTCTCCCATATGACCGATTATAAAATGAATAATTTCATTTAACCCCATTTCATCTTTCATACTCCCAAAATGTAAATAGGATTTTGAATTATCCACATTTAATCTAGATTTAATATTTTTAAAAAATACTTCATCTTGAAGATCATCGATCAATTTAATTTTTTCTTTTTTGTTATTAAATTCAATACCTTCAAGTAGATCTAAATGAGTACCAATGATAAACATCGGTATTTTCTTACCATTTAACTCTTTTTGAATTTTTTTTATGTCTTTTTCAATTTGGTTTTCTACAGATCCCTCATCTAAAATCCATTCATCAATTTTAAATAGGTAAACAAAAATATCAGCATTTTTAAGTGCTTTTATCCATTGCTCATAATTAGAAGTAACCCCACTATAATCATTTTGAATACTATTCAAACGAACATCCCAGCCAAGATCTGCTAGTTTTTTTTTGCTAATTTTAACTTTTTTAACACCAATAGTAGCTTCATGTTTTAATGTGATTTCACCTTTAAGTAAATAATTTAGTAACGTTGTTTTACCAGTTGCTCGTTGTCCTAAAATTACAATAGATTTTCCAGAAACCTTCTTTTTTATTGTTTCCCAGTTTTCATATGCTAAATAACCAGCAATACCAGTTAATGCAGCACCGCCTAACCATACTGCTAAAACTAAAGGTGCAACCATATCTTCCCCCGTCTAAAATAAAGCTTACGCTACCGCACTTTCATTAAATGCTTCAACAACCCCAATGATCTTGTCCGCATCACCGTCAGTAAAAATACCATCAATACCTTCATAGTGGATTTGATTGAAAGGTGGTTCATATAACTGTGCTGCTTCAAGTACACCATTTTGTGTGAGATGTTCAATCATCATTTCAACAAAGCGGATTTGTTTTTCATTATAGCTTGAACCTTGTAAATACTTTGAAAAGGCTTCTTGTACTGCTTGACGATCTAAGCCCACCAAAGATCGAATGAACAGTGGTAACGACTTTTCTGTCCCAAAACACTCTTCAAACTTATCTCGGCTTTCTACTTCTTGCGCTTCAAAAACAAAGCGTTCAAGTTCACTCAAGTCAGTTGGCGTGAGTGCCAAACCACGCTTTAACTTAGCGATGGTAATGTGGTTTTCATTGGCTTTAATAAAGCTCTCAACACGCTTACGGTATTGGGCAAGATTGACACCGCTTGAAACGACTGGAATATCGACCGCTTGCATCTCTCCAATTTCATCATCAAGCATTGAATAAACAATCGTCGAGGTCGATTTCTCAATCAATTTGACCAAGTTGTGGATACGTTTACGCATTGACTCAAGCATTGGTAAGGTAATACTTTTCCAATACTCTACGGTTTGGATGTCTTGGATTAGTACAATCTGTTCTGCAACAATAGGAATGTTTTCTTTAGTTTCCAATTTAGAAGCGATTTCAATCACTTTATTGGCATAGCTTTCAATAGCGGTATTGTTCTTTTCTAATACTGCCAGTTCAAGGTTATAACACAACATATCAAACAGTTTGGCTTCTAAAGTTTCAGGCTCAAGCTGGTTTGGTAATTTAGAGATGTGTTCTCGTAATGTGCCGATGGCGAGGTCGTCCAAGTTGTCCCATGCTTCATCATTCTTGAAGTGTTCAACATACTCAAGCTCAGACTTTACGATGAAATTGTCGTTATTCATTGACTTCACTTCAGTCTGTAGGCTTTGACGTATATCTTGCTGTACTGCTTTTAAATCGTCAGTGTCATAGTCCTTAGCATTGAGCAGACTCAAGATGTTTAAACGAGCCTTAAATAATCGCTGGCCAAGTGGCTCTGTGGTTGATACAGGCGCACCATCAGGATTTTCATTGAAATATTCAAAGTTAGAACAATAATCGAAGATAAAGAATTCTTTTTTGTCATCTTCAGGGCTAAACAGTTCTTTGCATAGTCGAGTACCACGCCCGATCATTTGCATGAATTTGACTTTAGAGCGAACCGCTTTAAAGAACACCAGATTCACTACTTCAGGTACATCAATGCCTGTATCGAGCATATCGACAGAAATAGCGATTTGTGGCTCAGGCAAGTCCTTTTTGCTAAAGTCATCAATTAGGCTTTGCGGATATTTTGTCGCGTGGGTAATGACACGGGCAAACTTACCATCATATTGCGGATAGTTTTCATTGAAGCGATCTGCAATGAACTGTGCATGCTTTTGATTGACTGCAAAGATAATGGTTTTACCTAGACGATCACCGCCTTCGGTTTTTATCCCATTTTCCATCAAATGTTTTAGCATCAAATCAATGGTGTCTGTATTAAACAGCTCTTTATTAATTTTAGAGGCTGATACTTCTTCAGGTGCTTCTTCATCGCCCCAATTTAGGCTATCCCAATGTTGTTTTTCTTCTTCGGAAAGTTCGTCATATTTCACACCTTCACGCATGAATTTGAGCGGAACGGAATAGGCTTTAGGTGGTACAAGATAACCATCAACAATGGCTTGATCAAGATCATAGTAATCGGTGGGTACACCACTTTCCAAACCAAACAGTGCATAAGTGTCACGGTCGACTTCATCACGTGGTGTAGCCGTTAACCCCACCAGTAGGCTATCAAAATATTTAAAAATCTCACCAAATTTTTGGTATACGCTGCGGTGCGCTTCATCAATAATAATCAAGTCAAACATGCCTGTGCCAAATTTGCGTGTGCCATCGGCATTCATTTCATCTATTAACCCCATCATAGTTTGATAGGTAGAGAAATACACACGACCAACCTGATTTTTATCTTCAAGCAAGTTGACGAATGAAGCATCTTTTAAATTGGCTTTGAAAGCATTGTGCGCCTGATTGACCAATGATGTGCGATCTGCAAGAAATAACGCCTTTTGCACTACATTGGCTTTCATCAGCACATCAACCAATGCAATAGCGGTACGGGTTTTACCTGTACCTGTTGCCATGATCAGTAAGCCAGCACGTTCTTTACGTTGATAAGCTGCAAGCATGGCTTTGATGGCACGAGTTTGGTAATAACGCTCGACAATTTCGGCATTGATCGGGAAGCTACTCAAATCAGGATTGTTTTTACGTCGTTCGATCAGGCGTTTGAGTTCTGCTTGCGTATAGAAGCCATGTACCAAACGTGGTGGACCACCTTGGACATCATTCCAGATTCGAGTTTTGTAGCCGTTGGTATAGAAAATGACAGGTCGTTGTCCAGTCTGTTTTTCTAGGCAGTCTGCATAGAGTTTGGCTTGCTGCTGACCAATATCAGGATCGGTCGATGTGCGTTTTGCTTCAACCACAGCCAATGGTAAGCCATTGGTATCGTATAGCACATAATCCACTGCGCCTTTACCTGAAGGGCTTGGCATCCCAGTAACAGGCACTTCTACTCGTGCCGATGCGCCAATTTCCCAACCTGCCTCTTCAAGCAAGAGGTCAATTTTAAGTTGACGGGTTTCGTCTTCTTTATAGTCGGTATGATCTTCGATTTTGCTGTTGGCAATTTTAGCTTGTTCGACTTTCTGACGGATCTGCGCTCTTTCCGCATCTGCTTGAGCGAGTAGTTTTTCACGTTCTTCTAAGTTTGCAGATTGTTCAAACAGTCGTTGTTCTAATTCTCGTAATGCTTTGTGTTGTTCTGCAAACTCTTTTTCTTTGGCTTCGGTTTCTTTTTGCAGTTGTTCTTTATTAGCGGTGATTTGCTGAGTATTTTCCGTATTTGGAATCAATTTGGGGTTAAATAAAATCGACTGAGAACGGTCTTTTGATGGTGAACCATAGTTGCGCTCAAACCAGACATACATCAGGAATAAATGGCTGATGTGCTTTACAGTTTCTTCAGTGGTGAGTTGTTTGAACTTTTTCCCATGTACAGCACTGTTGCCGACCATGCGGATGTTGTCCATTTTGTCCCAAATATAGGGTGGAATGAGGTCTTTAAATTTTAAATCGTTGAGTAAGTTATGTAGTGACGCATCATAGGGCTGGGTGAGTTTTTTATCATATTGATAGAGCCATAGCACAAGGTTTTCGAGCGATGTACGAGCCGCAGCAAGTGCAAATTGAGGGGAAATATATACGAGTTTTTCAGCTTCTTTAGCAGTCGCTGCCAAGCTTTTAAATTCAGGTTCTAAAAACTGAAAGTTGCTCATCTTAACCCCACAGTACTTTCTAATTTCAATATTTTATTTCTATTTTTTCAATATATCTTAAAAATTCAAATAATTTCAATAAGATTTTAATCGCAAAAATTTAATCCAAGGTAAAATTATATCTTTGAAATAGCTGTAACCATGAACTGGACTGAACACCAATTAGTGAGCAAATATCTGGAATTTTGATTTGTTCCTTTCTTCTTGCCCTAACATTAAAAGCATCCCAATCAGCCCCAATAAATCCAATCTCGCCAGTAATAACAAAACCACTGGTATTATATTTTTGAGCTGTTGCAATCAAATCAACATCAGGTTCATCTTTAGTTGCGTGAGCTGATCCTGCGGCAAATGGATAAGCCAACAATTTTGTTCGAATATTGAGGATACGACTTCCCACTTCATCTCGATCAATAATGATCACTCTAAAACGAGTGAGAAAATTATCTAAGATACTTTCATCAAATGCAAAGAAAGCACATTTTGACCGAGTTTCTTCTAATATTGAAGAACAAGCACAAAACTTAATTGTTGTTGTTAATATAAGACCATCTAACATTTCCCAAAGTTTTGGGAAGGTTTGTTCTGGATATACTCGAAAGCAAATGTCTAGCAGAGCGTTTGTGTCTAAGCTTAAATAAATCATCTACATATACACCTGTCTCTGCACATCTTGTAATGTCGTTGGTTTATATGTTGGCTTAATTCCTAAAATATCTTTTGCTGTACTTGCTGAAATTGTATTGTGCGACATAGCTGCAATCACAGTTTGTACAAAATATCGACCAAAATGGCTAATAATTCGAGTTGAAGCAGGGATTTTTGCTTCACCAGATTGATTTTTAGCAATTCTAATTTGTTCAAGTTGTTTTAGATAATCTCTAAGTTGTTGATCAGAAATATATCCTGCGAGTTTTAATTGAATTGCAATCGCTGGTCGGCTCGCTTTGGCTTTAGAGCGAACTTTTAACACCAATTCGTCTACAGTCATATCAGCCTGATAACAACTTTCCAATAATTCAAACGGTGCAATAACATGACCTGCAACAGTGTCACAATAGCGTTCCGTTTGATTATTAGTATTGATTGCATTTATTTTTCCATCAAATACACTTTGGCGTAGTCCCAAATGAACTAATTCATGCATGATGGTGAACAAACGTCTTTCAGCGGCTTGTCCTGTACTCAAAACAACTATCACAGGAACAACATCAAACCACAAACAAAAACCATCTGAACCAAAAGGTTCTTTGCTTGATTTTTCAATGACTAAAATATCTTTAGTTTCAAAAATACTGCGCCAAGCAGAGTAATAGTCATTATGTTTTACTGCTCGTTTTTGGTGGTTCAGATTAAAATAATCAGAAATAATTTTTGCATCTTCAACGGCATCATCACCTGAAAGCATTAAATTAAAATCGAGAGGCTCTTCACCCATTGTTTCTAAAACATAGAGATAGTCATTTCTTGCTTTAATAGCTTCTCGAAGAACGGCTTGATAAGCATAAGAACTGTTAAATACATCTTCCATATTACGATGATCAACAATCGTTGGAATCTCAGGGATGTATTCCAATTCACTATTGGTCAGATATACGCTTGGAACAAAAAGCACTTTAGCGATCTGTTCCAACTCACTTAGCTTGAGAATAGGAGTGGCATCCTTGAGTAAGGTGTAAACTTTTTCTGTTGTCAACCCTGATTTTTTTGCGAGTTCATTCGCAGATAGGTTTCCTATCTGTTGCATATAGCGTTGAATCGCTATGGGCGAATGTTGGACAAAATCAGTCATCTTTTTACTCATGTTCACATAGAGTCATTGTAATCAAAAAAGATGACCGATGCATTTGCTTTGTTGTATCAGCAATAGCTCCATTTATAAAGTTCCGCTAAAGGCTTGGTTTTGTAACGATTTGAATAAAGTTTCAAATACATTTAATTGATTAACAAGTAATTGCTTCTTTTCTCGGATAGCTAATACTCTAGTTTTGAAATACATTTGTTCATTTTCAGGAGGAATTGGTAAAACGATTGATTGAAACTCTTTGGCATTAATATTTGCCATTCCAACAATGCTTTTACACATACTTTGCAATTTCTCTTTACCCCAAGGAGAGTTTAAAAAAGCAGAAATGTATTCAGGTGCAAAACTTTCTTTCGTTCTGCCTCTTACTAGGTAGCCAGCATAAGCCATTGGTTCAGGGCCAACATATACAGCCGTTTTACCAACTAACTCTTTGCTGTTTGTTCGATTAAATAAAATATCACCTTCTTTTACAAGGTATTTTTCGTCAGCTTGGGCTTTAGTTATATATTTTAAATCTCTTAAATCCATTTCACCTGAATAGGTCAAATTATTCATACGAAGAATTGGAATTTCACCATCTAAAGTTGCTTTGTCAGATGAACCATATTTCACTGACTCTAACATATCGCCAATGCAGCCAAAATCCCACCCTTTAGGATTACTGACAGGATCACCAAACATATCGATAAACGTGGCTTGTAAAAGCTGATCTAACTTTTCAATCGCTTGCTGACGTTTTTGGCGTAACACATCCGCTTGATCTAAAATCGCAGCGATACGGCGTTGTTCGGGAAGTGGTGGGAGTGGGATTTCAATTTTTGCAATATCTTTAGCATAAACATGTGGTTGGGCTGCCCCAGCTTGCAAAGAATATAAATAATCCTGTTTAAATTTCAAAAAATAATACACGTAATTGATATCAGCCAATTCATTAATTACTTCAACGGTTGAGCAATCTGAAGCAAAAATAGGAACTTGCCAAAAATTAACAAATCCTGCACTTGCCCCTGATGCACTGACTGTAATTGTATATGCATCACGATTGGCTTCATTATGTGAAATTGTTGAAGTCTTACCGCCCGCAACTACAGGTATATTTCCAGCTTTAACTTGATTCTTAGTGATTGTTGAACCTCTGCGTATTAGGCAAACTTGATCCAATCTCATTTTAGGAAAACTCACTTAAGCATCTCCTTAAGCGTAGCCATACCTTTTAAAATATCCTGCTCAAGCACTTCTAAATCCGCTAAAATTTTACTTGGGGCTTCATATTCCACTTGCTCATACACCACTTCTTTATAACGGTTAATCGATAGGTCATAACCATTGGCAGCAATATCGGCTTTATCCACCATAAAGCTTTGCTCAGTGGCTTTACGGTCTTTTTCACCATCCAAGTTTTTAAAACGAGCAATAATGTCAGGAATGTTGTTATTTTCGTGCTTAGACGCATCTAGCTCATTGCGCTTATCATCAAGCGAATAACCATCCGCCTGCATATCATAAAACCAAACCTTGTCCGTACCGCCTGACATGGTTTTAGTGAAAATCATGATGGCAGTCGAAACCCCTGCATACGGCTTAAACACACCAGAAGGCATGGAAATGATCGCTTCAAGTTTTTGCTCTTCCACAATCTTCTGACGCAATGCCTTATGTGCCGTAGATGAACCAAATAACACACCATCAGGCACAATCACCGCAGCACGACCGCCCGTTTTCAGCAAACGTAAGAACAACGCCAAAAAGAGTAATTCGGTTTTTTTAGTTTTTACGACAGCTTGAATATTCTTGGCACAGCTTTCATTGTCCAAACTACCTGCAAATGGTGGATTGGCGAGAATCAGGCTGTATTTACTTTCAATATGTGAATGCGTTTCACTCAAAGAATCACGGTTTTCAATACGTGGGTTTTCTACACCGTGCAGCATCATGTTCATGGAACCAATGCGAAGCATGGTGCTGTCAAAATCATAGCCAAAAAAAGTTTCTTCACTAAAGCGTTTAGCTGCTTCAGGGTTGGCAAAAATTTCAGTAGAGTAATGATCGTTTAGGTATTCACTTGCAGCAACAAGGAAGCCTGCTGTACCACATGCAGGGTCACAAATGGTATCAGTTGGCTTCGGCTGCATCAGCTCTACAATCATTTTGATGATATGGCGAGGTGTACGGAACTGACCATTTTGACCTGCTGAGGCAATCTTACCGAGCATATACTCGTAAATATCACCCTTTGTATCTTTGTCATCCATTGGCACATCAGCAACCAAATCCACCACTTTGGTTAAAAGAGCAGGTGTAGGAATGGTAAAACGAGCATCCTTCATGTGATGGCTATATGTCGTTTCGTCTTCAGCACCCAAATTCTTAATGAACGGAAAGACTTCATTCGCAACGGTGCTATATAGCGTTGCAGCATCGCCCAAAGTGATGAATTTCGACCAACGTAAATGATCTTGCTCAGGTGTGAAAATTGGATGTTCTACAGGCTTCTTTAAACGATTAGCTTTCTTCTCTTTTGTAATCTGAATTTCATCTAGTCGGCGAATAAACAGCAAATACGTCATTTGTTCCATAACTTCGAGTGGATTGGAAATACCACCACTCCAAAATGCATTCCAAATCTGGTCAATTTTGCTTTTAATTTCGCCTGTAATCACGTATAAGACTCTCAAATTTCTTTGTGCTTATTGTGTTTGAAAACAAGAATAAAATCCACAAAACCACAGAAAAGTACGTCAGTGGTTGTCGTATTTAAGAGATTAACCAATAAATTTACACTGCATCAATCCAAGTCTCATAAACTGAGTATCCTTTCTTTTTAAGCTTTTCATATACGCTATAAAAATAAGCATCTACTGCTGCTATTTGATTTTGTTGCTCTTCAGTCAAATTATCTATTCTGAAAGAAATATCATTAGGAGCACGATCTAAAATTTCTTCTAGGCATTGAGCCATAAAATTTTTTTCATCATAGAATGTTTCTATATGATAATCATTATCAATAACTCGCTGAATATCGCATTCAAATTGACTAATGTGAGATCTACACTCATTTGCCCATTCAAAAAGATTTTTAGAAAAATCTAAACCTTTTAAAATTTTTTCATATTCCTCTATTTCTGAGATAAAAGTTCTATTAGCTTGAATATAAGATTTAAAATTAATCGGCAAATCTTCAATTTCAGATTTAATAAAAAATAATCCTTTCCTACGATTATTCTGGCTGCGTTTTTTGGGATTTTGAAATTTTTTTGTATCTTGAAGTAGTGTATCAGGTGTATGCTTATTTTCTATACGATTTTCAACGCTTTCTAAGATGCCTTCAAAGTTAAACTTTTGTGCTTTACAAAGAATCGAGCCTTCAATTTCTAGCTCGAAAAACTCATGATTATATATCACTTTAGTAAAAATGATGTCATTTCCATCATCATCACCAGTTGAGCCTTTAAATTTTTTACCGATAATATTTTCAGCGATATAATTATCACCATTCCTTTTAGCTGTGCCTTCAAATAACCACATTTCAGAATTTCCAGCCCCATAAGTCGATTTCATTGAGAAGGGGATTTCATCCTCTCTAAGTATGAGCTCAATTACTTCAAGGCGATGACTTATATCTTCTAATTCATAAAAATCAAGATCGCCCTTAAATTTATTATTCATGTTTTTAAATCTCGTTAGATTTGTGTTTCAAAACTATAAATATAGCTGTAAGTGATACATGTAGGTGCGTCAGTTGTTTATGAAACAAAGCCCCAACTATCTACATGATCAGCCCACCATTGCATCATAGTTTTACGATCATTTAACCATTGAGCATGATTGTATGTCGCCCGTGTTTTATTATCCGAAACGTGGGCAAGCTGTATTTCAACCCAATCCTTGTTAAAACCATTCTCATTTGCAATTGTCGATGCTGTTGCCCTTAGGGCATGCATGGTGAATTCTAATTTCATATTATGAAGGGCAGTATTTAATGTAGTTTTGCCCATCATTTCTCCATCTTCACCTGCAAAAATATATTCGCTATTGGGGTAAAGAGCAAATTGCTCTTTAATGATTTGTATGGCTTGATTTGATAAAGGAACAACATGCATTCTGTTCTTTTTCATATTACGCTTTCCAGCCAAAATATCAGCCTGTGATACTGCTGGAATAGTCCACGTCCTATCTTCAAAATTAATATATTCCTTTTTGCCTCGACGTATTTCAATGCTTCTAAGCCATGTATATGTTGCCACTTTGATAGCATTTCTTGTACTAGTAGAGCCACCGTATGTATTGAGCTTAGACATAAGTTCTCTTTTTTCAGAATCAGTCAATGGTCTGGCATGTGTTACTTCTGGCTGCTTAATGTAACCTCTAAGGACGTAGGTAGGGTCAATAGAAATACGTTTTGTGATAATTGCATATTCCATGACTTCACCTATTATTTGCCTGACAAAAATTCCCTTAACTTCCCCTGTACCTCTTCCTGATTTTTTGATTCTTGCCATAGTACTATCAAGAACATTTTTAATATCAATCGAGTCAATCTCATGGATAGGTTTGTTACCAATTAGAGGATAAACATCTCTCTCAAAATAACTAGTTCGGCGTTGTTCCCATTCCTTTGATTGTTGAGTTTTTCGAGAATTCATAAATTCGTTGGCGACTAAACGGAATGTACCATTATTTGCTTTGATTGCTTCAAGGCGTTCTTTTTTCTGGTGGCTTATTGGGTCAACTCCTTTAGCGAGTTGTTCTCGATATTCCATTGTTTTCAAGCGAGCGTATGCTAAAGTAATTTCGGGATATTGACCGATTGTGAGCATTTTTGCTTTTGTAAGAAATCGGTAGCGAAAACGCCAAAATTTGCTACCAGATGGGCGGATTTCTATACAGAGTCCTGAATGATCAGCCACGCGGTATAATTCTTCACGTGGTTTTAAGCTTTTGATTTTAAGATCGTTTAGCATGTGTTGTGAGTAACGGTATTTTTGAAAGTGCTTACTCACAATCTTACTCACAAAAATTGGTAATTGCATGTATCACATTGTTATGTAAAGTTAGAATAAAAATATTTTTAAATCAATTGGATAGGTTGTAATGTAATTTGTATTTAGTGAAGGTTACATCGTTAACCGGCATGATGTAATAACGCATCAACGCTTTAACCAAAAAAATCCCTGCTTATGCAGGGATTTTTTATTTTTCACGTAATTTTAAGAAATAATTAAGTTCCATTCTTTATATTAAAAACAGGAACAGCAGCTAGAAGTTCCTCTTTTGTTACAACCATGCTTATTTACTTGTAGGCATGGTTTTTTTTAGCCTAATAAAATAATTAACCAAGTAATAGCAATGATAGAGAGTGCAACAAATTGGGCAGCACTTCCCATATCTTTTGCATTTTTAGAAAGCTGATGTTTTTCAAGAGAGACTCGATCAACCACTGCCTCAATAGCCGAGTTGAATAGCTCAACGATCATTGCAAAAAGACATACAATAATCAGTAATACATGCTCACTACGGCTCACATCAAGAAAAAAACTAACCGGAATCAAAATAATATTAATCAAAACAATTTGGCGAAAAGCTGCCTCATTTTTATAAGCTGCTTTAAATCCTGAAATAGAGTAGCCCGTTGCATTTAATATGCGCTTAAGACCACTTTTACCCTTATAGGGAGAATAGCTATTCATATACTTATATTTCTGACACTTTTCATGCATTATATAATTTGGGTCTTAAAAAATTATTAAATCTTTTTTAAAGATTTCGACTTTATAACTCAATAGAGAAGAAAAGATGAAAAAATTATATGTAGCGTTGGGCATTGCAATTGGAAGCATCCATGCAAGTTATGCTGAGCCAACAGCAACCTCGCAAGTACCAGGATATTATCACCATCAATTTGGAAACTACCGCGTAACCTCTTTGCTTGATGGTACGATTTATTTAAATCCTGATTTATTCAAAAATTTAAATCAGGCCCAGAAAACTAAAATCTTAACAAAATATGCTGCTGTTAATGAGAAAGGGATTCAAACCTCGGTAAATGCATTTTTAGTGGATGATGGAAAAAGTTTAACGCTTGTAGACAGTGGAGCAGCAAGTTGTTTTGGCCCACAACTTGGCTCGATTGCAAAAAATATTGAATTGGCAGGTTATAAGCTTACTGATGTAAAAACTGTCTTACTTACTCATCTACACCCAGACCATGTGTGTGGTATTGCTCAAAATGGAAAAGCCGTATTTCCAAATGCAACTGTATATGCACATGAGCGTGAAGCTAATTACTGGTTAAATCCAGCGTCTGAAAAAACAGTGCCAGCAGACAAAAAAGAAAGTTATTTGGGTACTGTTAAAAACGTAAAAACTGCTCTTGCTCCATATCAAGCGAAAAAAGCATTCAAGACATTTAAAGACGGTGATGTCATTCACGGTTTTGAAGTAATCGATACGCGCGGTCATACACCAGGCCATCATAGCTTCCGCTTAAAAAGTAATGATCAGCAAATTATTTTTGTTGGAGACATTGTCCACTCACATTCATTGCAATTTGATGCTCCAAAAACTGGGGTAGATTTTGATGTGAATTCTGAACAGGCGATTAATACTCGTCTAAAAATGTTTGCTGAAATTTCAAATAAGCAACAATGGGTTGCCGCACCACATTTACCATTCCCGGGCATTGGCCATGTTTATAAAGTAAATGCTGAGCAATATCAGTGGATCCCACTTTATTTTGATAATGTTGTAGAGAAATAAAAAAACAGGGCATTTATTGCCCTGTTTTTTTTATTAAAAACTTTAATTATTTTGTGGCTTTTTCATAATTAATAACGGCTTCACGGCCAAGTGCTGGATCATCTGTAAAGACACCATCAACACCAGCTTTAAAATAGGCTTCAAACTCTTTTAAAGCACCAGATGGACAGCGCTCCGCTGGTTTATCTTGACTGCACTTTAAATGCGTTGGTAAATAATAATTTTCTGGGCGGAAAGTATAAGGATGTACTTTTAACCCAGCTGTATGTGCATCAGTGATAAACGAAGTTGTTTGAACCGAGCCACTGTCATTAAAGTTAAGAATATAGCCTTTGCTTGGCCCTACACCGTTTGCATATTTAGCCACGTCTTTTAAGCCTTGTGCTGTGGCTAAATCGGCATAAGTTTTAGTTTCGCCAGATTCAACGAAGTCGGCTGGTTGAGAGGTTTTAGCGTCATATAATTGAATGATTTGTGCATGTTTAATCGTTTTATGAAGGTCGAGCTGATCTTTTAAATATTTTAGATTACTCACTTCAAAAGACTGTAAATAGACAGGTGCAATATCACGTGTATATTTGTATTTGGCTAAGGTTTTAAGAAGGGTATCTTCCATTGCCAGTTTCTGATTTTTAAAGTAAGTCGGATGTTTGGTTTCAATATATAAACCAATAATTTTTCCCGTTTTCTTATAATTTGCTTCAGCTAGTTCAATCACTTGTTCTAGCGTCGGGACAGGGTAGAGGTCATTATAGGCTGTGTTTGCTGGTCGGAACTCTGGAATACGTTCACGCGCTTTAAGCTGCTGTAATTCACTTAAAGTGAAGTCTTCTGTAAACCAGCCTGTTAAGTCTTTACCATCAATATTTTTTGTTGTTTTACGGTCTGCAAACTGAGTTAAAGTGCTTACATTGGTTGTTCCACCAATCTCATTTTCATGACGAGTAACCAATACGCCATCTTTTGTAGAGACTAAATCAGGTTCAATGAAATCTGCGCCATCATCAATCGCTTTTTGATATGAAGCTAATGTGTGTTCAGGACGCAAAGCGCTCGCGCCGCGGTGTCCTACCACTAAAATTTTAGGAAGTTGATATTCTGGTGTGGTTGGTGAGTTTTCAGTTTTATCGTCATCATTACAACCAACCAAGCTAATTAAACTTAAGCATAAAAGTGCTCTTTTAAACATAATTCTACTCATATTGTTTTAGTCGAAACGTATTTAGTCTGATGATTGAACTTGACGTGATCATGAAGAATTCATGAATTTTCAGTGACACTTGTTAAAACCTTGTTTATGGGTTTGTAGGAAATGCCAGTTCTTGCTTTGTTTTTGTTCTAATTGCATTTATTGTGTTAATTCTACTTGTCTTTTTTATATCGCTCGTTGATGATCAAGAGGGCAAATTTGGTATTGCCATCTGTTAATTGACGACCTAATTCTGAGCAGCCATGCTATCTAAATTTTTTATTCAGCGTCCCATTTTTGCCAGTGTACTCGCAATTATTGTTATGGCATTTGGTATTTTCTCGGTGCTGAATTTACCCGTAGAGCGCTATCCTGATATTGCCCCTCCTAAAATTACAGTCTCGGCAAGTTATAGTGGTGCGGATGCACAAACGGTTGAGCAAAGTGTTACTCAGATTTTAGAACAACAAATACAAGGTATTGATAATTTACTTTATTTCAGCTCTACCAGTGATTCATCAGGACGTAGCCGAATTACTATTAGTTTTGATAATGGCACAAATCCAGATACAGCACAGGTCCAAGTACAAAATAGTATTAGTGGGGTCATAAGACGTTTACCCGATGAAGTACAACGCCAAGGGGTGACCGTGAGTAAGTCACTCGGCGATACTTTTATGGTGGTAGGCTTATATGACTCAACTGGTAAATCGGGCAATATTGAGCTATCGGACTATTTAACTACGCATGTGGTAGATGACCTGAACCGTATTGAAGGGGTGGGTGAGTCTGATGTTTTCGGTTCGCAATATGCGATGCGAATCTGGCTAAATCCAGAGAAATTAAAACAATATAATTTAATGCCAAGTGATGTAGCGAATGCAATCACTGCTCAAAATACACAAGTTGCCGCAGGTGCAATCGGTGATTTACCTGTCATTGATGGACAATATTTAAATACGAAAGTCACCGCAGGATCTCGACTAAAAACAGTCGAAGATTTTAAAAATATTGTAGTGAAAGCAAATCAAACAGCGAGCTATGTCTACTTAAAAGATATTGCTAGAGTCGAGTTGGGTGCAGAAAATTATCAGTCTTTTAACACTATTAATGGCTATCCGGCCGCTGGTTTAGGCATTTCACTATCTTCTGGTGCAAATGCGATTCAGACTTCTAAACTCATCCATCAAACTCTAGATCAGCTTACAACCAAGCTACCTGCTGGCTATAAAATTGTTTATCCACGAGATAATACGCCGTTTGTCCAAGAGTCTATTAAGGAAGTTGTAAAGACGCTTATTGAAGCCATTATTTTAGTTATTTTGGTGATGTTCCTGTTCTTGCAAAGCTGGCGCGCTACACTCATTCCGAGTATTACCGTTCCTGTTGTTATTTTAGGAACTTTTGCTGTTTTATATGTACTCGGTTTTAGTATTAACACCTTAACGCTGTTTGCATTGGTGCTCGCCATTGGTTTGCTAGTCGATGATGCGATTGTGGTGGTTGAGAATGTTGAACGGCTCATGCATGAACAGCATTTAACGCCGAAAGAGGCAGCCATTGAGTCGATGGGAGAAATTAGTGGAGCCTTAGTCGGAATTACATTGGTTTTAACTGCTGTTTTTATTCCAATGTCGTTTTTAGGTGGTTCAATTGGCGTGATTTACCGTCAGTTTTCCATTACATTAGTTGCAGCTATGGCGTTATCACTCGTTGTGGCATTAGTCTTAACACCCGCTTTATGTGCCTTAATTTTAAAACCGAATCCAGAGCCTATGCGCTGGGCAGTTTGGTTTAATAAAAAAATTGATCAACTTAAAAATCAATATATCAAAATCGTTCAAACAAGCATCCGTTACAGTAAATCAGTTATCGTGATTTTTGTGGCTTTGATTGCAGTTTTTGCACTGTTCTATAGTGGTTTAAAAAGTGGATTTATTCCTAAAGAAGACCAAGGCATTTTAAGTGTTCAAATTAAGCTTGTTGATAGTGCCCCGATCTCACAAAGTCAGAAAATTGGAGAACAAGTCCGTCAATATTTCTTAACTCAAGAAGATAAGAATGTGGATTTGGTTTTGATCCGCTATGGTCGAAATTATTCTGGTACAGGCCAGAACTTGGCACAGGGATTTATTGCCTTAAAACCTTGGGATGTACGTACTGGAAAAGAAAATTCAGCTGACGCTATTCAAAAGCGTGCGATGAAATATTTTAGTCAGTTCAATAATGCACAAATTAATGTGACATTACCTGCTTCAGTCAATGGTTTGGGCCAAACCGATGGTCTGGATTTATGGATTCAAGATTTGAATGGGCAAGGGCAAGATTTTCTAGATAACACCTTCCGTCAGTTGCAAACGCAGAGTAAAAGCTATTCAAGTTTTGAAAACTTTGATAAGCAATCTACTAACAGTAAAGCAAACCTCAATATCAAAATTGATCAGAAACAAGCATTAGCAAATGGATTAGAACTACCCGCGATTAACAACACCTTGTCGAGTGCATGGGGTGGAACGTATGTAAATGACTTTATTGACCGTGGTCGTATCAAGCGTGTCATGATCCAAGGTGATGCCCAGTTCAGATCAAAACCGGAAGATTTATATAATTGGTCTGTACGTAATAACCAAAATGAGATGGTACCTTTTAGCTCGTTTGCTAACTTCAGTTGGGGTGGTGCTCCTGAAATTGTAAAACGTTATATGGGGTATAGTGCCTTACAGCTTCAAGCAGATGTTGCAAGTGGTAGTAGTTCAGGTCAGGCAATGAAAGATGTTGAACAACTCGTAAATCAGCAAAAAGACGTTGGCTTGGCATGGACCGGTCTATCTTTTGAAGAGCAGAAGTCGACAAATCAGGCCGTCTGGTTATATTTAATCTCTGCAGGCTTTATCTTCTTATGTTTAGCTGCTCTATATGAAAGCTTGAGCATTCCAGCCGCTGTGATGACCTCTATTCCGCTAGGTGTCGGAGGAAGTGTCATATTCTCTTATATTTTCGGACTACCCAATGATGTGTATTTCCAAATTGCGCTATTAACCACAATTGGATTGTCTTGTAAAAATGCGATTTTAATTGTTGAGTTCGCCGCCTTGGCTCAAGAAAAAGGGAAGAGTGCAATTGAAGCAGCTTTAGAAGGCGCGAGCTTACGTTTAAGACCGATTTTAATGACTTCTTTGGCTTTTGGTGCAGGTGTGATTCCTCTTGTCTTTGCGCAAGGGGCAGGGGCTGTAAGCCGTCAAGAAATCGGTATTAGTATTTTAGGTGGCGTAATGTTTGGTACAGTACTGGTTCTTTTCTTTATTCCAGTCATGTACGTGTTGCTGCGTTCCTTGTTCAGATCGAAAGCTACTAGTTAAAAGTAAACAATTTAAAAATAGGTATTAAATCAAGTATATTAAGATTAACTACTCTTCATATATTTGATTTAAATGCCTCAAGAAAAAAAATTAACAGAGCAACAGGTCATCGCACTAGAACGAGATCTGGCCAAGTTTGCAACCATGATGGACAGTGCGGTTCGCATTCCTTTTACAAAGCAGGGCATTGGTGCCGATGCTGCGCTGAGTACGATTCCAATTGCAGGTGATGTCGCTGGTTTCGCATTGACCTGTTATGCCATCTATAAAGCTAAACAAATTGGTGTGCCTCAGCATAAGTTGACTCCAGTCATCAAACTCGCTGTTGTAGATGCTGTAGTAGGCTTTGTTCCTGTGGCTGGGACTATTTTTGATATTTTTATAAGACCCAGTCGAAAAGCACTAGATGTAGTTCATACGCATATACGCGAAGAATATGCGATTCAGAGTGATATTCATGTCGTTCATCCATACTTACATGAAAAGCTCGAAAAGAAGCAGCAGAACTCAGCTTTCTGGCGAAATCCTGTTGTCAGTTGGTTATGGTTGCATATTCCCGATTTAGTAGGTGCGCTTGTACTGCTTTTAATTGGATTAGCTGTTTGGTGGGGCGCAAGCTATCTTTGGAGTTTCTATCAAACCATGTAATAAAAAATAAAGCCTCCATTTGGAGGCTTTATTTTTACATTAAACGTTTTATGGGCAATCTAATTGATGTAAAGCTGCCACACGCTGTTCAATTGTTGGGTGGGTTTGGAACAAAGCAGCTAAGCTGAAACCTTGTTCTTTACCTTCCGCAATTGCGAAGGCTTTCATTTCTTTTGGCATTTGATCTGGCATTTCCGTCTCAGCTTGGAGACGTAATAATGCAGAAATCATTGCTTGTTTACCTGCTAAACGTGCACCTGCTTCATCAGCACGGTATTCACGATAACGAGAGAACCACATCACAATGGCAGAAGCGAGAATACCAAAGACGATATCCAATACCATGGTAATAATGAAGTAACCCATACCCGGGGCTTCATCGTCTTGACGACCAAAGACATTACGGTCGATAAAGTCACCAACTACACGAGCAAAGAACATAACAAAGGCGTTCACAACACCTTGGATGAGCGCTAGGGTAACCATGTCACCATTCGCAACGTGACCAATCTCGTGCGCAAGCACAGCACGTAGCTCATCTTTGTTCATACGTTCAAGTAGACCAGATGAAACGGCAACTAAGGCATCATTTTTGTTCCAGCCTGTTGCAAAGGCATTGGATTGATATGATGGAAAAATACCAACCTCTGGCATATTAATACCAGCACGTTGAGAAAGTTCAGCGACTGTTTGCAATAACCAGCTTTCAGCTTGGTTACGAGGAGCATTCGGGTCGATCAGTTCTGTACCGGTCGTTTTCTTAGCCATCCATTTTGACATGAATAACGAGATTAAAGATCCCACCATACCAAACACAAAACAGATCACTAAAAGGTTGCCTAGATTCAAGCCACCCGCGCCATGGTAACTACCGACACCGAAGAGTGACAAAATAATGCCAGCTACAACCAGTACCGCGAGGTTGGTAAGCAAAAACAAACCAATCCGCATCATTGAGAAAATCCTCTTATAAATAAAATGTTATCTGATTTACAAATTCGAAATCATGAAGCTAATATGCGGGGCTTGGGGGAAAAATTCAAGAAAAAAATAAGGAATTGATACATTCTTTCATTTAGCAGAATGTGCCTAAATTTAAAGAATAATTGGCTAAGTTCGTCAAAATGGTAAAGATCAGGTAATAGATCATTACAATTTAAAACATCTGAACTAACCTAAATAGAACTGCGAGCCGCCGTTCTTCTTTACTGTTTATTCAATTCGTATATGGGCAATTGCGGTGGCATTATTGGTGACATAAGTGCCTGTTGGTGCATCGGTATAGGTACCGTCAGATAAAGTCACGATTTGACGAGAAGATGAATATTTAGGTGCTGGTGCTGAGATTTGAGCTGTTGTGTTTTCTGCCAAATTAGAAGGATGTGAAACGGTTTGTACTGAAGTATTTGTAAAAGATGAAAAACCTGAACCCGATGCATATAGGTTTTGGTATCGACTTGTTACACGGCGCACATAATCTTGTGTTTCACGGAAAGGGGGAATACCGCCATATTTGTCGACATTACCTTCACCGGCATTGTAAGCCGCAAGTGCCATTTGCGTGTTTCCATTAAAACGCTTGAGTAACCAGCTTAAATATTTAGCGCCTGCAAAAATATTTTGTTGCGGGTCATAGGCGTTAGAGACATTAAAACGACGGGCAGTCGCAGGCATGAGCTGCATTAACCCTTGAGCACCTACTGGCGAACGAGCTCTTACGTTAAATCCTGACTCGGTGTGCATAACGGCTTTAATTAGACCTTCTGAAACACCATGTTGTTGTGCAGCTTGTCTAATAATGTGGTCGAAAGCGTTCTTATTTTTATTGTAGCTTGGCAAAACAGAAGCTTCTGATGCTCCCCAGTTTGTATAACTGTGAATATTACTATCAGGGTAATAGGTCACTTTTACTTTTTTAAGGGAGTGGTCATAGCTTTTTCGGTTGGTGAGCAATGTACTACCGTTTTTATCTTGGTAAATATACATTTGACCCGCTGAACTCGAAGTTGTGCCGACCGTAAAAGTGGTCATCCCCAGCAAACAAGAAACAAGAAATTGAACCGAATTTTTCATTTTATGTTATTCACAATTTTTAGGTACTCAAAACTTGCAAAAGAGTTTATCAAAAAATATTACTTAAAGAAGATTTGTGTAATTTTTTTTATTTCGACTCTTTCAAAAAATCAAGCTGATTTGTTCGAATGCTCATCAAAAAAAATTAAAAAATTTTTTTAAAATGATTCTATTGACATGGTTAACTTGTTGATTATTAATAACAAAAAACATTGGTTAAAAAATGATCAATTTAAAGAAAACCCTTAACAGAAGGCCAAAACAGTTTGTCAAGTACGAAGAAATCCACAATTTTATCCACAGGTTTTGTGGAAAACTGTGGAAAAGTCCAAAAAGTAAGCATTTTGCACAAATTTTGAACGCTTCAGTCAAAATAGAGCATGTGTTTTGCATCATGCACGAGCAATGTGACGACTTCAAGAATTGAAACTATTCTTTTGATGCGATTCTCTTCTGAATCATATAAAATTGCGCGGTATTTTTATTTATGGGTATATCTCGTCTATGTACGCGCCAGTTGAGTCCAATCAGGGATTTAATTTTAAGCCTGAACTTCCAACAAGCTCGGCCTATTACCGTTTGCTCAAGAAGCTTCGCCGTCAAGTTGGGCATGCTATTCGTGACTTCAATATGATTGAAGATGGCGATAAGGTCATGGTGTGTGTGTCTGGTGGTAAAGACAGTTATACCTTGCTCGATATTTTGTTGCAGTTTAAGCGTATCGCACCGATTAATTTTGAGGTGGTTGCGGTTAACCTCGACCAAAAACAACCAGGCTTTCCTGAAGATGTTTTGCCTCGTTATATGGAAGAGAACAACATTCCATATTACATTTTAGAAAAAGACACCTATACCATTACTAAACGCTTAACGCCGGAAGGTAAAACCTACTGTGCAGTATGTTCACGTTTACGCCGTGGTTCTTTATATGGCTTTGCACAAGAGATTGGTGCCACTAAAGTTGCTTTAGGTCACCACCGTGATGACATCATTGCAACGTTCTTCTTGAATTTGTTCCATGGCGGTAGCTTAAAGGCGATGCCTCCAAAGCTTTTATCGTCAGATAAAAAGAACATTTTGATTCGTCCTTTGGCATATGTTGAAGAAAAAGACATTATTAAATATGCCGAGATTCGTCAGTTCCCAATCATTCCATGTAACCTTTGTGGTTCGCAGGAAAACTTACAACGCGCAATGCTTAATGAAATGCTACGTGAATGGGATAAACAATATCCGAAGCGCTTACACAGCATTTTCGGGGCATTACAAAACGTATCTCCGTCTCAGTTAGCAGACCGCGAATTGTTTGATTTCGAGGCTCTAGATTCTCAGCGCGAGTTGGATATTAAAGATCCGGAAGAACTTAAGAACCGTTTAGATGTCGTGAACTTAAGCTTTGCTGCTGAATAAACGCTAGCATAAAGAATGTTAAAGGCACTTTATAAACAAGTGCCTTTAATGTATCAAAATACTAAAAAATGAATGTTCCGTACAAAAAGTCATAGCCCAAAATTTAAATTACATGCTATAACAAGCCACAAGCAGAATTGCTTCACATGATGTTGTCTGGATAGACAACCAGAGAAATTGAACAAATAAATTTGAGGAAGAATCATGCCTGCATTTTTAACTGAAGATTGGTTTGCGACTGTCGAAAAATTAACTGCTGAAGCAGGTGATCTTAATTTGCCGCCCGCTCTTGCGAACTTGGCAATTAATTTAGTAGTGACAGATGCTTCTGGAAATACCGAATTAGCTTTAGATGGGGGTAAAATCCAAAAAGGTTTGTCTTCAAATGCCAAAACAACTTTAAATATGGATGCTGAAACTTTACGTAAAGTATTCTTAGAGTTTGATATGGCTGCTGCTATGCAGGCATTCATGACTGGTAAAATTAAAGTTCAAGGCGACATGTCTCAATTAATGGCTTTACAAACAGCTAAGCCAAGCCAAGAACAAAAAGATTTGTTTAAGAAAGTATTAGAGCATACTGCTTAAATCTAAAAGAATTCATATAAAAAGCTTACCCATAGAGGTAAGCTTTTTATTTGTACAAACAATGAATTTATCAACTTTTAAAAATAAAAATTAGATATTGATTCGTGTTTGCGCCGTTTTGATATGTTCAAGATAAGCACGAATACGAGTGACATATTGAACCGCTTGCTTATATCGACCATTTCGCGTTTTATTACTTTGCAAATAGTCATAGAGGTTGACCCATTTGTTCGGATCTTTCCCTTGAGATTGCAAGCGCTTCTGAATCTGACTTACCGCACCTGGTCCCATGTTATAGGCCACAAGCGCATACCAGTTCCGATCAGGGAACGGAATATTATCAAATTCGGTTAGCATCAGATCGTAATACTTCGCGCCGCCCTGAATACTCTGAGCAGGATCGCTACGATTGCTTACACCCATTGCTCGAGCAGTGCTATTGGTTAGCATCATTAAGCCGCGAACACCTGTGGGAGAAACAGATTCTGGCTTTAAATATGACTCTTGATAACCAATTGCGGCAAGTAAATGCCAATCTAGATCATACTTCGCTGCGCTTTGCTTAAAGCTCGCTTTGTAAATCGGTAAACGTGTGCTTAAGTCACGTTGAATGGTTGACCATGCTTCTGGTTTCACCACATTGCGGTTATAAAAAGAGGCAAGCTGCTCGGTCACACCATTTTGCTTACTTTGGCATACAAAGCCGCTGGCGGTCTGTGTGAGTGGGTCATCAGCCTGTTTAAATACCCAACTCAACTCAGGATTTAAGCCATTTTTTTGCAAATTTGCTGTGTCACCACAACTTGCAGAAAACGACATTAAACCTTTGTTTTCGATTGTGCTTAAACCTGCTGTAGTCATCGCAAAGTTTGCTTTACCTTGCTGAACCCATCTAAGAGCAGTGGCATTGTCTGCCACGATTTTAAAGTCCAGCTTTACATTTAGGTTCTGCGCATAGTTACGTGCTAAGTCGTAACCAAAACCATGTAAAAACTGATCTTCTTTGAAAACGGTTGTCGGGCTTTCTACCGCAACAACAGTTAAAGTGTTTGTGTTAACTACAGTATTGTACTGTAGGGTTTTTCCTGCATTAAGACTATGAAATGGGAGAAATATAGTACTGAGTGCAAGCGCTTTTAACGGGAGAGAAGAAAATAAAGAGTTAAGGCAAAGCCTCGACCCAGAACTTGAATTACTGTGCATGTTGTCTCCGCTACAGATAATTTATGCCCTAAAAGTCAGACAAAAAGCTGCCATAACTTCTAAAAGTTGATAAATTCAATAAGGGGTGGGCAGTCATGACGTCATTCAAAATGACATGAAATGAAAAAAACAAACTGTGTAGAAAATCTACATAGTCTTCGAGTGGGTTAAAAAATGCTCAACATTTAAACTGCGCGCATCATAATATTGAAAAAAAGTAATGTCAAATTTTGTACAATTAAAACTTCGATATATCATCATAAACACATGAATTTCTTAAGGAAGAAAATTTATACACTTCTGATGTGAGAAAATAGGGTATAAAATGCTACATCTTGTAAGCGATATGTTGTTGAACAGTGGTTTTTAATCATGAAATCTAACTTAATCACTCGGTCAGGGCATGACAAATTAGTTGCTGAATTAAAACAACTTTGGCATGAAGAACGTCCGGAAATCACCAAAAAAGTAAACTGGGCTGCAAGCTTAGGTGACCGCAGTGAAAACGCGGATTATCAATATAATAAGCAGCTCCTCAGAAAAATTGATCGACGTGTACGTTATTTAGGAAAACGCTTAGAAGAATTAAAAATTGTTGATTACTCTCCTGAGCAAGACGGCAAAGTTTATTTTGGTGCTTGGGTCGAGATTGAAAACGAAGAAGGTGAGCAAAAAACTTTACGTATTGTTGGAATTGATGAAATTTATGATCATCACCCTCAACATATCTCGATTGAGTCACCTATGGCTCGCGCATTGCTCGGCAAAGAAGTCGATGATGAGATTGAAGTACACACGCCATCAGGAAAAAAGCTGTGGTATATCAATACAATTCGCTATGAAAAGACAGAAAACTCAGAAATTTAAATAGATTTGTGTTTATTTTGAGCGGTTGAATTAAAAATTAAATAAAAGATTTGCCAACTTCAATTTTTATTTATATTATAGCGCTCGTTGGAAGCGTGGCAGAGCGGTTTAATGCACCGGTCTTGAAAACCGACGAGGGTGTGAGTCCTCCGTGAGTTCGAATCTCACCGCTTCCGCCAGATTCTTAAAAAAGCCCTTGTTAATGACAAGGGCTTTTTTTTATACCTAGTGTCTACATTACAGTAAGATTTAGCTTAAATACTGCTAATAAATCCTGAAAATTTCATATAAATCAAACAAGTATATATTTTAATCAAAATTACTATATTTATATAATATATTTTTTATTTTCAATATCTTACCAATTAAGCTTCTATATATCAGAATCGAACAAGTTATTTGTAGAATATTCATTTATTGATATATGATGAGCCAATATTTAGAAACTGTTTCAAAACATAATTCTATTGTTCAGCGAGCAAGTTCAAGGAAGGAATGATGCTGAATTCAGTTTTCTAAACCCGATATCTGGAAATCATTTCCGCCCCAAAATTGTATTTTGACCCATTGGTTGGCAATGCCTGACTCTTTTGTAGAGTAGGTGTTTCCTATTTTAGGATGTATCTATGAAAAAATTATTTAGTGTTCTGTTCAGCGCATCTGTTCTAACACTGACTGCATGTAATAAAGAACCTGCAAAAACTGAAAATACAGCTTCAGCTAAAGATAAAACTGAGTCAGTACGAACTATTAAACTGGTTTCTACAGGTTCAGACACAGACGTATGGAAATACGTTGCAACGCTTCCTGAAACTGCTCAAGCGGGCATTAAACTCGAAGTGACTAACCTAACTGACTATGTTGTATTGAATACATCTGTAGCAAGTGGCGAACAAGACGTAAATGCGTTCCAGTCATTTAACTATTTGGCAGCTTATAACTCTTCAAATACAGCTAAAGTTGCTGCTGTTGCGACAACTTACCTAGAGCCAATGGGTATTTATGCAAATAAAGTTAAATCTGTTGAAGAGTTCCCACAAGGCGCAACTATCGCGATTCCAAACGATACTGCCAATGAAGCGCGTGCTTTAACATTATTACAGTCTGCTAAACTGATTAAACTCAAACCAGACTTTGACCCTGTAAAAGGGACGACCAATGACGTCGTTGAAAACCCTAAAAACTTACAATTAAAACCAATTCAAATGACTACAGCCGTTCGTGTTAAAAACGATGTAGACGCGATTGTGTTAGGTAATACATTGGCACTTGAGGGTGGTCTCAATGTAATGAAAGATTCTATCTTCCGTGAGCCTATTGACCAGTCTACAAAGCTTTATGTGAATTTGTTAGGTGTTGCTGAAGCGAACAAAAACGACCCGATCTATACAAAACTTGGTGAACTTTACCACTTACCTAAAGTTCAAAAGTTTGTGAGCGAAAAATTCGGTGGAACAAAAGTTGAAGTGAACAAGCCTGTTTCTGAATTTGCAGACATCAAATAAGTAATTTTTTAATTTAAAATTATTTTTAAAAGCTAAGTCTCGGTGATGGGGCTTAGCTTTTTATTTATTAGTTTAAGAATATTATTCTCTAGAAAAATAAATTGCTAACATAAGTATAAGAGTAATTAAAACTCCCACACCTACGCTGATAGTTACTAGTTCTAGATTAAATATCTCTTTCCATAAGCCATGTGCTCCCCAATCACCATCTATTCCTCGATTATTAGATTTACGGCCATAGGTAGCTGCTACACCAAAACCTAAAGTAGAAAACAAGAAACAAGCTAAAGTAAGTTTTAGAGGGTTAAACCTTGAAAATAAAGGGATTAATATTGTTGCAATAAATAATAGTCACAACAAAGGCGGTGATGATATGCTTCCAGTTATCCATAACTTCTCATTAAATTTTATTGTTTATAGCGTGTAGGAGAGAATACTTTCCTAGATATCGGTATATTTTATCTTGTATCAGTGGCGGAATATATAACAGGTGGCTGGATAAAAACCTCTAAGGCATAGAAATAGGAGTATATTTTCCTATTGGAAAGTTCCATCTTTTTAGATATGTGGTATAGCTGCACCATTCCTCAAAGCTAGATAATTTTACTTCTAGCCCCATTCCATCTTTCTCACAGCGATATACAGCCCAAGCCATATTTCTAGATTTATCAAATTTTAGTTCAACAAGTTTTGCTTCACTAAAACAGTTTTTTAAAGGAATCTGTAAAAGTCCATTTCCTGATTGATCTGGATGAAATAAATTGAGTTTTTTAGCTTCTAATAATTCTTCTTTTAATTCAGGGTAACGAATTACTGAGTAAGCGGTAGGGAAGCAATTTCTTCCTGGGCCACCATTCGGTGAGTTTTTCATTCTTTCTCCCCAATTGAGAACAAATTCTTTTGGAGATATCTCAGATTCTTTTTTATTAAAAAAATAAATAGCTGTAAGTGCTATAAGTAGACTACTCAATACTAATAAGATTATCTTCACCTATTCTTACCTTGTCTTTATAAGTTAAATTTTCCTAAAATACACAACACAGCTTATATCAGATATTTATATAGAACCACATTGAAATAGTTTGTTTTGGCTGGTTGCTTTATTTGTTTTTTAATAGATCAAAGCTATCAGGCTTAAATTTATATTAGTTTTAGAAAAACATTTACTAAATAACTTATCTAATCTATATTCTTTTTATCTGAAAAATTTATACATATTAAGTACCTTTCCGAAAAGCAAACATGAGAAAAATTATAAAATAGGTCGAGAAATACCCTTTTATAAAAATATGTCTTAAGCTTTCTTCAAAATAAAGAGGGTAATATTTTCTTATGAAAATAGAGAAAAAGATTGAAAAAATCATAAATAAAAAAATATAGAAGACTTTTGAAAACATTATATAATTTTCAGAAAATTCTTTTTTATTAAAAAATAGATTTGTTATTTTTTCTGTAAGAAAAATTGAGACTAGAGAAGTGAGTACTCCTAATATAATACTAAATAAAATTATATTTATCATTTAAATTCCTGCTTTTAAATAGTGAAATCATTTTTTATTTCCTGAATGAATCATTAAATATCAGAATATACTCTTTTTTAAGACTCTATTTCTATCCTAAAGAATTGAACAGCCTCCCAAGCCAATTTCTTTCCCCCTTTATAAACCCTCATTTAACAATAGCTCTCTTATTATTTATCCTTACTTTTTAATGATCTAATTTAAAACAAATGTCATTTTGTGTGCTTGACTGCAATAGAACAGGGCACTATTCTTTGCCTGCTGGCCACATTGCCAGTCGGTTTTAGCAGACCGCATCAAACGTGCATTAAAAGTTTCATACTTTTAGTGTTGAGCCCTCGTGCCCCCTCTGCGGCGGAACGGGAGGGGGACACCTTCGGGTGTGCTGGCCACGTTTGACCAGTCTGCTAACCCCCTTTCGTTCTGCCACCATAATTCTATAAATGTCTGGCGGAACTTCAAATAAAAAGGAGTTGGCTTTGCACATTCTTAATTTCTTGGCAGCCTTTGCCAAAGTCTATATCGACACTACTTAAATTTATAAGTAGCTTGATAGCTATTAGCGCTTTCAGGCTTTAATTCGTCGCGACCAAAAACTTAATCAACAATAAAACTTGAGATGTGCAAAACACAGTCTTAACGGCTTTGCTATACCTTTTTTTCTCCCAAAAAAGTATCTCGTTTACATACAACAAGAATTTTTATAACGGTAAAACTATGCCAAATTTAGTGATCTCCCCACGTGCCATACAAGTCGTAAATAAATCAATTAATCTGTTTCACAACTACGGATTTCATACCGTTGGAGTCGACAGAATCGTGAAAGAGTCTCAAATTCCAAAAGCGACTTTTTATCATTACTTTCACTCTAAAGAGCGTTTTATCGAAATCTGCATGATCGTGCAAAAAGAACGTTTAAAAGAAAAAGTAGTTTCAATGGTTGAGTACACCAGTCAAACAAGTGTGGTGGATAAACTTAAGAAACTTTATGTCTTACACACCGATTTGGAGGGGCTTTACTATCTATTATTTAAAGCAATTTTTGAAATCAAACTGACCTATCCAAAAGCCTATATCACCGCAATGAGATATAGAACATGGTTGCTTAATGAAATCTATAGTCAGTTAATAAAACTAAAAAAAGATGCTTCTTTTCAGGACGCCAAATTATTTTTATATATGATTGAGGGGACTATTATTCAGCTTTTAAGCTCGGGTCAAGTAGGGGATAGAGAGATGATATTAGACTGTTTTTTGAAGCAGTTTAAATAGGATGAATGAAGCATGAAAATATTCCTGTTAAATCTGCTTAAGTGAGTTTGCCAGATGTTTCTTCAAGCTATTAATAATTGATACGATGTTTAAATGTCTAATTTAAAAAGCCCTTTTTGTCATAAGGGCTTTTGTTGTGGGGCTATTCTTTATATTGCCATGCTTTTAAAAAGGTACGACACACTTCTTCATTTAACTGTTTTAGTTCTTCTGGAGTCGGAATATTTCCACTAATCAGTGTAGCTGGATAGGTATAACCCATTACGGCACCGAGAAAAGCCTTTGTTGCTTCCTCTGGCTGATCAATTTTAACAATACCAGCATTGTGTGCAGTTGCAAGAATATCGGTTAAAGATCTTTTAATATTCCCTTGAGTACGTTGCTGAATTTTAGGAAGAATTTCCTTCATTTCAACTAAGGCAATAATCAGCAATCTTTGCAGGCGAATGACGTCAATATGATAAAAATGATTTTGTACAGACTGCCCAATTTCTAACAATAATTGATCTAGACGCTTATTTTTCAATTCATGCTGTTCAATGAAAGGTGCTTCCATTTCTGCTTTTAAATGATCAAAAACTTCAATAAGTAGAGCTGTCTTGGTCGGGAAGTGATTATATAAAGTTTGTCGATTTGTACCGGCTTTTGCAGCAACAGTTTCTAAGCGGACTTCTAACCCATGCTCAAGGAATAGTTCACGGGCTGCTGCCACAATAATAGGGCGAATTCGAGACGGACGACCTGGTGATTTTTTTAGCATATCAGTTTTCTTGCACATCATATTTATTTACTTTACAGTAAAGTAAATAAATTGTCTATAAGTCTAGGGTGCCAAAATATGTTTGGTTCGGTTTTTTTTAATCATAAGTACTTGTGGTTATTACCTTTGCTACTTTTTCTTAATGGATGTGATTCTGATCCGCCTGCCCCTAAAAATATTCAGCAGGTAGGCACGATCACTATAAAACCAGAGACGATTGAATCTAACTATCAATTGGCTGGAAGAACGGTGGCCTCTGAAATTTCTCAGGTCCGCCCACAAGTCAATGGAGTAGTAATAGAGCAATTATTTAAAGAAGGTACGCAAGTAAGCAAAGGCCAACCACTTTATAAAATTGATTCATCACTCTATCGGGATGGCGTGGATGAAGCCGCTGGTAATCTTGCATTAGCAAAAGCCACTGTAAATTCGACTCGTTTACAAGCTGAGCGCTATAAAGAATTAATTAAAGTAAATGGGGTGAGTCAACAAGAGCTTGATAATGCTCAAAGTGCATATGAGCAAGCGAAAGCGACTGTTGCCGTAAACGAAGCTGTACTGAAAACAGCACGAACCAATTTACGTTACACACAAGTTAGTGCGCCAATTTCAGGACGGATAGGGCGTTCATCCATTACACGTGGGGCTTTAGTCACCTCTGCTCAAACAGATCCTTTAGCAACGATTCAAAAACTTGACCCCATGTATGTCGATTTGACTCAGTCGAGTGATGAATACATGGCACTGCGTAAACAGCTTACTGAAAATGGAATAAAACCGACTGAACTTTCAGTACGTTTGAAGCTTGAGAATGGCACTGCCTATGCAGAACAGGGGACTTTTAAGTTTAGTGATGTTGCTGTAGATGAGGCGACAGGAAGTGTCACCTTACGTGCAGCATTTCCCAATCCCAATAATGCGTTATTGCCCGGCCTGTATGTGCGGGCAGAACTTGGAACGGGAACACGTCCTAACAGCGTTTTAATTCCTCAAGGTGCGCTATTCCGAGACGCAGAAGGAAATCCACTTGTTTGGATTGTTGGAAAAGATAATAAAGCCGAGCAACGAAAAATTACTCTGGGCGATGCAATTGATAATCGTTGGTTAGTGACCTCTGGCTTGAAAGCAGGAGATCAAGTCATTGTTGAGGGTCTGCAAGGCTTAAGTGCCGGCATGACGATTGAACCTACCCCAATGAGTTGAGGATTGCGTATGTTGTCGAGTTTTTTTATTGCACGACCTATTTTTGCTTGGGTCCTCTCTATTTGTATTATGGCATTGGGGACGATTTCGATTTTAACGTTACCCATTGAGCAATATCCTGACATTGCACCACCGGGTGTAAATGTTACTGCAAACTATCCGGGCGCATCGGCCAAAACTGTTGAAGACAGTGTTACCCAGATTTTGGAGCAACAAATTAAAGGGATTGATGGTCTACTTTATTTTTCATCGAGTAGTAGTTCGGCGGGTCAAGCAAGGATAAGTCTTAGTTTTGATCAGAATACCAATCCTGACACTGCTCAGGTGCAGGTACAAAATGCTGTGAATCAGGCGCTGAGTCGATTGCCTCAAGAGGTTCAGCAGCAAGGGATCACTGTGACAAAGTCACAAGGCGATAGTTTACTGGTCTTTGCGCTTTACGATGAAAGTGGGACTAGATCTTCTGTCGACATATCTGACTATATGGTGAGTACACTGCAAGACCCATTAAGTCGGGTCGATGGAGTGGGTGAAATCACCGTATTTGGTGCTCAATATGCAATGCGCATCTGGCTTGATCCTCATAAATTAAACAGTTATGGATTAATGCCATCAGATGTTAGAACCGCAATTGAAGCACAAAACACTCAAATTACAGCAGGAGAATTGGGCGCATTACCCACGCGTGATGGGCAGGCTTTAAATGCAACAGTAACAGCATTATCTCGGTTACAAACCGTGAGCCAATTTGAAAATATTATTTTGCGGACACAAACCAATGGTGCGGTTGTATTACTTAAAGATGTTGCCCGAGTCGAGCGTGGTGCAGAGAGTTATCAGACTTCTACACGTTTGAATGGAAAGCCAGCTTCGGGTATGTCTATTCAACTTGCTTCTGGTGCCAATGCATTAGAAACGGCTGAACGAGTTAAAGCTGAAGTCACACGGTTAACTGCCTCTATGCCAGCGGGTTTAAAAGTTGCATACCCACGCGACAGTACGCCATTTGTAGAAGCTTCGGTAAATGGGGTGATTAAAACTTTAGCTGAAGCAATTGTTCTCGTCATTATTGTCATGTTCTTATTTTTGCAGAGCTGGCGTGCGACTTTAATTCCGGCAATTGCAGTTCCGGTCGTATTGTTAGGTACATTTGGTGTGTTGAGCGTACTTGGCTATAACATTAATACACTGACTTTGTTTGCGATGGTACTCGCAATTGGTTTACTGGTAGATGACGCGATTGTCGTTGTAGAAAATGTCGAGCGGGTTATGCATGAGCAAAATGTTGATGCTCGGCAAGCCACCCTAATTTCAATGCAGGAGATATCAGGTGCGCTCGTGGGTATTGCCATGGTACTCGCAGCGGTATTTTTACCTATGGCATTTTTTGGTGGTTCCGTCGGGATTATCTATCGCCAGTTCTCGGTAACGCTCGTATCGGCTATGGTACTTTCTGCAATTGTTGCTTTAACACTTTCACCTGCGTTATGTGCAACATTACTCAAACCTGCAAATGAAAAACATAAGCAGAGAAAATTCTTTACTTGGTTCAATCGTAAAGTCGAACAAGGGCAGTCAGGCTACCGCACAAAGCTAGTTGCTGTTTTAGGTAAACCCAAAGTCTTTATGATCATATTCGTGGGTATTACGGCTTTGTTAGGTTGGCAATATACGCGTATGAATACGGGGTTTTTACCACAAGAAGACCAAGGCTCGGTTATGGTTCAATTTAGTACGCCTGTAGGCACGACACTAGCTGAAACAGAGCGGGTTGGTAATCAGATTGCAGATTACTTTTTGACGAAAGAAAAGAATAATCTCAATGTGATTTTCATGGTGATGGGTAGAAATAACGCAGGCAGTGGGCAAAATGTGGGAATGGCATTTGCCGGACTCAAACATTGGGATGATCGAGAAGGTAGTGAAAATACAGCCGAAGCTGTGATTGCTCGTGCAAATGCACATTTTAAGTCACTGCGTAACGCACGCGTTCAGGTACTTTCACCCGCTGCTGTAAGAGGCCTTGGGCAATCTAGTGGCTTTGAATTTTGGTTGCAAGATGCTGAAAATAAAGGACGAGATGCTTTACTCGCAGCACAAAATAATGTGTTAAAAGCAGCAAATGCTGATTCTGGCCTAGCTGCAGTACGTTTAAATAGCTTAGAAGATAAAGCCCAGTTACAAGTCGATATCGATCAAAGAAAAGCCAGTGCTCTTGGGTTAGCCCAAGCAGATATTAGTAATACGCTCTCATCGGCGTGGGGCGGATCTTATATTAACGATTTCATAGATCAGGGACGTGTTAAGCGAGTTTATTTACAAGGAGAGGCAATCTATCGTTCCTTACCCCAAGATATTGGGCAATGGTATGTTCGCGGTGCTACTGGTGAGATGACGCCATTTTCTAGCTTCTCTTCTGTGAAATGGCAGATGGGCCCTCAAATGCTGCAACGCTTTAACGGTCTTTCAGCCGTTCAAATACAAGGCTCTGCGGCGGCAGGTGAGAGTTCTGGTGGGGCTATGGATAAGATGCAGCAGTTAGTTGACCAGCAACAAGGTTTTAATCTTCAGTGGAGTGGGTTGTCTTATCAAGAGAAACTAGCTGGTGGCCAAACGATCTGGTTATATTTGGCTTCAATCATCTTTATCTTTTTATGTTTGGCAGCACTTTATGAAAGTTGGTCTATTCCTGTCTCTGTCATGCTAGTGATTCCTTTAGGTCTTATTGGCGCTGTAGTTGCTGCAAGTCTGGCAGGTTTTGTTAACGATATTTACTTTCAGGTCGCTATGCTTACCACCATTGGGCTTTCTGCCAAAAATGCTATTTTGATTGTTGAATTTGCGGCAGCCAAGTTAGAGGCTGGTCAGGCATTAATGGATGCCATTATTGAAGGTGCTGGTCAGCGATTACGGCCAATTATTATGACATCTCTGGCTTTTGTTGCAGGTGTTCTTCCATTGGCTGTATCTACAGGAGCAGGGGCTGTTAGCCGAAAAGAAATTGGTATCGCCGTAACTGGTGGGATGATTTCGGGAACTCTACTTTCTATTTTCTTTGTGCCTTTATTTTTTCTTTTAGTTCGTCGTTTAACCAATAAGTTAAACACCAAAAAGGCAAAATGATTTTACAAAACAGAATGTCATTAACAATTAGGCCCTCATGCTATAAATAGCATGAGGGCCTAAAATCTGACTAAAAACTTAGAATGTATTTTGAATAATGACATCGTCGTAAGGAAGTTTGCCCACGCGTGGGTAAGGCTCGGAAGCCGACTTACCAACAGCAATCATTAAACACACCACATGGTCTTCAGGTAAGTTAATGAGCTTTGCCATTGCGTCAAAGTCAAAACCATCCATTGGGCAACTGTCTAAACCATGCTCTTGAGCAAGAAGCATCAAGGTTTGAGCAAAAATACCTGCACTACGCATAACTTCGTCACGTTGGGTTTGTGGACGGTCACGGTAATATTGGTCAATTGCGCCAGCCATAATATTTTGTACTTCTGGAGTCGCGCCATCCCACACACGCTTAGCATCAACTTCCCATGTATTTACTTTTGCACACAACACAATTAGTAATGATGATTCTGTAACTTGTGGTTGATCCCAAGCAATGGTGCGAATTTTTTGTCTTAACTCAGTATCTTCAATGATGACTGGACGCCAATGTTGTAAGTTAAAAGCGCTTGGCGCATTTGCTAAAACTTCTTGCAACAACTGCTTTTTGTTATCTTCAGAAAGTTGAAAAGCAGGGTCGAAGCGTTTAACTGCGCGGCGATTACGGATGGCATCAATAACATTCATAAGATTTTCCTACTTAAGAGTTGGGTAGCGGTACTCGTTAGTTTTTATAACGTTGGGCTACATCAGCCGAAGAAAAGTTTGGTAGTAATGTGATACGTGATTTTTCAAAATTATTCCATTGATTTTCGTCTTTCAGCACAGGAATTGTAATTGTTTCTTTGCGATCAAAACCAATCAGAGCGGCATCGACCAAATCATTGACATCCATTAATGGTGGAACTTGGCTTAAGTCGATGCCTGAACGTTCCCAAATTTCGGTTTTAGTTGCCGAAGGCAATACGGCTTGAACATGCACGCCATGATTTTTTAATTCTAAATATAAGCCTTGGCTAAAAAATTGGATGAAAGATTTACTTGCGCCATAAATGGTAGAACCTAATTCAGGGGCTAATCCAAGCACAGAACCTAAATTAATAATGGCACCTTTACCTTTATGTATAAGTGATTGCGAAATTGCATGAGACAAACGAATGACCGCAGTCATATTTAAAGTAATAAGTTTTTCAATCTCTTTAATATCTTGAGTTAAAAAGGTTCCGTTTAGTGCTATCCCAGCGTTATTTACCAAAATTTCAATATCAGCATCATTTTTGAGTACATCTTCAATTTTACTGATGTCTTGATCGTTTGATAGATCGGCTTGAATGAACTCGACTTGTATGCCGTATTTTTCTTGAAGATCTTTTGAGATTTTATCTAGGCGGTTTGTGTCTCGTGCAACCAAAATTAAGTTATGGCCACGTTGAGCAAATCGGTCTGCATAGACAGAACCAATTCCTGACGAAGCTCCTGTAATAAGTACTTTTGATTGAGCTGACATGTGATGTCTCCACGCTTTAATTTTTAGATGATGATCGTAATCTAAAATATATAATTTTTGATGTCAATCATAATCAATGTATAATTGTGACGAGTAGGGTGAGTAAAAGTGGGTAGGCCAACATGAAAGTCAGTAAAACTCAGGTAAAAGAAAACCGAGAAAAAATTGTCGAAAAGGCGACTCAACTGTTTCGTAACAAAGGCTACGATGGTGTCGGCATTGCCGAGTTAATGTCTAGTGCAGGCTTTACTCATGGTGGGTTTTATAAACATTTCAGTTCGAAAACAGACCTTGTCTCAATTACTGTTAAATATGGACTTGAGCAGGTTTTAAAAAGAATAGAAGGTTTAAATTTAGCTCAATTTATTCAACTTTATGTGTCCCGCACTCATCGCGATAACCGAGATTTGGGATGTACCTTAACAGCGTTATCTTGTGATGCCGCAAGACAACCAGACGAAGTAAAAGTCGAGTTTGAAGAGGGCATTGAGCAACTTATCCAGTTCATTATGAATGAACGAGCAAAACAAGTGTCTTTGGAAGCGCCAGAGTTGAGAAAGCAAGCTATTAATATTCTTGCTCAATCCGTAGGGGCAATTGCCTTGTCTCGCGCATGCCCAGACCAATCAATCCTTAGCGATGAAATATTGGAAAGCTGTAAAGAGAGTCTTTTAAAGTTAACCGATTAAACTTTTTTATCTTTCAAGCTGGTTTGGCTAAACTGAATTAACCTCGCAATATTGACTGTTCTTTCATAAATGAGTTCTGCTGCATGTTCGCAGGCTTGTTCTAATGTGATGGGACCATTTGCTAATGAGAAAGCAGCCGTAACGCCGTGCTCATAAAGTGCTTGATAGCCTTGGCCTAAAGTTCCTGCAATCACAATGACCGGGATGCCATGAGCTTTTGCAATTTGGCTTACCCCAAAAACTGTTTTGCCGCTTAAGGTTTGCTGGTCAAATTTACCTTCGCCTGTAATAACCCAATCTGCATGAGCAATTTTATGCTCAAGCTGATTCAGTTCAGCCACGACTTTAACTCCAGCTTTAAAATCTGCATTTAAATAACTTTTGGCTGCAAAGCCCAAACCACCAGCAGCACCAGAACCTGCTTCATTTCGTTTGTCGAAACCTAAAATTTGCGCAGAGACATCGGCAAAATGAGCAAGCGCTGCATCGAGTAACTCTACTTGAGCAGGAGAAGCACCTTTTTGTGGGCCAAAAATATGTGATGCGCCGTTTGGGCCACAAAGTGGATTGGTCACATCGGCAGCCAATAAAAACCGCGTGTGCTGAATACGTGAGTCGAAATGTGTTAAATCAATTTTTGATAGGTTGCCTAGAGCGAGACCACCTGCGGGTAAAACCTTTTGGTTGGCATCGAGCAAAACAGCACCTAAAGCACTCAGTAATCCTGTGCCGCCGTCATTAGTAGCACTACCACCCACAGTTAAAATAATATCTTTTGCGCCTGCATCTAAAGCATCCAGAATGAGCTGGCCTGTTCCAAACGTTGTGCTGTGGCAAGCATCACGCTCTGACGGTGGGACTAACTGTATGCCGCTCGCTTGAGCCATTTCAATGATGGCGATTTTTTGTTTTTCTAACCAGCCCCATTTGGCTTGAACAGGCTTACCTAATGGCCCGACTACAGTTTTTTCACGCCATTCACCTTCACAGACCTCTAACACTGCTTCAATAGTTCCTTCGCCGCCATCCGCCATCGGGCATAAAATCGTTTCTGCATGAGGAAAAACTTCTTGCCATCCTTTGGCAATGGCCTGAGCTACGTTTAAAGCAGATAAGCTGTCTTTAAATGAATCAGGGGCGATCACAACCTTCATAAATGCTCTAATGTGGATAGATTTTTAATTGTTTTATACTGTTTAATGCGAAAAAAACATAGATAAAGACATGTAAACATCAATTTTAAAAGGCTTTCAATCTGTTAAAAATAAAAGCCAATAATGTTTTGATCTGTAAAAGGCGGAGTTTCTATCTTTTTAACTCATTGTTTTATATGTTTTTCTATAAATGGCACGGTTGGCCTAAATGATTGTAATTGTAAAAAATATGGCACATATTATAAGAACAGTTGAGCCAGCTTTTTAAAATATGGTGAATAACATACCAAGCGGACTCTACCCACAAGCTAGACAGCAGCGATTCTTGATATAAGCATAATTAAATTGTGGTTTTATTGGATCTGTTGAATGCCTAAGAAGAAATAAGAGGATGAAAAAGTGGATAATTCAGAAGAACAAAAGCATATACAGGAAAATAACGGTTTTGCGCGAATTGAGCCATATACTCATCCTGCTGGCGGGTGGGGCGCACTGCTAAGTGTTGCTCGAAACTTAAAGCGACAAGATATTTTAGGTAAAGGTTCAATTACCTTACTCAACATTAACCAACCTACAGGTTTTGACTGTCCCGGCTGTGCATGGCCAGAAAAGAAAGATGCTCACGCATTTAACTTCTGTGAAAATGGTGCAAAAGCAGTTGCCTTTGAAGCAACCAGTAAAACAGTGACTCCTGAATATTTCGCAGGGCATACCGTCAGTTGGTTATCAGAACAAAGTGACTTTTTCCTCGAAGACTTAGGCCGCTTAACAGACCCAGTTCGCTACGATGCTGCAACCGATAAATATGTGCCTATTTCATGGGACGATGCATTTAAACTCATTGCTCAACATTTACATGCGCTAGACAACCCAGACCAAGCGGCATTTTATACCTCTGGCCGGGCCAGTAACGAAGCAGCATTTTTATATCAATTGTTTGTGAGAAGCTTTGGTACAAATAACTTTCCAGACTGCTCGAACATGTGTCATGAAACCACAAGTGTTGGCTTACTTGACTCGATTGGTTTAGGAAAAGGCACAGTCACCCTAGAAGACTTTGACGTAGCCGATGCTATTTTTAGTTTTGGTCATAACCCCGGAACCAACCATCCACGTATGTTAGGTACTTTGCGTGAAGTATCTAAACGTGGCGGCAACATTATTGCGATTAACCCAATTAAAGAGCGCGGCTTAGAGCGTTTCCAAGACCCGCAAGCACCGCTTGAAATGATGACCAACGGCAGTACGCCAATTAGTCGTTATTATTTCCAACCTAAAATTGGGGGCGACTATGCACTCATGTTAGGGATGTTAAAGCACTTAAATGAGTGGGATAAAAAAGCACTTGCCTCAGGTAAACCAAGCGTTTTTGACCGAAACTTTATTGCGGTGAATACCGTTGGTTTTGATGAAATGATTGCTGAGGTTGAAAGAACTGAATGGGCAGATATTTATAAACACTCAGGGTTATCGCCTGAACATTTAGAAAAACTCGCCAAACTCTTTTTAGAATCAGAGCGTTCAATTTTCTGTTGGGGAATGGGTATCACGCAACACCGCCACGGCACAGCTAACGTACATATGCTGGCAAATTTATTGTTGGCGCGTGGACAAATTGGCAGACCGGGTGCAGGGCTTTGTCCGGTTCGTGGGCACAGTAACGTGCAAGGCGACCGAACCATGGGCATTAATGAACTACCTAGCCCTAAATTACTCGACAACATTGATCGCGTATTTGGAATTAAATCACCGAGAAAAAATGGGCATGGTGTCGTTGAAACTATTAAAGCCATGGCAGAAGGTGAGGTCAAAGTCTTTATTGGTTTGGGTGGGAACTTTGCAGTTGCAACGCCAGATACGCCGTATACCCAAGAAGCACTTAGAAAGTGTAATTTAACCGTTCATGTCGCAACCAAGTTAAACCGTAGCCATTTGGTGTGTGGTAAAGATGCACTAATTTTGCCATGTTTAGGTCGTACCGAAATTGATGAGCAGCTTCATGGCCCACAGGCAATTTCAGTTGAAGATTCAATGAGTAATATTCATTTGTCAGCAGGACGTAACGCTCCAATTTCTGACAATATTTTGTCTGAACCAGATATTGTCGCCCGAATGGCTGAAGCAGTACTTCCAGACAGCCAAATTAAATGGAAATGGTATATCGAAAGCTACGACCGTATTCGTGATTCAATTGCCGATGTGTTTGATGAGTTCCATGACTTTAATTTACGTGTCTATAAACCGGGTGGATTCCATCTAGAGCATCCAGCCAATCAGCACATCTGGAATACAAAAAGTGGTAAAGCGCAGTTTATGATTACACCGCTGAGTGAGGTCTATGCCGATAAAGAAAATCAGTACGCTGCGGCATATACCGACAGTAAGGTTTATACCTTAATGACTACTCGTTCTCATGACCAATACAACACCACTTTATATGGTCTAGATGACCGCTACCGCGGAGTGTTTGGGCAACGCCGTGTGTTATTTATGAACCAAGCTGATATTGATGAAGCTGGTTTTGAAGCAAACCAATGGGTTGATATTGAAAGTGTTTTCTCGGACGGTGTAAAACGTATCGTGCATAGTTTCCGTATTGTGCCGTACAACATTCCGCGAGGCAGCTTGGCCGCTTACTATCCGGAAACCAATCCTTTGGTGGCGTTAAGCAGTCATGATAAATATGCCAAGATTCCTGCTTCAAAAAGTGTTCCTGTGATTTTGCATCCCGGAAATGCGCCAGAGCATTTTAACTTGGCAACGGCAGTTGCGCCTGAAGACGCTGATAAGAAAGTAAGCAACCTTTAATCAAAGGCAATATTAAAAAATGTCATCCAAACAAATGGCGCTCTAAACAAGCGCCATTTTGAAATAAAGGAAATAATTTTGACACCACATTCCTATGGGGTTGAAACATTACCAGTACAGCGGTTTAACAAAACCGACTCTGAAAATGTTTTAGATCATATTGTGCAAGAGTACCCAATTGCCTTGGTGTATAACGGCATCTCGCATGCGGTGATGATGGCGACACCGACCGATGTAGAATTATTTGCCAAAGGTTTTAGTCTCTCGGAAGGAATTTTAACCAGCTTAAAAGAGCTATATGCGCTTGATGTACATCAAAATGAATTGGGCATTACGGTTGAAATGACTATTTCATCGAGAGCATTTGCTGCCTTAAAAGAACACCGCCGCATGATGGTAGGCCGTACAGGGTGTGGTTTGTGTGGAATTGAGAGTTTAGAGCAGTTTCAGTTAGACGTTCCTAAAATTACAACGCATGCATCAAAAATATGGCTTGAGCAAATTCCGAGTGCCATTTCCCACTTAAAAGCCCAGCAAGAAATTACCGCTTTAACGGGTGGCGCACATGCCGCAGCATGGGTGGTTGATGGTCACATCGTCGCTTTATTTGAAGATGTTGGCCGCCATAATGCCCTAGACAAATTACTCGGTTATTTAGCGCAAGAAAACTACGACACCAGTTTAGGTTTTGTGGTGATGACCAGTCGGGCAAGTTATGAACTGATACGAAAATGTGCCCAGCTGAATATAAGTCTACTGGCGTCAATTTCAGCGCCTACCAGCATGGCTATTCAATTAGCCAAACAATCTGGCCTGACTTTGGCGAGTTTTTGTAGGGGAGATAGATTTGTTTTATATACAGAAATTTAAAATATATTGTTCAAGGTGATGGACCTAAAATAAAGCTCATCTGACATTTCTTTGGCTTTTAAGCTAAGGATAGGTTTTATGGATTATTATAAAACTCTAAAGGTTCAGAGTCTGTCCAAATGTCTTGGTTACAATCAATAAAAGAATGGGCAAAAGGTCTAAAGAAGCAAATTATTATGCTTTGGTTTGCCTCAAGGCATCCTCAAATGCCGTGGTTACCCAAAATTATTGCTGTGGTGGCTGTGGCTTACGCGTTTAGCCCCATCGACTTAATTCCCGATTTTATTCCTATTTTGGGCTTTATTGATGATGCCATCATTTTACCAATGCTGATTTGGTTAGCAGTTCGTTTTACACCTCAACAAGTCATTTTCGATGCTGAACAACAAGCTGAAGAATGGCTGGATGAACATGAAAAACGACCAAAAAACTATTTGGTTGCCGTACTCATTATTTTAATTTGGCTCACACTCGCTGTCATGGCTTACTTTTATTTTGGTGGTGGGTTGTGACTAAACTGAGTCTTGAGACCCTGTACTAATTTATACCCTTAACATTGTGCTTTGCTACAACTCAAAGGATAATAACGTTTTTATAAGCTATGGGTTGCAGACAATGAAAATCGTCGCAGATGAAAATTTGGCATTTACCGATTACTTTTTTTCTGAGTTTGGCGATATTCAACACAAAGCAGGGCGCACTTTAACCCATGCAGATGTAAAAAATGCTCAAGCTTTACTGGTCCGCTCGGTTACTGCAGTTAACTCAAGTTTAATTGAAAACACTGCATTAAAATATGTGGGCAGTGCCACAATCGGGACCGATCATTTAGATATTACAGCGTTAGAAAAACAAGGAATTACTTGGGCAAATGCGGCTGGTTGTAATGCCCAAGCGGTTGCTGAATATGTCATTACAGCTTTACTTCATTTAGATGCGAACCTTTTAGAACAACAAGAAAAATTTACCCTAGGCATTGTTGGCCTTGGCAACGTCGGTAAGCGTTTGGTCTATATGGCTCAGTTACTTGGTTGGAATGTAATTGGATTTGACCCATATGTGAAACTAGACGCAATTGAAAACGTAAGCTTAGAAACTCTGTTGCAACAAGCCAACGCAATTTCAATTCATGTGCCGCTGACCAAAAACGGTGAACATCCGACATATCATTTGTTTGATGAAAAAGCTTTTGCAGCACTTCAACCTGACACGATTTTAATTAATAGTGCACGTGGTCCAGTCGTGAAAGAAGCTGCTTTAATGGAGGATATTCATCGTACCCAGCGTAAAGTGGTGCTTGATGTATTTGAGCATGAACCAGTCATATCAGAAGAACTTATAGACATGTTGGCTTTAGCAACACCGCATATTGCTGGTTATAGCCTTGAAGGAAAAGCCCGCGGTACACAAATGATTTATGAAGCTTTTTGTCAAAAGTTTGGATACGACATTAATAAGCGTTTTGAAACTCAGCTACCTGCATGCGAAGACTATTTTTCAGGACATGATTTAAAAGCAGTGTTAAAGCAAAAGTTAGCTCAGATTTATGATATTGCTCAAGATGATGCCAACATCCGTGCCTGTATTAAAGATGGCAAAGTAGAGCAAAAAGCATTTGATTTATTACGTAAAAATTATCCGCTGCGCCGTGAATGGGCAGCACATGGGGGACCACAGGCATGAGTTTAAGTTATCAACCTACTTGTTCAATTGATGCCTTAAAAGCACGTGCCAAGCTCTATAGCCAAATTCGTCAGTTTTTTGCTGAACGTGATGTCATGGAAGTCGAAACACCAATCGTTTCACAAGCAGGTGTCACCGATGTACATTTAGCTTCGGTTCAGGCTTTGCGTCATATTAATGGCAAATTGCAAACTCAATATTTACAGACTTCACCAGAGTTTGCCATGAAGCGTTTATTGGCGAGCGGTAGTGGGCCGATTTATCAAATCTGTAAGGTGTTCCGAGATGATGAACACGGGCGTAAACACAACAGTGAATTTACCATGCTTGAATGGTACCGTCCGGGTCTGGACTTAAAAGCGTTAATGCATGAAACAGCCGATTTATTGCAAACCTGTTTGCAACATCGTTTTGGTGAAGTTCGTCCATTTATTTTAAGTTATAAACATGCCTTTCAAGATCGTCTTGATATCAACCCTTTGCAGGCAACTTTGAAACAACTCAAAGATACGGCAAATCGTGTGGGGTTAAACCTTGATTTGGGCGATGATCGTCTAGCTTACATGGATTTGTTGTTTTCTCATTTTGTTGAACCAAGTTTGGGTTTTGATGCTCCAGTTTTTTTAACAGACTTTCCACCAGAAATGGCCTCTTTGGCAAAAGTGAAAGTAGATGAAGATGGGGAAGAGGTCGCGGCGCGTTTCGAGGTTTATATTGAAGGCTTAGAGCTAGCCAATGCTTACGATGAATTGCTTGATGCAGACGTGTTACGTTCACGCTTTGAAGCAGATAATGCAGAGCGGGCTAAGCAAGGGCTTCATGTTATGCCTTTAGATGAGCATCTGTTAGCAGCATTGCCTCATATGCCGGAATGTTCAGGTATCGCTTTAGGTATAGACCGTTTACTCATGGTTGCAATGGATCAGGTCAAAATTGAAAAAGTAGTGACCTTTCCTGCAGAAATTGCTTAAAAGCTGACAAATAAAAA
>NZ_GG753601.1:710295-754806 GCF_000163635.1 Acinetobacter sp. SH024 | reverse complement strand
GCTTTTTATTTAGGATTTATTTAGCTTAAGCTTGTTGAATACCTGCAACAACCCAGTCTTGCTGAGAGCCAGCAGGCTTAACAAAGTGCCAGATTTCGGTAAACGGTTGTGGCAAGCTGTTTAGATCTTCACTTACTGTACCAGTGAAACGTACGCTTACTACGTATTGACCATTTTCAGTTGCACTGTCTACAACCATCGCATTCAAGTTGCTAAATTCAGCAACGTCCTGATCTTGGTTTTCCATGATGTCGTTATACATAGAACTATAAAGTTCTGGTGTTAAGTAACGGCGAATTTCTTCAATGTTACTTGCAGTATTCATCGATTGGATATGATTAAAACGTTGACGTGCAATACGTAAGAATGCAGCTGGTTCACTACCATCTGGAAGTTGATTGCCATTGCTCGTGGTTACACCACCAAAAGGCGCTTGCGTTGCTGCACCGCCACCCACAGATTGACCAAAGATATTTGTATTATCGCCAGCATTACGTGGAGCTGCTTGTGGTGCAGCAGAACGGCCAAATGGGTTTTGACCGTTGCTATTTGGTGCGTAAGGGTTGTTACCCGCTAATTTTTTTTTTGATCCCAATTTACGGAATACAAAGAAAGCAAGAGCTGCGGCAAGCAATACCCAAATCCAACCTGGGATTCCACCTTTTTTCTCTTCTTGAGCTTGAGCCTGAGTGGCTTGCTGTTCAGTTGATGTCGGTTTGTCATCAGCTAAAGCATTTGCTGCAACAGCACCTACGGCAGCACCAGCCACACCAGCTGCAACCATTGAACCAACGCCTGGACCAGATTTCTGAGGCGCGGTAGTGGTTTGTTGAACTGGAGTCACTTGACGAGGTTGTTGATAAGACTGGCTTGAAGTAGTCGAACGTGCCATACCGTGGCTTTTACCACCACCTGCACGTTTAGCTTCAGCAAGAGGAGAAATTGCTAAAGCAGCCATTAAAATACCGGTAATCAAGCCACGCTGGTGTACTTCCATAGGAAATTCCTGTTTAGAGTTAATTTGTAATAGTATTTATGCAGGCTTTTACTCTAAATTTCAACTATAAAAGTATGTTTTTTTATGTCAATTCATCACTGAGTTGCATAGCTTCTGTCAATGCTTCATGCAAGCGCGCAACAGCAATAACTTGTACGCCCGGAATTGACTTTTGTGGGGCGTTTCCTCTTGGTAAAATGACATATTTAAAGCCATGTTTTGCTGCTTCTTTTAAGCGTTCCTGACCGTTAGGAACAGGGCGAATTTCACCAGAAAGACCAACTTCACCAAAAACTGCAAGCTGTTGGGGCAAGGCTTTGGTACGTAAACTTGAAGCACATGCAAGTAAAACAGCCAAATCAGAACCTGTTTCGGTAATTTTTAAGCCACCTACAATGTTGACGTATACATCTTGTCCAGTGGTTTGCACGCCGCCATGACGATGCATTACAGCAAGCAACATGTTCAAACGGTTTTGTTCAAGACCAAGTGCAACACGTCGTGGTTGTCCTTGAGCATCATCAACTAAAGCTTGCACTTCGACCAAAAGAGGGCGAGTTCCTTCACGGCTAATCATGACAATTGAACCAGGAATCGCTTCATCATAACGACTTAAGAAAATAGCAGAAGGATTGGCCACTTCACGTAAGCCTTTATCAGTCATGCCAAATACGCCAAGCTCATTCACTGCACCAAAACGGTTTTTAACAGCACGAATCATGCGATAGCGAGAGTCTGATTGACCTTCAAAGTAAAGTACGCAGTCCACCATATGCTCTAAAACACGCGGACCTGCCAGTGCACCTTCTTTGGTCACGTGACCAACAATGAATAGTGCCGTGCCACTATTTTTTGCATAACGGGTTAATAAAGCAGCAGATTCACGAATTTGTGAAACCCCACCCGGAGCAGATTGGAGGGTTTCTGTATAAAGTGTTTGAATCGAATCTAGAATAGCGACTACAGGTTTTTCTTGTTCTAAAACTTCACAAATGCGTTCTACACAGGTTTCAGCCATGACTTTTAATTGGTCGGTTGGCAGGTCAAGACGTTGCGCACGAAGAGCTACCTGCGATAAAGATTCCTCACCCGTAATATAAAGTGCAGAGCTTTTTGCGCTTGCCATGTGCGTTGCAGTTTGCAAAAGAATGGTTGATTTACCAATACCGGGGTCACCACCAATTAATACAACAGAACCTGTCACCAAACCGCCGCCAAGCACTCGGTCAAATTCGCTAATGCCTGTAGGTAAGCGGGTTTCATGAGAAACGGAAACTTTATTTAGTGTTGTAATGTTAGCAACTTGACCCGCATAGCCCCCAATTTTTGGACGTGCGCGGTGAGCAGTGGTTGGCTCAAGTTTAACTTCAGTCAGAGAATTCCATTCACCACACTCTGAGCATTGACCAGCCCATTTAAGATGATCGGCACCACATTGCTCGCAACGGTAAACAGTTTTGACTTTGCTCATAAAAAATTGAAATTTTGCTCAATATTATATAAATATAGTTCTTAGGAAGTTCTTCGTTCTTGTTTCCAAAAATTATCATAAAAGATATTGAGGAAATTTGAAGGGATCTTCTAAGGAACTAGTAAGGGAAAGACACCAAAAATAACACGATATTGGATTTTTACAAGTCAGATAAAGTTTGTTTTCAGTGGATATAAAAAATCTAATCTATTCCCCAAGGACGGTGTTTTTACTGGAGTATGTATCTAGCTGTTTATTATAGATATGGCATGGATATTGCTGAAGTGAAAACGAACAAAATAATATGAGTATTGTATTTTAAAAATACAAAAGGTTGATATCTATGAGTGCAGCAGAAATTGTTGATTGGATTAATGGCATTATTTGGAGTAAGGCACTTATTTACCTCTGCTTAGGCGCGGGTTTATTTTTTTCTATTTTGACAAGATTTGTTCAAGTACGTCAAATGAAGGAAATGGCCAGACTATTAATAAAAGGTACTTCTTCAGAACAGGGGATTTCATCATTTCAAGCCTTAGCTGTTTCATTATCGGGACGAGTAGGTGTAGGTAATATTGCGGGTGTAGCGGCAGCAATTGGCTTTGGTGGGCCCGGTGCTGTCTTTTGGATGTGGTTAGTTGCCTTTTTAGGGGCAGGTACTGCATATGTAGAGTCAACTCTAGGACAAATCTATAAAGTTGAATATCAAGGGCAATATCGTGGTGGTCCTGCTTTTTATTTTGATAAAGGTTTAGGTCAGCGTTGGTTAGGAGTTGTGTTTGCTATAGCAGCAATTATTTCTTGTGGTTTGTTCTTACCGGGAATTCAAGCAAATGCTGTGGGTAAGGCATTTACCCAGATTACAGGTGAAGGCGCAATTATATTTGGCGATATCGGTTTATTTAAACTTGTAGCACTTGTGGTGATTGTTGGTTTACTCGCTATCATTATTTTTGGTGGGATTAAACGGATTGCACGCTTTGCTGAATTCGTTGTTCCTTTTATGGCAGCTGGTTATATTCTAATGGCTGTTGTTATTGTTATTGCGAATATTCACGAATTACCTGGTGTAATCAAATTAATTTTTGAAGATGCTTTTTCTCCTATGGCGGGTCTTGGTGCTGCAATCGGTTGGGGGGTAAAACGCGGTGTGTATTCAAATGAGGCGGGACAAGGAACTGGTCCTCATGCGGCGGCTGCGGCTGAAGTTCAACACCCTGCTCAGCAAGGTTTTGTGCAAGCTTTCTCCGTTTATGTTGATACCTTATTCGTCTGCTCTGCAACAGCATTCATGATTTTAATTACAGGTATGTATAACGTACAAGGAACATTAGAAGCTGGTCAATTCATTGTGCAACATGTTGGAGCTACGGTAGAAATAGGTTCTCCTGCATTTACACAAATGGCAGTGAGCACAATGTTTGGTAATTTTGGCCAAATCTTTGTGGCGTTGGCTGTGTTCTTCTTCGCTTTTACAACGATTGTTGCGTATTACTATATTGCTGAAACTAACATTACTTATCTAAGCTATATTACTAAATCTCCATCATTATTATTTGTAACCAAGTGCTTTATTATCCTATCCGTATCTTATGGGGTTTTAAGTGCAACCGGTTATATATGGGGTATTGGTGATATTGGTGTTGGTTTAATGGCATGGATTAATATTGTCGGAATTATTGTGACTTATTTTGTATGGAAGCCAACAATTAAAGCGCTAAGAGATTACGAGGAGCAGCAAAAAGCTGGAGTAAAAGAGTACACATTTGATCCTGTTAAATTAGGAATTAAAAATGCGACATTCTGGGAAGAAAAACTGAAGAATAAGCAAAAGTAAATTTTCAAAAGATAAATTTATTTCTTGATCCTTAATTGAAAAGGCTACCTCACTGGTAGCCTTTTTATATATGCGAAAGTTAAGCAAGTACGACAAAAGTTGACTTGAGAGTCCGTTGTATTGCAGGGGGCTTGTGCGTATTATCGGCCCTAATTGTATGTAGCTTGGAATCATCAGCAATACAGACAAAATTGGTTAGCTGAAAAGTTGTCAAAAAATATACATTTAAAAGATACCTGCAAATGGTGCGATATCGTCTTTTTGATTTGAATTTAGCTAACGGACTAAAAAAATTACTGGAGTGTATTTATCAAATGTCGGATCAAAATCTGAGCGAGCCTCATGAACAAGGTGAGCTCCATCGAAGCCTCTCCAATCGGCATTTACAGCTGATCGCGATTGGTGGTGCAATTGGGACCGGATTATTTATGGGATCAGGCAAAACAATTAGCCTTGCTGGTCCGTCGATCTTATTCATTTATTTGATTATTGGTGTGATGGTGTTTTTTGTCATGCGTGCGCTTGGCGAATTACTTCTTTCAAACCTTGCCTATAAATCATTTATTGACTTCACAACAGATTTAATCGGTCCATGGGCAGGTTATTTTGTAGGGTGGACGTACTGGTTATGTTGGATCACGATTGGTATCGCTGACCTCTCTGCAATTATCTACTACTTACAGTTCTTCAATAATGGTTTACCTTTCTCGCCTGTCGAAGGGGCGATGATCAGTGTTGCCGCGATTGTATTTATTATGGGTTTAAACCTATTAACCGTACGTCTATTTGGTGAGTTAGAGTTCTGGTTTGCGCTCATTAAGATTCTTGCGATTATTATTTTAATCGCTGTGGGTCTATGGATGATCTTTACAGGCTTTACCTCAAGTACAGGTGAAGTTGCATCATTTACTCATCTTTGGGCTAACGGTGGCTTCTTCCCAACAGGTGTACATGGTTTCTTGGCAGGCTTCCAGATTGCAATCTTTGCTTTTGTTGGTGTGGAACTTGTGGGAACAACGGCTGCGGAAACGAAAGATCCAGCACGTAACTTACCAAAAGCAATTAACTCAATTCCAATCCGTATCATTATTTTCTACGTATTGGCATTGTTGATTGTGATGTCTGTAACACCTTGGAATAAAATTGATCCAGCGATCAGTCCATTTGTAAACTTGTTTAGTCAAGCAGGTGTGGCAGCAGCAGCGATTTTGATGAACTTGGTGGTATTGTCATCAGTGATGTCATCAATGAACAGTGGTGTCTTCTCAACAAGCCGTATGTTATTTGGTTTATCTCGTGAAGATCAGGGTCCAAAAGCTTTTGGTAAATTGAACAGACGTGCGGTACCGGCAAATGCATTGTATTTCTCTGCGGCATGTTTATTGTTAGGTGCGGCATTACAGTATTTTGTACCAAATACAGTTGAGGCATTTACACTTGCAACAACGCTTTCAACGATTCTGTTCATTTGCGTGTGGTTACTCATTATCTGGAGTTATATCCGTTACTACACTACGCGTCCTGAGCTACATGCAAAATCAACATTTAAATTGCCAGGTGGCTTATTTACATGTTGGATCACGATTATTTTCTTTATTGGCATGATTTATGTGCTGTCTTTAGAACCAGATACGTTCAAAGCGCTGAAAGTCAGCCCAATTTGGTTTGTTATCTTGATCATTGGTTATTTCTTCTTCTATAAACCACGTCATAAAAAGTAATTAAATTTATTTGGTTATGATCAAACGCCGGCTGAAAAGCTGGCGTTTTTTATGCATATTGTTTTTCTCTTTAAGTTTACTCTTTAGCCGCCTGCATGATCACGGTATACTGCATCGAATTGTTTAAATCAGGTGCTCAGATGCGTCGTGTCATTTGCCTCATCAGTTTATTGAGCAGCAGTATTTTGCTTAGCGCTTGTGGTCAGTCAGGAGCATTACAGCTACCTTCTGATCCGAATTATGACAAACGTGCGAAATACTTGCTCTATCGTAATAAAGAACAGAAACAAGTTGTTCAACAGGATGAGCAGGCTGAACAGCCAGTTGAATCATCAGCCCCAACCCAAACAACTTCACCTTAAGCTTTGAAATAAGGACACATTCATGAGTTTCACTCGCATTAATGGAGTATTGCATGCAGAGCAATGTTCTATGGAGCAGCTTGCGCAGCAATTTGGCACCCCTTTGTATGTTTATTCAAAAGCAGCTTTTGAAAAACATTACTTAGATATGGACCGTGCTTTTGATTTTATTGATCATCAAATCTGTTTTGCGGTGAAATCTAACTCAAATATAGCTGTTCTTAATGTGTTGGCAAAACTTGGTGCTGGTTTTGATATCGTATCAGGTGGTGAACTTGCACGCGTTTTAAAAGCGGGGGGAGATGCATCTAAAGTTGTTTTTTCTGGTTTGGGTAAAACCGAAGCCGATATCGAAACATCGTTAAATGTAGGCATTGCTTGCTTTAACGTTGAGTCTTATGCAGAACTAGACCGTCTTCAAAAGGTTGCAGCTCGTATAGGCAAAAAAGCGCCAATTTCTTTACGTGTAAATCCAGACGTAGATGCAAAAACTCATCCTTATATTTCAACAGGTTTAAAAGAAAATAAATTTGGTATTCCAAGTGATACCGTTTATGAAACTTATCAATATGCTGCATCTTTGCCAAACCTTGAAATCATTGGAATTGACTGCCACATTGGTTCGCAATTGACCGAGACTAAACCGTTTGTTGACGCTTTAGATCGTGTCATGTTAATGATCGAAGAATTGAAAAAACTTGGTATTACTCTTAAACACATCGATATTGGTGGTGGTTTGGGTGTTTGTTATAAAGATGAAACACCACCAAGTGTTGAAGAATATGCCAACTCAATGAAACCTGCTTTAGAAAAATTAGGTCTCAAGGTTTATATGGAACCAGGTCGTAGTATTAGTGCAAATGCAGGTGTGCTTTTAACTAAAGTTGATTTGCTCAAGCCAACGAGCCACCGTAACTTTGCCATTATTGATGCAGCAATGAATGATTTAATTCGCCCTGCTTTATATGAAGCTTGGATGGATATCCAACCTGTAGTGCCAAGTTCAGATACTGAAGAAAAAACTTGGGATCTCGTTGGAGCAATCTGTGAAACAGGTGACTTCATTGGTAAAGATCGTTCATTGGCTTTAAAAGAAAATGACTTGTTAGCTGTTCTTGGCGCTGGCGCTTATGGTTTTGTAATGAGTTCAAATTACAATACACGTGGCCGTGCTGCAGAAGTGATGGTATCAGGCGATAAAGCCCATTTGATTCGTGAGCGTGAAACGGTTGAATCCCTTTGGGAAAATGAACGCTTATTGCCTGAGGAGTAAATGAAATGTTGTTAGAATTTACTAAAATGCATGGCCTAGGCAATGACTTTATGGTGGTTGATCTAATCAGCCAACGTGCCTATTTGGATACAGAAACAATTCAACGCTTAGCCGATCGTCATTTTGGCATTGGTTTTGATCAGCTTTTAATTGTTGAACCGCCAGATTTACCGGAAGCAGATTTTAAATATCGTATTTTTAATGCAGATGGTTCTGAAGTTGAACAATGTGGTAATGGTGTACGCTGTTTTGCTCGTTTTGTACATGAGCGCCATTTAACAACCAAAACAAGTATTACTGTCCAAACCAAAGCAGGTATTGTAAAACCTGAATTGGGACAAAATGGTTGGGTTCGCGTCAATATGGGCTACCCGAAATTTTTGCCGAATGAAATTCCATTCATTGCAGAACAACCAGAAGCTTTATATACACTTGAGTTAGCTAACGACCAGAACATTAATATTGATGTGGTCAATATGGGCAATCCTCACGCTGTCACTATTGTTCCAGATGTATTAACTGCAGATGTTGCTGGCATTGGTCCACAAGTTGAGTCACATAAACGTTTCCCTGAACGTGTTAATGCTGGCTTTATGCAAGTAATTGATGAAAAACATGTTCGCTTACGTGTATTTGAGCGTGGTGTTGGTGAAACACTTGCATGTGGTACAGGTGCTTGTGCTGCTGCGGTAAGTGGTATGCGCCGTGGCTTACTTGCGAACTCAGTTGAAGTTGAACTTGCTGGCGGTAAGTTACAAATTGAATGGCAAGAAGGCGATGTGGTTTGGATGACTGGTCCAACAACTCATGTATATGATGGGCGTTTGGATTTACGTTATTTTCAAGGTTAATAGCATTACCTAAATAGAAGCCTCTTTTCATCAGCTAAAGTGATAAAAGAGGCTTTCTTTTATATGTACAATAATATTTGATTTAATTATCTTTTACTCAAAGCTAATTTCAAAGCAAACAACACAAAAATACTGCCAGTAATTCGGTCCATATATTTCACAAATTTAGGTTGCTTAAGATAACGTGACAGTGGCTGCATAGCCAAAATTAATAAAGTTGACCATAGCATTCCAATCACCACATGAATCATTACCAGTCCCATCACCCAAGTAACTGCCGATGCTTGTGGTGGAATAAACTGTGGAAGAAATGAAATATAAAAAATACCAACTTTGGGATTAAGTAAATTACCCAAAAAACCCTTAATAAACCAATTCTGTGAAGAGGGGACATTTGAGTTGCTTTCTTGCATGTTTGCAAGCTGGCTACGTGGTTTTAAAATCATATTTAAACCTAACCATGCTAGATAAGCTGCTCCCATCCATTTTAGAATATTAAAAGCGAGATCAGATGCCATGAGCAAAGCACCTAGACCACAGGCAACCACAATTCCCCATACAATACAGCCAAGGCTAATGCCGACCGCTGTTTGAAACGCTTTCGATTTACCTTCAAGTGTTGCTGTACGAATAATTAAAGTCGTATCCAGACCCGGGGTCAGTGTAAGTAAGGTAATCGCAATTAAATAAGGGATGAGTATGGTGGTCATGGCGGCATGGTCCAATGAATACTTGGTTTAAATTGTAATATATAAATTAGATCAGCATTAGGTTGTGCGATATCAAATTTTCATGATCACATAGTTTTTGGTACACTCAAAAAAATGAGCAAATAAATGGAGAGCAATTTGGATTTTGCATTACAACTGCTCTCAATGTGGTTAAAAGAAAGAAAAATACAGAATCAATCTGAGCACACGATTAATGCTTATGAAAGAGATGTTAAAAGCTTTCTTGAGTTCTGCGAGCACAAACAACTAGATTTGAGAAATATTGAAGCTTCAGATTTAAGAGAGTACTTAGCGCAGCGTGTCGAACAGGACCAGTTAAGTTCAAGTAGCATGCAACGTCATCTCACCTCAATTCGTCAATTTATGAAGTGGGCTGAACAAGGTAAATATCTAGAAATTAATCCTACCGACGATTTTAAGTTAAAACGCCAACCTAGACCTTTGCCCGGCATGATCGACATAGAAACGGTTAATCAAATTTTGGATCAACCTATGCCAGAAAAACCAGTTGATCAGCAACTGTGGTTAAGAGATAAAGCGATGCTCGAGTTACTTTACTCAAGTGGTTTACGTTTGGCTGAATTGCAGGGATTAACTGTTAAAGATGTAGATTTTAATCGCCAACTTGTTCGTATTACTGGTAAAGGAAATAAAACCCGTATTGTACCGTTTGGGAAAAAAGCAAAAGAAAGCCTATTGAACTGGTTGAAAGTTTATAAAATTTGGAAAGGACATTTTGATCAAAATGATTCTGTTTTTATTTCCTTGCGAGGAGGAGCGCTCACTCCAAGGCAAATTGAAAAACGAGTGAAGCTTCAGGCACAAAGAGCAGGTGTAAATGTCGATTTACATCCGCATTTATTACGTCATTGTTTTGCTAGCCATATGTTATCAAGTAGTGGTGATTTGCGATCAGTACAAGAAATGTTAGGTCACAGTAATTTATCTACCACACAAATTTATACCCATATTGATTTCGATCATTTGGCACAAGTGTATGATCAAGCTCATCCAAGGGCACATAAAAACTAAAATTTAAAAATAGACTCAATAAATAGATAATTAAATTGATAAGTTTTAGGTGAATGTAGAGATCATTTGTATTTTTTTACAAATTTGTTTAAGAGAAATAAGGGAAACTACCCAATTGACAATTTTGATCTTTGAGTATTTTGTGGACGACTGGGTCTAAAAAACGTCGGATTTATGGTTTTTAAAAGTAATCTTATGTTTCTAGCTAATATGCTAAATAAGATAAAAAGATAATAAAAATCAATGTATAAAATAGAGTTTAAAAAGAATAAAATAGGCCTTCATAGCAGTCTAAAATTTTTTTATGAACTGATGATTTCATTTTTTTTGTGCTGTTCCAGAAAATTGTGACTTGACCGAAATGCCAAACACATTGCAAGATAGGGTACCTAAAAAATTTTAATTGAAGAGTTAATATACTTTTCTCAACATTTACTTTTGCTAGAACAGCCGAGGATTACATGAAGGCTCTTGTTGCTGTAAAACGCGTGGTTGATGCCAACGTTAAAGTTCGTGTTAAGCCGGACAATAGTGGGGTTGACCTTACCAACGTAAAAATGTCAATTAACCCATTTTGTGAAATCGCAGTGGAAGAAGCGGTTCGCTTAAAAGAAAAAGGAACAGTATCAGAAATCGTTGTTGTTTCTGTTGGTCCTAAAGAAGCTCAAGAACAAATCCGTTCTGCAATGGCTCTAGGCGCAGACCGTGGTATTTTGGTTGAAACTACTGATGAAATTGGCGCTTTAGAAGTTGCTAAAATTTTAAAAGGTGTTGTTGAAGCTGAAAAACCAGAACTTATCCTTCTTGGTAAACAAGCAATTGATGATGACTCTAACCAAGTAGGTCAAATGCTTGGTGCATTATTAGGTGCTGGTCAAGGTACATTCGCTTCTGAAGTGAAAGTTGATGGCGGTAAAGTACAAGTGACTCGTGAAGTTGACGGTGGTTTACAAACTGTTGAACTTACACTTCCTGCAATCATCACGACTGACTTGCGTTTGAACGAGCCACGTTATGCAGCATTGCCTAACATCATGAAAGCTCGTAAGAAGCCACTTGATACTAAATCTCCTGCGGATTATGGCGTTACAGCTGGTACTAAGCTTAAAACTGTTAAAGTTGAAGCTCCAGCAGAACGTAAAGCTGGCGTACAAGTGAAATCTGTAGATGAGCTTGTTGAAAAATTGAAAAATGAAGCGAAAGTAATCTAATACGGAAGGATAAAATCATGAGTATTTTAGTTATCGCTGACCACAACAACCAAGTACTTAACGGTGCTACTTTAAACGTTGTTGCTGCAGCACAAAAAATCGGTGGTGATATTACTGTATTAGTTGCTGGTTCTGGTGCTCAAGCAGTTGCTGATGCTGCTGCTAAAGTTGCTGGTGTAAGCAAAGTTTTACTTGCTGACAACGCTGCTTATGCAAACCAATTAGCTGAAAACGTAGCTGGCTTAGTTGCTGACTTGGCTAAAGGTTACAAATACGTTTTAGCTGCTTCTACAACGACTGGTAAGAACATTCTTCCACGTGTTGCTGCTCTTCTTGATGTAAGCATGATCACAGATATCATTTCTGTTGAATCTGCGAACACATTCAAGCGTCCTATCTATGCAGGTAACGCGATTGCAACTGTTCAATCTGACGAAGCAATCATTGTTGGTACTGTTCGTGGTACAGCATTTGATCCAGTTGCTGCGGAAGGCGGTTCAGCTGCTGTTGAAACAGTTGGCGAAGTAAAAGATGCGGGTATTTCTCACTTCGTATCTGAAGAAATCGTTAAGCTTGATCGTCCAGAATTAACTGCGGCTCGCATCGTAGTTTCTGGTGGTCGTGGGGTAGGTTCTGGTGAGAACTACCATAAAGTACTTGATCCATTAGCTGACAAGCTTGGTGCAGCACAAGGTGCTTCACGTGCAGCAGTTGATGCGGGCTTTGTACCTAACGATTTCCAAGTTGGTCAAACTGGTAAAATCGTTGCGCCTGAGCTTTATGTTGCTGTAGGTATTTCTGGTGCGATCCAGCATTTAGCTGGTATGAAAGATTCTAAAGTTATTGTTGCAATCAACAAAGACGAAGAAGCGCCAATCAACAGTGTTGCTGACTACTGGTTAGTTGGTGATTTGAACACTGTAGTACCAGAATTGGTATCTAAACTTTAATCTTTACTGATTACAGCTAAAAAACCCTTAGTTTTTACTAGGGGTTTTTTTATTATGGATAGTGTCCTGAAATGTATAACTGAGACTTTTATTTCATTTGAGGTTTGATTTTTATAGAATAAAAATCACATAGTTTTATTAAGAATAGAACATGCTCGTTATAGCGATATGATAAGAATAATATGCAATTAAATTATACAAATATCACCAGATTAGCAGTGTAGATTCCGCACATTACAAAGTGCTTTTATGCTATAGTATACAGCTATATTTTTTTCGATTTTAGTTCAGTTTCCGGAACTAAATTTTTTGCAAGATCAAGACATATAAGCAGATGGAAATTTCTATCTGTAAGAAGGAGTATGCATGAGCGTATCGGAAATCCGACCGATTGCCATTGAGGACGAACTCAAGCATTCATATTTAGATTACGCGATGAGTGTAATCGTATCTCGTGCATTGCCGGATGTGAGAGACGGTCTGAAACCTGTTCACCGTCGTGTGCTTTATGCCATGCACGAATTGGGCAATGACTATAACAAAGCCTACAAGAAATCTGCGCGTGTTGTTGGGGACGTAATCGGTAAATATCACCCTCATGGTGACTCAGCTGTTTATGAAACCATTGTACGTATGGCTCAGGACTTTAGCTTACGTTATTTATTGGTAGATGGTCAGGGTAACTTCGGTTCGATTGATGGTGATAGCGCAGCTGCGATGCGTTATACCGAAGTCCGTATGACCAAGCTTGCACACGAGCTTCTTGCAGATCTAGAAAAAGACACGGTTGACTGGGAAGATAACTACGACGGATCTGAGCGTATTCCTGAAGTACTTCCGACACGTGTTCCTAACTTGTTAATTAATGGCGCTGCTGGTATTGCCGTAGGTATGGCAACCAACATGGCACCGCATAACATGACAGAAGTGGTGAATGCGTGCTTAGCCTATGCTGACAATCCGAACATCTCGATTGAAGGATTGATGGAATACATTACGGGTCCTGACTTCCCTACAGGCGGTATTATTTACGGTAAATCAGGTATTGTTGATGCCTACCGTACAGGTAAAGGCCGCTTACATATTCGTGGTAAGTACCATTTCGAAGAAGATGAAAAGACAGGCCGTACAACCATCGTCTTTACTGAAATTCCATATCAAGTAAACAAAGCAAGAGTTATTGAGCGTATTGCCGAGTTAGTGAAAGAGAAAAAACTTGAAGGTATTTCAGAACTTCGCGATGAGTCTGACAAAGAAGGTATGCGTATTGCAATTGACTTAAAACGCGGTGAAAACGCCGAAGTCGTTGTAAATAACTTATTCTTAAATACCCAGCTTGAGAACTCATTCAGCATCAACATGGTTTGTCTTGATAATGGACAACCAAAATTGATGAATCTGAAAGATATTATTGCGGCATTTATCCGTCACCGCCAAGAAGTTGTGACACGCCGTACTATGTTCGAGCTGCGTAAAGCACGTGAACGTGGTCATATCTTAGAAGGCTTAACAGTTGCTTTAGCCAATATCGATGAAATTATCGAGACGATTAAAACTTCTGCTAACCCTGCTGAAGCGCGTGAGCGTTTACTTGCAGGTGAGTGGGCAGGTGGTGGTGTCGTTTCATTGCTTGAAAAAGCTGGCGCAATTTCTGTTCGTCCAGATGAAATCGAAGGTGAAGATCCAAATCGTCCATTTGGTCTAACCGATTCAATTTACCGTTTATCACCAACACAAGTAGGCGCAATTTTAGAATTACGTTTACACCGTTTAACAGGTCTTGAACAAGACAAATTACATGCAGAATATACTGAAATCTTAGGTCAAATCGCTGAACTTACTGCAATTTTGAATGATTTTAATTTATTGATGGCTGTAATTCGCGAAGAATTAGCACTGGTACTACAACAGTATGGTGATGGACGTCGCACTGAAATTATTGAATCACGTATTGATTTTAGCCGTGAAGATTTAATTCCTGAAGAGCAAGTTGTATTAACAGTTTCACAAACAGGTTACGCAAAAACTCAACCACTTTCAGACTATCAGGCTCAGCGCCGTGGTGGACGTGGTAAGTCTGCAACTTCAATGAAAGATGATGACTTTATTCAACATCTCATTGTAGCTTCAAACCATGCGACTGTGCTGTGCTTTACCAACGTAGGTAAAGTATATCGTCTTCGTGTGTTTGAAGTGCCTCAAGCATCACGTGGTGCCAAAGGTCGTCCGATTGTGAACTTGTTACCTTTAGATGCGAATGAAACAGTAACAGCTATCTTGCCGTTGAATGAGTTCCCAGAAAACCATTACGTATTTATGGCGACAGCATCAGGTACGGTTAAACGTGTTGATTTAGAGCAATTCGCTAATATCCGTTCAAATGGTTTACGCGCAATTGAACTCAATGAAGAAGATACCTTAATTGGTGTTGCGATTACTGATGGTAATCAGCAAATCATGTTGTTCTCGAACGAAGGTAAGGCAATTCGTTTTGCTGAGACTGACGTACGTGCAATGGGCCGTACTGCGAAAGGTGTTCGTGGTATGCGCGTGAGCTTTGCAAGCAGTACTTTAAGTGAAGAAGATGCAGAAGTTGAAAATGATGAATCAGATGACAATGACGATTCAGCAGATTCAAATTTAGTAAGCCGTATCGTATCGCTTGTAGTTGTACCTGAAACAGGTGAAGTACTGTGTGCAAGTGCTAACGGTTACGGTAAACGTACTCCAGTAAATGACTTCCCGACTAAGAAACGTGGCGGTAAGGGTGTCATTGCGATTAAGACAAGCGAACGTAACGGTGAGCTTGTTGGTGCAGTGTCTATTGACGAAACCAAAGAATTGTTACTTATTTCTGATGGCGGTACATTAGTTCGTACCCGTGCAGCAGAAGTTGCGATGACTGGTCGTAATGCACAAGGTGTACGCCTAATTCGCTTAAGCGAAGAAGAAACTCTAGTAGGTGTTGTGTCTATTGAAGCTGTCGAAGATGAAGAAGAGTTTCTCGAAGGCGAAGTAGATACTACTGAAACTGATAGCGAAGAAGTTGTATCAAATAATGAAGATGCTTCTGAAGAGTAAGTAAAACTTAAATAAAAAAGGAAGCATAAGCTTCCTTTTTTATTTTATGAAGAAGATTTTTTAACAAGCCGATAATAAGATAAACTCACCAATATTAATCCAAGGGTCCCAAGAAAAATCAGCTTTGGTACAACCGTGGCTAATGGAACACCCATCTGGTTAAGTTGCACAAACATTTGTACCCCATGTGTGGAAGGTAAACACCACGCAAGCCATTGTAACCATTCAGGCATGGCTTGATGAGGCCAAGCAGCTCCGGTTAATAAGAATAAAGGTACTGAGCTAAACACAATAATATGTCCGGCACGTTCCGGCATATCTAAAAGTGAACCGATCAGCATGCCTAATCCAATCACACAACTAATAAAAATTGGAACGGCAATGAGTAGACCTATAAAATTTCCACCGTGTGGATAGTCATTGAACCACAAGGTAAAACCAAAAAGATAAAAACACCCTAAACAACCAATCGTAAATATACTTGCGAAAACTCCAGCGAGGCGAACAGCTGTAATCTTTTCACGTTGCTCACTATAGCTAGCTATTAACATTGCCAAACCTAGCACAATCGTTTGATGAATAATTAACGATGCCACAGCCGGAAAAATATAACTTCCATATCCTGAAAGTGGATTAAATAACGGCACTTGATGAATAGAAAGCGCTGGCTGGAAATGAGTGCGCTGTCCAAATTTTTCAATATATTCTTTTAATGTAGCTTCTATCGAGGTTGCTAGACCTAAACCAATTTCTTTAGTTTTTAAAAAGTTGGTTGTGCTTAAGTATAAGCCGATTCCACCTGTTTCTCCTCTGCGTAAGCTTTGGGTTAAGTTATTTGGTAAAAGTAAAATACCATCGGCTTTTTGCTCACGTACCATTTGTTCAGCTTGTAAAAAATTGCTGGTAACGGTAACGATATGAACATGGGGGCTATTTGCACTTTGGCCAATCAATTGAGAAGTTAAGAGGCTTTGTTCTTCATCAACAATCACAATTGGAATAGATTCTGCACGCTCAGCTTTATAGGCGGTAGGATAAAAAAAGCTATAAAGAATGACCGATAAAATCAGAGTTGTGAAAACTGAGCTATTACTTACAATGTCTTTAAATGTTTGCCCATAAGCCTTAAAGAATTCTTTCATTGTGTTGCCCCTCGAACTAATTTTTTAAGCAATAGACAACTTAAAAAGAAGTAAATCAGGCAATAACCGATGAGTATTAAAAAAGGAATCATTGAAATGAAAACTGGACTGCCGATCACCCATTGTTCGGTTTGAAGCTTGGCATAAGGGGTATAAGGAATAATGAGTGACCAAAACTTGGTGAAAATAGGTGCATTATTTAAAGGTAGCGTAACGCCTGCGAAACTTAAAGAAGACCCACCATATACCGCGATAAAGCCAAAAGTTTTACTTAAATTTTTGGTTGCAAGAATGACGGTGCTACTAATCAAAGCGTAAGCAAAATAAAGTAAAAACTGTGCACATAATAATAAACTAAGAGAACCTGCTACGAACCAGCCACGGATTTCGACTAGCCAAAACATCCATACCCATGTCCATGCACAAAATATAAGGCTATAAAGCAGATTTTTAGCCAGTAAGCCTTGAATAAAACTTTCTCGGTTTACCCATGCTGTTAATGTGCCACGTTTAAGCTCTTGTCCAATAGCAAAGGCAACACAGCAACATAACAATAAGTGCAATACAGCAGGAACCATGAAAGGTTCTAAATAAAACTCATAACTCATACTTGGATTATAAAGCGTTGAGATTTTGACATGAGCTGTAGGAACATCTAAATAGGGAATACTATTTACAAGATAACTTTGACCAGCATAGTCTGCTAAAGCATTGAGGGTACTGACCAACATTGCGGAAGAAATGGTATTTCCGACACTAAAAAAAGACTGGTTAAATGCAATGCTGATTTGAGCATCTTGTGCTTTCACAAAGCGTTTTTCAGCGCCGTCTGGAATAAAAACATAACCCCATATTTTAGTTTCATTGAGTAGTTGTTCAGCCTCAGCAGAGCTTGCCGTAATTGTTTTAATGTCTACTGTATGATTCAACGAAAGATACTTTTCAATATTACGGCTGAGTTCACTTTGGTCTTGATCAATAATCGCAATTGGTAAGTGTTCAGCTTTACCTGCGTAAAACATGCTGCTAAACATGAAAATGATAAAAGCAGGGATAAGTGTCACCATACACAAATCCCATTTATTACTTTTTAGATAGTTTAGTTCCCGTAATATACTGGCAAACATGCTTTATTTTTCTTCTTTAATTTTAAATAGAACACTCATACCAACCTTTAAATCTTTGACAGGACTTTCAGGCACCAGATGTAATTTGAAGCTACGAATATCATAGCCTCCAGTTTGGCGAGTCGTTTTAATGGTGGCAAATTCACCTTCAGCATCTATATTCTTAATTTTAAAATTCACATTCTGATTAAGTGCTGGAATGAATCCTTCAAGGATTTTATTTTTATAAACAGAGGCATATTGATTTTCACCCACGTTTAAACTTACCCATAAATCATCATCTTCTAAAATGCTAACAACAGGCACACCCATAGCGACTAATTCAGAAGGCTTACCGTAAGTTTTTGAAACTGTACCCGAAATCGGAGAGAGTAAGCGTGTTTCTTCCTCTAAAGCTTTTGCTTCAGCTACCGCAGCTTTTGCAATTTCAACCTGTGCATCTGCTGTAGATTTTTGCTGGCTAGTGCTTCCACGTTTTGCACGAGCATATTGTTGATAAGAGGCTTCACTTAATTCTTGAGCAGAGGTCTGTGCTGCGAGCATTTCATCTCGTCTTTGACGTGAAATGACACCTTGTCTATATAAATTTTCACCACGTTGGTAAGTAGTTTTTGCAAGGTTTGCTTGTGCTTTCGTGCTTTGCCAGTTGGCATAAAGAGTATCGATATTTTCTTGTTGAGAACCTCGATCTACCGTAGATTGAAATGCTAAAGCCGATTGTAAGGTAGCCAAAGCTTGTTGCTTTTTAGCTTCTATTTCCGGACTAACCAAACGAACAAGGGGTTGGCCTTTGGAAATTTTCTGGCCTTCTTGTACATAAATTTCTTCAATACGACTCGGGACTTTTGTACTTACGTGAATAGTTTCAGCTTCAACACGGCCTTGTAGTTCAATAGGTTTCGGTTGATAGCTTTTCCACAAACCAAAAATAATTAAACCTAATAAGGCAATGATGATCAAACCAATAAACAGTTTAATTTTGGAATTTTTAGGAGGATTGGCGTCATTTTTATTTGTACTTGATTCTTGATGGTCACTAACTTGATCATCTTTTTTAACTTGGGTGGTTTCTGCTGTATCCGCAACAGGAGAATCTTGTTCTGAATGAGCTGAGTCTTGATTCATTTTATACTCCCCTTAACGAATATAGTCGGTATGTGGTTGATTAACGTAAGCTTTAAACTGGTCAATTGAGCCATGACTTTGCAGTAAAGTTGCGAGTGACATGACATATTTATAAGCATTTAAAGCCATTTCAGTTTTTAACGCACTTAATGCATTTTGTGCATCAATCACTTGGGTTGCTGTACCCATTCCTTCACGAAAAGAAAGTTCTTGAATACGTAGGTTTTCTTGAGCAGCATTTACGTTTCTTTGTAAAAGCTGATGACTTTGTTGAGCAGAGTTAAGCTCGTTATATGATTTATTCAAAAGTGCTTCAATCTCTTGTTTAGTTCGTTCAGTCATGAGCTCTGAAGCGTAACGCTTTAATTCGGCGGCGTGAATATTCTTATTTTTATCTATCCCAGAGAATAGGTTGTATTTTGCCATTACACCGACAATCCAGTTTTCATTTTCATCAAGCGCATATTCACCAAATGCAAATAGACTTGGTTTTTTTGCGGCTTGTTGAGCTTGAATATTGACATTAGCCAGTTGAGTATCCATCTGCATTTTTTGTACAAGGCTAGATTTTTGTGAATAACTGGTTAAAAGTGATTCTAGAGACTGGCTTGGAGTGTTATTTACAAATAAAGGTGTACTTAAATCTACATTATTTTGTTGATGTAAAAGGTTATTAAGGCTAAACCGGCTGGCGTTTAAGTTAGCTTGAGTATTTTGTAAAGTACGTTCTGCATTATTACGAGCGACTTCAAACTGCATGCGTTGCCCTTTACTAATAAATCCTTGTTGTTCCAGCTTTAGGGCATTGCTGTAATGTTTTTGCATCGCATTAAAGTTAAATAAGCTACTTGCGACCAGCTGCTGCTGTAATTGCACATTAAAGTAACTTTGTACTACTTCAAATCGCTGTATATCCTGCTGTTGTTGGCTTGAAAGCTCAGAGCGCTGTGCTTGTATATTAGCTATTTTTTTAGCGCTGCTGGTTAAGCCGCCTGTATAGAGTGGCATTACGACTGAAATCGAAGGGCGTACCACCTGATCTTCGATAGTCAGATTCGCATAATCAGGAAAGCGATTTATACCATCATGTATGGTTTGGTTTGCACCTTCTTGAACTTGTCCCAGCACATCTGATGGAATGACATTGCTCCACTGTGAAAGTTTGTCATTTAGTCCTTGGCTTAAATCATTTTCAAGTTTTTGTTTAAAAGCCCCAAGAGGTACATCTGTTTCACTATGAAAAGCGTAGGCTCTGACATTCAAATCAACTCTAGGTAATCCGAGGCCCTTTACTGCTTCAGCTTCTAATTGAGATGCTTGCTGTAATGCTTGGTTGGCTTGAGTACTGTATGAACTTTTTAAAGCTTGTTGTTCTGCTTCAGCATAACTTAAGCTTCCGGCATATAAATGATTAGTGAAAAAAAAGCCTAAAGCCAAAGCAAGATGTTTTGGTTTAAATGAAAATGGAAAAATAGAATGTCTATATCGGTGTGTTGGCATTTTAAATAACAATTTTTGGCATCCCTTATAGTTTAAATTTCTTGTTATTAAATTCAATTATCATCTTGTTTATTATACATTTGTATAAAAACATAGTGGTTTTTAGCTCCTTTAATTATTGAATTTACTAAGCCAATATTTTTTTGTAATAGCTATCAAGGTATGTGAAATTATAATCACAAGTCAAGTTGATCTTTTTGCTTAAAAATTTTTTTAAATGAGGAAGCTGATTATTAAAACTAAAGAAATAACGACAACAATAATTGAAAAAATAAAGCTAAATACAGTACAGCATTGAAATATTTACTTGAGAAGCTGCTGCAAGCTTAAGCAATCTGTGGTTAAATGCCATTTTTATTGTGTTTGACTTTATACAAGGGAAAAATCATGCGCGCGTACAATTTCTGTGCTGGTCCTGCTGCATTACCTACTGCCGTTTTAGAAAAAGCTCAACAAGAATTGTTGGATTGGCAGGGTAAAGGTCTATCCATCATGGAAATGAGTCACCGTAGTGCTGACTATGTTGCTGTGGCTGAAAAAGCTGAAGCAGATTTACGCAAGTTAATGAACATTCCAGAAAACTATAAAGTACTGTTTTTACAAGGCGGTGCGTCATTACAATTTTCTGCTATTCCTTTAAACCTTTTAGGTAAGAACAGTAAAGCCGATTATATTCACACCGGCATCTGGTCTGAAAAAGCGTTAAAAGAAGCAAAACGTTATGGCGATATTAATGTTGTAGAAGCTGGCATTAAAGTAGATGGCAAGTTCGCAATTTCTGAACAAAGCGAATGGAACTTATCTGATGATGCAGCATATGTACATTATGCGGATAATGAAACGATTGGCGGCTTACAGTTCGCAGGAATTCCTGAGGTAAAAGCGCCACTTGTTTGTGACTATTCATCAAGTATTTTATCTGCTCCATTAGATGTCACCAAGTTTGGTTTAATCTATGCTGGCGCACAAAAAAATATTGGTCCTGCTGGTTTAACAATTGTCATTATTCGTGATGACTTACTTGATCAAGCTAAACCAGAAATTCCAAGTATTTTAAAATATGGTGACCAAGCCAAAAATGGTTCTATGGTAAATACACCATCGACTTACGCTTGGTACTTGTCTGGTTTGGTATTTGAATGGTTGCTAGAGCAGGGTGGGGTAGAGGCTATTCATAAAGTGAACCTTGAAAAAGCTCAGTTGTTATATGGTTATATCGACTCAAGTGATTTCTACAATAACCCGATCGCAATTCCAAACCGTTCAATTATGAATGTACCGTTTACCTTGGCAGACGAAGCTTTAGAAAAGCAATTCTTAAAAGAAGCGGAAGCTAATCACTTGTTAAATTTAGCTGGCCACCGTTCTGTCGGCGGTATGCGTGCAAGTATTTATAATGCCGTACCATTAGAAGGCGTACAGGCTTTAATCAACTTTATGGATGATTTTGCAAAGCGTAATGGTTAAGCAAATCAAATAAATAAAGCCCTCAAATGAGGGCTTTATTTATTGAATAAGTTATAAATTAAAAAGGCACTAAACCAAACTGGTGCATGAATAGGGCAGCTAAGAACATACCCAAGACAAAAAAGCAAAACGCACCAGTATCGACCTTTACGCGCAGGCTACTGGATTGAATGAGGCTGGTAGTTTGTTCGGGTATAATCTTCATTCAATAACCTAATTATTAAAATATTAGTGAAATTCAATTAGTTTCACCCTTTTTAGCACAAATAGTCGCCTGAATCCAGATATTACCGCGAATATATTCACCAATATTAAAGTTTTTATACAAATCGTTTTTGGTCGCAATGCGCACTAATATGGCAGGAAGATCATCTTCTAAAACCAAAGTGACATCATAAAGGGTATATTCTGCCCCCATAAATGTCATAGAAGTTTTACCAACAATATTACCTTGGAACCATGCTTCATCTTCTTGACCAAGATTTTCGCCATATAAATAAGCGACCATTTTAGAAAAATCAACGGTTACAGGTTCTTGATCTTCTGGAGTTTTTGGTTGCCATTCATTAATGAGTTCCTGTAAGTTTTCAGGAGCAACACCATTATGTTCAGTTAAAATTGCATTTAATGCACGGTGATGTTTAATAGAAGCGGGGTCATCAACAATGATTTTTTCACCTGCTGGAACAGGTTCTAATTCATAAGCCCATGCATTAAATTGGACTTGATAGTTTTGATTTTTATCATATTGACAGTAGTTAACACTAAATAAATTATCAAATGCATAAACAGTTGTATTTTTATTTAATCTTAAACTTAACACGGCTTGTGTAGCAGAGTCGCAAGTAATGATGCGTTCAATTTTCGCATTATATTGATATGGACTTTCAAAACTTGGGAAGGCTGTTTTAAGCGCGCGAGGTTTTTGATTTTCAACAGCAATAATTTGATTGATGGTAACTTTTTGGTCTTGTGGACCTTGAATGAGCCAAAAAGATTGATCCATGTCTTCTTCATGTTCACACAAACCCATTGGCATTACAGGTGCATCAAGTGCCAGTCCTAACCATTTTGGTACATCTGTTTCGGGATGGGAGGTCAATAGATTCCAATGTTCTCCATGACTACCAAAATTTTGGTCATTTACTTTAATAACTTCTGGACTGTTTTGATTTTTCATAAGCACGATGCTGTTGGGTTCACATTACTTGTTATATTAAATCGAGGGTGTTTGCTATTTTTCAAGTCACCATATGTAAATTCTCTTGTAAAAGCGCGTATTTAGTCATTTAAGGGGAAGCAACGTTTCTATTTATAAGTTAAAAGTACGTTTAACTTATAAAAAATTTAAATGTTGAAATTAAAAATCAGTTTAATCGTTATTTTTACTCACCTTAGAAAAGCATCTGTTAGACTAATATTTTTAGTGGAAATAGAGAATAACGTGCTGCCATTTAAGCTATGGGTAGACGCAGACGCCTTACCGAAAATTTTACGTGAAGTGATTTTACGTGCATCAGATCGTTATCAATTAGAAGTCATTTTTGTAGCCAATCAAAATGTTGGGATTACGCCTTCTGTTCGTATTAAATCAATACAGGTTTTAAGTGGTGCCGATCAGGCAGATAAAGAAATAGTTGATCGTATGGTTGAAAATGACATTGTCATTACGCAGGATATTCCACTGGCAGCTCAGGTGATCGAGAAAGGTGGAGTTGCTATTCATCCCCGTGGTGAAGTCTATACAACGGCGAATGTTAAAGCGCGTTTACATCTACGTGATTTCATGGATACGCTCCGTGGTGCAGGTGTGCAAACTGGTGGACCGCCTCCTATTTCCGAACGAGATAAACGTGAATTTTCAAGTTCATTAGATCAAACGATTTTAAAGCAAAAACGTAAAACAGCTAAGTGAGCATCGCATGCCATCGCAAACCAATTTGGCTCTAACCTATGCCTTGTTAGTGTTTATCTGGGCAACAACTCCGTTGGCAATTGTCTGGAGTGTGTCTGATCTACATCTGATGTGGGCATTGTTATTACGCTTTTTTATTGCATTGCCTTTGGCTGTCATCATATTACTAATTTTGAGAACACCTTTTCCGACGCATCGACAAGCAGTTCATAGCTACATTGCTGGATCTTTTAGCTTAATTGGTTCTCAAATTTTCACTTATGCCGCAACCCAATATTTAAGTTCAGGTATGATTGCGCTTATGTTTGGCTTAGCACCGATTATGGCGGGGCTTATTGGTCGGTTTGCTTTTGGCCAACAACTTTATAAGCTGCAATGGTTGGGTATGGCAATTGCGGTCTGTGGGTTAGCTATTATTTGTCTGAGCGGTGCGAATCAGCATGTACACCCGTTTGGTATTGTTCTTATGCTGATCAGTGTATTTGTTTATTCATTTTCAATTTTCTGGGTCAAGAAAGTTAATGCACAGATCCAGCCGATGGCTCAGGCAACAGGCTCTATTTTAGTGTCTTCTATTTTTGCTAGTTGTTTTATTCCATTTATTTGGCAATATGCACCAACACATTTGCCAGAAGCCAAATCTTTATTTGCCTTAATTTATACGGTACTTATGGCATCACTCGTTGCCATGTTCTGTTATTTCAAACTTATACAAAATATTCAGGCAACAACTTTATCTTTAACAACGGTTATTACACCTATGTTAGCGATGATGATTGGGGCTGCTTTAAACCATGAGCAACTTTCAATTATGGTTTTTGTAGGCGCTTTCATTATCTTGTCTGGACTCTTTTTATATTTCTATAAAGACATTCAGGCAAACCGGAATTTTGCTCAACATATGAAGTCTAAATAGGAGAAGATTTGGGTAATTTGTTGAGCTTATTCATTAAATTGTTCTAATTCGTAGCGAAATGCACGATCAAATTGATCTCCCAACTTAACTAGTAGAAAATAGCGCAGCAATATAATATTAGGATTATTAAGGATAAGTCAGAACTTACTGATTTTTAAACCTTAATACAGCATCTAACGGTATGGCCAAATAGTAGATGTGGGTGCAATTTGCCATCAACATCTTATATTTTCCATCAATGACCTTGGATTTAGAAGGTATGTTTAAACCAATCTCACTGTATATAGGGTTGAGATATACTCGCGCAAGACGCAGTAATCATTTTATTTCTTTTATTGCATTGGTTTCGATGGTCGGTTTGACACTAGGTGTCGCTGTGCTGATTACAGTACTTTCTGTCATGAACGGTTTCGATCGCGAATTGAAAAACCGTGTGTTAGGAATGGTGCCGCAAGCAACAGTTTCATCTACACAAATCCTCACGGATTGGCCTGAACTCGTGAAGCGAGTTGAACATCATCCACATGTAACAGGGGTTGCACCTTTTACACAATTGCAAGGTATGTTAACTGCGCAAGGGCAAGTCGCTGGTATTATGGTGACGGGTATTGACCCAAAATATGAAAAGAATGTCTCTATTATTCAAAATCATATTGTTGCCGGGAGTTTAGATTCACTTAAAAAGGGTGAATTTGGTATTGTGCTTGGTAAAGATATGGCTGATTCATTGGGCTTACGTCTAAATGACAGCGTGACATTGGTTTTACCAGAAGCAACGCCATCTCCAGCAGGTGTTGTACCTCGTTTCAAGCGTTTTAAAGTGGTTGGTATTTTTAGTGTAGGCGCTGAAGTCGACTCTATGGTGGGTTATATCGCCCTATACGATGCTTCAACCTTATTACGCTTACCAGATGGTGCCCAAGGTGTCCGTTTAAAACTAGATGATATTTTTGCAGCGCCGCAAGTTGCTGACGACTTAGTAAAAAGTTTACCAAGCAATTTCTACGCGACGAACTGGACCTATACGCATGGTAATTTATTTAATGCCATTCAAATGGAAAAAACTCTAGTCGGTTTATTGCTTGTCCTTATTATTGTGGTTGCAGCATTTAATATTGTTTCATCATTGGTCATGGTGGTGACTGATAAAAAATCTGATATCGCAATTTTGCGTACATTAGGCGCTTCGCCATCGATGATCACTAAAATATTTATGGTTCAAGGTACCGTGATTGGGGTGATTGGTACAGTTGCAGGTACGGTTTTAGGTGTAATTTTAGCTTTAACCATTAGTGATATCATTTCATGGTTTAACAATGTGTTGGGCTTAAATCTATTTGATGCTTACTTTGTACATTACCTTCCTTCTTATTTAAGATGGCAAGATGTAACGATTATCGTGATTGTTTCTTTACTTTTAAGCTTCTTGGCGACTATTTATCCGGCACTTCGTGCTGCCAAAGTTCAACCTGCCGAGGCACTGCGCTATGAGTAAAATTGTTTTAGAAGCGAAAGAAATATATAAACATTTTGATGACGGTAAATCTAAAGTTGAAGTCATTAAAGGTCTTTCTTTACAAGTTGAAGCAGGGCAGTTTGTTTCGATTGTCGGTGCGAGTGGTTCAGGTAAAAGTACTTTGCTTCATGTACTAGGTGGTTTAGAGCAGCCAACTCAAGGGCAAGTATTTTTAAATGGTCAGCGTTTTGATAATTTAGGTGAAGCTGAACGTGGTTTTCAGCGTAACCAATACCTCGGTTTTGTTTATCAATTTCATCATCTATTACCTGAGTTTTCTGCGCTTGAAAATGTCGCGATGCCTTTAATGCTTCGTGCAGATAGCCAATTTAAATCGGTAAAAGCGCAAGCTGAATATTTACTTGATCGAGTTGGGTTGTCTCATCGTATGGATCATAAGCCAGGGGAGCTTTCGGGTGGTGAGCGCCAACGTGTGGCTTTAGCGCGTGCTTTAGTCACTAAACCTGCGGTTGTTCTGGCTGATGAACCTACAGGTAATTTAGATCGTAAAACAGCTCTAGGTATTTTTGAATTACTGACCGATCTTAAGAAAGAACTCAACATGGCAATGTTAATTGTGACCCATGATGAGCATTTAGCTCAGGCTGCTGATTCTATTTTGCACATGCAAGATGGACTCTGGGTGAGTGGTTCTTAAAAAATTGTCATTAAATCACATTGTTAAAGCCCACTTAGTTGGGCTTTAATTTTGCCCCTAAAAAGATAATGATATGACTTTGCATGTTAAAACTTATTTTAATGGGGTGGATTGGGGGTATTGCATTTATGGGGATAGATATCCCTTTAATAATGCAATATGGGTGGTTAGGTAAAGTCTTGCTTGTTATGGGTTTTATTTTTTATATTTTTAAGAGAAATATTTTCTTAAATCGCCCCATATTAAAAACCATTTACTGTCTAGTCTGTGCTATTAGTCTCTTTACTATAGGACATCAATATGCTCAGCATGCCTTAAATCAAAGATTAGAACTGCGACAAATGCAGCCTAAATCTTTAGATATTATTGTGTATGTCGACCGTATAAGTGACGAAAAAGAAGATAAGACACAGCAACCCGTTCAGGTATTAGGGCAGTCCTTACATCCCGTTAATTGGCTATTATATTTAAAAAATCAAAAAGTAAACTCAGCCATAGATGAGCCAAAATTAAAATTAGGTCATTATTATCGAATTTCTGGCAAAACCAAACCTGCTCATAGTTATGCAGTGGCTGGTGTTTTTGACCAAGAACAGTGGTTCATTCAACGAAATATAATGTCTGGTTTTAGTGTTCAGCATATTGAGCCTTTAAGCTCTGATGAAATTTATCAGTTGGGTTATCAACATCATTTAAAAGAGCAACAGAAATTCTTTAACAGACAAAAATTAAATGTAGAAAAGTTGCGCCTAACGTTTAGATTAATGTTAAAACAATCTACTTTGCAAAATAAAGGACTGTTATTAGCTTTATTAACAGGGGATGAAAGTCTCTTAAATGATGAGATTAAAAATCAATTTAAGGAATTAGGAATCTCTCATCTGTTAGCCATTTCAGGGCCTCATGTACTCATTTTTGCTATCATGTTGTCTTGGGTATTACATCAATTAATAAGACGTTATTATCCGCAGCTTTATTTGCATCAACCTAAACAAATTTGGACCATGATTCCATTATGTTTCGGTGTTTTAATTTATACGGCATTTGTTGGTTTTGAAATTCCCGCCTTAAGAACTTTACTCTCAGTATTTTTATTTGCTTTTTTGGTATTGATTAAAGTGGCTGTTAAACCATTTTCACTCTTGGTTTATAGCGCAAGTCTACTTTTACTTTTCGATCCCTTCAGTGCTTTATCCGCAGGTTTTTGGCTGTCTTATGGTTCTTGCTTTATTTTATTACGGATTTATCAAACTATAGAGCAGGCTCCAAATCTTGTTTCAACTAGTCTGTTATCTAGAATCATTCTTTTCAGTAAAATTTTAATTGAATCTCAAGGCAAAATATTTATTGCCTTATGTCCTCTAATGTTGATTTTCTTTCAACAGATTACATGGGTTGCTCCTTTTACAAATATTATTGCAGTTCCTTTACTCGGAGGAGTGATTGTTCCTTTAAATATTTTTGCAGCTTGTGTATGGCTTATTTTTAACTCATTCGGAAATTTACTTTTTCAAATTAGTGACGTCCTGATTAGTATAGTACTGTCATGTTTTAATCTTTTAGAAAAGTTATCTCTACCATTACAAGGTTTTAGCCTCACACCACTTGATTTAGTGTGCCTTAGCTTCGTTATTATTATCTTATTTTTACCGCGTGGGGTTTTACCCAAATCTTGGGGGCTAATATGCTGTTTACCCTTGATCATTCCAGATAAGTCGTCCCTGCAAATTCAATTAAATATTATAGATGTAGGACAGGGGCAATCTATATTCTTACAGCACCCGCAGCAGACATGGCTCATCGATACGGGTGGGTCTTATGACGAGAAAGCTTTTAGTATTGGTCGAAATGTGGTGATTCCATATTTACGCCAAAAGGGAATTAAACAACTGGATCACGTCGTACTATCTCATCTTGATCAAGATCATAGCGGAGCATTTCCTTCTATTGCTCAGACTTTTCCTATTAAACAAGTCATATCAAATGAATTATGGAAAGAGCAAATTACAGAACCATTTACTTATTGTCATCAAGGGCAAAAATGGCAATATCCACAATTAGATATTGAAATTCTTTGGCCTAAAGAAAAAGATTTAAACTTAGTTTCTACAAATCAAAATCAATATTCTTGTGTGATTTATATTCATTTAAAACAGATAAATGACTATCAAAATTATTTAATCATGGGCGATGCAGGGTTGGAAGCAGAATATCAACTCATGAAAGAATATCCTGATTTAAAGGTGGATGTCTTGGTATTAGGTCATCATGGAAGTAAACATAGTTCAGCTTACGACTTCTTAGCGACGTTAAACCCCAAGCTTGTTGTTGCTTCTGCTGGCTTTAATAATCGTTATGGTCATCCAAGCAAAGAGGTTTTAGCGAGAATACAAGAGCTTAATATTCCATTTAAAAGCACAGTTGAGCAAGGAACATTGAGTTTTGTATCTCGCAATCAAGAGATGGTTTTATACACTCGACGTTTCGAGCGTACTTGGCTTCACAGGAATTTGTGAAGCTTCTGCTTTAAGTCTATCTACAATTTGAAGTGCTTCATTCGGATCAATATTGTAAATATTATCTAAAGCGGGATTTGCTTTAAAACGTTTATAACTCCAGTGATAGTGTTCTGGATAATGTTGGATCAGTTGTTCAATGGCTTGATGAATAACAAAGGTTCCGTCATCGGCACTACCTTCGTAAATCTTCTCATCCATAGGCTCAATATGCATCGTAAAACCGTCGTGTTCATTACGAATCGCATAAAGAAATAATGCTTTGGCTTTTGTTTTTTGGATGAGCTTGGCACTTAAATTACTTGAGGCAAGTGGTACACCAAAATAATTGATCATATCCCCACCAACATTAGGTGTATGGTCGGGTAAAATTACAGTGGTTTCGCCTTGTTTGAGTGCTTTAAAAATTTGTCGAACACCAGTCTCATCGGTAGGTACCAAGTTGGCTTGTTCACGGCTACGTGCTTCTCGAACAAAACGGTCTGCATCTTCATTTTTTACAGGCTTGTATAAAATAGTCATAGAAGTGAACTGGGCACACCAAGCATTCATGATTTCCCATGTACCAAAATGTGGAACAATCAAAACCACACCTTTTTTTGCTGCTAGTGCTTCATGAAAGTAATGTTCACCCTCAATATGGTGAATACGTGAAATATTCTTACTATTTGATGAGCCCCAAATACTTAAAAACTCGAAGTATGAGGTTAACTCGTTACGAATAGCTTGTTGTGTAATATCTATTCGTTGCTGTGGTGTTAAGTGGGGAAGAGCAATTTGTAAGTTAAGTTCTATACTTTTTGATGTTCTAGTAATTTTTAAAGTATTGACTAACCCTGCCAACATACGGGCAATAAAACGTCCAAATTGAATGGGTTGACGGCTAAAAGTTTTGAGTAAGTAATAGTTCATGCTTTTTACATCTAGTTTGGTCATCTATCGCGGTAAAAAGGAGGCAACAAGTAAAAAAAGATAAAAATATTATAAATGAAATCATATAATTTAGACAGTTTTTATCAAATCAACGTATATAATGACATCATTTTAGATTGATTTGGATTGGAATTTTATGTCCGATTGGCCACCAAAACCACAAAATGAACCTATAATCCCTAAACAAAATGGACCAGAATGGCAAATTCTTGAGAAGGCTGTACTTGCTTCAGTAGAAGAGCAACGCCGTAGTCGTCGTTGGGGTATCTTCTTTAAAACATTAACTTTTATTTATCTATTATTCATTATTGTACTCATGGGCAAAGGCTGTTCAACCAGCAAAGAAGGCTCTGCTGTAAGTAGCAGTAGTGCTCATTTGGCAGTGGTGGATATTATTGGAACGATTGATGCTTCGAGTAATCAAGCGGTAAATAGTGAAGATACGAATAAAGCGCTTAAACGTGCTTTTGAAGCCTCAAATAGTAAGGCTGTTGCACTTAACATTAACTCACCTGGCGGTTCTCCAGTTCAGTCTGATGAAATCTGGCAGGAAATTCGTTATTTGAAAAAACAGCACCCTGATAAGAAAGTTTATGCCGTTATTGGTGATATGGGGGCATCGGGTACGTACTATATCGCTTCTGCTGCGGATGAGATTATTGTCAACCCATCAAGTTTAGTGGGCTCAATTGGTGTAATTATGCCTAACTATGGCATTACTGGTTTAGCTCAGAAGCTCGGTATTGAAGACCGCACTTTAACTGCCGGAACGAATAAAGACATTTTAAGTATGACAAAACCGATTGATCCTGTTCAAAAGCAACATATTCAATCTGTTCTTGATAATGTTCATACTCACTTTATTACCGCAGTGAAAGAAGGCCGTGGTAAGCGTTTGAAATCGAATGATCCAGCTATTTTTTCTGGCTTATTCTGGACGGGTGAACAAGCAATTCAATTAGGTGTTGCTGACCGTTCAGGTAATATTACGAGCTTGATGCGCGAACTAAACCTTGATAATAAAGTTGACTACACAATTGAGCGTAACCCACTACAATCCATTTTGGGTCGTATGGGGGCACAAATCGGGCAAGGAGTAAGTGAATCTATTGCTCAAGAGGTGCAGACTAGTCAAAGCGCAAAATTACAATAAATCTGTATTTTTAGGATAACGGTATGTCAATGAAACCGGTTATACACTTTGCACATGCCAATGGTGTGCCATCTATGGTGTATCAAAAATTGTTTGATCAATTAAAAGATGAGTATGACGTAATTTATGTTCCACTCATTGGTCCTGACAAACGTTATCCTGTGACTAACCATTGGCCTGCTTTGGTTGATCAAGTTATTGATAGTATTGTGCGTCAGGCGAAAGGACGTAAAGTCATCGGATTAGGCCATTCTCTTGGTTCGGTTTTAACATTGATGGCATCTTTTCGACGTCCTGAACTGTTTTCTCAAGTCATTATGTTAGATCCGCCTCTTATTTTAGGGCGATATTCATTTGCTTTTCATATGGCAAAATTATTTCGTCCTAAATTGGTTGATGCGATGACACCGGCGGGCTTATCTGCACGTCGTCGTGAACATTGGGAATCGAGAGAGCAGGCTGCTGAGTTACTTCGTCCTAAAGGATTTTATAAAGATTTTGATGAGGATTGTTTTCAGGCTTATATTGATTATGCTTTGAAAGAAGATTCGATTCGCGGTGGAGTAACTTTAACGATTTCTCGTGAAGATGAAGTTGCAATTTTCCGTAAAAATCCTTCTTGGTGGTGGCTGCCTATGCCAAAACCTAAGATGCCTGTGCATTTAGTGGTGGGTAAAGGAAGTGATTTCTTAAAAAGAGGCTTTCCTCAAATGGCAAAGCGAAAAATGGGAATCCCATTTACTGTGGTTGAAGGGGGCCATATGTTCCCTCTAGAGCATCCTATTGATACAGTAAATTCTATAAAGAAATTGATTCATCATTAATTAAATTAATTTAAAGCTTATAAAAAAAGGACATGCCAGCATGTCCTTTTTTTATTTTTGTTTGTTAGTAAAATACTTTACCAACTTGCAAAACGAATAGGGTCTTTTAGAACTTGATTACGGAAATAGGCTTGCCCATCTTTCCATGTAAGTTGACCGTTACACAGCCACTCTGCAACTTGTGGGTAGATAAAGTGCTCAAGTGTGTGCACTCGATCTGCTAATGAAGCGGCAGTATCATGTTCTTTAACTGATATAGCTGATTGGGCAATAGATTGACCAGAATCCAGTTCAGCAGTTACAAAGTGTACGGTACAACCATGTAAACGATCACCTGTGTTTAAAACACGTTGATGAGTATTCACACCTTTGTAAGCTGGAAGAAGCGAGGGATGTATATTCAGCATTTTCCCTTGCCATTTGTTGACAAAGGTTGGTGTTAAGATACGCATGAAGCCAGCTAAAATAACTACATCTACTTCCCAAGCTAAGAGTTGCTGATGCATTGCCTCATCAAAAACTTCGCGCGTTGGAAAGTCTTTATGGGAGATAACCGCCGTAGCAATATTGGCTTTTTGAGCACGCTCTAGGGCATAAGCATTTGCTTTATTAGACAGTACACCTACAATTTGCCCTGATAGATTTGCATCTATCAAGGCCTGTAAATTACTGCCATTCCCAGAGACTAGAACAGCAATTTTTATCATGCAAAGATCACACGAATTTTTTCGTCTGCACCTTCCACTGACTCAGAATTTTCTTGGATATGTCCAATTTTCCAAGCTTTTTCGCCTTGAGCATTAAGTAGTTCAATTGTTTTTTCAGCATCATTTGCATCAACAGCAATAACCATACCTACACCACAGTTAAATGTACGGTACATTTCAAAGCGTTCTACATTGCCTTCGCGTTGTAGAAGTTGGAACAATTCAGGCCATTCCCAAGAAGATTCATCAATAACCGCTTGAGCACCATTTGGCAATACACGAGGTAAGTTACCTGGTAAACCACCACCAGTAATGTGTGCCATAGCATGAACATCAACTTGTTTGCAGAGTTCAAGAACCGGTTTTACATAAATACGAGTTGGTTCCATTGCTACATCAGCAAGAGGACGACCATCAATCGTTTGAGTTAAATCAACGTTTTTAACGTCTAAAATTTTACGTAGTAATGAGTAACCATTCGAGTGAGCACCACTTGATGCAACACCGATAAGTACGTCACCAGACTTTACTTTAGAGCCATCAATAATTTTGCTTTGCTCAACAACACCAACTGCAAAACCAGCAAGATCGTAATCTTCACCTTCGTACATGCCTGGCATTTCCGCGGTTTCACCACCTACAAGTGCGCAACCTGCAAGCTCACAACCTTTACCAATACCAGTAACAACATTTGCAGCAACGTCAACATTTAAGTGACCAGTCGCGTAATAATCAAGGAAGAATAATGGTTCTGCGCCACAAACTAAAAGGTCGTTTACGCACATAGCCACAAGGTCTTGGCCGATTGTGTCATGACGATTGAGATTAAGGGCCAAACGTAATTTAGTTCCTACACCATCGGTTCCAGAAACTAAAACAGGCTCTTCATAACCTTTAGGAATTTTGCATAGTGCACCAAAGCCACCAAGCCCGCCCATTACTTCAGGACGACTTGTACGTTTAGCGACTGACTTGATACGATCGACCAGTGCGTCGCCCGCTTCAATGTCGACACCCGCATCTTTGTAGCTTAAACCGGTATTTGGGGTAGAAGTTGAGTTGCTCATAAATGAAGTCTCCGCATTGGCGGCAGATTATAACCTGAATATACGAAACTCTTATGTTATTTATGCTCGAAAATGCTATCTTTAATAAAAATATTTTTTCATTTATAACGATTAAATCAAAAAAGGCTAGATTTTATGCAAGATCGTATACTGCGCCGTATTTTTTTACTCGCAGGTATTGTATTGCTGGTATGGGTGTTGTACTTACTCAAGCCTGTAGTCATTCCTTTTATCGGTGCTTTTTTCCTGGCTTATTTATTCAGTCCACTTGTTGATGTGCTGGTAAAAATGAAATTGCCTCGCTGGTTAGCAATTAGCGTGGTATTCGTCGGAATAGGTGTAACCTTAACTATTGCACTCTGGTATTTAGTTCCACTGATTTGGAAACAATTAGTTTATGCCCGAGATAGTATTCCAGCAGGTATTCACTGGATTAATGCTACCTTTTTACCTTGGGTGTCTTCGACATTTAATGTCCAGCAAATGGAAATTGACACAGAGCAGTTGTCTAAAGCTGTCATGGAATATGTCCAAACAAACTATAGCGCAGACAGCATTCAGGCAGTGTTATTAAAACTGGCTCAATCTGGTTTGAATTTTATTCAGATTGGTGGAACAGTGGTTTTAATTCCAATCATTGCTTTCTATTTCTTGCTTGATTGGGAACGTATGTTACAAAACTTACGCCGTCTCATCCCACGTCCATATGAAGCAACTACTTTACAGATCGTTGGTGAATGCCATAGCGTTTTAGGGGCATTTGTTAAAGGTCAGTTTCTTGTCATGCTATTGCTTGGCGTAGTGTATGCAGTTGGTTTACAGCTCATCGGTTTGGAAGTTGGCCTGATTATTGGTATGGTGGCAGGGCTTGCTAGTATTATTCCTTATTTAGGTTTTGCCGTAGGTATTATTGCCGCTGTTATTGCCAGCCTGTTCCAGTTTGGCTTGGATTGGATGCATCTATTACTGGTTGGTATCGTCTTTATGATTGGTCAAGCGGTAGAAGGCTATATCTTACAGCCATTCCTACTGGGTGATAAAATTGGCTTATCTCCTGTAGCAGTTGTTTTTGCAGTATTGGCAGGTGCACAACTTGCAGGTTTCTTGGGAATGTTAATTGCATTGCCTGTTGCTGCGGTTATTGTAGTGTTGTTGAAGCATTTAAGAGAGAATTACGAAAGAAGCTCACTTTACGCTCCACCATCTACATTAGTGATCCAACATGGCGATATTGAGCAAATTCATGTACAAACCGAAAGCACTAAGCTTGATCTTGAAGTTAAAACACAGCAAGATACAGATGAACTAAAATCTCCTAACCAGAAATAATTTCAAGGTTAATTCAATATATGCGTCAACTCCAACTGGATATAGAACCTCAACTTGATGCCCGAATCAGTGATTTTTCGGGACCGGGTTGGGGGCATGTAGTCGATGCCGTGCGTCAACTACATGCTGGTCTGGTGAGTAGGTTCTATATTTACGGTGGAGCGGGGACGGGGAAGAGTCATTTACTTTCTGCAATTTGTGATTCTTATTTAGAAATAGGCAAATCTGCTATTAAAGTATCTTTGCTCGAACTGCTTGATGCACCTATTGAGGCAATTACCTCTTTAGAACATTATGATCTTGTTGCTTTGGATGATATTGAATCGATTAGTGGTGTGCCTCACTGGCAGAAAGCTGTTTTTCATTTAATGAATAATCACGAAGGACAACTGGTGTTTTCGTCGCGTGTAGCACCGATTGAATTAAAGCTGGAATTACCAGACCTACAATCACGACTTACACAAGCCGTTAGTGTAAAAGTGCCAAGTGGAAGTCTATATGCAGACCGCTATGCCTTGGTGACATCTGTAATGGCTAGACGGGGTATTCACTTTGACCAACAAATTGTTGATTACTTATTATTACATGGTCCTCACCAAGCATCTCTTTTACTGCAAACTGTTGCTCAGTTAGAAAAACTACTCAAAGGTGAAAAAACAAAACTTTCTAATGCGACTTTAAGACAAATTTATGCTTTGATTGATGAGTATCAACAGTAGAGTTTCTAGCTTAAATTTGCTGTTTTGCTTAAATTAAACTCATACAATTTAAAAAATGGCTTTCCCTACATAAGTTTTTTTCATTTCAGAAAAGCTATATTTATAACTTATAAATTCTTTTTTAATTTTTTAATACGACAATTTTTTGTATTTAAAAAACTTTTTTAGGTCTACGAAGCTTTTTGTAATCTAGCTCAAAAATGACTCTACAGACCGACCAAAATGTCTTGAGAAATTCTACTTCCTGTGACAAAGTACGCACAAAGGATGCGATTGCAAAAGCGGAAATTTTGCAATATTGACAAAGAAAAATGAAAAAAGATGTAAGGAGATGGGTATGCTCAAACGGAGCATTGCTTTTGCTTTATTGGCTGCTGCTGGACACGCTTATTCTGCCGATATTCAAGTCACAACTACAACTGATGAAGACGTCGATAACACGGTCTGTTCATTACGCGAGGCTGTCGAACTTTTAAATAAACTTAATTCAAGCGATTCTAAGGTTGTTGCGTCTGTAAAAGATGGTTATCGTGGCTGTGCTAGTGGTGACTCAAATAATATTATTTTGCAAAGAGATAAAGAGTACACACTTAATGAAAAAATAAAGATAACAGCTCCTCTGACAATTAGTACTGCTAAAAATGATTCTACGCTAGTTGATACCGATCAACCAGGTTCGCATAACGCTACAATAAAAATGATTGGTACTGATCAGTTATTTAAAATTGATGATGAAAGTATTGAAAAAGCATCAATTTCTGTTTCGCTAACTGATCTTAATTTACAAGGTGCGGGTTTAAAATTTAAAGCCGTCACTGGTGGTTTGATTGATAATCATGAAATATTGAAAATTCAAAACTCTCGTTTAATTGATGGATACGCAGCTCAAGGGGGAGCAATTTATAATAGAGGATTGGTCACGAAAAGTGGCCAGACCTATGGGTTCGTCACAATTACCAATACTCTTATTCAAAATAATAAAGCAACACAAGGTGGAGTAATTTATAGTGAGCAGCCTTTGTATTTGATCACGCAGTCTGTGATTCGAGACAATGAAGTTAGTTCTGCTGCTGGATCACTTTTCTTCAGTGCAAATAAATTTGATGATGAAAGTACAGGGGGATATTTAAGCCAGCGTTCTACCGGTCTGAGTAACAGTACTTTTTTTCATAATAAAGTAGGTTTTATTGCAAATGTTCAAGATGGGATGTTTGTTAATAACATTACGATGATTAAAAATGATAAAGGATTATTTCTAGATGCTCCCCAAGGTAATGCTTCTATTTCAAATAGTGTTTTAGTTGGAAATACGATCAACTGCCAGGCTACTAGTGCCGATAAAGCAATTATACAAAGTAATTTGGTGACAACAGAATGTAATAGAAATGCGACCTCTAAGCTCCCTAATATTCTTTATCCTGCTAATGAAAAATTAATAGCAGGTAGTACAGATGAGGGAGTATGCGATGTAACAGCGAAAGAAGGTTTATTTTGTCCTTTTAACACTCCTAAAGATAGTTTTTTAGGTTTTTTTAAGCCTCGACTTTTAGAAAGTTATAATACTTTAGCTGACTCCTTAATTATTAATAAAGGTCGTTTATATAGTGACGGCACTTCAGTCGGATTAGCAAGCTGTGAAAGTGTTGATCAACGTGGGAAAAAACGTAGCGGTTATGATGAGCTATGTGATCTTGGCGCGATTGAATATATTTTAGATACTGAGATATCCTCAGTAGGTCAAGATATTAGATATGGCCAAGTTGCAAAATTTAATATTCTTGGTTCTCTAAGTGAAGCAGATTTAGTGACTCCAGCTACGTGTAAGCGATTGTTTGGCGAGCGAGCTGATGGAAAAGAATGGCAACCGGGATGCCTTAGAATTAAACAAAGTACAGACACACCAGTTTCTAAAGGCAGTATAACTTTAGATCAAAATGGAAATGTAATTTATACGCCAAATGGGAACTGGCATGGCGCGGATATTTTTAGTATTCAGGTTGTTACGAGTGTGTCTCGATTTAATGAAGGCGTAGAGTTTCAATATATCACTATCCCGACAAGAATTGTTCAGGATCCTTTATCTGGAATTGAAGACAAATCTGTCAGTACCGGAGGTGGAGGTAGTGTTGGTGGGGCCTTTATTTTAGGTTTATTAGGTTTAATTGCTTTACGCCGTTTCAAGTCATAATCAGGGATGAGACTATGAAAAATTATAAGAAGGCATTATTAGCGTTAGCTGTGCTTGCAAATATGCCACTTTTTGCTGATACCACAAATAAAAGAATTGAGGTCACAACTTTTGCTGATGAAGATGGTGAAAATACGAACGCATGTTCATTAAGAGAAGCTATTAAAGTTGCAGAAACTCGTAAATCCGCTTATGGGTGTACTGTATTTAGCCTCGATACTGATCAGGTAATTCAGTTAAAAGCTGGAACTTATACTTTAAATAAAGAATTGGTGCCCAATGCTAATATTTCTATTTATGGCTATGGTGAACGTGAAGAAGATAAAATTTGGTCAGAAAAGAATGTTTTAACAAATGACTATCCTGCTCTACCAGAACTTAAAACACGTATTAATGCTGCGGGCAAGTCGCGTATATTTAACACAGCGGAAAATCAAAAAGCTCTATTCCTGCAAAATATTATTATAGAAAATGGTATAGCTTCAAATCAAGGTGGGGCTATTTATGCGGGTGGTAATGTTACATTATTAAATTCTCAAATTTTAAACTCTCAAGCTCCAAAAGGTGGAGCTGTTTTTCTTGGTGGTAGCGGAGTAAATTTATCAATAACTCATTCCCTCTTGCAAGGCAATCAAGCAAGTACTGGTAGCGTGTTAGCTATGAGTTGTAAAAATGGTACTGAGTATGCCAAACGAGAGGTTACTCTTACATCCTCAAGTATTATCAAGAATGGTTCGAGCAATTCTGCTAGTACATTTGAATTTTGTGGCGAGCCGAAAGCTACTTTTACAATTAATACAATTGCTCAAAATATTGCCAGCACTCTAAATGGGGTTATTTTAAAATTTACAGGAGATGCGATTCCTGGTAATACAACAAATCCATCAACTATTTTAAGTGGTGGAAGTAGTTTAAAGCTACAAAATAACACTATTGTTGAAAATAACGCACATACAACTTTCCTATATGACAGTTTAGGTGGGAAAGAATTGAATTTTAATATAATTGGATACAATCCAGTTGGATATGCTTGTCGATATTTAGCAGGCTCAGCAGCTGATTTGAAGAACTCAGGTCTTAGATTATCTTTTAATGCACTAAATTTAAGTAATAATACTGATAAATGTGATTTACCAACAGAGGTACTTTCGTCAGCTAATAAGACAATTGATATTTCAGGTGTTCCATTTAACTCTTTACTTGAGCGCCATGAAAAAGCTGAAGCAGTAACTGGTTTTTTACCACTTTATTTTCCATTGGTAGCTGCTGGAAAAGAAGATTTAATAGATGTAGACCCTGAGGGTAAAGCTATATGCGCTGATATAGATCAACGTGGTTTAGCTCGACTCCCAACTAATAAACTATATTATCAGCCCGATAACATTGCTCGTAATAGCTGTGATATAGGTTCAGTAGAACTAATGAAATTAACTGCTGGTGATTTAAGAGGTTTAGGCAACAGCTCTCTCACTACTTTACTTGAGGGATACCAAACCCAGTATGATACTGCAGAAAAAAATCTCACTAATCCACTTTATTCATATTTGTGGAATGTCTTAAAAATAGATTTGGCAAATTATAAAAATCTTCTTGATCAAACTAAAGCAAATGCAAAATACCGAGCGATCTATATTGATTTGAAGGCAAATGGCTTACCTTTGCCAAATGAAGATAGTAGCCATCTTCTAAAGTTTTTTAATAGTACGGACTATAATATTAGTCTTGAATCTGTTGGAACAGGATTGATAGATGACAAAGTTGCAAGCACGGAAAAAGACGATAAACTTTTTTGTGAGTGGAATAGTGCTTTACAGCAAATTATATTCTATCGATCGGATGATATTACTACTCAAGCTGGTGACTACAACTATTGTAAATATACGATTAGTAGTAAAGATGGTTCTACTCAATCATCTGGTCTTTTAGAAGCACGATTTGATAATGTTGCACCTGTAGCAAGTGATAGTAAAGTTGTATTCCAATATTTAGCAAATGAAATAATTCCATTAAATTTACTTAAATACGCAAATGATGATGGAGATGGTCCAGCTAATACACTTATTACAAAGCCTAATAAACCTCAGTTTGCAGACTTGCCTATATATTTGCCAAGTAAAACTTCAAAAGATGGAATTTTTACAGTAGTTAAGGCAGATAGAGAAGGCCCTTGTCCAGGTGAAGATAAGGATAATACTTGTTATGGTGGTAATATTTATATTCAAGCTAAAAATAGTTTTAATAACTTCAATGATACATTAACTTATTACGTATATGATGCTGATAATAAAATTTCAAATGCAGGTACTATCAGTTTAGTGAGTAGTAATACTACTGCTGGAGGTGGTAATAGTGGAGGCGGTGGTGGCAGCTTGGGAATTTTATCTTTAGCATCGTTACTTGGTTTAGCAGCTTATAGACGCTACCGTAAATAAACGATATAAAATAAAAAAGCCTCCAATTGGAGGCTTTTTTATAAGAAATGAAATCAAAATAATTGAGTGATTAGATTTCACCTATTTAATCACTAAACAATAAATTAGTGCTCTAAATACTTATTCATGTATTCTTCACGAATTGCTGTTCTTTCTTCACCATTCGCTTTAAGCATCCGCTCACGTAAGTCTTTTCGCTCTTGCGTACTCATTTTTTGCCATGCTTCACGCATTTTTTGTTTTTCAGCTTCAGGAAGTTGAGTAAACCAGTCCATACGTTGCTGTAAGTTGGTGCTTTGATTCGCTGGTAGCTCTTTTAAACTCTGGTAACGTTTAATGACTGCACGTTGCTCTTCTTCGGAAAGGGCATCCCATGTGTCATCCACTTGTGCATTGGCATCTTTAGAAAAAATCCAAAAGCGTTCAAAACCTGCAAAACTTGTCTGCAAGAAACTTAATGAACACAGGATAAGCGCTAACTTTTTAGCTGCCATGTTGTACTTTATCCTCACCCAACACCATTAACATCTCTAAATCTTCCACCATTTGTGGAGATAATTTAGGATTAACGATCACTTGATTTTGTGGCTTATCCACAATCTCGACTGAGTTAGGCAGAATAACAAAACCTGTAATTGCTGCGGCAAGTGCGAAACCAGTCATTTTCCAGACACTATAATAAGAGGCTGGTTTTTGTTGAATATGGTCAAGCACATGATTCATGACCACTGTTTTATTTTTATGGTGATCTGCCAAACTATCAAGTTTGGATGTCACCTTTTTAGTGAAATCATCATGATTCATCAGAACCTCCCAAGGGATTTAAATGTGCCAAGTATTCTCTAAGTCCCTGAATTGCTCGGTGATAATGGGTTTTCACACTACCTTCGGTACAGTTCATGATCTGAGCTGTTGTATGGGTGTCAAACCCTTCCCACGCACGTAACATAAATGCCTGTTGTTGACGAACAGGTAGTTTTTCAATTGCTTCCCGAATTTCCTCTATCGTTACTGCTTGATCGAGAAAATCTGCAGGATTAATAGCTTTTTCATCAACTACATCGATAACTTCGTCGTCGTCATTATCCAGACTAACTTTTTTGAAGAATGAAAATGGGTTTGCTCTACGAGCTTCTTTGCGGCGCCAATCTTGAAGTTTGTTATTCAAAATAGTGTAGAACAGGGGATACCATTCTTCAGTACTTTTATCGGCATAAGATTTGTGTAAAGCAATAAATGCTTCTTGAACCAAATCCATCGCAATACCTTGTTGACCTTGGGTAGCACTCTCCATCATTACCAAAGCACGACCAGTAACATCTTGCATGAAAACTTTCAGGCGTTGCTCAGCCGTGCTGGCATGAGCACTAGATGTTTCCGATCGAGACTTTTTCGGTGCTAAATCCATGGAGATGGAAAATCCTGTCATTGGACATACCCACCTTATCTTCAATATATCTCTCATATAACGTTGAAAAGAGGTGGGAGGTTGACAACAATCGGTTATTTTTTACTAGTGTAATTGATTTTTTTCACAAATATGTGCGATGTAAAATAAATTAACGTTTTATTGGCGTTGGCGAACCATCTCAAAAAAACAAATAGATCCTGCAATTGCCACGTTTAATGACTCTTGTCCACCCGGTTGAGGAATAGTCACTGATTGTGCGTGATCTAACGCGTAATCGCTTGCACCTTGACCTTCATTTCCTAAAATCCACACACACGGTTTAGATAGGTCTTTTGAGTAAAGACTGGTTGAGCGATGAGAGCTAGTAACAAAAACCGGGATTTGAAATTTTGGAAGGATATCTGTCAGCTGGAAGTTTTCAAAACAATGTAAGCTAAAATGAGCGCCCATACCTGCTCTTAAAACTCGTGGTGACCAAAGTGATGCAGAGCCTTGTGTGCAAATGATTTGTTTAATATTTGCTGCTGCTGCTGAACGTAGAAGTGTACCTACGTTACCCGGATCTTGAATATTTTCTAGAATTAAGGTGTCTACATTGTAGTCGATAGTTGATGCAGTTTTAGGTAAATCAATAATCGCTAAACAAGGTAAGCTTGTACCTAATGTGCTCAAATCTCTATATAAAACTTCACTAATAACAAAAATATGGCCTTGATGTAGCTCTGTTATTTTCTTTAAATCTTCGTGTTCTAATGCTTGTTCTGTCGTGAATAAAGAAAAAATCTTCTTTTGCTGTTGTAACCACGCCAAACAAAGATGTGTGCCTTCAAGAACGGTTTGTTGGTGCTTTTTTCGGGCGTTACTGAGTTCGATTAATCCACGCAAATGTTTAATTTTTGCATTGTCTTTTGATTCTAAAAAAATAACCGCCATAAGAAAATATCCAACAAAAGGGCACCATCATACTATGATGCCCTAAGTAATTAAAATTATTAGTGGTAGCTTGTTACGCGTTCAACTTCATTTTTAGAACCGATAATCACAGGTACACGTTGGTGAAGTTCTGTAGGTTCAATCTCTAGAATGCGTACACGGCCAGTAGTTGATGCACCACCTGCTTGTTCAATGAGCATACTCATTGGGTTCGCTTCATACATTAAACGTAAACGACCTGCTTTTTTCGGATCTTTTAAGTCGTATGGGTAAAGGAAAATACCACTACGACATAAAATACGGTGAATATCACCCACCATACATGCTACCCAGCGCATATTGAAATCTTTTTCACGAACAGATGTCTTGCCTGCGAGTAATTCATCAATATATTGTTTTACTGGTTGTTCCCAATGACGCTGGTTAGATGCATTAATAGCGAATTCTTGAGTGTCTGCTGGAACTTGTACATTCTCATTAGTAAGCAAGAAGGTTTGAGTTTCTGGATCTAAAGTAAAGAATGCTACGCCATTTCCTACAGTTAAAGCCATCATAGTTGATGGGCCATAAAGTACATAACCAGCAGCAACTTGCTGTGTACCAGCTTGCATGAAATCGTTTGCTTGTGTTACTGCATTTTTTGCAGGCAAAATAGAGAAAATCGTACCTACACACATATTGATATCAATATTGCTTGAGCCGTCTAATGGATCAAATAAAACGAGGTATTTACCATTTTCTTGTGCAGGTGTGAACTCATCAAGCTCTTCAGAAGCGAGACCGCCTACGTGCGGGTGTACTTTTAAAGCATCAATTAAGTAGTCATTCGAAATCACATCAAGTTTTTTCTGTGTTTCACCTTGAACATTTTCATTGCCAGCACTACCTAAAATACCAGCCAGAGCACCTTTTTGTAATGCTTGGTCGATTGTTTTACAGGTCGTGGCAATAGTATCGATGACTTGAGCCAACTCAGGTGTTAGATTCCCTTTTTGTTGTTGTAAAAATTGGGACAGAGTGAGGTTGGACATAAAAAAACGCTCCTGTGCTTCAAGCATCAAAATGAGTCAGATAAATACGTGGCATATTCTAGATGAGAATGTCACAAAATAAAAATTATCTTACTTTATTTGTGTTGGATTTATGCTTACAAGCCCCAATTAAAATGGTATGTTGATTGCATTACAAAGGATTGTATATTTTTAGGAGAATCGAAATGACAACAAAGAAGTTTGATGCGACCCCCACGGCAGGTGAACCAATCAATCTAGATGAAATTTCGAAAGAAAATGTTCAGGAAGCTTGGAAAGATTATGAGGCAAAACCTGAATATAAAGATTTTAATAAGCATGATTTGATTGAGTCCATGCAACATCCTGAAGAAGAAAAGAAATCTTCTTAAGAATAAAAAAACGC
>NZ_GG753601.1:444709-710020 GCF_000163635.1 Acinetobacter sp. SH024 | reverse complement strand
TNTTTTTATGGATATCCCTTATTTTAATAAAGGAGGGACTGCTTCGTAATTAATCTCAACGCGGCGATTTTCTTTCCACGCTGATTCATCATGTCCCGCATTAACAGGAGCTTCTTTACCATAACTTACAGCTTCAAGTTGCTGTGGGTTTACACCATTGGTAATTAAATAGCTTTGTACAGCTTTAGCACGACGCTCACCTAAAGCCATGTTGTATTCACGTGTACCACGTTCATCTGTATGGCCTGTTAATGCAACTTTTGAATTTGCATTTGCGATAAGGAACTGAGCATGAGCTTGAAGTGTTTGGTAGTCTTCAGTAGATAAATCGCTGCTGTCATAATCAAAGTGAACAACGCGTTTAGCCAAAGCCGCTTTATTTGCTTCAGTTACACCTTTAGATGAAGCACCTGCCAAATTTTGAGCATTTAATGCAGCATCTTCACTTAAACCAGAAGTGTTTACCGTGCTTGGGTTTGTACCAGTCGTAGTCGTCGCTGCAGGTTTACGGCTAGCACAGCCTGTCATTACGAGTGCTACGCTAAGAAAGGGTAGAGCTAAATATTTGATTGATTTCATGATCATCTCCGTCAATGGAATTAAAAGTTATTTTGGTGCCCAGGCTGGTTCACGTACTTCACCTTGTTCGCTTGGTAAATTCATACGGAAACGTCCATCAGTAGACATAATAGACAACAAGCCACGGTTGCCTTCACGAGTTGCGTAGACCACCATTTGCCCATTTGGTGAGAAACTTGGTGATTCATCTAAACTAGTTGGGGTAAGAATATTGGTGATGCCAGTATTAATGTCTTGAATTGCAACTTTATAACTGCTGCCACTTGGGCGATGAACAAGTGCAATCTTTTTGCCATCTGCACTCAGAGTTCCACGTGCATTAAATGACCCTTTAAATGTCAAACGCTTTACTGAGCCATCAGCAAAGGTGTAACGATAAATTTGGGCAGAGCCACCCCGGTCAGAAGTGAAAATAAAGGATTTTCCATCTGGTGTATAACGTGCTTCGGTATCAATTGCCGAGTCATTTGTCATGCGTTTGACTTGGCGAGTTGATAAATCCATTTGATAGATTTCAGGGTTGCCATTCATAGATGCTGTAAACAGCATTGATTGGCCATCGGGTGAGAAACTTGGTGCGCCGTTTAAGCCTCTGAAACTAGTAAGAACTTCACGTGTTCCAGTTGATAAATCCTGTAAATAAATTGCTGGACGTTTAGTTTCAAAAGAAACATAAGCAATTTTTTTAGCATCTGGTGTCCATGCCGGAGAAAGAATTGGATCACGAGATGATAAAACGGTCTTTGGTTGTTCACCATCCGTATCTGCAATTTGTAGTGTATAACGCTCGGCAGGTGTTGCAGGGTTTCTTAGTACATATGCAATACGGCCACTAAAGTCACCTGGAATACCAGTAAGCGCTTGATAAATAGCATCACTTACCATATGGCCAGCCTGGCGTATGCGTGCAGCTGGTACATTTAAAAGTTCATTTAAAATGTATTGTTGCTTTTGTACATCATAAAGTTGGTAGTGAACTTCAAAACCTGTCGCTGTTTGTTTAATTTGACCCGTAACTACATATGGAATACCTGCGGCTTGCCAGTCAGAAGCTTGAATCTGGTTAATTGCAGCATTGGCAGGTAAGTTTTTAGATGAGCTTGTAAAGCGTCCAGAACGGTTTAAGTCTGTTTCAACAATAGGATAGAGCCCATTGTCGTTAGTAAATGGGACAATAGCAATTTTGGGTGCCTGATCTGGTGCTTTGGCAATTTCCAGATATAACTGGGCAAAAGCAGTTGTAGAAGCAATAGGGCTTAAGGCTGTGATCAGTGCTAAAGATAGCAGGTGTTTGCGGCTCGTATTCATAAGTTTAAAGTCATAGCAGGTATTTTTGTGACTGTTGATTTTGTAGCATAGTTACATGCCTTAAACTATTTAAAGCATGTAACTCTTTCAAAATTATTGCGCTCTAAATGTAGAGCTAACACTTCTTGCTTCACGTCTTGCATCTGGATCTGATGGCATAGGATAGGGCGCTGCGGCTTGAATTGCAGCTTTAATACTTGCGTCTAAAGCATCGTCACCACTTGAACGCGTGATCACAATAGAATTAACGCTTCCCGAATCCGACAGAGTAAAACGAACACCAACTGTTTTACCACTACTGCCAGTTGGGACATCCCAAGAGCGTCGAATTTTTTGCTCAAAATCGCGTCTAGCTGAAGAAGCAACCTTTTTAGCTTCAGCTTTCTTTTGAGCTGCCTCTTCTTGTGCTTTTTGAGCAGATGCAGCTTTTGCTTCAGCCTCCGCTTCAGCTTTGCGTTTAGCATCGTCAGCAGCTTTTTGCTGTTTGGCTTTGGCATCGGCCTCAGCTTTACGTTTAGCATCGTCAGCAGCTTTTTGTTTGGCTTTAGCATCAGCTTCAGCTTTGCGTTTAGCATCATCAGCTTTTTGCTGTTTGGCTTTTGCATCGGCTTCAGCTTTACGTTTAGCCTCGTCATTGGCTTTTTGTTGCTTAGCTTTTGCATCGGCCTCAGCTTTGCGTTTAGCTTCCTCAGCTTTTTGTTGCTTAGCTCTAGCGTCAGCTTCTGCTTTGCGTTTAGCCTCGTCAGCTTTTTGTTGCTTAGCTTTAGCATCGGCATCAGCTTTACGTTTAGCATCATCATTAGCTTTTTGTTGCTTGGCTTTAGCATCGGCATCAGCTTTACGTTTAGCATCATCATTAGCTTTTTGTTGCTTAGCTTTAGCCTCAGCTTCGGCTTTTCGCTTAGCTTCTTGTTGTGCTTGAAGTTTAGCGTTTTCAGCCTTTTGAGCTTCACGTTTTAATTTTGCATCAGCCTCAGCTTTACGTTTAGCGTCTTCAGCAGCTTTTGCATTTTGTTCAGCCTTACGTTTTTGTTCGGCTTCTGATTTTGCTTTAGCCTCAGCTTGGTGTTTGGCTTCAGCCTGCTGCTTTTGAGTTTCCTCTATGCGTTGCTGCTCTGCTGCTTGTTTCGCTTTCGCAGCTTCTTCAGCTTTACGCTTTTGCTCAGCTAACTTGACTTGCTGGGCCTGTTCGGCCTTTTGCTTTTGAGCAGCAAGTTGTTGAGCTGTTGGAGGAGGTGGTGCAACTGGAAGATTTTGAGGTAGCGTTTCATCCACAATAGGGGCTAATATCTCTTTTGCTTCATTTGTAGCTGTAGTCTCTTGTTCAATTTCTTTGGCTAAAGGAGGAGGTAAATCTTCTGGCTTAACTAAAATAGTCGTTAGCTTTTTTGGCTGTTCAGGTGGTTTACTCAAGCCTAAAAAAAGCAAGCTAACAATGGCAATTGCATGAACTCCGAGTGTAAAGCTCAATGCAATCGGATTTTGTTTAAAGTGCGGCTTTTGATTTTTGTTCATAGCTTATTTTAAAGGCTCTGTCAGAAGGCCAACTTGAGTTAAGCCTGCTTCTTGTAAACTTGCCATTAATGATACGACTTCACCATAAGGACGAGACTTATCACCATTGACTAAAACTGTGAGTTGTTTGTTTTCTTGTTCAGCTTGTTTTTGAGCATCGCTTAAAACTGCTTCGAGTTTTTCACGAGATAATGGTTCATTATCTTTGTAATCTTCATACTGAAGATAAATATTGCCATTTTTGCCAATTGTTACCATGGCTGGCATATCTTTTGATTCGATAGGATGGTTATTTGCTTGAGGTAAATCAACCTTGATACCACTGGTAATCATAGGAGCAGTTACCATAAAAATAACCAAAAGTACGAGCATAACGTCAATATAAGGTACGACGTTCATATCACTTTTTAATGGTTTTTTTATGCGCTCAAAGCGCCCTGAACGCTGAATTGCCATTATGCATCTTCCTGTGATGAACCCACAGATTGACGTTGCAATAAAGCAATCATCTCTTCAGCAAATAAAGCGCGATCAGAATAAACACTTTCACTTTTAGCAGTGAAGTGGTTAAAAGCCAATACAGCAGGAATTGCGGCAAACAAACCAATTGCAGTTGCAATAAGTGCTTCGGCAATACCCGGTGCAACAGTTGCCAGAGTTACTTGATCAACCGCAGCTAAACCGATAAAGGCATTCATAATACCCCAAACAGTACCGAATAAACCGATATATGGGGCCACAGAACCAATACTTGCTAAAGTCCCTAAACCATATTCTAAATGGCTTTGATCACGGCTCAAACCTACGTGCAAAATACGTTCAGTGCCTTCAATTGTTTGTGAAACAGGAGCCTGACGCTTTTTGAGTTTAAAAAATTCGCTCAACCCTTGATAAAAAATATCTTCAAGCCCAGAGCGCTTTGAGTTGAGTTGGGCATTGTTATAAAGCGTACTGAGTTCAGCACCAGACCAGAACATTTTTTGGAAATGTTCATCGTCTTGATGTGCTTTTTTATAACTCATATGTAACTTGGCAATCAGATACCAACTAAAGATCGATGCTAACAATAAAATTAGCATGACCAACTGAACGACTGGACTTGCTTGTAAAATAAGGTCAGAAATATGCAGGGTTGATTCAATGTTTGTTGCCATAGGTTACATATGCCGGTTGTTTTTTTAGTCTTGTTCCAATTCTTTACGAATAAGATCACGTATTTCTTCTGGAAGACGACGAGCTACAAGTTCTTTACTTAAACATGCCAACTCAACCTCGCCAGAAGCAAGCAAGATTTCACCACGATAAATATTTTGTTGCAACACAAATGACGCAGCTTTACATGAAACTACACGTGCTGTAACAGTAATTAAATCATCCATTAAAATAGGACGCATGTATTTTACGTCAATTTTGTGTACGACAAAGTTGTAGTCTTTTTGATGCCAGTAATGATCAACGCCAGAAGCACGGAGCCATTCAGTACGGGTACGTTCCATATAGCGAATATGGTTGGCATGGTAAACAATACCACCTGCGTCCGTATCTTCAATATAAACACGAATGTTGAATTCAAAATGATTCGCCATGAGAGTATTCCGTTTTAGTTCACTATAGAGCTTTATATTTAAAATATGGCTTTGAATAAAACATTGGTTCCATTCAAAAGCCATACATCTGCTTTTAAATACGGGGCAGTTTAGCAGATTGCATACTAAGTCCTATGGCACAACCTTTCAATTGCGGTTGCTGTATTTCTAATCGAAAAACGCTATATCTTATGGCTAGCAAGCTTTTTAAGTTAAGAGGGCTTCCATGAAGTTTGAACTTGTTTTGATATATTCGGATAATCTAATACGAATCTTACATGTAGCTCGGTCCCAGTTTTTAAAGCCTTGTTATCTACAATAAAATAAGGGCTATGATTTGGTGCCGCCTGAGTTAAGTCTTGATTTTCTGGTGTTGCACCCAAGAAAACAAAGAATGACGGCATTAACTTGCCATAATAGGCAAAATCTTCACTTGCGCTTGCATTATGATCTAAAACATGGAGTTTTGAATCGCCAACAACTTTGGCTAGGGTTGGCTGAATAAACTGAGTGAGCGCTTTATCATTCATGGTCACTGGAGCGTAAGGAGCAATTTCAACTTTGGCGGTGACGTCATTGGCTTGAGCGTTATGCTCTATCATGGCAGGTAAACTTTTTAAGATATTTGCCCGTACCTGTTCGTTATTAGAACGAATAGTACCGATCATATTGACTTGTTCTGGAATCACATTTCCTGCTGTACCACCTTGAATGTTACCGATACTGACGACGCCCATGCCTTGAGTGAGATCAGTTCTTCGGCTAATAAGACTCTGTAAATTATTAATCATTTGTGCCGATGCATAAATCGGATCTCTACCTAACCAAGGGGTTGAGCCGTGAACCTGCTTGCCGTTGACCTGAATACGTAAATGGTCTGCACTATTTAAAATGGCACCATCTTTATAATAAAGGTGTCCACTTTGCATACCAGATATGACATGCATTCCAAAAATAGCTTCGGGTTTATAATCCTTAAATGCACCGTCTGTGATCATTTTTCTTGAGCCGATCTGATCACCCTGTGTAAAGTTGTCTATATCTGCTCCACCTTCTTCAGCAGGTTGAAAAACAAAGACAACCGTACCCGATATTTTATCTTTATTGGCAGCCAGAATTTTTGCTGCGCCTAATAACATTGCAGTGTGTGCGTCATGTCCACAAGCATGCATTACGTAAGTTTCTTTTCCTTGATAAATTGCTTTTTGTTTACTCGCAAAGGCAACACCACTTTTTTCTTCCATAGGTAGCGCATCCATGTCGGCTCTAAGTGCAATAATAGGGCCGGGTTTATTCCCTTTTAAAATGCCAATAACACCTGTTTTTGCATAACCTGTTTTGACCTGAATGCCATAGGACTTTAATTCTTTTTGAACTAGTGCAGATGTTTTAAATTCCATATTGCCAAGTTCAGGATGCTCGTGAATATGTTGTCTTAATTGAATCACCTGATTTTCATTTTGTTGTGCAGCATCTTTTACCCAATCTGCTAGGCTCAGCTGGCTCATTAGAGCGAGTGGAAAAATCAAAGCGGCTTTTTTGTACATGTCCTTATCCTAAAAATATTATTGTTCATAAGATTTGCTATCTAGATTTCTTATAATTCAGTTTTCAAAAATATTAAAAAATCAATAAGGTATAAAAAAAGACTTAAAAGGTATAGAGTGGCTAATTTATTGATAAGACAATTATTATTTTAATTGAATAAAGAGATTAAATTAAAAAAGGAAGAGAAAATTCTCTCCCTTTGGTTAGTTTTTAGGCTCAGGTGGTGTCATTCCAAACTGTAAATAAGATTGGTTGGTTGCAATCCGACCTCGTGCAGTACGCATGACATAACCTTGTTGAATTAAATAAGGTTCAATCACATCTTCAAGCGTACCGCTGTCTTCAGCCATCGCTGCTGCAAGCGCTTCAACTCCAGCAGGACCGCCATCAAAACGCTCGAGTAGCATGCTCAAATAACGTCTGTCGAGGGTATCTAGGCCAGCTTTATCAACATTGAGCATATCTAGTGCGCGCTGCGCCATTTCATGGGTCACTTCACCTGTGCCTTTCACTTGAGCATAGTCACGAACACGTCGTAATAAACGGTTAGCGATACGAGGTGTTCCTCGTGATCGGCGTGCTACTTCTTCTGCGCCTTCAACTGTAATGGGTACATCCATTAAGTTTGCAGAGCGTGACACAATGTGAGTCAAGTCTTCTACAGAGTAAAACTCAAGACGTTGTACAATACCGAAGCGATCACGTAGTGGTGAGGTCAGTAAGCCCGCACGTGTAGTGGCAGCGACGAGTGTAAAAGGCGGTAAATCGAGTTTAATTGAACGAGCAGCAGGGCCTTCACCAATCATGATATCTAATTGGTAATCTTCCATCGCTGGATACAGAATTTCTTCAATCACTGGTGAAAGACGATGAATCTCATCAATAAATAAAACATCGCCTTCTTCAAGGTTAGTCAGCATTGCTGCTAAATCACCTGCACGCTCTAATACCGGTCCTGAAGTAGATTTGAGGTTACCCCCCATTTCTCGGGCAATAATATTAGCAAGTGTGGTTTTACCTAAACCCGGCGGACCAAAAATCAGCGTATGGTCGAGTGCTTCACCACGGCCACGAGCAGCACCAATGAAAATTTCCATTTGCTCGCGTACGACTGGTTGCCCAATATAGTCGGCAAGAGAAGTTGGTCGAATAGCCCGGTCAAAATGATCTTCTGGTTTTTCTGTTCCACTGATTAGACGGTCTTGCATAAGTGTTTTACTTCATCATGGATTTAAGAGCAGCACGAATAATATCGGCTGATTCTGTGTAATCGGCTTTAACCGCAGCAACAGCTTTTTGTGCTTCAAGTGGTTTATAACCTAAAGATTGCAAAGCAGCTTCTGCCTCTGCAACAGGAGAGTTTGCAGCAAATTGAATTTGAGGCATGGTCGCCACAGTTGAAGTGCCTTGAGCCAATGTTTTGAAACGGTCACGGAGTTCAATCATTAAACGTTCAGCTGTTTTTTTGCCAACCCCTGGAACTTTGACCAGCGTATTAATATCATCATGTTCAATGGTGTGAACCAATAACTCAACACTTAGCGTCGATAAAATACCCAATGCCATTTTCGGGCCGACACCATTTACTTTTAATAAGGTGCGGAAAATTGTTTTCTCTTGAGCATCACTAAAACCGTAGAGTTGTTGAGCATCTTCACGAACAACTAAATGCGTCCATAACGTAACTTTCTGGCCTTTTTGTAATTGGCAAAATGTTGAAAGTGGTGTATCAATTTCATAACCCACACCGTTCACATTTAGTAAGACAGTAGGGGCTTCTAGGGCAAACACTTCGCCAATTAAACATCCGATCATAGCGTAATTTCACTTATTCATAACTGTAAATCTGGTCGTTCTAAAATGAATTGAAAACGACACTAGTTTTATTTCTTTCTATATCAAGCCAGCTTAAAACAAACCTATTTTATTGCCTTGTAGCTCTTGCGCCAAGCTATAAGCCTGATGATCTGAGAACTTACTGATAATATCGAGGACTTGCATGATATTGCTGTAGTGATTATTGCTAAAGTTAGCACCATATAGATTAAGGATAGACATTAAACGTTGTTCTTTAAAGCTTAAAGATTTATGCGGAGTTGTGAGTGGTACAAATGCATCTAAAATCGTTTGTAAACTTTGGTGCGCAATAATTTCTAAACCAGACTTCTGCGGGTGCTCAAAAATTTTATCACGTGCCAGATTTTTGGCAGTTTCGATACCAATTGCAATATCTGGCGAACAATATTGCAAAAGATTGCCTTTAAGCTGACCTGTAATGATTTCATAATGATGTTTAGCAAAAGCCGTAGTGACTTCATCAACAAGACGTTTCATAACGCGGCCGCGTAATGCTGAGATCTTTTGTTGCCATGTACTGTTTGGATGAGATAACTCTTCAGGTTGACCATAGTCGGCAATAAGATTTAGGAATATTGGTTCAACTTCTTGGTAACTCAGCATATTTAAGACAATGCCATCTTCTAAATCAATGAGGGCATAACAAATGTCATCAGCGGCTTCTAATAAGTAGGTGAGTGGATGACGACAATAATGATATTCCCCGAGTTGAATCAGCCCGAGCTGTTCCGCAATCTGTTTTAAAATTTCTTTTTCAGACTGATAACAACCAAACTTTGCTCTTTGATGGGAAGGGCGGTCACCCTGCGAAGCAATTGTTTTTGAAAGCCATGGATATTTTAGATAAGCACCTAAAGTTGCATAAGTTAAGCGCATACCACCATCATTTGGATGATAATCAATGCGACTTAATAGACGTAATCCTTGAGCATTACCTTCAAACTGACGAACGTCAGCTTCTTCTTCGGGACTTAGCTTTTTTAAAAAATCATCATGTGATGCATCATCGAACCATTCACGAATTGCATATTCACCCGCATGGCCGAAAGGGGGATTACCAATATCGTGGGCCAGACAAGCTGCCTGAATAATTGCCCCGACATCGGCAGGTGAAATCCAAACGGGTAATTCATCTTTTATTTTTTCTGCGGCAAGCATACCCATTGAGCGACCAATGCAGGAAACTTCAAGGGAGTGTGTTAAGCGGGTATGAATACCATCGTGTTGTGCTAAAGGGTGAACTTGAGTCTTACGGTTTAACTGACGGAAACTTTGAGAAAATATAATGCGATCATAATCTTTATGGAATGGGCTACGAGCCAGTTCTGTACTACTTTTTTTGCTACCTAAACGAACTGCGGAAAGCAGCTCTAACCAACGCATTTGTTCCATTTATCATTATTCAAAACTATAAAACCTGATCATGCCAAAAAAAACTTAAAAGCACTAGCTTGGTGCGACATAGTTTGTCTTAGTTCGGGTTTTATTATGTTATTGAATAAACATGCAACAATTTATTTTTAGCAAGAATGACTAAAAAAATGATTTTGAACAAAAAACAAATCACTTCTTGCAGAATTAGGTTACAGAATACTGATTCTACATCTAGCTGATTTTACCAAGAAGCAGTAGAATATGCGCTCTCTCTAAAGTCACATTGCGGTAAGGTTCACAAGACCTGCCCGTGGAGCCAAAATCAACATGTTTATCGTGGCCGGTGCAGCAGCACATTCTTCTTTTAAGAAAGCTCAACTATTAACACGTTTATCGTCAATTAGTTCTGTTCAATCTTTTGACAGCCAATGGGTCTATTTGTTTGATCAAGCGCTCAACGAGCAGCAACATCAATCTGCTTTGCAATTATTGAATGACGGTGAGTCTTTTGAACTTCGTCAATCTGCAAGTGATGAGATTCAGATTTTAGTTACACCACGTGTGGGTACTATTTCACCTTGGTCTTCTAAAGCAACTGATATTTTCAAAAACTGTAATACACCAGTACACCGTCTAGAACGTGGTCTTTTATTCACGTTAAAAGGCGTTACTGAAATTACGAATGAAGTTAAACAAGTACTTCATGACCGTATGACAGAAACAGTTTTTGCCCAAATTGAAGATGCAAAAGCATTATTCTCAGAAACAGCTCCAAAACCATTAAATTCAATTGATATCTTGGGCCAAGGCAAAGAAGCTTTGGTTAAAGCGAACAATGAGTTCGGTTTTGCGCTTTCTGAACAAGAAATTGATTATTTAACAGAAGCATTCGGTAAGCTTGGTCGTAATCCAAATGATATCGAATTGATGATGTTTGCACAGGCGAACTCTGAACACTGTCGTCATAAAATCTTTGGATCTGAATGGACAATTGATGGTGAAAAACAACCATTATCATTGTTCCAGATGATTAAAAACACTTATAAAGAATCTCCAACTGATGTGTTATCGGCATATAAAGATAATGCTTCAGTAATTGTGGGTTATGACACGATGCGTTTTTATCCGAAAGCGGATGAAAATGGTCACTTTGTTTATAAATATAAGAGCCAAGCTGCTCATATTTTAATGAAGGTTGAAACTCATAACCACCCAACAGCAATTTCTCCATTTGCTGGTGCTGCAACAGGTTCAGGCGGTGAAATCCGTGATGAAGGTGCAACTGGTCGTGGTGGTAAACCAAAAGCTGGTTTAACAGGTTTCACAGTTTCGAACTTAAATATTCCTGGTTTTGAACAGCCTTGGGAAGAAAACTACGGTAAACCTTCACGTATGGCTTCGCCATTACAAATCATGATTGAAGGTCCATTAGGTGGCGCGGCATTTAACAATGAATTTGGTCGTCCTGCGTTAAATGGTTATTTCCGTACTTTCGAACAGAATGTAAATGGTGAAGTGAAAGGCTTCCACAAGCCAATCATGATTGCTGGTGGTTACGGTATTATCCGTCCTGACCATGTAGAAAAAGATGCGATTCAACCAGGTGATTTACTCATTGTGTTGGGTGGTCCTGCAATGTTAATCGGTCTTGGTGGTGGTGCAGCATCTTCTGTAGATAGCGGTACAATGGGTGAAAGCCTTGATTTCGCTTCTGTACAACGTGAAAACCCAGAAATGGAGCGCCGTTGTCAAGAAGTAATCGATACTTGCTGGCGTTTAGAAGACTTCAACCCAATCGTTTCTGTACATGACGTTGGCGCGGGTGGTCTATCAAATGCTATGCCTGAACTTGTGAATGATCATGAGTTAGGTGCAGTTCTTAACCTTCGTAAAATTCCTTCATTAGAGCCGGGCATGAGCCCAATGGAAATCTGGTCAAATGAAGCTCAAGAGCGTTATGTTCTTGCAATTCGCCCAGAGTCTTTAGAACAGTTCGAATCAATCTGTGCTCGTGAACGTTGTCCATTTGCCGTGTTAGGTGAAGCAACTGAAGCTCGTCATTTAACTGTTGAAGATCCATTGTTCCAGAACAATGCAGTTGATATCCCAATGCAAGTAATGCTTGGCGGTACACCGCGTATGCAACGTTCTTATGAAACAATTGAACGCAAAGGTAACGAATTTGACGCTTCAAAAGTTGATTTGAAAGATGCGATTTTCCGTGTATTGAAAAATCCTACAGTTGCGTCTAAGTCATTCTTAATCACCATTGGTGACCGTTCAATTACAGGTATGGTTGCACGTGACCAAATGGTTGGTCGTTGGCAGATTCCTGTTGCGGATGCAGCAGTAACGACTACGAGCCTACAAGGGTTCACTGGTGAAGCAATGGCAATGGGTGAACGTCCACCAGTTGCATTGTTAAATCCAGCAGCATCTGCTCGCTTGGCAGTTGCTGAAGCAATTACCAATATTGCATGTGCAAACATTGAACAAATTAGCGATATCAAACTTTCTGCAAACTGGATGGCTGCTGCTGGTCAAAAAGGTGAAGACCAAGCATTGTTTGAAGGTGTGAAAGCGATTGGTATGGAAATGTGTCCTGCTTTAGGAATTGCGATTCCTGTAGGTAAAGACTCGCTTTCAATGCGTACCACTTGGAATGATAATGGTGAAGATAAAGCTGTAACATCTCCAATGACTGGTGTAATTACTGCATTTGCTCCAGTAGCTGATGTTCGTAAGACTTTAACACCTGAACTTAAGAATTTAGAAGACTCAGTACTTGTCCGTATTGATTTATCTAAAGGACAATTCCGTTTAGGTGGTTCTATTCTTGCGCAAGTATATAAAGCAATTGGTTCAATCACTCCAGACGTTGATAGTTTTGATGATTTCAAAGCGTTCTTTGCTTTAATTCAAGATTGGAACAACCGTGGCTTGATTCAAGCTTACCATGACATCGGTGATGGTGGTTTACTTGCAACTGTTGCTGAAATGATGTTTGCTGCACGTTTAGGTGTTGCATTAGAAGACCAAACTCCAGCAAGTTTGTTTGCTGAAGAAATTGGTGCAGTTGTTCAAATCAAAGCAGCTGATTGGGAAGCTTTACAAGCAGAAGTTGCTGCTTCTAGCTTAAAAGATGCAATTGCTGTAGTTGGTCGTGTAAACAACACAGATCAATTATCTGTAAACGGTTTGACTTTAGAGCGCGCAGAGTTACAACAGGCTTGGTCTGAAGTATCTCATCAGATCCAACGTTTACGTGATAACGTAGAAACTGCTGACCAAGAATTTGCTTTAATTGTAGATAAATCACATCAAGGCTTAATTGCTAAACCAACATTTGACTTGAATGAACCTATCGAAGCACCATTCATTAACACACGTCGTCCTAATATGGCGATCTTGCGTGAGCAAGGTGTAAACGGTCATATTGAAATGGCAGCAGCCTTTGATAAGGTTGGTTTCAATACCGTTGACGTGCACATGAGTGATTTACTTGCTGGTCGCGTTAGTCTAAGTGATTTTGAAGGTTTAGTAACTTGTGGCGGTTTCTCTTACGGTGACGTAATGGGTGCTGGCGGTGGTTGGGCAAAATCTGTATTGTTCAATGCGAAATTACGTGATCAGTTTGAACAATTCTTCCATCGTGAAGATACGTTCAGCTTAGGTATCTGTAATGGTTGCCAAATGTTGTCACAATTAGCGCCACTTATTCCAGGTGCTGAACATTGGCCACGTTTCCACCGCAATATGTCAGAAGTCTTTGAAGCACGTAGCGTAAACGTGCGTGTTGAAAAATCTGTTTCTGTATTGCTTAATGGAATGGAAGGTTCGATTTTACCGATTGCTGTAGCACACGGTGAAGGTCGTGCAGTTGCGAGTGAAGCTGATATTGCAGGCTTGAATGCAGCTAACCAAGTTGCTTTGCGTTATGTTGACAGCCATGGTAACCCGACTCAACATTATCCATTGAATCCGAATGGTTCGCCAGAAGCGATTACTGGTGTAACATCTAAAGATGGTCGTGCAACGATCATGATGCCACACCCAGAGCGTACATTCCGTGCAATTCAACACTCTTGGAGTCCAGAAGAGTGGACTGAAGATGGTGCATGGTTACGTATGTTCCGTAACGCACGTAAGTTTATTGGTTAATATAAAAATTGAAATAAGCCACCGTAAGGTGGCTTATTTGTATGTAGTACGATATTAATAAATAGCAGAGAAGAAAAATGAAATCAAAAATCCATTTCCATGAATTTGCACTTCTGATGGCATTGCTCATGTCTATTGTTTCTTTTTCAATAGATGCAGTCTTACCTGCTTTAGGCGAAATCGGACGAGTTTTTGACTTAAAAAATAATAATCAGACACAGTGGGTCATTATTGGTATTTTTTCTGGTATGACGATTGGTCAACTGATTGCTGGCCCTTTATCCGATGCGATTGGCCGTAAACGTATTTTATTCACAGGAATTGTTATTTACTTTCTAGGAAGTTTGTTGTGCTTTACCACACAAAGTTTTGAATGGTTTCTAGTTGGACGTTTCATTCAAGGGATTGGCGTATCAGGTCCTTACGTGGCTTCTATTTCAATTGTTAGAGATAAATACAGTGGGGCTCAAATGGCCCGCATCATGTCTATAATTATGATGGTGTTTATGGTTGCTCCAGCAATTGCACCAAGTTTGGGACAGCTCATTATCCATTTCTTTGGTTGGCGTGAGATCTTTGTTTTATATATGGCCTATGCCACAGTTGTCGGGGTATGGGTTGCTTTACGTTTGGAAGAGACGTTGCTTCCAGAAAATCGTTTACCTATGCGTCTACGAGCATTTCGGGAAGGTTTTAAAGAAGTTGTAAGTAATAAAACTACCATGAGCTATTTGCTATGTGCAGGTTTTTGCTTTGGTGGATTCATTGGTTACTTAGGTACTTCTCAGCAAATTTTTATGCAGCAGTTTGGGAAAACAGGGCAAGAGTTTAGTGCTTATTTTGCTGTGCTTGCAGGTGTAATGGGAGTCGCTTCATTTACAAACTCTAAAATTGTTATGAAGTTTGGTATGCGTCCAATCTGTATTTATGGCTTTCTAGGTTTGTGCTTAATTTCTTTAGTTTTCTTAGGAATTCAACTTTTAGGTGTGGCTGTTTCATTCTGGATGTTTATGCTTTATGCCTGCATTTTATTTTTATTATTTGGAACTTTATTTGGAAATTTAAATGCAATTGCAATGGAACCGATGGGACATGTTGCTGGTATGGCATCGGCCATTATTGGTGCAGCTTCTTCTGTTTTGTCACTTATTCTAGCCTCTATTATTGGGCAATTATATGACGGTACATTAATACCAATGACTGGCGGCTTCGTCATTTTATGTGGTTTAGCATTTATGATGACAATATATGAGAACAGATATTTAAAGAAATCGAATGCTTAAAATTATAAAGATGCAGCTAGCACACTGAAATTTAAAATTTTGTTCAGAATAAGAGCTGCATATAAATGAGTGTAGCTCTTTTAAGCATTTTAGAAAAATTATAAGCCTATAGACATTCGGCTATTTAACACTTTATAGTTTGTTCAAAATTGGATCAATTTTTGCTTTCTCTGTAACAACGATAAAAATCGGAGATCAAAATGATGAAAAATAAGTATCACATAAGAACAATGTATACCAAAGATAAGGGCTGGCGCTTGTTTGGCTTGGCGCTTGCCATTCAAATCCTCTTTATTGGAGCAAATTATTTGGTAATGATGAGCTGACTTTGATTTAGAAGCTTTTTTAACGGTATGATTTAAAGCAAGTTTACTAGTTTTGAGTCATTCTACTTATGTTAAAGCTGATTTATTACGTGCCTGATTCACATCTTGAGTCGACTAAACAAGCTATTTTTTCTGCTGGTGCGGGGGGTATCGGTAATTACGAACACTGCGCATGGCAAGTGAAAGGAATAGGGCAATTTAAACCAGTCAAAGGTGCAGATCCTTATATCGGAGAGCTGGGTGAACTTGAACAAGTTGATGAGTGGCGCGTTGAAACAATTGTAATTGAAGCAAATGCAAAGGCTGTAGCAAAAGCATTAAAGGCAAGCCATCCTTATGAAGAGCCCGCCTTTGAGTTTATTCAAATCATAGAAATTGATTTTTAATTAAACTGCGAGAAATCTGGTTTACGTTTCTGCATAAATGCTTGTACAGCTTCTAGCATTTCTGGAGATTGAACGCGTTGCATAAAGATTTCAGCTTCATGGTCAATACATTCAATAATTTGATCTAAATCATGTTTCATCAATGCTTTGGTTTGTTTTAATGAGGCAAGTGGTAAAGCTGCTAAATGTTGAGCGGTTGCCTGAGCAGATGCATAAGCATCTTCAACAACTTCATTCACTAAGCTTGCTTGTACTGCGGTTTCTGCATTAAATTTTTTCGCAGTAAATAGAAGTTCAGCTGCTTTGTGATAACCCGCTTGTTTAACCAATAGTTGGCTTGCACCGCCTTCTGGAGAAAGGCCAAGACTTACAAATGGAATTTGGAAAAGGGCGGTATTGTCAGCAACAACTAAATCTGCATGTAATAAAATCGTAACACCAATACCAATTGCCACACCTTTTACTGCAATAATAAGCGGCTTCGATAATCTAGCAGCAGATTTAAGGAGTACAAACGGAGGAACTTGACCTGCTGGGCCTAGATTAGGATTTTGTACAAAACCCATAAAATCTTTCATGTCATTACCAGCGGTAAAATCTTGCTCTACACCACGTAGAACGACTACACGTACATCTTTGTCTTGGTCCGCTTCATCAAGTGCTTTGGCAATCCATAAGTAAAGTTCGCCATACAGTGCATTTTTTGCTTCTGGACGATTTATGGCTAAGGTGAGTACGCCACCTTCTAAATTTGCGTGTAAATGTTGATGAGGTTGTTGAATACAGCTAAGTGTCATCGTACTATCCTTGCTTTAAACCACGTTGTTAATTTTTAGGTTCTCATTATGGCGCATATTTTTTGTAATGCGGTTAACTGGTGAGTTCATAAAAAGTGAAAATCTAATTATGTATAAATTTGACTATCTCGTTTTTATAGGGCGTTTTCAACCATTTCATTTAGCTCATATGCAGACAATTGAAATTGCCTTACAACAAAGCCACTATGTCGTTTTGGCATTAGGTTCTGCTCAAATGGAACGTAATATTAAAAATCCGTTCTTAGCAGTAGAGCGCGAGCAAATGATCTTGTCAAATTTCTCGTTAGAAGAGCAAAAACGCATTCGTTTTGTACATGTAGTAGATGTTTATAATGACGAAAAATGGGTAAAACAAGTCAAATCTTTAGTGAATGGCGTAATTGAACCGAACTCAAAAGTTGGTTTGATTGGACACTTTAAGGATGAGTCTTCATATTATTTACGACTATTTCCTGAGTGGATTATGGTTGAACTTGATAGTTTAAAAGACTCTATCTCGGCAACACCAATGCGTGAAGCTTATTATCGTGGTGAAATCCAGACCGAATTTTTCCCTGTAGGAACTATTCAATTTTTGGATGAATTTAAAAAAACACGCACTTATCAACAGTTGCAACAACGCTTTGAAGAAGATGATCGCTCTAATTTAGATGATTTTGAGTAAGTGCATATAAATTAAGCATCTGCCCAAAAGATAATTCGGTTGGAAAAAGGATCGGTGATACTGAGTTCAAGTGTCTCCCAATCTGTTTTTTCAACCTGAGGCTTAGAAAATTTATAATCTTTTTTGCTTAGTTCACTATGCAACTCATAAATATGTTCCCAATAAATACGGATCGCACTATGAGGACTCGCATCTCCAAAATGCTCAGATAAATGAATAACGCAATCATCTTTAGAAATTTGTAAATATAACGGAAAGTTGTCTTCAAATTGGTGTTGCCAATCAAGCTGAAAACCTAAGAACTCAAGATAAAATGATTGAGCTAACTCGACATCAAAAATTCTTAAAATAGGGGTGATCGAACCTGATTGCATCTTTTTTCCTTTTAACGTGTACCAAATTGTTGAGTCCAATAGCTCTTTTGTTTTACAGATTGATCAGAAGCACAAGCAATTGCATAGGTTGTAAATTTAGGGTTCATTAAGTTACTACAATGTAGGGGACTCGACAGCCATCTAGACATCACTTCATCTAATGTTTTCTGTCCACTCGCGACATTTTCACCATTGGCTTTACCGAGTGTATTATAAATTTTCAAACGTGATTTTAAATCTAGTCCCGTGGAGCCAACATGTCCGAGAAAGTTGTGTGTTGCCATATCTTCACTATGAGAAAGTGCACCTTTATATAAATTATTACTCCAACTTAATGGTCTGGTTGCAGCGAAATGTTGTTGTCCACATTGGCGTGATTGCTGGCGAATTTGATTAATTATTTTAAGTACGATTTGTTGATAGGCAGGGTTTTGTAAATCTTGGCAACTTATTTTTATAGGTGGAGTTTCAACTTGCGTGGTAGATGGTGTAATTGAGGGCGGCATACTGGATGAACTAACGGAGCATGCAGAAATAACAAGACCACTAGACAGTAAATTACAAACTTTGAGCAGACCCATGTAAATACCTTAGCGTGAATTATTCTAATGTCTTTATCATACGCCAAAGTAAAGGAGTAAGTAATTTGTTCATATACAAAAAAACGAGCATCATGCCCGCTTTTTGTTTCTTAAGTTTATTAAGCTGTTTGTAGAGCTTTTAAGTCTTCTAGAACTTGCTCTGCATGCCCAGCTGCTTTAACTTTGCGATAGCTTTTAACTAAAGTTTTGTTATGGAAAATAAAAGTAGAACGTTCAATACCCATTACTTTTTTACCATACATATTCTTTTCTTTAATCACATCAAAGTGATTACAAAGAATTTCTTCTTTATCACTGATCAGATCAATAGTAAGTGCTTGCTTCTCTGTAAAATTTTGATGGGCTTTTACCGAGTCACGTGAAATACCGAAAATACGGGCACCTAAAGCATCAAACTGATCTTTCAAACAAGAAAAACCCACTGCTTGTGTTGTACACCCTGGTGTTGAATCTTTAGGATAGAAGTAAATAATTAGCCATTCATTTTCGACTTCGGTCAAGTTCACTTCGCCGTGTGTAGTAGGGAACACCTGATTTGGCAGTTGAATATTCTCAGACATTTCTTATCCTTTAAAAGTTAAATTTGATTTAATTCAAGTGGTAAAAAAGCGTATTCCTCATGATAAACAATATTGAGTTTTCTTACAGGGATTGCTTTGTTAAAAATTGGCCCATCAATCACGGTCGTATGAAATTCACCGCCCTCACCACATGGATCAATGCCACGGTTCTCAAGCTCTTGGATATATTCTAAAGTTAAAGTTTTTCCTAAATCTCCTACCTTCATCCCGAGTTTAAGGTTTACGGTCACCACTACACTCTGGAATCCAAGTTGAATAAATTCTTCAACAACTTCACGATGCGGACGTAGCCAAAGAGGCATTGCTAATTGAAGACCTACTTGTTGCGTTACTCGATCATGCCAACAGCCGTGTTCAGGCATATCAAGGTCACCTGTAACCAGTACCTCGGCTCCTTGTTGCTTTGCTTGATTGAGTAATTCAATAAACTTTAATTCATAGTCATTCCAACTTGATGAAGCCATAAGCACGGGAAAGCCGATTGCTTTAGCTTGCGCTTGAATAATATCAAGAGGCATGGCATGTGAGCGAGAACGTTGGCCTTGTTCTTCTAGCATTACGATCAATCCAATCACTTCGCCTGTCTGCATTGCATGGTAGAGTGCTAGAGAACTGTCTTTGCCTCCACTAAATGAGACAATAGACCTTTTATGGTTAGCATTAGTTTTCCATTGTTCTTGCATAGCTTACATCAAATGAATTGGTCAAAAGTGCTGTTATTTTAACAGAGCTATAAAAAAGCCTGCATAAATGCAGGCTTAATTTGGAACATTAAAATCTTATTTTTTAGGAGCTTGTTGTTGAGCTGCCTTCATTGCATCTTCAGTTAACTTTTCAAGCTTAGTTGTTAACTGAGGACCAAAACATGCTTTAAGATCACGGTTTTGTTGTTGTACAAATCCTAGAGAACTTGGGCTTTTCTTCGCATTGATTGCGCTTTGGATTTCCCATTTTTGTGCTTCAGTCACTTTACCTTGTGCTTCAACCTGACAGCTACAGAATTTGCTAACTTCAGATGAACTTAACTTGCCGCCTTTAGCAGTTTGTTCTTTACAAACGTTAACTAATGCACCTTTAACGTTAGTGCTTTTATATGCCGCTTGAACTGGGTTTTCAGCTGCTTGAACTGAACCAGCCATAAGTGCAGCTGCTGAGAATAAAGATGAAAGAATAAGATTTGATTTTAACAACTTCATAAATTTTACCTACTTATTACGGTATATAGCGTGTTGGATCGGTAACACCAGCATCGATAAAGCCTTCTTTACGCAAACGGCAACTGTCACATTTACCACACGCACGTCCTTGAGCATCTGCTTGGTAGCAAGATACCGTTTGACTATAGTCTACGCCATGTTCAATCCCTAAACGTATGATATTCGCTTTGGATAAATGTAACAGGGGTGTTTCAAATTTAAGTGGTTTTCCTTCTACGCCAGCCTTAGTTGCTAAACGGGCCATATTCGCAAAAGCATCAATAAATTCAGGACGACAATCAGGATATCCTGAATAATCAACAGCATTGATACCAATAACAATAGCTTCAGCATTAAATACTTCAGCTGCTGCTAGAGCATATGAGAGGAAAATAGTGTTACGCGCTGGTACATAAGTTACAGGAATACCTTCTTGTAACTGTTCTGGTACTGCAATGTTGTGATCTGTAAGTGCTGATCCACCTAAATTAGCGAGATCAATATTAATTACACGATGTTCAACACCTGAACGCTGAGCTAATGCTTTTGCAGCATCAAGTTCAGTGGTTGAGCGTTGACCATACATAAAACTAATAGCAATACATTCATAGCGCGCTTGTGCCCAAGCTAGGCAAGTGGTTGAGTCTAAGCCGCCTGAAAGTAAAACAATGGCACGAGAGCGCATATTTTTCTCCATATTCGGAATGATTTATTTTATTGAGTGATTAACGACCTGATTCATCGTTCCAAAGCAGTTTATGTAACTGAAGCTGGAAACGAACAGGTAATTTATCATCAAGTATCCACTGTGCCAGATCACGTGCTAGACGTGGCAGGCCTACAGCACCTTTTTCAACCGCAAAGGCAGGGGAGAACCAAACGGTACTGACTTTGGTTTGCAGTTGATATTTTTCAACTTGTTGCTTTGACCATTCATAGTCTTCACGATTACAAATCACAAATTTGATTTGGTCACGTGGTGTTAAATGGTCAAGATTACTGATGAGATTGCGATGTTCTTCACCAGAAGTTGGAGTCTTTAAATCTAGGACTTTTGAAACACGGGGATCCACTCTTGATACATCAAGGGCTCCACTGGTTTCTAACGAGACGTCAAAACCTGCTTCACATAAACGTTGTAATAAAATCAAACAGTTTGGCTGAGCAAGAGGTTCACCACCTGTCACACAAATATAAGGTGTTTGAAATTGTGTAGCTGTTTCAATGATATGTTCAAGTGAAAAACGTTCGCCACCCTCAAAGGAATAGGTGGTATCGCAATAGCTACAACGTAATGGACAGCCTGTTAGACGAATAAATACAGTCGGTAGGCCAGAGGCATTTGCTTCACCCTGCAACGAGTAAAAAATCTCGGTAATGCGTAAACCGGACGCAGGGTCTGAGACAGGAATTGCAGAGGAACGTAAGGAAGCCATTCTAGAAATACCACACTATATAAAAAATAAAATCTCTACGATCAGTTTGATCGTAGAGATGAGGAGCGATTAAAGCTCCGCAAGAGAGTTATAACAAATTAGTCAGCGCGTAACAAATCGTTCAAGCTTGTTTTTGAACGTGTTTGCGCATCAACTTTTTTCACGATAATTGCAGCATATAAGCTGTAAGTACCACATTTAGATGGCAAGCTGCCTGAAACTACAACTGAACCTGCTGGTACACGACCATAATGGATTTCGCCAGTTTCACGGTCATAAATTTTAGTTGATTGACCAATGAAAACGCCCATTGAAATGACTGAGCCTTCTTCAACGATAACGCCTTCAACGATTTCTGAACGCGCACCGATAAAGCAGTTGTCTTCAATAATAGTTGGGTTAGCTTGTAATGGTTCTAAAACACCACCAATACCTACACCACCAGACAAGTGAACATTTTTACCGATTTGAGCACATGAACCTACAGTTGCCCATGTATCAACCATTGTGCCTTCATCTACATAAGCGCCAATGTTGACATAAGATGGCATTAACACCACGTTTTTAGCTTGGAAGCTACCACGACGTGCTACAGCAGGAGGAACAACACGAACACCTGCAGCTTTAAATTGCTCTTCAGTCCAACCAGAGAATTTAGTTTCAACTTTGTCATAGAAACGAAGATCACATGACTCGATTGGTTTATTGTCATTGAGTTTAAATGATAATAAAACAGCTTTTTTTAACCATTGATGAACAACCCATTCACCATTGATTTTTTCAGCAACTCGAAGTGTACCGTTATCTAAACCAGCAATTGCTTCTTCAACAGCTTGGCGAATTTCGCTTGAACAATCTGCTGCAGTAAAATTTGCGCGGTCTTCAAATGCTTGTTCAATGATTGTAGAAAGCTGAGACATGATCTTCCTTCCATAAAAAATTTTAAAGATTTTACACTAATTTGTGACAAGAATCTTTCAAAAAACGTGTTACGTTTGATTGATGATATAAATGAGGTAAATCAAAATAAGCTTATTAGATAATCAAGTGTTTTTTACACAAAAATGATTTGAAAATAAAAATTTAACTCAATTTGTATCAAAAAATAACAGAAATCTAGCATTTTTTGTATAAAAAAGAATCTAAGCTGTCATTATTATGATTTCAGTCACAAGATGAATAAATTAAAAACAGAGCCTTTTTGAGGAGAAAACTATGAAAGCATTACGTGTATTAGTCACTACAACAGCTTTATTCGCTGCTGGCGCTGCTATGGCAGATGAAGCCGTTGTTCATGACAGCTACGCATTTGACAAAAACCAATTAATTCCTGTGGGGGCACGTGCTGAGGTAGGTACAACTGGTTACGGTGGTGCTTTATTATGGCAAGCAAACCCATATGTAGGTTTGGCTCTTGGTTATAATGGTGGTGACATTTCGTGGACAGATGATGTTTCTGTAAATGGTACTAAATATGACCTAGATATGGATAACAATAATATCTACTTAAATGCTGAGATTCGTCCATGGGGTGCAAGTGCTAACCGTTGGGCTCAAGGTTTATATGTAGCTGCGGGTGCTGCTTATTTAGATAACGATTACGATCTAACTAAACGTTCGCAAGACGGTACTATTAAAGTAAATGGTAATAATTATAACTTTAATGGTTCAGTGGATGGTAAATTAAGTTATAAAAATGATATCGCTCCATACTTAGGTTTTGGTTTTGCACCTAAAATCAATAAAAACTGGGGTGTATTTGGTGAGGTAGGTGCTTACTATACTGGTAACCCAAGTGTAAATCTTAAATCAAATGGTACATTTGTTAATGTTAATGGTGCTGACTTTGATAAAGACTTACGTGCTGAAGAAAACGAAATCCGTAATGATGATAAATACCAATGGTTACCAGTTGGTAAAGTTGGTGTGAACTTCTACTGGTAAGATCACAAAAGAAAAAACGAGCTACGGCTCGTTTTTTTGTACCTAATAAAATAAATAAAAGAGCTAAAAAGCCCTTTTATTTATTTGAATTTTTATTCATCTGGGTAAGCAATTTTCTTAAGTGCTTTAATATCCGCATCAGGTGAGCATAAAGAAATAAACTCGTAACCATAACCGCGTAATAAGTGACCTTTGCGAACCGCAATCCACGTTGTATTAACACCAAAAATATCAGTTTTGGTTTGCTTTAAACGATAATCACGTTCTGTATCATAAGCCACGTCATTGACAATACCCACACCCATGCCAAGTTCCACATAGGTTTTGATAACATCGGCATCCAGAGCTGACATTACGATATCTGCATCTAGATGAGCCTCTTCAAACGCTTTATCAATTTTAGATCTACCTGTAAAACCACCATGATAAGTAATGAGTGGATATTCTGCTAAAAGTTCTAGAGTGATCTTATCCGCCTGCACTAAAGGATGATTTTGCGGGGTAATAATACTGTGCTGCCATTGATAGTAAGGAATGCTAGCCAGATTTTCTTCAGTCGTTAAAGACTCGGTTGCAATTCCAATATCCGCTTCACCTTGTAAAAGCATTTCTGAAATTTCCACAGGGCTAGCTTGTTGTAAAATCAAATGAACTTTTGGAAATAATTTCTTAAATTGATTAACGATTGGAGGCAATACATAACGCGCTTGAGTATGCGTAGTTGCGATCGTTAATGTTCCTTCATCAACCTTATTAAAATCTTCAGCAAGTCGTTTAATATTTTCAGCATCCACTAACATGCGTTCAACAATGCTAAGAAGTGACTGGCCTGGTTCAGTTAAACCTAAAAGGCGTTTACCTTTACGAACGAAAAGTTGAACACCTAATTCATCTTCTAAATCTTTGATATGTTTACTTACACCCGATTGAGATGTGTAGAGTGCAGCCGATGCTTCCGTCAAGTTAAAGTTTTGGCGTACTGTTTCTCGGATAATTCTTAATTGTTGAAAGTTCATTTACACTTTTCCTCAAAAGAGGTGAGGAGCGTCTAAAGATCCGCAAGATATTTCCTCACCAAATATATTTCTTAAGCAACTTGGTCTGCAAATAAGTGCAATTGAGATGCGCTCACCCAAACAGTTTGATTAGGTTTAAATGCATGTAATTTTGCAGCTTCACTGCTCAGAGCAATTTCAATTAAACGTCCATTACGGTCTTGTAATTCGGCCACTACTTTTCCAGCAATCCAGATTTCACGTACAAAAGTCGCTTCAATGGTATTCGCTTGCGGTTGCGAGTGAATATGTAACTCATCTGGACGGGCAAAAGCAATCACTTTTCCTTGAGGTGCCTCAACTGCTGTTGGTAATTGAATACGGTCATTACCGATACGGATAATACCTTCCGTATGTTCACCTTCAAATCGATTTGCCTGACCCAAGAAATCAAACACAAATGGCGTTGCAGGTTTTTCATAAACTTCACGAGGTGAACCGATTTGCTCAACATTACCTTTATTCATGACAATAATCTGGTCTGCAACCTCAAGTGCTTCTTCTTGATCGTGAGTCACGAAAATTGAAGTGATATGCAATTCATCATGTAAGTTGCGTAACCAGCGACGTAATTCTTTGCGTACTTTGGCATCTAGAGCGCCAAATGGTTCATCGAGTAATAACACGCGAGGTTCTACTGCTAAAGCACGGGCTAAAGCAATACGCTGACGTTGTCCGCCAGAAAGCTGAGCAGGGTAGCGGTCTGCTAAAAAGCCTAGTTGAACTAGATCAAGTAAACGAGTGACACGTTTTTTAATTTCAGCTTCCGAAGGACGGGTTGCACGAGGTCGAACACGTAAACCAAAGGCAATATTGTCAAATACAGTCATGTGACGGAATAAAGCATAGTGCTGAAATACAAAGCCGACCTGACGCTCACGCACATGTACATTAGTCGCATCTTCACCTTCAAGTAAAACCTGACCGCCATCGGCTGACTCTAGACCTGCAATGATACGAAGCAGAGTCGTCTTACCACAACCAGATGGTCCAAGTAGCGCAACCAGTTCACCCTCTGGAAAGTCTAGGGAAATATTTTTAAGCGCATGGAATGCACCAAAGTGTTTTTCAATATTTTTAACTTGAATACTCATGATTTCATTCCTTACGAATCAGTTGAATGCGGTTCTGGTTTATCTTGATGTAGCTCTAACCAAGTTTTTAAAATCAGTGTTAAAAGAGCTAAGAAGGCAAGCAGTGAGGACACGGCAAAGGCTGCGCTAAAGGTGTACTCGTTATATAAAATTTCAACATGCAGTGGCAGAGTATTGGTTTCACCACGGATATGACCAGAAACCACTGATACTGCGCCAAACTCACCCATTGCGCGGGCATTACACAAAATCACGCCGTAAATCAGACCCCATTTAATGTTAGGGAGGGTGACCTTCCAAAAAGTTTGCCAACCTGATGCACCGAGTACAATTGCTGCTTCTTCTTCCTCTGTTCCCTGAGCTTCCATGAGTGGAATTAACTCACGCGCCACAAAAGGAACTGTAATAAAAATGGTTGCTAAAACAATTCCAGGTACGGCATATAAAATCTTAATGTCATGGTCCATTAACCAGCCGCCGAACCAACCTTGCGCACCAAAAATTAGAACAATCATTAAACCTGCAATAACGGGGGAAACCGAAAAAGGCATATCAATGATAGTGGTTAAAATAGCCTTGCCTTTAAACTGGAACTTAGAGACAGCCCATGCTGCAGCAACACCAAATATCACATTAATTGGAACTGCAATTGCTGCGGTGAGTAATGTTAATTTCACTGCTGATAAGGTATCTGGATCAATCAAAGCCTGAACATAGACTTCAAGTCCCTGTTTAAATGCTTCTACGAAAACTAAAATGAGTGGCAGCATGAGGCAACTGAGGAAAAAAATCAGTGCAATTGTAATAAGGGTATAACGTACCCAAGTTGGCTCACGTGTCGCATCACGAGACTGTAACTTCAAAGCAAGTGCGTTGCTGTCGGTATGTAAATTCATGTGATGTTTCTCCCTGTACGACGGTTTGCCCATGCTTGAAGTAAGTTAATGACAAATAGAATGATAAAAGAGAGAACTAACATGACCGCTGCAATGGTCGTTGCACCTGCATAATCATATTCTTCAAGACGAGAAATGATCATCAGCGGTGCAATTTCTGTTTTAAATGGCTGGTTACCTGCAATAAAAATAACAGAACCATACTCACCCACGCCGCGAGCAAACGCTAAAGCAAAGCCTGTAAATAGAGCAGGTAGTAAGATGGGTAAAATAATTTTAGTAATGGTCTGCCAACGATTTGCACCAAGTGCTGAAGCTGCTTCCTCAAGTTCGGTTTCAATATCGCTGAGTACCGGTTGAACGGTCCGAACAATAAAAGGAATACCAATAAAGACCAATGCCAGCGTAATTCCGATAGGCGTATAGGCAACCTGAATACCAAGTGGTTCCAGATATTGACCTAACCAACCAGTAGGTGCATAGAGTGAAGTCAGTGCAATACCTGCAACTGCGGTCGGAAGAGCAAAAGGTAAATCGACCAATGCATCAACTAGACGCTTTCCTGGAAAGTTATAGCGGACAAGACACCAAGCCAAAAGTAGACCAAACACAACATTAATAGATGCTGCGATTAAAGCTGAACTAAAGCTGAGTTGAAGCGATTTCAAAATACGCTCAGACGTTAAAATTTCCCATAATCCGTCCCATCCGATTCCAAATGATTTGATAAAGACTGCGGCTAATGGAATAAGCACAATAAAAGACACATAGGCGAGGGTGAAGCCCAAAGATAGACCAAACCCAGGCAGCACTCGGGATCGCTGCGACATGATATTTCCTCAAAGAGAAAAGCCTGCTGAAACCAGTAAGCGAATAAATAAAGATAAATAGTGAGGTATAAAGATTGGTATTAAGCAAATTTCAAAGAGAAATGTGTTTTTACCGGGTCGATAGATGAGTGACTACACATCGAATCTTCTGGGATCAAATAGTTCAGCAAATCCGGAAATGGCCCAAAACCTGAGGCAACGTTAATATGGCCCACTTCACCAAGATTAACGGGATTTAACTTCCATGATTTTGCAAGTTGTAACGCATCAAAAAAGCCGAGCCATGGATCATTTTCACTAATGAGTAGCGTTGCAGGCACATCAATTTTTAATTGATGAAAATAATCTTTGTAGTCGGTCAAGCTATGGCGAGCAAACCCTGCTTCCCCAAAGCGTGCCGGATTCGCTGGAGCGACTAAAATTAGTTTCTTAACTTGGCTTTTTAATTCTGGATGCTCAGCCAAAGCAGCTACACTCGTTAAGCATCCAAAACTATGTGCAACAATTTGAACAGGAGCTTGAGCTGCTTGAACTGTTTTAACGAATTGCTCAACCCATTCGCTTAATACAGGTCTATCCCAGTTTTTTTGCTCAACACGAGAACTAGACACGAGTTGACGCTGCAACCAAGATTGCCAATGCTGATGTTCACTGCCACCTACACCCGGAACAATTACAGTGTGAATCATGTCTGTTCTCCTTACCTTTAGTGCAAAGAATTACTTCTCTGCACTATTGATTTTCACGATTCGATCGAAAACACCACCATTATCAAAGTGTTGTTTTTGTACTTTTGTCCAACCACCAAACTCTTTATCGATTGTTACAAGCTTCAATGGTTTAAATACATTGCTGTATTTTTTAAGAACAGCTGCGTTACGCGGACGGTAGAAGTTACGTGCTGCAATTTCTTGACCAGCAGGTGAATACAAGTAGTTCAGATAACCTTTAGCAATGGTTAAGTTGCCTTTTTTAGCTGCATTCTTCTCCACAATTGCAACTGGAGGCTCAGCTAAGATCGAAAGAGATGGAGTAATAATTTCAAATTTGCCCGGCTGTTCACGAATAGCTAAATGAGCTTCATTTTCCCAAGCCAGTAATACATCACCAATGCCACGCTCAGCGAAAGTAGTCGTCGCACCGCGAGCACCAGAGTCTAGAACTTTAGTGTGCTTATAAATTTGGCGAACGTATTCTTGTGCTTTCGCATCATTGCCACCCGGTTGATGTTTTGCCCAAGCCCAAGCTGCAAGATAATTCCAACGAGCACCACCAGAAGTTTTCGGGTTTGGTGTAATGATTTCTACACCTGGTTTGATTAAATCAGCCCAGTCTTTAATTTGCTTTGGGTTGCCTTTACGCACCAAAAATACAATGGTTGATGTATATGGCGTTGAGTTTTGTGGCAGTTTTTTCTGCCAGTTGGTTGGAAGTAATTTTGCTTTTTCAGCAATTTCATCAATATCTGCTGCAAGTGCTAATGTCACTACATCTGCATTTAAACCATCGATAACCGCACGAGCCTGTTTACCAGAGCCGCCGTGTGATTGCTTAAACTCAATATCTTGACCAGTACGTTGTTTCCAGTAAGTACCGAACTGTTTGTTGAAATCTGTATATAGCTCACGAGTAGGATCGTAAGAAACGTTTAAAAATTCTTGGGCTGCAAATGACGAAACAGAAAGAAGTGCAGCGATAACCCCGACTTTTAATTGAGAAAAACGCATGAGATAAGTCCTCAAAAAATATGAAATGTTCAAAACATGAACGCAGAATAGCGCTAGTCTTTATTCTAAAAAAATAATAAAAAACGAATTTAATATGAAAAAAATAGAAATAATAAAAAGAGATAAACTATTCTTAAATCTTGATATATAACAAGTTTCAAAAGCAGATACGAAATGGGTATAATTTTTTAAAATCAATTATTTATTATTTAAATGAAAGGTGTTGTATTGTTGTACGGCTTTTAGCAAAGGATGGAGCAAACATGTGGTGTTTTAAAAATGGGCAACCCGTTGAGACTATTCCTTTATTAGATCGAGCCTTTCATTATGGAGATGGATGCTTTACCACAATTCGTGTTTTTCAAAACCAAATTGAGCTTAAAGAAAGGCACTGGCAACGTCTAAAACTTGCATGTCAAAAACTGTCTTTAACTGTAAATTTTGAATTAATTGAACTGAGTTTGCAGCAACTGCAAAAGCAGAACCTCGTACTCAATGGCACTTTAAAAATTGTGATTAGTCGTGGGGAAGGCGACCGCGGTTATAGTCTGCCAAAACATGAAGCTGATATTTATATCTGGTTTTATCCAAAAGCTTTAGAGCCGTTTGTGCCTGACTCTATCCAGTGCGGTGTTTTAAATCAGGCCCTAGGTTTAACCATGCCGAGCTTGGTCGGGCTTAAATCTTTAAACCGTCTTGAGCAAGTATTGCTAAAAAAAGAAGCAGATCAACTCGGGTGGGCTGAAGCATTAGTTACTGATGTACAAGGTTATATTGTTGAAGGGGTCAGTAGTAATTGTTTTATTCGTTTAAATGATAGATGGATTACTCCTGAACTTCGCTATAATGGCGTCCACGGTGTAATGCGGGCAGAAATTCTGGCGCGTATGCAGCACCATGGTATTGCCTGTGAAGTACGTGTGATTGAATTAGATGAAGTATCTGAAATACAAAGTCTATTCTTTTGTAATGCTTTAAACCCTATGCGAGTGGTAACTCATTTAGGCGAAAAAACGCTAGATACACAGGCATGCATAGATTTATTTCATATCCTTAACTTAAATCAGATTCATTAATATGCCGAAGCCACCTGTGAATGCGAAAGCAAAAAACGCCAAGAAAAATAACAAAAAACAAGCTCCAAAATTTTCTAAGCGATTGGTTCTAATTGGCCTTTTTATTGTTTTAATTTCTACTTTTGCCATTTTATGGTCAAGTTTGTTTAAGGCTTATCCTATCGAAGGCAAAAAACAGATGTTATCTATTACATCCGGGGAAACTTATTCTGGTTTTATTGATCGTTTGGCAAAAGAAGATAAAGTTAGCTTTCCTATCGTATTAAAGCTTTATCAAAAGTTTATGATTCATGACAGCATGAAAGCTGGTGTGTATGAAATTGAACAAGGGATGAGCGTAAGACAAGTATTAGAGATGTTATCTGACGCTGATAATGCTCAGATGAATCGTGTTTTGGTGATTGAAGGTACAACTTTTAAGCAGCTTATTACTGCATTAAAAAATGATAAAAATGTAAAAAATACAATATTGGATTTACCTAATGATCAGCTTATGAAAGCGCTTGGGATTCCTTACAATCATCCAGAAGGCTTATTCGCGCCGAATACTTATTTCTTTGCAAAAGGCGAGACTGACAAGAAAATTCTTACCGATTTATATCATCGCCAAATAAAAGCTTTAGATACAGCTTGGGCAAATCGCGCGCCGAATTTACCTTATAAAGATAAATATGAAGCATTAATTATGGCTTCTATTGTTGAGAAAGAAACAAGTTTAGACAGTGAACTTACACAAGTTTCTGGAGTTTTTGTCCGCCGTTTAAAACTCGGTATGCGTTTACAAACGGATCCAACTGTTATTTACGGAATGGGTAATAACTATAAAGGCAACATTACCCGAGAAGACCTCCGTACTCCAACACCATATAATACTTATACCATTAATGGTTTACCGCCTACTCCAATTGCTTTGCCAAGCCAAAAAGCAATTGAAGCAGCATTACATCCAGATGATTCAAATAACATCTATTTCGTAGCGACTGGTAATGGTGGACATAAATTTACGGCAGACTTGCAAGCACATAATCAAGCTGTGCAAGAATATTTATCCGTGTTGAGATCGAAGAAATAAGGAAAAGAGATGTTTATCAGCTTTGAAGGCACGGAAGGGGTAGGTAAAACTACACTCATTCGAAAAATTCATCAGCATTTTGAAGAGCATGGCAAACAAGTTGTTTTAACTCGAGAGCCGGGGGGCACACCGTTAGCTGAGCAAATTCGTTCTATGCTTTTGGCGGTGAATCATGATGAAAATATGAGTCATGATACCGAGTTATTACTCATTTATGCAGCACGTGCTCAACACTTACAACAAGTTATTTTACCTGCTTTAGAAGCTAACAAAATTGTATTAAGTGATCGCTTTACCGATGCGAGTTTTGCTTATCAATGTTCTGGTCGTGGTTTAAGCCAAGATAAATTACAACTTTTAAATCAGAACTTCGTTTCACGCATGCCGGAGGTGACTTTCTGGCTAGACGCACCGATTGAACTTGGTATGAACCGTGCACGTGAACGTGGAGCTTTAGACCGTTTTGAACAAGAAAAGTTAAGCTTCTTTACTAAGGTTCGTGAAGGTTATGAAACCTTATGGAAGGCTGAACCGGAACGTATTAAGCGAATAGATGCTACACAAAGTCCAGATCAGGTGTTTGAGCAAGCTCTGCAATATTTAGCATAGGCCATCGGATTAGCCACTCTCATATTTTTGGGAGTGGTGAAAAATGACGTTAATTCTGATTTAAATCGTCATAGAAAATATCTGCTATTTTCTTATGCTATCTTACATATGATTTATAGATTGAAGAATAACAAGGATGAAAAGCTCAAAAGAAGAAATCGTGGCATTTCTTGAAAAGGAATTTCCACCAAGTCTTGAACATTGCACGATTGAATCAGTCACCCCCAAAGCTGCAGTTGTTTATTATCATGTCGATCAAAGGCATCAACGCCCTGGTGGCACGATATCTGGTCCAACCATGATGACATTAGCTGATTTTGCCTTATATATTGCGATATTAGGTGAGATCGGTATTGTTGGTTTAGCCGTAACCACCAACTTTAATATTAATTTTTTAAGAAAACCCGCGGGTGATCAAGACTTACGTAGTGAATGTAAACTCATGAAAGTAGGAAAGAGTTTAGTGGTGGGTGAGGTTTGGATTTATTCGGTCGGTTTGGATGAACCTGTTGCGCATGTGACCGCGACTTATTCAATCCCACCTAGAGCATAAATATCAAACCAAATAAAAAAGCACAGCCAAAGCTGTGCTTTTTTATAGAAGAACAACTTAAATGTCAGTATTAACCAACGGCTGTTCTACTGCAAAATTTGGAGGAGTTAAAACGGTTTTACGAATTTCACTCGAAGTTTCCGGATAATCAAGCGTGTAATGTAAACCACGTGATTCTTTACGTTGCATGGCACAGCGAACAATCATTTCCGATACTAAAACAAGGTTACGCAGCTCAATCAGGTTTTTGCTAACACGATAGTCTTGATAATATTCCGTGATTTCACGCTTTAACATTTCAATACGGTGTAAAGCACGTTCTAAACGTTTAGTAGTCCTTACAATACCAACGTAGTTCCACATGGTCGAACGTAACTCATCCCAGTTTTGTAAAATCACAACATCTTCATCAGGATTGGTTACTTGTGAGTCATCCCAAGTTGGTACTTCTGGTAATTTGAAGTTTTCATCAAATTTATTTTCGATATCTTTTGCTGCACTCATGCCATAAACGAAGCACTCAAGTAATGAGTTACTTGCCATGCGGTTTGCACCATGTAAGCCTGTATAAGACGTTTCACCAATCGCATAGAGACCTTCAATATCCGTCTGGCTATTTGAGTCAACCACAACACCACCACATGTATAGTGAGCTGCTGGAACTACAGGAATCATGTCTTTGGTAATATCGATGCCTAACTCAAGCAATCTTGCATAAAGTGTAGGGAAGTGCTCTTTAATAAACTCGGGTGATTTGTGGGTAATATCTAACCACACGTGACGAATACCGAGACGCTTGATTTCATGGTCAATGGTACGTGCCACAATATCGCGAGGAGCCAGTTCTGCACGATCGTCAAAACGCAACATAAACCGTTCGCCATCAGGTAAGCGCAAATAAGCACCTTCACCACGCATAGCTTCGGTAATTAAAAATGATCGTGCTTGAGGATGATACAGACACGTTGGGTGGAACTGATTAAATTCCATATTGGCTACACGGCAACCTGCACGGAAGGCCATTGCAATACCATCACCTGTGGCAATATCTGGATTAGATGTGTACAGATAAGCCTTCATGGCACCGCCGCAAGCTAGCGCGGTAAATGGTGCAAGGAAAGTATGAACCTTTTCAGTATTTTCATCTAATGCATATAAACCAATAGCACGATTCGCTTGGTCGATATGGCCTAATTTATGCGAGGTGATTAAATCAATCGCAATATAGTTTTCAAAAATAGTAATATTTTTACGTTCTTTGGCACGCTCAACTAAAGTGGTTGAAATGGCTTTGCCTGTTGCATCAGCAGAATGGATAATACGACGTTGCGAGTGACCACCTTCGCGAGTTAAGTGAAGTTGCTCATCTTCATCTAAGGTAAATTGCACGCCTTGTTTTAAAAGAAAATCAACAGAAGGGCGGCCGCCTTCTACAGTATGTTGTACCGCGTCCATTTCACATAAATGAGCGCCTGCAATCATAGTGTCATTAATATGCTGTTGAATAGAGTCAGTCTCATCAAGAACAGCAGCAACGCCACCTTGAGCATAAAAGGTACTTGCTTCGGTTAAAGCAGCTTTGGCTAAAACTGCAATATTAAAATGATTTGGTAACGATAAAGCCAGACTTAAACCAGCGCCGCCGCTGCCCACAATAATCACGTCAAAGTGGTGAATTGTCTGTAAATTAGGCATGTCCATTCGCATCAATTTAAAACGTCCGCTAATGACACCCCTTTTTACCTAAAAAGGCAAGAGCTTAAGCGCTCTAACTCAGAGAAAAATTGCAATTGGCTTAAAAAGTTGCAATGCGTAAAATATTCCTTGTGATGACGTATTACAAATAAACATATTGTTACGCACAACCTCAAAGCGTTGTGATACAACAGTTTTATCCTTATTCTCGTAGACCAATTGTGGGTGAGCACCGAATGAAATCTCGCTATTTACAACAAGGAATGTATGCAGCGGTATTTACAGTTGCTGCTGTTCAAGCAAATGCTGCTGTTGATTTTTCAAATCTTGTTGAACAAGTTAGTCCAGCAGTCGTGAGTGTAAATGTCGTAAAAAAAATGACTCAGGATGAACTGTTGCAACAGCAAGTTCCTGAAATTTTAAAACGTTTCTTTGGCAATCAGGTCATCATTCCACAGCAACAAGGTCCACAAGAAAAGACAGCTTACGGAAGTGCATTCTTCATTAGTAAAGATGGTTACTTACTCACAAACCATCATGTGATTGAAAATGCCTCTCGTATTAGCATCACTCTAAATGACCGCCGTGAAATTGATGCAACCGTGGTGGGTAGCGATGAGCGTACAGACGTTGCTTTATTAAAAGTAAACGGAACTAACTATCCAGCTTTACGAGTAGGAAATGTTGATCGCTTACGTGTCGGAGAACCTGTTTTAGCTATTGGTTCTCCGTTTGGCTTTGACTACTCAGCTTCGGCCGGTATTGTCAGCGCAAAATCACGAAACATGAGCGGTGAAACTTCGGTGCCGTTTATTCAAACTGATGTGGCTTTAAACCCAGGTAACTCTGGTGGTCCATTGTTTAACCAAAATGGTGAAGTGGTCGGGGTAAACTCTCGAATATTTAGTGGTACTGGCGGTTATATGGGCTTGTCTTTCTCTATTCCGATTGACGTAGCTATGGATGTTGCAGACCAGCTCAAAACAAAAGGTAAAGTAACACGCTCTTACCTAGGGGTGATGATGCAAGATATTGACAGAAACCTTGCTGATGCGTACAAATTACCAAAACCTGAAGGTGCTTTAATTACTCAAATTTCTCCGAACTCACCTGCACAAAAAGCAGGGCTGAGAGCTGGTGATGTAATTTTAAAACTAAATGGTGCGTCTGTACTTCGTACGAGTGATTTACTTTACGCATTAAACAAAGTACAGCCAAATCAAACTGTTCAGTTTGAAGTGTTACGTGATGATAAAACACGCAATATTTCAGCGACTTTAACGACTGCACCAGATGAAACACCTGCTACTGGTGCACAAGGTGCTGCATCTAAGGGGCCAGTTTTAGGCATGAGTATTCGTGATCTAGCTGAACCGGAAAAAAATGCGTTAAGCGTGAAAGGTGGGATTTTTGTACAAGATGTTCGCCGTGGTGGTTTAGCGTCATTGTCCAATATCATTCCGGGTGATGTGATTACCCAAGTCAATAATAGCCAAATTTTAAATAGTCAGGATTTTGCAAAAGTTGTTTCTAACTTGCCGAAAAATACTGTAGCACGTGTTGCTATTATTCGTCAGGGACAGCGCGCAATGCTTGGTTTACGTATTCAATAATCCTCAACCGAATCAATAAGCCACCCTGAAAATGGGTGGTTTTTGTTATTTATCTTGAGCGTTTAGCGATATCTACCTACACTTATTTCAGTTTTAAGGTTAATAAATAAGAGTGTTCATTTGTGAGTAGTATTTTTGATTTACATATTCAGGTGCAGCCACATCACATTGATGCGTTAGGGCATGTAAATAACGTAATGTATGTTCAATGGATGCAGGATGTAGCTGCTGCTCATGTTGAAACTTTGGGAGTAGGGGTAACTAAATATCTTGAGTTAAAACACGCCATGGTCGCGGTTGAGCATCATGTGCAATATCGTAAAGCTGCATTTGAAGGCGAACAAATTGTGTTACGTACATGGTTAGATGACATTAATGCACTTTATTCATTCCGCCAGTATGTGTTTTTTCGTCCATCAGATCAGGCCGTATTATTTGTTGGAAATACCAAATGGGCATGTATTGAAATTGCTACAGGACGTCCAAAACGAATGTCGCCAACTTTTACCCATGCATACAAGCCGCTTGACTCAAGCATAAACCCTTATGATTTTACTGTTTCGTATGCTCGATAATTTGAAGTAAGACGCTTACTTTGACTGTCCTTTTTTAAAACATAAGTACAAAGCTAATGATTATTTTGGATACTTTAAAATATGCATCTGTTATAATCTCACGCAATTTATTTAACCGCTTTGGCTGTGTATTAAAACAAGCTACATAGCACTCTATATTTTCTCAAGGTAACCCATGGCGCAAGCTAAAAAATCCGTCGATATCAAAAATATACGAAATTTCTCGATTATTGCCCACATTGACCATGGTAAGTCTACATTGGCTGACCGTTTTATTCAGATGTGTGGCGGTCTACAAGATCGTGAAATGCAAGCTCAAGTCTTAGACTCAATGGAGCTTGAGCGTGAACGTGGGATTACCATTAAAGCCGCTTCTGTCACGCTGTATTACACCCATCCAAATGGTCAGGAATACCAACTTAACTTTATTGATACGCCAGGGCACGTTGACTTCTCCTATGAAGTTTCTCGTTCATTAGCTGCATGTGAAGGTGCGCTACTGGTTGTAGATGCTGCACAAGGCGTTGAAGCTCAATCAGTTGCAAACTGTTATACAGCAATTGAACAAGGTCTAGAAGTTCTTCCTATTCTAAATAAAATTGATTTACCACAGGCTGAACCTGAACGTGTAATTCATGAAATTGAAGAAATTATCGGGATTGAAGCGACAGATGCACCAACCTGTTCAGCAAAAACTGGTTTAGGTGTTGAAGGTGTACTCGAGCGTTTAGTCGATGTTATTCCGGCGCCAGAAGGTGATCGTGAAGCACCATTACAGGCATTAATTATCGACTCATGGTTTGATAACTACTTAGGCGTAGTTTCTCTTGTTCGTATTAAACAAGGTCGTATCCGCAAGGGCGACAAAATGTTGGTTAAATCGACAGGACAAACTCATCCGGTCACTTCTGTAGGCGTGTTTAATCCTAAGCATACTGAAACAGATATTCTTGAAGCTGGTGAAGTAGGTTTTGTTATTGCGGGTATTAAAGATATTTTTGGTGCACCAGTAGGTGACACGATTACTCTTGCTTCTACACCAGATGTTGCAACTTTACCAGGTTTCAAAAAGGTTAAACCGCAAGTATATGCTGGTCTTTTCCCGATTGACGCGAGTGACTTTGAACCGTTCCGTGAAGCATTGCAAAAATTACAGATCAATGACTCGGCTTTATTCTTTGAACCAGAAAGTTCAGATGCTTTAGGCTTTGGTTTCCGTTGTGGCTTCTTAGGTATGCTGCACATGGAAATTGTACAAGAGCGTTTAGAGCGTGAATACGATCTTGATCTCATCAGTTCTGCACCTACCGTAATTTATGAAGCATTAACCAAGAAAGGCGAAACGATTTACATCGATAGTCCATCAAAAATGCCGGATGGATCGACTGTAGAAGATTTGCGTGAACCAATTGCTGAATGTCATATCCTTGTTCCTCAAGAATACTTAGGGAACGTAATGACGCTCTGTATCGAACGTCGTGGTGTACAAAAAGATATGAAATTCTTGGGTAACCAAGTTTCTATTACTTTTGAAATCCCGATGGCTGAAGTCGTTATGGATTTCTTTGATAGATTAAAGTCATGCTCTCGTGGCTTTGCATCTTTAGACTATAACTTTGTACGTTTTGAAAGTTCAGCTTTAGTTAAGGTTGATGTGTTAATTAATAGCGAAAAGGTTGATGCCTTGGCTATGATTTGTCACCGTAATGATGCACGTCATCGTGGTATTGCATTGGTTGAGAAAATGAAAGATTTAATTCCTCGCCAAATGTTCGATGTTGCTATTCAGGCAGCAATCGGTGCACAAATTATTGCCCGTTCTACCGTAAAAGCGATGCGTAAAAACGTTTTGGCAAAATGTTATGGTGGTGACGTTTCGCGTAAGAAAAAACTACTTTCTAAACAAAAAGAAGGTAAGAAACGTATGAAACAAGTGGGAAGTGTTGAAATTCCACAAGAAGCGTTCTTGGCTGTATTGAAAGTAGAAAGATAAGAAATGAGGGTGGGGGAAGTGAACAATTTCTTTTCCCCACTGTAATACAAGCAGCAAGGCTGCGAGTGAGGTCATGTGGATTTTGATTTTAATTTAATTCTTGTTCCAGTTACGCTGATTCTATTTGCAGTGTGGTTGTTAGATAAACTTGTATTAAAACAGCGTGCAAATAAAGGACGCGGGAACGAAAATTTTGTCATTACATGGGCCTATGACTTTTGGCCAGTTTTAGCTGTAGTACTTGTGCTTCGTTCATTTCTTTATGAACCATTTAATATTCCATCGGACTCTATGGTACCAACTTTAGAAACTGGTGATTTTATTCTGGTGAATAAATTTGATTATGGTGTACGTTTACCTATCGTTAATAAAAAAATTATTGATGTAGGTGAGCCGAAGCGTGGTGATGTAATTGTATTCCGTTATCCACCTCAACCGACTATTAGCTATATTAAACGTGTAATCGGTTTACCTGGTGATCATATTGTTTATGACCATGGGCAATTGATTATTAACGGGAAAAAAGTACCGAAAGTATTAACACAGTTCAGTCGTGAAAAAGATGTGATGGATACGCCAACGTCTATTTATCATAAAGAGACGATTGGTGAGCATACCTTTACGATGCGTGAGCTTGAAGGCGTAAATGTGGCGCGCCAAGCACCGTTTATCAACTATGTTGAAAATGGTAAATATGCAAACCAAGACGGTTTATATTGGGAAGTGACTGTGCCAAAAGGACATTACTTTGCAATGGGGGATAACCGCGATCAAAGTGCAGACAGTCGTTTCTGGGGGTTCGTTCCTGAAGAAAACTTAACAGGACGAGCATTCTACGTGTGGATGCATAAAGAACCGGGTTTACACCTTCCTAACTTTAGCCGAAATGGAAAAATAGATTAAAAACAACCATTAGGAAAAAAAGAAATGCGTAAGGCACAACAGGGTACTTCGTATTTAGCAATTTTATTTGGGGTGGTTATATTTGCAGTTGCAGTAAAAGCTGTACTTGCAGTTTGGCCAGCATATTGGGATGATCGGCTGATTAATAATCAGATAGAAGAGCTTTTACAAGAAAGCTCTTCTGAGATCACACCACAAAAGTTTGTAACACAAATGGATCAGCGACTCGAAATGAACAATATTCGTGATCTCCCCTTTAAAGAGATCGCTCAAGTGTTTAATCAGTCAGGTCTAACGGTCAAAAAGAAATATGAAGTAAGAAAACCTTTCTTATTTAATATTGATTTAGTTTTAACATTTGAGAAGAGTTTTGATAAAACATCAGTTCAAACTAAGTGATCCTCGCTTACTGAGTCGAATCGGATATCAATTTAAGCAGCTTGAATTGTTACAGTTAGCTTTGACTCATCGTTCGGTGAGTCACAAATACAATTACGAGCGCTTAGAGTTTCTCGGTGATTCATTATTAGGCATGATAATCGCTAATTATCTATATCATGCCTATCCAAATGAAAATGAAGGCCGCCTCACGCGTATGCGAGCGACTTTAGTTCGTCAGGAAGCTTTAGGTAAGATTGCAACAGATTTGCAACTTAGTCGGTGTTTAATATTAAGTACAGGCGAGTTGAAGTCTGGTGGTCATCATCGTGAGTCAATATTAGCAGATACGGTAGAAGCGATTATTGGTGCAATCTATCTTGATAGTGGTGATCTCAACTTACTTAAAGATATTGTGCTAAAATGGTACATACCCTATTTAGACCATATAGAACCTACGGATCAACTCAAAGATCCGAAATCACGTTTACAAGAGTATCTACAAGCACGTAAAAAACCTCTCCCTGTTTACGAGGTTGTAGATATTCAGGGTGATGCACCTCATCAGCACTTTAAAGTGGAATGTGTGGTAGATGGTTTACCGAAGATTTATGGTGAGGGTTCAAGTCGTCGTTTTGCCGAGCAGGCAGCAGCGGCGGAAATTTTAAAGTTATTGGAGCAATAACCTGCATGTCGATGCATTCTGATCAAATCAATCCAGATTCAAATGAAAACCAAGATCCTAATAATCTGATTGATCAATTTTTTAGTTCCAAAGGTGTAACAATCCCTTCGGATTTTAAGAGCGGATTTGTGGCGATTGTGGGACGTCCAAATGTGGGTAAATCTACCCTCATGAACCATTTATTGGGTCAAAAGCTCTCTATTACTTCGCGTAAACCTCAAACAACACGTCATAAAATTATTGGTATTGATTCGCGCGAAAAGATGCAGGCGGTATATGTAGATACCCCAGGTATGCATAAAAAAGAAGTGCGTGCTATTAATAAAATGATGAACCGTGCTGCTCATTCTGCATTACGTGACGTTAACTTAGTTTTATTCGTTATCGATGCTTATAAGTGGACTCAAAACGACGATTTAGTGCTTGAAAAACTCAAGAACGCTGAAATGCCGGTTATTTTGGTCATTAATAAGGCGGACACTTTTGAAGATAAAAGGGAGATTCTTCCTCTCATTCAAGAACGTGCCAAACTTATGAATTTTGCTGAGATTGTTCCTGTTTCTGCTTTGCGTGGTGCAAACTTAGAACACTTGAGTGAAACGATTGAGAAATACCTTCCTTATCAACCACCATTGTATTCATTTGATCAGATTACTGACCGCTCTGAACGCTTCTTGGCAAGTGAAATTATTCGCGAAAAAATCATGCGTCAGTTGGGTGAAGAGCTTCCTTATGATTTAACAGTACAAATTGAATCTTTCAAAACAGAAGAAGCAACTGTTAATGAAAAAACTGGTCGTTTAAAACCAGCTTGTACCTATATCGATGCAACGATTTTTGTAGATCGCGCTGGTCAAAAAGCCATTGTGATTGGTGAAAAAGGTACTAAGCTTAAAACGATTGGTATGGATGCTCGTAAAGACATGGAAAAAATGTTTGAGCAAAAAATTATGCTCACACTTTGGGTGAAAGTGAAGGGTGGCTGGTCTGATGATGAGCGTGCTCTCAAAAGCTTAGGATACAGTGATATCTAAAGGATAAGGATGCTGGTATGAAAACAATTACATCATTAATCGCTATAGTTGGATGTACATTGATGTTACAAGGTTGTGTATATAAGCTTGTAACCGTACCAGTAGGTATCGCCTATAAAACTACTAAAGGTGTAGTTAAAGGTACAGCAGCTGTTGTAGGTGCTGTTATTCCTGATGGTGATGATGAGGATGATAAAAAAGAAAAAGAATCTGAGGAATAGATTCTTTTTATGATGCGCAATGAAGTCCTCCATGGATATATGATTCATCACCGTAAGTACCGTGAAAAAAGTCATATTGTGCATCTTTTTACTCAGGAATATGGGCGAGTCGATGGTATTTTAAGACAGACTCCGCCCCCTCAATATCAGCCTATTCGAATGCAAGCCACAGGTAAAAGTGAACTCAAAAATTTTACTAAGCTGGAAATATTAAATCAGCCTGTTTTCTTTTTTGGTGATGCTTTTTTTGCTGGTTTTTATCTAAATGAAATTGTTCTTAGACTTTGCCCATTAGAAGAGGCAATGCCACAAACTTTTGAACAATATCAGTTAACTTTGCTTCAATTACAGCAATTATCTTCCCACGAAAATCCTGATCTTTTTCTGAGACAGATTTTGCGCCAGTTCGAGCATGTTTTACTTCCTGAGCTGGGTTACGCGATTGATTTCTTAATTGATACTCAACAACAGCCAATACAGGCTCACCAGTTTTATCAATTTCAGGTGACCGAAGGTTTTGCGCCTGTTGTTCAGGCAAGTCGTTCTTCATTGTCAGGTAAAGCAATTTTATCTATGCTGGATTATGAGCAAGGCCAGGATTTTTCTCACGAACAATTGCAATTATTAGGTAAACTATACCGTCAAATGATTACATCGCTTTTAGGAGATCGTCCCCTAAAAAGTCGACAATTGTGGATTCAAAATACTCAAACTCAATCGTAATTAGGATTTATTTATGGCTGCATTGCTTGGTGTAAACATAGACCATGTTGCTACTTTGAGACAGGCGCGCGGTACTACTTATCCAGACCCTGTAGAAGCTGCTCTTATTTGTGAAGAAGCGGGTGCAGAGGGGATTACTTTGCATTTGCGTGAAGACCGTCGCCATATTCAAGATGACGATGTACGTCGCATGCGTCCATTATTAAAAACACGTATGAATCTAGAGTTGGCTGTTACTGATGAAATGGTCGAGTTTGCGAAAGAAATTCAGCCGCAGCACGTGTGTTTTGTGCCAGAAAGACGCCAAGAAGTAACAACTGAAGGCGGTTTAGATGTAGTAGGTAACTTTGAAAAAGTTAAAGCAGCAACTCAAACTTTAGCGGCTATTGGTTGTGATGTATCATTATTTATTGATGCTGATTTAGCTCAAATTGATGCAGCAGTTGCGTGTGGCGCACCTACGATTGAGTTGCACACGGGTGCATATGCGGATGCGGAAACGGAGCAAGATCAACAAGCCGAGTTAGAGCGCATTATCAAAGGTGTTGAGTATGCAGCTTCAAAAGGTTTGGTTGTAAATGCAGGTCATGGCCTTAACCTTAAAAATATTGCGCCAATTGCAGCTATTCCACAAATTCATGAATTAAACATTGGTCATTCAATTATTGCTGAAAGTGTTTTTGTAGGTCTGGTTCAAGCTGTTAAAGATATGAAAACAGCGATTCAGGCAGCAGGATAGTTGGTTATGTCGAGTATCAATTACGATGAATTAATGCAACCTGTGGTGGCCTTTTTAGGATGTCAAACACCAAATGCATGGTTGGATGAGGCAATCAATAATTTAGATATCTTGATGCAAGATCATGCTAATTGTGAAAAGAAAGCTGCTAGTACAGCAATGAACTTAATGTTCCGCTATAGCTTCTTTCCTGACTTACAAGTAAAACTTGCTCAACTTGTACGAGAAGAAATGCTTCACTATGAACAAGTACTTGAGCTTATGGCTAAGCGCGGTCAAGAGTGGACTGGTTTAAGTGCTGGGCGTTATGCAGGTGGGTTGCGTAAAGAGATTCGTACGTATGAGCCAGAAGCTTTAATTGATGTGCTGGTGATTGGTGCATTCGTAGAGGCTCGTTCATGTGAGCGTTTTTATGCACTTGCACCGCGTGTAGATGATGAGTTAGGACGTTATTATCGATACTTGCTTAAGTCAGAATCTCGTCATTTTGAAGACTATCTTGCACTTGCGCTTGATGTGGCGAAAACTGCAAAAATGAAAGATCCTAAAGAGGATATTCAACAGCGAATAAATCATATCCGTGAAGTTGAAAAGAATCTGATTTTAACACCAGATGATACTTTCCGTTTTCATAGTGGTATTCCTGCTTAGTCTTGGATGTCTAAAATAAAAAAAGTTTACCTTTCACGGTAAACTTTTTTATTAGGTGCACATTATCTCTTCGGCAGTAAGCATGTTCTGCTTTTAGTTTTTTAATGCATATAATTATTTAATAAATATATTTTTTCTAGATTTTAATTTCTCTTAAAATTTTTAAAAAAACTTTTATTTTTTTAGGCTAATAATAAATATTGTGTAAATATAAAGGCTGATATGTTCATCATGAGTTCAACTGAAATAGTTGATCATTTCTAAGGATATAAGAATGTTAGGATTAGTTACAGGTGCCTCAGCGGGCTTTGGTTATAGCATTTCAAAAAAGCTGATTGAGTTAGGATATAACGTTATTGGTTGCGGAAGACGAGCAGAAAAACTAGAAGAACTAAAACAAGAACTTGGTGAAAAATTCTACCCATTAGTATTTGACATGACAGATACCGCAGAAAATATAAATAAAGTATTGGTTGATTTACCAGCCGAATTTCAAATCGGTCAAATTGATTTATTGGTGAATAATGCTGGATTGGCATTAGGATTGGAACCCGCAGATAAAGCAGAATTGGATGATTGGTACACGATGATTGATACCAATGTTAAGGGGCTTGTTACGATTACCCGATTAATTTTGCCAAGTATGGTAAAGAAAAAATCAGGTTTGATTATTAATATGGGCTCAATTGCAGGTACATACCCATACCCAGGGGGTAATGTGTATGGGGCAACCAAAGCATTTGTGGAGCAATTTAGTCTAAATCTTCGTGCTGATTTGGCTGGTACTGGTGTGCGCGTAACTAACATTGAACCAGGGTTGTGTGGAGGTACTGAATTTTCTCTTGTGCGTTTTAAAGGTGATGAGAATAAAGTAAACAGTCTATATGATAAAAAGAATCCACTTTTGCCTGAAGATATTGCAAATACGGTAGCTTGGATTGCTTCACAACCGCCACACATTAATATTAATCGTATTGAAATGATGCCGACCACTCAATCTTTTAATCCTTTAAAAGTGGTTGAAGTGGAATAATAATTTGAGAAGAAAATATATTCTTTCGAGTTAGGTTAGTGCGTTAAACCTAACAAAGACTCTAATAAAAAATTAAATCCTCTAGCTGCTGATAGAGGATTTTTTTTATAGTTATTGATAAATTTATGGCAAAAAAAAGCCCGCTTTAATGCTGCGGGCTTTTTAGTATTTGGCTCTCCCACCTGGGCTCGAACCAGGGACCTGCGGATTAACAGTCCGTCGCTCTACCGACTGAGCTATGGGAGAATCTGCATGCGATTATAAGGAGATTTTGAGAAGGGTCAAGTCTAAATTGTCATGTTTAATTCATTTTTGTGTCATATGCTTTTTATTTGATCAGTTGAGTGGTGAGTTAAGAAATTACTTGCACTTTAAAAAATCAATTGCTAGATTCAAAAAAGAACAAGCGTTTGGAGAAATCCAAACAGTGTGGATTTAAACCAACTTGCCAGCACTAAAATGGCTAAATCGGAGATAAGTATGAAAACGCTTACGATCGCTTCTATTTTTTCTAATTTTGATTTCTATCAACACAATTATCTGAATATCTTAAATCAATCAGAATCTTATTACACACCCGTAGAAAGTGCATGGATTAATACTTATCCTTTCAAAAAGCAGAATTTGTATTTAGGCGATTTATTGCAGCTTTGGTTTAGCTCTAAATGGAATGTGCATAATGCACTTAAGATTTTAAAAAGCTCGAAACTACTAAACTCCTCTGAATCTTTATATATTTTTCAATTAGAAGGTGAGTTATTGCTGGGTAAAAATAAAGTTTTAGCTTGGTCTGTAGAGCATCAAGAAATTATAGAGCTCCAACTTAAAAATATTTGGGCGCCGTATGTGATTGCACAAACTTGTAAACGTCCAGATAATTCAGGTGATTCAATAAAAAAGGCAGCGGTTTAAGGCTGCCTTTAATCATTATGGACGAATAATCATGCAGGTTGCTGTTGCATAGGCATACAGTTTACCTTCCTCATCAATAATCTTTCCTTCAGAAATACCTAAATTTTTACTTAAATTAATAACTTTGCCTGTGGCAATTAAAGCCTGATTTTGGGGAATAGGGCGGCACATTTTTACGTTAAGGTCGATTGTGCCGTAACCTACACCCGCAGGTAACATCGTATGTACTGCACAGCCAGTCACTGAATCTAGGACTGTGGCAGCAAAACCGCCATGTACGCCACCGAGTGGATTTAAATGGTTATGATCTGCTTGAGCTTTAAAAGTAACAGATCCTTCTGAAATTTCAGTAGGTTGCATAGGTATTGTTTTACTAATGCTGGCAGGTGGAATATGGCCTTCTATCATTGCTTGTAAAAATTCAAGGCCAGTCATTTCCATCGGATTTTTCATTTTTTGGGTCCTTTAATTCTTTAAGTTCTAAAATAGAACTTGATATTAGCCTATTATTAAGTCATCGATAAGTCAATTCTAGTGTTAAAGATTGAACTGATAAGTTGAATTTTAAAATTTTGTTCATTTAATATAAAATTCCTTTATTATAAAAATTGAATTAAATGAGTTGCATAATGAATTAGATAGATAAGAAAGGCTTCTTTTACACTATAAGAAATAACAGGAGCATAAGGACAATGCTTTTTAAAATTGCACTCATAATGGCGGCTTTTGCAGCAAATTCTGTATTGTGTCGTTTGGCTTTGGTTGGCCGACATATTGACCCAATGACTTTTAGTCTAATACGAGTGGGAAGTGGTGCGGTTGTTTTATTTGGACTGTTTTTATATTCAAAATCGTCTCAAACCAAAGTCCAATGGAGTTTAAAAAACGCATTTTTTCTAGCGGTTTATATTTTGGCATTTTCATATGCTTATCTTCAGATCGACGCTGGTATTGGTGCTCTTTTATTGTTTGGGGTTGTACAGCTGACTATGGTGCTTTATGGCTATTGGCAGGGTGAACAGATTGGCATATACCGTGGTATAGGCTTATGTATTGCTTTGGCTGGAATCATTGTTTTGTTATTACCCGATACTCATGCGCCTGATTGGGGATATGCTCTAATTATGGTGATATCTGGGTTGGCATGGGCAGGATACAGCATTGCTGGTCGTAATATGACACAACCGATTGGTAGTACGTTGGCAAATTTTACGCTAGCTGTGCCAATGGTTTTGTTGGCGAATGTATTACTTGCCCAAGATCGCTACATTGACATGCAAGGATGGGTCTTAGCGATTTTGTCGGGCGGTGTCACTTCAAGCGGGGCTTATGTACTCTGGTATGCAATTTTGAAGCATATTGATCGAGTGACAGCGAGTACAGTACAGCTAAGTGTGCCATGTTTGGCGATTATAGGTGGAAGCCTATTTGTAAATGAGACTGTGACAGGGCGAGTGATTTTATCGAGTTTTATGGTTTTATTTGGAATTTTATTAGTCATTTATATAAGACCTCAAAAAGCCAAAAATGCATAAGTGAATTAAAAAAGGGTTCTCTCAAGAGAACCCTTTTTATGCAAAATGCAGATTATTTCGCAGCTTTTTCAGCTTCAATTGAAGCAATAGCAGCGTCTACACCTTCAATTGAGTCAGCAGCTTTTTTGATACGTGCTAACGCATCAACGAGTACTTCGTCAGCTGTTGCATATGAAATACGCATAAAACCGCCTAAACCAAATGCATCACCAGGAACAACTGCTACGCCAGTTTCTTCTAGTAACCATTCAGAGAACTCTGTGCAAGATTTTAAGCCTTTTGCACGAATAAGAGGACGAATGTTTGCATAGGCATAGAAAGCGCCATCAGCAGGTAAGCAAGAGATACCTTTAATATCATTTAAGCCATTTACAACTAAGTCATGACGGCGTTTAAACGCTTCAATCATAGGTTGTAAAACGTCTTGTGGACCATTCAATGCAGCTTCAGCAGCAACTTGCGAAATAGAAGTTGGGTTAGAAGTTGACTGTGATTGGATCTTTTTCATTGCACCAATGATTTTCGCTGGACCGGCTGCATAGCCAATACGCCAACCTGTCATTGCATATGCCTTAGAAACACCGTTTAAAACAATCGTGCGGTCATATAAATCAGGTGCAACAGTTGCGATGTTGTAGAACTCATCTTCCCAACGAATCGGTTCATACATATCGTCAGATGCAACAAATACTTGTGGATGACGACGTAAAACTTCAGCTAAAGCTTCTAATTCAGCTTTGCTATAAATCATGCCTGTTGGGTTAGATGGGCTGTTTAATACAACTAAACGAGTGTTAGGTGTAATAGCAGCTTCTAATTGTTCAGGAGTGATTTTGAAGCGTTGGTCTTCGCCACATTTCACAATGACTGGAGTACCTTCAGCAATAATGACCATATCTGGATAGCTTACCCAGAAAGGTGCTGGAATAATAACTTCATCGCCTTTGTTTAATAGAGCAAGTGCCAAGTTAAAGAAGCTTTGTTTACCACCACAAGAAACCAAGATCTGGTTCGCTTGATAATCAAGATTATTATCACGCTTGAACTTAGCAATAATTGCTTTTTTTAACCCAGGAGTACCATCTACAGCCGTATATTTGGTGAAACCATTATTAATCGCTTCAATTGCAGCATCTTTGATGTGTTGAGGGGTATCAAAATCTGGCTCGCCAGCACCTAAACCAATCACGTTCTTGCCAGCAGCTTTAAGTTCAGCAGCTTTGTTTGTTACAGCAAGTGTAGGGGACGGTTTGATAGCATTGACACGATCAGAAAGACGTACGTCCACGGCAATATTCCTCTTATGGGATTAAAAAATAAAAAGCATACTATCTTATCGCAAAAATTAAGCAATTTGCGGATACGGGTATTTTTAGATGTAAAAAAGTTTAATTTAAGAAGATTCTTGTTGCTGTTTTACTCAATTGAAGCTTTTTTGAAAAGAAATGATAAAAATCATTTATAATAGGTCGCAATCGAAATTTCGAGAATGAATCATGACTGAGCAACAGCCAAAACAGAAAAAGGCTTTGGTGAAATTGCCATTCCCAATGCCGAATGAAAGCAATCAAGCAGATGATGCGGTACACAACCAAGTGCGTCCAAAACCAGAGCAATATGCGGATAGAACATGGATGCCTCCACGTGGTACGCGTCGTTCTATGGGAAAACGCTAATTTTTGAAAAACAGGCAATATGCCTGTTTTTTATTGATTGAATAAAATTTCTTGATAATAACTTTTTTTCTTTTGATACATGTGATGGTCTGCTCGTTTTAACATGTCCTCAATCTGTTCATTTGTTTGAGTGGTTGCATGTCCAATTGCAATACTTACTGGATGGCTTGAATAATATTGATTATCGATATTAAAAAGCTCCTGAATCGTTTGAAGCATGATTTGAACGTGCGCTTCATCTGCACCTGGCATTAAGATCACGAACTCATCACCACCGATTCTGGATGCAGTATAGGCTGTATTTGAAATAGCCTGACTTAAAATATTTCCAACACGGCGTAATAAACCATCTCCAATATCATGCCCAAACTGGTCATTTGTTTCTTTTAATCCATTCATATCTAAAAAAATTGAAGAAACTGGTCGAATAATACTTCGGTTTAAGCGATTAAGTTCCTCTGTAAAAAAAGCACGGTTATATAGTTTGGTAAGAACATCGTGTTGCCCTAAATATTCGAGATAGTTTTCCGCTTTTTTCCGTGCAGTAATATCTGTCAGTGCAACTTGTACTAATCCCCAAGTCTCTTCATATCCCGGAAAAACGGTAAATTGAAGCAAAACATTTCTTATTTGGCCATCTAAAGCGTAGTTAACGGCTTCACGTTTATGATGGATATTGCCTTGCCATAACTCGATGAGTTGTTCTCGAAAGGTTTCAACCATTTCTTCAGCAAAAATCTTATGTGTATTTCTTAAAAGTGTCGACTTATCAGGAGCTTTAAATAAATCTATCGTGGCCTGATTAACATCTAAAATTAAAATATCTTCTACACACTGGCGGACAAACTCAGGATGAACATCTAGAAAAGTTCTAAAATCTTCAATTCCCAATAGCCTAAGTTGATCAATTCTATTCTTTATACGGCTGAAATCCTCGACCCACAGTGAAGTAGGTGAGTAGATAAACATAGATTCAGCCAGTCGACGATTTTTTTCTTCCTGACGGAGTGCATTTTGATAAGGGGTAATATCTTCTGTAGTAATTAATACACGTTCAAAGGTAGATTCAGAACCAGGTAAAATAGACCCTCTTAACTGAACATCAATACGTTTGCCTGATAAGGTGTAATTCACGGTAGTGCTTGAAAAATGGGTTTTGCCATTCCATAACGCTTCAAGCTCATAAATATGTGATTCGAACATTTCCTTTTTAAAAATAAGATTCAAATTTGAATATAGTTCTTCGTGGGTTGTTGCTTCAAAAAGTTCTAAAGTTTTTTGATTAACACGAATAATTTTAATTTTATGAGCACATTCAATAACTAAGTGTTTATTTTGATTTAAAAATTCATGGAGGTTTTCAATTCCTTGCTTTCTCCATAAATCAAATTGTTGTTTAACTTCACTGAAATCCTCAATCCACATTGGAATTGGGCTAAGGTCAAAAATCGAAGAATCTAAAGTTTCCATATGTTTCTTTAAGTATTCAGTTTGCCTTAAAGTATAATGAGAAAAATTAAGATTTGGGAGGATAAAGAGTTTAAATATATTAGAATAATTAAAAATAAAAGGATTAAATGTAATTAAAAATAAAATAATGAGAAAGCAGAGATTATCTGCTTAACTCATAAATTCATAAGAAAAATTAACGATTAATAGGGTGATCAATGTTTTTTTCACCACGCCATAACTTAATAAAATCTTGCTCATCAAAATCGTAAAGTTCCATCAGTGCAACAACAGCACTCACAAAAATCATGGCACCTTCAGAGTTTCCATGAAGATTGAAAATTTTACCGTTTAACTTCCCTAAAATATCACTAAGCTCATGATCACGGCCTCGTCCATAACGATCTCGTGGGTACAACTCTTCATTTAAGACAATAAGAGCTATGGCTTTTTCAGCATCTGATAAATCAGTTTTATCTAAAGCTTCTTCAAATGATTCACTGCCATGATTAAAGTAAAAAATAACTTCATCATTAATGAAACTTTGTACCATCTTTTGAGTTAAAGTCGGAAATTGTGATACTGCATTATCTTCTACATAGGGTTTAAAAGATTCCGGAAAGATAACGTTATGATAAATCCCTTTAAAAAGAGGAGCGATTTCGGAAACTTTATAACCCGCAATGCCACAACCTAATGCAGTAATGAAATATTTCATTTTAGGATGATTTTTTGTGTATATCTTAAAGTCTTCAACATAATGCTGAATTTGTGAAAGTGGCATTTGTTGAATGTGTTCATTTAAAGTTGGAATTGCAAAGCTTTGACCAGCCCAGCCACGACCTACACCTTCAACTGCTCCGAAGTGCTGACTTGCAACGCGCGCTGCACCACTACCGTGTTGTCCAGCAAGATTACTTCCAAATACAAAAACTGTATCTTCGGGAAGTTCGGTTACAATACTTTCATCATGATATTGATAGGTCATGGTTATACTTTTTGTTTAATGGATAGCTTCATGTTGCAACCGATTAGGGTATTGGTCAAGTGTTAAGATGCTTAATCTTTTACATTGAATTTCCAGCTCAATTTAGACTTTAAATTAAGATAAAAATCCCCATTAAAAGGGGAGACGTTAAATTCAATTTTTCATAAAGAGAGATAACTTTGAACGAAAATCAACCTTTTGATTTGGTCACTCATTATCAGCCAGCAGGTGATCAGCCACAGGCCATTGAAAAGCTGGTAAATGGTATCGAGCATGGTTTTCGTAATCAGTTATTGCTGGGTGTAACTGGCTCGGGTAAAACCTATACCATGGCGAATGTGATCGCTCAAACACAGCGACCTACAATTGTGATGGCTCATAACAAAACTTTGGCTGCCCAGCTTTATGGAGAGTTTAAAGCGTTCTTCCCTAATAATGCGGTTGAGTATTTCGTAAGTTACTATGATTACTATCAACCCGAGGCTTACGTTCCATCCTCAGATACTTTTATTGAAAAAGATGCTGCCATTAACGATCACATTGACCAGATGCGACTATCAGCAACACGTGCTTTATTAGAGCGTCGTGATGCAATTATTGTGGCCTCGGTTTCTGCAATTTATGGTTTGGGTGATCCAAATGCTTATATGCAAATGTTACTGCATGTGGTTGAGGGCGACCGTGTAAGTCGTGATGAAATTATCCGCCGTTTGGTTGAAATGCAATATACGCGTAATGAACTTGAGTTCTTACGTGGTACATATCGAATTCGCGGCGAAATTATTGATATTTTCCCTGCCGAATCTGATCAACATGCGATTCGTATTGAACTATTTGATGACGAGGTCGATTCGATCCGTTGGTTTGACCCGTTAACGGGTAAAATGGTTCGTAAAGTTCCACGTGTTACGATTTATCCAAAAAGCCACTATGTAACACCGAAGGATCATCTGACTCGTGCTATTGATACAATTAAAGATGAGTTACAAGATCAACTTAAATTCTTCCGTGAACATGACAAATTGCTGGAAGCCCAGCGTATTGAGCAGCGTACCCGTTATGATTTAGAAATGATGCAACAGTTGGGCTATACCAATGGTATCGAAAACTATTCACGTCATTTATCGGGCCGTCCAGCTGGTGAAGCGCCTCCAACTTTATTTGATTATGTACCAGAAGATGCATTGCTGATTATTGATGAGTCACACGTTACAGTTCCGCAAATTGGGGCGATGTATAAAGGCGACCGATCACGTAAAGAAAATTTAGTGAATTACGGGTTCCGTTTACCAAGCGCACTTGATAATCGACCAATGAAATTTGAAGAGTGGGAACGCATTGTGCCGACGACTATTTTTGTCAGTGCAACACCTGCTAAATATGAGCTAGAAAAGTCTGACCAAGTGGTTGAACAAGTGGTACGTCCAACAGGATTAATTGACCCTGAAATTGAAGTTCGCCCAGTACTTACTCAAGTCGATGATGTTCTTTCTGAAATTAATATTCGTAAGAACCTAAATGAACGTGTGTTGGTGACCACTTTAACAAAGCGTATGGCGGAAGATCTGACTTCTTATTTAAAAGAATACGGGGTTAAAGTCGCTTATTTACACTCTGATATTGATACTGTTGAACGTGTCAAAATTATTCATGAGTTACGTACAGGTGTATTCGACGTTTTAGTTGGTATTAACTTGTTGCGTGAAGGTCTCGACATGCCAGAAGTTTCTTTAGTTGCTATTTTAGATGCAGATAAAGAAGGTTTTTTACGTTCAGAACGTTCACTCATTCAGACAATTGGTCGTGCCGCGCGTAACGTGAAAGGTAAAGCAATTTTATATGCTGACCGAATTACTGATTCTATGCAAAAAGCAATAGATGAGACTGAACGCCGTAGAGCTAAACAAATCGAGTTCAACGAGTTGCATGGTATTACTCCACGTAGTGCTGTTCGTCAGGTCATCAAAGAAATTGATTCAGGCGAAGTGCTTTCAGACGACGAAATTGATGAGAAGGTGCTTGAACAAGCACAAGCTTTAAGTGCTGACGAAAGACATATTCTCTCTGACCCAAAATTGTTTAGTAAGCATATTACTAAGCTTGAAAAAGAGATGTTAAAAGCTTCGAAAGATTTACAGTTTGAGCAAGCAGCACGGATACGTGATGAAATCATTCGACTGAAAGCGCAAATGTTGCAATAAACGAATACATAACGCTACATAATGTGTTTAAAAAACAAGCTACTGTAGATATTTGAGTTCTTTTGTATTCACAACTAATCGTTGAGGGCAACAATGGCATTTCGAAATAATGTTCCGCAAGCCAGCTGGCGTTTGGCTAAAATTGCGTTGGGCGGTGTCGTTTTGGCTGGTTTGGCTGTTGGAACCTATGTCTATGCCCAGCCGAAACCTTTGCAAACTGTCTATAAAGTTGAACTGGACCGATATTTAGGTGTTTGGTATGAAGTCGCGCGTAAACCTGCATTTTTCCAAAAAAAGTGTGCTTATAATGTATCTGCAACCTACACCTTAAACGAAAATGGAAATCTAGTAGTAGATAATCGCTGCTACGATAATAGAAAACAATTACAGCAATCTATCGGGGAGGCCTTTGTGGTTAACCCGCCATATAACACCAAATTGAAGGTAAGTTTTTTACCGGAAGCTGTAAGATGGATTCCGGTAATCCGTGGGGATTACTGGATTTTAAAGCTAGATGAAGACTATCAGACTGTTTTAGTCGGGGAGCCTTCACGTAAATACCTTTGGGTGCTATCAAGAAACCCTCATCCAGAGCAAGAAGTGGTGGATGAATATTTAAATTATGCAAAAACATTGGGTTTTGATATTCGAGATGTTATTTGTACAGAACATAAAGAATAGTGGTATATGTCTGATTAAGAAAAAACCATGTTTTTACATGGTTTTTTCTTTTTTATAGTGGATAAATCAAGTATTGTAGTGAGTTGTTTTTATTAAAGTCTAAGAGGTTAATGATGTTTAAGGGCGTGATCTTGTCTGTCATGGCATCATTCACTTTTGGTGTACTTTATTTTTATACTCAATTATTAAGCCAGCTCGATAGTGAGCAAACTTTTGGATGGCGCATTATTGCAACACTACCGTTCCTTACTTTATTTATGTGGTGGAGTGGTGATTTAGCTTATATCAAAAATATCTATCAACGTATTTTGGCTAAGCCTTCTTTACTATTATTATTAATCACAACCTCTATTTTAACCTCAGTACAACTTTGGCTTTTTTTGTGGGGGCCGATGCATGGGCGTGGGTTACAAGTCTCTTTGGGATATTTCTTATTACCGCTGGTTCTTGTCTTAGCTGGAAGTGTGTTGTATGGCGAAAAAATATCAAAATTTCAATGGGTAGCAATTATTCTTGCAGTCATTGGTGTTAGCCATGAGATATGGCGTTTAGGAAGTATTGCGTGGGAAACTGCATTGGTAGCAGTTGGATATTCTGCCTACTTTTTATTACGTAAAAAAATTAAAACAGATAATTTAGGGGGCTTTTGGTGGGATTTGGTCATTATTATGCCCGTTGCGATTTATTTAACTCATACAGGTTTGCTGCCATACAGTAAATTTATAGACCCACCAAGTCTTTCTTTGATCATTATTGGGCTTGGAATTTTAAGTGCTATTGGTCTGGGAAGTTATATTCTGGCAAGTCGCTTTCTACCTTTAGTTGTGTTTGGACTCTTGGGGTATTTGGAACCTGTATTACTTGCTTTAGCTTCTTTAGTTTTAGGGGAGAGCATTGGTCAGGAAGAATGGTTCACTTATATTCCGATTTGGTGTGCTGTTTTTGTACTCGTTTTAGAAGGGGCAATTCATCTTTATCAACAACGGCAAAAAGCCCAAAATCTGCAACTTAATATCACGAAATATCAAAAAAGATTAAAAAATGATGAGTTCAATTAGGTTGTCAGAACCTAAAAAGTAAGAAAAAGCAAAAATTTAGCTGCTTTAAACAATAAGATAATAAAAAATAATTATAGGTATTTTATGAATTTATGATGAATTTTAGGAAAATCTAGTCACTAACGTCAGCTTTTGATTCATTCTTGCCAATAATTCCATTACAATTACGGGGTTTTAAAAATCACGCCTAGATATAATTAATTAGAGGACGTATCTGTGAGCAAAGACACTATCATCGCCCTGCACGCTGAACACCAAGGCCGTTGGAAAAACCGTGAAGAAATCGCGGAACGTATGATTGCATTAATCGGTCAATTATACCGTGAAAAAAATATTGTCGTATCTGTTTACGGTCGCTCTTTAATTAACCGTTCTGTTATCCAAATTTTGAAAACTCACCGTCGTACACGTGTTGTAGACGTTGAGCTTTCTGTTGTAAATACTTTCCCAATTTTAGAAGCTTTAGCAAAAGTTGAAAATATTGGTTCTGCAGAAGTTGATATCGGTAAACTTGCTGTTGAATATAAAGAAAAAGGCGGTGATGTTGATGCTTTTGTTGCTCAATCAGTTGAGTCAATCAAAGGTAGCGCAACTTCTGAACAACCTAAAGATGTAGTTCTTTACGGTTTTGGTCGTATTGGTCGTATCTTGGCTCGTTTAATCATTAGCCAATCAGGTTTAGGTCGTGGTTTAAGCCTTAAAGCAATCGTTGTACGTAAGTCTTCTGACGGTGACTTAGCAAAACGTGCTTCTTTACTTCGTCGTGACTCTATTCACGGTACTTTCGCTGGTACAATTTCTGTTGATGAAGAAAACGAAGCAATCATTGCTAACGGTAACTTCATTAAAGTGATTTATGCGTCTAGCCCAAGTGAAGTTGACTATACTGAATACGGTATTGAAAACGCACTTTTAATCGACAACACTGGTAAATGGCGTGATGCTGAAGGTCTAAGCCAACACTTGAAATGCCCAGGCGTTGCACGTGTTGTATTGACTGCACCAAGTAAAGGCGAAATGAAAAACGTTGTATTTGGTGTAAACAACACAGATATCTTAGATGAAGACAAAATCATCTCTGCTGCAAGTTGTACAACAAATGCAATTACTCCAATTCTTAAAGTATTGGATGACAAATATAAAGTTCTTAACGGTCATGTTGAAACTGTTCACTCATTTACAAATGACCAGAACTTAATCGATAACTACCATAAAGCAGATCGTCGTGGCCGTGCTGCTACTTTGAACATGGTAATTACAGAGACTGGTGCAGCTAAAGCAGTTGCTAAAGCATTACCTGCATTGAAAGGTAAATTAACTGGTAACTCTGTACGTGTTCCTACACCAAACGTATCTCTTGCAATCTTGAACTTAACGCTTGATAAAGAAGTTGATCGTGAAGAAGTGAACGAATACATTCGTCAAATTTCGATTAACTCTAACCTTCAAGGTCAAATTGGTTATACCAACTCGACTGAAGTTGTATCGAGTGACTTTATCGGTTCTCGTACAGCAGGTGTATACGATGCTCAAGCAACGATTACTTCTGGTAACCGTTTAACTGCTTACGTTTGGTACGATAACGAAGTTGGTTATAGCTGTCAGGTATTACGTATTGCTGAACAAATGTGCGGTGTAAGCTACAAAAAAATCCCAGCAGAATTGAATGCTTAAGATCATTTAACGATCTATAAAATATTTTCACAAAAAGACCCAGTTTAGACTGGGTTTTTTTACAACCGTACAAAATATATGCTGACTATTTTTTGTAAATAAATGAGAATACAAATTAAGGAAAAAAAGAAAATAGTAAGGGATAGGAATTGTCGCAGTTTAAACGTTTGTTGGTCGTTTTTATATTCATCATTATTGCCAATTTATGTGGTGTACTCATTGCAATATGGGTATTTAAGCACTTTAATATTTATATTCCACTGAAAAATCAGGCAGTTGCTATTGATTTACAAGAGCCTCTACAGGTTAAGGTTAAAGTACAAGATGCTTTAAATGTGGATGTAAAGGGGCGCGTAAATGCCAGTATTCCAATTGATGAGAAACTGAATATTCCTTTAACACAAACATTAACTCCGCGTGTTTACTTCGATAATATGGTGCCGATTAGTACAACCATTCCAGTCAAAGAAACATTAAAAGTTGAGCAAAATCTACCAATTGATACCAAGGTTCAGGTGCGTGTTTTGGGGCGTGATATTACGTTGCCATTAAAAGGAACGATTCCATTAAAACTTGATGTGCCAATTGATATTAATGTCCCGCTTGAGCAAAAGGTTCATTTAAAATTTGATGCCCCAGTACGCACGGTATTAAAAGAAAATCTACATATTCCTTTAAAAGCAAGATTAGATACGAATATCCCAATTGAGGGTAATTTAAGTGTACCTGTTAAAACTGCATTAAATGCTTCGGTTGATGTGAAAAATACTCTGCCTGTTAAGATTGCAAATGGTGAGTTAAAGATTCCTCTGTCCACTATGCGATTAAATCGAGTATTAGGTTCAGAAACATCACAAGACACAGCTGATCAATAGGGTGAATGCTAATGTTCCGTTCACTCAAGGGTATGTTAATCAGTTTCTTTTTAATGATGATACTTGCCGCTATTATGTTTTGGGTGTATCTCAATATTCAAGCAAATTTAGTCGTTTCGGCTCATAATGCCGATATTAGTTTACCTGACTCTTTAGAAACAAAGATCCAAGTTGGTAATACTTTGCAGGTTCAGTCTATTGGTAAACTTGATACAACATTAGATATAGATCGCCAATTAACTTTACCTCTAAAAGGGAAATATTTAGCAGATTTAAATTTTGCCGTAGAAACACCTATTACGGTAAGTGTCGATTATTCAACGACTCTAAAAATTGATCAGGTTATGCCTTTAGAAACCACCACAGATTTGGTTTATCAAAGTAAGTTTTTACCAAAATTTCCCCTTAAATTAGATATTCCTATTAAATTAGATGTGCCTTTTAATTTAAAACGTAGTTATACCGTTCCCGTTAAAATTGTTTTTGATGGTCCTGTTTATTTTGAATTCGATGAACCCGTAAATTTATCGGTGAAACATCAGTTTAAACCAAGCCTAAACGTAAATGATCCTATGGAAATGGGTAATGTCTCGTCATTTAATGCCATCATGTATAATTCTGTGCCAAAAACAAAAGCAAATCTTGATATGCAAATGACCTTACCTCTGCGCAATGTTCATCCTTGATAATTAAATAAATTGGCTAAATTTTATTTTTTATAAGGATCCTATTTGCAAAACTAAAAGCATCTGCTGGATTAAAGATAAAACAGATCGTTATAAATGGAATTGTTCCATTTTCTATTCGAGAATTTTATGAAAATATGGCAGAATAGGCGGTTTTAGAGTTTTTAGAGGATTGGCAGATGCGCTTTGTTGATGAAGCAGTCATTACCGTAGAGGCTGGCGACGGTGGCAATGGCGTAGCCAGTTTTCGCCGTGAAAAATTTGTACCATTTGGTGGCCCAGATGGTGGTGATGGCGGACGTGGTGGAAGTATCTATATTCAAGCTGATGACGATACAAGTACGCTAGTCGATTACCGTTACACACGTAAATTCCGTGCTGAGCGTGGAAAAAACGGTGCAGGTGCTAACTGTACTGGACGTGGTGGTGAAGATGTGGTTTTAAAAGTACCCGTTGGTACAACAATTGTTGATACAGATTCAGGCGATATTATTGGCGATTTGGTTGAAGACGGCCAAAGAATTCTGGTTGCTGGTGGTGGTGAAGGTGGTTTAGGTAACACTCACTTTAAATCATCAACTAACCGAGCACCGCGTAAATGTACGACTGGTACAAAAGGTGAGTTCCGCGAAATTCGTCTTGAATTAAAAGTATTGGCAGATGTTGGTTTGCTGGGTATGCCAAATGCCGGTAAATCTACTTTCATTCGTGCTGTAAGTGCTGCAAAACCAAAAGTGGCAGATTATCCATTTACAACCATGGTTCCAAACTTGGGTGTAGTCGATGCTGACCGCCATCGTTCATTTGTAATGGCTGATATTCCAGGGTTAATCGAGGGTGCAGCAGAAGGTGCAGGTTTAGGAATTCGTTTCCTTAAACATTTGGCACGTACTCGTATTCTTTTACACATTATTGATGTACAACCAATTGATGGTTCAGATCCAGCACATAATGCAAAAGCGATTATGAATGAGTTGGCTAAGTTCTCACCAACTTTGGCTAAATTACCAGTTGTTTTAGTACTCAACAAACTTGATCAGATTGCTGAAGAAAGCCGCGAAGAGTGGTGTCAGCACATTCTAGATGAACTAGAGTGGACTGGACCTGTCTTTAAGACATCGGGCTTATTAAGCGAAGGTACAAAAGAAGTTGTGTATTACTTGATGGATCAGATTGAACAACAACGTGAACGTGAAGTTGAAGATCCTGAATACGCAGCAGAAGTAAGAGCTTTCCGTGAACAACTAGAAGTTGAAACACGTGAACAAACCATTGCGGCAAAAGAAGCATATCGTGCAATGCGTCGAGCACAACGTCTCGAAAGCATGATGGACGATGATGATGATTTTGACGATGATGAAGACGACAATGATGTAGAAGTCATCTACGTTCGTGACTAGAAAACCGAGGGAAACATGATAGAAGTGGTCGATGGGCAACGTCAGCTCAGTGAGTGTAAACGAATCGTTGTTAAAATCGGATCATCTTTACTTACAGCTAATGGGCAAGGTTTAGATCTAGATGCTATTTCGCATTGGGCGAAACAGATTGCAGATTTGCACAATGCCGGGCACGAGATTATTTTAGTGTCATCAGGAGCTGTAGCAGAAGGTATGGTTCGTATGAAGCTTGCGAGTCGACCCACCGATCTACCCAGTCTACAAGCCTGTGCTGCAATTGGGCAGATGGGCTTAATTCATACTTGGTCTAGTGTGCTTGAAAACCACGGTATTCGTACTGCTCAGGTTTTATTGACTCATGATGATTTGGCAGATCGCCGTCGTTATCTGAACTCGTGTGATGCTTTGCAAAACTTGATTGATTGGCGTGTGATTCCTGTCATTAATGAAAATGACACTGTGTCTACCGACGAGATTCGCTTTGGTGATAACGATACTTTAGCTGCTATGGTGGCAGGTCAGGTTCACGCAGAATTGCTGATCATTTTAACCGATCAGCAAGGTATGTTTGACTCAGATCCGCGTCATAACCCTGATGCTAAATTACTCTCTACTGTTCGGGCTATGGATGATGATTTATTCGATATGGCCGGCGGTGGTGGCGTGCTTGGGCGAGGTGGGATGGTCACCAAAGTTCGTGCTGCGCGTTTAGCTGCTAAATCGGGCTGCCCAACCCTCATCGCGAGTGGCGAAAGTGATAATGTCTTATCACGTGCGATGGCAGGTGAGATGCTAGGCACTTTGTTTACTACAGATAAAGACCGCATGACTGCTCATCAACAGTGGCTCGCTGCTCATTTACAAACAGCAGGTCGTCTTGTGATTGATGATGGTGCTGTTGAAGCGATTAAATTGAAGCATCGCAGTTTGCTCCCTGTTGGAGTTAAAAATGTTGAAGGACATTTTGATCGTGGTGATGTGGTTGAATGTGTCGATAAACAAGGTAAACGTATTGCGGTAGGTCGAGTGAACTTTAGCTCACGATCAGCCGAAATTATTAAAGGCTTAGCCTCAGATAAGGTTTATCAAGTGCTTGGTGAAGCTCGTTCACTTGAAATGATTCACCGTGATCATATGGCAATTTATTAAGTTTTACTCAAATAAAAAAGCTCGCTTTAAGCGAGCTTTTTTTCTGGTGTTAAACGAGGTAAAACACGGTCTTCACCTACCATATATGGATGTGTGGCGAGACTGAGCATGTCTAAGTCTTCCGAGCTATTACCATACGCATAAATCTGGTGGTAATGCTGTAGCGTATATTGCTGATGTATTCTTAACTTCTTTTGTTCACTACTACAGTCTGGAGTGGAATAGTAACCCGTCATCATGCCGTTTTTAATTTGAGTTTCAGTACAAATTAATTCGATATCTAGTAACTTGCAAAGTGGAGCAAGATAGACATCAATTGAAGCTGAAACTAATACGACCTGATCACCACGCAATTGATGGTGTTGTAACTGAGTAAAAATTTCAGGCGAAAGCGCAGAGACTAGCTCTTGCGCGTATTCTTCACCTAATTTTTGTAATTCAATTGCAGGAGTATTTTTAAACATGCTGCGGAATAACTTGGCACGCATAGCATGGGCAGGATAAAAGTTAAGATAGTAGGCTTGAATCCATGGCAGAATTTTCAAGCCTTGCTTAACAATATGACGCTTAGATAAAGCATAAAAGATGAACCCTGTAAAACTATCTTTACTACACAAGGTTCCATCAAAATCGAACAGGGCGAGACTTTTTATAGTCTTATTCGTTTCGCTCGTTGCATACATGTTTCATATCGTCCGTTTACGCGGGTTGCATACCAATTGGTATTATAATCACGACTTAATTTAGGCCCAGAAATCACTACTTGAGGCATAATTGCATAGAGCGGTTCTTTGCCAGTTTTTGATTTATAAAGTTTAGTCAGCGCAATATAAGTTTGAGTACTTTCAAACTTTTTCTCTTTTTCTAATTTAAGATCATCACGAATTTGTCTTGGTGTAACCAATACATTATTTTTTGCAAATACCGTAATCAGCTCTTTTTCTGACTCGCTTTGAGCTGCGCGTGGATCACCATCTTTTGTATAAAGAAGTAGATCGCCATCAAGGCTTATATCTTTATCCGTAAGTTCTTGTAGCATTTTTTGAAAAGCTGCATTACGGCTAGAGTACATACCAGAGTTATAATCCGCAAAACGATAAATGGCTTTATCATAGTCTGCCGGATAAACCATTAAACGATGTATGCCGTAATATAAACCACCGTATTCAGTATATAGGTCATCGCGGAGCGCAGCAGTACTCATACTCGAACGCTTATTGGCTTTCGCATAATTAATATGAACTTGCATTGAACCCAAAGTCGTAATAGGGTTCATTTTCTCGCCAATATCTTGACCAACCAATTTGGCTGCACCAGTTAAGGCACTCACATGATAGTGTTTAGCCATGAAGTCGAAAATTTCTCGGTAAAGTAAGTCGAGTTCTTTCTCGGTTTTAACTTTACGCATTTGACTCATATAGTTGTTATCAGGAGAGGGCTGAGTTCTTAGAACTTCTTCAAAGTAACCAGCAATTGTTCCACCAATGGTTTTGCCAAGCTTATCTTCAAATTTTTCATTTAAACGTGTACTAACTTCTTCAACTGCCTTTTGTCCTAACCCAGGCACTTGAGGGTTGGCAACAAAGTTAGATTCCTGATCCACTACAGCCACAATACTACAGACATTTTTCTTGGTTTTAGGAATATCCAAGTCTTTCATAATGTCATCAATATCTTTAGCCCATGACTCACGGTCATGCACACGCGATGGAATTAGACGTTTAATCTGTTGGCTTTCTAGTTCAGGCTCATCATTGTTTGACCACCAAGCTTTATCACCACAAGCAGCTAAACTCATGCATACGGCAGCCATGCCGAATGATTTTAATAAAAAACGGGAAGACAACGGTTTGTTCATGGCGAGGAAAGCACCTGCATAAAAAGATGAGCCGATTAAGCGGATGAAGTATACTATGTTGATCATCAATTGTATGAATATATATGTATATTGGTCCCTATCAACTGTCAAATAATTTAATTGTTGCTCCTATGGCGGGAGTTACTGACCGTCCATTTAGAACACTCTGCAAGTATTTTGGCGCAGGCCATGCAGTCAGTGAAATGATGACTGCTGATAAAACTTTGCGGATGAGCAAAAAGAGCCTCTACCGTGCGAACTTTGATGGTGAGCTCGCTCCGATCTCTGCTCAAATTGCAGGCTCTGATCCTGAGCAATTGGCAGAGGCTGCACGCTATCAAGTAGCAAATGGCGCACAAATTGTTGATATTAATATGGGATGTCCTGCCAAGAAAGTATGTAATAAGCTCGCTGGTTCAGCGTTATTACAAGATGAGGACTTGGTAGCGCGAATACTTGATGCAGTGGTCACAGCTGTTGATGTTCCCGTGACTTTGAAAACCCGTTTGGGCTTTTTAAATGGTCAGGAAAATATTTTAAGAGTCGCAAAAAGGGCAGAAGAAGCGGGGATTGCTGCGCTGGCTTTACATGGCCGTACTCGCGAAGACATGTATCTAAATACAGCACGTTATGATTTGATCAAACATGTCAAAGAATTAATCAATATTCCACTTATTGCGAACGGTGATATTGATAGTCCTGAAAAAGCAAAATATGTACTCGACTATACAGGGGCAGATGCAATTATGATTGGTCGAGCTGCTCAAGGTCGACCATGGATTTTTCGAGAAATTGCTCATTATTTAAAAACTGGAGAGCACTTAGCTGCGCCTAATATTGAAGAAGTTAAAGATGTACTTTTAGGACATTTGACTGAGTTATATCAATTTTATGGTGAATATTCTGGATGTCGTATTGCTCGTAAACATATTGCTTGGTACACCAAAGGATTACGTTCGAGTAATGAATTCCGCCAAAATATGTATAAAGTTGAAAGTACCGCTGAACAGGCAATAGTAGTCGAAAACTATTTTAATCAGTTATTGGCTGAAGGCAATTTGATGAGTGATGTTCAGGTTGAGCAGGTTAACTTACTAGAAACCCATTAAATAAAAAGCCAGTATATGATTACTGGCTTTTTAAGATTTATTCATCTTCTAGCATTTCTACAACTAACTGGTTAACCAGATCAGCAGCATCTAGCTCTCGTATTTGAGAGACATTACTACCCGCCCAAAAAGCGCCGAAGCCATAGTCTTTATTTTTGCTTGCAATTGCATTGAGTTGCTTAGCCAAATCATAAGTATATGGATATTCTGGTTGAGAAGGGCGATTTGGTAGATCAATTTGTGTGTGCCAATGGTTGAGCAATCCACGTGCAGGACGTCCAGAAAGACTGGCACTAATTTGTGTCACAGGCTCATTAAATAAAGCTTTACGATATTCGGCAGATGCGTTTGATGTATGGCATTGAACAAATGCTGTTCCGAGTTGAACAGCACTAGCTCCTAAGCTCAACATATGTCGTGCTTGTGCTCCATTCATAATACCGCCAGCGGCTACCACAGGTGGTTTGCAATGTTGGACAATCAGATGTACTAAATCACTGGTTTTAATTGCTGCATCAAAGGTTTTATTAAAAATTCCACGATGTCCGCCAGCTTCAATCCCTTGAGCAATAATAATATCAATACCAGCTGCCTCAATGGCTTGTGCTTCAACTAAATTGGTAGCAGATACCATCGTAATAATTCCGGCATCTTTTAATGCCTGAATTTGATGGGGATGGGGAATGCCAAAATGAAAACTGACAGCTTTAGGTTTGGTTTCTAATACGACATTTAAAAAATCATCATTATCAAGAAAACTTGGATAAATACAGTTTAAGTTTTGAGGAGGCTGTTCTCCGAAATTTTCAAATTGGGGGCGTAAATATTCAATCCATTGTGCTGAGGTTTGAGGGTTTAGTTGTTCGGGTTGATGGCAGAAAAAATTAACCTGAAATGATTTTTCTGTAAGTGTTTGGGTTTTTAAAATCTGTTCACGTGCACTTTGCGCCGTATTTGCACCTAGACCTAAGGATCCAAGACCACCCTGATTAGAAACTTCTGCTGCAAGTTCAGGTGTAGATACACCTGCCATAGGGGCAAGAAAAATTGGATGTTTAATTTCAAGTTGTTGTAATAGGTCCATTTTATTCACCTCATTTCTTTCTATTCACCATAGCGTGAAAACCGAACCAAGAGCAAATAATATTGGGCATTTAGTTTTTAAATATTTAGTTCTTAAACATTGATAAGTTCTGATTTTTTAAAGTGGAGTAACATGAAATAAAGAGCCGATCCAGCTTGAAAAGCCCATCGCTAAAATTCCCCACAAGGTAATGCGTAGACTCCCTTTAAGCTTGGAAGTACCTGCGAAATGACTTGATAGCGCTCCTAAAAAGGCTAATGAAATAATGCCAAATATTAAGACTGTTTTTTCGATCCATATATCTGGACTGAGTAAAATAGCCAGCATAGGAAACAATGCCCCAAATGAAAATGAGCCAGCTGAAGCTAATGCGGCTTGAATAGGGTTTGCTGCGGTATTTTCATGAATACCAATTTCATCACGCGCGTGAGCCCCTAATGCATCATGATTTGTAAGTTCAGTAGCAACTTGTAGAGCTAAGTCAGGTGCTAAGCCTCTGGATATATAAATTTGGGTGAGTTCGTCCAATTCACGCTGCGGATGCTTTTTGAGTTCTTGTTCTTCAAATTTTAAGTCGGCTTTTTCAATATCTTCTTGTGATTTTACTGAAATATATTCTCCTGCAGCCATAGAGGTTGCACCAGAAATTAAACCAGCAATACATGCAATAAGAAGTGTATGAGCAGAAGCCCCACTTGCAGCCATTCCCATAATTAGGCTAGTAACAGAAATAATTCCATCATTTGCCCCTAAAACGGCCGCCCTTAACCAACCTGAGCGGTGAATAAAATGATGTTCTGGATGCTGAGAAAAGGACATGTTTTCCCCTATTTGTAGTTATAAATTTTTATCTTATCCTATAAGATTATTTACAATAATACGATTAAAAAATGTGTCATTATAGGAAAAACAAACAGATAAGAACTTTTTTAAAACATAATATTAAAGGAGATAAAATGAACAATTTAAAGAACTCATCTACTTATATAAACAGTGTCATTTATGGGTTTAATTATAATACTTATTGATTAAATTTTAATTTGATTGCTACGCAAGCATTCTACCTATTTTACTCTAGAGGTCCCAATGAATAGCAAAACAATAAAATCTATAACCCGTTCCTTTATCGTTATTGGTTCGATCTGTCCAGCTTTAGGCCTCTTAAGTGTTGAGACTAGTTTTGCGCAAGAGATTGTTAATCAAGAATATAAACCAGGTAATCCAATTTATGATAAATGGGATCAATTTTATAAAATTGAAAAGACTCAACCTGAAAATGCCGAGAAGTTATTATTAGAACTTGGAGAGATGACACCACAAGATATTAAAGTATGGAAAAGTTTAACTTATTTACAGATTAGGTTAAGGAAACAAGATGCTGCTTTGCAAAGTCTAAGAAAAGCAGAGGCATTAGATCCAGCAGATGATAATTTAAAACTCCAAGAAGCTTATCTACTGAATTCTCAAAAACATAACAAAGAGGCTTTGGTAGTTTTTAAGGAGCTTACGCAATCTAAAGATGCGGATATTGCCAATAAGGCGACACAGGCCGTAAAGAATTTAAGTGGAGGGGAAGTCAAAACTTATTTCCGTGATGTGTATTTTGCACCTTCATATGAATCACGTTACGACGATGTAATTTTCCCACTTAAAGCTCGCTATGGTAAGAACCTCGATAATGGTCGAGCGCAGGTGTATGGCTTTTTAAATCTAAACCGCGATACTCAATCTCAAGGCGGAGTACGACCTGAAATTATTGATGAAAATGCAGTAACTCTAGGTGTCGGCGCTAATTATCAACCTTGGACTTCTATACCTGTACGCATGTATTTAGAAGTAGGTGGAAGCTATGATCTGATTGACCGAAATAGAGATAAATTTCGTGAAAGTGTTGTGGGTGGGATAGCAGGTTATCAAGAATGGTATTCTCAAAATAGTTGTAATCAGTCACTTTGTTTTAATGATTACTTCACTGATTTATATGGCAATGCTGCGACTTATTCTAGAGAAGATTATAACGTTATTGGCGATTTACGCTTACGTACGGGTTTGAATGTCTATAAGGGGGAAACGGGCACTGTACAGGCGTATATGAAATTGCATGGCTTAGCTGACAGTAAAGATGAGTATTACAATAATTTATTTGAATATGGCCCAGGTATTTCATGGCAGCCTTTTAATTATCAACCTATAAAATTACGTGTAGAACGACTATATGGCAATTACTTTAAAGATGTGCCAGTAAATACGAAAGATCATTACAACAATACTCGAGTAGAACTCGTTTTTTATAAGGATTTCTAAAATGAATAAAATTTTTATATCTATCGTATTTGGAACCCGTCCTGAATTAATCAAACTTGCCCCTGTGATTTTATTGGCAAAACAAGACCCTCGCTTTCAAGTTGAAGTGATTTTTACTGGACAGCATGACGAACTAGTAAGAGATGCGATAGATTTCTTTGGGGTTGAAATTGACCACCGTCTTAAAATTATGAATGCTGGACAAAGTTTAAATCAGCTCTTAATTCATGGTTTGAGCCAAATCGAGAATGTGTACACTGATGGACAAAAACGAGATGCAATTGTTATTCAGGGTGATACAACAACTGTTTTAGCAGCTGGCTTAGTCGCGTTTTCAATGAAAGTTCCTGTTGCGCATGTTGAAGCTGGTTTACGTTCTTATGATTTAGATCATCCTTTTCCAGAAGAGGGAAATCGTCAGTTAGTTTCACGTATTACTAAATGGCATTTTGCCCCGACTGAACAATCAAAAAGAAATCTACTTAATGAACAAATTCCGCCAGAACTCATTACTGTTACAGGCAATACTGTTGTTGACGCTGTGTATTTAGGGCGTAAATTAATTTCTGAAAAATCTGATTTGAAGAACCAGCTTGAACCTTATGGAATTCAATTAAAGCAGGATGACAAAGTTGTACTTATTACTGCCCATCGTCGTGAAAACTTTGGTGGTGGAATTCAAAATATTTGTAATGCAGTTGAGCACTTAGCTCAAGCACATCCTGATTTACATTTTATTTGGCCTGTACATTTGAACCCGGCAGTACATGATGTAGTCCATGATAAGTTTAAAGACCATTCCCAAATCCATCTTGTTAAACCATTAGACTACCCAAGTCTATTGGCAGTGATAGACCGATCGAATTTTATTTTGACGGATTCGGGAGGCTTACAAGAAGAAAGTCCATCATTTAATAAGCCAGTTTTGATCTTGCGGGATACTACCGAGCGACCAGAAGTTGTTGAGGTGGGAGCAGGCGTTTTGGTGGGTACAAATCAACAAAAAATTATTGAAGAAGCTGAAAAGTTACTCACCGACCAACAGCATTATGAAAAAATGGCACATGTGGAAAACCCATTTGGCGATGGGCAAGCTGCTCAACGTATTCTCAATCAAATTGCTAAATCTTATGAATCGGCATAATTATGATTTAAGGATCTCGTCTCATTTATGGTTTTATTCGCATGACCATAAGTGAGGCGGTACCATAAGCTCACAATATTAACGCACCAGCGGCTCATGTAATGAGGACCATCAAAAATATAAACAGTTTTACCTTCATATGCTTTTAGCTGAGAAATAATTTCCCAAGGGTATGCGGCTCTAAATTGCCCATTCTTTTTCACTCTAAAAGCTTCTAATACTATAATTACTTTGTCTTTTCCAAGTTTATGTTCAAGCTGATCTAAAATATGTTTGGCCTGTTTAGGTGATCGAACGCCAACGCCAACACCATCTTGGAAAAAAACTCCCGTATGGTCAGGCAGCCAGCTTTTAACCCATAAACCATAATTTTCAGGCTCAGTTTCGCCACTATAAATACTCACCCAGACTGGTGAAGGAAGCTTCGATAACACATGACCTAAAGCACTGACTCGTAGCCAAGTTGGATCTGCTTCTACCGGAAAGTAATAACCTTTAAATGCTGTTTTTTGCTCTTTTATAATTTGGGCAGATTTTTCGCCTAACTCAATGACATTAGCCCGAGCTTTAGGTTCATTATATTCACCGGCTAAGCCTAATATAAGATTTTTTGCCCAAGGTTCTTGTTTAATCTTTTCTAAATTAATAGCTTTTTCCCACTGTGGAAAATTTGATTCTTTCCACCAAGATTTAGATTCAACAACAGACCATTGGGGAACAAATGTATCAACACCTAAATAGTGCCAATTTCCTTCTGGAGGAGTCGTGTTATTGTCAGGTTGCCAGAAAATGCCTTCAATATGAGGGGCTTGACCTTGATGTTTGAAAAGCCCCGCATATACGACGACACTACATATAATTAAAATAATAAAAGCAGCTATTTTAATTGGTATCTGTTTTCTCATTATTTCGTCTTAACCAGTACCACAAGAAGATAATTATTATCATAATTGCAGAGATAATCACAACTAATAAGAAGAAAGAAGACTGTTGGACTAGAGGCGCCTTTTGATTTCCGACAATGAGTTTTTGTAAAACATAGATATTTCCATTTTCTGAAACCAGCATTTTCGTCACGTTGTTTGGAATTTTATGTTGTATTTTTTCCCAAAGGTGCATAAACGTTTGTGCGCCACCTTGTGAGTCGGTAATCACATCAAAGCGGTTATTGTTATAACTGACAATAAAACCATTTTGGGCAGCAGGTGCATAAATAATATCCTGATGCATTAGTACTTGTTGTTGATAAATATCTTTGTTAACGCGGACATTTACAGATTGTGGCGCGCTCGGTGAATAACGGACTAGGTTGAGAGGCATTGGTGCTTGGGTTAAAAGCATTTTTTTCGCAGTTTGACCTAACACAATCGCGATATTTAATGCACCAGATTGACCATCAACCGCAATTGTGGGGGTTGTTGCTAAAGTCATTGAAATTGCGGCTACACCATTTTTAAGTTTATGAGGTAGCTTTACAGTAGATTTGGCTGTATCAATCCAAAGTGAACCATGTGCGTTAGGTAAACATTGGGAATTGGCTATCACTGAATTTTCCAGCTTTAGACTAAAATTTGTCGTATTAGAAATAGCTTTTGCAAAAATATTGAACTGACGGTTTACTGGGTCTGAAGCAAGGTCGGCTGTTTTCATGCTTCCAGCAAGTCCTCCATCAATCCAAGCTGTAATATTGGAACCTTGTAATAAACCACTTTGAATACGAAGTGCGATTTGTCCTTGCAAGATATCGGTTGGTTGCCATACCGCAGGGAAATCAAGAAATAAGTTTTTTTCAGCGTGATTTAATCTGAAATCTTGAATACCTAAATCGGCGAGTGTATCGATTTTTTTAAATTGAGCCCATGTTGGATTAGATATTGTATTTGGAAAAACTGCGTTTCCTGTACTCAATTGTTGTACATAAGAAGAATTAATTAGTCCATTTACTGCGCTCGTTAAATCTTGTTGAGTATGATAAGTAATTGATAAGGTAGGCACACCTTCTACAGGTTTTGCAATTTGTACTAGTGCTCCGCCTTTTAGTGGTGCTGCTGAGCGAATAACTTCAATAATAAAGTTTGTTTCAGGATTTAAATTGGTTTGTCCTGAATCAACCCATTCAACAGGTGTTATGGAGGTCCATGAACTTGCTAATCTGGCGAGCATGGAGGCTTCTATAATCTCTTTACGGTTGTATTTTAAAATACCAACAAATGGAGTAGGCTGTCTCGCTTGTGGGTTATATAAAGCATCTGGCAAATCTTTTAAGCGATATTCATTACGAATAGGTGTAAAGTCGAGCTGGGAATTACTTAAATAAGTTAGGTGATCAATATCTTCTGTACAGAATGTTTCTTTGGTTTGATTCAGCGTAGTCGGTTTCGCATATTGTTGAATAATAAAATCTAAACGGTGAAAACCACTCTGACTTGCTGGAATATCAAATTTGACTTGACCATCCCCACTTAGGGTAGTGTTATAAATGAGTTTATCATCATATTTTACAAGTAAAGTTGTATCGCTTTCAGTGGAATAATCACTTGAAAATTGAATGTTTTGCCACTGGGCACCTTTGCCAATATAGAAAAAATGAGGCTCGACTGTGTATTTAGTAGAAGTACTAATATCGTCCAGTTCCCATGTATACGCATGAGCAGACATGGCGAGCATAAGACTGGTGCTGGCAAGGAGCACTTGAGCTGTTTTGTAAAGATCAAAAGTCTTTTTCATTTATTTTTTCTCCTTGCTACGTTCCGTTTTGTACCATTGAAGGGAGTTGCCCTGTATTTTATTTTTAAGCATGTCATATGCGGCTTTAAAAACAATAAATAGAAATATTTGTGAGTAACTTACGTAAGATAGAACTGAATAAAAGTAGAGTTCTGGTTTAACTTTTTCGAGTGAAAGCGTAAACCACATTTGTGCCACATATAGGCAAAATGACAGTCCCCATAGAGTTGTGAATGGGCCTGGAACTGAAATACCCGCAATATCAAGTATGCCAAGGGTTAAGGTGATATGACTCCAGAATAAAGCGGGTACAAAAAGTATGTAGCACATAATGTTGTTAAGAATTTCAATTCCGATAGGAAAAGGCGTTCTTAATGCGACGGGTAAATATTTACGAGTCACATAAAAATTACCTTGGGTCCAACGTGAGCGCTGTTTAACAAATACACTTAGAGATGGGGGGTCTTGCTGCCAACCAATCGCATAGGGCACCCATTTAATTCGTTTTTGGCCGATAAAAATCCTAAAACTCATTTCAGTGTCATCGACCAATGACTTTTCATCGAAACCACCTAAGGTTTCTAAAGCATCACGCCAAATCACATAGTTAGTACCCATCAATGTTGATAATTCAAAACGTTGCCAACGACCGCCTTGGAAAATCCATTGGAAAAAGATGAACTCAATTGCGATAAATCGGGTCAAAATACTATCTTGCCAATTACGTGTTCTTACTTTTCCATTAACGGCTACTAATTTTTTATCGGCAAGTAGGGTTTGAGCTAGCAAGCGAACACAATCGGGTTCTGGTGTACTGTCCGCATCATAGACAACAATCAATTCGCCTCTAGCATGGGGGAGGCCATTATTAAGCGTTCTAGATTTACCTTTACCCCCCATTCCTTTAGGAACATTAACAATCTTTATGCAAGGATAAATTTTTGCCAAATTTTCGGCGATTTCTAGGGTGTTATCCTTTGACCCATCATTAATGAGTAAAACTTCATATGCTTCGGCTGGGTAATCTTGTTGAGCAATTGCATGCAAAGTATCTTCAATCACAACACCTTCATTATAGGCAGGGATCAAGACACTCAAAACGGGCCATCTCTCTGGTATTGGAAGGTTTTGTAACTCTTTTTCTGCTGTTTTTGAATATTTCCAAGCTTGATAACTTAACCACGCCCAAAATGCTTGTGGAATCCAAATCCCTAAAAATCCAAATAAGAAGAGAATATCAATGGGAGCCATTTGATTTAACCCTCCTGATAATAGACGAGATGAGCAAGACTAATAAAATCAACCCGATTACAAGAGAGAACCATGAAATATAGCTACCAAACGTACCAAGGAGGTCAGGGTAGGTACTCGTCAGAATTAGATCGAGTGGAACTACAACAGTACTTAAACCGATAAAAATGTATCCAAGGAAATTAGTTTTTACATGCTCTGGCGTACTTATGTAATTAATCTTATTAAATTTCCAAGATATTCCGAGTTGAGGATATCGAATATTTGTTGTGGGTAGATCAGCAGGAGGATTAATAATAATTTCATACCCAGAAATATGACCGTTAAAACGTTTAGCCGAATAAAATAAATGCTGTTTTTGCTTAATTTCTCTAGAGGGTAACGGGAGCTGCGAAGGGTTAAATTGAATAATATAACTACCAGCGGTCTGTGAAATTAAATTTTCATCCCATCCCGTTGAGACAAAAGCAGCCATTGGGCGCAACCCAATTGCAGTTGAAAATGTGGCTTTAGCCGCAAAATATTGAGGTTGCTCTGATTTATAAAGTGCAATCGGAATCGCACCTTGGCTGACTGCTTCTTTGAGCAAGAAATAATGAGAAAAGCTAAAAACTTCATCCGGCAATATAATGCCAGGCTTGAACCCTTTATGAATAAGTCGTTGAAAGCTATCCGAGCTGATCTGGTCAATTGTAAAGATAGGCCACCATGTATCCTGATATGGAAAAAACATTGAAAGATCATCGGTACTCTGAACTTCTGTTTTTGTTTGTTCCGTTTTAATCTCACAATGATAATATTGCCGATAGAACTGCTGTAAAGTGGCATCAGGATACTGACTAGATGCAATAATAATTCCACAAATATTAAGAAGATTAGACATTAAGTAATCTCCTCTTCAGGTGGAATCTGAATAACTTTATATTCGACTTCAAGCCGCAAAGTCATAATTTCTTTTAGCTTTTTAATAAATTCAGGTTCTTCATCCGTTTTTTGCTTGCGAATTACAATGCTGTATATAGTTTCAAGATCATCATCAGCAAACTGGAAAACGATTTCTTGTGGATGATGTTGGCTCAAAATTTTAATCATTTCATTTTGAGTGGTTTTCCACACATCGTCGCCTAACATTTCTTTAATTAAGCTTCGGTTGAGAATTCTAATTTCAAAGACTTCATAGTCTTGAATGTGATGATGATCAAGAAGCTTAAAGAAACTGCGTTGAAAATACTTGAGTGCGCTAAGCGGGAAAATATCACGGCGATAATTACGGTCATAACTTTGAATATCGCGGTATTTTTGAACGTTAATTTCAATATTATGGCGAACAGCACTCAGAAAAAGAGGAATGAGGGGAATAATAAAAAGTAAAAGAAGCTGACGTTCAATATGCGTCTGAGCCCCTAAGTCGAGTAGAAAATATACTGCAACACCGATAAAAGCGAGTAAGCCCACAATTAAGGATGCACCAACTTGTAAAAAAGCTCCAGAAATTAAAAGAATGAGAATAAAAATCCAGCTTCCTCTAAAACTTACAGGCAACCACTCATACGCCACCATGCCCATAAATAGATGAGCTGCGATAATCCATAAGACGAGTGTTCTTCCAGGGTTCTTTTGTTGCATGTGAGCTATAGCTACCTTATTGTAATGTTAATTTTTTTATACTTTTATTACTAAATGTGAGACATTGCGAAGTTGTTGTTGTTTATGGCCTTTTTTAAGTATCTATTATGTTTATTTGTAGAACAAAGTCTCACTATAGTCAAATACTGTTATTATTTTTTAATTAAAAATAAACACTTAAGACGTAATTCTTATTTAAATACTCTTGAAAGTTTCAATTGCTTTAAGACGAGTTTCCTTTAAATCTACAATTGGTTTTGGATAATTTAACTGAATATTCGTTTTAGTCGAGTAGGGCTCATGAATGGCTTTATTGTCTAGATGAGCTAATTCTTCAACCCATTGACGAATATAATCTCCATTTGGATCAAATTTCTTTGATTGAGCAATAGGGTTAAAAATTCTAAAGTAAGGTACGGCATCAGTTCCGGTAGAAGCACACCATTGCCAGCCACCATTATTTGCTGCTAAATCCCCATCGATTAAATGCTCCATAAACCATTGTTCACCTACTCGCCAATCGATGAGTAAGTTTTTACATAAAAACATAGCGGTAATCATGCGAACACGATTATGCATCCATCCCGTTTTTAAAAGTTGACGCATTCCAGCATCAATAATCGGTATACCTGTCTGGCCCGTTTGCCATGCAATTAGGTGCTCTGGGTTGTGATTCCACTTAATTTTCTGAGTGTCTTTTTTAAACGGAATATGTTTAGAAACATGGGGGAAATCAAATAAAATATGTTGATAAAATTCTCGCCAAATGAGTTCATCTAACCAAGTCTGCTGGCCTTCATTTGTCAAATGAAAGTTGCCATGTTCAGCCCTAAAAAGAGCTTGCAGGCACTGGCGGATAGACAAAATCCCAATGTTTAAGTAGGGGGAAAGTTGGCTAGTTCCTCTTACATTGGGAAAGTCACGTTCTAATTTATAATCAGATAAACGATCTTTAATAAATATGTCGAGCTGCTCTAGAGCAAAATTTTCTCCAGCTGGCCATAAGCCTTGTTGCTCTTTAGAAACAGAAGGATCAAAAAAAGCTTCAATATCTTCTAGAGTTAAGCTGTTTATTTTTGAAAAAGACGCTGGATAGCTACTTTGCTTTTCAGGAATTGGATAGCATTGAGGTAAACCACTGATATCCAATTTTGAATAACATGCTTTTTTAAATGCACCGAAAACCTGATAGGGCTGCTGTGACTGATTGCGAATAGAGCATAAAGGAAAAATCGTACGGTCATGGAATAAAAAGAGCTCTTTACCTTGTTGATTTAAAAAATCTTGTACAGTTTTATCTCTTTTTAATTCATTAACGCCGATCTCTATATTTGAATAGACATTTTCAATATTAAGTTGAGTGCTAAGTTCACCAATATAATCAGCGATATCTTTCCAGTAAGGAATGACTTGGATAATAAGGGGAATATTAAGTTGTTCTAGTTCTTTTTTTAGTTGTTGAAGTTGACGTAAATAGAAATTAATTTTTATAGGCGCATCGTGATGCATTTTCCATTGTTCAGGCGATAAAATAATTAACCCAATACAAGGCCCTTGTTGAGAGGCATGCCATAAAGCAGCATGGTCTCGAACTCTCAAATCTTGACGAAACCAAATTAGCTGATTTACGTTTGACATGAAAATTGGCCCTTATATAGTGAGGTGAGTTAAAGAATTATTATCAAAATATTATATAAAAATAAATACATAAAAAAAGCAAAGCCGAAGCTTTGCTCTTATCATCTTTAAAGATGAATTAGTGGTGATGACCACCAGCACCGTGTACGTGACCGTGATCTAATTCTTCTTGAGAAGCATCACGGATTTCTACGATTTCAACTTCAAAAGTTAAATCTTGACCAGCAAGTGGGAAGTTAGCATCAACAACAACGTTGTCGCCTTCAACCGCTTTAACAGTAACGATCTGTACGCCGTCATCTGTTTGAGCTTGGAATTGCATACCAGGTTGAATGTTCTCAACACCTTGGAACATTTGAGCTGGAACTTCTTGTACTAGGTCTGGGTTGTATTCGCCATAACCTTCAGCAGCTGGAACGTTAACAGTGAATTTTTCACCAACAGTTTTACCTGTTAATGCATTTTCTAAACCAGGAATGATATTGCCTGCACCGTGCAAATAGGCAAGTGGTTCACCTTGAGATTGATCAAGTGTTTCACCCTCAGCGTTTGTTAATTTGTAGTGGAATGAAACCACGTGGTTATTTGCAATAGCAGTCATGTTTTTGATCCATTCAATCAATTGAAGCGTACATCATAAAGTGAAAAATAAATTTTGTAGACTACAAAATCTTAATCTTTGGCACTTTTTCTGATGCGTTTTTATATAAATAGGGACGAACTTAAAAAATTCAACTTAATACAGCTTAATTTTTGGACGTACACGTCTTGTAAGTAAATCTTTCATTGTGAGTAGTCCAGCCTGAGTATATCCGTGAATCGTTGCTTGATGTAAACGATATAAAGAGACATACATTGTTTTCGCAATATAGCCTTGCACGCTGACATCTCCAAGTAATTCTCCAACGGCTTTATTACGACTTAAAGACACGAGAGAACCTTTGTCGTTAAATGTAAACATCGGCTGTGATCGGCCATTTAGTCGAGCAGCCATAGCATCGACTAAAAAGCTGGCCTGTTGGCTTGCAACTTGAGCACGGGGGCCAAGTGGAGGATGTCTTGCATCAAGTTGGCAATGAGCACAGTCACCAAACGCAAATACATTTGGATCAGAATAGGTTTGCAAGGTCGCATAGACCATCAGGCGGTTAATATTGTCACGTTTAAAGTCAGTAAAACTTTCTAATACCTTTGGTGCTTTTACGCCTGCAGCCCAAACGGTAATATCACTTTTGAGTTGGTTGCCATTGCTAAAGTAGATGCAATGCTCATCAATTTTTTCAACGCGGTGTTGAGTTAAAATTTCAACACCCATTTTTTTGAGTTGCCCAGCACTGTGTTCAGCAGTTTTATCGCTTAGAGCGGGTAAAATACGTTCAGAAGCTTCAATCAATGTGATTTTGACTTGGTTTGGATGAATCTTCTTTAAACCATATCGATAAAAGTTTTTAGTTGTCTCAATTAACTCAGCTGCCAGTTCTACACCTGTTGCTCCCGCACCAACAATTCCAATATTTAAAGTTCGTTGATTGGGTTGATTTTGAGCTTCAATATAAAGATGTAATAAATCTTGCTGGAAAATATCGGCTTGCTTTCTGCTATCAAGGAAATGGCAGTTTTCACGCACTCCAGTGGTATTAAAATCATTTGATACCGAACCAAGCGCTAAAATAAGTGTGTCATAACTTAGCTCTTGCGAATGATTCTGTTGATCCTTAGACACTTGAGGGAGCATTAGTTCAATTAATTTTTTATCTTTATTAACCCCAACTAATGTTCCGAGCACAAATTCGTAATGATGTTTTTCTGAGTGCGCAAAATAGTTAGTTTGTTCTTCGTGGGGATTTAAAGAACCAGCAGCAATTTCATGAAGCAATGGTTTCCAAATATGGGTAAGGTTTTGGTCAACCAATGTAATCTTTGCTTTACGATTTTTCCCAAAAGTTTCACCGAGTTGTGTTGCCAGTTCTAAGCCGCCAGCACCACCACCAACAATTACAATATGATGTAAATTTTGGGTCATTTTTTTCACCTAATTATTTTTCTATAAAAAAAGATGGCTAAATTATGCCATCTTTTATTTATAAAAATTATTGTGCGTCTGTGCACAATTTGATGTTTTTAGTGCGAATCTACTGGGTAGAGTTTAGCAGCACTATGTTCACTTGATGAAAAAATAGAGAAGAGGCTAGAAAACCACATTGCGATTTTTTGGAAAATGTTGGCTTCTTCAATATGTACGTTATCTTCGATTTGAAGACTACGGATCAGTTGATTATTTTGATAAATCGATACTGTTGCCAAACTTACGACTTTCATTAATGGCGCAGTTAATTGTTTTTCATTGAGCTCAATGTTTACATGTGTTTGAGTCGTTTCAAGTGGAGCAATCACCTTGAGCTGTTGGTTACTATCAAGTACTTGAACGCGTTGAGTTGCATTATCAAAAGTATTTAGGTCAATTGGTGCTGGGTCTGCATATAAAGATGTCGTTACAATTGTTGGTTGCTTTGTTTCAACCTTAAACATTTTTAAAGTCGACTTTACAACAGGTAGTTCAGCAATTAATTTCTGCTCAGGAATAATCACTTCATCACGTGTATAGGCGTAAGCAAGATTCATTAATTTATCTGCAATCTCAGCGCGTTTTACAGCACTCGGTGTACCTAAAACAATGACTAATAAACGTCTTTGAGTTAAGTCAGATGAGAATGAAGGACGTGAAGCTGTGAGTGCCAAATTATAACCCGCTGCTTTGGTATATCCCGTTTTTAGGCCATCTACATATGGGTCATATTTGAGCGCAAGGTTTGTCGCATGATGGAAGCGTTGGTTATAACTAAAGTTTGGCATTTTTGAATAATGCAAATATTCAGGGGTCTGCTTAATTACAGCCTGACTTAATAAGCTAAGGTCGTGTGCTGTAGTGAAATGGTCTGGCATCGTAATTCCGGCAGGATTACTAAAATGAGTATCTTTCATACCCAAAGCTTGAGCTTCCTGATTCATACGTTGCACGAAGCGCGGAACATCACCAGAGATTTTTTCAGCTAAAGTCACGGCTGCATCATTAGCAGACATTACGATTAAACCTGCCAATAACTGATCAACTGAAATCTGTTCACCAGCTTTAAGATACATTTGTGATTCATCCCACTGCACAACACTAACCACTGGAGTTGCAGTAATGATTTCTTCTTTTTTCAGTTTTCCAGCTTTAATCTCTTTTAGGGCAATGTAGGCAACCATCATTTTGGTTAAAGATGCTGGTGCACGTTGCACATGGCTATTATGCTCAGCAATGATTTGACCCGATTGAGTATCTACAATAGTCCATGCAGCAGCTTCAACACTTTCAGGTGCAATATTGAGTAGTGCAGCATTGGTTAGAGTAGTACAAAAAATACTAAAGAGGGTAAAAAGAGATAGAAAAAATTTCACGGATGACCTTAACTTCACTGGCAAATACGGGACACAGATGCACAGCATGCTATGCCTTTTTTTCATGGAAGGCTAGTGGGAATTGTTGCCAAAAAATACATCTACGCAAGACGATACAAAAAAGTGATAATCTAATGTGAAGCCGTTCTTATTTTAAATTGAAGAATTTATGTTGCATTATCAAATTGAGTTCGATGATTACAAACAGCACCTTGTTCACGTGACAATTCGTTTTTTAGCCAACCCAAATCAGGAACTTTGGCTACCAACTTGGATTCCAGGTAGTTATCTAATTCGAGAGTTCTCAAAACATATTGAATCCGTTAAAGCTTATGATGAAGCTGGACGTCTGCTGGACATTAAAAAAACGAGCAAGAATCGCTGGCGTTTATTTAATACAGATCATGAATTAATGACGATTGAATATGATGTGTATGCATATGACTTGTCTGTCCGTGGTGCTTATGTAGACCAGACTCGTCTATATATTAATCCTGCGTGTGTATGTTTGGCTTTAGAAGGGCAGGAGCAGTCTGCTTGTGAAGTCGAAGTTTTCTTGCCGGATGAATTAAAGCATTTTCAGTTAGCAACAGGCTTAGCTTCAAAAAGCTTAGTCAAAGGTCGATTTACTTTAAAAGCAGATCATTACGATCAACTGATTGATAGTCCATTTGAATTGGCTGATCAAACACGCTTTAGTTTTGAGACGAACGGCATTGAACATGAGTTCGTAATTTCTGGTTCGCACAATACCAATATTGATCGCCTAAAAGCCGATATTGAAAAGATTTGTGCAGCTGAAATAAATATGTTCGGGTCAGCACCATTTAAAAACTATACCTTTATGACCATGGCAACAGGGAATAGTTATGGCGGATTAGAGCATTGTAATAGCACAAGCTTGATTACACCGCGTGAGGATTTGCCAAAATCGAATGAACCAACTGAACCTTCTAAAGATTATCAACGCTTTTTAGGCTTATGTAGTCATGAATATTTTCATTCATGGTTAGTCAAGTTTATCCGCCCAGAAAACTTTGCAAACTATAATTTGCATCAAGAAGGCTACACGTCTTTATTGTGGATATTTGAAGGCTTTACTTCATATTACGATGACCTGATTTTATTACGTAGTGGCGTAATTTCTCAGAAGTCTTATCTTGATTTACTCAAAGCACAAATTGACCGTTATTTGCAAAACCCAGGTCGTTTTGTTCAAACAGTTGCAGAGTCAAGTTTTGACGCGTGGATTAAATTTTATCGCCAAGATGAAAACTCGAATAATGCGGGCACCAGTTACTACAATAAAGGTTCGCTTGTAGCATTATGTCTAGATTTAGGTTTACGTCTACGGGGTTCTAGTCTTGATGCTTTAATGCGTCGGTTATATGAAAACACTCAAAATGGTATGCAAGTAAACGAAAGAACCATTTTTGATTTATGTAAAGAACTGACGGGTGATAGCTGGATTGAACAAATTAATCATTTGATTAATACCACTGATGAATTGCCACTTGATCAACTGTTCCCTGAGTTTGGCTTAAGTTATAGAGTTAAAACTGACAAATCTTTGCCACTTGGTTTGAAACTTGTTGATAAGCCTGAAGGTGTACTCGTGCAAAGTACTCGCCGTGATAGCGCAGCAGCTAAAGCAGGTATTTCTGCCAATGATGTAATTATTGCAATTGATGGGCTAAAAGCGACCACTAAACTTGTTGAGAAGTATGCAAAGCAGGGCGGTACTTATACTGTGTTTGCTTTCCGTCGCGATGAGTTACTATCTTTTGAAGTTGAATGTGCTACATCTGATTTAACTGAAGTTGAACTTATTATTGAAGATCAGGCTAAAACTGAAAAATGGTTAAAAGCTTAAATAACAGATAAATAGTTTATAAAAAACCGATGTTTTGTACGTCGGTTTTTTATTTTTTAAGTGCTGCTAAACGATGAGATTCGTTTTATCTTTGAGTTTGTTTTGAATGAAAAGTATAATAATTGTCAGAACTCTGAAAGATATCTCATGTAATTTAATCGTATTCAGTCCCTAAAAAAGTAATGATGAATTATGTATTACTTAAAGTTGGGTATAGGAATATTATCAATAGATTTAAATTATGTATTATTTCGCTGCGAAATGTCGTTATCACTGGATATTTCGTTGACTGGAAGACAATGAGAGCCGATACTCTCAGGGTTTTATTTAAGCATATCGGTTCGTAGGCACTGGGCCACAAGCTCGGTCCTCAACACTCAATCAAACGGAAGGGGCTATATATGGCTGGTGAAAAGTCAACTATTATTTACACACTGACTGATGAGGCGCCATTATTGGCGACCTATTCGCTACTGCCGATCATTGAGACCTTTACCAAGCCAGCTGGCATCGAGATTATTAAAAGTGACATCTCTGTAGCTGCACGTGTGCTCGCAGAATTCGCTGATTACCTAAGTGAAGAGCAAAAGGTATCCGACAACCTTGCAGAGCTAGGTCGTCTTACACAAGATCCAGATACAAACATTATCAAACTCCCGAACATTAGTGCGTCTGTTGCGCAATTAACTGCATGTATCAAAGAGCTTCAATCAAAAGGTTACGCAATTCCTGATTATCCGGAAAATCCAACGACTGAAGAAGAAAAATCAATCAAAGCTCGTTATGGTAAGTGCCTTGGTTCAGCAGTAAACCCTGTCCTTCGTGAAGGTAACTCTGACCGCCGTGCTCCAGCAGCAGTTAAAAACTATGCGAAAAAACACCCTCATTCAATGAGCGAGTGGAAACAGTGGTCACAAACTCACGTTTCACATATGGAAGAAGGTGACTTCTACCATGGTGAAAAATCAATGACACTTGATCGCGCACGTAATGTGAAAATGGAACTTATCACGAATAGTGGTAAGAGCATTGTTCTTAAGCCAAAAGTTGCGCTTCAAGAAGGTGAAATCATTGATTCAATGTTCATGAGCAAGAAAGCACTTTGTGATTTCTATGAAAAAGAACTTGATGATTGTAAAGAAGCGGGAATTTTATTCTCTTTACACGTAAAAGCGACAATGATGAAAGTTTCACACCCGATCGTTTTCGGTCACTGTGTGAAAATCTATTACAAAGAAGCTTTCGAAAAGCACGGTAAGTTATTTGACGAATTAGGCATTAACGTTAATAACGGTATGGCTGGGTTGTACGAGAAAATCGAAACTCTTCCAACTTCATTACGTGAAGAAATCATTGAAGACTTACATGCTTGTCAAGAACACCGTCCTGCACTTGCAATGGTTGACTCGGCAAAAGGCATCACAAACTTCCACTCTCCAAACGACATCATCGTAGATGCTTCTATGCCAGCAATGATCCGTGCTGGTGGTAAAATGTGGGGTGCTGATGGTAAGCAATACGATGCTAAAGCAGTAATGCCAGAATCAACATTTGCCCGTATTTACCAAGAAATGATCAACTTCTGTAAGTGGCATGGTAACTTCGATCCGAAGACTATGGGTACAGTACCAAACGTTGGTTTGATGGCTCAAAAAGCTGAAGAATACGGTTCTCACGACAAGACTTTTGAGATTTCAGAAGCTGGTATTGCAAATATTACCGATCTTGACACTGGTGAAGTGTTATTGACTCAAAATGTTGAAGAAGGCGATATCTGGCGTATGTGTCAGGTTAAAGATGCTCCGATTCGTGACTGGGTTAAACTTGCAGTAACTCGTGCACGTAACTCAGGTATGCCTGCAATCTTCTGGCTTGACCCGTACCGTCCACACGAAAACGAATTGATCAAGAAAGTACAAAAGTACTTAAAAGATCATGATACGACTGGTCTTGATATCCAAATCATGTCTCAAGTACGTGCAATGCGTTACACACTTGAGCGCGTCGTACGTGGCCTAGACACGATTTCTGTGACTGGTAACATCTTACGTGACTACTTAACTGACTTGTTCCCAATTATGGAACTTGGTACTTCTGCAAAAATGTTGTCTATCGTTCCGCTAATGGCGGGTGGTGGTATGTACGAAACTGGTGCAGGTGGTTCAGCACCAAAACACGTACAACAACTTGTTGAAGAAAACCACTTACGTTGGGATTCACTTGGTGAGTTCCTTGCGCTTGCAGTATCTTTAGAAGAAATGGGCATTAAAGAAAATAATGCTCGTGCTAAGTTACTTGCGAAGACACTTGATGAAGCGACTGGTAAATTGCTTGACAATGACAAGTCTCCATCACGTCGTACTGGTGAAATCGATAACCGTGGCAGCCACTTCTACTTGTCACTTTACTGGGCTGAAGCGCTTGCTGCTCAGAACGAAGATGCTGAGTTGAAAGCTAAATTTGCTCCTCTTGCTAAAGCTTTAGCTGAAAATGAAGAGAAGATTGTTGCTGAACTTGCTCAAGTACAAGGTAAACCAGCGGACATCGGCGGTTACTACGCTATCGACCCAACTAAAGTAAATGCTGTAATGCGTCCAAGTGCTACATTTAATGCAGCTCTTGCAACAGTTGAGGCTTAATTACTAACTCGTTAGTAATTAGCTTAAGAGCCGGTGCATATGCACCGGTTTTTTATTGCCTAAAATAAAAGACATTAAAAAAGCCCACTGATGTGAGCTTTTAAAAGATTAAATCTTATCGACCATTGCGGCCACGACCACGTGGTGCTTTGGTATTTGGACGAGTTGTACCATTGGTCTTACGACGTGGTTTCTCGCTTTCATCCATTTGCCAGATACGTTTTGTACCAGACTTTTTCGCAGAACCATCTTTGTTCTTGCGAACCATTGGTTTGCCACCCGTACCACCTGGCTTTTTCACGTATGAACGCGAGCGATAAGGCTGTTCAGCTGGTACATCTTTAAAGTCAGGGTAGAGTAATGGTTCAATTTCTTTTACATCACCCGGTCTTAAACCAAGTTGAACTAAGTCAATTGAGCCAATTTTAGTACGAATTAAACGTAAAGTTGGAAAACCTACCGCAGAAGTCATACGACGAACTTGGCGGTTACGGCCTTCACAAATTGAAATCTCAATCCAAGATGTCGGAATATTTGCACGGTAACGTACGGGTGGATTGCGTTCCCATAACCATTCAGGTTCACTGACTTTAATGGCTTTAGCAGGAAGCGTCATACCATCATTCAGTTCTACACCTTTACGAAGTTGCTCAAGCGCTTCTTCGGTTACATCGCCATCAACTTGAACTAAATACGTTTTGTATTTTTTATTTGCAGGGTTGGTAATGAACTGATTCAGACCACCATGATCGGTTAAAAAAACTAAACCCTCAGAGTCCATATCAAGACGGCCTGCCAAGCGCAAAGTCGGGTCATCAACAAAGTCAGAGACGGTCATGTGCGCTTCGTCTTTACGAAACTGGGAGAGAACGTCATAAGGCTTGTTGAGAATCACAATTTTCATAAAAAATGGCTTCTTCTTTCAAATAACTAGAGAAAACATTGAGCTATATTTAAGTGCGAAATTTGCTTATTTCCCACATAAATCTCAAAAAGTATTAAATTCGATTAAGCTATTATGCGTTAATAAAAGTTGAAAGTATTGTTTATCGATAATTATTTTTAGTTAATTAAGTATTATAAAAGGGAGAATCTACACAATGGGTTATCAGAAGATCGTGGTTCCTGCCGACGGCGACAAAATCAAAGTAAATGCAGACCTGTCACTGAACGTACCAAATCATCCAATTATTCCTTTCATTGAAGGCGACGGTATTGGTGTGGATATTACACCAACCATGAAAGCAGTCGTAGATGCTGCGATTTTAAAAGCTTACGGTGGCAAACGCTCAATCGAATGGATGGAAGTGTATTGCGGCGAAAAAGCCAATAAAATTTATGGCAACTATATGCCCGAAGAAACTTTCGAAGCACTTCGCGAGTTTGTTGTATCAATCAAAGGTCCTTTAACCACACCAGTAGGTGGAGGCATTCGTTCACTCAACGTTGCTTTACGCCAAGAATTAGATCTATACGTTTGCGTACGACCAGTACGTTGGTTTGAAGGCGTTCCTTCACCGGTTCAACACCCCGAATTAACTGATATGGTGATTTTCCGTGAGAACTCGGAAGATATCTATGCAGGTATTGAATGGAAAGCTGATTCTGAAGAGGCAAAAAAAGTCATTAAGTTCCTTCAAGAAGAAATGGGTGTCACAAAAATCCGTTTCCCTGAAGGATGTGGCATTGGAATTAAACCTGTATCGAAAGAAGGTTCACAGCGTTTAGTCCGTAAAGCCATTCAGTTCGCAATCGAAAATGACAAGCCTTCTGTGACTCTTGTTCACAAGGGCAATATCATGAAATACACCGAAGGCGCATTTAAAGAGTGGGGTTATGAATTGGCTCTAGATCGTTTCGGTGGAGAACTGATTGATGGTGGTCCATGGGTTAAAATTAAAAACCCTAGAACGGGTAAAGACATCATTATCAAAGATGTCATTGCAGACGCGTTTTTACAGCAGATTCTCATGCGTCCAGCCGATTACTCTGTTATTGCCACGCTAAACTTAAACGGTGATTATATTTCTGATGCTTTGGCAGCAGAGGTTGGAGGTATTGGTATTGCACCAGGTGCAAATATTGGTGGTGCTATTGCTGTGTATGAAGCAACTCATGGCACAGCACCTAAATATGCAGGTCAGGATAAAGTAAACCCTGGTTCTATTATTCTTTCTGCAGAAATGATGCTGCGTGATATGGGGTGGACAGAGGCAGCTGATTTGATCATTAAAGGAATTTCTGGAGCGATTGCTGCCAAAACCGTAACTTACGATTTTGAGCGCCTAATGCCGGGTGCAACCTTGTTACGTTGTTCTGAATTTGGTGATGCAATTATCAAACATATGGGTGAGTAATCTTCTATTAAAAAGCCCTCGGTTGAGGGCTTTTTTTATTGCATAAATTCGGGATGTTTCGGAGATTTAATAAAACCAGTTTTCTTTTGATAACTCTGGTCTAGGGCTTGAATAATAAGAACGAAAGCAACTAGAAATAAAGGAAAGAGCAGAGTTTTCACGGTTTGGTTTCTCCGAGAGTTGAGGTGAAAGAAGGGCGTAGGGGAATTAAAAGGCAAACCGCAAAGAGAAGAACGGTTCCACCCAAAAGAAATAGATGGGCATAAGACCAATGCAAATGATGTAAAGTACTGATGACAACACCACCCAAAAGTTGAGTACTGGCAAAGCCAATAGTGGCAATGCTCCAAAGCTTCTGATAACGCTGCTCATAAATCTGTAGCAGACTATAAGAACTAATAAATACGGTTGCGGGGGTTAGTAAGCCTGTCAAAAGCGAAGATAAGGCCAGTAAAGAAGCGGTATGTGAAAAGAAAGGCAAAACAACGGCTAAGCAGTAAATGGTATATAACCATTTAATGGCCTGTAGATATCCGGTTAATCTGCTTAAGCAATAAGCGACAAGTGCACCAATACAACTTCCTAATCCATAGAGAACCCAAAATAGATTTCTTTGCTGTAGGGGAAAATGCAGAGTTCCAGATAAATAATCCATCCAAAACAAAGAGTGTGGAATATATGCAAAGGCACTACACATATAGGCAATAATAATGACAAGGCCTAAACGTGATTTTTTTGAGACTTTTATAGTGGTCGATTGCGGCTTAATAATTTGGGCAGTATTACTACTTAATAATCGATAAAGAGTTAAGCTTCCTAATAGAGAAAGACCCGCAAAAATATTCCAAACATAATGAACAGGCATATTTTGAAGTAGAGGAATAATAATAGTGGCGGATAAAACCCCTACACCAATCCCGCTAAATCCTAAAAAATTAACTTTTAATCTTTGCGTGGTGGGAATGTATTTCATCGCAAAGCTAGGTGCCAAAATCATTAGTAAGCCGCCAGCAATACCTGAAATCGTACGCCAAAAAATGAACCACACCAGAGGCATATCCATGAATGAACAGCATAGTAGGCTGAGGCTACCAGCTATAGCCGACAATACAATCATGGGTGGGATGTACTTTTCTTTAATACTTAAGAGCGCCAATAAGGCGCCAATGAGATATCCCAATAAATTTGCGCTGCCTAAGTAACTGGCAAAATCGTGAGTCCAGTGGTATTGCTCGATCATGATGGGCATAAGCGCAGTATAGGAAAATCTAAAAACACCAATTCCCAAACAAGTTGCCAAAAAGACAATTAAGCTCATTCGATAAAACGTAGACATGAGAGGATGCTCAATTTTTTTATTATTAAAAGCGAGTTTTTAAATCTTTAAAAATGATTTAATATGATGGTAATTATCTTATTTTGAGATAGTGATATGTTGCTTAAGTCTCTAGAGTTTTTTTTAGCTGTTGCAGAGAGTGGAAGTTTTTCCTTGGCTGCACAAAAAATGTATACGGTTCAATCGAATATCACGAGCCATGTGAAAAAGCTTGAAGAAGAGTTAGGGGTTATTTTATTCAATCGTAATAACCCAGTGACCTTAACGAATGCCGGACAACAGCTGCATAGTTATGCTGTTCAAATGATTGCTCTACATAATAAAGCGAAAAAAATCTTTCAAGAGGGTGATATTGACCCGAACGAAACCATTCGTTTGGGCAGTATGGAAACGACAGCAGCAATACGTCTACCTCAATTACTCAATCAATGTATGCAGCAATATCCGAATTTGCCGATCGAGCTGCAAACTCACCCGACACGATATTTGTTAAGCGCTGTGCAGCAAGGAGAGGTTGATTGTGCTTTTGTTGCTTCTAAATATTTAATTCCAGAGTTGTATAGTTTACCTGTTTGGCAAGAACAATTGGTTTTGGTTTGTCCGAAACAGCAAACTCACTTTCCAGATGTTGCCAAGCTTGCAAAGACCCGATTTATTGCGTTTCGACAAGGTTGTTCTTATCGTCATGCAATCGAGTTATTTTTAAATGATCACAGTGTTCCGCCTTCACAAATTATGGAAATGGGCAGTCTGGACGGGATTGTAAGCTGTGTGGAATTAGGCGTTGGTTTTGCTTTATTGCCAAAGTCATATCTAAACAAAGTAGTCGAGAAAGTGTCATTAAGTTGTTTTGAACTTAATACTGAATCCGCTCATTTTACTACCTACTTAGTTGCCCAGTCGCCTGAAACATGGGGAACCAATTTAAAGCAGTTTATTCATTTTATTGAGCAACAATTTGAATTAAAGGTTGCTTAGGTTGTGATTGATTTTCATACGTAAATATCCAACTTAATTTATAAATTAAAAGTGATATATATGTATGAAAAAGTCATTTTAAATTCTCACAGAGGTTTGTAATCATCTTGATGCTATAAAATTGTGGAAAAGGGTAGTTTATATAGGCTGGCTATGGTCAAATATGCCCCCTTGAAAGATGACACAAGCAATAATTTGGAGTTTGGGAATGAATATACCCTTAATCATCAATATTGTGGTTTTTGTCGGGTTAATATTTTTACTCGCCCAAACACGTAAAACAGACTGGAGCTTATCGAAAAAAGTTCTGGCTGGCTTAGTTCTAGGTGTAGTGTTTGGTTTAGGACTACATTTGATTTATGGCGGTGGCCATCCGATTCTTGCTGAATCTATTAGCTGGTTTAATATCGTTGGAAACGGCTATGTAAAACTTTTACAAATGGTCGTGATGCCTTTGGTATTTGTGTCTATTTTGGGAGCGGTGGCAAAATTACACCAAGCATCTTCTTTAGGCAAAATCAGTTTTTATACGATCGGTACTTTACTCTTTACAACGCTGATTGCTGCACTGGTAGGGGTATTTGTTACAAACCTGTTTGGCTTAACTGCAAAAGGTTTGGTGCAAGGTGCTGCTGAAACTGCACGCTTAACTGCGATTAATACAGACTATGTAGGCAAAGTTACCGATTTAAGTGTGCCGCAGTTTATTCTTTCCTTTATTCCAAGTAACCCATTTGCTGAATTGACTGGTGCAAATCCAACATCAATTATTAGTGTGGTTATTTTCGCCGTCTTTTTAGGTATAGCAGCGCTTAACCTAATGAAGGATGACGCAGAAAAAGGTCAACGTATTCTGACTGCGATTCAGACGTTGCAGTCATGGGTAATGAAGCTTGTGCGCTTAGTGATGACTCTTACACCATATGGCGTATTTGCGCTTATGACAAAAGTCGTGGCAAGTTCAAACGTTGCAGATATCTTAAATCTAGGCGGTTTCTTGGTTGCATCTTATTTAGGCTTGGCGATTATGTTTGTCGTACATGCCATTATTTTGACTATGACCGGTGTTTCTCCGCTTAAATTCTTTAAGAAAGTTGCTCCAGTTTTAACGTTCGCATTCACTAGCCGTTCAAGTGCAGCAAGTATTCCACTGAGCATTGAAACACAAACTCGTCGTTTGGGTGTGCCTGAATCTATTGCAAGTTTCTCTGCTTCTTTTGGTGCTACCATTGGTCAAAATGGCTGTGCGGGTTTGTATCCTGCAATGCTGGCAGTGATGGTTGCACCTACAATGGGTATTAACACCTTAGACCCAATGTGGATTGCATCGTTAGTCGGTATTGTGACCTTAAGTTCAATTGGGGTTGCAGGAGTAGGTGGTGGTGCGACTTTCGCTGCGTTGATTGTGCTTCCTGCCATGGGTTTACCTGTAACGTTGGTTGCGCTTCTTATTTCAATCGAGCCACTCATTGATATGGGACGTACTGCGTTAAACGTAAATGGTTCGATGACTGCTGGCGTAGTTACGAGCCAATTGATGGGTCAAACTGATAAAGAAATATTAAACAGTGAAGATGAAATTGAGTTAACTCAACATCATTAAAAATCAATAAAAAAACGGCTCTCTATTCTGGATGAGCCGTTTTTTATAGGCATAAATTGCTACTGTGATGTTAATTCTAAAAAAACTGTATCTGTTTTTCTTTTAAATAATTTTCGAAAATGAGTCTATTACAAAAGAGAGTACTATCATGAAAATGTATCAAGTCGATGCTTTTACAAAAGAGTTATTTCGTGGAAATCCGGCCGCTGTCGTTGTTGAAAAAGAGTGGCTAGATACAGATTTAATGCAGAAGATAGCACTTGAGAATAATTTGTCTGAAACTGCTTTTGTAAAAATTATAGACTCTGAAAACTATGAAATCCGTTGGTTCACTCCAACAGTTGAAGTTGATTTCTGTGGGCATGCCACGCTTGCCAGCGCTTTTGTATTATTTAAAGATTTTACCGAGAAAAAGACAATTAATTTCCATGTACGAAACTTAGGTCTTTTTGTGGTTCACCAAGATGAAGACAGTAAAATCAGAATGAATTTTCCAATTCGTAAAGCTCATCAAGTTGAAGATTATCCAGCTATTTTACGTCAAGCATTAACAAAGCCTTTTAAAGCGGTTTATCAAAATGTTCAAGCCTACATTGTTGAATATGAATCAGTGCAAGACGTGTTAGATGAGCAACCTGACATGAACTTACTTAAAGCCTTAGGTAAGCGGACTGCGATTACTACTGCAGGGATGGATGTTGCAATCACCTCAAAAGCCGATCAACAATATGATTGTGTATCGCGTTATTTTGCACCTGTCGCGGGCATTGAGGAAGATCCGGTTACGGGTTCAATTCATACGGCAATAGCGCCATTATGGGCAGAGAAACTTGCTAAAAATAATATTATTGCTTATCAGGCTTCTAGCCGTGGAGGCGTTTTATATTGCAATGTCCTGAATCAGGAACGTATTGAAGTTTCAGGGTATGGGAAGCTTTATATGCAAGCTGAAATTTTTCCTTAAAATATAAGGCCGTTTAAATAAACGGCTTTTTTTTCAAAACTTTACTATGAAAGTTAGTTCAAATTTCCTACTATAGTCCCACAACTATTGATTTTTTATTATTCAAATTAATTGGTATTTATATGTTTATGCAGTTTAAACAACTGACACTCTCCCTATGTATTCTTGGTTTAAGTGCTGCGTCTTGGGCACAAACTACACTAGTAAAAAGTAAGCAAAATATTGAGGAATATAAATTAGATAATGGCTTTCGGATTGTGCTTGCACCGAATGACAAAGAAAATAAAATCTTTATTAATACCATTTATTTAACAGGCTCATTAAATGACCCGCAAGGTAAAAGTGGCTTAGCTCATTTGCTTGAGCACTTGGCTTTTAAGGGGACACAAAATGTTAAAGGGGAAGAGTTCCAGCGTCGTTTAGATCAATATACATTGATGACAAACGCCAGCACCGATTATTATTCAACAAAATATACTAATATCGTTCGTCCAGAAAAAACTGCGCTTGATCAGGTACTGTATCTTGAATCTGAGCGTATGGATAAATTAGTTCTTCAAGAAAAGTTTGTTCCTTCCGAGATTGAAATTGTAAAGCGTGAACGTGAAGTCCGTATGGATCAGCCTTTTGCTGTGCTGATGGATCAAATGTGGAAGTCAGCTTATGGTAACCAATATTTAGGTCGTTTACCGATTGGTGATTTGCCTGAGCTTAAATCTATTAAGATGCCTGAACTGAACCAGTTTTATCGTAGCTGGTATGCACCCAATAATGCGGTTATGGTGATTTCAGGTAAATTTGATAAGACTGATGTCTTAAAAACAATAGATCAATATTTTAGTCCAATTGCGGCAAGAGCGGTTCCTAAAACTGTACAGATTCCTGTGCTTGACTCTACAAAAATGAAAAATCGTCAATTCATAGTGAAAAAGGGCAGTGATCTGGCTAAATTCCATATCTATATGAATGGTAAAAATACCAAAATTCAGCCGACACTTGCTTTAGCTCCTTTGTTATATACGATGCAGCCAAGTGGTCACCTATACCAAAACATGGTGGAAACAGGTATTACCACAAATGTTGAAGCTAGTACTTGGTTAGACCAAGATTTTAACGTGGTGTTTCTAGGTGCTATTTATTCACCAAGTAATGACCCTAAAAAAGTTGAAAGTTCTTTGTTAGCAGGCATTGAAAAAGGGAAGCCGTTTACTGAAGTTGAATTAAATCGTGTTAAAAGTTTAATGAAAACTCAAGGTGACTTAATCACGAAAGATGCGGTAGCACTGGGGTCACGTTTAAGTGATTACACCGTCGCTGGCGGGCAATGGGATCAATATTTTAAAGATTTAGATTCTGTAGAAAAAGTTAAGCTAGATGATGTGAATCAAACTTTAAAACAGTTCCTTGTGGCTGATCATCGTATTGATGGCGATATTTTGCCAACACCTGAAGACCAGAAAAAAGCGCAACAGCAAAATTCAAAAGAGACACCTAAAACTCTAGATCAGGTCGAAGCAAAGGCTGAACCTTTAAAAGATCCTAAGGTATATCAACAAGAAGTTGCTGAGTTTTTAAAAACTTCAAAGCAATATGTTGAAAGCAATGAGAAAAAGATTATCCGTGGAAAACTAAAAAATGGAATGAAGTATGCTCTATTCCCAGTTGAAACACGCGATGATCGTACTTACGCAACGATTACGATGGACTTCGGAACAGAAAAATCTTTATTTAATAAAGGCACAGTAGTTGATCTAACTTCATACTTATTGCTCCGTGGTTCTGATAAATACAGTTTGCAAGACATTGCCGATAAATCAATTGATGCAGGCGGCGCGGCTTATGCAAGTGCTGACGGCAATGGCATGACCATTAATATTCAGTCTAAATCAGAAAAATTTGATGAGTTTTTCAAGTTTGTTCTTGATGTGATGAAAAATCCAAAATTTGAACAATCTCAATTTGATTTAATTAAATCGCAAAGCTTATCAAGCCTAGATCGTCCTTATACCGAGCCAGATGTAGTGGCGGGTTTAACACTTTCACGTTTACTTGAAGAATATCAACCAGGTGATTTGCGTTATCACTTCGAACCTGAACTGGCAAAACAGCAGTTGAAAAATGCAACTCAAGAGCAAGTGAAAGAGTTATATGAGCGTTTCTTTGCAATGAACCATGCTCAAATTGCCATTACAGGCGAATTTGATGCGAAGAAGATGCAGAAATTACTAAATCAGGAATTTGGTCGTTGGAACGGTAAGCAACCATATCAAAAAATCTTGATTGATCACGTTGATTTTCCAGCACAGCAAGTTCATGTTTTATCAGAGCAACGTGAATTTGGTAGCTACCAAAGTGTGCTTTCAATTCCAGTTGGGAAAAACCATCCAGATGCATCTGCTCTCATTTTAATGAACTATATTTTAGGTGAGTCTCAAATTTCATCACGTTTGGCTCAAGAGCTTCGTGAGAAAAATGCGCTGGTTTATGGTTTTGGAAGTGGGCTGCAACTTGATCGTGACACGAATGTAGGAGCTTTGAGTATTAGTGCAAATTATACTTCGGGTCGCTCAGCACAAGTGTCTGCATCAATACACAAAGTGTTAAATGACTTGGTTAAAAATGGGGTAACTGAGCAAGAGCTTGAAGCTGCTAAAGCAGATATCATGAAGAAACGAGTTACGGCATTAGAAGATGAGCGTAATATTCATGGCATGTTAAATCTACAGCTTGAAACAAACAAAACATTGCAAGACCGAATTCGTCATGATCAAGAGTTAACTAAATTGACTGTTGCTGACGTTAACAGAGTAATTAAGAAGTATATTAAACCTGAACATTTGGTCGAAGTGATGGCTGATCAATATGGTCAGGCCGCAAAGAAATAAAGTCTTCTCGCAAATAAAAAGCCACTCAAATGTGGCTTTTTATTTGGGTCTTTAAATCATATTAATGATCATGTTTGTGCGCGTGAAAATCTTCATTTTTACGGAAACGTAAATAATTTTCGAATTGTTCACAATATTCATCGAAGTTATCTTCAAGCATCATCTGAAATTGCTGAAGAAGATAAGACATGACCTGATCTTTCGCATCACGCATTTCATTACCATCTTTAAAGTTATTTGCTGCTACCCATGTATTGAAGCGGGCAGTAGCAAATAACATTGCAGCGCTCACTTGACCACGTAGCTCAGCTGGATCAACTTTTTTATCTTTTGGCGGGCGACAAAAATCATTAGCTTGTTTAATAAATTCATCCGCACGCTCAAAGAAAACAGCATTTAATGCTTCTTCTTCAGTAATATCTGTTGCATTAATCTTTTGAGACATGACTTATTCCCGCAAAAATAGAGCTGCTTATTATAGGCAAACGCTTGCGGAAACAAAACCTTTGACTTAGTCTGTAAATAGCCTAAGTATTGGTAGGAGAGACTAATATGCAAGATGCAATTGCGATTCAAAGTTTAAAGACAGATATTGCTTTATTACGCCAGCATGTTTTCCCACCCCAATATTTAGAGCATGTTGAAGGATTGCCGATTTATTATGGCTTGCAAGAAGAAGTCGAAAATTATTACCGTCAATGGCAGGGGCTAATTGAAAGGGCACAAGAGCTTTTTCAGCCATTTATGGAAGATGAATTACCAGATGCCATTCATTTACCAAGTCATTTAAATTTACCGCTATTCTTTTTTCATGTAGACCGAATTCGGATTAATAAAACACGTGCAAAAGAATCTAAAACTTTCCGCGGTGTTGCGAGTCTTATTGAAAAATGCGGGCAGTTTGAAACAGACCAGATATTTACGATGCAAGAATGGTTGCAAAGTGATGATACCGCGGCTCTGGTTGCTCACCGTGAATTCATCGATTTAAGAACCTATGTATTCCAGCATGGACAAAGCGAATATACACGTTCACGGTTTTACACCAATGGGATTGTGCTAGGGGTTGAACCGCATTTTAAATTGGTAGATGCTCGTGATAAGCCAAGAAAGCAACGCAGCGATAGCTATAGTGATCCGTTAGCAGATAACGGCGTATGGAAAGTATTTGGTAAATACCGATAAAAGTCGCTGCACGTTTACAGCGACTTTTTATAAATTACCAGAAAGTTTCAACCTCACTAAAAGCTTGTAAAGCTTTTGCTGAGCGCTTTTGTAATTGTGGCTGTTTGGCTTTGACCCAACCTAAGGCAAACCAGAAAGACGGATCTTGTTCAACCACATTGTTAAAAATACCTTCTGCAATAAACAAATCGTTATATTGACCTAGGGTATTTTGCACAGGTTGTAGCTGTTTTAAATATTGCTGTACTTTTTTATTTGGATAAAGACTCGAAATAAACTCAACACAATAACGTAACTGTTTAGCTTGCTTTCTTATTTTGTGCTGTTCATTCACTTCAAGCTCAGAGAAGTGTTCAGCATTATTAATCACTTTATGATGTATCTTATCTAAACTCTTTTTAATATGTTTTTTTAATGCACCAGTTTTACGCTCTGAATCTTCTTCTGAATAAGCAAATGCTAATAAATCGAGTAATAGCTTAATTGTGTCTGCAGAGGTAAAGATTGTTGAGAGTTCTTTTGAGGGCTGGGCTGAAACTGGTAGTAAAAGTTCAGGTGAACCGTGTTGTTGAATAATAGGTAACACTTCGGTGCGAATCGCATCTTCATCACGAGTGTCTCCAAGTTTACGGAAAAGCTCAGCAATTTGTTCTTCCCAAACAGGATTTAGCTCGCTTGACCAACCTGCAAAATGCTTAAGGGCACTACGTAAACGACGTAAGCTTACCCGTGCCTGATGGATATGCTCAGCTTCGGCAACTCCATCGGCAATGACAGCCATATTTGGTAAGAATTGCCCTAAACAGTTTTCGACAATCTTTTTTAGAGCCTGTTCAGCAGTAATATCTTTATTTAATGTCAAAGTTTTAGCATGAACAGCAGGTGAGGCAGCTTGCCCTAGTGCTAATAAGTTGCCACGTTCGGCTTTACTTCTTACATCAAGCCAAAGTGAATAACGATTAATCCATTGCTGCGCAAATTGAATAAGCGTTTTCACTGCACCCTGCTTGAGTTCAAATTCGACTTCGCAAATTACACTTTGTGCATCCGCTGTTTTTACGACACCATCATCTAAGCAAACTTCAATCGCTGTATTATCTGCTTCAAACACATGATAGGTGCGCTGTACATCAGTCTCAAACTGCAAACTTAGTTTTTCAGCTTGCGTTCCTAAGGCCGCATTAATTAAATCAGTTACCACTTTATTATCTTGGTATAACTCAAGGTTTAAGTCAGGTTCTTGGTCACAAACGCCTAAATGAGTTTCTTCTTCAACACGGTGGAGATGGCTTTGACCTGCGGCTTTAAATGTTTGTACCCATTGATCATCTTCTTTACGTAAACGTAAGGCCATACCGTTTTTTGCAAGCAGTCGATCAGGTGTATCGTAATACTTTGCCTGTAAGTGGATGTTCTTTGCTTTGTGTTTTTTTAAGTATTGCTGGACAGTTTTTTTCTTCGATTCAGGCAACTGAAACTTTAGTTCGACTTCGACCATAATATATCTCCCTGAATCAGGTATTTAGACTATCTTGAATAAGTATAATAGCTCAGCTCTAAAAATAATGGTTTTGATAGAGAAAGTTACAATCAAACATATGACGCTACACTTTTATTTAGGTGTACAATCAGGTGACGTTTTGATCAAATAAAAATCAGGAAGATGATCGTGAATGCACCAATAAACTTTAGCCATGAAGCTCAGCCAGAGTTTGAATTGCCGATTAAAAACTATCAGGAATTTTATCGTTTTTATTTAACTGAACACCGTAACATCATGAGCAGACGTTTGCATGTGGTGGGCAGTAGCATTGGTCTATACTTTTTTTCAAAAGCAGTCCGTAAGAAGCAAGCCAAATATGTGCTCTATGGTTTGGTAGCGGGTTATGCAAATGCTTGGGTTGGACATTTTGTGTTTGAAAAAAATAAGCCTGCCAGTTTTAAACAACCTTTCTATAGCTTTATTTCTGATTGGCGAATGTTGTCTGATGTTGCACGTGGCCGTTTGAGTTTGGTTGACCGTAAGTTTGATAAAATTCCGAGCTAATTTTACTTTCTATTCTAAATATACCGATTGGTACTGTTAGACCTAGATCAATCGGTACTTATGATGTCCTATAAATCCGTTATACTAGCCAAGTTTTTTAAAGCGAGAGTAGAGTATGCGCGGTTTATACCTCATTACCAACGATGACCCAATCCAACTATTATTAGAAAAACTAGATGCCGCACTCGCAACTCGTCAGATCGCAATTTTGCAGTACCGCCGTAAGAAAGTAGAAAAAACAGACCAACCCGCAGAAGTTGAACAGATCAAACTTTTATGTGAAAAATATCAAGTTCCTTTTGTGATTAATGATGACCTAAAACTGGCTGCTCAGTTTGGATTAGGTGTGCATTTAGGGCAAAGTGACGGTGAAATTACCGATGCAAAATCGCAGTTACCAGAAGGTGTCATCATTGGCCGTACTTGCTTAAATTCATTAGAACTTGCCCAAAAAGCTATTGCCGATGGTGCAACTTATGTTGCCTTTGGTGCGGTTTACGCGACTTCTACAAAACCTGAAGCAGGTAATGTGGGGATCGAAGTAATTAAGCAGGCAGCAGCTCAATATGATGTACCAATTTGTGCGATTGGTGGTTTAACTGTTGAAAACTCAAAACCTGTGATTGAGGCAGGGGCTGACCTCTGTGCAGTCATTAGTGATATATTAGGCCGATCAACTGCTGAAATTCCTGCCCGTGTACAGGCGTGGGCACAATTATTTTCTTAAGCTTTCAAAATTATTTTTTAGATATTTAAGACGAGCATTTCCATGAGTTTATCTCCAAAGCAAGAACAGTTATTTAAACAAGCCAGCAAACACATTCCAGGTGGTGTGAACTCTCCGGTACGTGCCTTTAATGGCGTTGGAGGAACACCTGTTTTCATCGAGAAAGCAAAAGGTGCTTATTTATGGGATGTCGATGGTGAGCGTTATGTTGACTATGTTGGTTCTTGGGGACCAATGATTTTAGGTCATGCTCATCCAGAGATTATTAAGGCTGTACAAACAGCAGCAGAAGATGGCTTAAGTTTTGGTGCACCAACCGTACACGAAACAACACTGGCAGATATTATCTGTGAAATCATGCCATCAATTGAATTGGTGCGTATGACTAACTCGGGTACAGAAGCAACCATGACTGCTATTCGTTTAGCACGTGGTTATACTGGCCGTGACAAAATCGTGAAGTTTGAAGGTTGTTATCATGGCCACTCTGACTCACTTTTAGTAAAAGCGGGTTCAGGTTTACTGACTTTAGGTGAAGGTGAACCGACTTCGAAAGGTGTTCCTGTTGATTTTGCTAAACACACTTTAACGTTACCTTACAACGATATTGCTGCATTAAAAGAATGCTTTGCTAAATTTGGTCATGAAATTGCGGGCGTTATTATTGAGCCTGTCGCAGGTAACATGAATATGGTGAAACCAATCGACGGTTTCTTACAAGCCATTCGTGATATTTGTGATGAATATAAATCTGTATTCATTATTGATGAAGTGATGACAGGTTTCCGTGTTGCTTTAGGTGGTGCGCAATCGGTTTATAACGTTAAACCTGATTTAACGACTTTAGGTAAAATTATTGGTGCAGGTCTACCAGTTGGTGCATTTGGTGGTAAGCGTGAAATCATGGAATGTATCGCACCTTTAGGCGGTGTATACCAAGCCGGTACATTATCTGGTAACCCACTTGCTATGCGTGCTGGTATTGAAATGTTTAAACATTTACGCCAACCTGACTTTTACAGCAAATTATCTGCTCAACTTGAAAAGCTACTTGTAGGCTTACAAGCTGCAGCTGATGAAGCGGGTATTCCATTTAAGACTCAGCAAGCTGGCGCAATGTTCGGTCTTTACTTTACTGACCAAGAAGATATTACAAGCTTTGACTCAATGTTGGCATGTGATATTGAGGCTTTCAAAAAGTTCTTCCATGGCATGTTAAAGCGTGGGGTAAACTTGGCACCTTCAGCATTTGAAGCAGGCTTTATTTCATCTGCACATTCTGATGAAGATATTGAATTTACGATTCAGGCTGCAAAAGAAACATTCGCTGAAATGAAGTAAGCAAAAAAGCCCGTGTTAAACGGGCTTTTTAATTTGAGCTATTTTTATATTTGTAGAGAATAATGTTTTATCCCTTACCTCGAAAAATCCAATTAGCTGCAAGTACTTCAAATTGGTCAATTGAGTCAGCGCAAAGTATTTTGCTCATGGTTGGGCTCAATGAGCTTAAACTACGAGCAGATTGGTCTGAGCAACCATTGGCGAATCATTTGGAATTGTTGATTAAGCGCGCTCAATCACTTGAAATTCCAATTATTTTTATTGAGACATCTCAGCTTCAACAAACCATGTTGGAGCTTGGTCAGCGTTTGTCATCAAATACTAAAGCCCAAGTTATGATGGCAGGTGATTTGTCGCCTCTGTTTAAACAAGTCATGCAGCTTGTTTTATCGATTACAGATCAGGTCAGTGTTGTAAATGATGCGATCTTGGCGGCTAATCTAGAGCAGCATATCCAATGGGTTGAAAAGATCAGTTTTGACCATATAAAACATTTAAATACGCAGAGCTTAATGCGGTTATGGTCTTTAAGTACGCCGTCCTCTTATATCTTGTCAGATAAAGGAATCTTATTGGCAATTGCTGAACATGTGGGGCGACATCCTATGGAGATCCATCCTGAAATTGATTTAAGAAACTACGGACTAGATCAGTCTGCTGTGAATTATTTGGTCGATCTATGGCGTGCAAATGGTGCGAGCTTAAGTGCTGAAGAGATAATGCAAGCACCGACATTGCAACATATTATGCAGTTATTGAAGCCTTGACTGACTATAGACCTCAAGTGATCCATAATATTTGCAAATTCTGCTGTTAATTTACCCGAACGGCATTGTAATTCGGACGTAAGCTTTTTATTATTGCCCGCTTGTTTTTCATCTTACCTTGGGAATACAACTTTGAGTGATTTTCTAAGTGAACATCTGATCTATCGTGATGATGATTTTATGGTGATTCATAAACCTTCGGACATCTTGAGTGTTCCTGGTAAGGGTGATTTACATGATAGCGTTTTGACAAGGTTGGTTGCAATTGAACCTAAAACTTTGCTCATTCATCGTCTAGACCGAGATACTTCAGGTATTTTAGTATTTGGTTTATCGAAGCTCGGTCAAAGTGCAATTGCACGTCAATTTCAAGATCGTCAGACTTCAAAAATATATGAAGCGCTTGTCGCAGGTCATTTAGAGGGTGAGGGGACTGTAGATATTCCTGTCATCTATGACCCAAGCCGACCACCTTTACATATTGTCGACGCTTCTCACAATAAGCCTGCTTTAACACATTGGCAGGCAATAGAACATTTTCAGATTCAGGGACAGCCTGTAACTCGTGTCAAATTAACACCAATTACGGGCCGATCTCATCAACTCCGTGTACACATGCAATATCTTGGGCATCCAATTGTAGGTGACACGCTGTATGCAACACCGGAGCAGCAACTTGTTCCGCGTTTATGTTTGCATGCCAAACAGTTAAGTTTTAATCATCCTGTCACAGCAGAAACATTAACTTTTGACTGTCCTGTACCGTTTTAATGTAAAAATTTTAATGCGTGATTTTTTGTAGCAAAGCAATTTAATTGGTTTTTGCTTCAAAATTTTGCTTTAAAGACTACATAAAAAGATGCAAAAATAAGCTAATTTGCATCGTACAATATGTAGTGCGAACTTGAGAGAAAGGTGGAAAAATTGCAGCAGTATGCTATTGGTCAACGTTGGCTATCAGACACAGAAACTGAGCTCGGTTTAGGTGTTCTTATTGATGTAGATGAAAGATCTGTCAGCATTTTATTCCCCAAAAGTGATGAGACACGTGTATATGCACGTAATAATGCTCCACTATCTCGTATCATCTTCAATACGAATGATGAAGTTCAAGATCAAGAAGGCCAAAAGTGGATCGTTGAGTCTGTTGAAGACCGTCATGGCGTTTTGCGTTACAACGTTGTTCGTACTTTAGAAAATGGCGAGCAAGAGCGTAAAGCGCTTAATGAAACACGTATTGGTGCGCAAATTCAATTATCTAAACCTTTAGATCGTTTGCTTGCAAGTCAAGTTGACTATAAAGAGTGGTATGACCTGCGTATTGAAGCGATGTTGATGCAAGCACAAATGCAGACCAGTCCTCTACGTGGGATGGTCGGTGCACGTGTTGGCCTGATTCCTCATCAGCTTTATATCGCACATGAAGTTGGTAAACGCTTTGCACCTCGTGTTTTACTTGCCGATGAAGTTGGTTTAGGTAAAACAATTGAAGCTGGTTTAATTATCCACCAACAGCTTAAAACTGGTCGTTCAGAACGAATTCTGATTTTAGTCCCTGATTCTCTTCAGTATCAGTGGATGATTGAAATGCGTCGCCGTTTTAACTTGCAATTCTCTCTGTTTGATTTAACGCGTACTGCATCTATTAAAGAACATGATCCAGAGCTTAACCCGTTCTTGACTGAGCAATGCATTATTGCCAGCGTTGACTTAATGGTTGACCATGATGATTTGCGTGAGCAAGCCATAGAAGCTGGTTTTGATTTGCTTGTGGTTGATGAAGCACATCATTTGATGTGGAGCGAAGAAGAAGGCGGTAATGATCGCTACGATTTAATTGAAGAGCTCGCTGAAAATACAGCAGGGGTACTATTACTCACTGCAACACCTGAACAATTAGGTGTAGAAAGTCATTTCGCTCGCTTACGTTTACTTGATCCACAGCGTTTTAGTAGTTTAGAGCGCTTCTTAGATGAGGAGACTCAGTACCAGCAGACTGCAAAAATTGCTGAAGTGCTGATGTCGGATCAAGCTTTAACCCCAGAGCATTTATCTGCTTTAGAAGGTTTATTAGGTCACAGTATTGAAGACCAGCCTGACCAACGCTTTAGAGCAATTCACGAATTATTAGATCGTCACGGTACTGGACGTATTTTATTCCGTAATACACGTGAAGCCATTCAGGGCTTCCCAGGTCGTGATTGTCAACCAGCACCATTACCAGCACCAGAAGATTGGTCAAAAGATGGCAAACTGCGTGAGCAGATGTGGCCTGAAGAAGCGCAAATTGATGGTTCATGGATGCAAAATGATCCGCGTGTGCCATGGTTAATGGAAATTTTACGTAAAGATCTTAAGCATAAAAAAGTGCTTTTAATTGCGCGTAGCGGACCAGTAGTTGAATCTTTAGAAAATGTGTTGCGTTTGCATGCAGGTATTCGTACGGCAATGTTCCATGAAGGCATGAGCTTATTAGAACGTGACCAAGCGGCTGCTTATTTTGCTGAAGAAAGCTATGGCGCTCAGATTCTATTGTGTTCGGAAATTGGTTCGGAAGGCCGTAATTTCCAATTCGCCAGTGATCTAATTTTATTTGATCTACCAGCTAACCCAGATGTTTTAGAGCAACGTATTGGACGTCTAGACCGTATTGGTCAAGAAAACCGTATCCAAATTCATGTGCCATACCTTGTGGGAACAGCTCAAGAGCGTATGTTCCGTTGGTATAACGAAGCACTGAATATTTTCAGCAATATTTCTCCGACAGCGCAAACGCTGCAAGAGAATTTTATTGTTGAATTAAAAGACTGTTTACTTGCAGACCAAGGTCAAACATTTGAAGATTTGCTTGAAGAGGTGAACGTTCAACGTCAAGCCTTGGAAGCTGAACTTCAAGCTGGCCGAGATCGTTTACTTGAATATAATTCATGTCGTCCTATTGTGGCACAAGAAATTGTTCAAGCCCTTGAAGACTATGATGACAATACTACGCTACCAATGTTTGTGAAGCGTTTCATGTCATCAACCAATATCGACTTTGATGAGCAAAGTAATGGTACGGTGATTATTAAACCAACCGACCAAATGCAAGTGCAAGGTTTGGCTTTAGACGAAGAAGGTATGACAGCAACCTTCTATCGCGATCAGGCTCAGCTTCGTGAAGATGCTCAATATTTAACTTTAGAGCATCCATTCATTGAAAGTGTTATGGAAATGATCCGTACACAATCGTTTGGTAGTACCAATGTTGCTGTACTTAAATCTAATGCGTTAAAGCAGGGCTCAGTATTAATTGAAGTCTGGTTTAAAGTGGATGTTGTTGCACCTAAATCTTTGAACTTGCCATCAAGTTTACCGAAACAACTCATTCGCGTGTTGTTAAGTGAAAATGGACAGGATTTATCTGAAAAGATTGATCCAACAATTTTAAAACCATATTTACATCATTTAGATGGCAATAGCTGCCGCCAAGTAGTTAAAGCTCGCCGTGATATCATTGAGCAGCGCTATAAACAAGCGTTAGAAATTGCGAAAGTTGATTTACCGCAGCTTCAGCAACAAGCAAAAGAACATTATGGCAATAAATGGCAATATGAAATTGACCGTTTAACTTATCTCAAACAGTTCAACCCAAGTATTCGTCAAGACGAAATTGAGCGTTTACAGAAACTGCAAAAAGAAGGCTTGAGTTTACTTGATGGTTTAACTGTTACACCAGAAGCAATTCAAGTGTTAGTTGTGGTTAAGCCGTAACTCACTCAAAATGAAAAAAGCGCCGAGAGGGCGCTTTTTTCATACATCGATTTTGAGTTAGATGAGACCAGCGTCTTTTAATTCTAGCTTTAAATACGCATAAAAAATTGGAGCTGCGATTAAACCGCCTAAGCCAAAAATTGACTCAAATACTAGCATTGCTAATAAAATCTCCCATGCATTTGCATTGATTTTATGCCCAATAATTTTAGCATTAATAAAATATTCAAGCTTATGAACCAAAACGAGATAAAGTAATGCTGCTCCTGCTAGTCCTAGGGAAATGGTAAGAGCTGCAATAAACGTTAAAGTGTTTGAAAGCAGATTCCCTAAAATTGGAATGAGACCAAACATAAAGGTCAAAATAGTTAAAGTTTTGGCAAAAGGAAGGTGAACTCCCCAAAGCGGCAACAAAATAAAGGCGAATAAAATAAAGAGCAGCGTGTTAATCGCTGAAATTTTTATTTGGGCAAAAACAACATTTTTAAATGAAATTGATAATTTTTGAATACGCTGGATAAGCAGTGACTTAAAAACAGGCTGAGGCGTACGGCGATGAAAACCATGTATTGCCACCAAAATACCAATAATTAATCCCATGACCATAGTCACGAAGTTATGCAAAATATCGGAACTGGTGTTTTTTAGAGTAGTCACGTTATCTTTCATAAATGCAAAGATTTCGTCTTTTAGATCTGTCACGCTATCAGGAATATAACCTGGAAGATACTTTGTGATCTCTGCTTGCAAATGAAGAAGGGTTTGATCAACCTTGCTATTAATACTATGTAAGCCGACACCTTTTAGATCGTATAAAACGAAACTAATTAGACTTGTGATGAAAAAACCAATAAGTGAGATGGTGATGATACTGAGTAAAATACTAATAAAAATACGGGCTCTTTGGCCATCAATATAACGTTCTACAACCGAACTTAAACTAATAATAATTTCATAAATGAGAAAGCCTGCAAAAAAACTTGCTAATAAATGTAAGGGGATAACCGAAAGCAAAAAGATGCCCATAAGAATGTAGCTTGCAATCAGACTTTGACGATTATTCAAATTTTGCATGTGGATCCCTGAGATCGTTGGGAATATAGGAGAAAGAGCAAACAGAAAGATTATTTATACTCTGGCAAGCTATTAGCTTCAATTGGTGAATTATATTTTTATTAGAAAATAGAGGAGTTAGATTTAAAAATGGCCTGTTCATCAACAAGCCATTCATTAGATAATTTTAGCGAATTTTTGCTTCATCTAAATGACGTGCACCTTCTAAAATCATCCGAATCATAATCATGGTTTGTTCAGCAACTTCTGCACGTTGATTGATCGGTAAATCAATGACTTTTGCACCCATGTGAAACACAAGTTGAGTAATTGCTTTTGCAACAAGATCTGGATGGTAGAGGTGATTGTTATTTAAACGCTCAAGACGGATTAAATCTTCTTGCAACTCTTGCTGAAAAAAGTTGAGTTGACGGTCTACGGCAGCTTTATAAGAAGCTGAACCTGTAAAACTTTCACGGAGCAGTAAACTTAAATTGCCTTCGTCGGCATCAAGCTGTTGAAGAAAAATATCGACCGAACTACGAATAATACTTTCTTGCAAGGAAGCGCGTAGGCGAGCCTGACGGATAATTTTACGTAAAACGATACCTGCGCGGTCAATTAGAGAAATAGCTAATTCATCAATATCTTTAAAATGTCGATAGAAACTATTTGGCGCAATTCCTGCTTCTCGAGCTACTTCTCGTAAGCTTAATGAAGCAATACTTTTTTGCGGACCAATGAGGTTTAAAGCGGCCTGAAAAAGTTCTTCTTTAGTAATTGTCGCTTTTCTTCCAACAGAACGCGTAGCTGTTTTAATTTCAATGACATCTTGTTGTTGAGGTGTGTCATTCAGGTTCTGAGAAAGTGAAGATTGGGTCATGCTGTTCAATATATTTGTAAACTCTCAGGATTATAGCCTTAGAAGCTGAACTTGTGAAATTGTAATTAAAAGTACGGGTGTATATACAAATATATATACATGTGTATAATAATTAAAAAAGAGCGACAGAGCCTTCAGTTATGCAAGCAATCGAAAAGAGAAATTCTCTATTCAATTCATTGACACAAGCCATCTTTGATAAAGAAATGGCTAATTTCTGGCTACAAAAAGTTAATCCTTTATGGTCTGTAAAGCACGGACTTGTTCAAATTGTAAAAAAAGAATTTGTCGCTCATGACATGGTGAGCCTGACGCTGAAATGCAACCGCCTAGTAAAAATGGGCGTTGCAGGCCAGCATCATCCTGTAATTGTAGAAATTGCCGGTCGTCGCTATGAACGTACTTATAGTTTGACGCAAATAGATGCGCAGCACTTACGTTTAACAGTTAAAAAAGTTGCTGATGGGATCGTGAGTAACTGGTTTATTTCTGAAAGCAAAATTGGTGATGTTTTTGAGCTTGGTCAACCTTATGGTGACATGCAACAAAACATCAAAACATCGAATTTAACTATATTGGCTGCGGGTAGTGGTATTACCCCAATGTTAAGCCTAATTACTGCGATTAAACAAAGCCAGCAGTTAGATAAAGTTCAGGTACAACTTTTATATTGGGTAAAGCAGCGTTCAGATGCAGCTTTTGTTGAATACTTTGAAAAAGTTGCACAGCAATATCCGAACTTTAATTATCAGGTTTTCTATACACAAGAAACCCCAAATGATGAGCGTTTAAATACAGAGCATTTAGCATTAGTTGATGATGTGGAAAACAGCACAATTTATGCGTGTGGACCTTCTGGCTTTGTGGCGACAGTTGAGCAACTTTTTGAAAAAGCTCCAGCCGTTTTAACAGAGGCCTTTAGCTTAACAAATGAAAGCTCTGCTGATGATATTGGTTATGTGAATGTCACATTAATCCAGTCTAATAAGGTCATTGCAATTCCTAAAGGCCAGTCAATTCTGGTTAGCCTTGAACATGAAGGTCTTAAACCAACTCATGGTTGCCGTATGGGAATTTGTAATAAATGTGTTTGTAATAAATCACAAGGTTCAACACGTAATTTACTTAACGGTAGTGAAAACACTGAACCAAGCCAATTACTCAAAATTTGTGTGAACTCAGCACAATCCGATCTAGTTATTGATCTTTAAGAGAGAACTCTTATGAATATGCCAGTGAAAGTCGAATATTTTAAAAATCCTAAAAATCGAGATTTGACTCCAGCAGAACTTGATGCATTTGCAAAAGAGCTCGATCAGATCAAGCAAGAAGTATTGGATGATTTGGGCGAAAAAGACGCTAAGTATATCCGCCGTGTTTATGCTGCGATTCGTTATAGTAGCTTTTTAGGTCGTGCATGTTTGTTTGCAGGTTGGTTCCCACCAGCGTGGATTTTAGGAACAGGCCTATTAGGCTTCTCTAAAATTATGGAAAACATGGAACTCGGTCATAACGTAATGCATGGTCAATATGACTGGATGAATGATCCTAAATTTAATGGTCAAACTTACGAGTGGGATACAGTCGGTACTTCTGATAACTGGCGTCAAACGCATAACTATAAACATCACACCTATACCAACATTAAAGGTATTGATGATGACATCGGTTACGGTTTACTTCGTTTATTCCCAGAGCAACGCTGGAAGCCAGGTTTCTTACTTCAACCTGTTTATAGCATCCCATTCTGTTTATTGTTCCAATGGGGCGTAGCTATTCAGAATCTTGAAATTGGACGTGTCCTTTATAAACGTAAGAGCATGGCAAAATTCTTGGAAGAGTTAAAACCTGTTAATAAAAAGATTGGAAAACAACTTTTTAAAGACTATGTTTTCTTCCCTTTAATTGCAGGTCCAGCAGCTTTACCTGTATTCACTGGTAATTTGGTTGCAAATGGTCTTCGTAATATCTGGACATTTACGATTATTTTTTGTGGTCACTTCACAAAAGATGCAGAAGTATTTCCAAAGTCTGTTTTACAAGAAGAAAGCCGTGGTCACTGGTATATGCGCCAGATTCGTGGTTCTTCTAACTTGAAAGGTTCAGAAGCATTACATATTTTAAGCGGACATTTGAGCCATCAGATTGAGCACCATTTATTTCCAGATATTCCAGCGCGTCGTTATCGCCAAATGGCTCCAAAAGTTGAAGCTGTATGTAAAAAATATGGTCTAAATTATAACAACGCAAGTCTGGCTAAACAGTTTGGACAAGTGGTAGGCCGTATCTTTAAATATGCTTTACCTTTTAAAAAATAAGTCAAAAAAAAGCCCTGAACTAATCAGGGCTTTTTTTTAGAGAAACAAATTATTTAAACTGAATTGAACCGTTTGCATTCACAGTAATTTTAGACTCACCAGCTGCCATGTCTTGAGCTGGTGCAGCTTCGGCCATAGCAAATTTAGCCATGCTGGCACGCATTACAGGTTGTGGGAAATAATTATTTGTGTTCAGGTTTAGAGTGACCAAAGTATATTGGTTTTTATTCCAAGCTTGGGTCAACATTTGAGCACGTTGTTGGAAATTTTTAGATGCTTCTACCATTAACTCATTTTCAACTTTTTTACGTTGTTCATCAGAAACCGTAAAATTAATCGATTGAGTTTGGAAGTTTTGCTGTAATTCGTTTACTAACTGGCTAGCAGCTTTAAAGTCTTTACTTTCAAGACGGATTTCAGCACGGCCACGCCATTCTTTTAACTTATTGCTATCGTTATCGTAAATTGGATAAGTGCTTTGAGCACCAGTTTCCACTTTTACTTGTGGATATTTACGAGAAACATTAAGTGCCTGATTCATCAATTGATTAATTTGATTTGAAAGCTCAGCTGGTTGTTTGTTACTTTTTTCAATATATAAAGTTGCATGCATTTCATCATTAGAAACTTGGCGAGAAGCTTCAGCTTGTACATTCACAATATTGTAGTTCAAAGCATTGTCATCCTGAGCAAAAACTAAAGGGCTAAGGAGAGAACCTAAAAGAAGGGTAGAGACGGCTAAAGTACGCATAAATTTTTCCTTTAAAAATTAATATAAATTTAATTTTTTTCATTAGGAAATGTTAAACATAACTTATGCATAACTTTTGCAGATTTTGTGGCGTATTTGTAATATTCAGATCAGATTTTTTTAAATTTTGGTAAATATAAAGTCTTTAAAAATTAAAAGCTTAAAATTAAAGTGTTTCAATGTAACTTAAAAAATCAAAGTAATATAAAAAAAGAATATTTTCTTTAGGTTGTCACATAGTATGATGATAATTCATCATAACTATTGGGATGATACATTTTTTCAATAAGATTAGATGAGTAAAGTACATAAAAGACGTTTTTTTTCTTGTAAAATTAGGTATCATCGCGCTCCTAGTTACAAGATATAAAATAAGTGTCTTTACTAGTTCTATAAAGCACCGAGTCAAAGGACCAATCGTCACCAGACTTATTTCTTTCTACCCCTATCAGAGATGGTAATCCGATATGAGCGTTACTTCCGTTAACCCTGCCACTAATGCTACTAACGAATATTATTTGACTCGCCAAAGTCAAATGGAATCAAATGTTCGTAGCTATCCACGTAAATTACCGTTAGCGATAGCGAAAGCACAAGGATGCTGGGTTACTGATGTTGAAGGTACACAGTACCTTGATTGTTTAGCTGGGGCAGGTACATTGGCTTTAGGTCATAATCATCCTGCGGTGATTCAAAGTATTCAAGATACATTGGCAAGTGGTTTGCCATTGCATACTTTAGACTTAACCACACCTTTAAAAGATGCATTCACTGAAGCATTGTTAGCATATTTACCTGGTGGTAAAGAAGAATATTGCTTGCAGTTCTGTGGTCCTGCTGGTGCAGACGCAACTGAAGCAGCAATCAAACTTGCTAAGACTTACACTGGCCGTAGCTCAGTGATCAGTTTCTCAGGCGGTTATCATGGTATGACCCATGGTGCGCTTGCTATGACTGGTAACTTAAGTGCAAAAAATGCAGTTAACGGTTTAATGCCAGGCGTACAATTCATGCCATATCCGCATGAATACCGCTGCCCACTTGGTTTAGGTGGTGAAGCTGGTGTTGACGCTTTAACTTACTACTTTGAAAACTTTATTGAAGATGTAGAAAGCGGTGTAACAAAACCGGCTGCTGTTATTCTTGAAGCGATTCAAGGTGAAGGCGGCGTAGTTACAGCTCCAGTAAAATGGTTGCAAAAAATCCGTGAAGTGACTGAAAAGCACAACATCGTTTTAATTTTAGACGAAGTTCAAGCTGGCTTTGCACGTTCGGGCAAAATGTTTGCATTTGAACATGCAGGTATTGAACCTGATGTTGTTGTAATGTCTAAAGCAGTAGGTGGTGGTTTACCACTTGCAGTATTAGGTATTAAACGTAAATTTGATGCTTGGCAGCCTGCTGGTCACACGGGTACTTTCCGTGGTAACCAACTTGCTATGGGTACTGGTCTTGTCGTATTAAAAACGATTAGCGAACAAAATCTTGCTCAAAATGCGCAAGAGCGTGGTGACTTCTTACAAGCTGAATTTAAAAAATTAGCTCAAGAATTCCCATGTATCGGTAACGTACGTGGTCGCGGTTTAATGATCGGTGTTGAGATCGTTGACGAGCGTAAACCAGCTGATCGTATTGGTTCGCATCCTGCTGACTCACAATTAGCTGCTGCAATTCAAACTGCTTGTTTCAACAATAAATTATTGCTTGAAAAAGGTGGTCGTAACGGTACAGTAATTCGTTTACTTTGCCCGCTTATCATCACTCAAGACGAGTGTGTTGAAGTAGTTGCTCGCTTTAAGAAAGCAATTGCAGAAGCATTGGTTGCAGTACGAGGCGCATAAGTATGGTGGATTTTGCAGAACATCGTAAAGCGTTACTCTGCAATGATGCACAATCCATTGCTGACTATGAGTCAGCAATGGGCGAAGCGGTAAAAGCCGTTTCAGCATGGTTGCAAAATGAAAAGATGTACACTGGTGGTAGCATTAAAGAATTGCGTTCAGCAATTTCTTTCCAACCTTCAAAAGAAGGTATGGGTGTACAAGAATCTCTTCAACGTATGATTGAGCTTTTCTTGAATAAAAGCTTGAAAGTACATCATCCACATTCATTAGCACATTTACACTGCCCAACCATGGTGATGAGCCAGATTGCGGAAGTGTTAATCAATGCAACTAACCAATCTATGGACTCATGGGATCAAAGCCCGGCAGGTTCATTAATGGAAGTTCAGCTCATTGATTGGTTGCGTCAAAAAGTAGGTTATGGTTCTGGTCAGGCTGGTGTTTTCACTTCTGGCGGTACTCAATCTAACTTGATGGGTGTATTGCTTGCTCGTGACTGGTGCATCTCGAAAAACTGGAAAGACGAAAATGGTAACCCATGGTCTGTACAGCGTGATGGTATTCCTGCCGATGCAATGAAAAATGTCAAAGTCATTTGTTCTGAAAATGCGCATTTCTCTGTGCAAAAGAACATGGCAATGATGGGCATGGGTTTCCAGTCAGTTGTGACTGTTCCTGTGAATGAAAATGCACAGATGGATGTAGATGCTCTCGAAAAAACGATGGCGCATCTTCAGTCTGAAGGTAAAGTTGTTGCTTGTGTCGTTGCGACAGCAGGTACAACCGATGCTGGTGCAATTGACCCATTGAAGAAAATCCGTGAAATTACCAATAAATATGGTTCATGGATGCATATCGATGCGGCATGGGGCGGTGCATTAATTCTGTCAAATGACTATCGTGCAATGCTTGATGGTATTGAGTTGTCTGACTCGATTACCCTCGACTTCCATAAGCATTATTTCCAAAGCATTAGCTGTGGCGCGTTCTTGTTGAAAGATGAAGCGAACTATCGTTTCATGCACTACGAAGCTGAATACTTGAATTCTGCTTATGACGAAGAGCACGGTGTACCAAACCTTGTGTCTAAATCATTACAAACGACTCGTCGTTTTGATGCATTGAAATTGTGGATGACAATCGAATCACTAGGTGAAGACCTTTATGGTTCAATGATTGACCATGGTGTAAAACTTACTCGTGAAGTTGCAGATTACATTAAGGCAACTGATGGTTTAGAACTTTTAGTTGAGCCTCAGTTTGCTTCGGTATTATTCCGTGTTGTGCCACAAGGCTACCCAGTTGAGTTTATCGATAGCTTGAACCAAAACGTAGCGGACGAATTGTTTGCACGTGGTGAGGCAAATATCGGTGTAACAAAAGTTGGTAATGTACAGTCATTGAAAATGACAACATTAAGCCCTGTTGTGACATTTGAAAACGTTAAAAACCTTTTAGGTCAAGTATTGGCTGAAGCTGACCGCATTAAAGATGCAATTGCTTCTGGTAACTATGTACCACCAATCGACTAATTGAGTTGATAACAAAAAAAAGCTCGGTTTATTGCCGGGCTTTTTTATTGCAGATTATTTTTATTTGAATTGTGTATGAAGAAAAGAATACATGCACAAATCATGCATATTTTCAAAAAACAAAAATAATTATGCATGATTTATGGGGAGCAAATTTCTTATTGTATTGGTATGTCCCCAATATTTTTGGTCACATTGATATATCAATATCATACTTACTTTGAATAATCCCGCTTTAACTGAAAAAAGTAAGTGGCTGTAATTACAATTAAGACAAGGAAGAAGAAATGCAACAAGCGAATATGCTCAATGAATTTAAACTCATTATTGGCGGTCAACTTTGTTCAGGTGAGCAAGGCGAGCTAGAAATTCTTAACCCCGCTACAGGTTTAACTGCTGCACGTTGTGCAAAAGCTTCGGTTGCGCAGGTAAATCAGGCAGTGAGTGCTGCTAAACAAGCATCTAAAGCTTGGCAACAAGTTTCACACGAAGAGCGTAAGTCAATCTTGAGCAAGATTGCAGATGGCATTGAAAAGCACGCTGAAATGCTCGCAGAGTTGGTTGTGCTTGAACAGGGTAAGCCACTCGCACTTGCTCAAATGGAAGTGCAGGGCGCAATTGGCTGGACGCGTTACGCAGCTACTATGGATTTACCAGTAGAAGTAATTGAAGACAGTGAAACCAAGCGTATTGAGCGCCATCGCCAACCATTAGGTGTAGTGGCTTCAATTACTCCTTGGAACTGGCCATTGATGATTGCGGTTTGGCATATCATGCCTGCATTGCGTGCAGGTAACGTTGTCATTAGTAAACCTTCTGAATACACCCCACTATCGACTTTACGTTTATGTGAAATCATTCAGCAAGAAGTTCCTGCTGGCGTAATTTCAATTGTAGTTGGTGCTGGTGAGATTGGTGAAGCATTATCTTCTCACCCTGATGTACAAAAAGTCGTGTTTACGGGATCAACTCGAACAGGTCAGCACATTATGGCTGGGGCAGCTCAGCACCTAAAACACTTAACTTTAGAGTTGGGTGGTAATGATGCTGGTATTGTATTGCCTGATGCAAATATCGATGAAATTGCAGCCAAGATTTTTAATATGGCGTTCTTAAACGCTGGTCAAACATGTGCAGCCTTAAAGCGTCTATATGTGCATGAAAGCCAATATGAAGCTTTATCTCAAAAGTTAGCTGATATTGCCAACGCTCAAGTTGTGGGTGATGGTATGGCGTCTTCTACAACATTTGGTCCAGTACAAAATCAAATGCAATATAACAAAGTGAAAGCACTTATTGCTGAAGCGATTGAACAGGGGGCAAAAGCACTTTCTGGGCAAAAGCAGTTACCAGAGCAGGGCTACTTTATTGCACCAACTATTTTGACTGAAATTTCTGATTCTTGCCGCGTGGTGCAAGAAGAACAGTTTGGCCCTGTGTTACCTGTTTTAAAATATACCGATATCAACGATGCTATTGCTCGTGCCAATGATAGTGAGTTTGGTTTAGGTGGCTCAATTTGGTCTTCTGATATTAAAGCAGCACAGACTTACGCTAGTCAGCTTCAATGCGGTACTGTTTGGATTAATACCCATGCTGAGGTTCTGCCTCATGCACCTTTTGGTGGCTGGAAAATGTCTGGTCTAGGTGCTGAATTTGGTCTGGAAGGCTTGCTTGAAAATACGATTGGGCAAACGGTTCATATCAGTAAAGTCTAAATATTAATTCTAAGGCGGATGATAAATCCGCCTTTTTATTTTAAATTATCTTATTAAATACTAACCTGCTTAAGTCGTGTGATGATAACCGTGACCTTTAGGTTTGATTAAAAAATGATTCTGTTCTTTAATTTTTTTTAGAACAATGTAAGACTTTATGTGGCCAATAAAATTATAAGAAAGCAATCTTTCGGTTACAAATTGAGAAAGCTGTTCTAAGTTTTCAGCAACGACTTTTAAAATAAAATCCGCATCGCCACTAATTGAAAATGCATCTTGAATGTTATCTTCTGCTTCGATGAGTTCTTGAAAAGCCTGCTGTGATTTTGCCTCGTGTGTCCTTAAATTAATGTGAATCATCGCTGTAACTTCGAGTCCCAGCGCTTGTTGCTGGATGCGTGCAGTGTAGCCTAGAATGATGCCTTTTTGCTCGAGTAGCTGCCTTCTTCTTGAACATTGTGAAGCAGATAAACCAATTAAATCTCCTATTTCCTGATTGGTGAGCCGTCCATTCTTTTGTAGTGCCTGAATGATTTGCCAGTCGAACTTATCCATTGCATAAAATCCTTTTATGATACACAAATCATGTATTTTTATTAAAATGCGTTTTCATTATGCACGAAATCTAAAAGATAGATGAAATATTATTTTTCTATGGAATAAAAATTGGTCTCAAAGGATATAGAGCAATGTTCATAGAAATCGGTGACTTTTTAAATCTTCGTTTAAAACAAATGGGTATCCAACATCTTTTTGGAGTACCTGGTGATTTTAACCTCTCATATCTAGAACAAGTTGAAGCAGACCCACAACTCGAATTTATTGGAAATTGTAATGAATTAAATGCTGCTTATGCAGCAGACGGTTATGCACGAATTAACGGTTTTTCTGCCTTGGCAACCACTTATGGTGTAGGTGACTTAAGTGCCATTAATGGCATCGCAGGTGCCTATGCAGAAAATATACCTCTTATTCATATCTCAGGAATTCCACCGTTACATGCAGTTCAAAAGGGCACTCTAATACACCACACGCTTGTCGATGGTAACTATGACAATATTATGAACTGTATGAAAGAGTTCACAGTTGCCCAAACACGTTTAACTCCTGCAAATGCAGCTTTTGAAATTGACCGTGTATTACGTCAGTGTTTCCTTGAGCGCCGTCCTGTGCACATTCAACTACCAGGCGATATTACTCACGTTAAGATTGAAGTATCTGAACGTCCGCTTGACTTAAGCTACCCAGCTGTTGAACCTGAATTATTGCAGAGTGTGGTAAGCAAACTCTGTGACATTATTGAGAATGCTCAAAGTCCAGCGCTTCTTATTGATAATGAAGCTTCAGTTTTTGGTGTAACGTCACTTTTAAATGATTTGTCTCAAAAATGCTCAATTCCATTTGCAGGCATGAATACTGCAAAAAATATTATGGATGAAGGCTCACCTCGTTACATTGGAACTTATGTGGGTGGGGCAAGCCAACCGCATGTGAAAAATATCATTGAACAATCTGACTGTTTAATTGGTGTTGGTGCACGCTTTACCGATGTAGGCTCAGCTGTATTTACTCATCAAATTGAGACCAAGAACTACATCGAAATTAAATCTTATGGCCTAAATATTTTTGGTCAGGATTTTCCGGGTATTGAAATTGGACAATTACTTGTCGAGTTAAATAAAAAAGTTGCTCCACGTAAATCGACAATACCTCTTCTTGAAAAACAACCGTCGAAAGTAATTGAAGCTCCAGCTCAACAAAAGTTAAGCCAAGATGTGCTTTGGAATTACATTTCAGGGTTCTTAAAAGAAGATGATGTGATTATTGGTGAAGTAGGAACATCAAACTCTGCTTTGTCAGGTATCAAACTTCCTGCCACAGCTAAATATATTGCTCAGCCGCTTTGGGGTTCTATTGGTTACACCTTACCGGCTTTGCTTGGTAGTCTGTTGGCTGCTCCTGAACGTCGTCAAATTCTATTTATTGGTGATGGTTCATTCCAGCTTACGGTACAAGAGCTTTCTACGATTATCCGTCACGGTTTAAAACCAATCATTTTCTTGCTGAACAACGGTGGCTACACCATTGAGCGCCTCATTATGGGTGAAAACGCGGCCTATAACGACGTGCAAAACTGGAAATACACTGAAATTCCTGCGGTATTTAACGGTAAAAAAGGCCATACAACTTATGTTGTTGAAACCGCTGGACAGCTGAAGAGTGTTTTAGACAACGTTCAGCAAAATGATCAGTTAGCTTTCATTGAATTAAAACTACCAGCAATGGATGCGCCGGTAAGTTTGAAAAAATTTGCTTCTGTGATTGCTCGTTTTGACTACGGTGATCGCGGTTACGAAATTTTAAAGGAGCGTTCCCAACCGATTAAATGTAAGGATGCAATCTCTTTTTAAATAGAAGACAGGACAAGTCTTCTCAAAAATTAAATGGACTCATATTAAAGCTACTTATTTCCGAAGGTCGGGTTCTGGCCTTCGGATATGGTGCTGAATAAAGGTGTACAGGAAGTGACACCAACATTGGAGATAATGTTATGGATGCAAACAATAAGCACGATTTAAAACAAGGCTTATCCAATCGGCATATTCAACTCATCGCACTCGGAGGGGCGATCGGAACAGGGTTATTCTTAGGTCTTTCACAAACAATTAAATTGGCTGGTCCTTCAATTTTATTAGGATATGCAATTGCAGGAATTATTGCCTTTTTAATTATGCGCCATTTAGGTGAAATGGTTGTTGAAGAGCCGGTCAGTGGTTCTTTTAGTTATTTTGCGAACAAGTATTGGGGCAAAATGGCGGGTTTTATGTCTGGCTGGAACTATTGGGTATTATATGTACTCGTCAGCATGGCTGAATTGAGTGCGATTGGGACGTTTATACAGTTTTGGTGGCCTGAAATTCCGACATGGCTAACTGCTTTATTTTTCTTTATTTTAATTAACGGCATTAACTTGGTAAATGTTCGCTTTTTTGGGGAATCCGAGTTCTTATTTTCCTGCATTAAAATTGTTGCCATTTTAAGTATGATTGGTTTCGGAGCTTATCTTTTACTTTCAGGCTCAGCAGGTCCGCAAGCGGGTGTTGCAAATTTATGGCAACACGGTGGTTTCTTCCCGCACGGGATTCACGGTTTTGTCATGGCTTTAGCTGTCATTATGTTTGCGTTTGGCGGATTGGAATTAATTGGTATTGCTGCAGCTGAAACGAAGAAACCTGAAACGACTATTCCTAAAGCAGTAAATCAGATAGTGTACCGTATTTTAATTTTTTATATCGGTGCAATCGGTATCCTTTTATGTCTTTATCCATGGAACATGGTGGCAGAAGGCGGCAGTCCATTTGTTATGATTTTCCAGTCACTCAATAGTAACGGTGTTGCGAACGTCTTGAACTTTGTGGTCTTAATTGCTGCTATTTCTGTTTATAACAGCTGTATTTATTGTAATAGCCGTATGTTGCATGGTTTGGCAGAGCAGGGTAATGCTCCTGCAATTTTGAAAAAAGTAAACAGTCGCGGTATTCCAGTTCCAGCATCAGTTGTTTCTGCATCTATTACAGCAATATGTGTGGTCGTGAATTATCTGATTCCTGGTCAAGCTTTTCAGCTCTTTATGATGTTGGTTGTCGCAGCGCTTGTCATTAACTGGCTTATGATTTCAGTCACACATTTGAAATTTACTAAAGCGATGAAATTGCAAAAACGTCAGACTAAATTTCAAAGTATTCTTAGTCCATGGAGCAATTATTTAACCATTAGCTTTGTATGCTTTATTCTTATTATTATGGCGATGACTCCAGATATGAGATTGGCAGTTATTTTAGGACCAATCTGGCTTGCTGTTTTAGCTGTGATGTACTTCTTAAAATATCGTAAAAAAATGGTTGTTCTGCCAGAAGTACAATCGAATTGATCCTTTAAATTGACAATGATATTGCGGTTATCAGCCTTAAGGTTGGTAACCCTTTATCTTTTGTCATATTATTTTCATGTTACAAAGAAATTGTTTTTTTATAGAAATTTTTAATAATAATTTTAATGATAGAAAATATTTAAATAATAAAATTAATAAATCACTAAATTACCGTTTTTTAATATATTTATAATACCTTTTGTTTTTATATTTATAAAAAATAAAAATTTAATATTTTTAGTTAATGTCATAATATAGATTGCTAGAGAGGGTTAAATAATCTCTTTATTTAAAATAACTAATTGATAGTACATAAAAAATATTAATGTGACAGTTAACACTATCGAAATCATTAAAGCGTCATCATACTGTAACTTAATTGTCATATTTTCTATTCACAATGCAGCTATCGAAGAGCGTACAAGCACTCAACAAAAAGTGACGTACAACCTATTGCATTAATGAGAGAGAACAGAATGCGCTTAAATCCACGTCAAATCGCAATTGCGTTAGCAGTAACTGGGGCAGCTGTAACAACGACTGCAAATGCAGCTCGTGATACGATTCAAATTGCTGGTTCTTCAACTGTATTACCGTTTGCCAGCGTTGTAGCTGAAGAGTTTGGTAATACTTTCCCTCAATTTAAAACTCCTGTAGTTGGTTCTGGCGGTTCTTCTGCTGGTTTGAAACAATTCTGTCAAGGTGTTGGCGATAACACGATCGACGTTGCTAACGCTTCTCGTAAAATTAAAAGCACTGAAATCGAAGCTTGTAACAAAGCTGGTGTAAAACAAATTCAAGAAATCAAAATCGGTTATGACGGTATTGTATTCGCGTCTAACTCACACAAAGCAGCTTATAAATTAAAACCTTACCATGTGTTTGCTGCTTTAGCTGCACAGTTACCATCAAAAGGTAAATTGGTTCCAAACCCATATACAAACTGGAATCAAATTGATAAAACACTTCCAAATGAACCGATTACTCTTGTAATCCCTGCATCTAATCACGGTACTCGTGAAGTTTTCCAAGAGAAAATGGTTGAAGCTGGTTGTGAAGCATATGAATACTTCAAGAGCTTAGATAAAGATGCTCAGAAGAAAGCATGTTCTACTTTCCGTAAAGATGGCCGTGTAATTGAAATCGCTGGCGACTATACAGAAACATTAGCGCGCTTAAAAACTTCTCCAAGTGCTGTAGGCGTGTTTGGTTTAAGTTTCTATGACATGAACCGTGACAAGTTACGTGTAGCAACAGTAAACAACGTTGTTCCATCTGAGAAGACAGTATTGAATGGTACATACCCTGTATCTCGCCCATTGTACTTCTACGTGAAAGGCGAACACTTAAAATCAGTTAAAGGCTTACCGCAATATGTAGAATATTTCGTAAGCAAGAAAGCAACTGGTAAAGGTTCTAAAGCTGAACGTGATGGTTTAATCGCGATGTCTGATGCTGAACGTGCAAAAGTTTTGGCTGACTTTAAAGCAGGTAAAACTGTTAAATAAGTTAGTTTGAATGAAGGCTGGTGATCTTAAGAGTTCATCAGCCTTTTTGTCTAACTAGTTTTTCCAAATTATGACAATTGAGAAAACAGTGGAGAGTACATGAATCTGCTACTTATCGGTGTGTTGTTAGCCCTCGTGGCAATTGCATATCAACTTGGGCTGAGAAAGAGCCGTAACATAGCAGGTAAGGGAAGCAACTCGGCGACGTTACATTCTCGTCCTGGTTATTATGGCGCACTGGTTGGTCTTTGGTGCGGTATCCCTGCTTTTTTAATTTTGATCATTTGGAACTTGGTTGAACCAAGTATTTTAAATCATATTATTTTTAATAATATTCCGGCGTCTGTAAGTGCTTCTCTTGATGAAGCGGGTAGAAGTGTATTGGTTGATCGTGTTCAATCAATTGCTTCAGGTTTTGGGGTGAGCGATAAACCGGCAGCCTACGAATTAGCTGCTGCTCAACAGTTTGCAAAATTTCAAACCATTGGCTCTTTTGCCAAATTTGCTGTTGTAATTTGTGCTGCTTTATTGGGGTTGGTTTGGGCAAAGAAAAAAATCAGCCAACAATATCGTGCTCGTAACCAAGTTGAACGTGCCATTAATGTTGGTTTGATTTTATGTTCTGGTGTTGCGATTTTAACAACCATCGGTATCGTAATGTCGATGTTTGGCGAAGCAATGCACTTCTTCCGTTTTGTTAGTCCAATGGACTTTTTCTTTGGTACAGAATGGAATCCGGGCTTTAGTACTTCTGGTAATGCTGAAGGCAGTTATGGTTTATTACCATTGCTATGGGGTACGCTCATGGTCAGTGGTATCGCTCTACTCGTTGCTGTACCAGTTGGATTAATGATCGCAATTTATTTAGCTGAATATGCTTCACCATGGTTCCGCTCATGGGCAAAACCAACAATTGAAGTCTTAGCTGGTATTCCAACAATTGTTTATGGTGTATTTGCCATGATGATTATTGGACCATTCTTTAAAGCAGCGGGTGCATATGTTGGTTTAGAGATTAATGCGACGAGTGCTTTAACTGCTGGCTTTGTAATGGGAATTATGATTATCCCGTTTGTATCATCTTTGTCAGATGACATTATTACTCAAGTCCCGCGTGCACTACGTGACGGTTCTTTAGGACTTGGTGCGACTAAGTCTGAAACAATTCGTCAAGTCGTATTACCAGCAGCTTTACCGGGTATTACAGGCGCTTTCTTATTGGCAGTCTCTCGCGCCGTTGGGGAAACCATGATTGTGGTTTTAGCAGCAGGGAACAGTCCACTTTTACACGCAAATCCATTTGAAGCTGTTTCGACAGTGACAGTAACTATTGTAAAACAGTTGACTGGAGATACAGACTTCTCAAGTCCACAAGCATTGGTTGCATTCGCGCTAGGTTTAACACTATTTGTTATTACCTTGGGATTAAATATTGTAGCACTGTACATTGTGCGTAAATACCGTGAGCAATACGAATGAGTACATCAAATACATCGTCTCCTATGGATCAGAACGTATTTGATCCGAAAACTGCTGCCGAAACACGTGAACGACGTAAACAGGTTATTGAAAAATCTTTGGCTAAACGTCATCGCAAAGAAAAAGCTTTCCGTTTTGCGGGTTTCTCGGCAGTCATTATTGGTCTTGCATTCGTTGCTCTCTTGTTCGGTAGTATCTTGGCAAAAGGTTTACCTGCTTTTTGGCAAACTAGTATGAATGTTCCAATTTACTTTGACCCTGAAGTGATTGATGCGGGACCAGTACCTGTACGTACTCAAGGTGAAACACCTGCACATTACCAAGAACGTTATGTTGATTGGCAAACTAAAATGGGTATGGTCGATTGGGATGGCATCATTGTAAATGGAATGATTGCTAAAGATCCTGCACTTGCATCACAACGTGACTACTTGAGCAGCTTATATGCAAGCTCGGAAGCTTATCGTCTACGTGATATGGTTTTTGCAGATCCATCACTCATTGGTAAAAAAGAAAATATTACCTTCTTAGGTGATGCGAACGTCGATGTTTGGTTAAAAGGTAATATTGACCGTTCCTTACCAGATGATCAGCAACAACTCGATCCAGAAGTGCGTAAGCTTGCAGATGAGTTAAAGGCGAAAGGTGTTCTTGAAAGTACATTTAACTTGAACTTATTTAAGAATCCTGACTCTCGTAGTTCTCCAGCAATTAGTGGTCTTGCAGGTGCATTCATGGGTTCATTATTCATGATGCTCATCGTGATCATCATTGCGATCCCAATTGGTGTTGCCAGCGCAATCTATCTCGAAGAGTTTGCTCCAAAAAATGTTCTTACCGACATTATTGAAGTTAACATCAATAACTTAGCTGCTGTTCCTTCAATTGTATTTGGTCTACTTGGTGCTGCAATTTTCATTGGCTGGATGCATTTGCCTTTATCAGCTCCGCTGGTGGGTGGTTTGGTTTTAAGCTTAATGACACTACCAACAGTCATCATTACCACGCGTGCTTCATTAAAAGCAGTGCCACCTTCTATTCGTCAAGCGGCACTTGGTTTGGGGGCTTCTAAATTCCAAACGATTTTCCATCATGTTTTACCGTTGGCATTACCGGGCATTATGACAGGTGCAATTATTGGTGTTGCACATGCGCTTGGTGAAACCGCACCTTTACTTTTAATTGGAATGAGTGCATTCGTTGCAAGTATTCCAGCAACTCCATTTGATCAAGCAACTGCTTTACCTGTACAGGTCTACTTATGGCAGGGTAATGAGTTGCGTAACTTCTTCGAAGGCCGTACTGCTGCTGCGATTATCGTACTACTTGCATTAATGATTGGTTTAAACAGTCTTGCAATTTGGTTACGTAAAAAGTTCGAAGTGCGTTGGTAATAGAGGATAAATCATGAATACTATTGATATTACGAATTCCTTAGAAAAGGATAAGTTAGTGAATACTGAACAATCTCAATTTACAGATAAATCGCTGAATCATGGCACTTCGTATGTTTCGCATTTTGAACCACATACTTCAAAAAAGCAGAACTCAAACGAAATTAAAATTAGTGCACAAGATGCCCATGTTTATTATGGTGATTTTGAAGCTATCAAAGGTATTGACCTAGATATTTACCAAAATGAAGTGATCGCATTTATTGGCCCTTCAGGTTGTGGTAAATCAACGTTTCTTCGTACGTTAAACCGTATGAACGATACGATTGATGGTTGCCGCGTAACAGGTAAAATTACCCTTGATAACCACAATATTTATGACCCAAATCTAGACGTTGTATTATTGCGCGCTCAGGTTGGTATGGTGTTCCAAAAGCCAAACCCATTCCCTAAATCTATTTTTGACAACGTGGCTTATGGTCCTAAACTTCACGGATTAGCGCGTGATAAATATGACCTAGAAGAAATTGTTGAAAATAGTTTACGCAAAGCTGGTTTGTGGGATGAGGTTAAAGACCGTTTGAACCAGCCAGGTACAGGTTTATCAGGTGGTCAGCAACAACGTTTATGTATTGCACGTACCATTGCTGTTAGTCCTGAAGTGATTTTAATGGATGAGCCGTGTTCGGCACTCGATCCAATTGCAACAGCAAAAGTAGAAGAACTTATTTCTGAATTGTCGAATCAATACACAATTGTGATTGTGACTCACTCAATGCAACAAGCGGCACGTGTTTCTGATCGTACTGCTTATTTCCATTTAGGTGATTTAATTGAAGTCAATTCAACTGAAAAAGTCTTTACTCAACCTGACCATCAGTTAACGGAAGCGTATATTACTGGTCGCTTCGGTTGATTAATAAACAATAAAAGAAAAAGAGCCATGTGCTCTTTTTTTTATTTTATAAATGAAAATGACTCTATTTTGCAAAATCGCTATTGAATTTTAATCAAAAGGACCACATCTTAAGGCTATAAAGATAAACTTATGAGCTTAGAATTTTATGTTATTCCATTTGCCTAAACTCCCTGCGGAAATACGTGTCAGCCATTTAAATGCACGTGTCAATGAACAGAGAAAAAAAATTGCGCAAACTACGGCAAGCCGTTTAGAACTTTTACAATTAGCTCAACAACTTGCTAAAGAAGCTAAAATTCGCCGTAAAAATAATCAGAAGATTTTTGTTTTAGATTTCAAAGGTGATATTCAAGCTTCGGCAGTTGAAAACTTGCGTGAAGAAATTACCCTGATTTTAGCAACTGCTAAAGCAGGACGTGACCGTATTGTAGTTCGTCTCGAAAGCCCAGGCGGTATGGTGCATGGTTATGGTCTGGCAGCAGCTCAGTTGGTGCGTTTACGCGATGCAGGTTTTCATTTAACAATTTGTGTTGATAAAGTCGCTGCAAGTGGTGGCTATATGATGGCATGTATTGCAAATGAAATTATTGCAGCGCCGTTTGCTATTGTGGGTTCAATTGGTGTGGTCGCTCAAGTTCCAAACTTTAATCGCCTTTTAAAAGAACACAATGTGGATTTTGAGCTTTACACAGCAGGGCAGTATAAGCGTACAGTCACCATGTTTGGTGAAAATACGCCTGAAGGTAAAGCGAAGTTTGAAGAAGAACTGCAACAAACTCATGTCTTATTTAAGCACTTTGTAGAAAAGTATCGCCCACAGCTTAATGTTGATAAGGTGGCGACAGGTGAGCATTGGTATGGTGAAGATGCTCTAGATTTGAACCTTGTTGATAAATTACAAACATCTGATGAGTACTTATTAGCTTTATTGCCGCAACATGATGTGTATGTCATTAATACACGTAAGAAAGCGACTTTAGGTGAAAAGCTGGGTTTACAAGCAGCGCAAATGGCAGATAGTTTGATTCCTACTGTAATGAGCAAAGTCATGGAAAGCCTAGCAAAGGCGAACACGACGCTTGTGCAGGTACGTGATCCAAAACTATAAGTTTATATAATTCAAATGTTATAAAAGACCAGCTTAAATGCTGGTTTTTTTATAAAGTTAATATTCAAATTTGTCTTATTAAATAGGTTTAGATTTTTAATGGAAAGTAAAAAATAAATGTTGATAAATATAATTTTTGAATTGTGATAACCACATGGTTTTGATATTTTAAACAGCAATAAAATAGCTTTTAAATGAAATATTTAAAAAGTTAGACATTTAAAAATATAACTGAAATTTAGGACAGGAAATAATGACAAGAATAATTGTAGCATCCAAAGAGGGTTTGGACGTTCTGCAAGATGGTCAGCTCAATAAGGTCGTGTTAAGTAAACCTTCTATTATTCAAATTGGCGTAAGTCAAAAAGATATAGCATCGGTGGAAAAACAAGGTGGAAATCTAGTCGTCCATTTAAAAAATGGAGAGACTATTGTCTTAGAAAATTTCTTTAATGAAGCAACGAATACAACAGAACATTCACTTGTTCTTCCGACTGAACATGGAAAATTTGTTGAGGCACAATTTGATGCTCAAGGTAAGGTAATCGACTATACAGGTTTAAACCATGTCACAGATTTAGCCTATACAAGCACGAGCCAACCAGCCTCGACAATGGCAGTTGATGATTCCCCAACTTTTTCAATGGGTAATGTGCTAAAAGCAGGTTTGGCTGTTTTAGCTGCTGAAGGTTTATATCTTTGGGCTTTTGATAATGATGACAAAGATGATTCTTCAGGGCCTGTAGATATCTTACCACCCGCTGCACCGACTGCTACTGTTGCAGATGATACTGTTACGGTTACTGGTAAAGCGGAAGCAAATGCAAAAATTTATATTAAAGATGCTGCTGGTAATACGATCGCAACGGGTGTTGCAGATGCAAGCGGTAATTTTACAATTAAACTCGATAAACCTTTAGCAAATGGAAATAAATTAAATGTTTTTGCTGAGGATGCTGCTGGCAATATGTCTAAAGCAGGTACTGTGACTGGTAGTAAAGACACAATTGCCGATGCCCCAGAAGCTCAATTAAGTGAAGATGGCTCGATCTTGGATGGTAAGACTGAACCTAGGGCTACTGTCAAAATCTATGATGCCAGTGATAAATTGATAGATACTATAACTGCGAGTCCAGAAGGCAAGTTTTCTTATAAATTTACTCCGCCTTTGACGAGTGAAGCGGGCGGTAAAGTAGTTGCTATAGATGAAGCTGGAAATGAGTCAGAAGCGACACTTATTTTTGCTGGTAAAGATACTATCCCTCCAAAAGCTCCTTTACTGGAATTAAATAAAGAAGGAACAGTAGTTGAAGGAATAGCAGAGGCTAATGCAAAAGTTCAGATAAAAGATGCAGATGGTAAAGTGATTGGAACTGGTACCGCAAACGCTCAAGGTGAATTCCAAATTACGCTTTCTTCACCCTTAAAAGAGGCACAAAAGGCGACGATCATTGTTGAAGATGCAGCAGGTAATACCTCTAAACCCTTAGAAATTAAATCTGGCTATGACACTCTGGCGCCAGATAAACCTTCAGCTCAAATTAATGCAGATGGAACAACGGTAACAGGAACTGCTGAAGCAAATGCAAAAATACAAATAACAATAGGTACTAAGGTTATTGGTAGTGGAGTAGCTGATGCGGATGGAAAATTTACAATTACGATTTCACCCGCTTTAACTGTTAAAGATAAAGCCTCTGTATCTGCTATAGATGCCTCTGGAAATAGTTCTGTAGCTCTAGAAATCAATGGTACAAAGGATACGCCTCCTGATAAACCGAGTTTTAAGGTATATGATGATAATGGAACCTCTATAAAACAAATTCTTGCTAACTCTGAGACAGATGATGCAACCCCGAAATTCACTGTCAAAGCTGAATCACATGCAAGTTTGACTATTTACGATAACGGAGTAGCAATTTCAATTATTAAAATAGGTCAGGTAAATGCTAATGGTGAGTGGTCATTTACACTTGATAAAACTTTAGCCATTGGTAAACATACGATTACTTTAATGCAAACAGATGCTGAAGGGTTTACTAGCGAAATAAGTTTACCTTTTACGTTTGAGATAGTTGCTCCAAAGACTGCTAGTTTGAGTGATGTAGCTGTTGATACTGCTCATACAGAAACTGTATCTGTTGCTGATAGTGTTGGGTTAAATACATTAAAGTTAGTACAAAGCACAACAAATGAAACGGATAGACAGCAGCAGAAATCTGTGCCAATAGATGATTTGTTAAAAAGCTCTACGTCTAGTGAACCAGACCCAATTGAAACTCTTTTGTCTTCAGCGGCATTAAAGCCTACTCAGGTAAATGACCAGAGTGATATAACTACGAACGCTAGTAATATCACTGCCAATCTTGAGCATGTTTTACCTGATACGACTTCTTCGGTTTTACAAAGCCTTTTAGAACAAACCTATCCTGTTGTCTAAAGTGATCTTAAAAAAGCGCTCATTGAGCGCTTTTTTATTTATGAGTTATTTGTTTTAGATGGAAGCATCAGTGCAAGAAGTCCATAGAAAATTGCCCCAATAGTCGCTAACAGCATATCTTTATGGGCATCCCACATATCGCCTTGTTGCCCATTATAATTTTCGGCTTCTTCGGGAGATAATCCAATAGCAATTGCCCATTCAATAAGTTCATATAAAACACTTGATGCCATTACAAATTGAACTACTAATAAAAAAAGACTGAATGGCTTTACTGATGGTAACCACACTTGAAACACGCGATAAGTAAGAGGGTAGAGAAAAATACCATAGGCAAGATGAACCAAACGATCATACATATTACGGGACCAACCCATGTATTGATCTAAATTAAAATTGAATACCTGTTGTATCCAATCATTGTATGGAACGTATGAATACAGGTAATGTGCGCCAACAATATGGATGAGCAAAAACAGCAGATAGAAAGTAAAACTTAAAAAATTGAGTCCAATCTTCTTAAAAATAGCAAAGAGCAAAATCAACATAAACACAGTGCCCGTTTGGTGAAGTAAATACGCTTCAAATTCAAGAGGCTGAATAGCTGAAATAACAATCGCAATCAAAAGCAAGCCAAGAGCAATATAGTGTTTAAGTTTGAATTGTTTTTCGATCATTTTATGGAGTCTTTATTGTGATTTATATGAGTGTAATAAAAAAGCGAAGCCTAAGCTCCGCTTTTTGTAAACTTTTTAATTAAATTTTGCTAATTAGATCGTTAATTTGTTTCGCTTGTTCAGCTGCATTACCTGTGTAAGTTGCAGGCGTAAGTTCAGCTAAACGCGCACGTTCTTCGCTTGGTACTTGAGAAAGTTCATCACCATTTACGAAATTAACCATCATGTCACGCGTCATTGCTTGACCACGAGTTAATGCTTTTAACTTTTCGTATGGTTTTTCAATGTTGTAGCGACGCATTACAGTTTGAATTGGTTCAGCTAAAACTTCTTGAGCTTGGTCTAAATCTTCATTTAAACGGTTTGCATTTAACTCAAGTTTACCAACACCTTTTAAGCACGCATCGAAAGCAATTAAGCTTTGTGCAAAACCAACACCCATATTACGTAATACAGTTGAGTCAGTTAAGTCACGCTGCCAGCGAGAAATTGGTAATTTTTCACCTAAGTGAGCCAATACTGCATTTGCAATACCTAAGTTACCTTCAGAGTTTTCAAAGTCAATTGGGTTAACTTTGTGTGGCATTGTTGATGAACCAACTTCGCCTTCTTTCAATTTTTGTTTGAAGTAACCTAAAGAGATGTAACCCCATACGTCACGGTTAAAGTCGATTAAAATCGTATTGAAACGACGTAACGCATCAAACAACTCTGCCATGTAATCATGTGGTTCGATTTGAGTTGTATAAGGGTTGAATGTTAAACCTAAAGATTCAACAAAAGCTTGTGCATGAGCAGCCCAATCAACATCTGGATAAGCAGAAAGGTGAGCATTGTAGTTACCTACAGCACCATTGATTTTGCCAAGTAACTCAACGTTTTCAAATTGTTTGATTTGACGAGCTAAACGGTATGCCACGTTCGCCATTTCTTTACCCAAAGTTGTTGGGCTAGCAGTTTGACCGTGTGTACGAGACAACATTGGCTGTTCAGCGTGAGTCGTTGCCAAAGCAGAGATCGCATTAAGGATTTGCTTCATGCTTGATACTAAAACTTCACGACCATTTTTAAGCATAAGCGCATGAGACAAGTTGTTGATGTCTTCAGAAGTACATGCAAAGTGAATGAATTCACCCGCATTTTGTAATTCAGCGATACCAGCAATTTTCTCTTTTAAGAAATACTCAACTGCTTTAACGTCATGGTTAGTCGTACGTTCAATCTCTTTAATACGATTTGCATCTTCTTCAGAGAAGTTGCTAACAATTGCATCTAAAGCTGCATTTGTTTCGTTTGAAAAAGGTGCAACTTCAACAATTTCCGGACGGTTAGAAAGTGCTTGTAACCAACGCACTTCTACAGTGACACGAGCATGGATTAAACCAAACTCAGAAAGAAAAGGGCGTAGCGCATCACATTTGCTGGCATAACGTCCATCTAATGGTGATAGTGCGGTTAAAGCGTTCATAACGATTCCTTAATGTTGGAATAAACATAAAACTAAAAAAATCTCGTTTATAGTCTTAAACGACTTGGTACTGTAAACGAGCAAGTGCTTGAATATCCTGTAGCAATTTACGTTTGCTAAAAATCATGTTCCATGAACTACCGCCGAGTTGTCGCCATAAATGGGCCATTTGCAAGCCAGTAAACAGACAAGCACGGATGCGGTTAGTATGGTTGGTATCTTTAAATGCTTCTGCATTACCACGAACTAAAATGCGTGGGTTAATCTGGCCAGCCGTATCAACATAAGTTTGCGCTAAATTGGCTAAAATGCTCGGGTGTAAGTAGTTATTATCAAAAAAAGACAGCTGTTTTAAAATTTTCTGCTGAGCTTTTTCAATGATTGCGACATATTCAGGATTGCTATAAACCTTTTTTTCTAGCTGTAAGAGCGACATCGCATAGGACATTGGCAATTTGGCCGTGCCCATTTTTGGAAGGCGAGACTTAGGCATGTTTGAAAAAGGTTGAGTAATACAATTTTCGAGTGTTTTAAGCCCTAAAGAGATATCTGCTAACTGATTAAAAAAATCTAAGGTTTGAACACCATTGTTGGCTGTAGGGCGAATATTTAAACTTGCTTTGATTAATAGTTCAAAATAGAAGTTACCACTTTCACCAATACTTTGCTGACCCGTCATGGCTGTCATATGGGTGAGCTGAGTGGCCTGAAATACCCCAGCCAAGGCAAGGGCACGGTTTTGGCGAACATTCAAGGCTTGTGATTGTTGAAATGGTAACTCCACCATGCCATTCATTCCCTTAAATAAAATTTGGTGTAGGGGCATTTGTATGGTGAATGACACCCCCGCCTAAGCAAACTTCATCTGAATAAAATACAACGCTTTGACCCGGTGTAACAGCACGCTGAGGTTCATCGAACTCAACGCGAACTCCGTGTTCAGTGTTTTCATCAATAAAAATTGTACATGTCTGATCAGGTTGGCGATAACGCGTTTTAGCTGTACAGCGTAATCCTTCAACTGGAATATTTTGTTCACCAGCTACCCAGTCAATTGACTCACTCCACAGTTGAGTACTTTGCATGAGTGGGTGTTCATGTCCCTGACCTACAACGAGGCGATTATTGGCCAGATCTTTATGTAGTACGAACCATGCACCTTCAGCTGCACCTTTCAAACCACCTAGACCAATTCCACCACGTTGACCGAGCGTATAGTACATCAGACCGTGATGTTCACCAACTTCTTTACCTGTATCAAGTACAATTTTCCCAGGCTGAGCGGGTAAATATTGTTTAAGGAAGTCATTAAAACGACGTTCCCCAATAAAACAGATTCCTGTTGAGTCCTTTTTCTTTGCTGTAGCAAGATCAAGTTCTTCAGCAATTCTGCGAACTTCAGGTTTTTCGATTTCGCCTACTGGAAATAATGTTTTATTAATTTCTCTACCATGAACGGCATGTAAGAAATAGGTTTGGTCTTTATTGTTATCTACACCACGTAATAATGGTGCGTATGCTTCGCCTTTAGAGTTATATGCGGTTTCACCACGACGTGCATAATGACCAGTCGCGATGAAGTCTGCACCTAAAGTCATGGCATGATCTAAAAATGCACGGAATTTAATTTCTTTATTACATAAAATATCTGGGTTTGGTGTGCGACCAGCCGCATATTCAGCTAGGAAAAGTTCAAACACTCGATCCCAATATTCCATAGCAAAGTTTGCTGTATGCAGCTTAATACCGATTTTATCAGCTACTGCTTGGGCATCAGCTAAGTCTTCCATTGCCGTACAGTATTCCGTGCCGTCGTCTTCCTCCCAGTTCTTCATGAAAAGACCTTCAACTTGATAACCCTGTTGAAGTAAAAGTGCTGCAGAAACAGAAGAGTCTACACCACCAGACATACCGACGATGACACGTTGTTGCATAGGACTAGGCATCCAAATGAGAAGTTAATGAGGGAGAGAAGGGGTGCTCATAAATAAGCGATAAAGGATAATGGTGGCCTTTCATAGCATCTTCAACTGCTTTTAGCACAAGAGGACTGCGAGCACGGGCAGATTCTTTGAGTTCATCCGGTGTCATCCACACAGCAGCGATAATACCTGTGTCGAGTTGAGGATCAATTTCAACCTGAGTTACATGCGCTAGAAAACAGAAACGGTAATAGGTGCGATCGGGAAACATTGGTGGGGTATAAGTATAAATACCGAGCAAAGCATCAATTTCAACATGATGGCCTGTTTCTTCAAGTGTTTCTCGAATGGCAGCTTCTGTTAATGACTCACCACATTCCACATGACCAGCAGGTTGGTTAAATACTGTGTGTACAAAACCTTCGCTATGCTCTTCTACAAACAGATAGCGTCCGTCTTTTTCTACGACTGTAGCAACAGTGACATGAGGAGTCCATGCGGCCATAAAAAAGCACCATGATTTAAAAGACGTATAATACGAAATTTAGGGGTTTTTGGCTACGGTGATCTGCTAAACGATATGAGCAATACGATAAAACCATATCGTTTAAAAAGCAGAATTTTTATTACTCATAATCAAGATAGATAATTAATCCTGATTTGCTTGTGCAGCTTTATGATTATTTTGCACTTTTACATAATGTCTTGCTGAATAAGGAAGAAACGCCAGTTCCTTTTCAGTTAGCGGGCGCACTTGTTGTACAGGGCTTCCTACATAGAGATAACCGCTTTTTAAGACTTTGCGAGGTGGAACTAAACTTCCTGCACCAATCATCACATCATCTTCAATAATCACGTCATCTAGAATAACGGTGTTGATTCCGACTAAAACACGGTTGCCAATGGTACAGCCATGTAAAGTCACATGGTGTCCAACCGTTACATCTTCACCAATAATCAGAGGTGAGCCATTCGGTTTGGCATCATTTTTATGGCTTACATGCAACATACAATGGTCTTGTACGTTACTGTTTTTGCCAATTTGAATACTATTTACGTCACCACGGATGACTGCAAAAGGCCAGACAGAAACATTTTCAGCTAAGCTAACGTCACCAACCACAACAGCCATTTCATCGATATAACATGTTTTATCTACTTGAGGGTGGTGTTCAAGATAAGGACGAATGTTCTTTGCCATAAGAAGTATCAAAATAAAATTTAGTCGAATTATAAAATAAAAAAGCACTCAGGCTAAATAGCATGAGTGCTTAATTCAACTATTCAAAAATTAGAATAAGTTGCTGAAGAATTGTTTGATATGATCGATTAAACGAGCAAAGAAACCTGCTTCTTCAACTGGCTTTAATGCAACTAACGGCTTTTCAGCAATTACTTTGCCATCTAGGCTAGCAACAAGCTTACCGACAACTTGACCTTTTTGAAGTGGTGCATTTAAGTTAGGTTGAACCACTAACTGAGTTTTAATGCCATCAGCTTTACCTTTAGGCATAGTCACACTAAAGTTTTCAGCTAAACCAACTTGAACTTCATCTTCTTTACCAAACCAAACTTTTGCTTTTGCAAGAACCTGATTGGCTGGTTGAACATTTGCAGTTTCAAAGTTTGCAAAGCCCCAAGCCAGTAACGTACGAGTTTGGTCTGCACGTTCAGACATGCTTGGAGTACCAAAAATCACTGAAATTAAACGCATTGGACCGCGTTTACTAGAAGTAGTTAAGCAGTAGCCCGCTTCATCTGTATGACCTGTTTTTAAACCATCTACACTTGGGTCAGTGTAAAGCAAGGCATTACGGTTACCTTGTTTAATACCATTAAAAGTAAATTCTTTTTCAGAGTAAATTGGATAGTATTTTGAACTGTCTTTAATAATATGTTGTGCTAACACAGCCATATCTTTTGCAGTTGAATAGTGGCCTTCAGCTGGCATACCAGTCGAGTTAATAAACTGGGTGTTTACCATGCCGATACGTTTTGCTTCCTGATTCATCATATGAGCAAACGTGCCTTCATTTCCTGCAATATGTTCAGCCATTGCTTTTGATGCATCATTACCTGATTGGATAATAATACCGCGGAGCATTTCTAGAACTGTCGCTGTACCGTTTAAAGGAACATACATACATGATTCAGAGCTACTTCCTTTACACCATGCAGACTCGTTCATACGAACCTGCTCATTTTCAGTCAGTTCACCTTTTAATAATTTTTGTTCAATGATGTAACTGGTCATCATTTTTGTCATAGACGCAGGTGCAAGCTTTTCGTTTTCATTTTTAGAAGCGAGAATTTGGCCTGTCTCATAATCCATTAATACATAAGACTTATTATTTAATTCTGGCGGAGCTGATAAGACAGTTGCTGCATAAGAAAAACTTGGTAAGAGGAGTAGTGCAGCAATAGCGCTTTTTCGAGTCATTCTAGGTAATTCCAATATCTTGTATGAAGCAGAAGAGCCTAGCATTTTAGGATAAAGCAAAGCCGACTTCTACGGGAGAAGTCGGCTTTTTCAAACAGTATTGTAACTCAAGAGTTTTTTACTAATTTAGTTTTGCGATTGATATGCTTTCACGTCTTGGCAAACTAATGTGTTTTGTTCATCACCAGCAGCTTTCGCATCGCTACGTGCTTCTTTTAAGTATTTCTTGAAAGCTTTGTCTTTACTACGTTTTTCTAATGCAGAAACAGCATCAGTTTCATTTGGTAGGTAGTCTTTAACTAAACGTTCATAGCCTTGAGCAAAATCAGCGTCTTTTTTACCAATCAAACTTGGACAAATTTCAGAAAGCACTTGAATTGCAGCTAATTCTTCAGGAGTCGTGCCTTGTTGTGGAGTGACTTCAACAACATTTTCATTTTCGGTTTTCTTTTCAGTTGTTTTCTTCTTATCAGCAGCAAAACCAGCTGTTGCCATGCTCATAAGTAAAACCAAAGAGAGCGATTGAACTAAGCTTTTCTTCATAAACATCGATAACCCAAAATAAAATTTCTAAATATGCCGTTAGCTTAACCAATTTAGAATTTAAAAAAATGGAAAAAATGTATTGTTATGTTGGTTTTCTGCTTAATGGCAAACAGAAAACCCAAAATGAATAAGTCTCTAGATCAAAAAAGAGTAAGATCTATTCTTTATAATTAACGATCTCTTCACAGAGCTCATGTTGCTCGTGATGGTCCATTTGTTTTGCCGTAAGACGTGCTTCATTTAATAAAGTTTTAAATTCAGCATCGTTTTGTAGAGTCGCTAAGGTCATTGATTTATTTGAATAACCACTTAAATACATCGCAATAATCTTTTGCGCGTTTGACTCAAGTTTTTTATTTGGTCCGACGAAAGCTGGGCAGATTTCCTGCAAAACTTGCGTTGCGGCAATGTCATCTTTAATTAAGCTATCAGCCTCTTGTGTTGATATATCCTCATCTGCAAAAACCGCTTGCGTACACAATGTGATACTGATCCCCAATACCTGAAAAAAAGGAGCGAAAGTTTTCATTTTTTCACAATTTTATAATGCTATGGAGGCATAAATATATATAATTCAACAAATAATTCAATTGTGAAAACCTTTAGGTTTATTTGTAGAGAAAGATTTTAGTGAATATTTTAATTGCGAATGATGACGGTGTTTTTGCGCCAGGTATACAGGCTTTAGCTGAAGCATTAAGACCCCTTGGACGCGTGGTTGTGGTTGCACCAGAAAGTGAAAGAAGTGGTTTCTCAAGTGCATTAACATTGGATCGACCATTACGCCCCATTCAAATTGCCGAAGATGTTTGGGCAGTGAATGGTACACCAGCAGATTGTGTTTATTTATCCATGAATGGATTGTTTGATTTTGAGTTTGACTTGGTCGTGAGCGGAATCAATAGTGGCGCGAACTTAGGTGATGATGTTTTATATTCGGGAACGGTAGGGGCCGCATTTGAAGGTCGTTTAATGAAACAACCTGCAATCGCTGTGTCTTTAGCGGGTCCTGATGTGCGTGCCTATAACAATAAAGAAGATTATGCTCAGGCTGCTAAATGGGTACATGATTTTATTGCAAGCGGATTACCAGCTTTACCTCCGCGACATATCTTTAATATTAATATTCCTGACGTGCCGCAGTTAAAAGGAGCACAGATTACGTATCAAGGGCGCCGTGCTCAATCTAAGCCTATTACCAGTCATGTCGATCCACGCGGACGTCAAGTTTACTGGATTGGACTAGCAGGTGAGGCGGTTACAGATCCGCAACGTGTTTCTAGCCAGATTCAATCTGATTTCTTTGCCGTTGCAAACGGTTATGTAAGTGTTACCCCTATTCAAATGGATGCAACAAATTACGCTGTTTTAGAAGATTTACAGATCAGTTTGAGTCAATAATTTGCCTCGAATGTTATAACTTTGTGAATAAAGAAAAAGAGGAACGTGTTTCCTCTTACTTTTTTGGTACTCTTAGCCGAAATGATTTGTAGCATTTAGTGAGGGAGATCAATGCATTTAATTGGGCAACAAAGCAGAGTGCATATCCAAAAAGACAAAATAATGAAAATTATGTTGTTGTCTGTGGCTGTAGGTTTTACCGTTGCTATGGCAGGGTGTGCTTCTAAACCACAAATTAATAATAGTTCTCGCTATGCAATGGCTCCTAACTATTACACAGTTCGTTCAGGTGATACTTTAAGTGGTATCGCAATGCGTTATGGTCTCGACTATATTAGTATTGCCGAAATGAATGATATTGCTCCGCCATATCGTATTTATGTTAATCAGTCTTTGCGTTTGAAGAAAGGTTCTTCACCAAGAACAGTATCTACGCAAGTCATGGCACAACCTGAGCAAATCAAACGTCAAACTATTGCTCTACCAACCACACAACCTGTTACACCAGTAACTCAGCCTACAACGACCGCACCATCAACGAATACGACAGTGACCTCGGTTGCACCAAATTCTAGTTTACGCTGGATAAAACCGAATAATGGACCAGTGATTCAAGGGTTTAATTTGGCAAATAATGTCAAAGGAATCCGTTATGGTGGAAATCAGGGTGACCCTATTTATGCCGCAGCAGATGGTCAAGTTGTCTACGCAGCTGATGGTTTAAAAGAATACGGCAATCTGGTTTTAATTAAGCATATTGATGGCTATATTAGTGCCTATGCCCACAATAGCAAGATGTTGGTGAAAAGCGGTGATAATGTAACTGCTGGACAAAAAATTGCCGAGATGGGCTCTACTGGGGCTTCTCAGGTCATGCTTGAGTTCCAGATTCGTTTGGACGGAAAACCAATTAATCCTATAAATCTTTTACCAAAATAGCTAATGCATAAAACTTAGGTTTCCTCGTATAATATAATTGGTTGCTTTCATTACAACAATAAGCATTTTTTTATAAATTTAGAATTAGATTTGAGGAAACCTATGTTAGATCAGCTTCGTGCGATGGGTGTTTTTGCTTGTGTGGTTGAAAAAAGTTCATTTAGTGGTGCGGCACGTGAATTAGGAATTACAACAAGTGCGGTGAGCCAGCAGATTCGATCCCTTGAGCATGAAATGGATGTAATTCTATTACATCGCTCCACGCGTAAACTCAGTTTGACAGAAGCCGGACAGGCTTTTTTTTCAAGCTGTCAAGAAATGTTGGCGGCTGCTGAAAGGGGGAAAATCAGAATTAATGAGTTGAGGGATGACTTAATTGGGGATTTGCGTATCGCAACTACTCCTGATTTAGCAGTTCAGCACCTCATTCCTGCGTTATCTCACTGGATGTCAGCTCATCGCGGTTTATCTGTGCATTTTGAGGTTGGGCATCGTTATATCGACTTAATTGAAGAGCGAATTGATATTGCAGTGCGCATGAGTTCTACGCCGGTAGAAGAAAGCAGCTCTGTCATTCCGATGGCTTTTGTCGATCAGATTTTGGTTGCTTCTCCAAGTTATCTGAATCAATCTAGTCCAATTGTGCATCCTAATGATTTAAGAGATCATGAGTTATTATCAATTAATGTCATGAATGACGCGCACCATTTCCATTTTCAACATGTAAAAACGGGTGAAACACTTAATGTTGAAATGCAAAGCCGTTTGCAAAGCAATAATTTACAAGTTGCAAAAGCGTTATGTCAGCAAGGACATGGTATTGCAAGAATTTTATATTTAGATGCTCAAAAAGAGTTAAAAAATGGTTCTTTAATTGAACTCATGCCAGATTGGAAATTACCAACTTTTACTTTGTATGCAGAAGTTGCCAAGCATGACCAACAGCCAATGAAAATTCAGCGCTGTGTTGAAGCACTTAAACAATATTTTAGTCAGTTAGCAGGAGGACGAGCGATCCAAATCGTTCGCTAATTTTGCGCCTCTAAAAGTAAAAAGGGCCTGTATTTGACAGGCCCTTTTTTATTATTTCTGTTTTAAGGTTGCGACTTCTTCTACACTTTCTTGCGGCAGATCTTCCGCAGTAAGTTCTTCATGCTTCTTAATTTTTTTCTTATTTTTCTTTTTCTTCTTTGGCTCCTCTTCAATTTCTGCGCCATCTTCAATGGCTTGCCAATATTCGAGTTGCTCCATTACAGCAGCATAAATAGAGTGTTTACTGTACTTACCTTTTTTGTCGAGTGTACCGACAGGGCGGGCCATTAAAATCTCAAGCGCTTGATCAATCGTATCAATTGCATGGATATGGAATTGACCACTTTGTACCGCATCAATCACATCTTGGCGTAACATCAAATGCTGCATGTTTTGACGTGGAATAATGACACCTTGTTTACCAGTTAAACCTTGTAATTTACACGCATCATAGAAGCCTTCAATTTTTGCATTTACACCACCAATTGGTTGAACTTGGCCTAACTGGTTCATAGAGCCCGTAATTGCCCATGATTGATCAATTGGTATTTGGCTAATTGCAGAAATTAATGCAGAAAGCTCGGCAACTGTTGCACTGTCGCCGTCTACTTGCCCATAACTTTGTTCAAATGCAAGCGCAGCAGAGAAATGTAAAATCTGTTCACGGCCAAAGTGAGCTTTCAAGAAGCTAGACATGAGCAACACGCCTTTGGCATGTAGTGAGCCGCCAAGCTCCACACTACGCTCAATATCAAGAATATCACCGCCACCTTGATAGACTGATGCAGTCAAACGTGAAGGTAAGCCAAACTCGACATCTGCATAGTGAATGACAGAGAGGGCATTGATTTGACCCAAACGATGACCAGAAGTTTCGATTAACTGAGTTCCACGTGATAAATCTTGCCAGTAAAGTTCTCTTAAATAGCCTAAGCGATACTGTCTGTGTTGTAGTGCCAAGTTAATGTGCTGGTCAGTTACAAGCTTTTCATTGGCTTTAAATGCATGGTGATGTGCTTCGCGAATGAGGTCGCCTAAAGTTGAAGCATGTAACGACAGTGAGCTTTGGTCTTCTGCCTGACGACTTGAGTCGGTAAGTAAAGCTGCTAAAGCACTGCGGTCAAACGGAAGTAATTTATCCGCTTGTACATAATCAGCAATTAGCTGCATGTAGGCTTGTTCATTTTCGTCATTACGTTGCAGAGTATCGGTAAAATCTGCACGAATTTTAAAGACACTACCAAGCTCTGGTTCTACTTCTAAAATTTCATAATAAATTTCAGGTTCTGCCATAAGAACCACTTTAATATCAAGCGGAACAGCAGCAGGTTCAATCGAGATAGAGCCTGTTAACGTCAGCATATGTTCAAGAGAAGAAAGCTTGAGTTGACCTGATTTTAAGGCGCGCTTTAAACCTTGCCATGCATAAGGCTGTTCGAGTAATTGCTCGGCCTCAAGCATTAAAAAGCCGCCATTCGCTTGATGTAGGGCACCTGGACGAATGAGCGTGAAATCTGTGGTAATTGTGCCGTTGTGAGTAAGTTGTTCAACATGACCAAGCAAATTGTAGTGCGTTGGGAAATCTTCAAAAATAACTGGTGCACCACTGTTTGGTTTGTTTGAGACAATTACATTGGCCTGATAACGTGCAGGCACACGATTAAACATTGCCGGAGCAAAGTCATCTTCTTCTTGCTCTAAAATGAGTTCAACATTATCAATTACATCTTGAGCATATTGTTTTAAATAATCTTCAAGGCCTTTGACTTGACCATATTTATTTAAAATCAAATCCATGCGTGGCTTAACTACTTGGGTCGCGATGTCTCGATTCAACACAGAGACTTTGTCACGTGCATCATCTTCTAAATCACCTAAATGCAAACCAAGACGCTCGAGCTTTTTATCCATGTAGCGAACATTCGCTGCAATTTCAGCACGTTGCTTAGTATTTAGAGAATCAATTTCTGTTTGAGTGAGTTCTTGCACCTGATCATCTTTTACTTGTACAGGTACAAAGCCATGCTTTTCATTGCGGGAGATGAGTTTTAAGTCGAGTTCTTCGCCTTCTTTGGTTAACTCGACAAGCGCTTGTTGCTGCTCATCTCCAGTTTCCTCACGGATACGCTCAATACGGTTATGATAGGTCTCGGCACTAAAACGGCGTTCAAGCTGTTTTAAAATAATTTGCCAAGTTTGATGAAGGGCATGTTGAAACTTGGTTCCTTGTCCAGCAGGGAAGCGTAGAGCAAGTGGTTGGCGTGCCTGCTTAAAATTATAGACATATACCCAGTCATCTGGAGTAGGCATTGTTTTCGCATGTTGTTGGAGTAAACGCTTAATCATGGTGCGTTTACCCAAGCCTGCTGTTCCTACTGCAAAAATGTTATAGCCAGAGTAGGGTAAAGAAATACCTGCTTCTACCGATGCTTTGGCACGGTCTTGCCCTAAAAAGTTATTAAGCGGTTTTATACGTTTTGTAGAAGCTGGAATTTTTTCAAAATCTGGAATATGTGTAAGTTGTTCGGGTTTTAAGGCTGTTTTATCCAAAGTCATTTTTATATCAGGTTGCTCAAAAGCTGAAGGAAATGCATTTATTGTGACGTTTGTGGTGTTTGTTTTAGCGAGTGATAAAGTTGAGATGGTCACTTGATCAAGTTTTTGTGTCACTGTTGATATCCAGCAAAAGAAAACGAATGTTGAAGCTTAAAGGTATACAGGTTTAGCATAAAATATCAAGCAAACTTGCCGTTTTTATCGCCAAAACAAAATTGATTGCATAAAGAATCTTGAAAGGAATTGTAAGAAGGGTTTGAATAGGCACATTTATAATTTATGGAAAATAAAAAACGAATGACCACACAAGCTTCGGGTTGGGTCTCGGCTTTTAAAGCATTTTTAGATCGCCGTGCATTAATTATGCTGTTTCTAGGTTTTTCTGCCGGAATTCCGATTTTATTAATTTTCTCTAGTCTCTCTTTATGGCTTGGAGAGGCGGGCATTGATAAAAGTGCAGTCACTTTTTTTAGTTGGGCTGCCCTAGGTTACTCTTTTAAGTTCGTTTGGGCTCCTCTTATTGATGAGTTACCTGTGCCTGTCTTAACTAAAACATTAGGTCGAAGACGAGCTTGGTTGTTAATTGCACAGTGTTTGATCGTTCTTGCTATTTGTATTATGGCTTTTTCTGATCCTTCTCTAGGTCAAAGTTATCTTATTCAAATGGCGGTGGGTGCTGTATTACTCGGCTTCTCAGCAGCAACCCAAGATATTGTGATTGATGCTTACCGTATTGAATTAGCAGAAACAGAAATGCAAACGGTATTGGCCTCTACCTATAATGCGGGTTACCGAATTGGCATGATTGTGGCTGGAGCGGGTGCATTATTTCTAGCTGCCCACTTGGGAACTGCTAAAGGTAATTACATTTACGAAGCTTGGAAAACGACTTATTTAATCATGGCAGGCGTTATGTTAGTGGGTATTGTCACGACCCTACTTGTGCGTGAGCCTGTTGTAAATCGAGTTTATAAAAATTATAAGAGTAGTGATTACTACCGTTTGGTTCTCGTATTTTTTATTGCCGTTATTTCATTCGTAATCACTTATATTTATTCGGGGCAGGTTACCGAGGCCATTTCACAAGCTGGCAATATTAAAGACAGTGCTGCGTTATTTGGTTTAGAGGCTTTAAGATTTTTAACTGCAACTGCTGCTGCGATTTTTGTAGGTTATCTACTCGTTAAAATTGGTGTGGTTAACCAGCAAATGGCTAAAGAGACATGGATTGCACCAATTCTAGATTTCTTTAAACGCTATGGTGTCAAACTTGCATTAGTGTTGTTGCTACTTATTGGTTTCTTCCGTATTTCAGACATTATTGCTGGTGTTATTTCTAATGTGTTCTACCAAGATCTTAACTTCAGTAAAGAGCAAATTGCAGAAGCAGTTAAAATCTATGGGGTACTATTTAGTTTAGTCGGCGGTTTCTTAGGTGGTCTTTTAGCACAGCGCATCAACATTATGAAACTGATGTTTGTCGGTGCTGTTTTGGCTAGCTCTACCAATTTAATTTTTATTGGACTAGTAAAATCTGGTCAGCCATTAGATATGGTAGATGTAAAAGTTGGTGAACACAGCTATCAAGTCAAACCAGACGAAGTCGGGTTATGGAAGTTAGAAGTACCAAGTTCTGCTTTTAGCGGAACAAAACAAATTGAAGTAAAAGCTGCTTATGCTTCAAATGATGTAGCGCCTGTTACACGTACTCAGCCATTACTGACAACTGAGTCAGCTAAATCGCCTCTACAAATTTTACCTGTAATGGGTAATGATCAGGTCTCACTTAAAGATGGTGAGGGAAGTGTTGTGGTTCGAGGGCAATACTTTGGAAAAGCATTAACTCCTACGCAAAAAATTATCATTAGCCTTGATGGGCAAAATTTTGATGCAAAAATGACTGATCAAAAAGGTGTTTTTAGTGCAGCCATTGATGCAAAAAAACTAGTGGCATCGACCAGTAAAGAGCTTAACGTAGCTGTAATGGATGGCGAACAAAAAATACTTTCTGCATCTCATCCATATGCTGTTAGCTCAAATCAAAAAGCGGCAAGTGAACTTGATGTGAATATTGAACCGGTAGCTTATATTGATCCACTTTCTGGTCAACCAGTGGAAGTCAGCGGTAAGGTCATTAAACCATATAGTTCTTTATGGCTTTATTTTGCCATTATTGTCGATAACTTGGCTTCTGGTTTGGCTGGTGCGGCATTTATTGCATTCCTTTCAAGTTTAACGAGTGTTTCATTTACAGCTGTTCAATATGCAATCTTTAGTTCACTCATGACACTTACTCCAAAACTTTTGGGTGGATATTCAGGTACCATAGTCAGTAATATTGGATACCCAAAGTTCTTTTTGATGACAACTCTTATTGGTATTCCAATCTTGATCTTAGTGGTTTGGGTGGGAAAATTGCTAAGAGATCATCAAACACATGAATCAGAAAAGGCAGGTGAATAAACATGCGAATGCTTCATACAATGTTGCGAGTAGGCAATTTAGAACAATCTTTAAAGTTCTATACCGAAGTATTAGGGATGAAGTTACTTCGTAAGCGTGATTATGAAGAAGGGCGCTTTACACTAGCATTTGTTGGCTATGGCGATGAAGAAACCAATACCGTGCTTGAGCTTACCCATAACTGGGATACATCAAGTTATGATTTAGGCAATGCCTATGGCCACATTGCCATTGGTGTTGATGATGCCTACAAAGCGTGTGAAGAAATTAAAGCACGTGGTGGCAAAGTTGTGCGTGAAGCGGGGCCAATGAAAGGTGGTGTTACTGTTATCGCATTTGTTGAAGATCCAGACGGCTATAAAGTCGAATTGATTCAACAAGATGCTAATGCGACAAATAACTAAAAATTGACTGTGATGCTTTAAGAATTAGTTCTTAAAAGCCTAGCTTTATTTTTTTAGCCCAGTATGATGAACGCTTGACCAAATGGTCAATTTATCAACTGGGTTTTTTATTTATCTAGAATAATCATAGGATATGGCTATGCTGAAGTTATTGGCTCTTGATCGATTTACAGTTTTGTTAGTTGGAATGGTACTACTAGCAACATTTTTTCCAGTCAGTGGTCAAGCAGCGCAATATTTCAATACATTGACCACAGTCGCAATTGCAATCTTATTCTTTTTGCATGGTGCGAAACTATCACGTGAGGCTGTAATTGAAGGTATTTTGCATTGGAAAATGCATTTACTGGTCTTCGCATTTACTTTCTTTATTTTCCCTGTAATTGGTCTGTTGGCTAAGCCAATTTTATTACCTCTGTTAGGTCAGCAGCTGTACTGGGGTTTTTTATTTATGTGCTTTTTACCCTCTACAGTTCAATCTTCCATTGCATTTACGTCGGTTGCAAAAGGGAACGTGGCGGGAGCGGTGTGCAGTGCATCTTTTTCAAACTTGATTGGTATGTTTATTACGCCAGTATTGGTGAGCTTCTTTATTTTAGGCCAAAGCCAACATGGATTTGACCCGACGACTTCAATTATACAAATTACATTATTACTGTTAGTGCCATTTATTTTAGGTCAATTATTACGTCCTTATATTTTCCCTTATATGGCAAAAGTTCCGAGTATTGTTAAAGCATTCGATCAAGGCTCGATTTTGATGGTGGTGTATGGCGCATTTAGTGGAGCAGTAGTGGCAGGGCTTTGGCATCAAGTAAGTTGGAAAACTTTACTCATTCTAACAATTGCGTGTTCAGTGCTCTTAACAGTCATTATGCTATTAGCACTTTACCTACCACGTGCTTTAGGTTTTAACCGAGCAGATCAAGTTACGGTTTTCTTTTGTAGCTCTAAAAAGACCTTGGCAAGTGGTGTTCCGATGGCGCAAATCTTATTTATTGGCCAACCATTAGGCATGATCGTTTTGCCTATTATGATCTTTCACCAAATCCAATTAATGGTTTGTGGCGTGATTGCAAATTACTGGGCTAAATCGAAAGATTAATTCGCAAAAGAAAATTATTTAACGTATAATGTTGCCCACTTGTTGTGCTTAGCTCTAACCCTAGAGGTTTCGGTGGGCCAAAAGAATGGTCTGTTGTGGTGTTGATCTGCTCATTTTGAGCCTGTCCTCAACTTAGTTGAGAGTGATCAATTGCGATGACAGCTTAAGCCTTTCTTCCAATTAGGAGTAATCGACGATGCGCGCCGATATTCACCCAAAATATGAAAAATTAGTTGCAACTTGTTCTTGCGGTAACGTAATCGAAACTCGTTCTGCTTTAGGTAAAGAAACTATCTACCTTGACGTATGTTCAGCTTGCCACCCATTCTACACTGGTAAGCAAAAGAATGTAGACACTGGTGGTCGTATCGACAAATTCAAACAACGTTTTGCTGGTATGTCTCGCTCTATCAAGCGTTAATACTGCAACACGAAACAAAAAACGGGCTTTATGCCCGTTTTTTGTTTTTCAGTACAAGACCATTATTGGTCTTGCACGTCTGTTAATCGATCAAGTTTTTTCTGAAAATATTGGCCTTGCAAGAAACGAGTTTCTACATTCCAAGCATTTGCAAATGAGTTCATGTCATTAAGTTCACTCAGTAAAATCCCGACTGGTTTTACTGCCAAATAGTTCAAAACCTTTTCTTGTAAGCGGACTAGACCATCATCTGAGTTTAACAGCTCTGTTTTCTTCGATTGTAGTTTTAAATATTGAACGTCTAGTTGTTGCAATATTGATTCGCTATACATAGAAGAGCTGAAATCCCGAATCGAAATTTCTGCGCCGTGTTGACGCAGGTGAGCTATGTGTTGCTGGGCAATTGCAAGATGAGGCTGAATTGCTTGTTCTGAAAATTGTAAAACTAGGGGGCTTTCAAGCTTACTACCAATAATGGTGAGTAGTTTTGAAATTAGCTCGGGGAAAGATTTATCTTTGAGCAAGATATCAATATTCAGGTTAATAATCAGTTTAGCTTTCGGGTATTGAGTAATAAAGTTATGTAGTTGCTTACATGCCTCAACCAAAATCCAGCGATCTAATTGAATAGAAAGTTCACTGTCTTCTCTTAATTCAGCCAAGTCATTTATGTCATGCCATTGTTCATCGCTAATAAAACCGCTAGTCACCTCATAGTTATGGGTTTCTTGATCGTGTTTATCGTAGATCTGCTGATATTTTAAATGAATTTCACTTCGTGCTAACTGCTGCTTTAATTGCTGCAATAACGAAGATTGCAAAGGAGCATCGACTTGCTCAAGGCTTAGATCAAGCGATATAGAAGGTTTAACAGGCTCAGGAGAGATAATATCGATGGTTGGTGCCAGCTCAATTTCTGCCTGCGCCTTAGGTAACTCTTGCTGATTTGTTTGATCAAGTAAGCTTGTAAAGCTATCTTCATTTAAAGATTCAGTAATTGGGGCATAGCTCAGCTTAAATTGGATTGAGTAATTAAGCTCATTAATCTTTAATAAATGCTCTTTTTGCAAACTTTGCAGACTAGTCAGTTGGGAGTTAAGGACTGTGCTGTTTTCAGCTTGTAAAACGCCAACATATGCACCAAGTTCGATATTAAAAATCGGCATTTGCGCGTGTTCTTTTAAGAAACTGTGCAGCTGATTAAAATATTGTGCAGGAGTTTGCCAATCTTGTTGAAATACTCGCTCTGGGCACTGATTTAATTTAAATAAAATTAATGCGTTGGCTTGAGCACGGTAGGTCGATAGTTGTCGATTAATTTGTTGCCAAGGTGCTTGCACACCATAACTCTTTTCTGAAAAAAGTGTATTTGCAGGTGTTGCTAAATCCAGTTGATAGTCAATGGTTAGCTGTACAGCATCTTCTTCCTGACTAGGAATAAACTCTAGTTTTAGAGCATTGTTACCTGCGATTGCTGCATGTTGACTCTGAATTTCAAAGCGGGCCTGATCAAATTGGCCTAATGAAATTTTCTTAAATCTTTGTTTAAAAACATTTAAATCATCAGGTTGTAAAACATCTAAAATCGGTAGGCCAATAATCTCGTCTTCTTGCTTAAACCCAAAAAGGTTGAGGTATTCTGTGTTTGCCTTAACATGCATCCCTTCTTGAAAAAGGGCAACAGCTTTATGGCTGCTATTGACCAATGTTTGTGTATGGGAGTGAATTGTTTCTAGCTCATTTGTTAGGCGTTGTTCAGTCTGCAATAAGTGGCTATACGACAAGGTCCGAATAAGAGTGATATAAAAATAATCTAATGGTTCTAATGGAACTACATCATAGATACCTTTTTGAATATAAGCCTGATATTGCTGAGGTTGATAATCGTCAGGTTGTAATAATAAAACAGGTAAATTTGGCTGTTCAGATGCTTGAATGAGGGAGAGAGTTTGTTCAATTTTTAGGTCATAAGCACGACCAAAAATAATAGCATCCCACGGCGTATTTAACTGTTTTTCAAAACTTTTTAAATCATCAAGTAATAATGCCTGAACTTGATAATCATTCCCCAATAATAAATTTAAAATCTGGTTATAACGTAGCTGGTTGTCATCAATAATGAGTAAACGTGTTTCAGTACGTTTTAACTTTTTAGATAATAAAGAGTTTCTCACTTTAGTGCTTCCCATAAATCTTGAGTGCTAGAGTTATTACCCTTTTTCATCATGAACTGATCAAGCAGACCTTGTTGCTGCTCATTTAAAAGTTCGAAATGAAATTGAATAAAACTTTGCGTAATGAGTTGTGCTTTGAGTAGATACACTTTGATTTCTTCTGTCCCCAATCGTAAATGAATTGTTTGTTGCTCTCTAAAAATTTGAGAGCCCGGTAAAATAAGCGTATTTTGTATTTCTTCTAGATTTTGTGTTTGTAGTAATAGTGCGGGATGATAATTGCGAGTATGGCGCTCAGCTTGAATATGCACTGAACAAGGGAACATGGCTTGCGACAAAATCTCTAAACCTAACTCTAGGGATTTTTCTGTCGATTGTTTAATCCAGCGAATTACACCGCCGCGCCATTGTCCATGCAAAGTTTCTTTAACTAAAATGTATTCACCAGTTCTTAAGTTCTTTGGTGCTTCGCCAGACCACTTAATACGATATCCATTAACACTAATATCGAGAACGGTGGTTTGATAAATGGTTTTGCTTTCACGACTTAAGCGTTGATAAGAGCTGGTTTGTTGTTCTTTTTTCTCTAGATTGGATAAAACTTTAGATTCGCTTTGTAAGTTATAGTTATGGTTAAGTTGTAGCGTTTCTTCAAAGTTTTTTGCTTTTGATAGATAGAAATGAGCAGTACTTAAACCAAAACAAATTTGAAGCTCTGCATTGTATTCATAACGTTCATGACGACGTTGAGCCGTGGTTCCTAAAATCGTTTGAACATGAAACTTTAAAGCAGGGCTTAAATAAAACTTTTCATTTTTAGAAATATATTGAGCATTTTTATGCATGGTTGCAGTGACATGCTCAAGTAAAGCTTGCGTACCAATGAAGATGCTAGGGTTAAAGTTAGAGCTACGCTTTGTATTATAAACAGGCGGATGGTCCTTATTTGGATCGACCACATATTTCGTTAATGCGGTATCTTTCGGCAAAATATGAATCATTCTTGCCCAGTCAAAACTACATTGAAACAATGCCTGAATTTCTGACTGACGAATCTGGTTCGTATTTAAAATATCCAGCAAAATCAACTGGGCATAAGCTTGTGTAATATTCGCTAAAGGGTGCTGTATGCCCTGAATATGATTGATATTGATGAGATGATATTTGTGCTGAACTGCGGTTTCATAGAGCTGATGCGCTATTAACCATTGACCTTTAAGAGGCTCGCTATAAAGCATGTGCTGCTGATAAAGGAGACTCGTTAATTGTTGAAGTGCATGAAACGTCGATAAAGTACGCGCCGTTTGCAAATTCTTTTTTTGCTTGTAGGCAAAGATTGAAAACTTTTGATGCTGTAGTTGCTCATGACTATTTTGCGCAATATTTAAATAAATACTGGCGAAATAGCAGCGGAGCAACATCGCTAATTCAATAATGTGCTCATTACGATCTGTACTAATCACGCCTTGGTTAAAGAAGTTTTTCTCTAGGCTGGCGAGTACATTGTTAATGGTCGGATGAAGCGTTTGTATGAGGTCGAAACGTAAGGTTTCACTACATTTTAATTCATTGAGCTCTAAAATAGCTGTGAATAATGCTTTTGACGTATCACCGAGTTGCATAATAGAAAGGGTAGTGACCCATTCATTAAGATCTTTAATATTGGCTTCACAAAAGCTTAACCGTTCACGAGAGAGTTCGGTTTGATTGTGAAAAATGTCCGACAGCGCATTATTCATCATCACTTATTATATAACTCAAAAAGTTGTAGCCCCAAAAAGCGGTGTTTTATTCTTTTCGCCCGCAATTTCCCTGACGAGTTTAGGAACCAAATACCCCGGTAGGTTCGCTAACACGTCACGATAGATATCATCTATCTTGGATGATTCTAAATCAAAATGTTGTGCACCTTTTACTTTATCTAAAACATGTAAGTAATAAGGCATAACGCGAGCTTCAAATAAACGATAACTTAAATCAATTAACGTCTGTGCAGAGTCATTGACACCCTTAAGCAATACTGCCTGATTTAGTACAGTAATGTGATGGTCAGATAACTGCAACAATTTTGAACAAGTAAAGTCATCGAGTTCAGAAGCATGGTTTGAGTGTACCACCAGAACTATACGCAGCCTACTGTTTTTTAATAAAGAAATTAGCTGTTCGTCGATCCGGTTAGGAATAACAATTGGGACTCGTGAGTGAATTCTCAGAATCTCGATTTGTTTGAGAGATGATAGGCGTTCTAACCAAAGTGCTAATTTACGGTTAGAAAGCGTAAGCGGGTCACCACCACTTAAAATGATCTCGTTAATGTTCGGGTTTGCTTCAATATAGTTTTTAATATTTAGCCAATCTTCATTTTTTGGCAAATTTTCTTGATAGGGGAAATGGCGACGGAAGCAATAACGGCAATGTACGGCACAGGCACCAGTCAAGGTTAATAAAAAACGTGATTTATATTTATGCAATACACCCGGTAACTGATTTGCTGCTTCTTCGCCTAATGGGTCAGTCACAAACTCAGGATGTTCTTCGAGTTCTAAATGATGGGGTAATACTTGTAGCAAAAGCGGGTCAAGCGGGTTTTTAGCGTTCATTTTTCCGACGAACGCACGAGGAACACGCAATTTAAACTTTTCAGAAGCCAGAATCGCACCCGATAATAGCTGTTCTGAGGATAACTCGAGTAGGCTTAGCAATTCCGAAGGATCAGTAATAAGGTCACTCAGTTGAGATTGCCAGTTTTGCTCTTGGTATAAATAGTTTATCATTTGACACGATTAAGATAATGCAACAACGCATTATATCGCATAGTTGACTTGTTAAGTTTGGAGTGTGCCTTTCATGGCCTATTATTCTACAAATGATTTCAAAGCAGGCCTTAAGGTTATGCTTGATGGTAACCCATGTTCAATCATGGAAAACGAATATGTAAAACCAGGTAAAGGTCAAGCGTTCAACCGTGTAAAATTACGTAACCTTAAAACTGGTAAAGTATTAGAAAAAACTTTCAAATCAGGTGACTCTTTAGAAGCAGCTGACATCGTTGAAGTTGAAATGGAATACCTATACAACGATGGTGAAATGTGGAACTTCATGGATCCTGTATCTTTTGAGCAAATCGCGGCAGACAAAATTGCTATGGGCGATGCTGCTAAATGGTTAAAAGACGATTCAAATGAAAAATGTACAATTATGTTGTTCAACGGCGTACCTTTAACAGTAAGCCCACCGAACTTCGTTGTATTGAAAATTGTTGAAACTGATCCGGGCGTACGTGGTGATACATCTGGCGGCGGCGGTAAACCAGCTAAGCTTGAAACAGGGGCGGTTGTTCGTGTCCCGTTATTTGTTCAGCAAGAAGAAAGCGTTCGTGTAGATACTCGTACTGGCGATTATTTAGAGCGTGCATAATAGTTAAAAAATACACTATTATCGAAGGGATGATGTAAATCATCCCTTTTTTTATGCGAAAGTATAAGAGGAAAAAAGAAAAAGGAGGAGTAGAGTCACAGGGATTAAGAGAAACAGTACATAACAATATAAAAATGCTGTAGTTATTTATTGAGAGGTTAAGAATGGACACAATGCAAGCGAAATCTACGCTTCCCTCCAAGCTGGTCTGGAGCCTAGTGGCAATAATAGGTGCAATTTCTTTTGGGATGCTGGCACTCAGTCGCGGTGAACATGTCAATGCGGTTTGGCTTGTACTTGCTGCAGCATGTGTATATAGCATCGCATATCGATTTTATAGTCTATTTATTGCAACTAAAGTATTTGAATTAAACCCAAGACGTTTAACCCCAGCACATCGCTTGGCCGATGGTCTGGATTATGTTCCCACCAATAAATACGTGCTTTTCGGTCACCACTTTGCTGCCATTGCAGGAGCGGGGCCATTAGTCGGACCAATTTTGGCTGCACAAATGGGCTTTTTACCAGGAACGATCTGGTTATTGGTCGGTGTGGTTCTGGCGGGTGCGGTACAAGACTTTTTAGTTTTATTTATTTCAACACGTCGAGACGGTCGCTCACTTGGTGAAATGGCAAAACAAGAACTCGGTTCTTTTGCCGGTATTGTGGTCATGCTTGGTGCGCTTGGGGTAATGATTATTATCCTTGCGGTACTGGCATTAGTTGTGGTGAAAGCACTTGCCCATAGTCCATGGGGTGTTTTCAGTATTGCAGCGACGATTCCAATTGCATTGTTTATGGGCGTTTACATGCGTTTTATTCGCCCGGGACGTATTGCCGAAGTTTCTATTATCGGCTTCGTTTTAATGATGCTTGCCATTGTTTATGGTGGTCAGGTTGCAGCAGATCCTTACTGGGGTGAGTTTTTCACTTTAACAGGAACACAGCTGACATGGTGCTTAATCATTTATGGATTTATCGCATCAGTTTTACCAGTTTGGTTATTGTTAGCGCCACGTGATTATCTATCAACATTCCTTAAAATTGGCGTCATTCTTGGCTTGGCCGTTGGTATTGTGATTGCATTACCTGAACTAAAAATGCCGGCAGTGACTCATTTTATTGACGGTACTGGTCCAGTATTCTCTGGTAGCTTATTTCCATTCCTATTTATTACCATTGCCTGTGGTGCCATTTCTGGTTTCCATGCGCTTGTATCAAGTGGTACAACACCAAAACTCGTTGATAACGAAGCTGACATTCGTGTGATTGGCTACGGCGGCATGCTCATGGAATCTTTCGTCGGTATTATGGCGATGATCTGTGCAACTGTCTTAGACCCAGGTGTGTACTTTGCAATTAATGCGCCTGCGGCTGTACTCGGTACAACTGTAGAATCTGCGGCAGAAGCTGTGCGTAATTTAGGATTTGTCGTTACGCCTGAAATGCTAACGGTGTTGGCTCAGGAAGTAGGTGAAAGCTCGATTCTTTCACGTACAGGTGGTGCGCCTACCTTTGCGATTGGTATGGCACATATCATTTCGGAAATTTTTAACAGCCGTTCAATGATGGCATTCTGGTACCACTTTGCGATTTTATTCGAAGCATTATTCATTTTAACTGCTGTAGATGCGGGTACTCGTGCTTGTCGTTTCATGGTGCAAGACACTGTGGGTATTGTTATTCCTGCGGTTAAATCTTCAAGCTCATTCTTTGGTAATTTGCTAGGTACTGCTGTTGCGGTAGGTGGATGGGGCTTCTTCGTCTATCAAGGTGTGATTGATCCATTAGGTGGTGTCAACTCACTCTGGCCTTTATTTGGTGTGGGTAACCAGATGTTGGCTTCAATGGCACTCATTTTGGGTACAGTTATTCTGTTTAAAATGAAAAAAGAAAAATATGTATGGGTAACGATTTTCCCAACAATTTTCTTATTCATTACCTGTATGACTGCGGGCTGGCAAAAGATTTTCCACGAAAATCCAAAGATTGGTTTCTTAGCACAAGCGAATAGATTTTCAGATGCGATTGCGCGTGGTGAAATATTAAAACCAGCAAAAACACTTGAAGAAATGCAGACGATTGTGATGTCAAATCAAATCAACGCTGCACTTTGTGGCTTCTTCATGATCGTTGCGATTGTGATGGTGATTGCTGCGATTGGTATTGTGCGCCGTGCGTTAGCAAGCCCGACACCAACTGCTCAAGAAGCACCAGCTGTATATGCTGATCCGAAAGTGGTCACCCCACGAGGAGAGTAATGATGAATTTTAAATTTGCAAAAAATGGAACTGTCATTATTGCGAAAATCATCAAAATGACAGTGCTCTCGCAAAAAGAGCTATTACTTTCCCCAAAGAACTGGTCGCGCATTGCAACCTTATGGCAGCGTTTGCAGCAAAGCTTCCGACTGATGGTTGGGGTTCCAGACTACCAAACTTATCTGGAGCACATGAAAGCTCATCATCCTGATTTAACCCCAATGGATGCGAAGACTTTCTACCGTCATTGTGTTGATTCGAGATATCCATCGGCAGGTGGTAATTTAAAGAAATGCCCTTGTTAAGTTGAGATTAATATTCAGCTAAAGAAACGGTATGTGGTTAAACCATGTACCGTTTTTCTTTTTTGGAAAATGAAAAAGAGTTTGCTTAAAGTCTGCTCATTTGTATTTTTTTCGATGGCAAATCACTTGTTTTGCTTTTGAAAAATGAATATTATGCTTTCCATTCTAGGTGTATAGCTCAGTTGGTTAGAGCGCTACGTTGACATCGTAGAGGTCTCCAGTTCGAGTCTGGATATACCTACCAAGATTTAAAGTCATATAAACTCGAATAGCTTTACATGACTGAAAAAGCCCTAAATTATAATGGTTTAGGGCTTTTTTTATTGGTTTTATAAATTAATTTCATTTTCTATATTAGCCTAAAAGAGCAATTCATTCCCTAAAAGGCTGAAGCAGTTTGGAGCTTATTTAATACCAAATGTTTTAGATAACGATAAATTCTTTATTAATAAATAAAACTAGCGAAGTACCTGCTATTTGAGGTACTTCTAGGATCTATATTTATGCAAAAAAAACTTCCAATACCAGATAACTTACCAAATCATTTAACGGACATTTTTTATCATATCAATATAAATTTGCCTAAAGGTGATTTAAAAGAAACTGTAAAATTAGATGAAGCTGTAAATCAAGTTAACGCAAGTGATGTATATGCTTTACAGGATTATCCTCTGCATAATTTATCTGAATATGCGGGTTGGGCTCTTAACTCAGAAACAACTCAATCTGCAAGTAAAGATAGCCCTTTATTAATTACTCATTGGTATTATTGGGGACAACAGCTTTATAGATCTATTAATCCGTATAAATTAGATCTAAAAACTCCAAGTTTGTTAGAAATTCCTGCCTATACAAAATTACCAGAGTCTTTAGATTCAGTGATTGCTGAACAAGATGAAAGATTAGATCTTTCTGATACGGACGCTAAAAAGATTACTGGTTCTATTCCTGCCATGCATGGTGTTATCCCCAAAGGCAGTATATTTAAACAAGGCGATGTAATTCTAAAAAAAGATGAGAAACTGACTCCTGAAAAATTAATTGTTTTAAGACGAGCGGGAATCAAAGAATTATCTATATATAAAAATCCCAGAATTCTCATTGTAAGTATGCATTCTTTTGATAAAGAAGAAATGAGTGAGGAAAGTCTGTATGTTAAAGATGTCTTGAAAACATGGGGCTACGAACAGGTAGAAATCAAATCACTCAAACCTGAACGTTTTGATGCTGCATTTAATAATCTTAAAAAAGATAATGACCCAGCTTTAGATGACTCATTAACAACAAGCAGGGACGATTATATAAAATTCTTTGAAGAACAAACTTCAAACTTTGATGTCATTCTTTGCTGCACATATCAAAATAATCGTTCTTCTTTATTCCAGCTTGAAAAACTTCCAATCTTTGATCAAAGCAGCATGTCATCGGCCTTGAATACACGCTGTATACCAGCTAATGAAATTAAAATTCTTAAAGGCCAAGATAGGACTCCAGCTAGCCGTGAGACTGTGCAGATATATGATGAAAGCGGTAATCATAAAGGTATGCGTGTAGTTGTTACAGAAGACAAAGCGACTATTATTAATTTACCGGGTGACATCCAAGATATTGCGATTCTAATGCATGCTTTTGTGAAATATATTTTGAATAAGCACATCTCAGACTTTTTTGATCATGCTTACTTTAAAGGTAAAACTGACATAGAGATTGTTCCTGATGTGACAAACAGAAAGTTGTTATGGGGTCATTATAAGCCTCAAGAAAATGGGGAATATGTATTAGAAATTATTGAACAACGACAGTCATATCAGATAGAGCCATTTGTTAAAGCGAATTGTATTGTGATAGTACCTTTTCAAGAGCAGACAATTGCAAAAGGCACTGATTTATATTTTATGAAAATAGATTAAATCTAATTTCTATTTATAATTTAATTGAGTGGTGTAACCTTTTCTCATGTTAAAAGGTTACATCGTCCAAAGCTTACTGTATAAAAAATCATATAAACTCGAATAGCTTTATATGACTTAAAAATCCATAAATTATAATGATTTAGGCGGGTATTGCTTTCTATAAACTTATAAAAATACTAAAGGCACATTGCAAGAAAGGTGTTAAAGGCGCCTAGAATAAAAGAGTGTATTTTGAATAGTGAATAGAGATAATACAGTGAACTGATGAGATTGATAGGATAGTTGAAAATGGCTAAAGACTGGATGTTTAAAGGTTTGACTGGTGATGTTACCCCTGAGGACGAAATAAATACTTGCATAAATCAAGGCAAATTTATGGTCGAGATTGCAGAAAAAATAAAAAAGAACGAGCCGTTAACCGAAATGGAAAGAGAGTGGGCAGCAGGTATAGTAAGAGCAAGGGGTAAAGATCAAATAATAAATCCAACCAAATATATCTCTAAGGAAGAAAATGGAGCTCCCGCAGATCCTAGGAGATATGAAGCGGTTCTTAGATATTATTGCTCTCTAAAAATTCTAAAGGTTCAAAGACGAGCCATTGAATTAGTTTGTTATTCTTACGAAGGTATTACACCAGATAACTTAAAAAGTTGGATAAAGCAAGAACGAGAAGCTGGACAGCCAATTAAAAGGCAAGCAGACGATATGATTATTAATAATCCAGAAAGTATAATTGTTAGTTATGAGAAAATTAAAGGGAAAAAGTAAAAAAAGTTTTTCCCTATTTTCTAAAACTACTATGTGAATAATGAAGTACATCCCTGTTAAATTCTAAAGGATGTATTTAGATGTTGAATAAAATTAACCAACCCAAAAAAATTGCTTCAGACTCAGTAAAGCCAAACTTTAAAATACTGTTAGATTTGCTAAATTCAGTTTTAAAAATTATTCGTCTTTTGCTTGAACTCATCAATATTTTATTTCTGTAGATCTAAAACTAGTGCGCGACATGATTAGACGTATTACTTGGATTTATATGTTCTTATTTAGATTTTTATCACTTATATTTAATTTGCTAAGTCTAGGTTTGCTCCCGAAAGTCAGATACCCAATCTGATTGGCTTAGCTATTTTCTTGGGGGGCTGTGGGAGGCATTTATGAATAGTTTAAAAAAGCTTATTAAAGATAAGAGTCCATGGTTATCAGTATTTGATGCTTTTAATCTTATAAAAAATAAAACTGATTTAGAGTTAGATTATGAGATAGCAGAACTTTTAATTTCGATCGAAATAAATGAATTTTGTATACCTTATGATAAGTCACATTATTTCGATGGTAACCCAGTAAGACTTCATCGAGATTTTGATAATAAACAATTTTCAAAAATGGATTATCTCTTAATAAATTTAGCTAGTGGATCTATTACTATTGATGACTTTAATCTCGACTTTAAAAATTATGTATGGTTTAAAGACGATTTTTTTTATCAATTTGAACATTTCACAGAAATTAATTTAGAAAACAGTGAACAGAGAGATAAGATTTATAAAAACAAAACTTTAGATGAGAGTAAGACTTTTCCTCTTTATTTTAAAAATGAGATATTTTCAGTTCATGAAGCATCTTGTTTAATGACAGGTTACAACCCTACTTCAACATCAAGATGCTCAAATAAAGTAAGTTGGCTAGAACAGCATCCAGAGTACGAAGAAGCATTTGATTTTATATATTCTGCGGTTAAATCAGGTTTTTTTGGAGAATTTGTCAATGAAGGCCAATATCTTGAAGCTAATAGATTAAAAGAATTTTTTTCTGATAGAGGAATCTATATAGATGGTTTTAATAAAAATATAGAGCCTAACTACATTATGGAGCAAACTAAATTAAAGGATTATCAGCGTGAAAATCAAGAATTGGCTCTAAAAATTAATAAATTAGAACAAAAATTACAGCAAGAAATTCTTCAATCCCAATTATTGCAATCAGATTATCAGTCATCACAAGCTGAAATAAAGAATCTTAAAAGTGTCATTTCTGAAAAAGATAAAACAATTCAAAAGCTAAAAGATGATGTGCAAAAAGAAAATGGAGAAGTATTTTGTCTTAGTATGGACCTTAATAGTGCAAAGAATGACTTTCAACAATTAAAGCTCAAATATGAGGATTTAGAAGCTAAACTTTTAATAAGTACCCCTTCTTCCACGCTTAATATTCTAGACCAAATTTTTGATGAGTCAGCTACAGAAAGATATTCACCTGATTTAGTGCTTTCAATTAAGTTATGGGAATCAATTTATATAAACAATCCTAAAAATGATAGCCACAGTAATAAAGCTAATAGTTGGATTACTATGAATACTGGTTACGACCTATCTAGGCCATCTGCTACAAAATTAAGAGAAATAACAACTCCTTTTATCAATTGGTCAACACATAGAGATAGAAATTATAAAAAATAATTTTATTTTAAGTTGTTGATTTATATATATCTTCCCTACCTAAGGTAGGGTATTTTTTTACGTTACCTATCTTACCTGAGGTAATACCTAATTTGGTTTTATTGCTCCATCAAACACAACTGTATGGAGCTAAATAAATGCAACCTATTCGAGTTACTTATAACCAAGCATGTGAATTATTAAGTATTAAGCATAATACTTTAGGTCAGCCTAATTTGAATGAACCGATTGTCTCTAAGGAGGAGAGAGTGGTCGTAGATATTTCAAATCCTCATGCTTTACGCCGTGCTCTTTTGGACTATACAGAGCAAGTAATTCATCTTGAAACTCAGAACCAGTGTTTAGAGCGAACGATCGACACCATTACTCAAACACCTGCAGGAGTGAAATTTCAGCAAGCATGCAAGATCTTAAATATTAAAAGACAAGTATTAGCTAGCTGGCTGCGAAAAAATGGTTGGGATCGTCATCTTAATAATATGCGTACTTCAACATACTATAGTCAGTCACGTGGATATTGTGAAACCAAATATGAGAAAGTTGTTCGGGTTCGCCCTAATGGCGATCATTATACTTTCACTATGGTGGAGTTTTTTATTCTTCCTAAGGGGATGAAGATTTTGGCTAAAGCTTTTGGTAAGGATACCTAAGATAATGAATTTTAAAGTTGCATGGTAGAAAAGATAAGGCATTGTGAATAAGGGGGAAATTCTCAAAAGAGATTCCCACCTTTATAAACCCCACTTTAACAATCACTTATCCATTATTTATCCTTACTTTTTAATGATCTAATTTAAAACAAATGTCATTTTGTGTGCTTGACTGCTAAAGGGCAGAGCACTATCCTTTGCCTGCTGGCCACATTGCCAGCCGGCTTTGACAGGCTGAATAATAACTCCCGCATCAGAGCTTTTCTTTCTGAGGAATAGTTTTGTGTGTGGTGGACCACTCGTTCCCTCCCGTAGCGGTAGGACGGGAGAGGGACACCTTCGGGTGTGCTAGTTTGAGTTATTACTAGTCTGTCAACCTTCTTCCGTTCTGCCACCATAATTCTATAAATGTCTGGCAGAACTCCCAATAAAAAGGAGTTGGCTTTGCACATTCTTAATTTCTTGGCAGCGACTGCCAAAAGCTATAACGACACAACTTAAAAATTTAAAGCAGCTTGATGCCCTTTAGGGTTTTCAGGCTTTAAGTCATTACGGCTCAAAAAACTTGCATCAACAATAAAACTTGAGATGTGCCAAGCACAGTCTTACGGCTTTGCTATGCCTTTTTTCTCCCAAAAAAGTATCTCGTTTAGAAACAACAAGAATTTATAACGGTAAAAATATGCCAAATTTAGTTCTCTCAACACGTGCGATCCAAATCATTAATACATCAATTCATTTGTTTCACCATCACGGATTTCATAAGGTTGGGGTCGACCGAATCGTGAAAGAGTCTCACACTCCAAAAGCAACTTTTTATAACTACTTTCACTCTAAAGAGCGATTTATTGAAATCTGTTTGATCGTGCAAAAAGAACGCTTAAAAGAAAAAGTAATCTCAATTGTTGGGTACGATCAAAGTACAAACGTGAAGGATAAACTTAAGAAACTTTATTTCTTACATAGCGATGTAGAAGGGCCGTACTATTTATTATTTAAAGCAATTTTTGAAACCAAACTCACCTATCCAAAAGCCTATATCATCGCAGTGAGGTATAGAACGTGGCTCATCAATGAAATTTATAGCCAGCTGAGAACACTTAAAAACGATGCGACTTTTCAGGATGCCAAACTATTTTTATATATGATTGAAGGTGCAATTATTCAGCTTTTAAGCTCGGATGCGACAATCGAACGGGAAAAGGTGTTGGATTGTTTTTTGGCGGGGTTGGTTTAATACAACTTTTATTTATCAAAAAACAACTTGTTTATTAAACATGACTCATATAATAAATGGGAACACAACAAGCATCTCTATAGCTTGATCTAGGAGGTCGTTATTTGAAGTTATTTATTATTATATTCATAGTAATTTTTTCTAGTATTGGACTCATTTGTTTAATCGCGCTACTCAGAAATTTAAAAAATTATTCACCATCTGGTGAGCATGATCACTTATCTGCTTCAACACATCATTTTCACGATAATAGTCCGAGTCATCATCATAACTCTAGTTACTCAAATGACTGTTCATCATCATCTTCAGATTCAGGAGGATGTGATGGCGGCGGTGGCGGGGGAGATTAAAAAAAGCCCTTTTATGAAAAGGGCTTTTGATGATTTAAGGTAAATCGAACCAGATAAATTGACTGTCTTCAATTGCGTGAATTGTCGCTTTATCTTCAAAAACTAAAGCATCGCCTGCTTTAACTTCTTGATCGCCAATGCGAACTACACCTGAAATCACGTGCACATAGTTCACTTTTTTAACTGTATCAACCGTTAACTCATGTCCTTTTTCCAATACGGCAGATTTTACTTCTGCATTTTGGCGAATATGCATTGGTGCGTTTGCGTCAGGACCTGCAATTAAATGCCATTTGTTTGGATCTTTACGCGGGTCAAGATTAATTTGCTGGTAATTTGGCTCTGCATCTCTTTCATCAGGAATAATCCAGATTTGTAGTAAATGTACAGGCGTATCAGTGTTGTTGATTTCACTGTGGGCCACACCTGTGCCAGCACTCATGAGTTGCCATTCACCCGCTTTAATCTGGCCTTCATTTCCCATCGTGTCGCGATGTGAAATTGCACCATCTAGCACACAAGTTAAGATTTCCATGTTGTCATGGGAGTGCGTACCAAAACCATTATGTGCATCAATCTGGTCGTCATTAATTACACGTAGAGCGCTTACACCCATATATTTAGGGTCGTACCAACTACCAAATGAAAAGCTATGATAAGACTCTAACCAGCCTGCTTTTACATGACCTCGATCTTCACTACGATGTAGATAAGCATTCATGATCTAATCTCCCAAATTTTTATTTATCTCTTGAGAAATATAGTAATGTTCTATGTGGGGCTAAAAAATAGGTTAACTGCAACATGTCGTTGCATAATTGATATGGTCATATAGTTTTATATTTATAGATGTATGTTGACTCATAAAAAAACCTGCACAAAGCAGGTTTTATTCAAATGATTGCTGATCTTAATTCGCTAGATCAAGGTCATCATATTCATTCAACGTCTTACCTTGCTGAATATGTTTCTGATAATGTTGAGCACGGAGTATGTCTAGTTCTGAACTTGATACGCCATCTCTCCAATACCCAGCAATACGCACGTCATTTTTATTAAACTGTTTATCTTCTAGAAAAAACTGGCGTAAAGCTCTGGCTTCTTTGCGTTCGCAAGCCGCCCAAATCGTAATATTTTCATAAGTTTTTAGTGCAAATGCTGCTTTTAAAAGAAGACCTTTTTGTGGCGTGTGATGTTCTTTATGGAACGAATGAATTTTAACATGGTCATGACGAGGTAATTGGCTAGCAATATCTTTTTCAAAACTTTCAATGAAAATATCCGCACTTACGCCATTTTCCCATTCATTCAGTATGGAATATAATGCGGGTACAGCCGTATCGTCGGCAAACATGACCACATGCTTTTTGGCTGTGAAATTGGGAATGAAATGAGGGCGGGGGCCAATAAGCCCGATTTTTGTACCCACTTGAGCTGAATTAAGCCATTCCATTGCTGGGCTTAAATCTTCATGTTTAACAAAATCAATTTCGATTTGAGCGTTTACAGGGTTAAATGAACGGACCGTATAGACGCGTGAAATGGGTTGTCCCTCTGGCGGATTGTTCACAATTAACCGAATTGCCAAATTGGGAGCTTGCCAAAGCTCTGGTTGTAATGTGTTGATTTTTCCTTGAATTCTTACAATGGACGGATACGGCGTATGGATGGAGACGATAGTCATCTCAAGCTGTTCCATATCTTGTAAATGGTCTTTTTCTTTTAGTAAGTCGCCATATTCTTGTTTCGATTTTTCTGCAATTTTTGTCATACATATAACCCAAGCTTCATGATTACTATAGAGCGTAATAATTGATATAGATGTAGTCTCTCTATTCATTACGATAACTAAATTAGCTCTAAATGTAAATAATAATCATTATTAATTGTGGTTTTTAGTTCATAAATATAGCCCTCTAAATGATTAGGCCTAAGGTTAAAAATTATCTTATTGTTTTGATATTTATTATTTTTTATAAAGTGCTTTTAAAGGGGGAAAATTGATATTTATCACAATATTAATTGTAAATGATTATCATTTATATTATTGTGCTGGGGTATCTATTATTCAAACAAACAGCAATGAAAACGACATTTTTATAACATTGTTTTGAATATTAGGTTGGGTGGTATTGCATAAAGAATAGGGTGAGGACCAAGATAAATGCTAAAAGATTTGAGTCAAAATTTAGGGCAAATGAATGATAAAAATAACAACGTAGAAAATTTCTTAAAGCAAATTTATGAAAATATTTTTGAGCAAAATTCCAATCGAACAGCACTCATTTTTGAAGATCGTAGCATTAGTTATGCTGAGGTAGGGACTCAGGTCGCCAAAGTTATGTATGCGCTAAGAAAGCAAGACTTGGCGACAGGGTCGGTGGTGGCAATTTGCCTGAGAAAAAGTCCTGAGCATATTTATACAGCTTTAGCATGTGCGCTCACTGGCATCATTTGGCTACCTGTAGATATGGATTCTCCGCCATCGCGACTGAACTATTTATTGACGAATAGTCGGGCAGATGTTGTGGTGAGTGACTCATCCATTGCAGGTGTGCAAAACCTAAATATTAATGAAATTTTATCGGCTACAACTAAGTACAAACCGAGCTTTAATGCCGAAATCAACAGACGTCCGGCTTATTATTTATATACTTCGGGAAGTACAGGAACTCCGAAATGTGTGGTCTTAAATAATCAAGCCACAGAAAACACGCTACAACAGACGATCTCGGAATGGAAAATTACTGCTGACGATGTGATTATGGCGGTAACACCGTTTCATCATGATATGTCGGTATTTGATGTATTTGCTTCAATGGCAGTGGGTGCAACTTTGGTGGTGCCATCTTTTGAGCAAAGTAAAAATGCTGTTGTCTGGGCCAATTTAGTAGATCGTTGCAAGGTTACAATTTGGAGCAGTGTTCCTGCCATTGTCGATATGCTGTTCAGTGTAGCTCAAAAAGAACAATTACAGTCTTTGCGTTTAATTGCCCAAGGCGGCGACTATATCAAACCTTCACTTATAGCAAAGTTAAGAGAACAATTGCCTAACGCTCGTTTATTTTCATTAGGTGGGCCTACCGAGACCACAATTTGGAGTATATGGCATGAAATAAATGAGCAAGATCAGGAAATTATTCCGTATGGAAAAGCTTTAGAAAATAACCGTTATTATATTTTGGATGAAAATCTAAAACCTTGCCAAATGGGCGAGGTCGGTACGATGTATATGACCGGCCTGAATTTATCAAATGGTTATTTACTTGATGGGGAGATTTATTATAAAGATTTCGTTGAAATTCAAGTGAGTGAAAATGAAACTCAAACTGCTTTTCGCATGAGTGATCAAGGATATTTTAGGGAAGATGGAAATATTATTTTTGCTGGACGTGAGGAAGGTTATTTAAAAATAAAAGGCGTGAGAATCTCTGCGGCCGAGGTTGAAAATGCTTTAACGAAGAACCCGTATATTCATAACTGTGTGGTGGTAAGTTGTGTACATCCAACGACTGAAACTCAAGAGCTAGTCGCCGTTTACACCTTAGAAAATAAATATAAAACTACTCGCTTAAATAGCCCCGAATTAAAGAACTTTTTAAAAGTGCATTTGCCAAGTTCTCATATTCCTTCGAAATATTTGGTCGTCGAAACCATACCTTTGACCCGGAATGGAAAAATTGATCGTAAAGCTGTGCAAGAAATCGCTCAGGGGAAAATTTATGTATCTTCTACGTCGTCTACAAACTCCTCTAAAACACAGTCATCAGTCGCTGAGGTGGGAGATTCGGTTTTATCAGTTTTCCGTGAATGCATAGCCGACAGCCAAGCTGAAAGAATGGATATTTTTTATAGAAGTGAAATATTAGCGATAGGAATTCGTCCGAAACAACTCATGAGTATTGCTCAGAAACTTTCTCAAAAGCTCAATACAGAAATTGATTTTTATACACTCATTAGCTGCAAAACAATTCAGGATGTAGTGAATAAAGTAGAGCAGCAAATAAAATAGAAAAATTGAAATGTGCTTAAAAGCGGAGTTGAGTTGTTTGCTTTTAAGCACATAGTGGGTTTTAGGGCAACTAGATTTGAGCTAAGGTTGCCTTAATTTTTTCACAGATACTTTGCACTGTTGTAGTCGGGAAGCGGTGGGCTTGATACGTAATGATCATGCTTAACTGATGTTGTCCATCAATCACATTTTCCATAATTTCAAAATGTAATCCGAACATCGATTCATCACGTTCCGGCAAGATTTGACGATAAGGAAGATTTTGTCCCTGAGGCGTTTTGAGCGCGCCGTTTAAAGCGTTATTTGAATGGATATGAATAAACACATCAAATAACAGACCTTCATCAGCGCTCATTCCTAGTGCATTTTGAATATGGTTGATTGGAATATCTGCATAGGCCATCGATGTATTAATCATTGTGCTGATATTGTGGAGCAATGATTGGAATGAATCTGAAGGGCTAAAATGTGTGCGATGCGCAACCATGGTCGTAAAGTAACCCACCGTATCAAAAAACTCGGGATCAGTTCGTCCAGAAGCAGAAGTACCAATCACAATATCTTTTAAATTACCTTGTTGCTGTAACGCATTGGCGATAGCAGTATAGAGAACCGCGAAAATAGAAGAGCTGTGTTGTCTCGAAAATGCGAGGAGCTTGTCATGCATTTCTGGTGCAAATTTAAGTTCGAGCCATTGGACTGGAGGTTTTTCCTTTTCAGCATTTAATTCATGTTCCGAAACAGGGAGGCTTAGACCTTTAGTTGCCCCTGTTAGCAGGTTAGTCCAATAATTTAGATAGTCTTGATTGATACCTTGTTTTTGCTGAAGTAAAGAAAAATCAAGTATAGATTGAGCGGGTGCCTTCCAGTTTGGTGCTTGAGCATTTGAGCGAGCAAGATAAGCATGCGCAAGGTCAGCCATAATGGTATTTAAAGACCATTCATCAATCACCATGTGATGAACTAAAAACGATAGAGTTTGGCGACCTTTGGCATTTCGAATTAAACGAATTCTTAAGGGAAGTTCGCGAGTTAAATCAAATTTATATGAAGCTTCACTTGCAAGCGTTGCATCGTGACTTTCGGCACTGTTCCAAAACCATTTGAATTGTTGAAGTTCAGATGTAGGAACCACCTGTTGATAGGTTTGACCATTGGCGCTATTAAAAATTGTGCGTAAACCTGCATGGCGCTCAACAATATCTGTAAAGGCTTGCAAGAAAATATCTTCATTAATTTCTTCAAGGAATTCTACGGCAAATGGCAAGTTATAAATTGGGCTAAAATCGAACGCAGAATAAGCTTGCCACAGGAAATCTTGAGCTAAAGTAAGCGGGGCTTTATCGACACTTTGCAAGGTGGATTTTTCAGTTTTTGCAGATTTAACGAAAGCATATTGGGCTAAGTCAGCAGCAGATGGAGATTTAAAGAAATCATTAAATTGAATCTCAATTCCATGTTTATTAAGTAGATTTCCAATAATTCGTGTTGCTAATAGTGAATGGCCGCCAAAATCAAAAAAGTCATCATGTTGGCTCATTTCTGGCTCAGCGAGAGTATTTCGGAACTCTTCTAAAATAATTTCCGAAACATAAGCTTGGTTAGGTTGTTCTGACGCTTTTGTGAAACTTGTATCTAGATGATGTGAGATATCAATTTCATTCAGTACCAATGGCATATTATTGGGTGAATATTGTCGATAGCGATTTTGTATGGCCTGAATGAAATCTGACTTTTGATAGCTTTCATCAAGAATCGGGTGGAGCGCTAAAATCAGGAAATAGTCTTGTTCAGTTTCTACCAGACTTGTAAAAAAAGGGGGATGAAATTCTGCATTCCATGGTTGCGCTTTTAAGTTAGCTATCTGCTCAAATACTTGTTCTGTATTGCTCTTTTTTAATTCTAGGCAAGCTGAATGGTCATCAAATGGATATTTGTATAAATCGCCTTCGTCACTAAATGTATAGCGGACATTTAAGTCAGGCGTAGTTTTAATAATGTCTTGAATTGCTTTAATCAGCAGTTGAATATCTAAACCTTGATTAACTTTCCACAGATTAAAACGTCGATTAACTTGTTCAGGCTGCTGTAATTGCAACATCCAGATATGTTCTTCGTAATCAGTAACCGAAAGGAGAGAGGGCGATTTGGAAAATTGTTCCAACATAAATGAATCCTGGTTTATCAAATGGCTATTTTCATCAATTTTTATTTCGCAAATTTTTTACATTAGATTAAATTTCATATAATTCATAATGTTATAGATTTGCTTGTTTGCAAAAATTGACCTTTTTCTAATGAGTTGATGTCCACATGAACTGTGCTGATGTAACAGTAGGGTTACATTTTACCTTTAAACATACTATAATTGATTCTCATTTACATCAAGATTATTATTTGCAAGAAGATGATGCCAATTGAGAGTGACGAATTTTTAAAATAGAAAATAAATAATAAGTGATTGATTAATATTTATTTAATTCGAAATTGGTTCGGCAAAAATAATTTAAAGATGAAAAAAACGATCCTCAGAATAGGGCTGTGATTTTGCCTATTCAAAAGGAACTGATTCTGTTGTCTCGATAAAATTGAGGAATTTTCATGAGAATATTCAATCATGAAAGGTTAATAAGCCCATCAAATATTGAACAAATTTTCCCTCGCTTTAGTTTGATGGGACTAAATTTGCAATTTGCATCGGCTTTATTACGCTCAAGTGGGGCACACCACTGATGCGATTTGGCTTATTCTGTATTTTTAACATTTTATGTATTTGTTCGTTATTGCTCGGGGCTGAGCAAATACAGTGGTCTACCTTATTTTCTTTTTCTCATGAGAGTTGGCTCACTCTTACAGCCAGCCGTATCCCTCGTTTGATTACCATTGTGCTTACCGGTATCGGGTTGGCGGTATGTGGTGTCATCTTGCAGCATATTGTGCGTAACAAGTTTGTTGAACCAGAAACTTCGGGCGGTTTAGATGCTGCCAAACTAGGAATTTTAGTGTCGTTAACTTTAGTTCCGGTAACCAGCACGCTGAGTAAGATGATATTTGCGATCATTTTTTGCTTTATTGCCAGCTTAATTTATATCGCAATTATCCGTCGGATCCGTTTTAGAAATACGGTTTTAGTACCGGTTATTGGCTTGATGTACGGCAGTGTACTGAGTGCCTTAGCTGAGTTTTATGCATATCGCTTTAATATTTTACAAAGTATGCAAGGGTGGCTTTTAGGAGATTTTTCAAAAATTGTCCAAGGTCACTATGAAGTTATTTACATTATTTTTCCGATTGTTGTCCTGACTTATCTTTTCGCACATCGCTTTACCGTGATTGGTATGGGTGAAGAGATGGCTTCTAGCTTGGGACTTAGTTATGCAGCTATAGCCGCCATTGGTTTAATACTGGTTGCCATTACAGTTTCAACCACAGTAATTACTGTTGGTGCCATTCCTTTTGTCGGGCTCGTGGTCCCCAATTTGGTCGCACTGAAATACGGAGAAAACTTAGCTAAAACCTTGCCCATTGTGGCTTTGGGTGGGGCATCACTATTACTGGTTTGCGACATTCTTGGTCGCTCGATTATTTACCCATTTGAAGTGCCAATTGGACTTACCGCAGGTGGTGTGGGGGGAATTATTTTCCTCATCCTCATTTTGAGGGAATTCAGATAATGCGTATTACAAAGCTATGGACGATTTATCTAATTGTCATCTGCCTAGCAATAAGTTTTTTATTTTTAAACTCAGGGTTAGATTTTGATTACGTCATTCCTAATCGACTTCTGCGTCTTGCCACGATTGTGATAGCCGGTATTTGTGTTGCTTTTTCCTCGATTGTTTTTCAAACACTGGTCGGTAATCGTATTTTGACCCCTTCCATTATGGGCTATGAAGCGATTTATCTCTTATGGCAAGTTTTGTTGTTGTTTTTTTGGGGAACGCATGGATTAAGCCAGTTAGGGGTAAATGGTAATTTCTTTATCTCAATCGTTTTAATGCTGCTTTATTCGTGGGTAATCCATAAGTGGTTATTGCCATATGGCAGAAATGATGTGTTTCTCCTGTTGCTTTTAGGTTTAGTCCTTACGATGGTCGTCGGGACGGTTACTCAATTTATTCAACTCAAAATTAATCCTGGTGAATTTTCTGTTTTCCAAGGCCTTAGCTATGCTTCGTTTAATCGCTCTCAACCAGAAACTTTATTTTATGCCAGTGTAGCCGTAGTCATTGTTCTATTCCTCGGTAGAAAAGCACTCCCTGTTTTGGATGTTCTGGTTTTAGGGCGTGAGCAAGCCATTTCATTAGGCATTCATCATCACCGTTATGTCAGTTTCTATTTAGCTCTAATCGCTATTTTGGTTGCGGTATCTACCAGTCTCATTGGCCCGACAGTATTTATGGGCGTATTCATTGCCAACATTACTTATGCACTAGCAAGAAGTTATAAGCATAAATTAACGCTGCCCATGGGCTGTGCCATCACGATTGCCATATTTATTGCTGCTCAAATTTTAGTTGAGCACGTTTTTAATTACAAAACGACCGTCAGCATTTTGGTCAATCTGGTATGTGGCATTTATTTCCTTGCGCTGACGGTTCGTACCCGAGGTGTTGCATGATTCATGTCAAGAATATCAATAAGTCATATGGAAATAAGCCAGTACTGACTGACGTAAATGTTGAATTTCCTACAGGTCAGGTGACATCACTCATTGGTCCAAATGGAGCTGGAAAATCGACTTTGCTCATGATGATGGCACGTTTAATTGAGCCAGATAAAGGCGAGATTTTTCTTAATCATCAAAATATTGCGGATATTAAAACCGCTGTTTACGCCAAGCATGTCGCGACTTTACGTCAAGCACCTGGCTTTAATTTGCGCTTAACCGTAGAAGAGCTGGTGTCATTTGGACGCTTTCCCTATAGCCGTGGTGTTTTAACCGAGCAAGATCATCAGGTGGTTGATGAAGCTATTGAGTTTCTTTCTTTAGAGCCGCTGCGCAAATCTTACATCGATGAAATTAGTGGTGGTCAAAGGCAAATGGCCTTTTTGGCGATGACGATCGCACAGCAAACAGACGTACTTTTATTAGATGAACCCTTAAATAACCTTGATATGAAACATGCCGTTCAAATTATGCGTGCACTCAGACGCCTATGTGATGAACAAGGGCGCACTGTGATTTTAGTCATTCATGACATCAATTTTGCCACGAATTATTCGGACCATATTGTCGCGCTGAAGAACGGCAAGCTTCATTTCAGTGGGTTAACCGAACAAGTGATTACAGAGGCGCAATTAAATGATCTGTACGAGCTTGATTTTGAAATTACATACAGTGAGCGTGGCTGTATGTGTAATTACTTCAACTCATCTGGAGCTTGAATACATATGAACTGGAAGAAAAAGTATGGGGGAGTAGCCCTAATCATAGCGGCAGCTGTCACTCTACAAGCATGTGATCAAAAAGTTGCAGATACCACTCAAGCTTCTCAGAAGCTAGCAGAACCGATTACGGTAAAACATGCGCTTGGAACTACGGTGATAGATCATTTACCGCAACGCGTTGCCGTACTTGATATGAATGAAGCTGACTTTTTAGATCAACTGAATGTCCCGATTATGGGAATGCCAAAAGATTATGTTCCACACTTTTTGGAAAAATATAAAAAAGATGCACAAATTCAGGATTTGGGTGCAATTGTACAGCCCAATATGGAACGGATATATGCATTAAAACCAGACCTGATTTTGATGACGCCATTACACGTTAATCAGTATCAGGAACTATCAAAAATTGCCCCGACCATTCACTACGATATTAACTTCAACAATAGCGAGAGTAATCATATTGGTCTGGTTAAAGATCATATGATGACCTTAGGAAAAATATTTAATAAAGAAGATTTAGCCCGCCAGAAAGTTTCTGAACTTGATGAACAGGTGAAGCATGTACAAGCGGTGACAGCCAATCGCCCAGCAAGAGCGTTAGTCGTTCTTCATAACAATGGGGCATTTAGTAATTTTGGTATTCAGTCACGCTATGGCTTTATTTTTAATGCTTTTGGAGTAAAGCCTGCAAGTGGTGTGATGGATACAAGTCTACATGGACAACCAATTTCGAGTGAATTCATCAAAAAAGCGGACCCAGATATTCTCTATATCGTAGACCGAACTGCTGTGATGGAACATCGCTCAAACATTAATGCCGCCAGTGTTGAAAATCCATTATTACGTCAAACCAAAGCGTGGAAAAACGGTCGTGTTATTTTTGTCGATGCAGATGCGTGGTACACCACGGCTGCAAGCCCAACCTCGCTCAAAATAGTGATGGAAGATGTAAAAAAAGGCTACCAATAAATTTTACGCATATCACTTAATCAAATTTTACAGCATAAATTTTCACTATTTTGCTTTGTATTTTAAGCAGATAGTTAATAAAAAATGAATCACAACATTAAAGGTCTTTCAATGAACAACGTTAGCGATAACCGTAATTTTAAAAGTGGGAATGATCAAAGAATTAATCAACGTTCTTTTGTATTAAATGGTATTGCATCTGCACAAATGGCCCTTCGATTAGGCTATGCATTAGGCACTGTATTTGTTCTATGTGCATCAAATACCTATGCTGCTGTTATTAATAATTCAACAAAAACTCTAGAACAACAACAAGCTGCTCAAACAAATGTAGCAGCTTTACCAGCAATTACCGTAAAAGCTGAACAAGATGATACTTATGCAGGTGGACAAGTTGCAACATCGAGCAATGTTGGATTTCTCGGTAGTAAAAAATTTCTAGATACGCCATTTAATACGATTAGTTATACCGATAAATATATCGAAGATAAACAGGCAAAAGATATTACAGAAGTGATTGCAGCAACTGATCCATCGATATATACCAACGGTGCAAGTGGTGGTTGGAGTGAAAACTATTATATTCGTGGATATGCTTCGAGCACGAATGATATGTCAATGAACGGACTTTTTGGTATCACACCGTTTTATCGAACTTCTCCGGAAATGTTTAGCCGCGTTGAGGTGTTGAAAGGTCCCTCCGCTTTGTTAAATGGGATGCCGCCAGCAGGATCGGTGGGTGGAACGGTAAATCTAGTGACCAAATATGCCGCTGATGAATCGTTTGCACGATTGACCACAACTTATATGTCGGATGCCCAGTTTGGTGGACATGTCGATGTTGGAAGAAGATTTGGTGAAAATAAAGAATTCGGCGTTCGTATCAATGGAATGTATCGAGATGGAGATGCAGCAGTTAATGATCAGTCGAAAGAAAGTCGTTTATTTTCGCTTGGTTTAGATTGGCAAGGTGAAAGAGCACGTGTTTTTGTTGATGCTTACGATGCCTTAGATCATGTTGATGGTGTAACACGTGGTGTTAACGTCTCTACTGCAGTTGGAATTCCGAAACCACCGAAAGCGGATACCTTACTTAGTCCGGATTGGGGCTCTGTGGAAACTAAAGATAAAGGTGCCATGATTCGTGGCGAATATGATTTTTCTGATCAGTTAATGGCATATGCGGCTTATGGACAAAGTACAACCCAATATAAATATAATGGGGCAAGTGCAGGGACGATTACGAGTAGCACTGGAACACTGAGTTCAATGCTTGGACAACTTGCTTTTGAAGTCGATAAAAAATCAGCAGATGCAGGTTTTAAAGGCAAGTTTGAGACGGGGCCTGTGAAACATCAATGGGTCGCCAACGCAACTTACTATAATCATGCACAAGATGATTATGGTTATAGAATTATCCCAGGTTTTAGTAAGCCTGTTATTACGAATATTTATGATCCAAATCCAAATTGGGGGCCTAAACCGGAGTTTACACCGCCGTTTCTATTGCATTCGACACTCTCTACCTCTAGCTTCGGTTTAGCCGATACATTGTCGTTTGCTCAAGATAAAGTACAGTTGACTTTAGGACTTCGTCATCAGACTGTAAAAGCAACAAGTTCTGTTAATACATTACCTGAAAATGCTAAATCAGCAACCACGCCTGGTGTCGCGTTACTGATTAAAGCGAATGATAAAATTTCTGTTTATGCAAACTATATTGAAGGTTTGACAAAGGGTGATCAGGCGCCTGCAACTGCATCAAATGCGGGGACAATATTTCCTCCTCAAAAAACTAAACAACAGGAACTTGGTTTGAAGGTTGATTTGGGGACATTTGCGCATACATTGAGTGCATTTGAAATTACCAAACCAAGTAGTTATTTAGATGCTTCACAGCTTGTGGATAACTTACCTACCTTTGTTTCGGATGGAGAACAACGAAATCGTGGTATTGAATGGTCATTCTTTGGTTCACCAATTGAACATGTGCGTTTAATGGGTGGCTTTACCTATCTTGATCCTGAACTTACTAAGACTAACGGTGGAGGAAACGATGGTCATACAGCAGTTGCTGTGCCAAAAAATCAGGCTAAGCTTGGAGCAGAGTGGGATACTCAAGTAGCACAAGGGACTTTAACCTTATCAGGAAATATCAATGCAGTTTCCAAGCAATATATTAATGCAGAAAATACCTTGTCCGTACCTGGACGTACGCTCTTAGATGTTGGCGCACGCTATAGCACGAAAGTCGAGAACCACCCAGTTACTTTCCGTGCCAATATCTATAACTTAACCAACAAAGCGTATTGGGCACAGCCACAATTGACGAATTTGGCTTTAGGCGCACCAAGAACATATATGCTATCTGTATCATATGACTTTTAATTTGTTGTAATCTTCAACCGAATAAAAAAACCCGCAATCGCGGGTTTTTTATGATATTCATATTTTATTCTGGCAAACCATAGTGCTGGAAAGAAGACTGTTTAGGAATTCGATAAGCATTACGCCCCAGTAATTGATTAATAATCACTGAGTTTCGGGTTGCTCCGATTCCTAAATCTGGAGAACCTACACCTTGCTGAAAAATCTCGGCATTTTGAATGAAAATACGACCTTGTCCTTTATCACAACGTAAAGCGGTAAAGTCTTCTTGAACAATACAATCATTTTTATTATCAACAGCTAAAATAGAACCTTTCATATTTTGGAACCATTCAGGCCAATCATGAACATAGCCTGTAGCTGCGACAAGGGCATCAGTTTCTAATTCGCAACGTTGATCGAGTTGGGTGTGCAAACAGGTTAAACGCAGAGAACCCGATTCAAGTTCTTCAACCGATTCAACTTCACAGCTTGTGTATAGGCTTAAACCGGATTTCTCACCGCCCACTGAACGTTCATAAAGCACATCATATATATCGCCAATGGTTGAGAAGCTAATTCCTTTATAGATCAGGCCCTGACTAGCAGCAATGTCACGACGTTTATCTCTAGGCAGGCTTTGGAAATATTGCATATATGCAGGGGTAAAGCACTCTTGTCCAAGTTTAGAATATTCCATTGGGTGAAAGCCGGCAGAACGTGTGATCCAACGAATAGATGCACCTGCTTTTACTTGTTCTGGTGTAAGTGAATTAAATAAAGCAAGTACACATTCTGCTGCACTCTGGCCCGAGCCAATAACCGTGACTTGTTTACATTGCTTGAGTTGTTCCTGAATTTTTGCAAACTCCGCAGAATGTTTTACTAAAGGGTGCTTGCATGTTTCTAGCCATGTAGGAATTCGAGGTTTAGTCCCAATACCAATTGCCAGATTTTGGCTTATATATTTTTGTTTTTCACCCGAGGCTGATTCACTTTCTATAATAAATTTATCCAGCTTGGAGTCATATTCCACATGGCTTACATTTTCTCCAAATCGACAATCAGGTAATTGTTTTGAAGCCCAACGGCAATAATGGTCGTATTCACGGCGTGGAATTAAAAAACTGTCGTAATAATAAAACTGATGTAAGCGATCATGTTGATGTAAATAATTAATATAGCCTAAGGGATGGCAAGGATTGGCCATAGTAACCAAGTCGGCAAAGAAAGGAACTTGTAATGTCGTGCCTTGCAATAGCAACCCTTCATGCCATCGAAATTCTGGTTTGCGTTCTAAAAATACGCTTTTGATTTCGGGATGATGAGACAAAAGAGCAGCTAAACCTAAGTTGAATGGCCCAATACCAATTCCGGTAATATCTATTTTTTTCATGTTTATACTTTATCTGTTTCCAAAATGATGAAAGTTCAAAATACGAATTAATGTGGTGTTAGTAGTTTCTCTACATCAGCAATATTGCGACATTGAATAAGTTGAACAGGTGAGAGCTGAATCGCGTATGTTTCATTAATACGTTTTGAAACGACCTTTAAATGATGTGGACGCAGCCCGAGATGAGTAAAATGAGTTGAACTGTCCACTTCCTTATTTGGAGTGTGACCTATCACTTCTAAATAAATATTGAGTAGTTGATTTTGCTGTTTAGCATTATTTTCAAGTGGTATAGATGAATGATCGGACTCATTATTTTTAAAATATGGTCGTTTATTTTGAAGCTCACTGAAAAAATTGCTGAGATCAAAACTGAATATTTCTGAACCAATAATTTGCTTGATTGCTAATTGCAGTGCATCCAAGAAATCGTCAATCATGTTGGGTGGAAATGCTTCTTGGGCATAATCAATATCGAAAATCAAAGCGCCGTCATTTCTTGTGCTAAAGCGAATATCAATTGCAACTTGAGGTGTTTGAGTAAGGCCATCTAGTTGCTGAATAGGATGAGATTCAGATAATACCGGCCATGACAAACCATTTGTAATTACAATTGGCAATACTGGAGCAGTGCCAACTTTTTCAAATAATAGTCGAGCGAGATCAACGCCTGAAAATGAAAGATGCTGTAAACCCTCTAAAACTTCAGTTTGTAAGCGGTTTGCTTGTTCAGCAAATTGATCTAAAGCTTTCCACTCAACTGCAATAAACGTAGAGCTATTTGAAAATGGTCCGGCATAGAGGGGAAGTGTAGGAACAGCAACGCATAGAGATTTGTCCGTGCTCCAATGAGATAGCACTTCCAAAATAATCGCCATAATAATTGAGTTTTTAAACAGTGAATGTTTTGCGCCAATTTTAGACAACTGTTTAAATTGATCTTTTTCTATAACCAGACTGTTACGTTGGTAACGTGAAGTCGGTAAATGCTGTAAGGGTGTTTTCCACGGAAGCGCAGGAATAGCCGATAATTTAGAAAATTTTCTTTCCCAGTAAGCCATATCTGTGTGATGAACAGATAAGCTATCTTCAACTTCATTTTTTTCTATTTGTGTTTGGATATCATGTTGTTGTCCATCAAACAGCTCTAACATAAGTGAAGCTATAGATCGGCCATCTAAAATTAATGCATCAAAACGGACAAAAATCGTTAATAGATTATTTTTTAATAAAAATACGGTGATATTCCAAGGCGACTGATTTAAATCAAATAGCTCATGCGTATAACTATTTTTATAGGACTGGATGTGGTGAGAAGCACGTTCAGGTTCCCATGTAGTTAGGTCTATTTCTTTTAAATTGACACTCACTTGATCGCTTACATATTGTACTAACCTGTTTTTATCAATATAGGTTCGTAAGCTGTCATGCCGCCGTACCATTTCTGTCAATCGTTGTCTTAATAAAACAATATCCATTGTGCCGTGATACTGCCTAAACTCTTGCATGGCAACACCACCTAAGGGAAGGGCTTGAGTTCGGCCTAATAGGTAGGCTTGCTGTAATGCATTTAATGGTTTTTGAGACGTACGATCTGACGAGGTATTTTGTGCTGGGCTTATAATTTGTGTATTCAGTTGCTCAGGATGTGCGGCAAGATTTTTAAGTAAATGAATAAAAGATTCAAATAAATTCGTGATCCATTCTTTGGGTAGAGCATCTAAACGGATGTCCCAGTTAACTAAAATACCGTCATCTACATGAGCAACTTGTGCATCAAGTGCAACTTGCGGCCCTTGTGAAATGACCCAATTCATTGAGCCAAAAACACGGCGGACACGTTCGGAAAGTAAATTATCATTTTCTAAGTCGAGCGCCGCTGTAAATACCACGGGAGCAATCTGTGCACTACCATGAAAACGAGACAGATCACGTAGAACATTCACACCCGAATAATGTGAATGCTCTAATAACTCAAACATTTGATTTGCTATTTGTTTGCAGAATGCGGCTAAAGTAGTTGTCCCTTTCATATCGACATCAAGGATGACTAGATTAGCAAAATCACCAATAGTGCCTTCGACATTTTTTAAAACTGTCTCGCGCCAAAAAGTAGGAATATTTAATCGGAAGCTGTGATCTTTGGTTGCATGACCAAGCGTATAGGCAAATAGACCTAATATCAGGTTGGTTACAGTAATATGTTGTTTTCTAGCAAGTTGTTGTAATGCTGTTCGTTCTTTTGGCGATAGCCAAGTACTTAAACGATTACTTTTTGCTATTTTGAATTCTTGATGAATGAAAGGTAGAGACGGAGCAGGGCTAATATGAGACAGACGTTCTTTCCACCATAAGCGGTCTCGTTGGCTTAATTTTTTTAGGTCAGGGTCCGTCCGTACTTTTTGATACCAGTCAAAAAAATTAGGCGGACGGGAGAATGATATTTCTGGGTCTTCATAAAACAAAGAAAGATCTTCCATTAAATTCAAGAAGCTGGATGGATCTATAGCAATCATGTCCGTATCTACATGAAAACGAAAAATATTATTTTTAAGAACACTTACAGAAAATCTTGCAGTCTGGCCCTGACTTAAATCAAGTTTTTGATGGGTCCATTGCTCCCGTTTTTGCATGAGCATTTGCTCAATTTGATGATCACTAAACTTTGAAAAATCATCGACTTCTAATATCTGTTGAGTTTTCTCAGACATGATGTTTGCGATGCCATCGGCACTCAAACTTAATCTCAAAATAGGGTGTTCTTTATAAAGTCGTTGAAGTGCTAAATGTAATTTTTGTAGATCAATAAATTGACCGTCAAATTCTGCATAGAGGTGGGCAGCAACCCCACCTAAAGTTGCGTTGCCAGAGCGACCAAACCAGCAGGCCGCTTGCATCGAAGTTAATTCACACATTGAACGATAACTCGGTTGACAAATTAATCTTGTTTCAGCATCATACAAACAAATGAAAATGATTACCAGTTGCATTTGTTAATCATTTCCAATTTGCTGTGAATATATAGCTTGTCCGTCTTAAGAATTTTCTTTTGTCGGTATTCAAATTAAATATTTATGCCGATATGTAAGAAAATTTACCAAGAATCAATAGCTTGATAACCATTAAATTAAATTGAATATTTAGAATGTCATGAAAAAACAGTTGATTGAGTTTGTTCGCTGGACTCCAGAGAGAGCGCAACACTATCGCAATAAAGGTTATTGGATTGACCAACCTTTGACGCGCATTTTAATGGTAGGGGTTCAATCGTATCCGCATTCGCCGGCAATTATTTGTGGTGAACGTCAGTTGAGTTATATCGAGCTGGACCAGCTATCAACAAATTTAGCTTCTCGACTAGCTGAAAAAGGCTTGGGCAAGGGTGATACTGCTTTAGTACAACTTCCCAATGTTGCAGAGTTTTATATTGTCTTTTTTGCCTTGCTTAAGGCTGGTGTGGTTGTGCTCAATGCGCTATATAGCCATCGCCAATATGAACTAAATGCCTTTATTAAACAGATTCAACCTAAGCTTTTAATTGGTTCGCGTCAGCATGAAGTCTTTAGCAGTAATCAATTTATTGACTCACTTCATGAAGTAAATTTAAGTCCTGAAATTATTTTGATGCTTAATCATCAAGCTACCGATTTCGGACTATTAGACTGGATTGAAACACCAGCAAAGACCTTTGTCGATTTTTCATCTACACCTGCTGATGAAGTTGCTTTCTTTCAGTTGTCAGGTGGAAGTACGGGAACACCAAAACTTATTCCAAGAACGCATAATGACTACGACTATAGTGTGCGGGCCAGTGCCGAGATTTGCGGTTTAAACTCGAATACACGGTTATTGTGCGCTCTACCAGCTCCCCATAACTTTATGTTGAGTTCACCTGGTGCATTAGGTGTTTTACATGCAGGTGGATGTGTTGTGATGGCACCAAATCCTGAACCGCTCAATTGCTTCTCTATTATTCAAAGACATCAAGTCAATATGGCATCTTTAGTGCCGAGTGCTGTCATTATGTGGCTAGAAAAGGCAGCTCAATATAAAGATCAAATTCAGTCTTTAAAGTTGCTTCAAGTGGGGGGAGCAAGTTTTCCTGAATCTTTAGCCCGTCAAGTTCCTGAAGTCCTCAATTGTAAATTACAACAAGTATTTGGAATGGCCGAAGGCTTGGTCAATTACACCAGACTCGATGACTCCGATGAGCAAATTTTTACGACCCAAGGACGTCCTATCAGTTCTGGTGATGAAATCAAAATTGTAGATGAGCAGTATAAAGAGGTTCCGGAAGGTGAAATAGGAATGCTTGCGACTCGGGGACCTTATACCTTTTGTGGTTATTACCAAAGTCCTGAACATAATTCACAGGTCTTTGATGAGGACAACTATTACTATTCGGGCGATCTCGTGCAGCGTACCCCTGATGGTAATTTACGTGTAGTAGGAAGAATTAAAGACCAGATTAACCGTGGTGGTGAAAAGATTGCTTCGGAAGAAATAGAAAAACTTATTCTTCTACATCCGGAAGTTATGCACGCAGCTTTGGTCGCAATTGTTGATGACCAATTCGGTGAAAAAAGTTGTGCCTTTATTGTTTCTCGGAATCCTGAACTTAAAGCTGTTGTGCTCAGACGCCATCTCATGGAGTTGGGTATTGCACAATACAAACTTCCAGACCAGATCAAATTAATCGAAAGTTTGCCACTGACTGCAGTCGGTAAGGTGGACAAAAAACAACTTCGCAGCATTTTAAATACATCTACAACATCTTAATAAATATTGAGCAGCATATGGCTATTGCAAAAATTTCCACTTATCTCATGCCCAAACGAGAGAGTTATCCAAATAATAAAACAGAATGGCAATTAGATCCTTCTCGAGCAGTTTTATTAATTCATGATATGCAGCGTTACTTTTTAAATTTTTACGATGCTGAAAGTGAATTAATTAAGACGGTTGTTAATCATTTAGTTCAACTAAGAACTTGGGCACATCAGAACAATGTTCCTGTTGTCTATACAGCACAGCCTTATGAACAGCCAGCGGCAGATCGTGCATTACTGAATGCCATGTGGGGGCCGGGTTTGCCAGCCTCAACAATCGATCAGCAAAAAATTATTGATCAACTTTCTCCTGCTGAACATGACATTGTCTTAACGAAATGGCGTTATAGCGCGTTTAAACGTTCGGATTTGCTTGAAAGAATGCAAAACTGGAATCGTGATCAGCTCATTATTGGCGGTGTCTATGCTCATATCGGTTGTATGGTTACGGCAATTGAAGCCTTTATGAGTGACATACAACCCTTTCTGGTTGGGGATGCAGTTGCCGATTTTTCAGAAGAAGAACACCGCTTAGCTTTGAAATATGTGTCTTCACGTTGTGGTCAAGTCATTGATACTGAATCTGTAGTGGGGCAGGTGGCAACAGGCATTACACGACCTTGGCTAGAGCAGAAGGTCCAGCAACTGATTGAAGAAGATGAATTAGATCCCGAAGAAAACCTGATTCTTTATGGATTGGACTCATTACGAATTATGCAGTTTTCTTCGGAACTCAAAGCTCAGGGAATCAATATTAGTTTTGAGGAATTAGGACGCACACCCACTTTATCAAATTGGTGGTCATTGGTTGATGCACGGCAACGGATTGCAGGGTAGAGGGTTGCCTCATAAGGCATACGACAAATCCTGGTCGCTAAATTTTACATAAAATTTATATCTTTGATAGCGACTCCTTAGACGACTTGTAATCGTCATATTAACGGAGCAAAAAATGATTTTATCGCCTGCTGATCAAGAGAAAATAGAGACATTCTGGAATTACTGTTTAAAACATCAATACTTCAATATTGGATATCCTGAATCTGCAGATTTTGATTATTCAGCTTTATTCCGTTTTTTCAAATTCTCTATTAATAATTGTGGTGATTGGAAAGACTATAGCAATTACGCATTGAATTCTTTTGATTTTGAAAAAGATGTCATGGCATATTTTGCTGAAATTTTTCAAATTCCCTTTGAAGAAAGCTGGGGATACGTAACCAACGGTGGCACAGAAGGTAATATGTTTGGCTGCTATCTGGCGCGTGAGCTATTTCCTGATTCCACATTATATTACTCAAAAGATACGCACTATTCGGTTGGAAAAATCGCCAAATTATTGCAGATGAAATCTTGCGTGGTTGAATCATTGGATAATGGTGAAATCGACTATGATGATTTAATCCATAAAATAAAAACCAATAAAGAAAGTCACCCCATTATTTTTGCAAATATTGGCACGACCATGACTGGCGCAATTGATGATATTGAAATGATTCAAGAGCGCTTAGCGCAAATCGGAATCATGCGCCGAGATTATTATATTCATGCCGACGCTGCCTTAAGTGGCATGATTTTACCTTTTGTTGATCATCCTCAAGCGTTTTCCTTTGCTCATGGCATCGACTCGATCTGTGTGTCTGGTCATAAAATGATTGGTTCACCAATTCCGTGTGGCATTGTTGTGGCCAAGCGACAAAATGTAGAACGTATATCGGTAGATGTTGACTATATCTCTACACGTGATCAAACCATTAGTGGTTCTCGCAATGGCCATACCGTCTTGTTGATGTGGGCGGCAATACGTAGCCAAACTAATTTACAAAGACGACAGAGAATTCAACATTGCCTCAAAATGGCCCAGTACGCGGTTGATCGCTTTCAGGCAGTGGGCATTCCTGCTTGGCGAAATCCGAATTCAATCACTGTGGTATTTCCGTGTCCTTCTGAGCACATCTGGAAAAAGCATTATCTGGCAACCTCTGGAAATATGGCTCATTTAATTACTACGGCACATCACCGAGATACACGTCAGATTGATAACTTAATTGATGACGTTATTTTTGATCTACAAGGTGCCTCTAAACGTACAGTTGGTTTTTAGTCATATCAACCAGAATGATTTAGACAATCCATATTAATTTTTACAGTCTAGAAAATGATCTAAAAATATTTTGATAGGGTGGTTAGGAATTTTTTGATGCAATTAAAGTTTTTAAAAAAATACTTTTTATATGATTTTCTTATTCATGCTTTTTTAAAGCCGAAAATAGCAATTCTTGCCGGTCAATTGAAGCGAGATTTTATTTTAAGTACCGCTTTTTCTATGAATATAAAGAGAGATAAGCATGTCTGATTTAAAGTTATCTCATCTGATGACAGACTCTTCCTTGGCACCTGCACTCAAGCCAGCATTTCCTAAATTATTTGCAGGAACGCTTGCTGCCGTATTTTCAGGTTTAGCTATTTTAACTGCCCTGTGGGGCATGATTCAGTTGATTGGTTATTTATCTTCTTATTGGGTGATCTTTTCAGCGGTTTTTTGGATAGTCGGGGCAGCATTGGCAGCACTGGCCTCATGGTTAGTGCATGATGCAGAGGCTGGATTTTCGGCACGATTACGTCGTCAAATTGCTCATCATTTAATTCGGTTACCTAACACAACCCTATCAAAACAGGGTGACCAAAACTTAAAACGACTGGTTTCAGACGATATCGCAACCTTACACCATATGGTGGCACATTTACCGTCGGAAATTGCGATTTTTGCTGTAATCCCTTTGGTTTCTATTGTTTTATTAGTTGTGTTGGTTGGCCCGATGGCACTTTGGGTATTATTACCTGGGGCAATTGCTTCACTCTATTATTTAATTATTGTTCCCCATGTATCAAAACGGGATGGCGCTGCACGTATGCAGGTCATGTTAGATATTATTGGTTCTGCTGATGATTATGCGCGCGGCATTCGTGATAACCGTATATATGGGCAACAATCAGGCGCTTTAACTGCCTATACCCAATCAGCACAAAATTTCACTCAAAATATGGTGTCTTGGGTGAGTAAAGTCGCAACACTCGCTGCTGTTGCCACTGCATTACTACAAGCTGCTGCAACCTTTGCCATCGCCTATCTCGTGGCTTATCAATACGACAGCATGACCTTGGCTGCAACACTTTTCTTTAGTTTGGCCATCGTGACACCTTCACTACGTTTAGGGCATGGTCTTGATTATGTTGCTGCTGGGCGAGCTGCAGCTACTCGTTTATCTACATTATTAAAAGAGCCAGTACTCTCATCGGGCAATCTACAACAGATTGAGCAAGATGTAACACTTGAAATAGTTAATGCGAGCTTTACAATTGAAAATCAAAAAGTATTAGATCGATTAAGTTATTCATTTCCAAAAAATTCAATTATTGCAATTACGGGACCGAGTGGAGTTGGAAAAACAACCTTACTGCGAGCACTTGCTGGATTCGCTGTATTACAAGAAGGTGTCGTTCAATTAGCAAAAACAGATATTTTGCAATTACATGAAAAACTAAGACATGAAAAGGTTTTGTTTATTCCACAAGGTGGAGATGTATTACCGGCCACAGTAAGAGAAAACTTGTCCTTATCTGCCATTAATGCAAATGATGAACAACTTGAGCAGGCATTACTCAAGGCCCAATTAAAAGTAGATTTAAATGCAGATGCAACTTTACTTTCAGGCGGTGAAAAACAGCGCATAGGTATAGCGCGTGCTTTTTTATCCTCAGCTCCTATTATTTTATTAGATGAGCCAACGAGCGCACTCGACCAGACCAATGCGACAGAAATAATATTGGAATTAAGCCACTTAGCTAAAAACCAGAATAAAACCATCGTCATGGTCACTCATGATCTTGCCTTAGCTGCTCATGCCGACAACAGGTTAGTGCTGAAAGGTCCAACTGACTCAGGGAAATCTTTATGAATACTGCTGCTAAATTAAATAAAGATCAGATTTTTTCGATGCTTCCTCGTGCAGCCAAGCAAAAATTAATTATTGTTGGTATCGGATGGATCATTGTTGCCGCAATTGAAGCAATCGCATATACCGTCTTGGCATTTGCAATTGTCAATCAATGGTCTCCAAGTTGGGTTCTCATCAGTGCAATTGCAGCAATATTAGTGACAGTTATAGTCACTCGTGCTGGCTTTCTCACGGGTGTGCGTTTAGCAGGGGATCTATTTGCTGCGTTAGGCAAATCTTTAGCTCGTGCCAAGCTCTCTTGGTTTACCAATGAACAGCGTGCTCAGATTAAGACAATTGCTGGACAGGGAATTCCTGGGTTTATGAGTATCCCTGCTCATCAATTGCAAACCTTTTTACATGCGCCTTTTATGCCTTTATTTCTAACAATAGGAATAGGCCTGCTTGCTGGAGCAGGTGTAGCATTTGTCGCTTTAGGCTTACTTTTACTCTCTTTATTTGCTCAATTCTTAGCACAACGTGCACTCATGCATATTGATAACAAACGTAATACTGCCGATTTAGCGGCTTCACAAGCAACGTTGGAATTGGTTGATCATGTTGAGTTATTACGCACAGCCGCGGGACCAGAACGTGCGGTCCAAAGGCTAGAACATCGTTGGGAAGAGCAAGAAGAGACATTAGTACGGATCAACCGTGCTGCTGCATTTGCAAGTTTTGTTGCGACCTTGGCAAGTGTTTTACCCATTGCTGGGATGGCAACATATCTGGTGATCGCTGGAGTCAATCATGCTGCTTTGGTGTTGGCATTACTCGTCTTAATTGGACGTGCAGCAGCGCCGTTAGGTGAACTTGCTACCGCAGGGTTGCATATCAATGATTTGTTTGCCGCACTGCGCAATTTTAATCAGATCACCCATCCACCTGAGTTGCCTGAGCCATTACACCCTCAAATTCCTACTGGCCATCATATTTCGATACAAGACGTTAGCTATGCGCCAGCAATTGAAAATATATCTCTCGACATCGCATCGGGGAGCAGAGTATGGGTTACCGGACCAAGCGGTAGTGGTAAGAGTACTTTACTTGAATTGCTTACAAGGTTTGATGATCCACAAAGAGGAAAAATTACCCTTGGTAGCATAGCTCTTGATCAAATGAAATATGAAGATTTAGTTTCGAATATCGCTTATGTCACACAAGAACCTATTTTGTTCACAGGAACACTGGCTGAAAATATCCGTTTAGGAAAACCTGATGCAACTGATGATGAAATAGAAAAGGCTGCAAGAGATGCCGCATTAGGCGCAATGATTGACCGTAGTTCAGAAGGAATTAATCAATCGGTGGGTAAGCAAGGCACCGCATTGTCTGGTGGTGAACGTCAGCGGGTCGCAATTGCGCGAGCATTACTCAAAAATGCGCCGATTTTAATACTTGATGAAGCTACCTCTGCTTTGGATGAAGAGACTGAGCAGGAAATCGTTACAACGATACGTACTCTTTCTTCTACGGTTATTTTTGTGACACATCGTGATTCAGCCATTTGGCAACCGACTCAAACTATCAATTTAGCTTCAACTTCTGTTTAAAAAAATAGCGCAGAAATCTGATTTAAGCATTTTTTATAAAAGAAAAATGCTTAATATTTGGAGAATTCTTAAGTGAATAAACATCAATATAATATGTTCTGTTTACCGCCTGCGGGGAGTAGCGCGAGTATTTATCATCCATGGAAAAAGCAGATCTCTGACAATATTCGTATTATTCCTATTGAATATTCGGGTCATGGTATAAAAATAAATGAACCATTAATTGATGATCCTGATCTATTGACTATGCAAATTGCCAATGAAATACATGCTTATTCAGATACACCGTTCATTTTATTTGGACATAGTGTAGGAGGTGGCTTGATTTGGAAAGTACTCAATTATTTGAATGAAAAACCCATAATTGATCAGTTGAGATTAATTGTTATAAGTAGCCGACCTGAGCACCACTATATTCAACATATGCGGTACAAGCATGAGCTAACTGATAAAAAAATTATTGATGAATTGAAGCGATACAATAATTTTCCTGATGAAATTTTAAATAATCAGGATGCACTCACATTCTTTCTCAAAATCATTCGTAATGATTTCTATCTTAGTGATCAATTACTTAGCGAGAAGATTCATAAGACTGAGGTCCCGATTGTTGCATTTTATGGCCAACAAGACCCTGATATTCCTAACAAAAGAATGATGGATGCATGGCAACAACACACAGAAAAGTGGTTAGGTAGTATTGAGTTTGAAGGGGACCATTTCTACTTTCTCAATCCCGAGACCCGAATAAAGATGCTTGAAAAAATTGCTGCCATCGTTGAAACATTGACCGTGAATATTGAATAAAGTGCAGGCTATGAATAGGGAGAAGCAGGTAAATAGAGAGGCTAATTCATGTCTGGATGAAATAAATATTCAATATGAAAAGCTAACAGCTTTCGGGCTAGATATACATAAAGTCCAGCTCAGTGAAATCAAAGAAATACCTCAGCTTGATCATATCTATCAGGATCTGAATATATTTCTTCCACCGAATATAAAAAGCTCACGCTTCATTCGACAATTAGAATTCTTGACGGGACGCTTAGCAGCAAAATATGCATTACAAAGCCTCAATTTACAACATTCTATTGTCTATCAAGGTAGACATGGGGAACCCCTATGGCCCGAAGGAGTGCTGGGTGGGATTAGCCATGTTGGATCAAAAAAATCATGTCATGCCATCGCATATGCTAGAAATAACACGGTTAAAGAAAAAATATTTGGGATCGATATAGAGTCTCAAAAGCATCATATTTTTTTTCAAAAGAAAGATGAATTTTATGATGTTTTTCTAAATAAAAACGAACAAGAAGAAATTGAAAAGCTGCAAAAAAAACAAGCATATTTATATTTGGTAATATTCTCTGCTAAAGAAAGTATCATTAAAGCAATTTATTTAAAATATAAGCAAATTATTGATTTTAAAAATATAAATTTTAAACAACTAGATGGCGAGTATCTTTATTTTTACCTTAGTCAAGAAAGTTCAATCGAGATAAATCTAGAGATTAAAGTTCAATTTTTTTATACAAATAACGAGATAATTACAATTTCTTGTATTGAAAACTAATTTTATTATTGATAATAATAATCATTTGCATTAATGTGTGTTTCAGTATTTTTATACTCCTATATTTAAAAAGAAGTACTACAGAATTTGCTTGAAAAAAATCAATGTGAGAGGTGATATACAGATGATGCAGACTCAAATATCAGTAGAGCAAAATTTAGATCATATCGGTCAAAAGAAATTTTCATGTTTCTCTACGAAAAATTATTATCTCGAAGTGAACGAATTCGTTAAAACGCTAAATACACCTGCAGCAAATACCGCACTATTTAATGAGGGGATTGCAAAATGTTTTGAAGAAATTAAAAAGCAAGGCCATCAAAATCCAGTTTTAATTGGTGCTATACCTTTTGATATTACAAAGAAAAGTAGCTTAAATTTTTATGCTGATCATAAAAAAATAACACAAGCATCTTCTACGATTAACTCATTAAAAAAACGTAATAACATTGAGGTAATTAATAAATCATTACTCATTCAACGCCAAAAATTTGAAGGTACAGTACAGTTAGCTTTAGATGCTTTTGAAAAAAAGAAGGTAGAAAAAGTTGTTCTTTCTCAGGCTGTTGAATATGAGTTTAACCATCATCAAGAGCCAGAAAATTTATTGGCTGCTTTATTAAAACAAAATCCAAATGCTTATAATTTTGTGATTCCAGTAGAACATAATGATTATATTCTAGGCGCAAGCCCAGAACTGCTTTTATCAAAACAAGGTCGTATTGTAACCAGTAATCCTTTGGCCGGTTCTAGACCCAAATCTCAAATTTCTGAAAAAAATTTCGTCAGCCAACAAGAATTAAATCATTCTGAGAAAGACCAGCATGAACATCGAATTGTGGTTGAAAATATTATTAGAAATTTAGCCACTCATTGTGTAGAGCTTAAGGTTTCTGAATTTCCAGATATTTTAGAAACATCAACAATGTTGCATTTATCATCAGAGTTCCAAGGTGTGCTCAAACAACAGGCACCGAATGCATTAAACCTTGCATTAGAATTACATCCAACACCAGCGGTTTGTGGCTCACCAACCAATGTTGCTAAGCAGTTTATTTTAGATCATGAAGGTTATGACCGACATTATTACACGGGGTTAGTAGGCTGGATGGATTCCGAGGGTAATGGAGAATGGGTAGTGACGATTCGATGTGGTCTACTCAGTGAAAATAAAATGCGCTTATATGCTGGTGCGGGGATTGTCGAAGGGTCAGATGCTGAAGCTGAATGGCTAGAAACAGAAGCTAAGATGCAAACCATGCTAAATATTCTAAATACAAAAATTGCTGTGTGATTCACAAATCTTTGGTAGTCTTATTCGATAGTTAAAAATAATAACGATATAAGATAGATGTAGTCAGAATTTAGTTAAATAAAAAAGCCTGCATAAAGCAGGCTCTTTTATTTAAGAGGATTATTCTAAGAATTTAACAGTTACACCTGAACGTACTTTATTACCTAAATCGTTAGCATCCCAGTTAGTTAAACGGATACAACCATGTGACGCAGTTTTAGAAATTAAAGACGGGTTTGGTGTACCGTGAATACCAAATGATTTTTTACTTAAACCGATCCAGATATTACCTACAGGAGCATTTGGGCCAGGTGGTAAAGAAAGCGGTTTTAAGTTTTTACCTTGTACGAAGTTAGAAGGTGAGTAGCTATACCAAGGGTTACGTGCTACACCAACTACCTTGTAAGTACCGGTCGGAGAAGGCGTATCAGTACTGCCAATTGTTGCAGGAAATGACGCAATCATTTGGTTACGACTGTTGAAGAGGTACAGTTGTTTTGCACCTTTATGCGCAATAATCAAATGAATGTCTTCTGGTAAATCATTGCGTACGTTTGGAACAATGATTTTTTCACCCGCTTTTTTGAATGTCGCAGTTGGGTTAATTTTCTTTAAGAAAGCTTCATCAATGTGAAACTTCTCGCCCAACATTTCGCTAACACGAGTGTAGTACAAACCTTTCATTTTGGCCTGTAATGCGTAGTCAGAAGGAATCGACTCAGCATATGGACCTTTTAAATCAGCATCAGAAATAGTGTATTCAATAAATGCTGGTTTTGTTTGTTTAGCAACTAATGCATCCCAAGTTTCTTTAGTCAATTCACCAGTAGGTGATAAACCATTCATTTGTTGGAATGAAGAGATTGCTTTTAATGTGTTTTTACCGCTCATGCCGTCAATCGCACCTGGCGATGCATGTGCATTATTGAGCATAACATGCGCACGTGCGTAAACTGGAAGTTGGCCTTTACCAATATTTTCAGACCATTCAGCCGAGTTTAAGCTATCTAAAGTCCATGACGCAGCAGGTACTTGTGCTGTAGCAGAGGCAGTTGTGGTTTTAGCTGCTACTGGTGTAGATGCAGCAATACCAGACTCGGCATTTGGGTCTTCAGTTTTTTGCAAATTTTGTAATGTTGTTGACGCTCGATTTAGGTCATTTTGTTCTTGAGCGGTAATTTGTGTCGAAGCTTGAGCTTTTACAGTTGAAGCTGCATCTACTGCTAAAGGATCAATCGGATCTTCTACAGGAGCTGATACCTTTTTAGGGTTCAGGGGTTGCTCAGTTGTTGAAGCAGCAAAAGCAACATTAGCAATAATACAACTTAAACTCATAGCGAGTAATGAGCGAACAAACATGTAATTCAACCTTAAGAATTTTCATATAAGCAATAGGGGCATGATCTAATCTAAAATTGCATAAAATTACCAATAACTCATCTCTATGAGCCCAAGATTGGCAATTTAGTGGTTAAAAGAATATCAATAGACCCGATGTAACATGTTGCAAGTATTGCAGAAAACCTTGCTGCTTGCAGTAGACTTTTGTGTAAATATGCATTTTTTAGTAGATTGACGAGTTTTTTGTGTGAAATTGAAATTATAAAAATCTCTATGTTTTTGATATGATGCTGCCACATAAAGAATATAGAGATTGGTAATGACGACTTTGAAAAATGATCGTTTCCTACGAGCTTTGTTACGCGAACCTGTAGATACCACACCGGTATGGATGATGCGTCAAGCAGGACGTTATTTGCCTGAATATCGTGAAACACGTTCAAAAGCAGGCGACTTTCTATCTCTATGTAAAAATACAGAATTTGCTTGTGAAGTGACTTTGCAGCCTTTACGCCGTTACGATTTAGACGCAGCAATTTTATTTTCAGATATTTTAACAATTCCTGATGCATTAGGCTTAGGGCTTTATTTTGAAACGGGTGAAGGCCCTAAGTTTCAAAAAACTGTTCGTACTGAACAAGATGTCGCGAATTTACCCAAGCTAAATGCAAAGTCAGACCTTGATTATGTGATGAATGCAGTAAGCACAATTCGCTCTGCTTTAGGTGGCCAAGTTCCACTGATTGGTTTTTCTGGTAGTCCTTGGACATTAGCAACGTATATGGTTGAAGGTGGTTCAAGTAAAGAGTTCCGTTTTACCAAGCAGATGATGTACGCGCAACCAGAAATTTTGCATGCTTTACTTGATCATCTAGCAGATTCAGTTACTGACTATTTAAATGCTCAAATTGATGCAGGTGCTCAGGCTATCCAGATCTTTGATAGCTGGGGTGGGGCATTAGCACATCGTGAATATGTCGAATTCTCTTTAAACTACATGAATAAAATCATTGCTGGTTTGCAACGTGAGAAAGATGGTCGCCGTATTCCTGTTATTGTTTTCACTAAAGGTGGCGGTCAATGGTTAGAGCCAATGATTACGACTGGTGCAGATGCATTAGGTTTAGATTGGACTACTCCACTTAATACAGCTCGTAATATTGTGTCGGGACGTGTAGCGCTACAAGGTAATCTTGACCCTGCTGTTTTATATGGCTCGGCTGCTTCAATTGAAAAAGCTGTAAAAGCAATGTTAGACGATGCTTATGCAAACGGTGAAAAAACAGGTTACGTTGCTAACTTAGGCCACGGTATTACCCAGTGGGTAGACCCTGCGCAACCAAAAATCTTTGTAGATACAGTACATGAGTATAGTGCTAAATATCTAGGATAGTTTTTTGTGCGCCATCTCACTTTACCAATTCATTTTATCGGCAAGGCTGTTTCGGCAGCCTTGTTTGGTATTCTACTTTTAATTGCTTTTGCTTTAACAGCACCGATGGGAAGCCATGAATATATGGGTTTTTATCGTTATGATTATTTACTCATCTATGCAGTGCTGATTCAGATCTGTCTTTTATATTTAAAACTTGAATCATGGGCAGAAGCTAAAGTTATTGCTTTATTTCATGTCATGGCGATGGTCATGGAAATATTTTTAACGCATCCTGCGATTGCATCATGGCAATATCCTCAGCCTGCGGTATTTAAAATTTTAACTGTGCCTTTATTTGCAGGCTTTATGTATTCGGCTGTAGGTAGTTTTTTTGCGCGATCACTCCGATTATTTAAGGTTTCTTTTGAAAAACTTCCAAGTTTTGGAACGATGCTTTTACTCGCATTTTTCTCATATATAAACTTTATGAGTAAATTTTTTGTACCTGATATTCGCTATATTTTATTTGCGATCAGTATTTTTATTTTTTGGAAGACCAAACTTTATTTTCAGCTAAATGAATATAAATTTAAAATCCCGATGTTACCTGTATTGTTGACCCTCGCTTTTCTAATCTGGATTGCTGAAAATATTAGTACTTTTTATAAAATCTGGCTCTATCCAAGTCAGGTAGATGCTTGGCATATGGTAGGTTGGGGTAAACTGGGGTCATGGTATTTATTATTACTTTTAAGTTTGGTTCTCGTGCTTAAAATATTAGGTCATCGAGATAATCAAGGTAACTGGAATCTAAGGTAAATTTTTTCGTTAGCACTTTTCATCATATTATTTATTTTTTAATTGCTAAATCACAGCCTTCTCGCTATCTTTAATATCGTGTAATAAGAATTACACATAACAATACATAAGAAACAATCAATAATGATTTTGGAGATATACATCTATGTTAAAAAAATTAGCTTTAGCTGCTTTGTTAGCAGCTGGTTCAAGTGTTGCTATGGCTGATAACGATGTAGGTTGTGGTGTGGGTACGCAAGTATGGGCTGGCCAAAAAGGAGTGGTGCCTAAAATTCTTGCTGCAACAACAAATGGTATTTTTACTAACCAATTACTAGGGATTACTTTTGGTACTTTAGGCTGCCGTCAAGGCGGAACAGTAACTGCGCAAGTGGTTACATTCACAAATGAAAATGCTGAAGCTTTAGCACGTGATATGGCAGTAGGCCAAGGTGAAAGCCTGAACGTACTTGCTGAGTTAATGCAAATCAAACCTCAAGACAAAGATCGTTTCTTTAAAGTTTCAAAAGCAAACTTTGGTGAAATCTATTCTGCAAATAATCAAAATACGCTTCAAGTTTTAGCATCATTACAAACAGTAATGGCTAAAGATGACGTTTTAAAAGCTTACGTATAAGTTTGAAACTGAAAACCCTGTCGTATGGCAGGGTTTTTCTTATATTTAATGATAAAAATTGATGAGCTTAATGAAGTCAGTTGTTTTAGTTTTTGCCTCTCTGGCAGTGAATATTGCTTATTCAGCAGATATAAATCCATCTATTCAAAAATATTGGTCAATTGCAGAACAACAAAATCTAGATCAAGACATTACATGGCAAAGGCTGATGTATGCCAATAAAAATCAGAAAAGTGAGGTTACTTATTCTGGCTATTTCTTATCAGAAAATGGAAAAAATAACTTAAAAGAAGAACTAAAAGCTGACATTTCAGCATTATTTGTGCCTGCTCAAGATAATCAGTCGATTCGTTGTAAGTTTCCGGCACGTAGTCAATGGCTCATGCAAAAAGTCGGCATTCAAGAAAATGAATTGCCTCAAGTAAAGTGTACCGAATTTGAAAACTGGATTGGGCAGATTAAGCCTCATAAAGCGACCTTAATTTATGCGACCGATTTTATGGGCAATCCTAGCTCAATGTTTGGTCATACGTTATTGCGTTTGGACCCAAAAGATCAACAGCAGTTAAACCTTGTCTCTTACGCCGTAAACTATGCAGCAACTGTGGCAGGCAACGACAACTGGTCATATGCATGGAAAGGTTTAACGGGGCAGTATCCAGGCGAATATTCATTGATGCCTTATTATCGTAAGGTAAAAGAGTATGGTGATTTTGAAAGCCGCGATTTGTGGGAATATGAGTTAAATCTATCACCTGAAGAAACTCGGTTTTTAGTAAGCCATATTTGGGAAATGCAACATGTGAGCTTTCCTTATTATTTTGTGAGTGATAACTGTGCCTATCGATTGTTGGGGTTAGTGGATTTAGTAAAACCTGAATCTAACTTGCAAGAGAAATTCACCTATGCATCGATTCCAATGGAAACCATTAAATCGATGCAGCAGCAGGGGCTCACCAAAGCTCCTGTATATCGACCTGCTTTAGAAACCCAATTATTGGCCCAAGCTCATCAGCATGGCGCCTCACTGGCGAAGGTGGCTCATCAAATTGCGATGCTGCCTATACAGCAGTCTTCTCAGATTTTAAAATCATTTACTGAGCAGGATCAGGCTAAAATCCTCGAGATGGCTTACGATGATTTATATCTACAGTTTATTGGTCGTAAAGTTGAAGAAAGCATTGCTCAGCCGCAGTTACGTCAGCTTTTAGCACTCAGAAGTCAGATTGATTTAGATAAGCAACGTCAAGAACCAAAAAGACCAACAAAGGAGCCGACTCAAGGCCATAACGCACGTAATCTTTCATTAAAAGCTGGTGAGGTTCAAGGCGATAAGTTTATCGAACTTGGTCATCGCCAAGCCTATCATGATTTAATAGATCCTCAAGGAGGCTATCGTGCAGGTACTCAATTACTATTTTTAAATGGTAATGCACAGTGGCGAGATGACCATTTAAAACTAGAACGTCTTGATCTGTTAGAAGTGAACTCTTATAACCCGATTCAACCATTTAAAACACCACTGAGTTGGGGTTTTAACTTAGGTTGGCGTCAAGAAGCTATTCATGATGGAAGCTTTAGTGAAGACAAACAACACGGCGTAGCAAGCTTTAATGCTCAGGTCGGTTACAGTCTTGCAGACTATGGGCGAAAGCATATTTGCTATGGACAAGTACAGACCTACGTACAAACAGGTTCAAATCTAGATAAAGGGTGGCGCGTAGGTATGGGGCCAACTTTAGGTTGTATGAATCAATGGTTTGAGCGTTTCAACTCTGTGGTGCAAATTGAATTGCCATATTGGAAAGATCAAAACCAATGGAATTTGAGAGTAAATACTCAGTGGCAATATGTGATTAATCGCAATAATGCTGTTCGATTGAATTGGGACTATGAGCAACAAAACCATCAAGACTGGATGAAATCAAGTCTAGGATATGTTTGGTTCTTTTAAAGAATAAATGTATAAAAAAAGAGAAATGAGTTTATTCATTTCTCTTTTTTTGTTTTTAAACAAGACGATTATTTCTTTATTGCATTTAATACTGCATACGCTGCCTTAATGCGTTCTTCATTTGGAATACGTTTATTGGTTAACATGACTAAACCAATATTTTCTTTTGGAATAAACACCACATAAGATCCAAAGCCATTTGTTGAGCCAGTTTTGTGGAACATCTTAACTGAAGGTTCTTTGGAAATGGCAGTCACTTTATTAGGCTTCATCACGATTTGCTCTGAATTACTGTCTAATAAAGTTTGTAAAGGTGCTGGATAAGAAAATTCTTCCCAACCCAATGCTTGATACATCGTACCGACTTGATAGAAACCTTGATGTGTTTCACTAATTGCACGTTGAATATCTTTCGGATATTTCTGTGGGTTGAGGTTGGCATTAATAAAAGTCAGCATATCTGGTAGTGTCGATTTAACGCCGTATGCTGGAGCATCTAGCGGGCCAGGGTTAACTCGGATCGGCTGATTTTCTTGGTTATAGCCATATGCATAATTTTGCATTTGAGTTTTGGGTACATTTACATAGCTATTTTTTAAATGGAGAGGTGGAAAAATTGTTTTTTCTAAGACTTGGTCAAAAGGTTTATTCATAGACAAAGCCACAACTTTTCCAAATAAGCCAATACTTGGATTTGAATATTGTCTGTATTCACCGATTGCGTTTTTAGTTTTCCAATCTTTGAAAAAAGTTAAAACTTGTTGGTCTGTTTGAACTTCATCTGGAAATTGTAAGGCGAGATTGCCACTTGTATACGTCGCAAGTTGAAGAAGATTAACTTGGTCAATCGGTGTATTTTTTAGTTCTTTCCAATATTTTCCGGGTGTGTCATCAAAAGAGATTTTTCCTTTTGCTTTTGCATATCCACCAGCTGTAGCGGTAAATAATTTACTGACCGAACCTAGTTCAAAAATGGTACTGCTATTTACGGCTTTTTTATCCTGAACGGATTGTAGGCCATAATATATTTCATATTTTTTATTATTTTGAATGACCCCCACGGCCATACCAGGCACATCATATTTATCTAATAAAGGCTTAAAATTTTGATCTACCAGTTTTTTAACTTCTTGTTCTTTTGGTGTATTGCCCGCATAAATTGAGGTACTAAAAATAAAAAGAGGCGGTAAAAGTAAGCAAGAAATTTTTTTAAATCGCATGATGAACTCATAAATTATTTAAAAAGAAAGATGCGTACTTTTATAACAAAAATCACTTAATTTAATTGTTATGTTTTATAGATTAAGTGCTTTAACTAGATATAAAAAAGCCCAACGTCGTCGGGCTCTTATTTTTGCATTAAAACCAGATTAATAACTTTCTGGTACTGCGCTTAAAAATTCACGGCGTGCTTCTTTATCGGTTTTAAAATCGCCGACAAATGAAACTGTACGAGTTGTAGATTCTTGTTTACCTACACCACGCATCATCATACACATATGTGCTGAATCGATAACTACAGCAACACCACGAGCGCCAGTCACTTCAGCAACGGCTTCTGCGATTTGTTGAGTCAGATTTTCCTGAATTTGCAAACGGCGAGCAAACATCTCAGTAATACGTGCAAATTTAGATAAACCGAGAACTTTGCCTTCCGGTAAATAGGCTACATGAACACGGCCGTAGAATGGGAGGAGATGATGTTCGCAAAGCGAATAGAATTCAATATTCTTCACCAATACCATTTCATGGTTATCTGATGGGAAAACAGCATTATTGGTGACTTCTTCTAAAGTTTTACTATAGCCAGAAGTTAAATATGAAAAAGCTTTAGCCGCACGCACAGGCGTATCTTTAAGGCCGGGACGATCAAGATCTTCACCGACGGCAGTCAGGATATTTGCGTACGATTGCTGCATTGACATAAGACGTATAAGTTTACTCTATTAGACAAGCTCGGCATTGTATCAGAAACATGACCTGATGTTCATAACTCCTCGCACTATATTTATTCTGGTTTTATGTGTGTTTAATAAAAGATGAATAAATTTCATGTTTTTTATCGTTAATAGTCAAGAGTTTGAACGTCAAATGTGTATTTAATGTTGATAGGTTCTAAATGATCGCCTAATGGCATCATATTTGCACAGATGCAGTGTTATAGAGCATAAGGATAAAACATGTCAGAACGTCCAATCACCTTCTTTTTCCGTGGTAGCCAGCAGCAAGTTGAAAATGTAACACCCACAATGACAGTTTTACAATTTCTGCGAGAGTATATCCAAACTGGTAAGACTAGGCAGACTGGTACAAAAGAGGGATGTGCTGAGGGCGATTGTGGTGCATGTACGGTAGTGATTGGTGAGCTGGTCAATGACAACCTGCAATTACGCAGTGTGAATGCTTGCATTCAGTTTTTACCCACTTTAGATGGTAAGGCTTTATTTACAGTAGAAGATCTTTGTACATTATTGCCTAAAAAGGATGGGGCACTTCATCCGGTTCAACAGGCGATGGTCGATATGCATGGTTCACAATGCGGGTTTTGTACTCCCGGTTTTATCATGTCTTTATGGGCAATGTATGAAAATGAGCAACACTGTCCAAGCAAAGATCAAGTCAGTAATTATCTTTCTGGAAATTTGTGTCGTTGTACAGGCTATCGCCCTATTTTTGATGCAGCACAAAAAGCATATGACTATCCACGTATTTTATTAAAACGTCAAAAAGTAATTGAAGTATTAAAAGAGATCAAAGCATTACCTGCATTGCATTTGAATGATCATGGTCAGCAATTTTTTGCACCAAAGACTTTGCAGGATTTTGCCGCTTTACGGTTACAGTTGCCGCAGGCACGTATTGTTGCTGGTAGCACAGATGTTGGTTTGTGGGTCACAAAGCAAGGCCGTAATTTAGGAGATATGCTTTATATCGGTCAGGTTGAAGAACTCAAAAAAATTGTAGTCACAGATCATGCTTTAACGATTGGGGCAAATGTAAGTTTGAGTGATGCACTCATCAAAATTTCAGATGTTTATCCTGACTTTCAAGAATTACAGCGCCGTTTTGCTTCCATGCCTATTAAAAATGCAGGAACACTAGGTGGAAATATTGCTAATGGTTCGCCTATTGGTGACTCAATGCCAGCATTAATTACGCTAGGTACACGATTGATTTTGCGAGCAGGTGAACAGACTCGTGAAATTGCTTTGGAAGACTTTTATATAGATTATCAAAAAACAGCATTACAACTTGGTGAGTTTGTTGAGGCGATTGTTATTCCGCTTCGTGAAGGGCAGACGAGTTTTAAATTTGCCAGCTATAAAATTGCCAAACGTTTTGAGCAAGATATTTCTGCGGTATGTGCAGCCATTTCATGCGATTTAGATAATGATGATGTCGCTCACAATGTAAGAATTGCTTTTGGTGGTATGGCAGCTATTCCTAAACGTGCAAAATATGCAGAAGCCATATTGGAAGGTCAGCAACTTACAGCAGAATTGATCGTTCTGGCACAAGAGGCCTTGTCAAAAGACTATCAGCCTTTAGATGATGGACGTGCTAGCTCGGCATATCGTTTACACGTCGCGAAAAACTGTTTACAGCGTTTTTATGTAGAAAAAATCCTGTCTCAAACGATCACTCGTGTGAATGACTTGATCGCTATGATGGAGATCTAAAATGAATCAAACCATTGACTTAAATATTTCTAAAAAATCAGCTAAAGCAGGCGACTCGATTGCACACGAAAGTGCACATTTACATGTGACTGGGCAGGCAACTTATATTGATGATTTACCCGAGCTTGAAAATACCATGCATTTGGCAGTTGGATTTTCAAATTGTGCCAAAGGCAAAATCAGTAAGTTTGATTTGGATGCCGTACGTCAGGCTGAAGGTGTTTATGCAGTTTTTTCGGCAAAGGATATTGAGGTTGAAAATAATTGGGGGCCAATTGTTAAAGATGACCCAATTTTTGCAGAAGAGCAGGTCGAATTTTATGGACAAGCCTTATTTGTGGTCGTGGCCGAGAGTTATCAACAAGCCCGTCAGGCAATTCGCTTAGCAAAAATTGAGTATATGCCCGAAACTCCAATTTTAACGATTCAAGATGCAATTAAAAAAGAATCGTGGGTGTTGCCGCCTGTTGAATTTAGCCATGGTGAAGTTGAACAGGCATTTCAAAACGCAGCTCATCAACTTTCAGGTGCTATTGAGCTGGGTGGGCAAGAGCATTTTTATCTTGAAGGGCAAATTTCCTATGCGATTCCACAAGAAAATCAGAGTTTAAAAGTCTATTGCTCGACACAACATCCAACCGAAATGCAGTTACTGATTTGTCATGCATTAGGCATGAATATGCATCAGGTGAGTGTGGAAAGTCGCCGTATGGGTGGCGGTTTTGGTGGTAAAGAGTCACAGTCAGCCCAGTGGGCATGCATTGCCTCTTTGGCAGCACAAAAAACGGGCCGTCCGTGTAAATTACGCTTAGATCGTGATGATGACATGAGTGCTACAGGCAAACGTCATGGTTTTGCTTATGAGTGGTCTGTGGCTTTTGATGACACTGGTATTTTGCAAGGCCTAAAGGTACAACTGGCTTCAAATTGTGGTTTTTCGGCTGATCTTTCTGGGCCAGTAAATGAACGTGCGATTTGCCATATTGGCAACGCTTATTATTTAAATGCAGTTGAGCTACGTAACTTACGTTGTAAAACCAATACTGTTTCTAATACCGCATACCGTGGTTTTGGTGGACCGCAAGGCATGTTTGTCATCGAAAATATTATTGATGACATTGCTCGTTATTTAGGTTGTGATCCGGTTGAAATTCGTCAACGTAATTTCTTTGCCGAACAGCCCGGTGCTGGACGTGACCGTATGCACTATGGGGCGGAAGTCCGTGATAATGTTGCGCCAAAATTGGTAGCTGAATTATTGCAGACTAGCGATTATGCGAAACGCAAACAGGCTATTCAGGCCTTTAATCAGAACAATGACATCATTAAGCGTGGTATTGCGTTAACCCCATTAATGTTTGGTATTTCGTTTAACGCCGTGCATTACAATCAGGCAGGTGCACTGGTCTATGTCTACATGGATGGCACTGTCGCGATTACGCACGGTGGTACAGAAATGGGACAAGGGCTATATACCAAAGTACGGCAGGTCGCTGCACATGAGTTGGGTTTACCCATCGATAGCGTTCGTTTAATTGCAACTGATACTTCTCGTGTACCAAATACTTCGGCAACTGCAGCATCAAGTGGCGCAGATCTAAACGGTAAAGCTGTTCAAAATGCCTGTATTAAAATTCGTGAGCGTCTGGCTAAACTTGCAGCCGAAATAAGTCAAAGTGAAGCTGAACAAGTCCAGTTTGAAGATAGTATGGTTTCAACAGCGAATGGTCATTCATGGACTTTTCCTGATTTGGTTCAACGGGCATATATGGCACGTGTACAACTATGGGACAGCGGTTTTTATAAAACGCCAGAAATTCACTATGATCAGGTCAACCATTTAGGGCGTCCATTTTTCTATTATGCCTATGGTGCAGCGGTTAGTGAGGTCGCAATAGATACGCTAACTGGGGAAATGAAAGTATTACGTGCCGACATTTTGCATGATGTCGGGCAGTCAATTAACCCTGCAATTGATATTGGACAAATTGAAGGTGGTTTTGTTCAAGGGATGGGATGGCTTACGACAGAAGAGCTGTATTGGCAGCCGCATGGACCACACGCAGGCCGTTTGTTTACCCATGCACCTTCAACTTACAAAATCCCGACCAGTGTAGATATTCCTCATATTTTTAATGTTAAATTGTTTAATAATCAAAATCAGGCAGACACCATTTACCGCTCCAAAGCTGTAGGTGAACCGCCATTTATGTTGGCATTATCTGTTTTCTCTGCAATTCGTCAGGCGGTACAGGCGGCTATTCCCGAAAAAACTCCGCTCGTACTCAATGCTCCAGCAACTGCCGAAGAAATTTTACGTGCAATTGCGATTGGACGGGGACAAGCTTTGGCTGCTCGCCCACAGGCTAAAATGTAGAAGATTATGCAACATTTACAATGGTGGACTGATTTTGTAGCGTGGCAAGTCGATGCTCTACCTATGGTATTGGTCACAGTAGTCCGCGCTGATGGTTCTACACCGCGAGAGGTTGGTGCAACTATGTTGTTGCGGTTTAATTTGCAACAGCAATGGCAGCAGTCAGATACGATCGGCGGTGGGCATTTAGAGTTTCAGGCGATTGATATTGCTAAAGCAATGTTAAAAGAAACGGAAACTAGTGTGAGGCGTATTGAACGCTTTAACCTCAGTGCTCGGTTAGGGCAGTGTTGTGGCGGAGTAATGTGGTTATTGTTTGAAAAAATATCACCCGCTACGGTCACATCGGATTTATCCGTGAGTTTGCAAGCATGCCGAGTTGGAAAGCGTATATCGCGTACCGTCTCACATCAATATGCATCCACTTGGCAGACTATGGATATAGAACAACAACCAAGTTTCGAGTTTCATCCTACCAATAGTGAAGAATGGCAATTTGGCCAGCAGATTCAACCATATGCTATGCAAGTTCTGATTTGTGGTGCGGGGCATGTGGGTGAAGCAATTGTCCGTTGTTTATTACCTATTGGTGTTCGGGTGAAATGGATTGATCCACGTGATGATATTTTCCCATCCGATTTACTGCAACAGGTGCAATGCTTAACGACTGATACCTTAGAAGCCGAGATCGAGCATTTTGACCGTTCAGGCGCAATTTTAATATTAACTCATGATCATCAATTGGATTTGCAATTGTGCTTTACAGCCTTAAAACCTACGGCAAAACCATTTGCTTATGTTGGGATGATTGGCTCAAAAAGTAAAAGGGCTGTTTTTGAAAAGCGTATGCAAATACGTGGCTATACTCAGGAAACATTACAACGTTTGGTTTGCCCGATCGGGATAGAAGGGATTTCATCGAAACAACCTGCAATGATCGCCATTGCAGTAGTTGCTCAATTATTACAGGTATTTGATGTAAAAAAATGATCCCAAAGGATCATTTTTTTTGTTCGAACTTAGGATTTTTTTCTGCACGTTTAAGCAGTACGAGAACGGCACCTGTACCACCTTGATTTTCAGGGGCACTTACAAAGGCTAAAACATCACGATGCTGACGTAACCATCCGTTGACATAGGTTTTTAAGACTGCTTCTGGGCCTTTACCATGCACAATTTTGATGACATTTTGATTTTCATCTTTTGCCATCTGGATAATTTGTAAAACTGCGTCACGTGCTTGCTCAATCGTGCAGCCGTGTAAATCTACAGCTTCAAACCAACGCATCTTGCCTGCTTTTAAATCTTCAAAAACTTTATGTTGAAGAGTCGCAATGCGATAGCTTAGTGTTGCTTGGCTTGCGACCGGATTTAAAGCAGCTTGCGTATCTGATAACTCGGCATGTTCGGTATCACGACCACCTTCGGCAGCTGCACGTTTCGCTAGCGTTTGTGCATCGACTTTTCTGGCACGAGGTATTTTTACATCGGCAACATTGCTATTGTTGATGCGTTTTACACCTGCAACAGCCTGTTGAAACAGATGGGTATCTTCCAATTCTTCAGACTCAGCCTGAGATTTTTTAGTCTCAGGCTGATTTGTGATTTTGCTTGAATGAGGATTGGAGATTTGCTTTTTAAATTGCTTCAATAACTTCTGTTGCTCTTTAGAAAGCGATGAATCATGTTTACTCATAATTTTTGAAAAATAGGCAAGATACCAGAGAGGTGTGAAATTATAGTCTGAAACTGAGATAATTTGAACTAAATTGCATTCAGTCTACGGTATGGATTTTAGCAAAGAAAAGCATTAACTCATTTGTATTCAATTAAATATATCGATATGCCGAACAGTTGAATAATTTTGATGAGATTGGTGTAAATATCTACTTTTATTGGGGCCTAAAATATGTAATTGCTCTTTGAGCAAAAAGCTCTATATCCTGATCAGATATGGATTCTCCAGTAATAATAGTTCGATAAAACAATGGGGATGCAGCGAGCTCAAAAAACTCACGAACTTGTGTCTTCTCAGCTAACTCTTCTCGTTGAATGGCACGATCAATCAGCGGTTTTGCTAATAAAAAACGCTCGTCCCAAAAACGTTTTTTAGCCTTTTGCACATATTCGTCTGGATGACTTAAGGTTGCTTTTAGAATATTAAGGGTAAAAGGGGTGTATAGACTGATGACAATCTTTTTTAAAAATAAACAGAGATCAGTAAGGGTATTGCCTGTATCAGGAAGTTCGACATCTGCTTTGATTCTTGTCGATACAACATCTAATATGAGTTCAATTTTAGTCGGCCAACGACGATAAATTGTTGTTTTATTGACCTGTGCTAATTTTGCAATTTCTGGTATTTCAATATCTTCGTAATCAGTTGTTAAAAGTAATTCATAAGTTGTCTGGTGTATTGTCGCCACCATTCTTTCAGACCGTCCTCTTGGACGTCTTTGTTTTTTGAATTCTACTTCTGTATTTTGCATCTGATCGTTCGTCCGAAACTGCATATATTTCTTTATACAACCCACTAAAGCAACTATAGTTGCTTTAGTGGGTTGTATAAATGGTTATTCTTCTATGTATTCTAATATTCATGTTTGTATAAACGGCCAGAACATAACAAATTCCGCTATTCTTGAGTGGGAAAAGCGACGGGCTCGTCTTGTATTAAAAAAACTGGGACTAAGTCCTAAAAGTAAAGATTTACTTGAGCTCAGAGAGCTTTTACTAAAAAGAAAGTCTGAATTGGGACAAAATAAAATTAAAGCATTATTAAAAAAGGAATTAATAATTTCGGATTTTTTTGCCAAATTGATTGCACGCTTGTCATTTGGCTATCGTAGATTAAGTTCTATCGAAATATTTGTAGAAAATGCACGGGCAGAGCAGTTTGTTGAATGGTTTGAAAAATGTACCAATCAAAATAATGAACAAGCAATGCTTGCTGGAACACCCGATCATTATCTTATTTCCACAAATAATGGTGCTCAGGAAGTCATTGAAACTAATGGTGGTTCACCATTAGTGGCTCACTTTTACATAGACTATAACGAATTATCAAGTTTACGCTCGAGGGTTGATTTAAGCTTTCCTTTGCAAATCGCGGGAGTTGCACGTTCAAAAGATGGCTTTGCTATTGGTGGTGTTAGACATCAATTCCGTAATGAAGAAAAGGGCTTTCGAGCAAAATTAACGGTTGAGTATCCTTTATTGATTTTACCTACAGTGATTTCAGGGCATCAATGGCATTTAGCTAATGAGTTCTCAAACTGGATTAGTGCTGCATTTGGCTGGTCATTTAATCATTAGAATTATGTAATATAATTGGTATAACAAAGAATATTAAGGTTCAAGGCTGAATCGTATCTTGAACCTTATTTAATTAGATTTGCTCAGGCTGCCCAAATAATTCATTAAAAGCTTGATCTGGACGAGTTTGTTTCATAAAACTTTCGCCGACTAAGAAGCTGTGAATATCATGCTCTTGCATCATATGCACATCATCTGGTGTCGCAATACCGCTTTCAGTAATTAATAAACGTGAGGCCGGAAGTAATTTTTTCAATCGAATAGACGTATTTAAATCCACATCAAACGTTTTTAAATTACGGTTATTCACGCCTAATAAACATTGCTCAGAAAGCCTTAAAGCGCGTTCCATTTCTTCTTCGTCATGGACTTCAACCAATACATCAAGTTGATGTTCAAACGCAGTTTTAGACATTTCTTCGAGTTGCTGGTCAGACAAACAAGCAACAATTAATAAAATACAGTCAGCATGCAAAGCACGAGCTTCAACTACATTGTATGGGTCAATCAGAAAGTCTTTACGTAAAGCAGGGAGGGCACAATGATTGCGAGCAATCGCAATATTTTGATCTGCTCCCTGAAAGAAATCAACATCGGTCAATACCGATAAACATGCTGCTCCTGCTTGTTCGTATTGCTGGGCAATTTCAGCAGGATTAAAGTCTGCGCGAATAATCCCTTTTGATGGAGAGGCTTTTTTAATTTCAGCAATTACACCCGGACGTTTATGTTGCAAAGCATTAGCAAAACCTCGAACTGGTGTTGCCGCTTTCGCTAATTCTTCAACGTCTTGCAAATTACGTTGTTTTAAACGCGCAGCAAGTTCCTCATGTTTACGGTCAACAATTTTACCTAAAATGGTATTTTGAATATTAATCATGAGAAGTCCTTAATCTGCCTGAGATTGCTTTAATGTTTTGGTAAATTCAGCCAAAACACTCATTTTTTCTAAAGCCTGTCCGCCATAGATAATATCTTGAGCGAATGTAACAGCCTGAGCATAAGTTTTGGTAATGCCCGCAACATAGATGCCTGCGCCTGCATTAAGCGCAATCATGTTTGCTGCTTTTTCACCAATATCGGATTTATTTTTGCTTAAAGCATCTTTAATTAACTTTAGACTTGCTGTTGCATCAGCGACAACCAAACCACTTAATGTTTGCGACTCAATTCCCACATCTTCAGGATTAAGGGTCCATTCCGTAATTTCACCGTCTTTAAGCTCAGCAATAGCAGTAGGAGCGGCAAGGCTGATTTCATCAAGACCATCTTTTGAATGAACCACCATGACATGTTCGGCACCAAGTTGTTTCATCACTTCGGCAATTGGGCGACAAAGTTCATCTGAAAACACACCAATGACAAAGCGTTTTACCCCAGCTGGATTGGTCAGTGGGCCGAGTAAATTAAAAATACTTCGAATACCAAGTTCACGACGTGGACCAGCAGCGTATTTCATGGCTTTATGATGGTTTGGAGCAAACAAGAAACCTACACCCATTTCACGGATGCAGCGTTCGGTTTGTTGCATATCTAAATCAAGATGAATACCTGCTTGTTCAAGTAGGTCTGATGAACCCGATTTACTTGAAACGCCACGGTTACCATGTTTTGCAATGGTTGCGCCTGCTGCTGCAATGACAAAGCTTGACGCTGTAGAAACGTTAAATAAATTTTGGCCATCACCACCAGTACCCACAATATCAACTAAATGTTTGATATCACTAACATCGATCTTGATCGCAAATTCTCGCATGACACGTGCAGCAGCTGTCATTTCGTCAATGCTTTCACCTTTCATGCGTAGGCCCATCATCAAAGCACCAATTTGTGCTTCGGTTGCCTCACCTTGCATGATGCTGCGCATAATTTCTTCCATTTGAGGCTGAGTCAAATGAATGTTCTTGGTAATGTGGTTGAGCGCCTGTTGGATATTCATAGTCATGATTTACAGCATTAATGATTAAAATTTTTAGGTGAAGTTGATCAAGAGTGGGATGTTCAGCTTGTTGCGTTCCATGTTTCACTAGCTACGGGGAGCTATGTTAGCAGAAAATAACCAAAGATTTTTGTTGTTCGATACGAGTTTTAAAAAATTTGCTGGTTTATTACTTTAGTTTGATTAATAAACAGAATTTATTCATTGAAAAAGGTTTTAGTTTGTTGTGAGTTTTTATGATAAATAATTAAACATTTGGTATATCTTAAACATAAATATATCTAGGAAAAATGCGTATAAATCAGTCAAATAAAAGTAGATATAGTAGGGCGATCTTTATTTTGTCTATTAATAAATATGTATTTAAATAACTTGAAATATGTAGGAGCTTTAAAAAATAAGCGCTCATTTATTTTTGTATTTGTTGCACTGTTTCATCCACTGGAAAGCTATGCGCAAGAAGCTATAGAGCAACCACAAAAGCAAGCTAAAACAGATAAAGTAGTCCGTGTTGCTGTGACAGGGTCTCGGATTTCAAAAGCACAAAAAGATGGCCCGACGAGTGTGACCGTCATTACCGCAGCCGATATTGAAAAACAAGGGTTTAGTAATGCATTTGATGCGCTTAATAACCTGACGCAGAACACGGGTTTTGTACAAGGCGCCGATTATGGAAATACTTTTACGCCTGCGGCTAATGCTATTAGTTTACGGGGCTTAGGACCGAATCATACTTTGACTTTGATTAATGGGCATCGGGTTGCAGACTATCCTGTACCGTACGACGGTTCTGTCAATTTCGTAAATTTAGCCAATATTCCAACTGCTATTATTGACCGTATTGAAATATTAAACGGTGGCGCTTCTGCAATTTATGGTTCAGATGCAATTGCAGGTGTGGTGAATATTATTCTGAAAAAGAAAACAGACGGTACTCAATTTAATATTAAGGCAGGCGGAACAAAAGAAGGTGGTGAAAACTTACGTTTACAACTGAGTGGTAGTAAAACTTTAGACAAGCTCAGCCTTGTTTATGGGGTTGAACTCAGTGGCCGTGAACCGATTTGGGCAGCCGATCGAGATTTTATGTCGAGCCGAACTCGTTTGGGAGAAAAACCAGATACGGTTGTAGGTCGTAAAAATGCCAATACTGGAAAATATCTTTCCATTGGTGGGTGTCAGGCCTTTAATGGTTTATTCAAAGGTTCAGTCAGTAATATAGGACAAGCTGGTGCAGACAATTGTGCTAGTGGTTTGGCACGACCAACCTATTGGACGGTCCAAACCCAAAACCGCAGTCAAAATGGTTATCTCGGTTTAGACTATGAGTTAAATGATAAAACTCAATTGTTTGCCGATTTTTTAATTGGCGCCAATCAAATTGAAAACAATACGCGTGGTCCGACATGGACATCTTTAGGTGGATCAAGTGGTTATTTCCTCAATCAAGATTCGGGAAATTATGAAATTTGGAATCGTCGTTTTGCACCTGAAGAATTAGGTGGGGTAGAGCGCGTAAATAAAAAGTGGAAAGAACTTTCTTCGAACTTAAACTTCGGAATTCGAGGCGATATTGGAGAAACGAGCTGGAGTTATGAAGCAGCCTATAATGGTTCCATTTATACCAGTCAGCTACGCCGCCAAGGCTTATTACGTTCGAGTGTTGATGAATATTTCTTAGGTCAGCAACTTGGCACAGATGCAGATGGTATTCCTATTTATTCACCTCGTTTAGATCGTTTAAGTCGACCACTGACAGCAAACGAATTTGAGAGTATTTCGGGCACAACAAAAGAAAAAGATAAGTCATGGGCACAAAGTTTGACCTTAAGCGCGAATGGTGACGTATTTAAGTTACCTGCAGGAACTGCCAAACTTGCGGCTGTGGCTGAAATTGGACGTCAAGGTTTTTCGATTAAGCCGGATCAGGCACTTGAAAATGGTGAGTTTTATAATGCGAGTTCTAGTGGCGAATATAGTGGCACTCGTACACGCCAAGCACTTGGTGCAGAATTATTCTTGCCTTTAGCGAAACCATTAAATTTAACCTTGTCTGGACGTTATGACCGTTATGCTTTGTCAGATAACAGCATTGATAAGCTAACTTTCGGTTCAGGCCTTGAGTTTAGGCCACATCCGACTTTATTGGTGCGCGGTAACTATGCAACTAGTTTTCGTGCACCAGATATGAACTATCTGTTCTTAAATAAGCAAAAAGGTTATTTCGCAAGTACGACTGACTATTTACGTTGTAGCCAAACGGGACAACCTTTAGATAAATGTAGCTTTAAAGATTATGCACCTGGGGCGAACTACACTTTAACCGGAAACAAAGAGCTTAAACCTGAAGAGGGTAAATCTTATGGTGCAGGCTTTGTATGGTCACCCACCAATAAATTTGATATCAGCGTCGATTACTGGGATATCAAAATTGATAATCTTGTGACCAACTTAAGTGAGGACAAAATTCTACGCTTAGAAGCAGATTGTCGTTTAGGCAACCAAGATATTAACTCTGCGGCCTGTATTGATGCATTGGCACGTGTAGAGCGTAATCCTGCAAATGCAGTTGTCGATCCAAATGTGATTAAGAATATTAATATTGTTCCGATTAATGCTGCATCAGACCATACCCGCGGGATTGATTTCACTAGCAGATGGCGCTGGAAAACAGAGAGCTTTGGTAACTTTCTCTGGACGATCAATTATAGCCGTGTACTAGAACATGAATATCAACAATCAAAAGATGGCGAGAAAGATGACTACTTAAAAGATTTAACTATTCCAGATTGGCGTGACCGTTTTAATACCAGTTTCAGCTGGAGCTTTGGAGATTGGGCATCAACAGTATTAGTTAATCGTTATGGCAAAATTCCAAACGGTGACCAAACTGTCTACCTAAGCCCCACCTATTTAGTGAACTGGAGTGGTACTTATCAAATCTCTCCAAAAGCGTCTGCTTCAATCATTATTAATAACTTGTTTGACAAAGTGAAACGAGATGACACGGGCGGTTGGCCGTATTATCCAGTAGGATCATATTCACCATTTGGCCGTCAAGGTTGGTTGGAGTTTAACTATAAATTCTAAGAATGATGTGTGGATGCAGCGAAGTGGTACAGCATTTGCTGCATCTTTTTATTTAAAACTACAGAGGATAAATCCCTTATGTTGGTCAAGCCTTCATTTAAAAAAAGATTACTACTTACAACATTATTATCTTTATCGGCGACACAGATTTTTGCATCGAATAACAGTGAACAAATCCCGATTGGTAAATTACCCGAGTGGGTCGTACCCGAATCTTATGATTTAGATTTTAAGATTGATCCCGCACAAAAAGGCTATACCGGTAAAACCACTATTCATTTAAAGCTGGCTCAAGCCATAGATCACATTTGGATTCATGGTAAATCTTTGATGGTGAAAGATGTGAGTATTACATCGGCAGAGGGCGTCAAAACCAAAGCAAAATATGAGCAAGCCTCCGAGGTAGATGGGGTGAGTAAAATTAAATTTGCCAAAACCTTGCCCGCAGGACAGTATCAACTCGTTCTAGATTTTAATGCAGCGTATGACCAGCAACTTGACGGTATTTATAAAATTGAGTTTGAGGGTAAACCTTATGTGATGACTCAAATGGAAGCAATTAGTGCACGCCAGTCATTTCCGTCATTTGATGAGCCACGTTTTAAAACGCCGTTTAATATTCGTTTGACGATTCCAAGCAAATATTCAGGTTTTGCCAATACTCAACAAACATCTGAGCAAGCAGATAAGTCAGGTTGGAAAACACTCAGTTTTGCACAAACTAAACCACTACCCACTTATTTACTTGCGTTGGCTGTCGGTCCTTGGCAATTACAAAAAGGGCCTGATATTGGTGCAACTTCATGGCGTAAGCAGCCGATCCAGTTACGTGGTATTGCACCCGATGCAAAAGCTGAAAAAATGCAGCATGCCTTATCTGAAACGCCAGCCATTTTAAAAACTTTAGAAGATTATTTTGCCTTTGGTTATCCATTTGACAAGCTAGATTTACTGGCAGCACCAGACTTTGCTGCTGGGGCAATGGAGAACCCGGGGTTAATTACTTTTAGAGACTACTTGATGTTGCTAGATAAGGACTCGCCAGTCTCTTTTGTACAGAATTCATTTAATGTCAATGCACATGAGCTTGCACATCAATGGTTCGGTGATGTCGTCACGATGCCGTGGTGGGATGATTTGTGGCTAAATGAATCTTTTGCCACATGGATGCAAAGTAAAATTACTCAAAAATTACATCCTGAATTTAATGCTGACCTAGAACGTATTACAGACACTGCAGATGCGATGAAAAGTGATAGCTTGGTGAGTGTGCGCCGTATTCGCCAGCCTATTTTAAGTAATGCCGATATTCAAACTGCTTTTGATGGTATTACTTACCAAAAAGGTGCAGCTGTTTTAAATATGTTTGAAAGCTATTTGGGTGAAGAAAAATTCAAACAAGGGGTGCGCAATTATATTAATAAGCACCAATATGGTAATGCGACAGCTAATGATTTAATTAGCGCTTTAGCAGAGCAGTCTGGACAAGGTGAGCGCTTTACTAGAGCGATGAAAAGTTTTCTTGATCAACCAGGTGTGCCTTTAATTAACACCGCATTACAGCAAGAAGACAATAAAGTCTTTTTAAATGTGAAGCAAAGCCGTTACTTACCTGTTGGCTCAAAAGGTGATGCAAGAAGCCTGTGGGGTGTACCATTATGTGTACGTTATGAAGTTCCAAATGCAGGTAGTAAAGTGCAATGTGAATTGGTAGACCAAGCAGAAACCAAGATTGAACTCAAAGGTGCCAGCCTTGGCAGTTGGTATATACCAAATGCAGATGCGGCAGGATATTACCAATTTAGTTTGCCACAAAAAGAGTTTACTCGTCTGACTGCCGCTACAGAAAAGCTTTCTAACACTGAACAGTTGGCTTACGCCTACGCGATTTCAGCGGCATTTAACCACGGTGATATTAATTTATTGGCTGTCGTAGATGCTGCGAAGAAATTTGCCAATTCAAATAGCCGACAAATTAGTACAGCGCTGTTTTCCCAGTTAAGTACGATTTATCGTCATGTATTGAAAACAGAAGCTGAACGTGAACATTTTAGAAAAGTCTTAGCTAATTTATATTTACCTAAATTAAATCAGTTGGGTTATGTCAGCAAAACAGGTGAACCAGCTGAAGACAGTTTATGGCGTAGTGAGTTGGTTAGATTTCTTGCTTTAGATATTCAAGTTTCAGAAGTCCGTACACAACTGTTAAAACAGTCAGATGCTCTCTTTGCTCAAAAGCAGCTTAATTTTGCGCAAGTAACACCTGAATTATTGCCAACTATTTTGGCTGTACGTGTACAAGAAAAAGGTCAACTAGCTTTTGATCGTTTATCTGGAGAGCTACAACGCGTGACTCAACCGACACAACGTCTTGCAATACTTACAGCTTTGGGTTCAGCAAACCAAGAAGCAACACGCCAACAAGCACGTCAGTTGATTTTGAACCCTCGTGTTAAAGTCGGTGAAGTTCATACCGTGATTAACTCCATCAATAATTATGGAGATGAACAAGGTGGCTTATGGTCTTGGTTTAAGGTAAATCATGACGCCGTGTTTGATCGTTTAGGTAAATCTTCGGCTGGGCGTTTTCCTGCAATGTTCAGTGGAGCAGCATGTAGCCAACAAAAAGCGGCACAGTTAAATGACTTTTTTGCACCACGAACTAAAGAATTGGTCGGGGTTGAAAGAGGATTGAAACAAACCAAAGAACGTATTCAACTCTGCGAATCTTTGGTGGCAAAACAAGATGGATCGATTGTGCAGCAGTTAAAGTTGTAATTGATTCAGCCATAAAAAAAGCCAACTGATCGTAGTTGGCTTTTTTATTAAGGATTCTTATCAAATTACTTTTAAAACAATCTATTTACGGCTGGCTTATGCGTAGATCTCTAAAAAGTTTTTAAAGATTTGATGGCCATGCTGACTCAAGATTGATTCAGGATGGAACTGCACGCCTTCAACAGGCAATGTCTTATGTTTAACACCCATGATTTCTTCTATTGAGCCATCTGCTTCATTAGTCCAGCACGTTACTTCAAGGCAATCAGGCAGTGTTTGCTGATCAATCACCAAAGAATGATAGCGAGTTGCCGAGAATGGGCTAGGAAGATTACTGAAAATACCCTTATTGCTGTGGTACATATCAGATAAACGCCCGTGCATCACCGTTTTGGCTCTTACAATTTTTCCGCCAAAAGCTTGCCCAATACTTTGATGCCCTAAACACACGCCAAGCAAAGGAATTTTTCCGGCAAAATGATTAATTGCAGGAATTGAAATACCTGCTTCACTTGGAGAGCAAGGGCCAGGACCAATCACAAGATATTTTGGTTGCCATCGTTCAATATCCTCTAATGTGACTTGATCATTGCGAACTACTTTTACTTCCTGATTCAACTCGCCAAAATACTGGACGATGTTGTAGGTAAAAGAGTCGTAATTGTCGATCATTAGAAGCATGATGAACTTAACCTCATGATAGTTAATATATATTTAATAAGTGACTAGAGTATTACTCAAAATGTTACTCACTTTTTAAAAAGTACTTTTATTTGATCAAATAAAAAGCCGCTTTCTAAACGGCTAATATAACAAAAAAAGAAGTAACCAGTTTAACTATTTCATTCGTTAGAAATTTGCAGAAAAAAGGCTTTGTGAAGGGGAGCTTTTTAAAATTACAGATAAGTACAAATTAGGCAGAATAAGCTTCTATTGGAAATAAAAATTATTCTGCCTTGTTCGTAAAAGAAGATTAAATCTTACGTGTGTTATAAATCAACCAATCTAAAACATCGCCAGACAAATGTTCAGCTAGTCTTTCTTGAACAGTTTGATGATAACTATTTAACCAGTCTTTCTCTTCATTCGTTAGCAGATCAACAACGATACAATCTAAATGAATCGGACAAAGGGTCAGCGTTTCAAACTCTAAGAAATCGCCGTAGGTTTTCACAAAGCCAGAGTGAAGTTTGTTTGCAACCAGATTCTCAATACGAATACCGTATTGTCCCTCATGGTATAAGCCCGGCTCGTTGGAAAGAATCATTCCTTCACGCAATTTACTGTAGGCATGTACAGGCGCGTAATAAGAAAGAACTTGTGGACCTTCATGAACATTAAGCGCAAAGCCTACACCGTGGCCTGTTCCATGTCGATAATCTAAACCATGTTGCCATAAAGTATGGCGACAAATTGAATCGAGTAGAGGAGCAGCTAAACCTTCCGGATAAATCGTTTTTGCCAAGGCAATGTGACATTTTAAAACCAATGTGTAGTCACGTTTTTGTTGCCCTGTTGGCGTGCCTACAGGAACAACACGAGTAATATCCGTTGTTCCATCAACATACTGGCCGCCAGAGTCAATGAGTAATAGACCATCACCTTCGATAAATGAATAGTGCTCTTCAGTTGCACGGTAGTGGGGTAGAGCACCATTAGCATTAAAGCCAGCAATCGTTGAAAAACTCGGTCCTATAAATCCATCTTGCTGAGCACGGAAAGCCGTAATTTTCTCATCAATAGTCAATTCTGAAATGCTTTCACCATGATGAAGCGTTTTTTCTAACCAGTGAAAAAAGTGACAAAGTGCAACACCATCTTTAAGCATGGCATGACGGATATGAGCTATTTCACTTTCATGTTTACGCGATTTAAAAAGTGTACTTGGGTTGATGTCGTAGACAACCTGAATATCTTTTGCGATAGCTTGCTCATGAAAAATCGATACTTTGGCGGGATCTAAAAGTACTGAAGCATCAGAAATATTCGCTAAAAACTGAGCGGAATTTTGGTAGTTACGAATCTCAATACCATCAGCTTTGAAAGCCTGTTGAATGGTTGAATCAACTTTGTTGCTATCAATGAATAAAACAGCCTGTTGAGTACTGATATACAAATGTGAAAGGAATACAGGGTTATACTCTACATCTTGTCCACGTGCATTTAAGACCCAAGCAATATCATCTAAAGATGAAATAAAATGACCCGCAATATTCTTGTTAGCTAAGCTCTCGCGAATTGCCTGAATTTTTTCTTTACGAGAGAGGGCATTTAACCCTTCAGGCATTAAATGGATTTTTTCTGATGGAAGTTCTGGACGGTCTACCCAAATCTCTCCGACTAAATCTTGCTGGGTTTCAAGTTTATAGTGATTAAGTCGTGCAGTATGTTCGAGCGCCTTAAATTGTTGAATGGATAATGTTTGGCCATTTACTGAAATGACCGAACCAGTTGGTAGATTTTTCTCAATCCACGCGAGATGTGTAGAAGTTTCATCACTGGTCAGTTTTTGTAATTGAAAGCCAGTTCCAGCGAGTTGTTGTTCTGCTTGTACCCAATAGCGACCATCCGCCCATAGACCTGCAAACTTTTGGGTCACCACAAGCGTACCAACAGAACCACTAAAACCGCTTAACCACTGCCTTACTTTCCAATAGTCTGGTAAATATTCTGACATATGGGGATCGGCACTCATCACAATCAAAGCATCAATATGCTGATTGCGCATGAGTTGACGAAGTTTCTCAAGTTTTTCTGGAACAGTTAAAACGCTCATATAGTTTCCAACTCAGGTTGAACTTTACTGGTACTTTTGTTCATTAATCTATTGATAGGTTTCTTTAATAAAAATAACACGATTGCACCAACGACTAATGCCAAAACGCATCGCATAAAGAGATTTGGTAAATGATTAATATTATCTGCTGATACATGCCCGCCAATTAAGCCAGCGATGAGATTACCTAAAGCTGTGCCAGTAAACCATAGCCCCATAATTTGACCGCGTATAACATCAGGTGCAAGTTTAGTCATGGTTGATAATCCAATTGGGCTTAAGCACAGTTCTCCTATGGTAAGTAAAAATAAAGTTCCTACTAACCAAAATGGTGAAACTAGGCCGCCAGCAATTGCGAAACGACTAGCAAAAGACATAACAAGAAAGCCACCTGCTGCGAATAACAATGCAATAATAAATTTGCTGATATAGCTTGGGTCTTTATTTGATTTACCCAGTCGTGCCCAAAGCCATGCTGCAACTGGGGCAAAAATAATAATAAATAGGGCATTAATTGATTCAAACCATACAGTTGGAATCTCAAATCCAAAAAACATACGATTTGTATAGTCTTGTGCAAATAAAGTAAAAGTTGTGGGCTTTTGTTCGAAAGCTGACCAGAATAGGGCAGAGGCTGCTAATAAAACAAAACAAATAATAATTTTAAATTTGTCATGCTGCTCTAAATTCAGGAAAAGCAGTAAATATGCAAAATAAGCAATAATCCCAATACCAATCCCAACTGTTAAATAAGTTGCTACCTCGACCGGATTGATATGAATGACATCAAATAAGGTAAGAACAATAACGACTGCAACAGATAGTAAGAAGGAGAAAGCAATTTTTGGCGCATTTTTGTTTTGTACGACAGGTTTATTCCAATTATCATTTTCTTGACGTAACTCATTAAAAGTTTGTAACTGAGGAACAGCCAATACACGAAAAATAAGTAATGCAACTAACATCCCAAGGCCACCGATTCCAAAACCTAAGTGCCAGTTATGATCACGTGCTAATAAGCCTGTTAGAAGAGGAGCAATAAAAGAACCTAAATTAATTCCCATATAAAAAATGGAGAAACCAGCATCTCGTCTACTATCTTGAGCTTTGTATAATGTTCCGACAATTACGGAAATACATGTTTTAAATAATCCAGTACCTAAAACAATCAATACTAACCCGAAATAAAAAAAGAATTGATCAAAAATGGTAGTGAGGGCAATAGATAAATGACCTAGTGCAATAATAATAGAACCATACCAGACCGATCGTGCCTGACCTAACCAGTTATCGGCAATCCAGCCACCAAAAACGGTCATTAAATACATAGATCCAGCGAATAACCCAACAATTGCGGCTGCAGTTGGACGGTCAAGACCTAAACCACCGTCATTAACCATTGCAATCATATAAAGAACGAGTAAAGGCCGAATACCATAATAAGAAAATCTTTCCCAAAGCTCTGTAAAAAATAAAGTTTTTAATGGTTTTGGATGGCCGAAAAAAGCTCTGTCATATTGTTCGAGTTCATGCTTCATTTCAAATCCTTTGAACATATTTGTAGTTTAGATAAAACAAAACTTTTAGTTTGTTTAATTATAAAAAAAAGTTATGTTTTATTTTTTAGATTTTTTAAAATGAAAAAGCAAGTTGGTCATGTATAAAAAAGGTATATAACAAATGGTAAAAATTAGAAAGTTGAAATTATCAGTCGAAAAGATTCCTCTTGGCGCACCAAAGCTGATCAGGCTAGCCCTAGCGTAAAACTACGATGAGAAAAATTAAATTAGCACTTTAAAACCTCAACCTTTCTATGGATGGGCAGTGAAGAGTGGTAATTGATATTATTTAAAAAAATTGTGTAGAGTTACTTAGAAATCGTATTTATGTTCAAACTTTTTTGGCAAGGGCATATTGTATATAACATCGTCTAATTTAGAGATTAATAGTTCTATCGGGAATAGATTATTATTTTTAAGGATTACAGTAAGAAAGTCAGATTTCTATATAAGAAAGTATTATGATCACAAATTACTGTTAGATATTGATGCGGTGATTCATATTAGCGCAACAATTTTGCACTAAATTAGGGCGATTGCGAGCTATTCTTGTATGTCATAATTTGAAAATGTCTGAATATGGTGCATTTAACTATGCAAACAGTATAATGGGTTCAAGACAAGGGGCCTAAATCATGGATAGTTATAAGCAATTCAATGTTTTAGGTAAGTCTTATAAAGTTGGTATGAGAATTGCTATATAAATACCAGCAACTAACACGCACTTAACAAGTGCAACAAAATTTCATTGGAGCAAAATGAGCATGGCGAACAAGGTCCTTCAACTCATACAAGAAAGTGGCGCAAAATGGGTCGATTTTCGCTTTACTGATACTAAGGGTAAAGAGCAGCACGTAACTTACCCAGCTGATTCTATTGATGAAGATACTTTTGAAGACGGTAAAATGTTTGATGGTTCTTCAATCGCTGGTTGGAAAGGCATTGAAGCATCTGACATGATTTTATGTCCAGATGCGGAAACTGGTTTTATCGACCCGTTCTTTGCTGAACCAACTGTAGTTGTGACTTGTGACGTTATTGAACCTTCAACTGGTCAAGGTTATGAGCGTGACCCGCGTTCGATTGCTCGCCGTGCAGAAGAATACTTAAAATCTACAGGTATCGGTGATACTGCATTCTTTGGTCCAGAACCAGAATTCTTTGTATTTGACGAAGTGAAGTGGGACATCGATATGTCTGGCGCTCGTCATACATTAATCGCTGAAGAAGCTGCTTGGTCTACTGGTAAAGATTACGAGTCTGGTAACTCTGGTCACCGTCCACGTGTTAAAGGCGGTTACTTCCCAGTTCCTCCAGTTGATTCTTCACAAGATATGCGTGCAGAAATGTGTGCAAAAATCGAAGACATCATGGGTCCAGGTCGTGTAGAAGTACATCACCACGAAGTTGCTTCTTGCCAGTTAGAAATTGGTGTGAGCTTCAATACACTTGTACGTAAAGCTGATGAAGTTCAACAGTTCAAATATGCTGTTTGGAACGTTGCACATCAATATGCAAAAACAGCTACGTTTATGCCTAAACCAATGGTAGGTGATAACGGTTCTGGTATGCACGTTCACATGTCTATCTCTAAAGATGGCAAAAACTTGTTTGCTGGTGATGAATATGCAGGCCTTTCAGAAATGGCATTGTATTTCATCGGTGGTATCATCAAGCACGCTCGTGCATTGAATGCAATCACAAACCCATCTACAAACTCATACAAGCGTTTGGTTCCTCACTTCGAAGCACCAATCATGCTTGCTTACTCAGCACGTAACCGTTCTGCTTCTATCCGTATTCCATACGTTTCTAGCCCTAAAGGTAAGCGTATCGAAGCTCGTTTCCCAGACCCAATGATGAACCCGTACTTAGGTTTCGCTGCATTGTTAATGGCTGGTATCGACGGTATCCAAAACAAGATCCATCCGGGCGAAGCTGCTGATAAGAACTTGTATGATCTTCCTCCAGAAGAAGAAGCAAAAATCCCAACAGTTGCTCATAGCTTAGATATGGCTCTTGAAGCACTTCAAGCAGATCACGAATTCTTGTTAAAAGGCGGCGTATTCACTAAAGAAATGCTTGATGCATACATCGAACTTAAAACTGAAGATGTACGTCGTCTTAACACGACTACTCATCCAGTTGAATTCGATATGTACTACAGCTTGTAATACGTATTTCGTAAAAAAGCCTGCATATGCAGGCTTTTTTATTGCCTGGAATGTTGATTGAATTCTCTACGTTTTTTATCAAAAAATTGGAGTAAACTAAGTGCGAGTTTTCATGTGAGCAGATTATGCGTAAACGACAACCAGTACTTAAACAGGAAAAGGCTTTAAATCCTGAGTTGAAAACATGGTTGTATGCTTCTGGTTCTCTGACTCAACAATTAACTGAGCTCGGTGGCGGCCAGTTTAGTGTGAGGCCCTTTAAAGAACACTTTCAGCGTTTAACGTTTGTAGATAGCCAATGGATGAACATGTCTCATGCTCATACTTCATGGGTAAGGGAAACCTACTTATATGGCTGTGAAGCAGAGCCGTGGGTGAAAGCAAAAAGTATTTTTCCAATTCAAAGTTTACAAAAAAAAGCGCGTATATTTCAGCACATCGGTTCTAAACCGATTGGCTTTTTTCTATTTCAAAGAACAACTCCGCTTTGTGACCGTCGTGTCATTCGTTTGCCAGAAGGCTGGACGCGACAAAGTTGCTATACTTGGCATGGATGTAAATTTATCGTCCAAGAAACATTCTTACCGGCTTTTGAAGCTTTTTTAAATCAGCAGCACGACAAGGAATTACTATGACGACTGCAACAGGCACAACATGGCGTCAGCGTTTAGAAGCTTATTATTATCTATGTCGATTTGATAAGCCTGTTGGAACAGAACTGGTGTTTTGGCCAACCATGTGGGCACTTTGGATTGCAGCAGAGGGAATGCCACCTCTACATATTCTTTTGGCGATGGTATTCGGTACAATTTTTATGCGTGCCGCTGGCTGTGCGATTAATGATTTTGCTGATCGTAAAGTAGATGGACATGTAGAGCGTACAAAAACGCGCCCTTTGGCAACAGGGGTAATTAGTCCAAGAGAAGCGGTATATGTATTTTTAGCATTAGTATTTGCCAGTGCTTGTACGCTGTTCTTTTTACCTATCGCGACGTTCTACTGTGCATTAGGGGGCTTGGCGTTAGCATTTATATATCCTTTTATGAAACGTTATACCCATTTACCGCAAGTAGTGTTAGGTATGGCATTTTCTTGGGGGATTCCAATGTCATTTACTGCAATGGGTAAGCCTTTAGATATAACGTGTTGGCTAATTTATTTTGGTAATTTGGCATGGACAGTGGCTTTTGACACTCAATATGCAATTACAGATCGTGAATATGATTTAAAGATTGGCGTGAAATCTACAGCTATTCTTTTTGGCCGATATGACATCCAGATTATTGCTCTTTTACAAGCAACTAGTCTTGTTTTGATTGGTACTGCACTATATTTAGAAAATATTTTATTCCCCTGGGCAATTATTGCTTTAGTTGTAGTGGCCTTTGATTTTGTATATCAAACAGTTAAAACCAAAGACCGCAACCCTCAAGTTTGTTTTTGGGCATTTCGTCACAATCGTTGGGTGGGATTAATCATTTTTCTAGGAATATTTTTAAATTTCATATAGTAAAAATGACCGTGAGGTTGAAAAGTGTTCTATGCAGAGCACTTTTTTTATGTCTTAATATTTGTGCATAAAAATATGCGGAATAAATAACACATAAAAAGGATATTCTATGAAACGGTCAAAAATTGCTTTAGCTATAACATTATCAACTTCAGCACTATTTCTTACAGCGTGTAATGACGATGATGATGACTATATTGGTGTAAATCCTGATAAAACTTATGTTTCTGAAAAATCCTATTCTAAGGATACCTTAAGTGGTGCTTCATCTATAAAAGTGATGACATATAACATGGTGAATGTACAAGGGAAAACAGCTGAAGCAACTGCTTTGGTAATGTTCCCTAAAGTTGCTCAACCAAAAGATGGTTATCGCGTAGTGGTATGGGAGCACGGCACAGTAGGTGTAGGGGATAGTTGTGCACCAAGCAACAATACGATTAATCCACGTTTTAAAATTCTAGCGGATACTTTATTAGCTGCTGGTTATGTGATTGTGGCACCTGACTATGAAGGTTTAGGTACTAGAGGCATGCATCCATACCTTAATTTAGGAAGTGAGGCTAAATCTGCAATTGCAGCAGTTAAAGCTGCTAAAGATCATTACGGTAGTCAGTTAAATAGTTCATGGATGTCAATTGGGCAGTCTCAAGGAGGCCATGCTTCATTAGGAACAGCTGAATTTGCTAATAACGACACTAACTACAAAGGAGCTGTTGCAACAGCACCAGCTTCTAGCCTTGGCGATATTATTTCTAAAATTGCTCCGCAAGCAATTAGAGACATTCTTCAGAAAGAGCAGGCTGGTACCGCACCTGTTGGTACGGCTGTGGAAGTGTATGCCGAGCTACTTGCATATGCTGCATATACCACAGTGGGTATTACTGCTTATGAACCTAAATTTAATTATCGTGCAATCTTTCAACAACGTTCTCAAAGTATAGCTGAGTTTGCAGAAGGCACTACGGGTGAAAATGGAGTCTGTTTAACTGATTTGCATAATAAATTTGCAGATGATATTCGAGATTTTCTTGCGACTAATACTGGTAAAACAGTTCTAGATTATCCAGGCCTAGCTGGTAATTTCCAGGAGAATCCAACGGTACAAAAATTCTTGGTAGATAATCAACCTGCTACCAAAAAAATTAATTCACCAGTCATGATTGTTCAAGGTACTGCGGATATGGCTGTACCATATCCTGTTACTAATGCCTTACAAGAGGGACTTAAAAAAATGGGAACTGATGTGACATTTGTACCTGTTGTTGGAGCTGCCCATACTCAGGCGATTGTATGTAGAAATGCTGAAATTTATCAATTTGTTCAATCTAAGATGCCAGCTAAAACAAATATAGTGCTTGATCCATCAGTAATAGATGCCAGTAAGAATGTTGAATGTACTGGAATAGCACAATAATTTTTTGTATTTAAAATCTTCAAATTAAAAAGGTCCTGAAAAGGGCCTTTTTTGTTATATTGTTACACAGTTTGATTTGATACTATTTGAGTTTGAAGAACTTATGAGCCAGCAACCTGTTGAAAAAAAATCTGTTCCTTGGTTATTAATGGGATTAGGTTTACTTATTCCTTTTCTAATTATTGGAATACTTTTCTTGGCTGCAAAAAGCGATGCTAAGAATAAAAAACAATATGAACAACAGCGTTTAGAGATGGCAAAAAGAATAGCTGAGAAAGAAGCTGCAAATTCTGAATCGAAATAGCTTGTTAATGAATATCCTTTTGTAATTGGCGTACAGTAGGAATATTTGTGTAACGCTTTACAAGGTAGCCTGCTTCAGTAAGCATTTGATCACGAATACGGTCTTCTTCTACTTTTTCAAGATGGGTAGGGTCATCTAGTTCAATGATGGCCATGACTTCCATCTTGTCGTTGAGCACAACAAAGTCAGTAACTTTACGATTGAACTGACTACGAATTTTATAGTCATTACTGGTAATTAATGCGCTAAACGCCACTTGTGCTAACACATGATAATTTGGAAAACTTTGTTTTAAACGTATAAACATTTGAGTTTCAAAGTTTGTAATGACAGGGCGAGCAAAGAATTTTTGTTTTGGAAATAAATAAGGGCGTAAACAAACAAGAAGAAAAATACAGGTGCTTACGCAACCTAAAACAATAAAAAATAAGTGACTCGATTCGAACATGTGAAGGCATCATACAAATAAAAACCCACTCATGATGAGTGGGTTTTTAAGAATCTTGGCTCTCCCACCTGGGCTCGAACCAGGGACCTGCGGATTAACAGTCCGTCGCTCTACCGACTGAGCTATGGGAGAATCTGGAAAAGGATTTTAGGCAGGAAAGAGGGCTGGGTCAAGCCTTAATAACAGAATTAGAGTGAATATCTAATCGTTTGGTTTAAAAATACTCGAAACATTGATTTTATTCAAAATAATGAAAAATTATTAAATCATTAGAAAAGAAAAAACCCGCAATAAATGCGGGCTTTTAGAATCTTGGCTCTCCCACCTGGGCTCGAACCAGGGACCTGCGGATTAACAGTCCGTCGCTCTACCGACTGAGCTATGGGAGATTAGTAGATGGCTCTCCAACCTGGGCTCGAACCAGGGACCTGCGGATTAACAGTCCGTCGCTCTACCGACTGAGCTATTGGAGAATCTGATGCGCATTTTATGGATGAAATCTAAAAGCGTCAATAAGAATATTAAAGAAAATGAATCGTTTGCTTGATTAATATGCTTTTGCTGTATTAAAAATAAAAAAACCACCCCAAATAGGGTGGTTTTTCATAAAGAAATAAAATTATTTCTCTACACCAGCTGGTTGACCTGCAAGTTTTGCATTTGCATAGTCCCAGTTCACAAGGCTTTCTAGGAAAGTTGCGATGTATTTAGGACGTAAGTTACGGAAATCGATGTAGTAAGCATGTTCCCATACGTCAATTGTTAATACAGCAATTTGGCCATGTGCAAGTGGAGTGTCTGCATTAGAAGTTTTAGTAATAGATAATTTACCGTTTACTTCATCAGCAACTAACCAAGCCCAACCTGAACCGAATTGAGTTGTTGCAGCAGCAGTAAATTCTTCTGCAAACTTTTCGTAGCTACCAAAAGCTTCGTCAATTTTAGCAGCGATTGCGCCAGTAGGCTTACCACCACCATTTGGCTTCATGCTGTTCCAGTAGAAAGTGTGGTTCCAAACTTGAGCAGCATTGTTGAAAATACCAGCTTTAGATGCATCACCAGCAGTCGCTTTAATGATTTCTTCTAAAGTTTTACCTTCAAGGTCAGTCCCTTTGATTAAGTTGTTTAAGTTAACAACATAGGTATTGTGGTGTTTATCGTGATGGTATTCTAAAGTTTCTTTACTAATATGTGGCGCTAAATCATCATAGCCATATGGAAGTGCAGGTAAAGTAATGGTTGTCATGTTCCTATTCCTTGCATTTGCTGGGTTATACAATTAAGTGGCTCTATTGTAAATGATTCTGGTAACAATAGGGCATCGTTTTAAAGAACTATACACAATAAAGATCTAATTAATACGCATAACACAGATTGAAAAAAAGACTTAATTAAATCGGATTATTCAATTCAAAATATTCAGCTTCAATTGAAAACTGTTTTGAGATCGCTTGTGCCAAACGCTGAACTCCATAACGCTCAGTAGCATGGTGACCACAGGCGAAATAGTGAACCCCTAATTCTTTTGCTTCATAAAAAGTTCGTTCACTGACTTCACCTGAAATATAAGCATCACAATTTTGCAAAGCAGCTTTAGCAATAAAATCTTGAGCGCCGCCTGTACAGAAGCCTACTTTTTGAATGCTTTGCTTTTCTGCTGGCAAATGAATCACTTTAAAATCAAAACTGTTTTGAAGCTGTGCTTTAAACTCATCTACAGAAACTGCTTGCTCTAAATAACCAATATTACCAATCGGATGTTTCTCGGTTAAATCGAGTGGTTCTAAATTCTTCAAGTTTAGTTTTTCTGCAATCGCTACATTGTTGCCCAAAGTTGGGTGTGCATCTAAAGGTAGATGATAAGCGACTAATGAAATATTATTTTGAATGAGTTTTTTAATGCGGTTGCCTCGCATTCCAGTAATTGGATACGGTTCACCCTTCCAAAAATAACCATGATGTACGAGTAATAAATCTGCATTTTGAGCAATTGCTGCATCAATCGCATCTTCGGAAGCAGTAACCGCACAAACGATACGTTTTACTTCAGTTGAACCTTCAATTTGCAGGCCATTTGGTGCGTAATCTTTAAATTCTGCCGCTTTTAAGGTTTGGTCGCACCACTGAATAATTTCATGCAAATTTGCCATGATATTTCCTGAATTGAGTAGTAAATAATTGCTAAAGCTATAGAAACATATTTTGTTGTGTAACTAAAGCTAGACAAATCTTTTTTGACTTTTTTATGTATATCGACATATTTAATTTAAAATGCTTAACTGAAAACTCTTTTTGTTCAATATATTAATTTAATTAAAAACTTCTTTGCGTAGAGGATATGAACGTGCGCCGCACCTTTACATGGTTACCTTGGGTGTTACTTATTATTGTAATTGCCAGTTTTATTGCATGGCAAAAATACCATCAGCCGAAACCAACTGTTGCAGTTGATGGGGTGCAAATGCCTGCTGAGAAAGTTGAACCACTCGTTGATACTTCGCGAGCGGGCGGGGTGGTATCTTATAGCGCTGCAGTAAAAGTTGCAGCGCCAGCAGTTGTTAATATTTTTACGACCCAGAAAGTTAAACAAAATCATCCATTATTAAGTGATCCGGTCTTCCGTGAGTTTTTTGGAAATCAGGTTCCTGAACAACAACAGCAAAATGAAAATAGCTTAGGCTCTGGGGTTATTGTACGAGCTGATGGTTATATTCTGACGAATAATCATGTGATTGCTCAAGCTGATCAGATTGTAGTTGCATTACATGACGGCCGTCGTGCAGAAGCAACGATTGTTGGAACAGACCCTGATACTGATTTAGCTGTAATTAAAATCGATTTAGATAAATTACCTGTATTGCCATTTAAACTCAGTGGTAATGAAGTAGGTGATGTGGTCTTAGCAATTGGTAACCCATTTGGCGTAGGCCAAACGGTAACTCAAGGTATTATTTCTGCGACTGAACGCTCTGATTTAGGCATTAATACCTATGAAGACTTTATTCAAACAGATGCCGCAATTAACCCAGGTAACTCTGGTGGAGCATTAATTGATGTGGCTGGGAATTTAATCGGGGTAAATACTGCTATTTTCTCTCAGTCAGGTGGTTCTTTAGGAATTGGTTTTGCAATTCCTGCTAAAGTTTGCCAACAAGTTTTAAACTCGATTTTGAAAGATGGCCGTGTAGTCCGTGGATGGTTAGGTATTAGTTTAGTACCGCCTACACAAGAAGACGTATTAGCACCTAAACAGCAAATTGGTGTTGTGGTTGCAGATGTCTTGAAAAATGGTCCAGCTGCATCAGCAGGTATTAAGATTGGTGATAAAATTATTCAGGTGAATAACCAACAAATCACTTCAGCATCTCATTTGATTAATTATGTTGCATTACAAGCGCCTAACAGCGAAATTAATGTAATAGTCGAGCGAGATGGGAAGCAACAAAACTTTGTGGTGACAGTAGGGGAAAGAAAAAACCAAAATACTCAATCACAATTTATACCGCTGCCTAAACAGTAAAGATAAAAAAGCCTCGTAATGAGGCTTTTTTCTTGGTGTTAATTAAGTATGAGACAGTGCTTGATGCTGATGTTTGAACTCAGTTAAAGCATCAATACGGTACTGAATGAGCATTTCACCAATCTCCGCACCTTTAATGTTTTCAGGTAAATCCTGAACTTTAATAGAGCGAACGATTTGCATCGCATCTAACATGTACTGAGCTTGTGGATAAGGTCGGTCTTCTAAACCTAATCTTCCTTTAGCATCACATTCACATGCTTGTACAAAAGCTTCCACTCTCTCAGGACGACGTAATACATCTAGACGCTGTAATAGACGCCATACTGTTCCTGGTTTTAACGACATAATCTGATGACATTTTAGATGTTCTTTACACACTGATAATGCCAACTGTCGAGTTTGAGTTGGAACTTTTAAACGTTCACATAACTCGGTAACAGGTTTTACTCCACGTTCTTCATGCATGATGTGGCGAGGAAGTTCGTTAGCTGGAGTCAATGCTTTACCCAAATCATGTACTAAAACAGCAAATCGAACATCAAGTGAATAGTTTGATTTACAAGCTTGCTGTAACGACATTAAGGTATGTATGCCGCAGTCCACTTCTGGATGATATTCAGGGCGCTGTGGTACACCAAATAATGCGTCAATTTCAGGGAAAAGATGTTTCAACGCCCCACAGTCACGTAATGTCTGAAAATAAACATCCGCATGATCTTCTAAAAGTGCGCGAGAAGTCTCTTTCCATATACGTTCTGGTGTTAAGGCATCAAGCTCACCTGATTCGGCCATGGTTTGCATAAGCTGCATTGTCTCTGGCGCAATCTGAAAACCATATGAAGAATAGCGAGCCGCAAAGCGTGCAACACGTAAAACACGTAAAGGATCTTCAGCAAAAGCTTCTGAAACATGACGTAAAGTTTTATTTTCTAAATCTGTTTGACCGCCATATGGATCGTATAATTTGCCATCTTGATCCATTGCTATGGCATTGATGGTTAAATCACGGCGAATTAAATCTTCTTCTAAACTTACTGTGGTATCGGTAAAAAATTGAAAGCCGTGGTAGCCTTTACCAGATTTTCTTTCAGTACGTGCAAGTGCATATTCTTCTTTCGTTTCGGGATGAAGAAACACAGGAAAATCTTTGCCTACAGGTTGAAAACCTTGGGCGAGCATGTGTTCCGGCGTTGCACCGACAACAACATAATCTTTTTCTTGATAGGGATGCCCAAGTAAAAAATCACGGACGGCACCGCCTACTAAATACACTTGCATGAAAAAACCTCTATTCTTCAAGCAATCATGCTACAGAATAGAGGTTTTCTCAAGTCATTAGAGATGCTTTTCGTAAAAAGCAGTTTCTAAATTACTTTTCTTGTTGTTGGATTTCAGCAACAGTTAAAGCAGTCATATTGATAAGACGACGAGTTGTTGCTGTAGGTGTCAAAATATGAACAGGTTTTGCTGCACCAAGTAAAATTGGACCAATAGTAACGTTGTTACCAGAAGTTGCTTTCAACAAGTTAAATGAAATATTTGCTGCATCTAGGTTTGGCATAATGAGCAAGTTTGCCGAACCTTTGAAACGTGAGCCAGGGAATGCAAATTGACGAATGTTTTCGTCTAATGCTGCATCACCGTGCATTTCACCTTCAACTTCAAGCTCAGGAGCTTGCTCAGATAAAATACGATAAACTTCACGCATTTTTTGAGCACTTGAGTCAGTCTGGTCACTACCAAAACTTGAATGAGAAAGCAGGGCTACACGCGGAGTAATACCAAAACGACGTACTTCTTCAGCTGCTAAAATAGTCATTTCAGCAAGTTGTTCAGCAGTCGGGTTTGTATTTACGTATGTATCAGCAATAAACAAGTTACGATCTTCAAGCATTAATGCATTTAAGGTGAAGAAGTTATTCATACCTTCTTTTAGACCGATGACATTGCGTACAAAGTCAAGGTGAATGTTATAGCTACTGTAAGTACCACATAACATACCGTCTGCTTTACCGAATTTAACCAGTAGAGATGCAATTAATGTTGAACGGCGACGTGCTTCACGTTGAGCATATTCAACAGTAATACCTTTGCGTTGCATAGTTTGATAGTAGTCTTTCCAAAACTCTTCATACATCGGGTTTTGTTCTTGATCTACAATCTCAATGTTTACGCCATGTTGTAAACGTAAGCCTAATTTTTTGATATTAGCTTCAATTACAGCAGTACGACCTACTAAAATTGGTTTAGCTAAATCTTCATCAACTGCGATTTGCACTGCACGTAATACGCGCTCATCTTCACCTTCAGCATATGCGATGCGTTTAGGATCAGTTTTTGCTTGAGCAAAAATCGGTTTCATCAAGAATGCAGAGTTATAAACAAACTCAGATAATTTTTGACGGTATGCAGAGAAATCTTCGATCGGACGAGTTGCAACACCTGAATCCATTGCAGCTTTAGCAACAGCAGGGGCAATTTCTAAAATTAAACGTTGATCAAGTGGACGTGGAATTAAGTAGTCACGGCCAAATGAAGCAGATTTTTCGCCATAAGTTGCTGCATCTGCTTCTACGTGTGCCATACGTGCAATTGCATGTACACATGCAATTTTCATGTCTTCATTAATCGTTGTTGCACCAACGTCAAGCGCACCACGGAAAATGTAAGGGAAACATAATGCGTTGTTTACTTGGTTTGGATAGTCAGAACGACCAGTTGCCATGATTACATCAGGACGTACTTCATGTGCATGTTCAGGTAAAATTTCTGGATCTGGGTTTGCCAAAGCAAAAATAATAGGGTTCTCAGCCATCTGTTTCACCATTTCTTTGGTGAGAATACCAGCAGCAGAAAGACCCAAGAACATATCAGCACCAGCCATTACTTCATGTAACTGAGTCGCTTTAATGTCTTGAACATAACGTTTTTTCGATTCATCCAAGCCTTCACGTGAAGTAGTGAGTAGACCGCGAGAATCGGCAACAATGATATTTTCTTTATTTACGCCTAAAGCACAAAGTAAATCTAAACAAGAAAGGGCAGCAGCGCCTGCACCTGAAGCTACAATTTTGATTTCATCAATTTTCTTATTTACAAGTTGCAATGCATTAAGCAAAGCTGAACCTACAATGATACTTGTACCGTGTTGATCGTCATGGAATACAGGAATTTTCATGCGTTCGCGAAGTTTCTTTTCGATATAGAAACATTCTGGCGCTTTAATATCTTCGAGGTTGATACCACCGAAAGTTGGCTCAAGAGAGGCAACAATATCTACAATTTTATCTGGATCGTTTTCTGCAATTTCGATGTCAAATACGTCAACACCAGCAAACTTCTTGAAAAGTACGCCTTTACCTTCCATTACAGGTTTAGACGCTAATGGTCCAATATTACCTAAACCAAGAACAGCTGTACCGTTACTGACTACGGCAACCAAGTTTCCGCGAGCTGTATATTTAGCAGCAGCAGATGGATCACGCTCAATCTCTAAACATGGCGCAGCAACTCCTGGTGAGTAGGCTAAAGCCAAATCTCGTTGGTTGACAAGTTGCTTACTTGGGGTGACGCTGATTTTCCCTGGGTTTGGATATTCATGGTAATTTAAAGCGGCCTGTTTTAAAGATTGATCGTCCATCTGAGTCTCTATTTGATACAAAAAAGCAAACTAGTCAAATTGCTCATTTAGGGAGAGGCAACTCACTTCTTTAACTACGCTTTAATTTTTACCAATTAAGAGAATAGTAGACGAATTGCCAATAGCCCCGTGGTGAGCTAAATGCTAAAGAATATAACACTACTTCTTTATTTCTCACAGTCAAAAACGCTCATTTTTGGAAAAAGCAGCATAGGTAAAGTAGATGATTGGAACAATTAAGAAATATGCGGATTTGTTTGTAGATAAGGAATAATCTGCTCGGCAGGAATAGGGCGACTAAAGAAATAGCCTTGTAAAAAATCACATTGTTGTTTTTGTAGATAGGTGACTTGTTCTTTTGTTTCTACACCTTCAGCAACCAGTTTAAGTCCCATACTTTTACCCATCGCGATCATTGCATTTACAATAGCTTCTTGTTTGTGATCACCAATTTTAGAAATAAAAGCACGATCAATTTTTAATACGTCAATTGGGTACTCTGTCAAATAGGCTAAAGAGGAATAACCCGTACCAAAGTCATCTAAAGCAATTGAGATATCTCGTTGTTTTATCGCGTGTAATAGTGTTTTTACATTGGCAGTATTATCTAGAAGGGCTGACTCTGTAATTTCAAGTTCGAGATCTGAACCTTGAATATTATATTTTTGCAAAACCTCATCTAAGTCATTGAGTAATAAGCCTCGATGTATTTGTTGAGCGACAATATTTACAGAGACTTGAATATTGATATAACCAGCATTTTTCCACTCTTGGAGTTGCTTTCCAACTTTATCTAAAACAACTTTCCCAATATCTGAGATCAGGCTACTACGCTCAGCAAAAGGTATAAACATATTTGGCAGGATTAATCCTTTTTCAGGATGCTGCCAACGAATGAGTGCTTCAAAACCGATAATCGATTGATCGTTTATATTAATTTTGGGCTGGTAATAAATGACAAATTCATCATTTTGAATGGCTTTACGTAGCTCTTGCTCTAAATCGGCAGTTTTATATGAGTGATTTGTTTTATTGCAGTAATAGCAAATTGTATTACCACCTAAACGTTTTGCCTCGGAAAGAGCTTGCTCTGCATGATTGTTGAGATGATCAATTTGCCTGCCATGTTCAGGAAAACATGCAACACCGATAGATGCAGTAATAAAATATTCGTGATTATCAATGTAAAAAGGTGCATTGAGTGCTTGTAAAATGTTTTGGCAATATTGCTCAACATTTGGATGAATTGGCGAAATTTCATAAATGATTGCAAAATCATCACTATTTAAATAGGCGACCAAAATCGCATTGATATTGATTAAGCGTAATCTTTGTGCGAACTGTTTAAGTAATTCATCACCACTATCATTATTTAAAAATTCATTGAAAGCTCGGAAGCGGTCAATATTCACCCGTATTAATGCTAAATTTTTAATGTTATATGAAGGGTTTACAAGATATTGATGTAATTGATTGTAGTAGTAAAGACGATTAGGCAGATGGGTGAGGCTATCGTAGTTTTTTAAGTAAGATAGATGTTGCTCTTGGCGCTTTTGCTCAGTGAGGTCACGTGCAAATCCAATATAATTGGTAATTTGATTGAATTCATCTTTGACCACATTGATATGCAACCATAAATATACGCTTTTGCCAGAACTAAACTTTTCATCAAACTGGCCCATATATTCTCCTGTCTCCAGAAGTTGTTGCGTTATTGATGTATGAAACTGTTGTTGCAATTCTTTTTGATTAATTGTAATGCTAAATAGTTCTTTATTCAGAAGTTCTGACTTAGAAAATCCGGTTAATTTTTCGTAGTAGGGATTTACATCAATATAGTTTAGGTGCTCATCTAAAATAAATATTCCTTCTGCAGCTTGCTCGAGCACAATTGCAGATAGCCTTAGATGTTCTTGATCCTTCTTCTCTTGATGTATATCACGGGTCATTCCCACCATACGAAGCGCTTTTTGTGTTTTGGGATCTCTAGTGATGACACGGCCTACATCATGAATCCATCTCCAAGAACCATCTCGACGTAAAATTCGAAAGGTGATATTAAAATGATCTGTAACGCCTTCCAAATGTTGTTTTAAACGTTCATCAAAAAGTTTTTTATCGCTTGGGTGTATACGATCTAATATCGTGTTGAGATGAATAACGGCGGTTTGAGTTTGTTTTTGTTGATCGAAAAATGTAATTTCCAATCTTTGACTTTCAATATCCCAATCCCAAGGCCGAATACCCGCTGTTTCATGTGCAAAAGCTAAATTATAGTGATGGCTTTCGAGTTGCTCATTCATTTTAGTGAGGTCATAGGTACGTTCACGTACTTTTTGCTCAAGTAAATGGTTATTAAATTGGAGCTGGGCTTCAATATCTTTGGACTTATTCACTTCTTGTTGGAGTTGTACACATAATTCTTCAGCCCATTGGGTGTGCTGGTCTGAAATTTGAACGAGCTGTTTATTTTTTAATAATAATTGAGAGGTCTTTTGGTAATTACGTTGAGTTGCATATGCACAAAGCACAGTTGCGACAAAGGTGAGGTTATAGGCGAAATAAAAAGGTAACTGAGTAATTGGATTATGTGTGAATTGAGCAATTAGTAGAGGGACAGTGCTAGGAATAAATAATAGATAAAAATATCGGGGTTGTTGGGTTAAAAAAGTAAGGCCAATGATATGAGCCGAAGTAATAAATAAAGCAATTAAAATATGAGCATCTGGTAGTGCAATTAATTCAGGAGGTAGATAAAAATGAATAATTGTGACATTTATTCCAATTAAAATTCCTGAGAATAAACAAATACTTTGTAAGATACGATCAGCTTTTTTTGTAAAATCAATCGTGCGATAGTGAGTTAAGATGTTGGGAATAAATAATAAGCAGACAAGAGCGACGACGGTAAGGCCAATAGACCAGCTAAATATTGTTATTGTAGATGAAAAATAGTAAGAAAAAATACCATATGAAATGAGGCACAGTAATATCAGGCTAATTAAATACCAGCGGATATATTGAGTTGAAAGTTTCAGCTGTTCAATTTTTGTTTGATGCTGTAGATATTCTTCCTGAAGCCCAGACATAAGATTTTTCTATCCTATTTTTTTACATATATACAGAAAGAATCTGATTTATCAGTGAAAAAGAATTTGAAATTTTATTCATACAATAAAAGTAAGTTAACTTTAAATAATGATTTAATCAATGTGCAGAGAACTTAGGTGGATAAAAATCGATAATTTAAAATAGACAAGGCAACAACAGGGGCAGTTTCTGTACGCAAAACTCGGTCACCAATGCACCAGTTCATAAATCCAGCTTGATTGGCTTGGGTAATTTCATTTTCACTTAGGCCACCTTCTGGGCCAATCAATAAGGCAAGTTCAGGCTGTATTCCCGCCAATACATCTTTTTGTTCTTTTTCTGGTGCTAAAACAAATTTAGATTGAGGAAGCTCAGAAGAACTTAACCATTCATGAAGAGAAATAGGCGCTAATACTTCTGGAACTAAGTTCAAGCCACATTGTTCACATGCTGCAATTGCAACAGCTTGCCAATGATCTAATTTTTTTTGATCGCGGTCGTATTTTAAGCGCATTTCACAACGCTCACTTGTTAGCAATTGAATCTGACTTACACCCAATTCAGTGGCTTTCTGAATGGCATAATCCATTCGATCGCCTTTACTCATGACTTGACCTAAAACAGCTTTAAAAGGGGCATCACGGTTTGCAGGGTTAAAATTCTCAATGGTGACAAACGCATTTTTTTTATTAATTTCTGTCAAAGTCGCGAGATATTCCCCACCTTGTCCATTAAATAGAGTCGCTTGTTCTTGTAGTTGTGCACGTAAAACACGCACCCAATGATGGAATACTGATTCTGTCAGTTGAATTGTTGAGCCAACTGTAAGTTCAGTTTCGATAAAAAAACGGTTCATTGGGTGCGCCTTACAAAATTAATTTAAACCAAGATCAACAACGAGTTGACGAGTTGGTTCGATTTGATTCATTGAATAGAAGTGTAAGCTTGGCGCACCACCTGCAATAAGGCGTTCACACAACTTAACAACAACTTCATGACCGAAAGCTTTAATACTTTCACTGTCATCACCATAGGCTTGTAATTGCTTACGGATCCAGCGAGGAATTTCAGCACCCGTACCGTCTGCAAAGCGAATTAAGTTGCTTGCATTGGTAATAGGCATGATTCCTGGAGCCACCGGAATGTTAATTCCAGCTTGCTCTAAACGCTCTATAAAATAAAAGTAAGAATCTGGATTAAAGAAGAATTGAGTAATTCCTGCATTGGCACCAGCTTGTACTTTTTCAATAAAACGTTGAATATCTGAATCAAGATTTTCAGCTTGAGGATGCATTTCTGGATAAGCTGCAACTTCAATATGAAAATGCTCACCTGAGTGCTCACGAATAAAACGTACTAAATCCTGTGCGTACGGAAGTTCCCCAAGTCCAACCTGACCAGAAGGTAAGTCACCGCGTAAAGCAACAATACGGTTAATGCCTTGAGCTTTATATAAATCCAGTAACTCAGCAATACGAGCTTTATCATCACCAATACAAGAAAGGTGAGGTGCAACTGGTGTACCTTTACCATTGAAATCATCAATAGCAGCTAGAGTACGTTCGCGAGTAGAACCACCAGCCCCATAAGTAATTGAGAAAAACTCAGGGTTCAGAAGTTGTAATTCTTGGTGAACAATACGAAGTTTTTCAGCACCAGCATCAGTTTTTGGTGGAAAAAACTCAAAAGAAATAGGTGTACGTTTAGTCATGTCAAATCCTTGTAAACAGCGAAACATTTTAGAAAAAAGGGCAGTCGGTTCACCGTCTGCCCTTAAGTTCTTAGTATTTGTAAGCGTCAGACTTGAATGGTCCCTCAACAGCTACACCTAAATAATCGGCTTGCTCTTGAGTTAACTGGGTAAGTACACCACCGAAACCTGCAACCATTGCAGCGGCAACTTCTTCGTCAAGTTTCTTAGGAAGAACTTCTACACGAATTTTTGCAGCTTTTTCATTTGCAGGAAGATCAGCAAATTTCTCTTGGAATAAGTGAATTTGACCTAAAACTTGGTTAGCAAAAGAACCATCCATTACACGTGATGGGTGACCAGTTGCATTACCTAGGTTTACAAGGCGACCTTCAGAAAGAAGGATAAGGTAGTTATTTTCATCTTCTGAACGATAAACTTGGTGAACTTGTGGCTTAACTTCAACCCACTTGTAACCACGTAAATAAGCCGTGTCGATTTCTGTATCAAAGTGACCGATGTTACATACAACTGCACCAGCTTTTAAGCTGTCTAACATTGCTGCATCACACACGTGGTAGTTACCAGTTGTTGTTACAACAAGGTCAGTGTTGCCAAGAAGATCGTGGTTAATATCTTCTTTTTTGCCTGTTTGTACGCCGTTCTTGTATGGAGATACAACTTCATAGCCGTCCATACATGCTTGCATTGCACAAATTGGGTCAACTTCAGTTACACGAACGATCATGCCTTCTTGACGTAAAGATTGAGCAGAACCTTTACCTACGTCACCATAACCAACTACAAGTGCACGGCGACCAGACAAAAGCATGTCAGTTGCACGTTTGATTGCGTCATTTAATGAGTGACGGCAACCATATTTGTTGTCGTTTTTAGATTTAGTAACTGAGTCATTTACGTTAATTGCAGGAACTTTCAAAGAACCGTCTTTCCACATTTCGATAAGACGTTGAACACCTGTTGTAGTTTCTTCGGTAATACCGTGAATACGTTCTAAAAGAGTAGGGTATTTTTCATGAACAAGAGCAGTTAAGTCACCGCCATCGTCCAAGATCATGTTGGCATCCCAAGGTTGGCCATTTACATTGATCTGTTGCTCTAAACACCATACGTATTCTTCTTCAGTTTCACCTTTCCAAGCAAAAACTGGAATACCGCGAGCAGCAATTGCAGCAGCAGCATGGTCTTGAGTAGAGAAAATGTTACATGATGTCCAGCGTACTTCAGCACCTAATTCAACAAGCGTTTCAATAAGAACAGCTGTTTGAATAGTCATGTGAATACAACCAAGAATTTTTGCGCCAGCAAGTGGTTTAGAAGCTGCATAGCGTTTACGTAAGCCGATCAAAGCTGGCATTTCTGCTTCAGCAAGTTTGATTTCTTTACGGCCGTAATCAGCAAGAGAGATGTCAGCAACTTTGTAATCTGTAAATGAAGCATTAACCGCGTTCATCAGGATCTCCTAGGAAAAAATAGTATTGATCATTCTGTTCGCGGATGCCGTTGTTGGTTAAAACGACTGTTTAACCGATCGTCGAGCCTGGCAAATTGATCTTTAGTGCCGATCAATTGTCGCAGCATCCCTCGACTAGCGAAACATTGTACTTGGAAAAGCTTTTAGTGCCAATCCAGTTTTGTTTATTATCTGCGTAATTATCACTTTAGATTCTAATTATGGCATTAAATATTCCCGAGTCGTTGGCAAGCCTAGATTCAAACTGTGGCGTTTTTGCAGTTTGGATGGTGCTTCAGCATCATGGAGTACAAATTGATGTGGATGAGCTGATTAATGTTTGCCGACACGATGAAGGAGGCACCTATACTATTGCCTTAGCTGTCGCTTTAAAGAAACTAGGATTTGAGGTGTCATTTCATTCAGATGAGGATCCTAGCATTAGCCAAAGCGAACGTATGAGCTATAAAGAAGCAAAGGTATTAAGAATTCCAACTGGACCGGCGCTGAGCTATCAAGATATTCAAGTTGCAATTCAAAACGGAAAAATGGTGATTGTGTACTACGATACTTTAGAAGGTGTTGGAAATCAGTCGCTCATTTATTCTATAGATCAAAATGAAATCTGCTTTTTTGATAGTTTTGAACCGATGTCAGCGGCAGTTTTTGAAAAGCAGCGTCAAGTAGAGGGGATTTGCCGTCAGGCTATTGTGATTGATGATCGTAATTTTCAGATGCATTCATCCAAATTGAATTAGATAAAAAGAGCCAGTAGAGTGCTGGCTCATATTGAAGTTATTGTTGTTGATATTCTTGAATCACTTCTAAAGCAGCGCGAAAAGCTTCTTGTGTAGCAGGGGCGCCGCAATATGGCAGGCTGTGCAATAAAGTTTCTTGAATCTCTTCAACTGTACAACCATTGTTAAGTGCACCACGAACATGGCCTTTGAGTTCAGTTGGTGATTTTAGTGCCGTGAGCATTGCCAAAGTAATTAATGAGCGATATTTACGAGGTAGCACACCTTCACGTTGCCAAGTCGATCCCCATGCATGCTCGTTAATCCAGTCTTGCACAGGCTGGGTAAAGGGTACGGTATTTTCTTGTGCACGCTTTACAAAAGCTTCCCCCATCACTTCTGTGCGAACTTTTAATCCATTTTCGTAATCTTGCTTAGACATTAATTTCTCCTAAAAATAAAAGCGTCGATTGACGCTTTTATGGCTGTTTATTAATTAATGCGAATCAAAAATGATTGCAATAGTGAATTAGTGGAGGCATCAGTCACTAAATTTGATGAGGGTTTGACAAAGGAAGATCTTTATTTAAATCTTCATCAAACACATCTGTAAGCATGCTATCGAATCGAATTGCGTTGTATTGCAATAATTGTTGAGCTTCGCTTTCAGAAATAAAGCCTTCTTTTATTGCTTGTGCAATATTCTCTTCGAAAGTAAGTCCCGTAAATTTGCCTTTAGATTCAGCTTTTTTAAACTTATCCCAAAGTGGTTCAAGTGTTCGTAGAATTTGGAAAGCATGCTCTAAACGACCAGTTACATCATCGGCTTTGGTTGAATAAAATACGTGATGTTTAAGCTGTTCTCTGAAAGGGTGCTCTTGCATCATAAGTTCAGCGACTTGTTGTTTTAATTCATCATCTGGTTTTGAAATGATACGACCAAAAGGGAAACAGATCCATTTTACAAATGCTGCTGGAAGTTTAGCTGGGAAGTTTTCAAATAATCCCCAAAATGCTTCCTGAATATTCAAGAAAGCTTTTTGTAGCGCTAATTTAGCGTGAAGTTGTTCAGCTTCAGTTTTTTGTCCAGCTTCATAAAATTTTAATATCGCAGTAGAAATAAAGAGGTGCGCGTGAATATCTGCCAAGCGGCCTGATAACATTTCTTTGCGTTTTAAGTCGCCTGCAAGTAGGCCAAGTGACATATCTGAAACAAGTGCGAAGTTGGCACTAAAACGATTAATCGTTTTATAGTAACTTGCAGTGAATTGATCTGCTGACTGAGGCGCATCGCTTGAGCCACCTGTCCAACCGTAGGCAAATGATCTAGCACCGCGGTTAAAGGTATAGGCTAAATGTTTAAATAACAAATCATCGAATTTTTTGACTGAGTTATTTTTATCTTCAGATTGAAGGAGTTGTAACTCTTCAAATAGATAAGGATGACAACGCATTGAGCCTTGACCAAAAATCATCAATGAACGGGTCAAAATATTTGCGCCTTCTACCGTAATAGCAATTGGAATTGCTTGATAGGTAAGGGCAAGGAAATTACGTGGCCCAAGTTGAATTGCACGTCCTCCAGCAATATCCATTCCGTGATTGACAACTTTACGCATCGTTTCAGTTGCATAATATTTTGCCATAGCAGTCATCACGGCAGGTGTTCCACCTTGGTTTAGGCCACATGTCACTAAATAACGGAATGCTTCAAGCATATAGGCATCGCTGGCAATTTCGCTGGTTGCTTCTTGTACGCCTTCAAATTTACCGACAGAAATATTAAATTGCTGGCGAATTTTCGCAAAAGCACCAACGGTTAAATAGCTCATTTCACCTGCGGCTGTTGCTAGAGCTGGAAGGGAAATACCACGGCCCACGCCTAAACATTCCATGAGCATTCGCCAACCTTTACCGGCATTTTCTTGACCACCAATAATCCAGTCAATAGGAATAAAAACATCTTCTCCTTCTACTGTTCCATTCATAAATGGTGAACCAGGATAATGGCGTGCTCCTATTTTTACACCCGCATGGCTTGCAGGAATTAAGGCACAAGTAATACCGTATTCTGTTTTGTTTTTATCTCCCAATAGGCCTTCTGGGTCATAAAGTTTAAAGGCTAGACCAACAACGGTGGCAATTGGCGCAAGCGTAATCCAGCGTTTAGAGAAATTCATGCGAAGTCCAAGGACTTGAGCACCTTCATATTCGCCGTAGCAAACAATACCCGAATCTGGAATCGCGCCTGCATCTGAACCTGCTTCTGGACTGGTTAAACCAAAGCATGGGATCTCTTCACCTTTAGCAAGGCCCGGTAAATACTGCTGTTTTTGTGCATCTGTACCGTAGTGCATGAGTAGCTCACCCGGACCTAATGAGTTTGGAACCATACAACTCACAGCTGTGGTGAGTGAGCGGGAAGCAATTTTGCTCATAATACGACTTTGGGCAAATGAGCTAAATTCTTTGCCGCCAAAGGATTTTGGAATAATGAGTCCTAAAAAACCCTTATCTTTAATAAATTGCCAAACTTCTGGTGGTAGATCTTTTAAGTGATGATGAATTTCCCATTCATCTAGCATGCTACAAAGGAGCTCAACTTCATTGTCGATAAAACTTTGTTCTTCTGCTGACAAGGTTGGGTAGGGATATTTTTCAAATTGTGACCAATCGGGTGCCCCCATAAATAATTCTTTTTCCCACCAACTGGTACCTGCCCCTAAAGCCTCTTGTTCAGTCGTACTGATGCTCGGCATTGAGTTTGCTAATGTTTTATATGCAGGTTGAGTAATCAGATTAAAGCGTAATGGTGCAAATAAAATAATGATACTAAGGGCAATAAGGGGAATACCTAAAAGGAGAGCCCATGGCGTTAATATGAGTGCAGTAAGTATGGCTACAGCAATCATAATAACACTACCAATGGTTCTGTTTAGATTAAAAAAGAAAATTGCCCATATTGCAAAAAGCTGAATGACAACGCTTAAAACAAAGAGTAGGAAAATCATACTTGCTCCTTGCTAGATAAGCCCTCAAGTTAGAAGTTACAAAAAAGCGAGGAGAGATTTAAGGCTTAACTAGCTAATTTTTAATGCTGTTTAAATTTAATTTTTTATGTCGCAATTGATGTATATGCTAGAGCAGGGATATATCGTACTTTTAGGTATAAGATATTTTTAAGTGAAAGTGTAATGGGTTGTTTTATCGATTTGTCAAGAAATGTTATTGATTTTCTTATACAAATAAAAAGCCCTCTAAAGTAGAGGGCTTTTACAGATATTTAATTTTTAAGCTTCGACAACTTGAACAGCGATTTTTTTAGCTGGATCTACTTTGCGACGAACTTCTGGTACTGGTTCACCGTGGTATTGACGATCAGCAAAGTAACTTGAACGAACCATTGGTGCAGACCAAATATTTCTAAAGCCAAGTTTACGGCCATGTTCTGCATAACGTTCGAACTCTTCTGGTGTTACAAAGCGGTCAATTGGCGCGTGTTGTTTAGAAGGTTGTAAGTATTGACCAATAGTCACATAGTCAACATCGTGAGCACGCAAGTCATCAAGCAATGCAATAACTTCTTCTTCAGTTTCACCGATACCCACCATCAAACCGCATTTTGTTGGGATGTCAGGACAATATTCTTTAAACATTTTTAATAAGTTTAAAGAATGTTGATAGTCTGAACCTGGACGCATTGCTTTATATAGACGTGGCACAGTCTCAATGTTGTGGTTAAATACGTCTGGCGGACATTCAGTCATAATGCGTAAAGCAATGTCCATACGTCCACGGAAATCTGGTACTAAAATCTCAAGCAATGTATTTGGGCTTAGTGCACGAGCTTCTTTGATACAGTCCACAAAGTGTTGTGCACCGCCGTCAAGTAAGTCATCACGGTCAACCGAAGTAATTACCGCATATTTGAGCTTAAGATTAGCAATTGTCTCTGCCATATGACGAGGTTCATCTGCATCGAGTGCATTTGGACGACCATGTGCTACATCACAGAAAGGGCAACGACGTGTACAAATATCACCCATGATCATGAATGTTGCTGTACCACCACCAAAACATTCTGGTAGGTTTGGACAAGCAGCTTCTTCACAAACGGTATGGAGTTTTTGAGCACGTAAAGTGGTTTTAATACGCTGAACTTCTTCTGGTGCCGTCATCTTGACACGAATCCAGTCAGGTTTACGCGGCACTTCAACCGTAGGTACAACTTTTACAGGAATTCTTGCGACTTTTTCTGCGCCACGAAGTTTTACACCCTGTTCAGGTTTACGGTGTTCTGACATATTTAACTTTTCCACTCGTTTATAGAGACATTGACATTGTATTATAGCGAACTTCTGCAGTTAATAGCGGAAAATAACTATTCATATAATAAATGTGGTTATTCAGAAATATAGGGTTGAGAAATACATAAATTCACCGCATATTAGCCATAATTTATTATAAAATATGGTCATTCAAGTGAGGAAGGAGCTTTCAATGCCACGTAAAAAAGAGGTCGTTAGTGGGAATTTCGTTAAATACGATGCGGTAGTTCTCGGTTCTGGACCTGCAGGTGAAGGCGCGGCAATGAAGCTTGCAAAAGCGGGTAAGCGTGTTGCAATTGTAGATGTGCGTGATCAACTGGGTGGTAACTGTGCACACGTTGGTACCATTCCAAGTAAAGCATTACGTCAAACAGTTTCTAGTATTATTCGTTATCAGCGTGATCCAATGTTTCAGAAAGTAGGTGAATGGAAACAGTTCACCATGAAACAGGTTTTGCGTAATGCACACAAAGTAATTCAACAACAGGTTGATACGCATACACGTTTTTACGATCGTAACAAAATCGGTGTATTCCACGGCCGTGCATATATTCAAGATAAAAATACAGTTTTAGTTTTTAGCCATGAAGGCATTAAAGAAACAATTATCTGTAAGCAAATCGTGATTGCGACAGGTAGTCGTCCTTATCATCCGCAAGGTTTAGACTTTGATCATCCTCGCGTATTCGATTCGGACAAAATCCTTGATCTTGATTATTCAATTCAAAAAATCATTATTTACGGTGCAGGTGTTATTGGCTGTGAATATGCCTCAATCTTTATTGGTTTGGACCATAAAGTTGACTTGATTAATACTCAGCAAAAATTATTAAGTTATCTAGATGATGAAATTGCTGATGCTTTGTCTTATCACTTACGTGAACAAGGTGTATTGATTCGTCACAATGAGCAAATGGATCATCTGGAAACGTTTGATGACCATGTTGTACTACATTTACAAAGTGGTAAAAAGATTAAAGCCGATGCGATTCTTTGGTGTAACGGCCGTTCAGGTAACACAGAAGGCTTAGGTCTTGAGAATGTTGGGTTAGTACCAAATAACCGTGGTCAACTTTCAGTAAATGATCAATACCAAACTGAAGTTGAAAATATTTATGCTGCTGGTGACGTGATTGGTTGGCCATCACTTGCTTCTGCTGCTTATGACCAAGGGCGCTGTGCTGGTGCAAACATGAGTGGTGAAGATGCGAAGCCAGTACGTGATATCCCAACAGGTATCTATACCATTCCAGAAATCTCATCAATTGGTAAAAATGAACAGGAATTAACGGAAGAGAAAATTCCGTATGAAGTAGGTCAAGCTTCTTTCCGTCATTTGGCTCGTGCGCAAATTACCGGTGATACAGTGGGTGAGTTAAAAATTCTTTTCCACCGTGACACTATGGAAATTTTAGGTATTCACTGTTTTGGTAATAACGCTGCCGAAATTATCCACATTGGGCAAGCAGTTATGCACAGCCCAAACAATACTCTGAAATATTTTGTTGAAACAACGTTTAACTATCCAACAATGGCAGAAGCATATCGTGTAGCTGCGCTTAATGGTATGAATCGTTTGTTTTGATTTTAAATAAGTTTTTCATAAAAAAGCCGCAAACTTGCGGGCTTTTTTATTTTCATTAGACCATAGGTTTTTTATATTTTTATGACAATTAGCAGTATGCGTCTGGCTGTCTGTATCTCTAGTGGGCACAAAATGCTTGATTGAAATATACAAACAAATCAGGAGTTTGTTTCCATAAAATGATTGAACAGGCTAGCAGGATAATCACGAGCAAAGTCATAATTGTTTTCAAAAGTAAGGCATTATGCGTCATGAATAACAGCCTCCTCATTTACAAAGAAATGTACGATTACCCCTAATATACTCAATGCTATTGAGCATAGCCAAATCGCATTGTAATTACCTGTTAAGTCATGGTTAACACCGCCAAGCCAACCGCCAAAGAAAGAACCGACTTGATGGGTGAAAAACACAATACCACTTAACATTGAAAGGTATTTAACACCGAACATATTTGCGACAATGCCGTTGGTAAGTGGAACTGTAGAGAGCCATAAAAGTCCCATAATGACGCCAAAAGCATATACCGTATAAGTGCTTAGAGGTAATAGTAAAAAGGCCATGATTGCGATGCCGCGGCTACCGTAAAGTGCCATTAATAATTTAGGTTTTGAGAATCGATCTCCCAGCCAACCCGCCCCATAAGTTCCCACAATATTAAATAGTCCTACTAGTGCCAGAAACACAGTTCCTGTAGCTGCATCAAAGCCGTGATCGATTAAATAGCCCGGCAGATGAACGCCTAAAAAGACCACCTGAAACCCACAGACTAAAAAGCCTAAAGCTAACCACCAGAATGGCTTATGTTTTCTAGCAATATTCAGTACTTGTTTAAATGTGAGCTGTGGTTCAGCAATTGCTTTTGGCGTTTGATTGCTTGGTCCTTTTAGCATCCACGCTAGGGGAATAATAAGAGCAATTAATAGTGCACTCACCATCAAAGCTGACGACCATCCTACCGTTTTAAGCAAGAGAAGGGTGGAAGGTAACATAATAAACTGACCAAAAGAGCCTGCTGCACTAGCAATACCCATTGCCATACTTCTTTTTTCTGGAGGGGCAGCTCGGCCTACTGCACTCAGTAAAACAGTAAAAGAGGTTGCTGATAAAGCTAAACCAATAATAAGACCTAAGCTTAAATTCAAAATGAGTACACTTGAACTAAAAGCCATTAAAAGTAGGCCTAGGGTATAAAGTAAACCACCAACAGCAACTACAACTTTACTGCCATATTTATCTGCAATTGCACCGGTAAAAGGCTGAACAGCTCCCCATATCAGGTTCTGCATGGCTATCGCAAGACTAAAAACATGCTGTCCCCAGCCAAATTCATGGCTCATGGGTACAAGGTAGAGACCGAAACCATGACGGACACCTAATGAAAGGGCCAAAATAATTGCACTGCCAATCAGCATATAGATGAGGGACTGAGAAAATTGGTTGCCAGTTTTAGTCATGATTAATGGAAAATTATAATAATGATGATTTATTGTAGAAGATATATCGAAAAATATCGATATAGTTAGAGGGAATATTTAAGAAGAATTAAAAAGTTCTTAAGGATCGTATTTTATGAGAAGGAAATTAAAGAAGCAGACACCATTTTGATCTCTGCTTCTTGTAGAAATTATGCTACGGAATTACGTTCAAGTAATGCTTGTTCAAAAAGTACTTGTTCTTTTTCTTTATGTTCAGTCGTGAAGCGAATTAGAATTACGCTACAGCCAGCGACTATAACCAACCCACCTAAAATAAATAGACAAGTTTGAATATCGAGTACACCTTTTAATAAGAAACCAGCTGCAACTGCACCAACATTACCACCTGCACCAATAATGCCTGCAACACCACCTAATGCATTACGATCAATAAATGGTACAAGAGCATATGTCGCGCCACAAGCCATGTGAGTAAACAGGGCAAAAATCGTCATAGAAATAATTGCAAGAGCTATCACATTCATTTGAGAGAAAAGAATTAAGAATAAACCTTCACCTAAAATCATGAGTACTAGTACTTTAGTACGGCCATCTAAACCTTTTTTGAGTGCGACTTTATCGGAAATAATACCGCCAAGTGCACGAGCAAAGAGTGCAAGAAGACCAAATATCCCCGCGGTTAAACCAGCAGTTTTTAAATCCATTTTGAAGTGATCAACATAGTACATTGCTGCAACGTTATGGATAAAAATTTCAATACCGAAACATGCACCGTAAGCCACAAATAAAATCCAGACACGGTAGTTACGAGCAGCTTGCATCAAAATTGCCATGCCACCTTTTTTACCACTGCCAACTTCAATCCCTTGTGCGCGGACTTCTTTGAAGTTTCCTTGAGGACAGTCTTGGGTGAGTTTCCAATAAAGAATACCAACAATGACCATCATTACGCCTGGTACGATTAATGCAACACGCCAACCCATAGTTTGTTCGACACCGAACATGACAATTGCGCCAAGTAATAAAGGCATTAGAGCTTGGGTTGCACCGCCACCAGCATTACCCCAACCAGCTGCTGCCGCATTTGCTGTACCTACAACATTAGGTGCAAACATAACGCTTGTATGATATTGCGTAATAACAAAGCTTGCGCCAATTGCACCAATCAGTAAGCGGAAGAATAAAAAAGACTCATAACTATTAGCAGCAGCAACGCCAAATACAGGAATACTGCCAAGCAAGAGAAGGGCGGTATAGGTAATCCTCGGGCCATATTTATCACAAAGTGGACCGACAGCGAGTCGTACTAAAATCGTAATTGCAACGGCGGCAATATTGATATTGGCAATTTGATCTTTAGTTAAGCCGAACTCGCCTTTAATAACTGGCATTAATGGTGCGCAAGCAAACCATGCGAAGAAGCACACAAAGAATGCGAGCCATGTCATGTGGAAAGCACGCATTGCAGGAGTAGAAAAGCTAAATAATTTTATTTCAGTTGCTTTTTTTGCATCTAGATTGATATTTGAAGACATACGCCGTCCCTCTGAACTGAACGAAATTTTAATTTGCATGGCAATTTATTGCCTATCTGCAGACCGATCAGAGCGGACATCGTTGGCCGTCTTGGTTTATTCATTGAATCATCGTTGACTCATCTCGCTATGAATAAAGCAAAGCTTGTGCCAAAAAATTAATTTTACTAAAAAGGAAAAATTACTTTCTAATTCTATTGAGTTAGTTTATTAAAAATAAAATTAATTAAAAAACAGAAATAAATCAGTAAATGGTCATAAGAGAGGAAGGCGGTAAATTTTTTCAATCGGCTTTATAAAAGTGCTCATTTTTTTAGCATTTTGATTTAAAAAGAAGCAAAATGTGGAAAAAAGAAAGCTATAAAAACGTGCATAAGTTTTTATAGCTTTGGGTGATACAAAAGTTAAAAGCGGTAACCAATACCGGCATAACCTAAAATTGGATTAATTTCGATATCTGCTTTTGCATTAATTAATTCACCATATTTGGCATCATTGACTGTAATAGTCGTATCTGTTTTTAAGTGAGCGTAAGAGACAGAACCAACCGCATACCATTTGTCATTGAAGTCATAGGTGAAACCCAAAGTTGCTACGGGCGCAATTGCATCAGATGCCTCAAGGTCTACTTTAGGATCACCAGAACTTTTTTTACGATCAAGAGCAGCTCCAGCTTTACCATCTTTAATATTCACAATCATATGACCTGCATTGATTAAATCATTTTCAATTTCAGGATTCATTTCCAGTTCACTGAAATAGGCATACATCACACCTAGTCCAACATACGGTCTAAATTTATTTACGCCAGTCTTGCCAAAATGGTACTGAAGTTCAAAAGCTGGTGTCCAGGCACGAGCTGATGCAGCACTTCCATGGGCTTCAAGATCGGTAATAAAAATATTATTTTTAAGCGGTAGGTCTCCGACAATTACACCTAAATCTTCTGGAGTGGCTGTACCCGTAAGAGGGGCATAGATTTTACCTTTACCTTGTAGATCGACTTTAGGTGGAATTCCTGCTTTCACTTCTAATGAAACATTATCTGTAAAGAAATAACTTGTCATTAAACCTAGTGTTGTTACATCATCAGCTTCAAGACCAGTACCAGGATTATCCCAAGAGGAGAGGCCATTAATTACTGCAGAGCCTGCGGTATCTGCTCTTAGATACTGAGCTCCGTCATCACCTTTATAAGATACGATACCAGGCAACCCTAGGTTAAGAAGTGTATTTCTCTCGAAATCTAATACACCTTTGAGTAATGCCTTTTTAGCTGTTGCATTTGGTTGTGATTCATCAATGGAATTTAATACTGAATCACCTTTTACATCTCCTACTCTTGTTTTTGTTCCTTCTGCGATTGCAGTATTTACATGTAAAGGCTGAGCTTTTCCTGTTGGTTTGACATATAAAGGACCAGCAGAGACAGAAAAACGTTTGAAGCCATCGCCATCTTTAAAACTAAAATATGGTGAAGCGGCATAAGTGAATGTTGGCAGAGCAAAAAAGGCAGCTGTCATACAAAATAATGACTTTTTCATCATAAAAGGACTCCATGTCCGACATTTGTTTACTGATTTTTATTGAGCCCACCATACCTTGTTTTATTGAATAGATTGTGTATTAAAAATTAATAATTGTAATTTTTTTGAAATATTTGTTTATATTTAGAAAGATTTATTAATAAAAAGTACATAATAAATAATAAAAGGCTACACAAAGTAGCCTTTTATTTAAGATTTTTAAATTATTGGTTGAAGCGAGATAGGTCTTCTTCAGGACGAGCAGTTAAAACTTCAATGCCTGTTTGGGTGACTAAAATAGTATGTTCATACTGAGCTGAAAGTTTATGGTCTTTGGTTACGACAGTCCATTTGTCACCTAACAATTTAGTTTGCCATACGCCAGCATTTACCATTGGTTCAATTGTAAAAGTCATACCTGCTTCTAAACGCATACCTGTACCAGCTTGACCATAATGGAGTACTTGAGGTTCATCATGGAAAACAGTTCCAATACCGTGACCACAATATTCGCGTACTACACTAAAACGTTCTGATTCGACATACTTTTGGATTGCATGGCCGATATCACCTAAATATGAACCATCTCTAACAGTTGCCATCCCACGATACATCGCTTCTTGAGCAACTTTGCATAGACGGTTGGCTAAAATAGAAGTTTCACCACCAACGACATACATCATGTTGGTATCGCCGTGATAACCATCTTTAATGACAGTAACGTCAATATTAAGGATGTCACCATTTTTTAAAATTTTATTTTCAGAGGGAATACCATGACAGACAACATGGTTAACCGAAGTACAAATAGAGTGTTGAAAAGCAGGGCGCCCAGGAGCTCCACCATAGCCTACACATGCAGGAATAGCATGTTGCACATTTTCAATGTGATTACGACAAATGGTATCAAGTTCAAGTGTACTTACACCTGCCTTAATATGGGGCTTGATCATCTCTAGAACTTCAGCCGCCAGTCGTCCTGCAATGCGCATTTTTTCAATTTCATCTGGAGTTTTGATTAATCGACGTGGAGCTGTATAAGTACTGTTCATGATCTCTAAAAACTTTTGGTAATTTACAAGCGTCTATGGTATAAATAGCCGCCCATTTTATCAAATGCTTTTCGTGAATATCTTTTACGAACAATTTTGATAGATGGAGTAAAAAATCCGCACATATATCGTCACATTACTCTGGGTGCCCGTAAAAAGGTGGAGAATGCGGATATATGGAGGCCTAACCCAACTTTTAAGGTAAAGAAAATGGCAGATTACAACGTAAGCATGCGCGACCTTCTTCAAGCAGGTGCGCACTTTGGTCACCAAACTCGTTTCTGGAACCCAAAAATGCGTCAATACATTTTTGGCGCGCGCAACAAAATTCACATCATCAACCTTGAGCACACTGTTCCTGCGTTAAATGATGCTTTGAACTTCGCTAACCAATTAGCAAGCAAAAAGAACAAAGTTTTGTTCGTTGGTACAAAACGTGCTGCTTCTAACATCATCCGTGAACAAGCTCAACGCGCTGGTCAACCATATGTAGATCACCGTTGGTTAGGTGGTATGTTGACGAACTGGAAAACACTTCGCCAATCTATCAACCGTTTAAAAGATCTTCAAACTCAATCTCAAGATGGTACTTTTGCTAAGCTTACTAAACGTGAAGCTTTAGAACGTGCTCGTGAGATGGAAAAACTTGAGCGCTCTTTAGGCGGCGTTAAAAACATGGGTGGTTTACCTGACGCATTATTTGTAATCGACGTTGATCACGAAGCGATTGCAATCAAAGAAGCTAAGAACTTAGGTATTCCTGTTATCGGTATCGTTGATACAAACTCTAACCCAGACAACGTTGATTACGTTATTCCTGGTAACGACGATGCGATCCGTGCAGTAACTCTATATGCTTCAGCTATGGCTGACGCAATTCTTGCTGGTAAAGAATACGCTCAATCTCAAGCGAACGCTCAAGCAAAAGGCGATGACGCTGCGAAAGACGCTTCTGAGGCTTAATGCGTTTTGACGCAGGCTTGTCATTTTTGCGACATGTAATGGTGGCAAATTAAGCGTCGAGAGTGCAAACGGCCCAGAGTTTCTTTGGGCCGTTTTTGTTGAAAAGATTTATTTTCTACCGATTTTAGGAGATCAACATGACTGCAATTACTGCAAGCATGGTAAAAGAATTACGTGACCGTACTGGTCTTGCAATGATGGAATGCAAAAAAGCATTAACAGAAGCGAACGGTGACATCGAGCTTGCTATTGATAACCTTCGTAAATCTGGTCAAGCTAAAGCTGCTAAAAAAGCTGGTAACATTGCTGCTGACGGTGCAATAACAATCGTTCAAGAAGGCAACAAAGCAATTTTAGTTGAAGTTAACTGTCAAACTGACTTCGTTGCTAAAGACGAAAACTTCTCTAACTTCTCAAAAGCTGTTGCTACTGCTGCTTTAGCTGCTGGTGAAACTGATGCTGCTAAAATCGCTGAATTAAAATTAGCAGACGGTCAATCAGTTGAAGAAGCTCGTATTGCACTTGTTCAAAAAATCGGTGAAAACATCCAAGTTCGTCGCGCGAAAATCGTTGAAGGCGAAAACTTGGCTATCTACAAACACGGTTTAAAAATCGGTGTTGTAGTTTCTTATACTGGTGATGCTGATACTGGTAAAGGTATTGCAATGCACGTTGCTGCATTCAACCCAGTAGCTGTAAATGCTGAAGCTGTTCCTGCTGACCTTATCGCTAAAGAAAAAGAAATTGCTGAAGCGAAAGCGTTAGAATCTGGTAAGCCAGCTAACATCGTTGAGAAAATGGTAACTGGTTCAGTTGATAAATACTTGAACGAAGTTGCTCTTGATCGTCAAATGTATGTAATCGACAATGACAAGAAAGTTGCTGATGTATTAAAAGCAACTGGTACTACTGTTGCTGAATTCGTACGTTTCGAAGTTGGTGAAGGTATTGAGAAGAAAGCAGAACTTAGCTTCGCTGAAGAAGTTGCTGCTGCTCAAGCTGCTGCGAAGTAATTCGTATCACAATAAAAAAAGCCCCATTGGGGCTTTTTTTATCTCAGTTAAAATAAGGGTATACAATGACAAATAAAAAAAATCTCAGTATTGCTGGTGTGATTATTTTATTGATTGCTGCGTATTTTGGTCTGGATTTATCTGGGCACAAGCAAAGTCAATTACCATCATCAACTATACCCGCAGCTCAGCGTAATGAAACTACACTTTCAAATAATGGGGTGGACACTGTAAAAGCTGCTTATGAGCAGAGACAAAGTAATGTTCAAGTGCAGGGAAGTGGTCGAGTCAAAGCAATTTTAAGAGATGATAATGATGGGTCAAGACACCAGAAATTCATTCTAGTATTAAAAAATGGTCTTTCAATTTTGGTTGCACATAATATCGATTTGGCACCTAAAATTTCTAATCTAAATAAAGGTGACATCGTTGAGTTTTATGGCGAATATGAATACAACTCAAAAGGTGGTGTACTACATTGGACTCATCGCGATCCACAAGGTCGTCATGAGGGTGGATGGCTTAAACATGACGGACAGATCTATCAATAAAGCTCACGTGAACGTTTAATCAGATTATTTTCATAGAGCAATTTTGTTCTATTCAGTTTGTTAAAACGTGCTATGGTTTTTTTATTGAATAGATGAGACGTATTTATGCAGCGGGAGCAAGCCGATTATCTGCATGTGCGAGAGTTGGGCGGTTTAGAGTTATTAAAAGCACATTATCACCAAACACAATTTTCAAAGCATACTCATGAAGGGTACTGTATTGGTGTGATTGAAGAAGGAGCACAGTCTTTTTTTAGGACGGGAAAGCTACATGTAGCTCCTAAAGGCGATATTATTTTAGTCAATGCTGACGAGATCCATACTGGTTCATCGGCTGTTGAATCAGGGTGGCGTTATTGAGCGATCTATCCAACACCTGAAATGTTAGCAGAAGTTAGCCAAGATTTTTTTGAAAATCCACATGGCGCCCCATGGTTTCCTCAAGCTGTGATTCGCGACCTAGGTTTGGCTCAACAGCTTTGCTTACTTTTTGATTTATTAGAACAAAAAGATAATTTCCTGCTCAAAGAAACGATGTATTTAACAACTTTAGCTTGTCTTATGAAGAGACATGGTAAATCAAATCATACTTTTTGTGAGTTACCAGAAGCATATTCAAAAATATTAAGAGTTAAAGAATTACTCGTAGAAATGCCTGAAACAAACTTTTCTTTACAAGATTTGGCTGACATGGTCGGCTTGAGCGCTTGGCATTTCTTAAGGCAATTTAAAAAATATGTAGGTCTGCCACCTCATGCTTGGCTTGTACAAGCACGTTTGCAAAAAGCAAGACAGTTATTAAAACAGGGGGACCAAATTGCCATGGTGGCACAACAATGTGGTTTTTCTGACCAAAGCCATTTTAACCGTCACTTTAAAAAAGCAATGGGCGTCACACCCACTCAATATGTAGCAAGTTTGAACATATAAATAAATTAGTTTTAAAGCAATTTTATCCAATATAAGTCGGCACTCATCAAGCATGGTATAGAGATGTTTCTTATATTGGATTTTATATATGAATATTCAGCTTAATCAGCCAGTTGGGTTTTCAAAAAATAAGCCATCCTATTTATTTTTACGTGGCGCAATGGATATTTTGCCCTTGTCAATTTCTATTATTCCGTGGGCAATCCTAGCGGGATCTATGGCAATTCATGCAGGATTATCTTTCTATAAAGCACTAGCAATGTCTGGACTCGTCTTTGCTGGAGCTGCTCAGTTGGTTAGTTTAAGCATGGCTATGGAAGGTGCATCTGTTTTTACAATTTATTTGACTATTTTCTTTTTAACGGCTCAGCATTTTATTTATGCATTAACTTTAAGAAATGACATTTCTATTTTGTCCTTGCCTAAACGATTGAGTTTAGGCTTTTTATTAACAGATGAATTGTTTGCGGTGAGTGCTCCATTTGAAAAAAGAAGTTCGGAATATCTGTTGGGAGCTGGACTGTGTTTTTATTTATTTTGGGTTGCTTTTAGTTTGGTGGGAATACTGCTGGCGACAGTGATACCTGATCTTTTAAATTACCATTTGGATTTTTCGATCGTTGCTATTTTTATTGCTATGATTGTGCCGTTATGTAAAGGATTTCCGGTCATAGCTGGGGTGCTAACAACTTGTTTAAGTGGGTTTTTATTTAAATTTTATCAAATTGAGGGTGCGATTTTACTTTCAGGATTAATGGGAATGTTAATTGCTGTTTTAACTGAAAAAATAGGTAAGGAGCAATAATATGTCTTGGTTTATGATTTTAGGCTTGGCAGCAATCGTCTTTTTTAATCGCTATTATTTTTTAGAACCTCAAGTGAAAATTAAACTGCCGCTTATTCTGAATAAGATGCTTAACTATTCTGCACCTTGTTTGTTAACTGCAATTTGTATTCCAGTTATTTTTTTCGATGGAGATCATTTAAGAGGCGTGATAAATAATCCTTATATTTATGCAGCAATCTTTTGTATTGTAATCGCTATGTACCTAAAAAAAGTTCTTTTAAGTGTGATAGCAAGTTTAGGATTTTTTTACTTTATAAATTTTCTAATAAATTACTAACATGCAAAAGCTGAATCGAAAGGATTCAGCTTTAAATTCATCTTTAAGCAAGAGCTTGTTTTTGTCTGCTTTTCCATTTAGGTAAAATTTTTGAGAGATAAGCATCCATACACCAAACTGGTCCAATCAATAGGAATTGTAAATCTTTAAAGAACGAGGGCTTTTTGCCTTCGACTTTATGTCCGTAAAATTGTCCAACCCAAGCAATCACAAAAATAGCGATATAAAACCCGACTCCTACAGGTAGGGTGTAAATGAGCCATGCCATAACAACAAGTAAGGCAGCCATTGCCACAGCAAGTACAAGATCTAAACGTGCATAAAATACTAAGGTCAACACAAGTAATAAAGCAGTAAGCAATGTGCTGAAATGCGCAATGATTCCAATAATAGAAAATAAAATGGCGGGAACGCAAAGCCAGTGAATTTGTTTATTGGTTGGATTTTGATGACTTTCGCTATATTCATCAAACCATTCAGTAATGGATTTCATTGGTAGCACACTCCTTGTTTTAACTTCGATTTATTTTTGTGAGTATATTTTAGCCTGTTCTTGAGGATCTCGACAAGAAACCAACACTATTCAACTATAGGGAGCGTTGTATTAAAAAAACTAAGAAAGGGCAAACGAAAAAATAATATGACTGTGGTTGAAAAGGTGGTCAATTCGACCTCAAGAATGGGGCAATTTTTCATAATATTTTTTCTGTGTTGCTAGATGATGAAATCATCTAAAAAAGCGTAATTTTGAGATTGATGGGAAAATTGTATGAAAAAGCTCTACTCATCTACTCTAAAAACGCCATAAATAGCCTTTATTTTGGAAAAATGGTACTAGGGTAGCGCAAATTTAAAAAAGACGCTCTAAACGCAAATTGGACGTAAAATTAACTGGTATTAAATAAACATGGTTTTTTGTTTAAAAAATATTCAAATTCAGAGCTAGATAAGGGGCAAAAAAAGAGGATTTTTTAACTTTACGTTAGGAATTATTTTGATAACTTAAAATATAAAAAAGCCGCAGAAAAAATTGCGGCTTTTTACATGAACTCGAGAGGCTATAACTTATGAAGTTGGGCCATCAACACGCTCAATATTTACTTTAGCAGTTCCAGCATTGGTAATACCAAGACGTTTAGCTGCACCGTATGATAGGTCAAGTACACGGTTGCCATGGAAAGGACCACGGTCATTTACTTTTACAACCACACTTTTACCATTGTCTTTATTCGTTACTCGAATGTAACAGTTCAACGGTAGGCTACGGTGAGCAGCAGTTAAAGCATTCATGTCGAATGTTTCACCACTTGCAGTTTTACGGCCATGGAATTGGCGGCCATACCAAGATGCCATACCAGTTTGGCTAAACTTACGAACAGTGTTTGAAGCTACTGTGTTAAGTTTTTCAATCACTGAAGGCTCATCTTCAGGGATTTCAATTTTTGCTGCGATAGCTTGACGACGGATTTGATCGCCAGAACGTTCAGTGATTGAAAGACTGTTAATGTTAGAAAAACGAGAATTAAAGTTTTGAGTATCTTTACTCAATACACGTGCTGCTAGATTAGGACCATCTACATCACTGTTTAATGATGATGACTGCACCATTTCAGCGTGCAGTGGGGCCATACTTAAACTAGCCGTCAGTGCAAGAACGTATTTCAGCGATAACTGCATTTGTATAAACTCCTGAGAACATGTACTTTTTCTTTCAGCCATTGACTGAAATTTAAAGTGAACATGCCTTATTATTCACTTTTGCAATTGCTATATTGGGGTGGATAATATTCATCGGTTACGGAGAGTGTCTAGTCTTTAACGAGAAATCTTTACAAAAAGGGCAAAAACTTACAGTTTTAGGATAAAAAATAATCAATAATGTAACAAGTTATTAAAAATGTATGTATTGTGATCTATTTAACAAAAATATTTATTGACTTTTACATAAAGCATAAAAAAGCTAGCCTATCGGCTAGCTACTTCGGTGCCTAATAACCATACAGCTGTAGCGTACATGCGGCTCTTGTTATAAGTCGTAATCACTTGAAAATTCGGGTAAGTTAAATAGTAAATTGGTCCATTATAGTCTTGTAATTGAATAACATTCACCATATCGAGATCATCAATTTTAACTAAAGGATTCAATGGAGAAATACCAAGTGTCTTTAATGCACCATATGGGAAAGGTTGCGTTAAATCTTTAGCAATAATACTTTCTGGATTTGACCCAGTGTAACGAGCCATAAACCCGATCGGTTGGTCGCGTTGCCAACCTTGTTTTGCTAAGTAGTTTGCAATTGAACCAATAGCATCTTCTGCTGAGTTTCTTAAGTCGATATGTCCATTGCCGTCATAATCCACCCCATATTTACTAATATTGCTTGGCATAAATTGTGGATAGCCAATCGCACCTGCATAGGAACCTACAATACTATTTGTTGGATAGCCTTCTTTATAAGTCCAAGCAATAAGAGCAGCTAGCTCATCACCAAAATATTCAGCACGGCGAGGGTAGCCAAAAGCAAGCGTAGCTAAAGCATCACGTGTAATAAAAGAACCTTTATTTGCGCCATAACCTGTTTCAACGCCCAAAATACCTAAAATGACAGCTTGAGATACGCCATATTGTTGTTCTGCACGATTTAACGCATCTGCATATTGATTTTTAAAACGGACACCACGTTGAATTGTGCCTTCGACCAAGAACATAGAGCGATAATCATACCAAGGCTTACTTTCACCCGGACGAGTCATAATATTTAGAATGTTTGGTAAATTTTTTGCACCACTCATGGCTGCATCGACTTGATCGCTACTTAAGCCATAAGCATTCATCGTTTTTTGTTTAAAATTCAAATAATCAGGATGTGTTGCAAAATCGTTGGCCTGAGCGAAATGACTTGTACTGATTAAGCCAGTACACAAAGCGAGCATTTTTAAAGTTTTATTTAAGTGTTGAGACAACATATCGTTTTAAAATTCCAGATTATCGATGTGTATGAATGGACATGACTAAACCAAAGGTGGCCATTAAAGTAATAATAGCTGTTCCGCCATAACTCATAAAAGGTAAAGGAACACCTACTACAGGTAAAATACCACTGACCATTCCCGCATTTACAAATACATAAACAAAAAAAGACAAACCAAAGGCGCCAGCAACTAAACGTCCATAGTTATGGAAGCTTTGTAAACCGATCTGGAATGTTCTAAAAATAATGGCAAAATAAAGGATTACTAAAATAAGTACACCGATGAGTCCAAATTCTTCGGAATATGCAGCAATAATAAAGTCAGTATGTCCTTCGGGTAAAAAGTGTAAATGTGATTGGGTGCCTTCAAGGAAGCCTTTACCTGAAAAACCACCAGAACCAATTGCAGTTTTAGATTGAATAATATTCCAACCCGTACCGAGTGCATCTGCCTCTGGATCAAGTAAGGTTAAAACCCTTTGGCGTTGATAGTCGTGTAAAAGAAATTCCCATGCAATTGGAATTACGATTGCTGCACATGCGGCAGCTGCACCAATCATTCGCCATGATAGTCCACTTAAAAATAAGACAAATATACCGCTTGCTAATACTAAAAGTGATGTTCCTAAATCAGGTTGTTCTGCAATCAGTAAAAAGGGAATACCAATTAACATTAATGATAAAACAACTTGTGAAAAACTAGGGGGAAGAGGTTTTCGTGCTAAAAACCATGCAATCATCATCGGCATGCCGATTTTCATGAACTCACTGGGTTGGACACTCCCGAAACCCGGAATATCAATCCAGCGCTGAGCACCCATTCGGACTTCACCAAATACCATAACTGCCACAAGCGAAAATAGGCCGAACAAATAAAAGTATGGGGAAAACGCTTGATAGACCTTAGGCGGAATTTGGGCTAGACCAAACATTACTAAAAAGCCAATACCAAAACTCATGGCTTGCTTACTAACCAGACCTACATCCTGTGCCGAAGCACTATATAGTACAGTTAAACCTAATAGCGCATTTAACAGCAAAAATAGACATAACCAAGGGTCAATGTGGAGTTGTTGCCACCTTGATGGTTGCATAGCGGTGCTAAGACCATCTCGAGGAGCTTGGCGTAAAAACTTATATTGTGGGCTAGGAGACATGCGGCGTTAACTAGGTCAATCAGTGCTTGGCGCATGCTAACATAAACCTGATTAATGGCAATGTATATCAATATTTTGCAATAAAAAAACCTAGCTCTCGCTAGGTTTCCGATAAGCTATTTCTTATTAGTTAAAGAATAGACTTTCGTGATATTCAGCCATCGCTTTTAGTTCAGTGCGATTTAAGCTAGGGATGAGTTTGTCGATCGCAATATGAACTGCTTTTGTTACAGCTGCCGCACCAATATCAGCTGCTTTACGCTTAATCATGCCAAGGTCTAATGTCTTATTAAAATCAGACATAAAATGTTTAACCATAGCATCTCCAAACTGTTTATACAGTTCAGCCAATGCAGCTTTATTGATATCATTACCCGCCTTAAGCTCAGTGAAGTTATGCTGAAGATTAGTGACTAAACTAGGATCTAGAGTTACACCTACTTTATATTGACCTTGTGGATCTTTAAATAAGCTTTTTTCAGAGAACTCTACTGACTGTTTAACAACATCGTTTGGCGCTTTGCTTAACAATTGTTTTAAAAGAACAGCGACTGTTGATTTGACATAGCCTGCTAGTTTTTCGGCAGTATCGCGCTTTTCACTTGCAGGGAAGTGCTGAACTAACTGAATTAAGACATTATCAATAATCTCTTCATTAAGTTGTAAAGCAATCTTATCGCGAAGTGGGTATAAAGGCTCACTAGAATTTTTGTTCGCAATTCCAGTTTGTATATCGTTCAATAAGCCTTCAGAAGGGGTAAAACCAAAAAACGGCATGGTGTATCCTCAAATTATTCGTTTTATTGTCGTGCCAATCGAATCGGTTTTGGCATCCATGAAAGATCCGATACTCGGCAAGGGTTAATATCAAGTCCGCCGCGACGAGTATAAGTTGCATAAACCATCAGCTTATCAGGCTGCAAATTTTGCCAAATATCCGCAAAAATCTGCTCGACACACTGTTCGTGAAAGCCGTTATGCTGACGGTACGAGATAATATAAGCTAAAACACTACGATAACAAGGTTTTTTGCCCTTAAAACGGATAAAAACTGTACCCCAATCTGGTTGTCCCGTGACTGGGCAGTTACTTCTTAAAAGATGAGAATATAGTTCAATTTCGACTTCTTCATCAGACGCATCTCGTTTTAAAAGAGTCGCATCTGGATGTTGCTCTAAACGCTCTGGATCTAAGTCATCAATACAAATGCCTTGAGGTTTAGAAATGTCTAAATCATCTACTTGAAATAAGGTTAACTCAACTTTTGCACCTGCCGCAGCAGATAGATCTTTTTCAACCGTTTCAATAAACGACTGTTTAGAGTCAAACTGAGTGAAGTTAAGGCTATTGAAGTAAAGTTTTAATGACTTTGATTCAATCAAATTTGGTGAAGAAGCTGGCAGTGTAATTCTGCCAATAGCAACTTGCGGGATAGCATGAGCGTTTAACCATGAAATTTCAAAAACATGCCACCAATCTTTACCTTGTGTAATACCTTCAATATGCGAGTAGGCTTCACGAGACTGAGCACGAGCAATTGGAAATAAAACATCAGGTTGATAGTTAGTTGGATATTGAGTTTCTTTACCCAATAAAGACTGTTCGACACTCATTCACGCATTCCTGAACCACGAGCAAGTAAATAGTAGGCAATTCCGTAAAGTACAGCACAGCATAATGTCACAATGATTAAAGAGAACGTAACGTTCACGTCACTATGACCTAAAATGCCGAAACGGAAAGCGTTAACCATATACACAATAGGATTAATTAAAGAAAGTTTTTGCCAAAAAGGGCCAAGTGCACTAATGGCATAGAACACACCACCTAAATAGGTTAAAGGTGTAAGGACAAAGGTTGGAATAATAGAAATATCATCAAATGATTTTGCATAGACTGCATTAATGAAGCCGCCTAAGGAAAATAAAACAGATGTAATTAAGACTGTATATATAGTTACGAACCAGTTATGTATAAAAAGGTCTGTAAAGAACATACTCATTGTCGTCACAATTGCTCCGACCAATACACCACGGCAAATACCACCAATGACATAGCCCCACAAAATAATATGTAGTGGCACTGGACTCATAATCAGTTCTTCAATGCTCTTTTGGAATTTCACACTAAAGAAACTTGAAGATACGTTAGCATAACTGTTGGTAATAACCGCCATCATGATGAGGCCGGGTACGATAAACTGCATGTAGCTCACGCCGCCCATTTGTCCAATGCGCGAACCAACCAAATTACCAAAAATGACAAAGTACAAACTCATCGTGATCGCAGGTGGTAACAAGGTTTGTGGCCAAATACGTAGAAATCGGCGTACTTCTTTACGAACTAGAGTCCAGAGGGCAATTTGCAGTTGGCTAAAATTCATTTTGCCTCTCCTTCAAGATTTTTCTCAACCATTTTGACGAATAGCTCTTCTAGACGGTTCGATTTGTTTCGCATACTACGAACACGAATACCTTGTGATTCTAAAAGTTGGAATAAGTCATTTAATGTATGTGCTTTATCCATCGTCACTTCTAAAGTGCTGCTATCAATTAAGTTGAACTTCACACCAATAATATTTAACTGGAGTGGGGCAATGGGTTCTGCCAAATCGAAAATAAAAGATTCTTCACTCAGCTGATTTAAGAAACTTTTCATGCTGGTGTCTTCTTTAATGACACCGCGGTCAATGATAGCAATTTGACGACACAACATTTCTGCTTCTTCGAGATAATGTGTAGTCAAAATAATAGAAGTACCGCTTTCGTTCATTTCGGTTAGAAAATCCCACATAGAGCGGCGTAATTCAATATCAACACCCGCAGTGGGCTCATCTAAAATAAGAAGTTTAGGTTCATGCATCATGGCACGGGCAATCATGAGACGGCGTTTCATACCACCCGATAGCATACGTGCTTGTATATTGCGTTTTTCCCAGAGGCCTAGCTTTTCTAAATAATGTTCGGCACGTTTTTCTGCAATCTTTTTATGAATGCCGTAATAACCAGCTTGGGTGACTAAAATATCGAACGCTTTTTCAAACTGTCCAAAGTTAAATTCTTGAGGGACAACGCCAAGTTGTTGTTTTGCCAAGGATGGATGAGTGTCGAGATTGTGTCCAAAAATCTCAACTGTTCCTTCGGTTTTTTTCGTGAGGGAACTGATAATACCAATGGTTGTTGATTTGCCGGCACCATTTGGGCCTAACAACGCATAAAATTCACCTTCAGGCACAGTGAGGTTAATACCTTTTAACGCCTGAAAACCATTACGATATGTTTTGGACAAATCTCTTAAAACCAAAGCATCAGTCATGAAATTCTCACATTATGAAAGAGGGGTATATTTTGAGCGATAATGATTAATAAACCAAGTAAAATAGTCGGAATTTTATAAAATTGAGATAAATTTATGAAGTTATTATATATAAACTGGTGCGCCCGGCGGGCACTTGACTAAAAATAACAACTTCTTAGGTTTTTTTATCTTTTCTTATTATTTCATACAAAACAAACAAATGCCAAATTAGCCAATAATCTGTACTTCTATTATTTCTTATCTTTTCCTATTATTTCGGTTATCACAATTACGCCAAGATTACGCCACAAAATTATGGCTTCATTTAGACAACGCAACGACACATGGCGAGCCGAGATAAGTGTAAACGGAATTCGCGAAAGTGCAACCTTTGATACAAAAGCTCAGGCTAGGGCTTGGGCATCTAAACGCGAGACTCAGTTACGCGAACAATCGCATGGCAAATTACCAGATCACTCTTTTTTAGAAGCTATTGAACGCTACTTAAATGAAGTGAGTGTTAAAAAGAAAACTCATGAGAATGAAGTTAAGCGAATGGCTTTCTTCAAGCGTGAGTATAAAAAGCTATGTCAAAAACAATTGGCCAAAGTCACAACTGACGATTTAGTGCAATGGCGCGACTCCCGATTAAAAGAAGTGCAGGGTGCTACTGTCAGACGTGAAGCAAATATTTTAGCTTCTTTATTTACTGTTGCCCGGAAAGAATGGAAGTGGATTAAAGAGTCTCCAATGGCCGACTTGACTTTACCGCCACCATCAAAGCACCGAGATAGACGAATTGCTCAGGATGAGATTGATAGATTATGTCTTGCAGCAAATTGGGATAACAATGTACCAGTAAATTCAACTCAGCAAATTATTATTGCCTTTCTCTTTGCGATTGAGACAGCTATGCGTGCTGGTGAGATTGTTGGGTTGACTTGGGATCGTGTTTATTTAAAAGATAGATATTTAGTTTTAACTGAAACAAAGAATGGTACTAAACGAAATGTACCACTATCTAAGCGTGCAGTTGAGTTGCTTACTTTATTAAAAGGTCTTGATAAAAAGCAGGTCTTTACTTGTAATTCCCAAAGCTTTGATACGCTTTGGCGTAAATTAAGAGATAGATGTCAAATCACTGATTTGCATTTCCATGATACACGCCATGAGGCTTGTACACGCCTTGCAAGGAAATTAGAAGTTTTAGACTTGGCTCGTATGATTGGGCATAAAGACTTAAGAAGCTTGATGGTCTATTACAATGCTACTGCAAGTGAAATTGCAACGAGGCTAGATTAGCCCCGTTTGCGTGGTCTTCCTTTCTTTGGCTCATCATCTGATTGTTCATTCAACCAGTTTGACAACTCTGCCAAGTTCCATCGTCTTCCTTGACCGCACTTAATAACATAGCGCGGTTTAGGGAAGGTTGGTAGGCAGCAAACTGCCGCCTTAAAATGTACATCTCGATATCCCAAGAACTCAGCAGCTTGGGAGTCATTAAGCCAGATGTCCGAAGGTGGTAACGCTACTACAAAGTTACTACCTATATTCGCAATTGCTGTCATTTCACCCCTCCTTACTTTCCGCTTTAACTTCTTTTGCAAACAACGCTTCTGCACCATCTTCAGTAAAGCCGATATCTATTAAGAAAAACCCATGTGGCGCAATCGGATCCCACTTCGACAAATCCGCAGAATCCATAATTTCTTCAAATAGATCTTCTGAAACACTTCCTTCTAAATAAAATCTAGTGGTCACAATATTGAAATGCTTTTTCAGTTGATCCCAATCTTCTTGACTCAACCATTCTTGGTCAGCATGATTTTCATCTAGGTACTTAAGATATTCAGGATGTGCCCAACAGCCCATTTCATCTCTGATAATCTCAGTTGGTTTTAATTGATTAATCATCCCTCAGCTCCCGATTCGCTTGCTTCTTTTAGTGGCTTCCAATGAGTTACTTTTTCCTCAATAAAATAACTAGAATACTCATCACCAATGTATGCTGTATTTGCATACCATCCTTCTTTGATATAACCGCAGCCGCGCTCTTCATCATAGTCATACCAATCATCATCACCGTGATACTCTTCAGTGAACTTAGGAATAAAATGAGCAACCATTTGGTTTTGGTTCTTAACGGGGTTTGCATCTATCAAAACAAGCACATTTCGTAATGACTCAGGCATGTGATCATCAACTGAAATCCAAGTTGGCACCGCCTGAGCTTTGGCTTTTTCTTGCCACCCGAACCAAGCACCATTTAATAAAGGTTGATCTTTTTCGGCCTCAATTAATTCAAAAACATTTCCTTTAATCACACAGTCTTTAATTTGATAACTATTAAATTCTTCAGACCATTCAAATTTGTGGATTATTGTTTTGACGAATTCATTTGCTTCAAAAGCCTCTCTTTCCTTATTCAAATCTGTCATGCTGCCACCTTCAATGCTTTAATTGCGTCATCTATAGCTTGGTTGAATTTGCGAACATCTTGCTCTAGTGCTTCTATAGCCAAGTCTCTGGCATAGACACGAATGATGATGATCTGTAGTCCTTCTGGTAGACGTGGGTCATAGCTCACAAAGTCACACCATTCACGACGAGTACAAGCCAATTGACTAGTGATTTGTGGGATGTACTCATCTGGCACTTGTTTAGTCAGAAGGGTATTCAAATGCGTTGTAGTGTCTGGGCACTTAACTTCTATTTGACCTTTAACAAGTACAAGCCCATCTGGTGAAGCCCCAAACATTTCAATGAAAGGGTGGTCAATTAAACCTGTTCCAACTACAAAGTTACCCGTCTCATTTTCATAAGCTGCGATTGCATGAGGCTCATTGTCGATACCCCATTGCATAGCTTGGTTTGTGAAGATTTCCTTCTGAACGCCAGTGAGGCGCTCAGCTAGAATTGTTAAACCCAGTGCATTTAAAGCTTTACCTTTATTAGGCTTTGCATTTAAATCCTTTACTCGGCTTGCTGTGACTTTGCCACAGCGTTCTGAATGCCAATCTTCACTACGCTGGAGAATGTTCATACACTTGCCCTTGTGGTTGATCAGCATGTTGTGCTGCTTCTTTCAATGACGCACTATGTTTAGTCCAGAAGTATTTTTTGCAGTCACCTTGCGGTAATTCAGCGTAGCCAGTTTGCAAAGCTTCTGTACCTTCCATGGCCAAAGCGCGCATGTTGTCTAAATGTTGCTGCTCATAAGCTTCATAACCTTGAGGAAGATCTGAACTAACGGTCTGAACGGTAGGGATATGACAATCATCAATACGACGAGCTTCGTCTTCGTCATAAATACCTGAGAATCCAAAAGCAACACGGGCACATTGAATTAAAGCCTTATGACGTAGCATCCGTTTTGGGTATTTTTTCCAAGGTTCTGAATTACCCTGACATTCAGACAAGTATTCAGTTACAACAGTAGGGTGGTTACGGTCTTTACGGAAAATCTTGCATGTGCATGACTCGTCGTCTTGTTCAAACTGGATACCATCACATACAGGATTGTCATTAATAATGCGCGCCCACCCATCAATACCAACAACTGGTGTGATGCCCCCACCTTTGGCAGGGAATGCATAAATTTCTTTTGTAAAAGGGTTTAGCTTGTACTGGTTTGCAACAATTAATAGAGAGAGAAATTCATCATTTGTTGCTTTCTTAAATACTGTATTAACAAGAGTATTTGCTAACTCAGCAGGATCAACATCTTGCATATTAAAAGCTGATGCAATCTTGCTAACTTGCGACAAAACAATATTACTCATCTTCTTATCCTCAAAACTTAATAGATACGTGTGGAACTAGGCCTTTATTGATTGCCTGCAAAATCTCTTTGCTTTTTGCTTCATCAATACCCAAAGCCAATAAACCCTTAAGTGCTTCATTACAGATTTTTTTACGGTGTGCTTGGTTAGCTTGGCGCGCTTCTTCTGCTTGGCGTTCGGCCTCTAGCTTCACAGCTTGTTCAGCCTCAATACGTTTACGTTCTGCTTCGGCAGCATGTTGAGCACGCAATTCAGCAGCTTCTTTTTCAGCCTTTAATCGAGCTTCGCGTTGTTCTGCCTCAGCCTTTTCACGTTGTACACGTTCAGCTTCAAAACGTGCTTTTTCTTCCGCCTCACGGGTCGCTTTTTCGGCAGCTTCACGGGCAATCTGAGCCTCACGTTCTTGTTGCTGGCGAAGTATTTCAGCTTGGCGAAGACGCTCTAATTCAGCCTGCTCGGCTTCATGTTTTTCACGAGCAACAAGAGTTGTACGAAGTGCTTCAATAGTTTCAAATTTTGCAAGTTTTGCTTCCTGCTCATATTCATCAAGAGATGAGTCAACAACTAAACTCTCTAGGGAGTCGATAGCTTTTTTGATTTCCAGTGATGGAAGATCAAAACAAAGACCATACATAACTTTGATATTTGAAATAACCTGGCTATGCTTCGCTACACGGTCTTTCTCAGCTTGCTCCCAAGCATCACGAGGCGCTAAAACCTCATCACGTAATAAATCAAGCTTCTTAACAATTGAGATTCGATCATCATCAATCACTTTGATTTGAGCTTTTTGTTCAGCTACTAATTCTTTTCCACATTTCTCAATAAGAGTTTTTGACTTACTGATTTTTAACGCAAGCGAACCAATCGCATCACGGCCTTTTTTAGTGCTTACATCTGGCACATGAGAACAAACTTCTTGAGCAATGCGCTCATACAATTCATCTGTACCGCCACGTTTAGCGAAAGCCGCTACAATTACGTTGTGTTCTAATACTTGTAATTCGTTTACTGGCGCATTCATAATCTTCTCCTAATTCTTTGGTAATCTTGGGAAAGGCATCCAATGAGTAACCAACTCACCTGAACAACAATCGTTAATGAAGTGGTTTTCTCCCTCTATTAGAAGAGTGCCGTAATATTTCTGACCTAAGTTGTCTACTAACAGAACCATTTCATATTCATATGGTTTCTCGTCTTCAATCTTGATCCACTCCATCACCCACCTCTCAACTCATTTCTAATTTCAGCCAATCTTTTTAACGTTTCGCTTAAGTAGGCGATCTTTGTCTTAATAGAGAACTGATCGCTTAGCTCCAATTGGATTTGCTCAGTACCGCGACCTACATAGCGAAGATGAATCCAATTGCCACCGTCAGTGATTACTGTATCTTTCTCACTAGAAAGTGGGAGCAGGGCATTTACAGAATCTTTAATAAGAGCTTGAAGTCTTGATACTTCGATAATTTCAGGATGTGCATTCATGACATTCACCATGGAGCGCTTAAATGCGCTCTCTAATCCCTGATTCGATAAGGTCTTTAATCTCAACTACGTCCAAGCGATCAACGTAAGCTAAGACCTCGCCATCTTCGTCATAAACGCGAATGTCTTTAATCTCGTTAATTTCAACTTCACGCCAAGCTTGATAGCCGTTGCCATCAATTGAATACTGAGCATCAAAATCAACTTCTAATGTGAACTTTTCATTTGCAGTTTGAAGTACTGCTTGTTCATTTTCAGGGTCGATTGATTCAACTTTGAAAGGAGCTGCAACCGTTACAGGTTCTTTGTTAGCTGGGGTAAATGCATAAGCAGCAGTTAGAGCACTAACTACTCCTACGAATCCCATGGATTTGACTATGTTGGCTTTTATATTCATACTTATCTCCGCATTTGATGCAAACCGCCTAGACTCTGACCCCTATGGCGGTTTTTGTTTGTCGATGAGATAAATTTAGCAAAATACTAAATTTAGTACAATACTAAATACAAATAAATTATCTAATTATTTTTAGTTTTTTACTAAACTTTTGTTTTGTATAGACATAAAAAAACCCACCTATAGTGGGCTTTACTTTAGTAAAAATTATTTTTTAATTTTTCTTGCAGCATGCTTTAGCATTATATTCTTAATTCTTTCAACTTCTGGTGTAAATTCAAACTCATACTTATATTCATGTCTTATAATGCTCTTCATAATAATCGCATCATGATCAATCAATAAATGTAGTTGCTCTAAATTAGCAAGTACTCCAGATTTTCTAGGATTAAGCTTTTGCAATCTTATAATATTTGCTGAAATTTCCTGAGAAAGCTCATTGGGTATAACTCTTAAATCAATTCCATATTGCTTTAAAGTGCCTCTTAAAGCGTGGTTGGCAAGCTGATAAGGAAAAAACCAATAAGCAAATGGCAACCATATCATATGCAGTATTCTCATTATATATCCCTATATAAACCTACAACTTTGCCTACTAATCGGCAATCTTCTGTCAATCTGATAATTTTTTCAGGCCAATCTGGATTTAATGGCTCTAAATATCGATTATTCCCTTCAATGATAAGTTTTTTAAAGGTGGCTTCAGTTTCTCCAGCACAAGCCACAATAACTAAATCATTAGTTTGCAAGTCAAATGTTTGTATATCAGGATTGACATAAATCCTATCGCCCGGCTCAAAGCGTGGCAACATTGAATTTCCGGTAATTTTTAAACCATAACCATTTTTACCACACTTGGTATTTGGCGGAAGAAATTCGTCAACTACTGCATCACGTAAAACCGTTTCAATTGGTGAAAATGATCCAGCAGCTACCCAAGAGATAACTGGCACTAAGCGACCTTCTGTAGTAATTTTTTCTTTCAAGTCAACATTGTTGTCTAATCTTGCATCATTTGAATTCTCTCTATCCATAAACCCATCGGGTAATCCATAAGCTTTTTCAATTTTTCTTGCTAATGGGTTTCCTACAGCGGCTGGCTTTCCATTATTCCCTATAGTGCCGTTAATAATTTGGCTCAAATAAGCAGCAGCTGTGCCTACTTGGTTCGCAAAATCCTTTTGGGAGCCATTAGCTTTTTGTTCGATTAATTGAAGAAGATTATTTCTTCGGATGTCTGAAATATTCATATGCACAATCTAATAGTAAAAAACTAAAAACAAAATGTGTAAAAGACTAAACATAGCTTGCAAATACTTTAGTAAAATACTAAATTAGTAGTTGAGTATTTATGGAGCTTGTTATGCCAGCCTTACGAAATTTAAAAACTGCTTCAAAATCAAAGAAGCATGTAAAAAGTTTGCTTTCTTATATCAAGTCAAAAAGCAAAGAGGATTTAGAAGTTTTCGCAAAGTCTTGCGGAACTACCGTAAACAACCTTTTTCAAATTGCTTATGGAGGAAGTGTTTCTGCAACACTCTCAAAAACAATAAATAAAGAAAGTGAAGGAAAAATTTCACTATCTGACCTTCGTCCTGACGTTTTTTCTTGAGTAAAAGCTATGGCTGAGAAATTAACCGCAAGTGTCACCTTTAAGTGCACGGATGAAATGAAAATCAAATTAGAGCGTATTGCGCGTTCTAGAAAGTTAAACGGCTCATCAGAGCTAATGCGTATAGCTGCCATGGACATAATCTTCGAGGTTGAGGAGATGCTTAATTGTCTCCAAATGCCAATCGATCTGACCACAGTTACCGAAGATACAAGGAATACACCTGAGCCGTTTGAATTAGAAATGGCACCAAATCCACATAAGCCACAGGCACAAAAAAAGCCCAATTGTCGTAACCAATTGAGCCTAATTTGCCATTCCAATGCAAAGCAATGAAATGAGAACTGAAATATGAATTTAGCATACAAACACGACTCTCCACAAGGTGAAGTTATCGAGTTTCCAAAACATGAGCGACAAGTTATGTCCAGTAAAATTGGGGGTGAAAATGTGTCGTATACAAAAAAACCGAATCTTTTTTTTGATGAGGTTATGTCTCAAGTAAGTGGCAATGCATATAAGTGTTTAGATGTCATTGTTCGCTGCACTTTTGGGTACCACAAAGACACAGCCCAAATTTCTGAACATGCTTTTATGAGCCAAACAGGAATCAAGAGAAAAGAGACGCTTCGAGCTGCAATTTCAGAACTTGAGAAGTTGAAACTTATCTTTGTTGATAGAAAAAGTGGGGTGACAAATCAATTCACTCTTACTCATAACCAATATGATAAATCAGTACCAGCACTAGAAAATAGTCCCAGTACTAATAATCCGTCCGAGACCAGTACTAATAATCCGTCCGAGACCAGTACTAATAATCCGTCCGAGACCAGTACTAATAATCCGTCCGAGACCAGTACTAATAATCCGTCCGAGACCAGTACTAATAATCCGTCCGAGACCAGTACTAATAAGTCCGT
>NZ_GG753601.1:411810-444478 GCF_000163635.1 Acinetobacter sp. SH024 | reverse complement strand
CCGTCCGAGACCAGTACTAATAATCCGTCCGAGACCAGTGCTAATAATCCGTCCGAGACCAGTACTAATAATCCGTCCGAGACCAGTACTAATAATCCGTCCGAGACCAGTACTAATAATCCGTCCGAGACCAGTACTAATAATCCGTCCGAGACCAGTACTAATAATCCGTCCGAGACCAGTACTAATAATCCGTCCGAGACCAGTACTAATAATCCGTCCCCTAATAAAGAAAATATTAAAGAAAACTTTAAAGAAAATTTATGTGAGGAAAATTCAGTTGATTCGGTTTTAAAACTTTGGGTTCCAAAACTTGAAATTTTGAATGCTTGGTTGCAACGAGCAGGCATCGCAAAAATGACTCAATCGGAAGTCGATGGTTGGTTGCTTGAGATCAACGGGTACTACTCAACAAAACTTGAAGCGGGTCTGCTTACAGATACCCAAATGTACACAAACTTCGTGAAGTGGATTAAACGCAATTTCTCAAGTCGTAAGCCTGCACCTAAAGCACAAGAGCAAATCGATTCTCGAAATGTGAATGCAGCATGGGAAAACATCAATCCTGATTACAGCAATGCAGGTGATCCTGTTGAATTGGAGGATTGGATGCTATGAACGCAATGCTTAATCCAGAAGTTTTACAAGGTTCAGGTTTCTGCACTAAACACAACGTGAAAGAAATCATCATGGGAGGCTTCCAAGGCTGTCCACAATGTGCAATCGAGTATGTGGAAAAAGCAAACCAAGAACATCAGTTTGAAGTTCAAAAGTCAGTACGTGAAAAACACTTTGCAGGCGCAATGATTCCAGAACGTCACAAAAACGCTGGGTTCAGAAATTACAACACGCCTTTGCCCGGCCAGAAGAACGCTTTAACTCAAACAGCTAACTTTGCCAAAAAAATCGTGAAGGGCGAAGTGGAAAACCTAGTTATGGTCGGAAGTACTGGAACAGGGAAAACACATTTGGCGTGTGCAACTGCAAGAACGCTTTTAGCCAAAGGCAACTATGCACGTTACATCACAAGCGAAGAATTGGCTCAACGCATTATGAAAGCGTGGGATAAGGACACTAAAGATCAATCAGAGCAGTTAGTAATTTATGAGTTCACAACCTATGACTTGCTCATCCTTGACGAGTACGGATTGCATGACCGTGAAAAGCGCTTAGAGCTAGTACACAAAGTTCTTTACTCACGCTATGACGCATGCAAGGCAACGATGCTCATTTCAAACATGACACTTGAACAACTCAAAAATGATTTGGGTGATCGCCTTTGGTCACGATTCCAACATGGCGGACTCACAACCATTGAGTGCAACTGGAAAGATGCGAGGGCGGTATGACACTAACAGAAATTAAATTCCGATTAATCACAATCGCGGAAAAAAGAAAGCGTCCTTACTTCGACATGATCGTGGTTAAAGAAGTGCATGAGGCATTCAAAAACAACACCTACCACGAATTAAAAAATTACGTGCTTGCTGAAATGGAAATTTCTGTTTTGAACATGGTGGAGTTAGGCAGATGAACTACAAGGAAATGATGGCATTGCGCTGTGCTTACAACCATGGATTAAAGACTGCTGAAACAAGAGCAGCTGCATGTTTGTACGTAAAACTTAGAAGAGCTGGCCTGTTAGAGCAGTTCAAGACCCAACAAAAAGGGACTAAATCATGAGAATAACTGAACAACAGCTAGAAGCAATTCAAAACAAGCGAAATAACGCACAAAAAGGCACATTACAGCGCGATAAAAGCAAAAGTTATGTAACGGTAGCGGAAAGATTAAATGAAGCTAATACAAGCGAAATTAGAGCATTTTACGAAGATGGCTTAAAAGTCATTTTAGATTGTGAAATTAAAACTGCACCACCGTCAGTAAATCACTACTGGGTAGCTTCTGGAAAAAGAAGATTTCTAAGCAATAAGGCGCGTGATTTTCATGCGTTAGTTAGCCAAGTTGTACCGGCTCATAAATCAACTGCACGGCTCAAACTAGAAGTGACTTTTCATTTCCCTACACGTCAATGTCGTGACATCGATAACTACCTAAAAGCGACTATCGATAGCTTAGTGAAATGCGGTCTGTGTGTGGACGATGAACAGTTCGATGAGCTTCTAGTAAAGCGTGGGAATGTCATCAAAGGCGGGCTTATTAAGCTCAAGGTTAGCGAGGTCTAGGAGATGAATATGCGTGTTGATAGTACAGCTTTTACAGACAACCCTCGCGCACGCGCGCGTTTTATCGAATCTAGAAAAAAAGCCAAAGGATTCTTGCTCAAACGCCGAGGCTATAAGCGTCCTGACTTCAACCGCATGATTCTAGATTTACGCAACCTTGGATGGTCACACGAAAAGATCGCATACGTACTTGATGTGTCAGGCGGCAGTACGGTTTCTTCTTGGTCTACTGGATCCATTCCAGAGTACATACACGGTGAGCAATTCATCATGTTGTGGCAAGAGCAAACAGGCTTACAGCGCGTACCACGTGAAGGTGAGTGGCAAACATATAAATACGATATTGGGCAGCTTGATCTACTTGAAACTTTAGACGTATTCGCTGCTCAGTTAGATGAGGAATTACAACAATGAATAATAGATTACAGGTAGACGGTTTGGCTTTGGTTTTGAATAGCATAGAGCCGCACATGATTGGAGAGACTGTGAAGCTTGAAGAGCATGTGGGCATTAGACAAAGCACAAAAACGGGTTGGGTTGGAGACTCATGGGTTGTATCACTAGGTGAAGCGTTTTTCTACATTCGTTCTGATTGGCTCATGCCACTAGGCGATGACAAAGGTATTGAGCTTTACGGCCTTCGTGAAGAGATCATGACAGGACATGACAAGGAGGCGGTATGAGCATGATCGTATTTCCATTAAAGAAGGCTGAAAAGTTAGATCGACTTTGCTTGTGTATTAATTGCAGCAAGCTCTTTGTTGATGCTGTTGATAGTCGCGACCATGGTATTTGCTCACTGTCTTGTGGTTATGCATTCCGCGGAATTAGTTGGAGTGACTTCCTATGAAACCAGAACAGTTTATTCGTGATTTCGGGCCAAATTTTGTTAATGGAATTCCAGAGTCAGCAACACATGTAAGTGGTTTTACTGGTCAAGTGTACAGGGATTCAAGCGACAACTTGTATGTTTGGGATGGGGCTAACTGGCATAAGTCAATTTACAAACACACGCGAGGAATGATTTTAGTATCAAAGCTCAAGCGTCTGGTGAAGTCAGTTGAAATTATTAATCAGGCTGGTGGTTATGAGGTTGTAAAAACTGCCATTTCTAACTATCGAGCTTCTGGTGACATGGTCACATTCTCAAGTTTAGAAAAGCGTTTGAAAGACCACGAATCAATATACGGAGGCGGGGATGAATAGTATCTGGTTTACGTTGTTCTTCTGCTTATGCTGCTTCATTTGGGGTTTTGCATATTCGTATAGCAGTTGGATTGAGAAAGCAACTAATGGCCAGCCTTTTGAATCGAAAGGCAAGGTCTACAAAATCATTGAATTGGATGTTGTGGAGAAAGGAGCCAGCCATGAGTGAGTTTAAATCATGCCCTGTTTGCCAAGAAGAGTCTGAGCAGTGTTTAACTTGTGCCTCATATGTTGTGGATGGTGAACGTATTTACTATGAAAAGCTGAAAGATTTTGGCGCAACTCAAGATTATGAATTACGTTTTATACAGCGCATTCAAAAGCATAGAACAACAGCATTTTTTCATAAGGGGAAGTTGTATATACCAAGTCGACAAGGTAGAGCAGTTCCTTTAGCAATTGGCCTGCAATGGGAGGCTTGGCAAGAGCAGCAAGCGAAAGTGGAGGAGCTGCAAAATAATATCAACTTACTAAATGAGGCTTTGGATATTAAAGAGCAACTTAATCAAAAACTTCGTGAGCGTGAAGATGAGCTGCAAAAGCGGGTGGATACGGCACTCAAACTAATCCAATCATGGAATGAAATCGCTTTTGATAAGACAACGCATTGGACAGAGGGTTATGAAGAAGGCTGTTACCACTGTGCTGCACAGTTAGAGCAAGCGCTCAAGGGGGATCAATACGATGAACATCGCAAGAAAGCAGAAGAGGCCATCTCAAAAGGTGCAAGCCTAACCAACCATAGGATTGAGCTATGACCACATTCAAAGAGGCTTGCAACCACGAGTACCAGTACTGCTGGATTTATAAGGCGTATTTGTGTATCTATTGTGATGAGATGAGGAAGGTGGAATGAATACTTTCTTAATGATTATGGGTATTTCTGTTTACATATTAGCTTTCATTCTTGTAGTGGCGAAACAGATTACTACTTCGACTGCTATTAAGTGGACAAAGTGGGATGAGGCAAAGCCAGTAATTTTATTATTTGTTGCAATCGTAATGGTTGTTGCGCCAATCACTTATTTTATGGAGCTAATACCATAAGCAATTAGCCGCAATCACCCAACAAACCCCAACTTAATAAACACAACACTAGCCCTATTCACAACGAATGGGGCTTTTTCATGGCTGCTAAACGAGAAATTAAAACACCTGGTGTGACTGCTGAACCTATTCAAGAAGAAACAGTAGAACCAACACTACCTAAAACTACTGCTGAGCAGGCAGAAGAATCATTAGACGCAATCAATAGTGGTGAATCTGAGGGCGAAAAAGAGCCATCTCAAGAAGAACTATTGCGCCAAGAGTTAGAGCAGATGCGCGCTCAACTTGCTGAACTAAAGAAGTCTACGCAACCAGAAGCGCCAAGTGCCGCTGGTGTAGCACAGCCTAAAAAACGCATTCCTGTTTTGACTGAAAAGGGCTGGTCAACTAAGGAGGCGGACTAATGTGCGGAGGCGGATTAGGAAAAGTTCTTTCATCTGTGACTGACATGTTTGGCCTCACAGACACTAAGGGTGCTTCAAAAGGTTTTGATGCAGAAGCCGCAGATGCAGCCGCTAAAAACCAAGCTCAATTAGATGCAAATGCAGCAACGGCAGAGCGTCGAAAACGTAATGCTTCAACTGTTTTAGCGTCTGCTACAGACAACCAAAAGAAAACAACTTTAGGCGGCTGATATGAGTGAGCTAGTAGCAAGGTTATGCAAACGCTTAAGCGAGCTTAAAGCAGCGCGAAACCGCTTAGAACCGCATTGGTCTGAGTGTTATCGCTATGCAGCCCCTGAGCGTCAGCAATCGTTTATAGGTGATGATGTAACAGATACACGTAAGACACAACGAGCTGAGCTATTAGATTCAACACTATCAGAAGCAACGCAATTACTTGTATCAAGCATCATTTCAGGAACCACGCCAGCTAATGCGCTGTGGTTTAAAGCTGTGCCGAATGGCGTTGATGATCCAGCAGAGCTAACAGAAGGTGAGAAGTGGCTTGATGAAGTGTGTCAATTCATTTGGCGCAACATTCACGGGGCTAACTACGATAGTGAAATCTTTGATTTAGTTCTCGACTGTGTGGTTGCAGGTTGGGGCGTAATGTATGCCGATGTAGATCGTCATGCAGGTGGCGGCTATGTATTCCAGACATGGGATATCGGGCAATGCTATCTAGCTTCAACACGTCAAGATCAGAAAGTTGACACACTCTATCGTGAATATGAAATGACGATGGCTGCGCTAGTCAATGAGTATGGCGAAAACAAAGTCAGTGAGAAGGTCCGTAATACTTACAAGTCTAAACCAGATTGCAAGGTTAAAGTTTTGTGGGTCGTTGAGCCGCGTAAAACTGGCTACATCAAAGGTGATCGTCAATTGATGCCGAAGGAAATGCCTTTTGCGTCATATCATGTTGAAGTTGATGAAAAAAATGTCCTACGAGAGACAGGCTACAACGAATTTCCTTTTGTAATTCCACGCTTTAGAAAGATCCCAAATTCAGTTTATGGGACTGGTCAAGTCTCTATTGCTTTGCCAGACGCTAAAACAGCTAACAAGTTAATGCGTGACACATTGCGCAGTGCCGAAATTTCAACTCTAGGCATGTATGCAGGTGTTGATGATGGCACGTTTAACCCTCGTACAGTGCGCTTAGGTGGCGGAAAAATCATTGTCGTTAATGATGTGAACTCATTGAAGCGCATTGATGACGGAAAGGGCTATCAAGTTGGCGTTGATTTGTTAGCTCATCTTCAAGGTGCAATCCGTAAAAAGATGATGGCAGATCAGTTACAGCCTGCCGATGGTCCAGCAATGACAGCAACTGAAGTGCATGTACGTGTTGACTTAATTCGCCAGCAATTAGGGCCGCTGTATGGTCGTTGGCAAGCTGAATTGTTAACCCCTTTGTTAGAACGTACTTTTGGGCTTGCTTATCGTGCTGGTGTGATTGGTGAAGCACCAGAAGAAATGCAAGGCCGTAACCTGTCATTCAAGTTTATTTCTGCTTTGGCTCGTTCACAGCAATTGGAAGAAGTCACAGCAATCGAGCGCTTCTTAGCTGGGATGTCGAACGTAGCCCAAATAGACCCATCAATCCTAGACAACGTAGACATGGATGCCGTAGCGCAAGTTTCAGGCATGGGCTTGGGTGTGCCTACAGCAATTCTACGTACTCAAGATCAGATCGATGCAATCCGTAAGCAGCGTCAAGAAGCACAGCAACAAGCTGCACAACAAGAACAAGAGCAGGCTCTAGCACAACCACTCGCAAATGCAGTTGGTAAGGGTCTTGAGTCTGAATTAACTAGTGAGACACGACAATGATTAATGCCCTTTTTGTAGTGGTAGTTCTTGCCTTCATCGTGGCGGCTGTATTTGCCATAGCTTACAAGGTTCGAAGTGAAGAGCTTGAAGAAAAGTATTGGGAAGAAAACCGTGTGCACCTAGATACCACGACCCAATTGACCAAATCACAAGATGAACTGGTTAAGGCTAATTCACGTATTCAGCAGCTTGAAGAAAGCCTCCGCAACAAGGAACAGAAGCCCGAAGAAGTTGGAACTTTTGTTCAACACAGAGCATTGCGCCCAGCAACAGCAGAGACATATCGAGTCGTGTTTGATCTGGATCTAAACGGGCAGCGCATTCTTGAGCATATGACACAAAAGTATTGCCGCAATGCCTTCTCAAATACAGACCGTGAAACCAATTACAAGCTTGGTCAACAAAGCGTTGTGGCTGGAATCATTAATGAAATCAACAAAGCAAATGACCCAAATTACAGTGAGGTAGAGAACGATGCTTAATGAACAACAAGAGACAAACACAGAAAACGTTCAAGCAACTGAACAAACTCAAACAACACCTGTGGATACAGCAACGCCACCAGTTGACAGCCAAACTCAAGAGCAGAAACAGCCAGAAGCTGAGACAGAAACCAAGCCAGATATTCCTGAGTCTGCGGACGCTTACAAAGTGGAGTTGGAAGGCTTTGATTTTGATGCATTCAAATCTAATGAAGATAACAAAGCTTTTTTAGAAAGTGCTCATCAAGCTGGCGTAACCAATGAACAAATGGCCGTAGTGATGAAAGCTTATGAGCAGCACACAGCGGTTCAGGTTGAAGCACTTCAACAGGATTGGGGTAACGATTACGACGCTAACTTGCGTTTTGCTAATCAAGCAATTCAAGCGGCGGGGCTTCAAACAACAGATGTTGACTCTCCGACATTCGGTATCCGCTTAGCAGCCTACTTCGGCAAAGCATTGCAAGAAGATATGCCACCTCAAAACACCCAACAAAGCGGTGCCGAGAACATTCAAGAATTGATGGCATCAGAGGCGTACATGAATGAAAGTCATCCTGACCATAAGCGTGTTACTGCCCAAGTTCAAAGTTATTACCAAAAAACATACGGCTAGGGAGCTAACCAATGGCGAATGAAAATAAAATCATGGCAGCGTTTGTAATTCAGTATCACGATACTTATGAAATTGCGGCAATGCAAAATGAGTCTCGATTGCTGAAGACTGCTGTAAACCGTGGGAAAATTCAGGGTGAATCATTCACTATCAATGATATGGGTCAAGTTGAAATGTCACCTTCTGGTGCGCGTTTTGGTGATACTAATTGGACCATTCCAGATGCAGGTGAGCGTACTGCATTGATGGCAGATTATGACTTGTTCATTCCAATTGAAAGCCGTGATTTACCAAAACTTAAAGCAGTGCCAACAGATAAATACATGAAGAACTTGATTAATGCGCGTAACCGCAAAATCGATGACATCATTTATCAAGCGCTTGTTGGTGGTGTAACTCGTAAAACTGTAAACGATGCTGGCGTTAAATCGACCAGTACTGTGAACTTGCCAGCTGGTCAGATCATTCTTTCGGGCTTTGGTTCATTGAAACAACAAATCATCAAGGCTAAATCAATTTTCCGTGCAAACGAGTGTGATGAGCATAACGGGGAAACTCTAAACATCATTTATACCGCTTCAATGCTTGAAGATATCTTGGGTGATACAACTTTAACATCTGCTGATTTTATGGCGGTTAAGATGCTTCAAGAAGGTGCTGTGTCAGGTAAGTGGTTAGGTGTGAACTGGATCCCTTACGAAAAACTTAACAATGGCGCTGGTGGTGCTACCGAAAAACGTACGGTGATGTATACAAGCTCTGCCGTTCATTTTGGTGATGCTGATATTACTGGCTTCGACATTTCAAAACGTCCAGACAAAAAGAACATTTCACAAGTAGGTGGTGTTCATTCATTTGCGGCTGGCCGTGCAAACGAGCAAAAAGTAGTTGCTATCGATTACTTAGTGTAAGTGCTTTCACCCCACTGTTAGGGCAGGCGGTGGGGTGCTTTTTATACTCAATAAAGAAAGGAACATTAAAATGACCAAGCCAGTAACAGAACAAGAATTAGCTGAAAAAGCTGTAGCACCACGCGTAACGAAAGCAGATATTGATGCTTTAATGGCACGTGTAACCATACAGTTGAACAACGTCCAGGTGGAACGACTTCAACTTTTGTTCACGCATTCCTAGATGGAAAATTCTTTCTAGCAACAGGTTTTAGTGCATGTGTGAATGCTGAAAATTTTAATGCTGATATTGGTGAAAGAATGGCCCGTGGCAATGCTGAAAAGCATGCTGAAAATAAGCTTTGGGAGCTTGAAGGTTATCGCTTATTTACTGCTCAAGTTCAGCAAAATGAAAAATATTGTTCTGATGAACGCCCTTGTGTTAACTGCTTTGCTGATCAAGGCAAATGCTTAGATAGTCCTATCTAACACCCAACAAAACACATCAAAACCCCGAAGAAACTATCCAAAAAGCTTCGGGGTTTTCTTATGTCTGTATCTAAAGTCACCATTTGCAATAATGCATTGAGCATGATTGGTGGGCAGCAAATTGCCAGTTTTGAGGAAGACTCAAAATTAGCTCAAACGTGCCGTAATATTTATGATACTACGCGTTTATCAATACTGCGCTCACATCCTTGGTCATGCGCCAAAAAACGGCAAATCTTATCTCCAATCTCTCCATATCCAAGCTTTGGCTATGCTCATGCCTTCCCATTGCCGAGTGATTACGTCCTGATTATTTCGGCTAACACTGAACGTTATGAAGTCGAGAACCGATATATCTTGGCCGACACCGAAGTAGTCTATCTTGAATATGTTTTTGACAACGACAACGAGCAGACTTGGGATGCAATGTTAGTTGAAGCCATGACGTACAAAATGGCATCTAAGCTTTGCAAGCCAATCACAGGAAGTGACGCGGCTGGACAGTCGGCAGAAGCACAATTCCAGTTTTTGATTAAGCAAGCACGTACCGTGAATGGTCAAGAGCGCCCAAGCCAAGACGTTCAATACGCAGAATCAAGTTACTATTGGGAGCGCTTCTAATGAGACAATGGATTCTAAAAAATAACCTGAGTTCTGGTGAATTAAGTCCGTTACTTTGGACTCGTACAGACATTCAGCAATATGCAAATGGTGCTAAAAAATTACTTAATGCATTACCTTTGGTTGAAGGCGGAGCAAAGAAAAGACCAGGCACAAAGTTCCGTTCTATTTTTGCAGGTGCATTACGTTTAATTCCGTTTATTGCAAACTCAGAAAACACCTATTTGCTCATCCTTGGTGTGTCTTTCCTTAAGGTTTACAACCCAAGAACGTATGCAGTTGTTTATGAAACTGTGACACCTTACAACACGGCCCAAAAAGTACGTGAAGTACAGTATGCGCACACTAAATACCGCATGTATTTCGTTCAAGGTGATACACCTGTACAGCGTTTGCTGTGTTCTGCCGACTTTACTAACTGGCAATTTGCTGCTTTTACCTTTGGTGTAAATCCTAATGATGAGCTTGGCAGTACTCCAAACGTAGCGTTATCGCCATCCGGTACCGAAGTTGGGAAAGTCATTTCCTTAACTGCTTCATCGTTCCCAAACTGGTCAAATACAGAGACTTATTTAACTGGTGATCGTGTTATTCATAGTGGTAAGACGTGGCGCGCAACCATTGACAATAAAGGAGTGGAGCCTACTGCAACTACTTCGGAATGGGAAGAAGTGACAAATGAAGCAGCTAACGTTTTTACACCTTCAAATGTAGGCTCAATTATTGAAATTAATGGTGGGCAAGTAAAAATAACTCAATATGTAGACCCTTCTCGTGTAAATGGTGAAGTTTTAGTAAAACTAACTTCTGCTGTTCAAGCTATTGCAAAGTCTTGGGTTTTAAAAAGTATCGCATTTAGTGCTACAGCGGGTTACCCAAAGGCAGTGTGCTTCTTTAAACAGCGCTTAGTATTTGCCAATACCAAAACAAGCCCTAATCAGATGTGGTTTAGCCGGATTGGTGACGATGGCAACTTCTTAGAGACAACTCAAGACGCAGATGCGTTTAGCATTGCTTCAAGTTCAGCCCAATCTGACAATATTTTGCACCTGTCACAGCGTGGTGGTGTAGTTGCATTAACTGGTGGTGCTGAGTTCTTAATTAACTCACAGGGTCCATTGACGCCAGCATCGGCACAGATTGATGAGCACACCTCTTATGGTGTTCAAGCGAATGTTAAACCTTGCCGAGTGGGTAATGAGCTTCTCTTTGTTCAGCGTGGTGGTGAGCGTTTGCGCGCAATGTCGTACCGTTATGAAGTTGACGGGCTTATCTCGCCTGAATTGTCGCAAATTGCACCGCACATACCTGAAAATCATGCAGGTATTAAAGAATTAACCTTCCAGCAGACACCAAACTCTATTGTCTGGATTGTCATGGGTGATGGTGCAGTTTCAAGTATCACACTAAACCGTGATCAGGAAATGAATGCTTGGTCTCAGCACGATTTTGGTGGACAGGTTTTATCTATTTGTGCCTTACCAACTGGCTTAGGTGAGGACCAATGTTTCATGCTGACTATTCGTAATGGCTCTACAGTCTTGGAGGAGTTTAGCGAGTCCGCACAAAGTGATTGTGAGTTTGATATTAACGTAACTAATGGTGTTGGTTCTATTTTAAATCTTGATATTCAGGTTTTAGATAATCCACTGGTTAATTTTAATAATGCGGATGGATATTTCTATTCAACTTATACGATTAGTGGCACCAACATTAATCTATCTAACACTGATCTAACCCAAACTGTACACCTTGGCCAGCCGTTTAAAACTGAAATTGATCTATTGCCGCCAGACTTTAGCCAAGTACCAGCAACTGCAATGTTTCATAAGATTCAGGTGCATGAGATGGCTATTTTTTTGAATGCATCCGTAGGTGGATATATCAATGGTCAAGAGTTATCTACCAAGTATTACAACCAATCAGCGTTCGTAAATTTGCCATACACTGGCTATGTAGTCGATTCATTTGTTGGTTGGCAATCATTACATGAACTTGAGGTCAAGATAACACACGACAAACCTATGCCTTTACACATGCAAAGTATCTCTATGTTGGTATCAATTAATGAGAAATGAGATGCAAGTACGGGCAGCAAACCTAAATGATTTAGATACGCTTGTTGATTTCGGCAAGCGTCTCACTAAAGAATCACCAATCTTTTCAAAACAAGGATTTGATGAGCAAAGCGCATCTGATCTATTCGCATATTTAATCAAAAAACATAATTCAATTTTCCTAGCCTTAGATGAATATCAAAATCCAGTTGGCACGGTTATCGGTGTTATTGAAACTGACTGGCGAACAGGGCACAAATTGGCTTTTGAACAAGGCGTTTATGTGCTTCCTGAGTATCGTAAATCAAACATTGCTAAGCTTTTAGTAAATACTTTCATTAGTTGGGCACAGCTTAAGAATGCTGACCGTATCCAGATTGGGACCATGACAGGCATCCATGCAGATAAAACAGTAAAACTCTATGAAAGCTTGGGTTTCAACTTGGTTGGATATGTTCTTGAGATGGAGGTTTAAGCATGTGCAAAGGTGGTGCTATTTCTTCGGGACTTGAAGCCGTTGGCAATATTTCAAATGCGCTTATGGCAGACGCTACAGCTAAGGGTAATGCAAAAACAATTCAATCCGTTTCTAAAGTTCAGAGCAAAAAGATTAAGGAACAAGGGCAGCGTGACGCATCAAGCGCTATGGCTGCGGCTGCTGAAAATGGCTTGGATGTAAATGTAGGTGCTCCGGTTGTAATTAGTGATGAAATTATTTCAGACGCATCTTACAACGCCTTATTAAACCAACTGCAAGCGGGTTATGCGGCTGCTGATGTACGCCGACAAGGTAAGGCACAACGTAATAATTACGGTATGAAGGCGACGAGTAACATCATTGATACTGTTGCTCAAGCTTATGGTGGGTGGAAATAATGCGAATTCCTATTTCTCGTGGTCGTGAAGCACCACAAGCTCAAATGCAATCGTTTACGCCTAATACTGGCTTGGCTGAAATTGGCCGTTCTATTGGTGGGGCTATACAAGCCCGTGACGACCAGCAGCGTCAGCAAGAGGTTACAGCCAAAAATTTAGAGCTTTACAACAACCAACTTGCAGAAAAAGAAGGTAAGTTAAAGCTTGATGAATCATTGTCTACTGATTTCAATGACAAAGTGGTAGACATAAAAAATCGCCTTGGCAATGGTGTAATTAATACACAGCAAGCTGATGAAGAGTTAAATACATGGTCAAACACTAAATTCACAGAGCTTCAAACTAGCTTGCCGGGTCACGCTCAGGACGATTTAAAAAAATATTGGGATAGCAATGTTACACGCCAGCGTTCTTCGTTCATGCCTTTACAGTTGCGTGCAGACGCGCAGAAGGGCGGGGTTTTAGCTGATCGGTTCTTCGATGTAGCAACACGTATGGATCGTGAGGCAGGGAAAGAATATCTCTTAAAAAATATTGTTGGCCTACCATTGTCAGAAGCACAGAAAAGTGAGCTCACAAATAAATATGAGACAACACGCGACATTACGGATATTAACTCGCGTATCACTACCGCAATTGCTCAAAACAGTGTTGAAGGACTTCAAGAAGTTGCGACAGGTCTAAAAGACTATAAGTTTATTGATGGGTCGGCAGTTCAAAAGTTTCAGACCGAAATTCAAAGCAAAATCACTACATTGCAACAACGTCAGCAAGTACAAGAAAACAAGCGGATTAATGAAGCTGAAAAGGTCGTTAATGAGTTTATTCAAAGTACTTTGACTGGTCGTCCATTAGATATGAGATATCAAAATGATGTTGAACAGGCGGTTAAAGGCACACCGTCAGAAGCGGAATATCAGTTTTATAAAAAACAATCTGCTGATTTCATGCGGTTTCAGGGCCTAACTACTGATCAACAACTTGCTGAGATTAATAGTCGTAAGGCAAAGATGAAGAATAGCTCATCTGCCAATCCTGTAGCAGAAAACAAAATTTTAAGCACTTATCAAAGCATTTACGACAACAAGCTTAAAACCGCTAAGGAAAATCCGACTCAGGCATTGCGCGAAAAGGGTATTGAGCTACCAGAGGTAAACCCATTAACCCTAAAAGTTAATCCAAGTGACTTTGCTAAAAATATTGTGACTATTGGTTCTTATCAAGTTGCACAACGTGACAAGGACCCAAACGCAACGATTAAGCCTATTCCTAATGAAGCGCTTCCAGCTGCAAAACAAGCTTGGGAAGAAGCAAATGTTAATCAGAAGCTAGACTTAATTAGCTCCATGATCAACCAAACTAAAGGTGTGAAGAATGGTGCAAAAATTTGGGGTGAAGCATTAGGTCAGTTGGGGAATGGTGATGCTGCTTATCAAATGGCAGGTTATGCACGTGCTAATAATTTCCGTTCTGATGCGGGGTTAGATGTAGCAACGGCAATCGTTGCGGGCAAACAAGCCCTTAAAAATAAACAAATGATTCAACCGAAAGACGCTTTGCTTAAGGAAAAGTTTAATCAGTACGTAGGGCAATCTGTATCAGGTGAAACCGCCAATCTTAACTACGCTGCATTCCAGTCTATCTATGCGTATTTAACCGAAGCACGTGGGCAAACCCATAAAGATGCTGACGAATACAAAGAAGATATAGGCCGCACTGCATTGGGCCTTGCTACTGGTGGTGTTTATACACAAAGCGGGCGATTCAAGGACTATACCGATCGAGGTATATCTGACTGGAAAGTGTCAAAGCCTTACGGCATGAAGGATGAAACTTTTGAAGCTAAAATCCAGAAAGGCTATGCAGACATTTCAAAAGCTACAGGCATGTCAGTAAATGATCTGGATAACTTCCGTTTAGCACGTTCACCGACTAAAGCTGCTAATGGTGATTTGATGTATGACCTAATCAATGAACCCGGCCGCCCATTGGTTGTGAAAGGTGCTGTTTGGCGTATCCGCATGAATGGGGTAACTAAGTAATGAGTAACTGGTTATCAGATTTATCTAGCGAAAATCAGCAAGACTTTGAAGAATTAAATAGTAAAGGCTTGCAGCATCCTGACATTCGACCTAATGAGCCTAGCGCCTTTTCTGGTGCTATTTCTTCACCATTCCGTGGTGCTGCAATTGGTCTAAACAAAGTTGGTGATGCTATTTCAGCACCGATCGATGCGGTAGTAGACCGTGTTAGCTATACCTTGAAAGACGTATCTACTAATGAATTTATTGAACCGTACGAAGAGTACAAAGCGAAGCGCGAAAAAGCCCGTGATAATTTGGTTTATGGGGCGATTGATAAACTAGAAGACAAAGAAAATACAGGTATTGTGGGCCGCTTCGGTGTTGGTGCTGGGGATTATTTGTGGCGCGGTGCTTTAGGTGCTGCAACAGGTGGTACGCTTGGCGCTGCAACGCTTACAGGTGGCTCAACTGGTAATTACATATACACTGATTTAACCCGTAAAGGAGTTGATGAGAATACAGCTTTACAAGTTGCCGGAATAAATGCCGTTGGTGATGCTATTGGCACAGCTTTACCAATGAGTTACGGATTTCGCGGTACAGGTGGTTTAGTTGGTGATGCTGCTTTATCAGTGGGCGGGGCAACAGCTTTAAATACAGGCGTTCAATATACAAGCAATCAAATTCTTAAAGCCGCTGGCAATGAAAAAGAAGCCAAGCAATTTGAAGTTACTGGCGAATCTGTAGCAACTGATCTGGCTTTAAATGCGTTGCTATTCGGTGGTGCACGTTATTTAGGTTCAAGACAAAAACAGTTAGACCAAGACGTTGATGCCGAAATTAATCAGCTGAATGCAGATGATATTGAAACTCGAAATGACCAAATTAATGACACTCTGGTAAGAAATAGTTTTGAGTTTGAAGATACAACTCTGCCGGTACGTACTACAGATCCAGTTCAGCAAAACAAGCACTATCAAAACTTAGATGCAGCTACCGACCAGATTCTAAAAGGTCAGACTGTGAGTGTGCCTAATACAGTGCAAGGAGAGGCGCGTAAAGCCACTTTCGACTATGCGAATAGCTCATTACCCACCAATGCTAAACAAATCGCACTACGCGCAAAACAAGACGGAGTAGACCCAAGTGTTGCGTTGACGATTAGTCATATCGAAACAGGTGGGAGATTTAGTCATACAGCCAAAAACCCAACTTCAAGCGCTTATGGTCTTTTCCAAGTCTTGGATGATTCATGGAAAAACTTAGGCGGTAAAGATCGTAATAATGTTGATGAACAAATTCGCATCGGTTTAAAGCATATCAAGCAAGCGAATAACTATATCCGTAAAAGCTTAGGCCGTGAACCTGTAGCACATGAGCAGTACTTAGGTCATTTGTTAGGACCAGGGGGCGCTGTCAAAGTCCTCGAAGCAGATCCTAACCGCCCATTAATTGATGTGGTTCGTTCGTACGATTCTAAAAACGCAAATGCTATTGTGAAAAACAACGGCATGTCAGGTATGACCGTTGGTCAGGCTATCAATAAGTGGCGCAACAAGTGGAACCAATTAAGTTCACGTTATGGTGAACCAAGCACAGCTTATGGGATGGATGGTTCAAGCTATGACTTTGCTTATGAAGTTAAAGATTGGGCCGATTTAGTTGCATCAAATGACCGCTTGTATGGCGTAAATCCACTTTACCCAAGTGAATTACAACCACGTGACCGAACCCGTGAAGCATCACGTCAGCAAATTGAACGTATAGCCGATGACTTAAAACCTGAACTATTAGGCGAGTCTTACAAACTTTCTGATGGTGCGCCGATTATTGGCCCCGATAACGTTGTTGAGTCTGGTAATGGGCGTACATTAGCAATTGGGCGAGCTTATGAAAATGGCCGTGCAGAAGCGTACCGCGACTTTATCCAGAATTGGGCAAACGAAAGGGGTATGGATATTTCAGGTTTAAATCAGCCTGTTTTAGTGCGTACACGCCTTAGTGACGTTGATCGTGTAGCTTTCTCGCGTTTAGCCAATGAAAGTGATGTGGCGCAATTTAGCGCAACTGAGCGCGCTTTAAGTGATGCAGATCGTTTGCCAGATTCAACGCTACTTAAAATTAATAGTGATGGTGCTATCAATATTGATGGCTCAATGGATTATATCCGTAGTTTTGTAGACCAATTGCCACAGTCTGAGCGCGGCTCGGTAATCACAAGTGATGGTCGTTTATCTCAAGAAGGTAAACGCCGAATTGAATCAGCAATTGTCCAACGTGCGTACGGTGATTCAAATCTTGTAACCCGTCTATCTGAAAACTTAGATGATGATAGTAAAAACGTACTAAATGCATTACTCCGCGCAGCTCCGCAATTATCACAGCTCAATGATTTAGTGAAACAAGGTGGGCGCTTTGAAAATTCTATTTCTAAAGACTTAGCGCAGGCAGCGCAAAAGCTTACAGACATTAAGGCGAATGGTCAGCAAGTACGTGATTATTTAGATCAAGGTCAACTTATTGATGATGGGTTAAGTGATGGAGCAAGAAGATTTCTTGAGGTATTTGATAATAACCGCAAGAGCGCAAAGGCAATTGGTGAATCCATTAGCTCTGAAATTCAGTCCGTTGAAAACATGGGCGACCCGCGACAAGGCTCTTTGTTTGGTGAAACACCAGAAGAGCAAGCCGCGCTAGATGTGATTTTCTCAAATCCTGATCAGCCGATTGCAGTAAGTCGTATTAATTCACTTGGTGAGCCAGAAGAGTTCACCATGAAATTACGTGACTATCACGCTGAGCTTGAAGCAGAAATTAAGCAATCTGAGCTTGATATTTTAGCAGCACAAACCGCATTAAACTGTGCTTTGCAATTTGGCTAATGTATAATCAATTTGTGGCTAGGCTGATCACCGAAAAGCTGTTTAACCTGAACAGTTGCCACCCCCATAATCAGGTTTTTGATAGAGGTATCAAAGATGTATCAGACAGAAAAAATACATAAATTTGGTGGCATAAATAAGTTAAAAGATGCAATCAAAACCAAGTTACTTGATGATGTGTACTGTTGGGAAACTGAGAAGTGGTATACACAAAGATATTGGAATGAAGTGGCAGATAAGAATCTGACAGGAATTACATTGTCGGAACTAATGACTGGCACGCCTCTTGACGCAACACATTATGCCGGCCCTTTATTCAATAAGATGGATGAAGGTGGCCGTGTATTCGAATGGGTGCCAAGCCAAAATAGATGGCTGTATGTAGGGCGCCATCCTAATGCAAAAATTAATCCAATATTGTAGGTGTACTTATGAACATTGAAGAAATTAAAGATAAACTAATCGAGCAAAAAAACAATTTCCTTGATGAAAAGCATTTAGATTGGTATACCGAGACCTATATTAGAAATTATCCTGAATTTCTTGAAATGGATTATCAAAATGCAATTAATTTAGCTCAAGAAAGTTTCAAAGATGATCCAGAGTGGTTAAATAATTTTAATGTAGAGATGCAGAAAGCTTATCAGAATGCTAAGCAATATTTAGAATTAAGTTAATTCCATTACCCAACAAAACCCCACAAATTAAATGCTCAGATAGCTAAAACTATTTGGGCATTTTTTATGAAAGAACAATGCAAACAAGCGGTAGCTAAAGCACTTGGCAAGCAATCCCTTACAGCTCAAGAAGCAACGGATATTGAAGCACGTATTAATGAAACGATGCGTAATCTTGCACGCAAAGATATTAATAACTGGCGTAACCTTTCCGATGCTGAAAAATTAACTGAGGCAGCAAAGCAAGTTGCTATCGATATTCAAGAACAGTTGAAGCGCAAACATAAAATTGCTGCTCAAGATATTTTAAAACAATCGCAAAACATCGCAGCTTTAGACCATGGCAAACTATCGTCAATGGAAGTCATAGACCGTATGGTTGCGGCTCATGGTGATATGTCTGGCATCCAGTCAATTGATTCAAAAGCACGTGGTATTGCTGCTATCTATCGCGGTGAGCTGGTGGACTTCTACACCAATATTAAGGGTGGCTTAGGGATTTTCACAGATCAAGAATTGGTGCAAAAAATTGTTCGTGAGCGCTTTGGGGAAAGCACAGGAGACGCATTAGCCAAGAAAATTAGTGACAAGATGGGTGATGTTTTTGAAACAATGCGTGACCGCTTTAACCGGAACGGGGGCGACATTGGGAAGCTGGATAATTGGGGACTACCTCAAACTCACAACTTAGAAAAAATTGCTCAGGCTGGTAAACAAGCATGGGTTAGCAAAGCTGAATCATTAATTGATACCCGTCAATATGTGCATGAGAACGGCGATTACTACTCACAGCAAGAAATACGCTCATTGCTTGAATATACCTATGACACCTTATCAAGTGATGGTGCAAATAAAATTGAGGTAGGACGACAAGCTACGGGCGGCGGTACGTCCAAAGTGACTAATCGTCATGGTGAAAGTCGTGTATTGCATTTTAAAGATGCTGAATCATGGCTTGAATATCAATCTGATTTCGGCGGCATGCAATTTGTTGATCTGGTTGAAGCTCACATTAATGGCTTATCGAAAGATATTGCCATGGTTGAGAACTTAGGTAGTAATCCAAAAACAGCTTTAAAAATTTTGATGGATGCCGCAGCCAAAAAGGACTGGGAAAAGGGGATTGAAGAAAACCAGACCAAGAGCAGCCGCAAACGTGCTCAGGTTATGTTTGATGAACTTAGCGGTGGTAATACTCCACAATCACAAGTTTTAGCAAATCTTGGTATTGCTTATCGCTCAATGAATGTAGCTTCAATGTTAGGAGGCACCACAATTGCATCACTGGCAGATCAAGCAACTATTGCTAAAAATGCTAGTGTGCATAACGTGTCTTACCGTAAAGCTTTTGGTGGACTAATCGAACAGCTTAACCCAGCCAATAAAGCAGATCGGGAGCAAGCACATAGTTTAGGATTGGCTACTGAGGAAATGTTAGGCTCGATTGCGCGCTGGTCAGATGATGGGCTTACATCAACTTATGGTAAATCTGAAAAATTAGCACGTATATCAAGCGGGGTTGCTACCCAAGTAATGCGGGTATCATTCCTCAATGCATTAACATCGGCATCTAAAGTTGGGTTCACTAAGTTGCTAATGGAGAAATACGGCCGCTTAAGCCGTTCTAAAGCTTGGAATGACCTAGATGTGCAAGACCGTGAATTGCTTTCAAACACTGGTTTAGATGAGCGAGCATGGCAGGTTTTCCAATTAGCTGAACCAGTCGTGGACCGCAAAGGTAATCAACTCATGTCAGCGCGTTCTATCTATGAAATTCCTGACGATAAACTTCTAGCCGCAATGGATAAGGATGTTAATCAGCTGGTGAGTGGTATAAATGATCAGATCAAAGAACTGAATGATCGAAATGCATTAGATGATCAGCGTATTTTGAATCGTGAGCAAAAGCTAGATGATGTTAAGCGTAGTCTTTCACAGCGCTTGCTTGATTATGCAAACAGGAAGGATTTACAAGCGCAGGCAGAAAAGCAGGCGCTACAGGATCGAATGGATCTGCTTGATGCACAGAAAGAGGCCGCAGCAGCTCAAGCTGATATGAATGCTTATATCCGTACAATTGAAAATCAGGAAGATCTGAAAGGTTTTATTGATGGCATTACGCAAGGCAAGACCATTGACAACCTGACAGACAAGGCAAAAAAACTAGGACGTACACTAGAGAGCCTAAACAATAGAGTGGAGCTAAAAGCCACTAAATTGAATGAAAAGATCAAAGGTTTTGAAAAAGAGATTCAAGGTAAGTTTTCAGACTTCAATGACCTTTTAGGTAAGCGCCAGAAGTTTTCTAAAGAAAAACTGGCAGTGTATGAAGATAAGTTATCAGAGCGTTTGAATCGGTATGCAACGCGCCGCGATGTAAAAGCACAGCGTGAATTTGAAGCGCTAAACGAATTAAAAGAATTAGTGGGCTTGAAACAGCAACAGCTTGAGACTGATTTTGAAATCAAAAAAGCAGTTGAACAGACGAGAATTAAAGGTAAGACAGATAAAAAAATTGATTCGTCTGTCGCTCGGAACACTCGCAGAAACTATAAAAGCGGTGAGGATCTAGGCCGTCGTTTGGGTAATGCTGAAAGAAGAATGACGGAGATGCGTGCAAAAATGCGCGCAGCTGATAGCAGTGCAAATAAGTCTATTAATCAGAAGTTCAAGGATTTAGATAAACGCGTAAATGCCTTAGATGATGAGTTTGTTGAATATCAGGCGAAAGTGGCAGAACGTCAAGCTAAGCGTCAGTATGTTATGGATAAGCTTGCAAACAGTATTGATGGGGAGAAAAAATTATTAGCACAAAAGATCCGTGACGAAGTGGCCTCACAACTTCAAGCACACTTGCTAGATGAGCAGGGAATGGCCGTAATTGAGGCAGGGCTTCGTGAACGTACATGGATGACTGTAGGCGCAAAGGGAACTATCACAGGGGAGGTATTTAAAGGCTTAATGCAATTTAAATCATTCTCGGCTTCGTTCTTGATGCGACAAGGAAGTCGCGCAATGGCTCAAGAAGGCTTAAAAGGCAAGGCAGCATATGCGATACCACTTATGGTCAGTATGACGTTGCTAGGTGGTTTGGTCGTACAACTACGTGAAATCCTAAATGGTAACGACCCACAAACAATTTATGATAGTAATGATCCTAAAAAGGCTACAAGCTTCTTTATGCGCTCACTAGTTGCTGGTGGTGGCTTGCCTGTCCTTGGTGACATTCTTGTAGCTGGTACAGATACTTCTGGTCGTGATGCAAACTCGTTTGTTTCCGGCCCACTTGGTAGTGATTTCACTAGCCTTTTAGGCTTAACGGTTGGCAACTTAACTCAGTACAATGAAGGCAAGGACACCAATTTTGGCAATGAAGCTTTCAAATTTGTGAAAGGCAAAATTCCTGCACAGAACTTGTGGTATACAAAAGCAGCCATTAACCGTATGGTATTTGATGAAATGCAAGACACTATTGCACCCGGCTATCGTGAGAAGGCTTTACGCAAAGCAGAAAGACAACAAGATCGTGAGCGTTTCTGGGGTGATGATATTACGGATATTAGATCGCCTGACTTTGAGCGTGTAGTCCAGTAAACCGCCCAACATACCACTACATAAGCCCTTGTATATATGAACTATATGCGAGGGCTTTTTTATGCGTGATGATCAAACAAAAGAGTTAGAAGAACTCACTGAGAAAATGACTGATGACCTTATTCAAATTGCATATGCAGCAAGTGAATGTGGTTTTGAAACACCTGAGGATCGTGGCAATAAAGTATGGCTCTACAAGGGGCTGAACCAATGCGCCTCAGCTATCACAAAAGTTGAGCAAGTTCTTGCATATCGTAGAGGAACATTGCCGCCTGCAAGTACAGATGAAGAAACACAAAGAAAATATGAGGAAAATTTAAAAAATAAAGCTAAGGCTCTTATTCAAAGTGTAAAAGCTAAGGCAAATTATAGTTAATTATGAAAGCATCTTTTGCTGAATTCTATGTTCTTTGGGATGAATACTTAGGGCGGGAAACGCCCTTATTCCACATTGAAACATGTGAATGGATGGAAAATCTATCTGATGAAGTTGATAACCTTCTCATGCTTCCACGTGGGCATAATAAATCAGGGATAGTAACTGTATTTAATGCTTGGCGCTTCTATCGTGATGTTGATGATTTAGTACTACATCAAGGAGCAACAAATATTGATGCTCTTAAGTGTAGTCGTGCAGTAGTTCGTATTCTTGCCAATCACCCACTTTGTAAACTTAATAATGTAAAGAAATCTCATGGTGGTGTCATTAAATGGTGGGTAGAAGGCTCTAACGATGAACAGTATGGCTCTATGTATGCGCGAGGCATTTTATCAAGCGTAACTGGACAACGTGCCAAACACATCCAAAACGATGACGTAGAAGTGCAGAAGAACGTAGCCACAGAAGAAAATCGAGAAAAATTAAAACATAGCCTTACAGAGCAGACCCATATTTTAGTTCCTGGTGGAACAAGTCTATTTATTGGGACTCCACACAGCTATGAGTCAATCTATAAAGAAATGATTGAGGCTGGGGCAAACTGCTTTATTAGAAGGATGTTTGAACATGAATATCGAATAGAGGGGCGAAGAGAAGCAGTTCTAAACTTCTATCCTGAATATGTTTTTAGTGGCATTCATAAATATAGTAAGTGCCTAGAAGAGAATAAGCACTACACAATAGAAAAACATGGCAATGGCTATAAAGTAACACTTCTTGATGACTATTCATTTGTTGACTTTTATGCCAAAGCACTATGGCCTGAACGCTTCACTAAACAGGAAATGACAAAACGACGTAAAAAGTGTCGAACTATCAATGAATGGGATTCACAATACCAACTACATGCTAAGCCTATTGGTGATGTTCGTCTTGATCCTGACAAGTTGATCCCATATGACTGTGAACCAACTTTAAAATATGCCAATGGCGTTGCATTAATGATGTTAGGCAATGTCAGAATTGCTTCTGCTTCTCTACGTGTTGATCCATCTGAAGGGAAGAAAGATTCAGATATCTCATCTGTTGCACTAATTCTTCATGATGAACAAGGCCGAATGTACTGGCATAGATCTATTAGCCTGAAAGGAGAAGTGGGTCCTACGGATGAATCAGGCCACAACATTATAGGTGGACAGGTCTATCAATTAGTTCAACTAATTAAAGAGTTTTACATTACTAGAGTGACGGTTGAAACAAATGGTGTAGGTGGATTTTTCCCAAGTGTTCTAAAGAGTTGCCTCAAACAACAAGGTGTTAGATGTGGTGTAACTGAAATAAAAGAAACTAAGAATAAAAACCTAAGGATTTTAGGAGCTATTGAAGGCCCATTAAATTCGGGTGTTCTATGGGCTCATGTATCAGTTTTATATGATCCAGATAAGCCAGAAGATGATAGTTTTGAAGTTCGTATTATGCGCTCATGGAATCCAGCAGTTACGAACCAGATTGATGATCCATTAGATTCATTAGCAGGTGCAATATCTGATGAACCTATACGCATAGGTAAATTACACAACAAAGATGAGTATAAAGAAACGCCTAATTGGAGAACAAACGGTGGCGTATACGAAGCCACAGTAGACTTTGATTAGGGGTAGGCTATGGCAGTACCAGAACAGACGCCATTTATAGAATATACAGCGAATGGAACTACTACAGTTTTCCCACTTCCATTCCAGTGTGATAAAGCAGAGTACTTAATTGTAAACCTAGACGGGAATGAAGCTCCTGTAGGCTCTTGGACTTTAACGAATGGTTCAGTAGCTTTTAATACTGCACCTTCTAATGGTGTGCTCATTACAATTGAAAGAAACACTCCTTTCCGAAGAACAACAGAGTATCAGTCTTATAACAATTCTTTCCGCCCAGCACCTGTAAATAAAGACTTTGATTTAATCTGGTGGAAACTTCAAGAGCTTGGTTATCGTGATCAAGTTATCTGGCTCGCTTTAGTTAAAGAGATTGCTGATCGTATTGCAGGTGATACCAATCTACAAAACCAAATAAATACGATTGACGATTGGCTAGAGAACCTACAACAAAACGTAAATGAAAATACAAGTGATATTGCTCAATTAGTAAATGATCTTTCAAAAGAAATTGCCGACCGTATTAAAGGCGATCAAATTCTAAAAGATATGTTCCTCTCTATGATTGATGAAGCAATCAATGACGGAACTATCAATGCTTTAGCAATTACTCATCTTGATTCATTGGAAGCCTTAGAAGGTGTTACTAATGTATGGGACGGGCGCACGATTTATGTAAAAGATTTGGGCAACTATCGTTACGACGCATTAACTACAACTTGGGTAAAAGCCTATCAAGATGCTGATAATGTCAAAGATGGTGCGAAAACACAGAAAATTATTAACGATTTAAATATTCAAGTTGTTAAATCGAAAAGTGCACTTGAAGTATTAAAGCCGCGAATAGATGGCCAAGTTGTTTTGATGACTGGTTATCATGAAAATCAATTCCAAGGTGGAGATCATTTTAAATACGATAAAAATCAATCAGCCGTAAATAATGGTGTAACAATTATAAACGGCTGGGTTAAGCAATTCTTCAATACTGAATTGACTGTATCTGCATGCGGTGCAAAATTTACAGATACAGATCATTCAGCATCATTAGCAACAGGGGTTTCATTTGCTACTTCTTTGAAAAGAAAGTTGGTTATTGATTTTGATTTAAATGTTTCAAAAACTACAGAAATTAATGCAACATTGAATATTGAAGGTAACGGGGCTGCTGTTCAGCATTCAAGAAGTATTACAGCATCAGCTGATATACCAATTTTTACAGTTAAAGCAGGCTTTAGTTCAGAGTCTTCAAGATTTACAAATCTAATGTTCAAGGCGTCTACTGGGGGTACAGCAACAGCGTTTAGAAGTACAGATAATGGCTACTTATCACAATGTACGTTTGATCATTGTGTGTTTGATCGATCTTTGAGATATGGAATAGATGCAAATATTATTCTATGTGACTTTCAAAAATGTGATTTTGGAACATATCAATCTGCTATTAATAGTGTTGGTTTCAAAGCTATAAGATGTCAGGGAGTCGTCGGTACAAGAGAACCAAATGCCAATACATTTTATAACTGTATTTTTAGACGTGGTAATGACGACTACATGATTGAATGGGATTCTTATGGCGCCCAATGGCATTTTTTTGCTTGTGATTTTGAACAAAATGACTGTACAAAAGCGATTATTAATTGCACCGCAGCCAGCCCAATTATGTTTGTCGGCGGGTATATCGAATCAAATGAGACGACACCCTATTTCATAAAAACCAATGGCAATTCTGCAACTGGTTTCGTACCTTTGATTACTTTTCAGAGCGTACATTTCAATCAGCCAGCACTTACAGCAATTGCAAAAAACACGATGGCCAATTATCCAAAATATAAATTTGAGGGGTGTTATGGCCAGCTTGGGTGTGCTCTGTGGGAAAGCAGCACGGGCGTTTTGAATGATATTACTTTGTTATCGAGCTCATTTGGTAATCATTTCACTTTGATTTCGGGTGGAAGCATCGGAAACATTCATACTGAGACTTATCCCTCTGGTTACAATCATTATTTGTCAAGAAACTATGTAGACACGAGCGTTAAAAGAATCTCTAAATTGCAACAGACAATTTCGTCAGGGCAAGCAAAGAGTATTTGCACATTAGCAAATAAAGATAAAAATAACTCGTACAGTTACGGTGGGTTTATCAATGTGTTTGCGGTTTTTGGTAATAGTCTAGATGCTTCTGGATCATCAGCTACTTACAATCTTATTGTAAACAAAGGCTCGAGCGGGCAAATAGTTACAGTAATATCAAAAGCTGGGGACACTGAAGGGAATACGAGCGGACATCCCTCATTCTCGTTTTCACTTGCAAATAATATTTTATCTGTAACACCCATTGGAAGTTCGGGTAATCCGTCTTTCTTTGCATCATTCTTTATTGAAGCAACGGGTAATTTAAGCGTTTCATAACACAACAAATCACCACAAGCCCTAGCTTTTAATAAGTTAGGGATTTTTAATGCCGAAACTGGCAATATATCTTTATTAAAATCACACAACAAACCACCGTAAGCCCTTTGCTTCAATAGCTTAGGGCTTTTTTATTGCCTAACATTAGGGGGAAGGCATGACTGAAAATGAATCATATGGGTTGAGATTTGAAAAGAAAATCGACTCCATTCAGAGTGATATTCGCATGTTGTCAGATCATGTTACTCGACTGACTTTCATTAATGAAGCGCACAAAGAGACTAGCGAACAGAACAAAAAGGATATAGATACATTGGACATCAAAGTCGCCAATTTAGAAAACCGCACAGCAGCACAAGATGGTGGAATTTCTGTGCTGCGTGTACTGCTTGGCATCTTTGCAGGAATCGTATTTTCATTGTGTGCGTGGGTTGGATCTTCAATTATTCAATTAAGCCAAGATCAATCTTTAATTAAAGAAAAAGTATCACGGTTGGAGGAAGCAAAAAGATGAACAGTGAAAATACTCGCGCATATCTAGCTTTCGCATTAGTGGGACTGATGTTTGTTTTAGTGATTGCTTTATTTTTTGTGGATATGCCGCGAGAAAACAGCAATCTGATCAATACGGCATTGGGTTTTATTGCAGGGGCTATGACAACTGCATGTGGGTTTTATTTTGGTAGCTCTGAGTTAGAGAAAAAGAAAGGTGAATCCAATGACAACTAAACCATTTTTCGACGCTGCCCGAGTAATTGCTGGTGGAAAACTCACACAAGCACAAGTAGACGATTTAAATAAGATGGTCGACAAGCTTGCACCAGGTGGAAAAACCACAAGTGATGTTGGCGTTGACCTAATTTCTAGTTTTGAAGGCACACAATTCACAGCCTATGACGATGGTGTGGGCATCTGGACCATTGGTACTGGCACCACAGTTTATCCAAATGGCGTGAAAGTCAAGAAGGGCGATACTTGCACACCTGAGCAAGCAAAAGTCTACTTTAAACACGACTTAGCTAAATTTGAAAAGACTGTAAATGAATCGGTTAGTGTACCTTTATCTCAAAACCAATTTGATGCTTTGGTATCGCTGGCTTACAACATTGGTTCAGGTGCTTTTAAGGGATCGACTTTATTAAAGTTGCTTAACAAAGGTGACTACAAAGGCGCTGCCGATCAATTCCTAGTTTGGAACAAAGCAGGTGGCAAAGTTATGAAGGGCCTAGTTCGTCGCCGAGAAGCAGAGCGAGCACTCTTTTTAAAGAAGTAACTTATATGTGTCAGCGTACTAAAATTGCATCGATCATCACATTGCTGTGCATCCTTTTCTCTGGTTGCACAGCTCACACTATTAATAGTAATGTGAACGTCTCGATTTGTGTAAGGGCCTTGTGATGTCGCAAGTCATGATCATGGTTTCGGAAGCGGGCAGAATGGAAAATACTTGCAATCTGCCCGCTGATTTAGATAAGAACGGGAATGTTCTTAAAATCTATGACTACTCATTAAAAGAGTTGCCGATTAATTTGGATGGAACTGTCACTTACAACGGTAAAAGATGGACCTTTGATAAGAAGCAAAATTACCTCTAAACCTGTGGATAAATAGCGCATTACGCCAAATATACGCCAAAATATATATAAGTTATTGATTTTATAAAATAGATTGGTGCGCCCGGCGGGGATCGAACCCACGACCCCAGGCTTCGGAAACCTGTACTCTATCCAACTGAGCTACGAGCGCACATGTGTGGGCCACATCATAGGAAAAAAACACCAATAGGTAAAGCACGAAATAGGTAACAAGTGAGTTTAATGCTTAATTAAACAGCAGCTTGTTGTTTTTTAGATGCGTTGTTGAATAAATTGAATTGAATAATTAATAGAATGAAGCGTATGTGCTAGTTCATTAGAGGGAATACGCGACTCCTGTAAGCTGGTAATCCATTGCATTTGGCACACTTTAAGCTCTTGAAGCGTTTTTATTTGCTCTATTTTCTGAATAAGTGGTTTTGCCATAAGCCCACAATATTGACTCAAGGTTTGCTTCATCAACTGTTGTATTTCTTCAAAAGAGAGCTGTTGAACTCGAATTGGTGGCTGGGTAATTTCAGTAGGTGAAAGTTGAAAAGATGATGATTGAGTAACCTGAATTTCTCCAACTATATCGCCACTTTTATTATCATCAATAGTATTTTTTTGATGAGCTTCTATTGCAGTTACGGATGATTGTGGGAAAGATATTTGTTCATTTAATTCTGAATAATTTTCGCCAGAAGGAGCAATGAGTTTTAAGTCGATAAGCTGTTGAATAAGCTCTGGAGATGCAATACGTTTTTTAAATTCGCTATTTAAATTTTGAAAATCTTCGTGATCTATTAATAGCAGTAAACGTCTTTGTTTTGCATTTAAAGTAATGTTGCGTTGTTGAAGCGCGACTCTTCCTAAATTGGTTCGATAAAAACCAGCCATCATTTTTCCCCAAATAAAAAATAAATCAGACTGTTCAATTTTCTCAGTTGAACAGTACTGTTTTTAATAAAATATAAATGGGGTTAACCATAAAACTCAAGAATGACAATATGATGAAGAATTGATGAATATCATCTATTTAAGACTTTAAAATGCGCCTTCTAACGCTTTACGTAAATAGACGTCAAGTTCATCTTGGCGTAATAACCATTGAATATAGTCTTTAGGAAGTTCAGCAATTGCTGTGCCTTTATGCTTACCAAAATTAATAGTCGTAGGGATACGTGCTTCTTCAGAAACTCGGTAAAGCTCTTCAATGTCTTGAATATTTAAATGATAGACAATATGCATCAAAATATTAGCAGTCAAAATAATATCTGCATCGGCACGGTGTGCGCCTTTGAGCAATTCTCGAGCTTTACTGCTGCCTTGAGAAATCATATAGATGAGTGCAGAAATATTATGCGCTTCTGCATCAGGCCAAGTTTTGCGCGCTAAAGCTAGTGTACAAATCGGTTTGATATTCGACACATCCACACCACAACGAGCAATCGCGGCAATATCGTAATCAATATTGTGACCAATAATATAAGTGGTAGTCTCTGGCAATTTAAAAGTTTTATAGTGGGGCTGGTTTTCTAAATCTGACTCTAATATATGGTGTACTGCCATAGCCGCGTAAGAGATAGGTGTACCAACCTGATAAAGTTGATCAAATAATTTGCTTTTATCTAAGGTGAGCTTGCCTGCATTAATCTCAATCGGGGCATACGCAATTTCAATTGGCAAACCATTTAGTGTATGTGTTTCTGTATCTAAAATAATGGTTTGCATAACTGGCCCTTTAATCAATCACGAGTAATCAAGAATGTTAACAGTTGGCTACCCACTTTAAAACATGAAGTGAGGCCTGAGAGTAGCGAGAACGTTAATTTATTTTAAAAATAGAGTTTTCTGAGATTGATTTCATCCAATAGAACTTGCGGAAAATAAAGATTAGGCGTAAATATTTTAAGACATTAGGAAATGTTGATTAAAAAACTAAAGCAAAACAAAAATGGAATTTAAGGGAAGATATACCAATGAAAATGAACCTATTAATGACGAGCGTTCTGAGCACGAGTTTATTTTTAGTCGCTTGTGGAGGAGGGAGTAGTGATGATGGCCCAGCTCCTACTAATCCATCAGGGACACCAACCAATAATATTCAAAATCCAGTGGTTAAGGTCGAGGCTTACACAAGCACCAACTTAGGAACAGTTGCCGCAGAAAGTAGTATTTTGACTTATAAAATGTTGGGTCAAAGTGGTCAAGAAGTGCAGGCAACCAGTTTGGTATTTACACCAAATACTCCACCACCAGTAGGCGGTTGGCCAATTGTGGTTTGGGCCCATGGCACTACGGGTGTGGCAGATGCTTGCGCACCAAGTAAAGCAGCTTTAGCAGAAAGTACAAAAGATTTAATTAGTAAATTACTAGCCGCAGGTTATGTTGTGGTCGCACCTGACTATGAGGGTTTAGGTACACCAGGCATACATCCTTTTTTAAATGTTAAAAGTGAGGCTTTTTCAATTACAGATGCGGTGGTTGCAACACGCAATTATTTATTACAGCGTAACTTATTAACTTCAAAAAAATGGTTAACAGTAGGACATTCACAAGGGGGGCATGCTGCATTAGGTGCTGCACAATATGCGAGTCGTGCACAACTAGACTATAAAGGTACAGTAGCGGTAGCACCTGCTTCTAATCTAGGGGGTATTTTAGTAGATGGAGAGGCGCAAGTTGCGAATGCACCGATAGATATTAAAATTGCAACCTATGCACAGCTTGATACATATACAGCTTTGGTTACAGCTGGCATTCGCAACACACAACCTGCCTTTAATTATTCACAAGTATTTACTTCACAAATTTCAAGTATTGCCGCACAAGCAGAAAACCTTTGTTCAGGACCATTGTATGGAGCCTTTTATGAGGGTATGACTAAGTATGCTACAGATCATAATGGAACACTGGACGGGTATACACGCACACAACCTAACTTTATGGCTGTTCAGCTAGTTAAAACATTTTTAGATAAAGATTCGCAGCCCTTACAAGTAAAAGTCACGACACCGATTATTATTTATCAGGGGGTAGCTGATACAACTGTTCCAAAAGTAGCTACTGATATTTTGATATCTAATGCCACTGTCGTAGGCACTAAAATTAATAGCTATGTGACGGGTAACTGGGATCATGGCACGGTGATGAGCAGTAATGTAGATAATATTGTTGGAAATGTTCAGTCTTTACTGGCAGCTCAATAGAGTTATTGATATTTAAAGACTTTTTAATATTGTTGTAAGCTAAAATTAACGATGGATAAATTTAAAATATAAGCTTTAAACGAGCTTTTTATTTGATTTATAAACAATGGCTCATTTTTTATAAAACTTGAGCCATTTTTATTTAAAACTGAGCTAACTTCATTCTGTTTAATTATAAAGTTCATGCTACAATATGCCGCAATCTTAGCACGGCTTAAAAGCCCTAATTTATAGGACCCCCGCTAATGTTTGCCAATATTTCCATTTCTGAATTTGATCCAGAATTAGCTCAAGCAATTGCTTCTGAAGGTGAGCGTCAAGAAGCACATATCGAGTTAATTGCATCTGAAAACTATTGCTCTCCTGCTGTGATGGAAGCGCAAGGATCAAAACTTACGAACAAATATGCAGAAGGTTATCCAGGCAAACGCTATTATGGCGGTTGCGAGTATGTGGATATCATCGAGCAAATGGCGATTGATCGTGCTAAAGAACTTTTTGGTGCAGATTACGCAAACGTTCAACCACACGCTGGTTCACAAGCTAACTCTGCTGTTTATTTAGCGCTTCTTAACCCGGGCGATACAGTTTTAGGTATGAGCTTGGCTCACGGTGGTCACTTGACTCACGGTGCAAAAGTAAGCTTCTCTGGTAAAACTTATAATGCAGTTCAATACGGTCTAAACGCTGAAACTGGCGAGATCGATTACGAAGAAGTTGAACGTTTAGCGTTAGAGCACAAGCCACGTATGATCGTTGCTGGTTTCTCTGCTTATAGCCGTGTTGTAGATTGGCAACGTTTCCGTGACATCGCGGACAAAGTTGGCGCTTACCTTTTTGTTGATATGGCTCACGTTGCAGGTCTTGTTGCTGCTGGTGTATATCCAAACCCAGTTCAAATTGCTGACGTAACAACGACGACGACTCACAAAACACTTCGTGGTCCACGTTCTGGTTTAATCCTTGCGAAAGCGAATGAAGAAATCGAGAAAAAACTTCAATCAGCTGTATTCCCTGGTAACCAAGGTGGTCCATTAATGCATGCGATTGCTGCTAAAGCAATCTGCTTCAAAGAAGCTATGTCTGATGACTTCAAAGCTTACCAACAACAAGTTGTGAAAAATGCTCAAGCTATGGCTGAAGTATTCATCGCTCGTGGTTATGATGTTGTTTCTGGCGGTACAGACAACCACTTGTTCTTGTTATCTTTAATCAAGCAAGATGTAACTGGTAAAGATGCAGATGCTTGGTTAGGTGCTGCTCACATTACTGTGAACAAAAACTCAGTTCCAAATGACCCACGTTCTCCATTCGTGACTTCTGGTATCCGTATCGGTACTCCAGCGGTAACAACTCGTGGTTTCGGTGAAGCTGAAGTTCGTGAACTTGCTGGTTGGATCGCTGACGTGATTGACAGCAAAGGTGACGAAAAAGTTATTGCTGACGTAAAAGCGAAAGTTGAAACTGTTTGTGCAAAATTCCCTGTATACGCACAATAAGTTGTAAATATAAAAAA
>NZ_GG753601.1:356751-411555 GCF_000163635.1 Acinetobacter sp. SH024 | reverse complement strand
GCNCTTTTTTTATATCAAGTTAATTAGATAAGAATTAACTTTTAGATTTTACCGATGACTCGGCATTATGCCAGCCACCACCTAATGCACGGATTAAATTTACACTAGCCATCATTCTAGTGCCGTTAAGCTGTGCAGAAAGTTGTTCTTGTTGCAAAATAGTCCGATCTGAGTCAATCACATCAAGATAACTGATAGCACCTTCTCGATAACGTAAATGAGACAGTTGATTTGCATGACGAGAAGAGGAGAGTGCTTGATTTTGAGCTTGAATTTGCTGATCAAGTATTCTTTGATCTGATAAACCATTTTCAACTTCGCGAAATGCATTCAATACAGTTTGGCGATAGTTTGCAACGCTTTCTTCATAGGCAGCTCGTGCTTGAGCAACTCCAGCCTTATGTTGTCCGCCGTCAAATAATGGCAAAGACAAAATAGTGCCTGCCACTGGACCAAGTAAGAATGTACGGCTCGACCATTTACCCAACTCACCTAAACTTGATGATTCATAACCGAGTGCACCTGTTAGGTCCAGTTTTGGGAAGAAAGCAGCACGTGCAATTCCAATACGCGCATTATCTGCTGCCATAGCACGCTCGGCAGCCGCAATGTCAGGTCGTCTTTCCAGTAAAGCCGAAGGCAAACCTGCTGGAAGACGAATGCTGTTTGCAGTTAAAGGTTGAACTGCCAAGCTAAACTCAGCAGGTGTTTTGCCTAACAATACTGCAAGTGCATGTTCTGCATTGGCTCGGTTACGAGCAATGTTCAGTGCATTGGTCTGGGCGGTAGCCAGTTCAGTCTGTGCGCGAGAAACATCTAATTCACTGACTAAACCATTTCTAAAACGTGTTTGAACTAAGTCTCTTGTCTCACCAAGCAGTTTAATAGTGCGATTATAAATTGCTTGTTCAGCATCTAACTGACGAATGAGAAAGTAGCCTTGGGCAACATCTGCTTGTAAGGCTAAAAGTGCCGACTGGTATAAAGCTTCTTGTTGCTGTACATCAGCTGTTGCTGCATTGACACTACTGGCAATGCGGCCAAATAAATCGAGCTCATATGAAACATTGGCTTGAGCACGCCATAAGGTCTGTGCAGACGTATGAGCATTGTCATCTAGACCCAATGAAGCGGGAGAAGGTTTTTGACGAGTCGGTCCAAAGCCAGCACCAATACTTGGCAAGCGTTCAGCTTGTGCTGCTGAACGTAACGCACGTGAAGCTTGAATATTAGCCGCTGCCGCTTTAAGGCTCTGGTTTCCAGAAATGGCTTGTTGTTCGAGCTCATTCAATTGAGCATCATTAAAAACACGCCACCATTCACCTCGAACCTGCTGATCGGCAGGTTGGGCAATTTTCCAGTTATTATCCTCAAGTTTTGGGTCAGACTCTTTAAATTTGACTGGAACTATCACTTTTGCAGGTTGATATTCAGGAGCTAAAGAGCAGCCTGCAAGCAGCAGGCTTCCCATGAGTGAGGACAATAATAAGCTTTGTTTTGCTGTAGCCATCAAATATCCTCCTTAATGATCATGTGGGGTAGATAAAGGTGCTTCATGAACTGCTGCCGAATGCAATTTATGTTTACTGTTTAGTGTACGAATCAGGACATAAAAGGCAGGGGTCAGGAACAAACCAAACAGCGTTACACCGATCATGCCGAAGAACACTGCAATACCCATCGCATGACGCATTTCAGAACCTGCACCTGTTGAGGTAACCAGTGGTACGACACCCATAATGAATGCAATAGAAGTCATTAAAATTGGGCGTAAACGTAGACGACTTGCTTCAACAGCTGCTTTAAAGGCAGTTGCACCTTGCATTTCAAGTTCTCGTGCAAACTCAACAATTAAGATGGCATTTTTACAAGCCAGCCCGACTAGTACCATCAGACCAATTTGGGTAAAGATGTTGTTATCTCCACCTGTCAGCCAAACACCTGTCAGAGCCGCCAAGATTCCCATCGGTACAATTAAAATTACAGCTAAAGGCAAAGTCAGACTTTCATATTGAGCAGCTAAAACCAAGAACACCAGTAATACGCTAATTGGGAATACCCAGAGTCCTGCATTACCAGCCAAGATTTTTTGGTAAGTTAAATCTGTCCATTCAAACTTGATACCACGAGGTAGAGTTTGTGCAGCAATACGTTCAACCGCAGCTTCAGCTTGGCTAGATGAATAACCTGGGGCAGGGCCACCGTTAATATCTGCTGAGGTATAGCCGTTATAACGAACGACCATTTCAGGACCATATGTTTGAGTTACATTTACCAATGAAGATAACGGCACCATTTGTCCGGCACTGTTTCGGGTTTTAAGCTGCAAAATATCTTCAGGATTTGCACGGAAAGGCGCATCGGCTTGTGCACGAACCTGATAAACACGTCCAAAGCGGTTAAAGTCGTTAACGTATTGAGAACCTAAATAAATCTGCATGGTGTTGAAAACATCTGTCACGGCAACACCTTGCTGTTTAGCTTTCACGCGGTCCAAATCTACATTGAGTTGAGGTACGTTAATTTGATAACTTGAGAACATTGGACCCAGTTCAGGGGCTGATTGTGCTGCTTTCATAAAGTTTTGGGCAGCATCATTCAAGGCTGAATAGCCTAAGGCACCTCGGTCTTCAAGTTGGAGTTTAAAGCCGCCCATGGTGCCTAAGCCCATAACGGGTGGTGGTGGGAAAACCGCAATATAGGCATCTTGAATAGCTGAATATTTCTGGTTGAGAGCACCAGCAATTGCATTGGCAGATAAGTCTTTAGCCTTACGTTCATCGAATGGCTTTAAGGTTACAAAGACAATACCGGCACTCGAACTGTTGGTAAAACCGTTAATTGAGAGGCCAGGGAAGGCAACAGCACTTTCCACACCAGGCTGTTTAAGTGCAGTGTCACTCATTTTACGAATCACCGCTTCAGTACGATCTAATGAAGCGCCGTTTGGTAATTGAGCAAAGCTAATCAAATATTGTTTGTCTTGGGCAGGTACGAAGCCACCCGGAACAATATAAGAAATCCCAACGGTTAAGCCTAAAAGTGCTGCATACACACCCATTGCTGATGCTTTATGGGAAATAACACGACTTACGCCTTTACCATAGTTGTCTGATGCACGTGTAAACACGCGGTTAAACAGCGCAAAGAAACGTCCAAATACACGATTCATCAGGCGTGTTAATGCATCAGGTTTAGCATCATGTCCTTTAAGTAACATGGCAGCCAAAGCAGGAGATAGGGTAAGGGAGTTAAATGCCGAAATAACCGTTGAAATGGCGATGGTCATGGCAAATTGTTTATAAAACTGCCCTGTTAAGCCTGTCATAAAGGCAAGAGGTACGAACACGGCAACCAGCGTTAAGGCAATAGCAATAATCGGTCCGCTCACTTCCCGCATGGCGCGATAAGTTGCATCTCTTGGGCTTAAGCCTGCTTCAATATTCCTCTCGACATTTTCGACGACCACAATGGCATCATCGACCACAATGCCGATGGCAAGTACCATCCCGAATAGTGATAGCGCATTGATTGAGTAACCAAAAGCGAGCATCAGTGCAAATGTACCAATAATTGAAACCGGTACAGCAAGCAATGGAATGATTGAGGCACGCCATGTTTGCAAGAATAAAATAACAACCACAACAACCAGTGCAATTGCTTCAAGTAAGGTATGAACGACCGCTTTAATACTTGCACGTACGAATTGAGTCGGGTCATAAACAATGTCGTATTTAATCGAAGATGGGAAATCTTTTGAAAGTTCTTTCATCGTGCTACGCACTTGATCAGAAACTTGCAAAGCATTAGCACCCGGAGCTTGGAAAATTGGAATCGCGACTGCTTGTTTATTATCGAGTAATGAACGTAAGCCATATTGTGAAGCTGCGAGTTCAATACGAGCAACATCACCCAATCGGGTAACCGCGCCTTCGGGTGCAGTTTTTAAAATGATATCTGCGAATTCTTGCTCAGTCGTTAAACGTCCTTGAGCATTGACTGAAAGCTGTAAAGGGGAATTACTTGGTGATGCACCGATTGTACCCGCTGCAACCTGAATATTTTGTTCACGAATTGCATTCACAATTTCAGTCGCGGTGAGGTTACGCTGTGCTACTTTTTGCGGGTCGAGCCATACGCGCATCGCGTAGTCACCAGAACCAAATAATCCGACTTCACCAACTCCTTGTAAACGTGCCAAACGGTCTTTCACGTTGAGTACCGCATAGTTACGTAAGTAGGTCATGTCATAGCGACTATCTGGTGAGGTCAGATGCACTACCATGGTTAAAGTCGGTGAGCTTTTTAAGGTAGTAACACCTAAACGCTGTACGTCTTCAGGTAAACGAGGCATAGCCTGAGACACACGGTTTTGAACCAGTTGTTGCGCTTTGTCTGGATCAATACCGAGCTTAAAGTTCACTGTAATGGTTAAATTACCGTCGCTGTTTGCTTGAGATTGCATATACAGCATGTCTTCTACACCGTTGATTGATTCTTCAAGCGGAGAGGCAACAGTTTCAGCAATTACTTTCGGGTTTGCACCCGGATATTGAGCACGTACCACCACAGATGGCGGAACAACTTCTGGATATTCAGAAATCGGTAACTGGAATACCGAAAGCAGACCGGCGAGTAAAATCAGTACTGATAACACACCAGCAAAGATCGGCCGATCAATAAAAAATTTAGAAATATTCATATGTGATTAACCTTTTGCCGGAGTTGATGTTTTATCTGTTGGCTGAGGTTGAGGAGTAGTAGCGTTAGCAGTGATTTGTGCATTTGGCATCGGAACGAGGTGCGGGGTCACAGGGTCACCCGGACGAATTCGCTGTAAACCGTTCACCACAATACGATCACCCGCTTGTAATCCGCTATTCACGATTTGCAAGCCATCTTGTTGTGCACCGAGTTTTACTTCACGGTAGGCCGTCTGATTTTTAGCATCAACTACTACGACAAAGCGTTTATCTTGATCGACCCCAACTGCGGTTGGGCTAATCAGAATTGCTGAACGAGGCTGACCTCCGCCTAAACGGATTCGTGCATATAAGCCTGGTAATAAAACACCGTTTGGATTATCAAAAGTCGCGCGAACACGAATCGTACCTGAGGTTGCATCTAGGTTATTATCAATTGAGTTGATGGTACCTTCACGAGAGAAACCAGTTTCGTTGGCAAGTCCCATATAAACAGGAACTTGTGCAGAATTACGCTGGTTACTGATGTATTTCAGGTAGGTTTGTTCATCAACATCGAAAGATGCATAAAGGCGAGATACAGATACTAAACTTGTTAAAACCTGTGCGCCGTTACCTGCAGAAACTACATTGCCGACGGTCACCTCGGCACGGGAAATTCGACCGCTGACAGGCGCAGTAATGCGGGTGTACTCTAGATTTAAGCGGGCAGATTGAACTGCTGCTCTAGCGGCTTGTAGGTTGGCACTGGCTGAGCGTGCATCATTTTGAGCTAAATCTAGCTCTTGACGTGAGACAGCATTACTTTGAATTAAACGTTGAATACGAGAAAGATTAGAACCCGTATAAGTGACTTGAGCTTCAGCTGAAGCGAGTTGAGCTTGGGCACGATTCAGTTCTGCCTCGAAAGGCCGTGGATCAATGGTAAAAAGTAAGTCGCCTTTTTTTACGAGACTGCCATCTTTGAAGTGAACGGCAATGAGTTTGCCGGAAACTTGGGGTCGAATATCGACTTGATCAATGGCTTCTAAACGACCGGAGTATTCTTGCCAGTCAGTAATGGTTTTGCTGATGACATTAGAAATATCAACAGTTGCAGCTTGTTGGGCAGAGGTCGGTGCAGCTTTTGCATCGGCATTTTCATGTAAAAACATAAAACTGCCTCCTGTTGCTAAGAGGGCAACAAAGATGGCAGACAGTGCGAACTGTTTGCGGGAAAATGACATGAGGTGCTCCTAGTTATTTGGATACCTGTTTTCAGACTTTTAGTTTTGGTCCGTATGGGAGAAACAGGGTTTATGGGATGGACGGAGCATAAAAGTTTGTCAATCACGAATAAATATATTAAATTCGATAACACTATTCGTATTTTTATAACAATTGATGTGTTTTATTAAAAAATGCATTGATTGATAGGAGTGTGCGTGTGGATCTATTTCATGCGATGAAAGTATTTAACAAAGTTGTCGAAACAAATAGTTTCAGTTTAGCTGCTGACAGTTTAGGTCTACCGCGTGCTTCTGTGACGACAACCATTCAGGCTTTAGAGAGACATTTACAAGTTCGTCTGTTGAATCGTACGACACGAAAAATCAGTCTCACACCGGATGGTGCCGTATATTATGATCGGACAGCCCGCATTTTAGCGGATGTCTCTGATATTGAATCTTCCTTTCATGATGCAGAGCGGGGACCAAGAGGTCAGCTTCGTATTGATGTGCCTGTATCGATTGGGCGTTTAATCTTAATTCCAAGGCTGCGCGATTTCCATGCACGCTATCCAGATATTGATTTAGTAATTGGCCTGAATGACCGACCTGTAGATTTGGTGGGAGAGGCCGTCGATTGTGCAATTCGGGTCGGTGAACTAAAAGATTCAAGCTTAATTGCGCGTCGTATTGGAACTTTCCAGTGTGCAACAGCTGCTTCACCGATTTATTTAGAAAAATATGGCGAGCCCACTTCAATTGAAGATTTACAGAAAAATCATAAAGCGATTCACTTCTTTTCAAGCCGTACCGGACGCAACTTTGATTGGGACTTTGTGGTTGATGATTTAATTAAAAGTGTGTCAGTACGTGGACGTGTTTCTGTAAATGACGGTGATGCTTATATCGACTTAGCTTTGCAGGGTTTCGGTATAATTCAGGGCCCACGTTATATGCTCACCAACCATTTGGAATCGGGTTTGTTAAAAGAGGTATTGCCTCAGTGGACGCCGGCGCCAATGCCGATTTCAGCAGTTTATCTTCAAAATCGTCATTTATCGCTTAAAGTAAAAGTGTTTGTAGATTGGGTCGCCGAATTGTTTGCAGGTTGTCCATTGCTGAGTGGTTGCTCAATGTCCTTAGATCAAAAATGTGAATTTGCCTGTGATAAAGAAACTGGTCATGAATATACAATTCGGACTTTGGTCGAGCAGCATAATATTGCTGAAGCTTACACGCTCAAAAACTAACTTAAAATTTGAGTGATTTTTCAACATTTAAACAGTTAATACAATCCATTATTCAGACACCTTCATAAATCCTTAATTTACTGGTATAGAAATTGCAATTCTTTCGGCAGAAGAGTAATTTAGAAATTGCTCAAGTTTTTATCACCTTATTAGGATTTTAAGGAGAAGCTTCAAGATGGCAAGCTTTATGAAAAAAATGTTCGTTTCAACAACCCTAGTTTTGGCTGCTGTTGCGACGAATGTTCAAGCAAAGGATTGGAAGGTGATTCGTTTTGGTACTGAGTCGTCTTATGCGCCGTTTGAATATAAAACACCAGATGGCAAGTTAACTGGTTTTGATGTTGATTTGGGTAATGCAATTTGTGCAAAACTCAAAGCCAAATGTGTTTGGGTTGAAAACTCTTTTGATGGGATGATTCCAGCACTTAAAGCGAAAAAATTTGATGGCATTCTTTCATCAATGACCGTTACTGATGAACGTGCAAAACAAATTGCATTTAGTAGCAAAATCTACAATACACCAACCCGTATGGTTGCAAAAAAAGGCTCGCCGTTATTGTCTACCGCTGCCTCTTTGAAAGGTAAACGTGTCGGTGTACAACAGGGCACAATTCAAGAAACTTATGCTAAAACCTATTGGGCGCCAAAAGGTGTAACGGTTGTACCTTATCCAGTCCAAGATTTGATTTATCAAGACATGATGTCAGGTCGCTTGGATGCAACTTTACAAGATGCAATTATGGTTGATGGCGCTTTCTTAAAACAACCAAAAGGTAAAAACTTCAGTTTTGCTGGTGGTAATGTGGTTGATGCAAAAACACTAGGTGTAGGCGCAGCTATTGGTTTACGCAAAGAAGATGCGGATTTAAAAGCCAATATTAATAAAGCACTCGCTGCAATCATTGCAGATGGTACATACAAAAAACTCGAGAAAAAATATTTCTCCTTTAGCATTTACTAATGATGTGAAAAATGTCGGCTTTAAGCCGACATTTTTAGATCTATTCTCATCTCATCAATATTAGATATTGTTTTTAAGGAGAAGATGAGTCATGTTTTTTTCTGGCTTTGGGCCACTCCTGCTCAGCGGGACATGGATGACCATACAGCTTGCGTTGTTGTCACTTTTACTTTCTGTGATTATTGGCTTAATTGGTGCGAGCTCAAAACTCTCTAGTATTAAAATTTTACGTTATATAGCAACCGCTTACACTACGCTCATTCGAAGTGTGCCTGATTTGGTCATTATGCTGCTGTTATTTTATAGCTTGCAGTTGGGTCTCAACCAAATTACTGAAGCACTGCAAATGGACCAAATTGATATCAACCCATTTGTGGCGGGTGTGATTACTTTAGCGTTCATTTATGGTGCATATTTTACCGAGACCTTTCGTGGTGCATTTCAATCGGTTCCAAAAGGCCAAATTGAAGCAGCAATGGCCTATGGTATGTCGCCTTGGCAGGTTTTTCACCGTGTATTATTCCCTCAAATGATGCGTTTCGCTTTGCCTGGTATTGGTAATAACTGGCAAGTTTTGATTAAGGCGACCGCACTAGTTTCTATTATTGGTCTGACTGACATTGTAAAAATTACACAAGATGCGGGTAGAAGTACCATGCATTTGTTCTTTTTCAGCATCGTGGCTGCTGCCATTTATTTAGCGATTACCACCGTGTCGAACCTGATTTTAATGTGGCTTGAACGTCGTTATTCTGCTGGTGTAAGGAAGGGACAATTATGATTGAAATCCTTCAACAATATTGGCAGGCATACCTTTGGACCGATGGTTTGCAAATGACTGGCGTAGCGATGACGACTTGGTTATTGGTGCTTTCTATTGGTATTGGATTTGTGCTTGCTGTGCCTTTATCACTTGCACGAGTATCAGAAAATCTTTGGTTGCGTGGCCCAGTTTGGTTATATACCTATGTTTTTCGTGGCACTCCACTTTACATTCAATTGCTGATTATTTACTCAGGTATTTACAGCTTTGATTATATCCATGAACACCAGACTCTTGATGCTTTTTTTCGAGAGGGCATAAATTGCACCATTTTGGCATTCGCGCTCAATACTGGTGCATATACAACTGAAATCTTCGCTGGGGCGATTCGTTCTATTCCCCATGGCGAGATTGAAGCTGCACAAGCTTTCGGTATGTCAAAATGGAAACGGTACACTCGCATTATCATTCCATCGATGTTACGCCGTGCTTTACCGTTTTACGGCAATGAAGTCATTTTAATGTTGCACGCGACAACCATTGCATTTACAGCAACTGTTCCTGACATTTTAAAAATTGCGCGTGATGTGAATGCGGCAACCTATGACACCTTCAATGCTTTTGGAATTGCCGCGGTGTTGTATGCAATGCTGGCATTTATTTTGATTGGGCTATTTCGTAAGCTTGAAAAACGTTGGTTGGCATTTTTAAAGCCATCGAATCATTAGGAGACATAAATGGAACAAGTTGCAAAACTAGTGATTCGCGATTTACATAAGAAATTCGGCGATCATGAAGTGCTTAAAGGGATATCACTTGATGCAAATGCCGGTGATGTGATTAGTATTATTGGTTCATCGGGTTCAGGTAAAAGTACCTTACTGCGTTGCATTAACTTTTTGGAACAACCGAGCAATGGCACCATTAAGCTCAATGGTGAAAAACTACGCACAGTCTTTGATAAAAAAGGCAATTTAAAAGTAGTTGAACCAAAGCAACTACAAAAAATGCGTACGCAGCTCATGATGGTGTTTCAGCATTTTAATTTGTGGTCTCACATGACAGTGCTAGAAAATGTCATTGAAGGGCCGATTCACGTACTTGGGGTAAAACGTGCTGAAGCAGAAGAGCGTGCACGCAAATATCTGCGCAAAGTTGGGCTACCTGAAAGTGTTGAGAGTAAATATCCTGCATTTTTATCTGGTGGTCAGCAGCAACGTGTAGCGATTGCTCGTGCTTTGGCTATGGAACCAGAAGTTATGTTGTTCGATGAGCCAACCAGCGCGCTTGATCCAGAGCTGGTGGGTGAAGTACTAAAAGTAATGCAGGGCTTGGCTGAAGAAGGACGTACCATGATTGTGGTGACACATGAAATGGGCTTTGCACGTCATGTATCTAATCAAGTGATTTTTTTGCATCAAGGAAAAATTGAGGAGCAGGGCCATCCTAATGAAGTACTCAATAACCCGAAAAGTGAGCGTTTAAAGCAATTTTTGACGGGCAGTTTGAAATAAGCTATTCATACCGAGTAAGGTGAAATTTTTTAAACAAGAATTTGCATCTTACTCGGTTGCTTTTTAATTATATTTTTATAAATGGGTATTTTTAGAAAACACATTAATAATGATAATACCTGCAATCATTAAAGTAAGACCAATACAGGCCGCCAAGTCTAAATGCTGTTTGTAAAATATCCAGCCAATTGCAGAAATTAAAATAATACCCGCACCCGACCAAATGGCATATGCAATCCCGATCGGAATTGTTTTTAGCGTCAGGGATAATAAATAAAAAGCAATTGCATAGCCCACAACAGTAACGATGGACGGAATGGGAACAGTAAAACCTTGAGATGCTTTTAAGGCTGAAGTTGCAACGACTTCACAAGCAATCGCAATTGCTAAATAAAGATAAGACATGGGGAGCTACGCCAGAAAGAGTTTTAATCAATCTATATGAAATGTTGAAATGGTTAGACCAGTTTTAACGATTGTGCAATTTTTGGGGTACAAAAATACCAGTAAAACAAACTGAACTGATCATTTGATTTTATCATTAGCAAAGTGGCTTAAGCTATTTATTCATTTATTTATTTAATCATTGATCTGTATAGTCATTTAAGAGGATCAGCAATCTTAGCCTGATCCTCGATAGACTTTTAAGAGATAGATTCGCCGAGTATATTTAAATCCTTAAATTTCTCTAGCAGTTGCTCTTTATTTTCAATATGTGCAGGGTCTGGTTTTATGCAATCGATTGGACAAACCGCCTTACATGTGGGGGCATCATAAAAGCCTACACATTCTGTACAACGAAGTGGATCAATTTCATAAACTTTGTTGCCTTCAAAAATAGCTGTATTGGGGCATTCTGGTAAGCACATATCACAATTGATACAGTCATTCGTAATCAAAAGTGCCATGTTTAACTCGCTGAATAAGCTAATGTTGAGGCAGTAATGTTTTCCTTAGCATGCGGCAAATTGCGTATGAGTAGGGCATAACTAACATCAACATCTTGTGAAAGTGGAATCTCAACAAAATGCCCCGAACCTTTAGCATCGGTAATTGGGTTACCTTTTAAATCGCGCATTTCGGTTAAGGTAAAGGTGATATTACCTTGAGGCGTCATCAGCTCAAGTGAGTCGCCAACCACAAAACGGTTTTTAACTTCAATGCGAAGATAATCGCCGTGACGTTCTAAAACCTCTCCACAAAATTGTTGGTAGTCGAAATGCGATGAACCATCAGCATAGTTTTGATATTCGCTATGCACATGACGTCTTAAAAAGCCTTCGGTATAACCACGGTTTGCCAAACCTTCGAGTTGGTTCATTAAGCTTGGGTCAAATGGTTTGCCTGCTAAAGCATCATCAATAGCTTTTCGATAAATTTGGGCGGTACGGGCACAGTAAAAATAGGATTTAGTACGGCCTTCAATTTTCAGTGAGGCAATCCCCATTTTGGTTAAACGATCTACATGTTGTACCGCACGTAAATCTTTAGAGTTCATAAAATAGGTGCCGTGTTCATCTTCTTCGGCAGCAAACATTTCTTCATCATTGCGTTGTACCAGCAGCGTTTGAGCCGAGGTTGTTTCTAATTGTGCTGATGAGCAGCAAGACTTTTCTGACGCGTTGAGCTGAGTAACTGGAATTACATCACCGTTTGCATCTTCTTGGGCTTCATGCAACTTATAGTCCCAACGGCAAGCATTGGTACAAGCACCTTGGTTGGCATCACGTTTATTCATATATCCAGAAAGTAAGCAGCGACCTGAGTAAGCCATGCATAGTGCGCCATGTACAAAAACCTCAAGTTCAATATCTGGTACGTGTTGCTGGATTTCTTCTATTTCTTCTAATGATAACTCACGAGATAAAATGACTCGGCTTAAACCGTAATCTTTCCAAAACTTAACAGTGGCCCAATTAATAGCGTTGGCTTGAACAGATAGATGAATTTGCACATCAGGAAAATGCTCTCTCACCATCATGATTAAGCCCGGATCAGACATAATGAGTGCATCTGGTTGCATAGCTACAATTGGTTCAAGATCACGAATAAAGTTTTTTAATTTGCTGTTATGCGGTTGAATGTTCACCACAACATAAAACTTTTTGCCCAAAGCGTGGGCTTCATCAATTCCGATTTTTAGGTTGTCATGATCAAAAGCATTATTACGAACACGTAAACTGTAACGTGGTTGGCCGGCATATACAGCATCTGCACCATAGGCAAATGCATAGCGCATGTTTTTAAGTGAACCTGCGGGAGAGAGGAGCTCAGTTTTCATAAAATAAAAGGCATAAAAAATATATGGTTTTATTTTATTAACTCCGGATTTGGGATTCAACCTACTGAATTAGTAGGGATTTGATCATTATCCTTTTGTACGGGCAGCATATTTTTTGCTAGCTCTCCTAAGCGCATCAAAGCATTTAACATTTTGGGGTTTAACTCAAAACAAGCTGCAATACGTAAACAATGACTAAATCGTTTATCAGCCGAACACAAAATTCCCGGCATACATAAGATTTTTTCATCCATGGCCTGATGAAACAGTTCTAGGGTGTCAATTGATTCGGGTAGCTCTAACCATAAAATAAATCCCGCTTGTGGACGACTCACACGGGTACCGATTGGGAAAAAGCGACAAATATAAGATTTGATGGTGTCAATTTGCTGTTGATAGCGTTTTTTGAGTTGACGTAAATGCAGGTCATAACCACCATTCTCTAAGAAAAGGCCTAACGTTTCTGTGAGTAACGCTGGCTCGGCAACAGTGGTTGTAAATTTAAGTTGCTGCACAATATTACGAAAGCGCCCAGCTTCTAACCAACCAATCCGATAATCAGGTGCTACAGTTTTGGTATAGCTACCACACACCAAAACCCATCCGTTCTGGTCAAACGTTTTGATGTTGGGTAAGAGGGGTTCGGTGAGTTGCAATTCAGCATACATCGCATCTTCAATAACAGGAACTTGAAACTGATTAGCTAACTCTGCCAAGCGACGGCGGCTGCTCTCAGGCATGCTAAAACCGAGAGGATTGTGTCCTGTCGGAATGGTTAAAATGGCTTGTACACTTTGAGATTTTAAGAGTTCTTCAAGTGCATCCAGACACATACCTGTATGTGGCGAGGTCGGTACTTCTACAATTTTTCGACCTAAATTATGAAGGAGTGGATAGAGGTTGTGAAATGTAGGAATCTCAAGCGCTATGCTGTCACCCGCTTGAGTTGTTGCCATAATCGCGAGACTTAAAGCCTCCATCGTGCCATGAGTCAGCACAATATCATCTGCTGAAAGAAACATACCTAGCTGTAAGCTTCGCCTAGCAATTTGAGTGCGTAAACGTATAGAACCGGGCGGCAAGGTATAGCTTTTAAAAATATCTGATTGAGAGCGCAACACCTGAGCAGTTAAGCGTTTTAAGCGTTCAATTGGATAAAAATTTTCCCCAGAAGGGCAAGCTAGGGCCAAATTGACATAGTCGGGGTCCATTTGTTTTTTAACAATTTGTGCGAGAAAACAGCTAATTCCTGAAAGAGATACTTTTTCTTCACTGACATAACGCTCTTCGAGTTCTAATAAGTTTGAAGGGGCATGACAAACATAGTAGCCAGACTGTGGACGAACTGAAATTAAACCTTGATCTTCAAGCTGGCGATAAGCTTCTTTTACGGTATTAATACTAACCTGATAATGCTGGGCACAATCTCGAATTGATGGCAACCGAGAACCCACAGGTTGCCTGCCATTTTGAATTTGCAGGGTGAGGTCATCACTCACTTTTTTATATTTGTACATGTCAATTCATTAAAAAGCCAAAGCAATGGATACACTTTATAGTGATCTCTTAATTATCTCAAATATTGTTAGTTTTATAGATTTATCCATTTAATCTGAATCTATTTTTAACAACTGTGTCTATTATTTTTAATATTAACTGATACTGTGACCATTAAAAATAAATCAGTAAGATCAAGAAATGGTGAGGACTTAATAGCCATAATTTTTTAATTACAAAATCAGTAGGAGTGGGTCTATGTCTGTTGTTGCATTTAAACAAGTTGATGTTTTTACTTCACAAGCATTTAAAGGAAATCCTGTTGCGGTCATTATGGACGCCAGCACTTTAACGTCTGAGCAGATGCAAGCCATTGCGAACTGGACCAATCTTTCTGAAACCACATTTGTACTCCCTGCGACCGATTCTCAAGCTGATTATCAGGTTCGAATTTTTACTCCGCAAAGTGAGTTGCCATTTGCAGGCCATCCTACAATTGGTACTGCCTATGCTTTGCTTGAGGCGGGTCTAATTAAAGCGAAAGAAGGTAAGCTGGTACAGCAGTGCGGTGCTGGTTTAGTGACTCTGACCGTGAGTGAGTCAAGTCATATTTCATTTGAACTCCCTAAGCCTAAAATTACTCCACTAGATGCTATGCATACTGAGAAATTAGCAGAAATTTTAAAATGTGAAATTAATACTCAATGGAACGCTGCATTGGTTGATGTAGGGGCGCGCTGGATTGTATTACAAGCTGTTAATGCTGAGGCTGTTCTAGATAGCCAACCAGACTTTGCCGCTTTAAAAGAACATGATTTAGAAATGAAAGTTACGGGTGCGACAGTTTTTGGTTTTCATGAAAATAATGATGAACAAAAACACATAGAAGTTCGTTCATTTGCCCCTTCATGTGGAATAAATGAAGATCCTGTTTGTGGTAGTGGTAATGGTAGCGTAGCTTCATTTATTCGTTATTATGGGATTCTTCCTGCACAAAATGATGTCGTACTTTCTTCACAAGGTGGGGCGGTAGGTCGAGACGGACAACTTCAACTTGAATTGTATCAAGATAAAATTTTGGTGGGTGGAACCGCTGTCACCTGTATCGATGGCACAATTAAGTTATAAAAACAGAAATAAAAAACCGAGGACTTTGCCTCGGTTTTTTTATTTCTAGAAAAAATTATTTTTCTACGAACGCACGTTCAATGACGTAGTCGCCCATTTCACCCATACGAGGTGATTCAACTAAACCGTGTTGGTCAAGTAATGCAGCCACATCTTTTAAGAATGCAGGGCTACCGCAAAGCATTGCACGGTCAGTTTCACGGTTGAAGCGTGGTAAACCGATTTTTTCAAATAAAGCGCCAGTTTCAATTGCAGTTGTTACACGGCCTTGAGTGTGGAAAGGTTCACGAGTAACAGTAGGGTAGTAAACAAGCTTGTCTTTAATACCTAACTCTTCAAAGAATTCATGGTTTGGTAATTCGTTCAAGATAAGGTCTTGATAAGCTAATTCAGAAATATAGCGTGTACCGTGAACAACGATTACTTTTTCAAAACGTTCGTAAGTTTCTGGATCACGAATAATTGATAAGAATGGAGCAAGACCAGTACCAGAAGATAAAAGGTATAAGTTTTTACCTGGTAAAAGGTCATCATGAACCAAAGTACCTGTTGGTTTTTTAGAAACTAAGATTTCATCACCAACTTGTACTTTTTGCAAAATCGAAGTTAAAGGACCGTCTTGTACTTTAATTGAGAAGAATTCTAACTCTTCTTCGTAGTTTGCACTTGCAATCGAATACGCACGCATTAACGGTTTGCCATTCACTTCAAGTCCGATCATTACGAACTGACCATTTTTAAAACGTAAGCTGGTATCGCGTGTAGTTTTAAAACTGAAAAGAGTGTCATTCCAGTGGTGAACATGAGTAATGCGTTCAACGTTAAAAGCAGCCATTAAAGGTCTCGATCACGATTAAAAGAAAACAGATTGCTATTCTAATCTAATTTCATTCCCGATAAACTGAATATATTTAATTGTGTTTATAAGAAAAAGTGATGATCAATTCTGTCACCTTCCCCATCATTGGCCACATGTGTTCTCCCTATCGTGAAAAATTTGGTATTCCACGCCAGCCTAATTTGGTCAATATTGAGTCTTATATTGACATGGTAGAACCATATAACGACTTGTTAGCATTTGAGGGAATTGAGCAATTTAGTCATCTCTGGTTAGTTTGGCAGTTTCATGACAATAAAAATCAAGGCAGTGCAGATAAGTTCCGTCCGCAGGTTCGTCCGCCACGTTTAGGTGGTAATGAAAAAATTGGAGTATTTGCTACACGAAGTATGTATAGACCTTCTCCAATCGGGCTTTCAGTCGTAAAACTTAATAAAGTCGAAAAAGTGGGGAAGTCTGTGCGTGTCTATGTCACTGGAAGTGATTTATTAAATGGCACCCCAATTTTAGATATCAAACCCTATATTCAATATTCTGATGCAATTGCGGAGGCTCAAAGTGGTTATGCGCATGCAGAACCAGAACGAAAGGCAGTTATTTGGAATGAAACTGCGTTAACAGCTCAAAAATATTTTCTGCAAAATAAAGAAATAGATTCGCAATACATTGATGAGCTTGAGCAAGTATTGGCTTTAGATCCTCGGCCTGCCTATCAAGAAGACCCTGAAAGAATTTATAAAATGAAATTTTCAGACTTTGATATTCATTTTAAGGTCGATCAATTTGTAGTTACCGTCATTGATGTGGTTAAGACTAAGACTTCTTCGCTTACACAATAGATATTTTAAAACCAGTGGATGTTAAGCCAAAGTAAAGTAATAAAAATAGCCATATGAATGAGCTGGGCGGGAACGAAAGCAAGGGCATAGCGTAGTCCGCCCGAAATTGCAGAGTTCACACTTTTAGCAAGAGCATGAACTGCAAAACCTCCTAAAAAGGCAATTAATAAAGGTGTCATATGTGCGCTATCAGGTTCACCTTGCACAATGACCGCCGCTATAGCTGCATGTATTTCAAATAATGAAGCAAGTAAAGTCCCCGCGATTAATCCCGCATCGCCTAAAGATAGACTTAAACCATAAACACCTGCCTGAATGAGGGTGAGTGTGCCTGCAATAATAATGGCTTCTTTTAAGCTGAACATTCTTGAGTCAAGCTCGGGCGAAGCCGTACTAGGCTCGGCTTTACGTAATAAAATAAAGGCCCATACTGCTAAAACTACTAAGGCAATAAGTGTAGGAAATATAATCAGCTTGAACCAAGCAAAGCTAATACCGATCACAATAATTAAGGTTTGAATCAGTGTTGAAACGCAAGACATCAATGCAGCACCTGCATTTGTTGTTGCGTTGGCTTTGCCAGAGCGTACTTCTAAACCTAAACTGGCAATAGTTGCTGTACTAGACACAAATCCGGAAGCTAAAGAAGAAAGCAATAAAGCATTTTTAGATGACAAAAGTCGCTTTGCTATATGGGCGAGAGCTTGTACAAATAAGATTAAAGTCAGTAATTTTAAAATCACATGTGGATTTAAAACCGGCCCCCAAAAAGGCTTATTAGGTACTAAAGGCTGAGCAATTAATAGTAAGGCAAGTAGAAAAATACCATCACGTAATTCAGATTCAGTAATCCACTGACTGGCAATACCATGCATAGACTGCTTAGCTATTAAGATAGTTGTCATGATCACAGCTAGGCCAGCAGCGAGCGAAATATTCCAAATACAAAGTGCCCCAATGAAATAAGTCATAATAAAGGCGAGTTCGGTGGTCACGCCCGGGTCATTGGGTTGATTTTTGAGGGAAACAATACTAATGGCACCAATGAGTAAAGCACCCACAATTCCAATTTCAATGCCAAATAAAAAACAGACCGCTCCTAATAAAGCACTAATTGCAAAAGAACGGAACCCCGCAAAGGTTTTATATTCATGTTTAAGCTTGCTTCGTTCTCGTTCTAAACCAATTAATAAGCCACAACCAAGCGCCGCAGCAATCACTGTAATGAATTCTTCAAATGATGCTGTTTGTAATGACATTGTCATTGGAAGTTCCATATTACTTCCTCTTTGCTTATTGTTATATGTAGATTTGAATCATTTTAAAATCATGTATTCATGTTCAGTTTATTCTTTTTATTATAGTGAGCATAGTTTCTTTTTTAGACAAAACTAGGTAGAAAATATTTCTATAAATATGACCTGTGACACAAAAAAATATTAAGATGAGAATTGGTTTAATTAACTGATGTTAAAGGATATTTAAATGTGAAACATCTCTGCTATATTATAAAAATATATTGGGGATAACGCATGAATGCACATGTAGAAATAGATACGTATTGGTGTCTAGAACAACTATTACAAGAAGGCCGTATAACAGAACGAGATAAATTACTGGTACAGACAAGTCACCGCCAAAAAGACCAGTTAAAGTGGCATCCATTACAGTGGATTGCACATTTTAATTTAAAAGATCAGCAACACACGCATGCCCATTTGAGTTTAAACCGCTTATGTTTATGGTTTGCAGATCGGGTTCAGCTACCTCTATTTGTGATCGATCCTTTAAAGGCAGATGTCAGTGCTTTAACGCAGGTGATGTCACAAGAGTTTGCCATTCGTAACCATATTTTAGCTGTTGAAATTCATGCTGACCGAATCGTGATTGGAACAGATCAACCATTTCAAACAGATTGGCTTAATAATCTTGAACGTAGTCTAGCGCCTAAAAAGATTGAACGGGTACTGCTTAATCCCGAACAGTTACAACGCTATTTGCGCGAATATTATCAGGTGAGTCGCGCGGTAAACTCTGCTCAAAAAGATGCAGCTCATGACCGTGACAGTAAAAATGTTGAAGCGCTTTTGCAGCTTGGCGATAGCCAAAACCCAGATGCTAATGATCAGCATATTGTGAAATTAGTCGACTGGATTTTACAGTTTGCATTTGAGCAGAGTGCCAGTGACATTCACATGGAACCGCGTAAAGATAATGGTAAAGTCAGGTTTAGGATTGATGGCGTTTTACACACTATTTATAACATGCCTTCAAATACACTGACCGCCGTGATTTCTCGGATTAAAATTTTAGGACGTTTAAATGTAGCGGAAAAGCGTAAACCGCAAGATGGTCGATTAAAAACACGGACACCTAAAGGGCAAGAAACCGAATTACGTTTATCAACCTTACCAACCGCATTTGGTGAAAAACTGGTTATGCGTATTTTCGATCCTGATGTGTTGGTACGTTCTTTTCAGCAATTGGGTTTTGAGGAGCGTTTATTACAACAGTGGCAACAATTAACAAAAAATAGCCACGGTATTATTTTAGTCACGGGTCCCACAGGCTCCGGTAAAACGACCACGCTATATTCATCTTTAAAGCAGCTTGCAACCGAGCAGGTCAATGTATGTACCATTGAAGATCCGATTGAAATGCTAGAGCCTAGTTTTAACCAAATGCAGGTCAATAATACAATTGAATTAGGCTTTGCAGACGGTGTGCGTGCGCTTATGCGCCAAGACCCTGACATTATTATGATTGGGGAAATTCGTGATCAAGATACAGCGAATATGGCCATTCAGGCAGCATTAACAGGTCATTTGGTTTTATCAACTTTACATACAAATGATGCACCGTCTAGTTTGACTCGTTTACATGATTTAGGGGTACAGTCTTTTCTGACAGCCGCAACCATTTTAGGTGTGCTCGCACAGCGTTTAGTACGGCAGCTTTGCCCACACTGTAAGCAAAAAACTCATATTAATGAGGATGAGTGGGAACACCTAACCTTTGACTACATTATGGAAATGCCTGAAACGGTTTATCAGGCAGTAGGCTGTGAAGAATGTCGTCATACAGGCTATAAAGGGCGAGTCGGTATTTACGAATTTATGCCAGTCAGTCTTGAGCTTAAACACCTTATTAGTAGTCATGTGACATTAAATGATTTAAGAACTCAAACTAAAAAAGAAGGTATAGAACCTTTAAGAATTGCAGGAGCCCGTAAAGTGATTGAAGGACTTACGACATTAGAAGAGGTCTTGAGGGTTGTGCCATTAAATTAAGTTTTTCTTAAGATTCACCTCATTTATGGTTGATTTAATTGCTTTATCCCAAGAGGGAACCATAAACAGAGGGTAATAATATGAATATGCTTAAAGTAATGTTGATGACTGCTGGTATGACTGCTGCTGGCGTAGTTGTCGCGAATACACCAGTGAATCAAGCTGCAATTGCTCCGGCAACTGTCACCACAGTAAAACAGGCATTAACCTCAAAAGATAATACACCGATCAAATTACATGGTCAGGTTGTAAAGTCTTTAGGTGATGAAAAATATCAATTCCGTGATAAGACAGGTAGCATTACAATTGATGTAGATGATGAACTTTGGCAAGGTCGCCCTATTTCAGCCAATACAAATGTGACTTTAATTGGTGAAGTAGACATTGACTATAAACCTTTAAAACGCGTAGAAATTGATGTGGATCAAGTTCAGTTCTAATGAATAAGGTCTGTAGATCTACTACTTTTAGCCGCATTTAAATCATGCGGCTTTGCTTTTTTTATAAAGGCTTGGCAAGATCAAATCAGGATATAACAGGAAAAATAGATGAGAATTTTGCTTGCAGAAGATGATCGCTCTCAAGCTGAAAGCATTCAATCATGGTTAGAGTTAGACGGTTATCAGGTAGATTGGGTCGAAAGAGGTGATTATGCACTTACGGCAATCGAACAGCATGATTATGACTGTATTTTGCTTGATCGGGGACTACCTCAACTGGCTGGTGAAAAGGTTTTAACAACGATCCGCCATAAACAAAAAAATGTTCCTGTTATTTTTATTACTGCACGTGACAGCATTCATGATCGGGTAGAGGGGCTAGATTTAGGCGCAAATGATTATTTGGTTAAGCCTTTTAGTTTAGAAGAGTTATCGGCTCGCATCCGCGCTCAATTACGCAAACAAACTTTGAGTCAGCAATCGGTTTTAACATGGGGTGACTTACAACTTGATACACAAGCGAAAGTTGTATTAAGCGCAGGCAAGTCTATCGATTTAACTGCAAAAGAATTCCAAATACTGCGTAAGCTTATGGTGCATCCCGAGCATATTATTACCCGTGATCAATTAGAAGAAGCACTCTATGCATGGGGTGAAGAAATTGAAAGTAACGCGATCGAAGTATTTATTTATCAACTTCGAAAAAAAATCGGAAGCAGCAGTATTAAAACCATACGGGGGCTAGGCTACCGTATGGGAGATTTAAAATGAAATCGAATCGCTCATCCTTGCAGTCGCAACTGGTTAAAACCACGATGTGGAGCAGTGTGGTGGTGGGGTTATTGGCATTAAGTTTACTCACCATATTTTCTATCTATCACAACATGTCAGTGCAAGACGAGATCATGGATGAAATTTCAGATACTTTGCTGGTTTCCGATCTTTCCGAACATTCCATGAAACAGTTTGATGAGCTAAGTGATGAATTTGATATTCAGTATGAGTTATTAAACACAGGCCAAGTACTTACTCATTCTCATACCTATCAGCATGAACTTTTTGAACACGGTAACTTATCAGAAGGTTTTTCGTATTTTTGGTTTGATGGACAATTATGGCGTAGTCTAGCTGCACAACAAGAAGACTCTCAACTACAAGTTGAAGTTTTTCAACCAATGAGTACGCGTGTTGAAGAGGTACTTAAAGCACTTGCTGGATATAGCGGTCTTATGGTGTTGTTCTGGCTATTACAATGGGTGATTATAAGTTGGCGTACCGAACATGAATTGGCCGCGTTAAATCTACTCTCTAGACGGATTGCTCAAAAAACTGCATCAAATTTAGAGCCAATTCAAGAACCAGATGTCATTACAGAAATTCAACCTGTTATAGATGCATTAAATCAATTGCTTGCAAGATTGCAAAGGGCTCTTGTTGCTGAACAGCGTTTTACCGCGGATGCTTCGCATGAGCTACGTTCTCCCTTGTCTGCCATACAAATGCGTCTTCAGGTTTTACAGCGTAAATACCAACATCTTCCAGAACTTCATCAAGATTTTGAACGCATACAAGAAGACGTTTCTAGAAGTACAAAAATCCTTGAGAATTTACTACTTCTGGCCCGCTTAGAACCTAATGAAGCTGAACAGCCCGAACTTCCTAAGACAGTTATCGATTTAAATTACTTACTGGCTAGAGTGATTGAAACTGTAGATTTAGATGCGAAAGCTAAACAGATGTTGATAGAGACCAATACTTTATCGACAGAAACTAAAACATATGCGAATGAAGAATTACTGTTTATTGCTTTTAGAAATTTATTTGATAACGCCATTCGTTATAGCCCGACACTAGGCTCTATTCATGTTGAGATTAGTCAGCATGAACAGCAAATTAAGGTGTCTATTGAAGACACGGGAAATGGAGTAGATGATGAAGTGCTATTACGGTTAGGGCAGCGTTTTTTTCGGGTGCTTGGTACTCAGCAGCAAGGTTCTGGGTTAGGAATTTCAATTACTCGAAAAATTATTGAATTGCATAATGGCAAATTACGTTTTATGCATGCTGACCAAGGTGGTCTGAGGGCAGAGATTATTCTTCCTTCATAAAAAATAGCATGGTTACCCATGCTATCCATTTTTTGTTTTCCCACGAATATTATTGAAACGCGAGTATGTTTTTTATTTAGTTAAAATTAGGCGATTGTTGCGAGTAAGGCGTAAACGATATTCCTCGCCAGCATGCATAATGCGAATTTCACGGCCTAATGCAAAGAGGTTATTAGAATGTAACATTGGTAAGGCGTGAGCTGTGTCATTGTTACGGGTAAATAAGCTAAAAGGTGCGTTCATTTGTTGTGCTCCGTGGTATGTTCTTGAACGATTTAAATGATAATCATTATCGAATAGATCTGTCAATGAGATTTTTAAGATTTTATAAAATGATAAAATTTGCTTACACTTGAGAAAAGTTTTAGAGAGTAAAAAGATGCCCAAACCAATAGTCGATGTCGCTATAGCAATCTTGATCCATCGTGGAAAAATATTAGTTGGATGGCGCGAAGAGCAGCAACATCAAGGTGGAAAGCATGAGTTCCCTGGTGGAAAGGTTGAGCAGGGTGAAACACCAGAAGAAGCCTGCCGCCGTGAAATCTATGAAGAAGTGGGTATTGGTTTAAAAGATTGGCATCAGTTTGATTATATTCACCATGAATATGATGACATTATTGTCAACCTTCATTTGTTCCATAGTTATGTACCTGATGAGTTATTAAATCTTATTCACCAGCCATGGGCATGGTACACACGTGATCAGCTACTTCATTTAAACTTCCCTAAAGCCAATAAAAACATCATAAAACGACTCTATTGGCCTCATCTCATCAAAATTAGCAATACGCTCTCAACGGTAGAAAGTAATGATGCTTTATTGTATTGGCGTATCGAAGAATTTGAGCCGCAGTATATAGAGCAACTAACTGCTTTAGATGAAGGGCAACGATCAAATTTAATTATAAATGTAGATATTTGGCGGCAATTAAGTCCTGAATTACAAAAACAAATAAAGGCCGTTCATTTAAAACAATCCCAGCTCATGAATTTGCATAAAGGTGATTTAACAGTGGGCGTTCGTTATATTGCTGCTTGTCATGATGCTGTTTCTTTAAAGCAAGCTCAGCAGATTGGTTGCGATGCTGTTTTTATTAGTCCTGTAAAATCAACAACGACTCATCCAGAAGCTGTGGCATTGGGTTGGGAACGTTTTAGTGATCTGGCTCAAAATAGCCAGATTCCAGTTTTCGCATTAGGAGGAGTGCACCCGGATGATTTAGCCACTGCACAGCAGCATGGTGCATATGGCTTAGCAGGTATTCGTAATTTCTAATGAGAAAATAAAAAAGCGTTAAAAGCTAAAGGGCTTTTAATGCTTGTTGTGCTTCTTGAACAGTTTTTTGATTGTTGCGTTGTTGCCCAGCTTTTAAGATAACCAACCAAAGCTGCTTTTTCATTGGCTGACTTTGGGCAAAACTCAAACCACGTCTTGCTAAAGACTCAGCATTAGAATATTGCTGTTTATGATTTGCCGTAAGTGCAAGAAATAAATAAGTCTCAGCGGCCTGTGGTGCTAAACGCTGTGCTTGAAGTGCATAGCGCTCTGCCTCTGACCATTGCTGATTTTTATAAGCCTGCTGTGTTTTTTGCATTAAAACTTTAAATGCAGGTAACTGGCTACCATCATCACTAAAATGTTGTGGTTTTTTCTGTTGAGGAACAATCACCTGTAAATTTTTACGTTGAATTTCTGGGTGATCATAAGGCGTAATTTTTACACCTGATGGAGTTTCCGTCTTTTTGACTGGAGGAGTAGGTGTTTTCTCTTTGGAGTCAGAATGATCGGGCAGAGTTGTACAGCCGACCATAAGAACAGCACCAATATAAAAAACACCTTTCTTTAACATATCCTAATTTCCTGTTAACGCTTAGTTGTTATAACTACCACTTGAAATTACTCGTGAGTTGTTTGACAGATCTTGTTCCATCTGGTTTTCACTTTCACGAATATAACTGTCGGTATTATCATCCTGAGAGTCAGGAATTGTGTTATCACTTTGTGGCGTATATGTTGGATCAACTTGATAATAAGGTGCTCCACATGGCGTAGCACGGTGCGGAACCGTATGCGTTAGCATCGGAATATACATTGCACCATCACATGCCTGAGCAGATAAATCACCCGTTGCACGGTCAATCCACTGCCACTGTACAGTGTCTGGTTGACGTAGATTTACAGGCGTTTGACGTAATTGTTTCATCACATTAATCCATACTGGTAATGCACCAGATGAACCTGTTAATCCAGTCACTTTGTTGTCATCTAAACCTAACCACACTACAGCAACGTGGTTACCTGAGTAACCCGCAAACCATGAGTCACGTGTATCGTTAGTCGTACCTGATTTACCCGCCAATTTTAAAGCTGGAGACAAGCTATTATAAGCTGCGCGACCAGTACCCGAAGACATGACCTGTTGTAGACCATAATTCATAATATAGCCAACAGATGGATCAATCGTTTGTTGAACATTCAGGCCATAACGGTCAAGTAGGCGACCATTCGCATCTACGACAGATCGGATCGCACGAGTTGGATATTTAAAACCACCTGTAGCAAAGTTTTCATAGATTCCGAGCACTTCCATTGGTGACATATTGACTGCCCCAAGGAAAATAGAAGGGTAGGCAGGAATCGTTGATTCAACACCAAACTTTCTTAGATTATTGGTAAATGTTGATAAACCAAACTCTTGACCTAAACGTACAGCAGAAAGGTTATATGAGTTTGCTAATGCTTCGCTCAGACTTACTACACCATGTCCACCACCACTATAGTTTTTAGGTGTCCAGCTTTTACCGCCATCTACAGGAACACTGATTGGAGCATCTTCAATTTGGCTTGCCCAGTTATAACGTCCAGATTCAATCGCACTTAAATAAATGACAGGTTTCAATAAAGAACCGACTTGGCGTTTTGCATCTAAAGCACGGTTAAAACCAGTAAAGTCTTGTGTAGAGCCAACTGCTGCAACAAGCTCACCATTTTCAGGATGTGCAATCAGTACAGCACCTTGTAGGTTTTTCAAACGTGCTGGGTTGCTGTTTGCTAAGCGGTCTACTGAAGCTTTAAACGCATTTTGAACTTGAGTTTGAGTAATTGGATCTAAGGTCGTAAAAATACGTAAGCCCTGATTCGTTAAATCACTTTCTTGATATTCTGTACGCAATTGACGACGCACAATATCTAAAAAGTCTGGGAATTTTGCAGGCCCTAAACTTGGTTTACTTAATACATTTAAAGGACGTGCAATTTCATCTTCATATTCTGCTTGAGTTAAATAACCCATTACACGCATGTTATTTAACACGGTATCGCGGCGTTTTTTTGCACCTTCAGGATTTTTCCAAGGATTATATAAAGAAGGGCCTTGCACTAAACCAACTAAATAAGCTTGCTGTGCAACGCTAAGTTCACGTAACGGTAAACCAAAATAAAATTGAGAAGCCAAACCATAGCCATTAATTGAGTAGCTACCATTTTGGCCTAGATTCACTTCATTTAAGTAGGCTTCTAAAATTTCATCTTTGCTGTAATGCAGCTCAATGAGTAAAGCCATTAATGCTTCATTAACTTTACGTTTTAATGTGCGTTCAGGTGTGAGATAGAAGTTTTTAACCAATTGCTGAGTCAGGGTTGAACCACCTTGACGTTTACCACCTGTGATATTACTCACTAATGCACGGGCAGTACCACGAATTGAAATACCGTGATGATGATAGAAATTACGGTCTTCTGTTGAAATTAAAGCTTCAATAAGTGGTTTAGGGACATTATTCAGTTTAATCAGAACACGGTCTTCATTATGTTGAGGGTAGATCCCTCCAATCAGAAGTGGCTCTAGTCGCGCAACACCCGTTGAAGAAGGTTTTGTACTTCGAACTTCAGCAACTTGGTCATTTGCAAAACTTAACTCTAGTACTTGTTCAGGTTCAACACTGTCGCCGTAATCAAAACCACGCGTGTGGATATACATATTGCTACCCTGAGCAACATAGGTTCCAGACTTGTCATAATTACTTGAAGTTTTGTAACCCAAGAGTTTTAATTCTTGAGTGAAATTTGCTTGGGTAATAGGTGCGTTATTATAAATTTCCAAAGGACGTGCAAACACTTTGGCGGGAATATCCCACCGTTGTCCTTCAAATTTTTCACGGATAATATTATCTAAACGAATCAGATAGATACTAAGAGCAATAAAAGCACCAATGACCAAAATGGAAAAGATTAGTGCAAAGAAACCGATACCACGTTCAAACTTCATAAAAATGAGATAAAACCCTAACAATGCCTGTAATGATGCGATAGCTTGTCATCAATTTGCAATGATAAAACTGTGAATAATTGGAAAACTTAGATTGAATTTTACAGCATCTTGTTGTTATGTTTTTTTAAATTAATCAGGTTAATGTTATTATAGCCAAGTATCGCAGCGGAGCTTACTCATTCGTGCAAATTTCACATAAGTCCTTCAGAAACGTCGGGTTAATCGGTCGACCAGATAAATCATCAGTTGTAGAAACGCTATGTTTAATTCATGATCATTTGTTGAACCTAGGCTTAAACCCCATTTTTGATCAGGAAACTGCTGAATTAGTGCCTTATGATCATGCACAAATTGTAAGTCGTCATTTATTGGGTGAAGTTGCTGATTTAGTCATAGTTGTTGGAGGCGACGGTTCTTTACTCCACGCTGCTAGAGCTTTAGTTCGCTACAATACGCCTGTTATTGGTATTAACCGCGGGCGGTTAGGTTTTTTAACTGATATCAAACCTTCAGAAGCCATTTTCAAACTTGACCAAGTACTTCAAGGGCATTTCCAGCTTGACCGTCGTTTCTTGCTTGAAATGGAAGTACGAACAAATGGTGAAGTCATTTATGACGCGATTGCCTTAAATGATGTGGTTTTGCACTCGGGTAAATCGGTACACATGATTGACTTTGAACTTAATATTGATGGTCAATATGTTTACCGCCAACATAGTGATGGTTTAATTGTTTCGACGCCAACTGGATCAACGGCTTATGCATTGTCAGGTGGTGGCCCAATTTTACATCCAAGTATGGATGCTATTGCATTAGTTCCAATGCATCCCCATACATTGTCATCACGTCCCATCGTAGTCGGTGGTCAAAGCGAAATTAAAATCGTTATTCGCGAAAATCGGGTGTTACCAATGGTGAGTGCAGATGGACAACATAGTGTCTCGCTCAATGTTGGAGACAGTTTACACATCCGTAAACACCCATTTAAACTAAGTTTATTGCATCCACCAGGTTATGATTTCTATATGGCCTGCCGTACCAAACTTGGTTGGAACCAAGATTTTGAATCTTTTCAAAGAGATGAATCATGAATATTGAACAAATGCTATCTGTTTTAAACCCTGAAATTGTAGAGCGTTTAAAAACAGCAGTAGAAATTGGTAAATGGCCAAATGGCGTTGTTTTAACGAAAGAGCAGCGTGAAACTTGTATGCAAGCTGTAATCGCTTGGGAGTTGAAGAACTTACCAGAAGATCAGCGTAGCGGTTATATTGACCGTGGTACAAAAGAAGAAGGTGAAGAGTGTGATGATGATCATCACAAGCATGAACCAGAGTTTAAACCGATTCGTTTTGTTTAAAACTTAATAAGACAGAAAAATTATTTTTGGTTATTCCATAGAGCCTTATATAGCATGTTTTTCATAAGTTATAGCATATAGGCTTTTATTACTTTTGAAGGATCAAAAGTAACCAAAAATCCTCTGTATCACTGACGATACTTCCTGTATCGCAGTGATAAGGTCGACATCCATGTCGACCTTCACTATAGCATTTGTTAACTACGAATTAAGATTGCTTAAATTTCGTGTATCCCATAATACTTTTGCTTTTTGCATCGCTTCTTCAAAATTAGCAACAACGCCCATCGTATATAGCGCGATTCCAATGGTTTCTGTTACGGCCATTTCTCCATATTCATGGTGCTGTTGACCAAGCCATACTGCTTTAAACGTTGCTAAATCTAATTCTTCTTCAATTGGGCTTCGTTCAGGTGTGAGCTTTGGCAACTCATGTTCATAGAGCTCACCATTTTTAATACCACAAATGAGTGTTTTGGCATCTGGGTTTCTTTCAAATTCACCACCTTCGCCTTTAATAACGGCACTATTTTGATAGCCTAAGCGTAATGCGCTATGTTGGTGGGAAGTTCTGTAAGCAGGGTGGAATATTGCTTGTAAGGTAGCCTTAGCGTTAAAAGGATTAATTAAACGGGCCAAAGTATGAATAGGCGAACGCAATCCCATGACATTTCTTAGAGATATCAATTCGCTTAAAACTGGTGAAATCACGTCTAGCGGTAAGTAAGCAAAATTTTGTTCTGCTAATTGCGTACGAACTTCTTGTTCAGAATGGCAAATTTGATAACCAAGATATTCTAAAACTTGCTCTGTATAAACACGGTTAAGCGTATGACCTGATGCACCATGCATAACAATTTTATGGCCATGCTGAGCAAGTGTAAGAGCGGCTAACAAAAACCATGGATAGTGTTTTCGCTTACCTGCATAAGATGACCAATCTAAATCAACATCTAAAGGTTCAAAATGAAGCTGATCTTTAGTCGCTTGCACAAACCCTGCAAGTTCATCAATCGATTCTTCTTTAACCCGAAGCAGCATTAGAAATGCACCTAGCTGCACATCTAACACTTCGCCTTTTAAAATCATGGTAAATGCTTGATAGGCTTCTTCATAACTTAAAGAGCGAGATCCGGTTTTCCCCTTACCTAAAATACGGACATATTGAGCAAAGGGATGTTCAGCATCTTTATAGATATTACGTTTAGTATTCATCGTAGTTCAAAACAATAAAAATGATGGGATGTAGGCAGCTCAAAATGAAATGTCCACAAGTATTTAATCAATATGACATAAAAAGCTGCTGAAAAAATATCAAAAGTGTTTCTTATACTAAAGTCTTAAGGCTACCTGAGTGTTTTTTATGCGTATTAGCTAAAAAATTAACCGAATCGTTATTTAATTCGAGTACACTTTCCCGTGCTTTTTTGAGCACTCATATCATAATTTTATGTGATTCTCCTATATCTTCAGCTTTTTATTGAAAAAGTAAGAGGTTATTTCTAGCTACTCAAAGTGGTTAGAAACTTCAGGTATTCTCCTGTTTTAGAAAACATTGATTTTGTTTTCATTGAGGTAGTAGGAAGGTTTTTTGTTCACAAAAAACCATTTCCCTTTTGCGGTGTTAATGTGAAAGGTTAGGGCTGTGTATTCGTAAAGAATAGACGTTTCATTTTGGTATTTCCAACGGACTTGGAAATATAGATTGAAGTAAAGTTATGGCTAAAAAACCGATTTATAAATCACTTTATTTTCAGGTGATTATTGCGATTATTGCGGGTATCTTGGTAGGGCATTTTTCCCCAAGCTCAACGCAAATTGTCAATGGTGTCGAACAGCATATTCCGGGGTTAGGTGAAAAACTCAAGCCATTAGGTGATGCCTTTATTCGTTTGATCAAGATGATCATTGCTCCAGTTATTTTCTGTACCGTGGTAAGCGGTATTGCTGGCATGGAAAGCATGAAGTCAGTCGGAAAAACTGGCGGCGTTGCGTTGTTATACTTTGAAATCGTTTCAACAATTGCACTTCTAATTGGCCTTGTTGTAATTAACATTGCTAAACCGGGTGTAGGGATGAATGTTGACCCTACCACTCTCGATACTTCGGGCATTCAAAAATACGTCAGTTCTGGTGAGTCACAATCTACCATTGATTTCTTAATGCACATCATCCCTGATACGGTGGTTGGTGCATTTGCAAATGGTGAAATCTTACAAGTCCTTCTTTTTGCAATTCTCTTTGGTTTTGCTTTACATAAGTTAGGTGATGCAGGACGTCCAGTTTTAAAATTTATTGATCAAGTTGCACATGTGTTCTTTAACATTGTGAATATGGTCATGAAATTGGCTCCGATTGGTGCATTCGGTGCAATGGCATTCACTATCGGTAAATATGGCGTTGGTTCACTCGTACAATTAGGGCAGCTCATTATTTGCTTCTATATTACGTGCTTACTCTTTATCTTCTTAATTTTGGGTACAATCAGCCGTATTAGTGGATTCAGTATTCTTAAGATGATTCGCCTGATTCGTGAAGAGTTATTAATTGTACTTGGTACATCTTCTTCTGAATCTGTTTTGCCTCGCATGTTACGTAAACTTGAAATTGCAGGTTGTGAAAAATCTGTAGTTGGTTTGGTTATTCCAACAGGTTATTCATTTAACCTCGATGGTACGTCAATTTATTTGACTATGGCTGCAATCTTTATTGCTCAGGCAACAAATACACAGCTTGATATTCAACATCAGATTACTTTGTTGTTGGTACTCTTAATTTCATCTAAGGGTGCTGCGGGTGTAACAGGCTCTGGCTTTATTGTTATGGCTGCAACTTTATCTGCTGTAGGACATATTCCAGTGGCAGGTCTGGCATTGATTTTAGGTATTGACCGTTTCATGTCAGAAGCCCGTGCATTAACTAACCTTGTTGGTAACTCATTAGCAACGATTGTTGTTGCAAAATGGGTCGGTGCTTTAGATAAAGATAAGCTAAATGATGCTTTAAATAATCCAGATGAAGTCGACAGAAAAATGATGGAGCAAAAAACTCCTCAAGTCGCTGAAGGTTTAGATTAATTCAAATAAACCTATATAAAAGAGGAAGCTTTGGCTTCCTTTTTTATTGGCTGACTGAAAAGTACAGTTTTAATGAGCAGCTATGTCATGACAGTAGCTTAAAAAATGATTAGCATGCACAACAATCAGATTAGATAAAACAATAAAGCCGAAGGAAAATATTATGTTGGCATACGATGCAGATTTAGAATTATTCCGTGATAATTTTAAACGTTTTATGAATGAGCATATTGCACCGCAATACGACCAATGGGAACGCGAAGGAATTATGCCTCGCTCTGTCTGGAATCAACTGGGCGAAAATGGCTTTTTGTGTGTGGATGTTCCAGAAGAATACGGTGGTTACGGCGTACCAACCTATTATTCATTAATGTTGGTTGAAGAATCGGCACGTGCTGGTTTTTGTGCATTATCAACAGCGATTTCTTGCCACTCTGAAATTGCTGCACCATATATTTTACACATCGGGACAGAAGAGCAAAAACAATATTGGTTGCCGAAAATGGTAACAGGTGAAGTGGTTGGTGCAATTGGTATGACTGAACCTGGAGCGGGTTCGGATTTACAATCAATGCGTACTAGCGCCATTTTGCAAGATGACCATTATTTATTAAATGGCTCAAAAACCTTTATTTCAAATGGACAACATGCTGATCTTGTGGTGCTTGCAGTAAAAACTGATCCTCAAGCGCGTGCAAAAGGCGTGTCATTATTATTGGCAGATACGCATCTAGAAGGCTTTAAAAAAGGCACAAATTTAGACAAAATCGGTCTGCATTCTCAAGACACATCTGAGCTATTTTTTGACAATGTTAAAGTTCCTAAAAACCAGTTACTCGGTCAAGCTGGACAAGGCTTTGCTTATTTAATGCAAGAGTTACCGCGAGAACGTACAGCTATTGCATCTACCGCAATTGGCGCTATTCGTGGTGCAATTGATTTGGCAACTGCTTATGTAAAAGAGCGTCATGCATTTGGTCAACCCATTTCACAGTTCCAAAATACGCGTTTTGTTTTAGCACAAGCAAAAATTGATGAGCTTGCTACAGCTGCTTTCTATGAGAGAAATGTTGCTCTATATCAAGAAGGCAAGCTAGATGTGGAAACTGCGGCAGCGCTTAAAAGCTTCAGCACTGACATGCAAATGAAAGTCGCAGATAACTTGCTGCAACTCTTTGGCGGTTATGGTTATATGACTGAATATCCAATTTCACGTTTCTTTGTAGATGCTCGTATTCAACGTATTTACGGTGGTACAAATGAAATTATGAAAGAAATCGTGGCGCGTGGATTAATCGGTAAAGCTTAATAATAGCTTCAAAAAAGCCTACCTTTGAGTAGGCTTTTTTATTATTTAGCTGTTTTCTGCGATGGTTCATCGAATAAAGATTTACAGCTTTCTAAATTTTGACATGAAGCAAACATAAGTGCTTTAGGCAAGCTCGCATACAAATTTGTAATGTGTTGTTCAGCAGGGTTATAAAAATGCCAATAACTAAATTGGTTTGAACGTTTATTTTCTAAAGCTTTAAAGAAATCTGCTTCATTTAATTTATTGTTAAGTTGAGTGCGAGGGCCACCTTGCTCATGTGTACCGACTGTGGTCATGAGTAAAGGGGAATGATTTGGTTTCTGACTTTGCCAATGATTTAACTGCTGAAATAACATGCCTTGGTCAAACCAGAGAGAAGGGCTTGCAGCAAAGTAACGCTGAAATGCATTTGGCTTTTGAAAAAAATGATAAAGCACAAATAAACCTCCAAAAGAATGTCCATAAAGACTTTGCTGTTGGCTATTAATCGGAAATTGTTTTGCAATTGTAGGCTTGAGTTCGCTATTTAAAAAAGCAATAAACTGATCAGCACCCCCATATTTATATTTACCTTGTGCTTGAAATTGGGCAGAAGGTTTTGGAGTGTAATCATAAGCACGCTTTTGCACATCAAAGGTTTTTTGCTGAGGGTAACCAACCGCTACTATCATGAGTGGATCTAGTCCTAATTTGGTAGAACCAGCGCCAATCGACTGAGCAATATTGGCAGCACTTGGAAATGTAGCATTTCCATCTAATATATAAAGTACTGGATACCCATGTTGGGGCGGGGCGACAGGTGGTTTATAAATTTGAATAAGATAATCATGGCCTGTATTTTTAGATTTAATTTGAAATTGTGCCTGATTATTTTGAAAAAAGATTTTTGGTTGATTTTGTATAGGCGTTTGGGCGAGGGCAGAACAGCTTATTAAAGTATTTAATAAAAAACTAGTAGATAAAAGGAAAAATGATCTTTGCATAATGGGCGATAATAAAATTTATTATACAAATAATAAATGAAAATCATTATCAAATAAAGTAATCAAGAAATGGAAGTAAAAAGGTTAATGAAAAAAGCTCTTACAGCTATATTGCCTAACAAATCAAAGCAGACTATTGTTATACTCTCGTTTAAAAGATGATTTTACTGAGGCTGCATTCTAATGATCAACGATGATCAAAACAAAACGACTTCTCTTAGTTTAGAACAAATTCGTGAAGATATTGATAGTGTAGATCAACAGATTCAAGAATTATTAAATCGCCGCGCAAGCCTTGCTGAAGCTGTTGCTAAAGCTAAATTTGCTTCCGAAGAGAATCCTTTGTTTTATCGTCCTGAACGTGAAGCGCAGGTCTTACGTAAAGTTATGGAGCGTAACCAAGGTCCTTTGTCTGATGTCACCATGGCGCGTTTGTTCCGTGAAATTATGTCTGCTTGCCTTGCTTTAGAAGCGCCACAAAGTATTGCATTTTTAGGACCAGAAGGTACTTTTACTCAATCTGCTGTGCTTAAGCATTTTGGTAAAGATGCAGTTGTTCGTCCACTACCAACAATTGATGAAGTGTTCCGTGAAGTGGAAGCGGGTAGCGCACATTACGGTGTAGTTCCGGTTGAAAATTCATCTGAAGGTATTGTGAACCATACTTTAGACTGCTTTAAAACATCGAATTTAAATGTAATTGGTGAAGTTGAATTGCGTATTCATCATCAATTCCTAGTATCTGAAAATACACGTAAAGACAGTATTAAACAGATTTATGCTCATCAGCAAACTTTGGCTCAATGCCGTCAGTGGTTAGACGCACATTATCCGGGTGTTGAACGTGTTGCTTTAAACTCAAATGCGGAAGCTGCACGCCGTATTCGCAACGAATGGCACTCAGCAGCAATTGCATCTGATATTGCAGCAGGTATGTATAACCTTGAAATTTTACATAGCAATATTGAAGATAATCCGGAAAATACCACTCGTTTCTTAGTCATTGGCCGTGAAAAAATTCCACAAAGTGGCAATGACAAAACTTCATTATTAATTTCAGCACATGACCGTGCTGGTGCTTTATTAGAAATTTTAGCGCCGTTTGCAAAACATAATATTAGCTTAACAAGTATTGAGACCCGTCCAGCATTACCTGAAAAATGGGCATATGTATTCTTTATCGATTTAGAAGGCCATATCGATCAAGAAAATGTTGCTGCTGCAATCAATGATATTCGTCCAATGGTGAAAGAGCTTCGTATTTTAGGTTCATATCCTGCTGCCGTTCTCTAATTACTCATGTTGGAATAATGACATGCATCAAGATGGTCATGTCATTATGCTTAAAAACAAATTGCTCAAAGGTTTAAATCACTTTGAGCAAAAGCAAAGTTGAAGTTATGTCACAACCCCTATTTAAAAAAGTTGCATTTATTGGTTTAGGACTCATCGGGTCGAGTTTGGCACGGGTTATTGTTGCCGAAAAGTTGGCGACAACTATTGTGGCATCTACACGCTCACAAAAAACTTTAGAAGATGCAAAATCACTTGGCTTAATACAAGAAGGATTTTCTGATCCTGTTGAAGCCGTGAAAGGGGCAGATTTAGTTGTTTTAGCCTTGCCAGTACGTGCAACACAAAAAGTGCTTGAGCAAATTAAACCTTATTTGTCAGAAACCACAATTGTAACTGATGTGGGAAGTACAAAGGGTAATGTCGTAGATGCAGCAAAAGCTGTATTTGGTGAAGATTTACCAGCAGGTTTTGTTCCCGGGCATCCTATTGCGGGAAGTGAACACACGGGTGTTCACGCAGGTAAGGTCGATCTCTTTGCAAATCACAAAGTGATTTTGACTCCATTACCAACAAGTGCAGAATGGGCAGTTGAGAAACTGATTCAACTTTGGTCAGCTGCTAAAGCTGAAGTGATATGTATGGCTGTTGCCAAGCATGATGAAGTTTTGGCGCATACCAGTCATTTACCGCACTTGATGGCATTTAATTTGGTTGAGCAACTTGCAAACCGTGAAGATAATCTTGATATTTTCCGTTATGCAGCAGGTGGTTTCCGTGATTTCTCACGGATTGCGGCTAGTGATCCCCAAATGTGGCATGACATTTTCTTTGCCAATAAAACAGCCATATTAAATGCTGTAGATGGCTTCGAAAAGCAACTTACCGTACTTAGAAAATTGATTGAAAACGAAGACTCTCATGCATTAATGGGTTTACTCGGCCATGCTCAGGCAGCCCGTCAGCATTTCAATCATATGTTAGCCAAAAAACCTTTAATGGAGAAAAATAAGGTGACACAGCAATTCAGTATCTTACCGGGAAATAAGGCATTTAAAGGTAAATTTACCGTACCGGGTGACAAATCTGTGTCACATCGCTCTATTATGTTTGGTGCTATTGCCGAAGGCACGACTCATGTCACTGGTTTCCTTGAAGGTGAAGATGCTTTGGCAACTTTGCAAGCTTTCCGTGATATGGGTGTAAGCATTGAAGGCCCTAAGAATGGGGAAGTGACCATTCATGGCGTGGGCATGCATGGTTTAAAAGCACCAGCGAGTGCCTTGTATATGGGTAACTCTGGAACCAGCATGCGTTTGCTTTCAGGCATGTTATCAGCACAAAAATTTGATTCAGTGATGACAGGTGATGCATCACTTTCTAAACGTCCAATGGAGCGTATTGCTAAGCCATTACGTTTAATGGGTGCGCAAATCCAGACAACAGGTGAGAAAGGTACACCACCTGTAAGCATTACGGGTAGCCAGCAATTAAAAGGCATTCAATACGACTTGCCAATGGCATCTGCTCAGGTGAAGTCGGGTATTTTACTTGCGGGTCTATGGGCTGAAGGTGAAACTTCGGTAACTGAGCCAGAACCAACTCGTGACCACACAGAGCGCATGCTTCGTGCATTTGGTTATGATGTTAAAACTGAAGGCAATAAGATCTCTCTTGTTGGTGGCGGAAAATTAGTAGGTACTGATATTCAGGTTCCATCTGATATTTCATCTGCTGCTTTCTTTATGGTGGGTGCTGCAATTACTGAGGGTTCTGATGTTATTCTGGAAGCTGTAGGTATTAACCCAACACGTACTGGCGTAATTGAAATTTTAAAACAGATGGGTGCTGACTTGACTGTTGAAAATGAACGTATTGCCGGTGGCGAGCCTATTGCTGATATTCATATTAAAGGTTCACGTACTCTTAAAGGCATTCATATGCCGGAAGACCAAGTTCCTTTAGCAATTGATGAATTCCCTGCTTTATTTATTGCAGCAGCTTGTGCCGAAGGCCAAACAGTATTAACTGGTGCTGCAGAACTTCGTGTGAAAGAGTCTGACCGCATTCAGGTCATGGCTGATGGCTTAAAAATCATGGGTATTGACTGTACGCCAACTGATGATGGCATCATTATCGAAGGTAAAGGCAAATCTGGCGATTGGTCACCAATCTTTGCTGGCGGTGAAATCGAGTCACATCATGATCACCGTATCGCTATGAGTTTTAGTATGGCAGGTCTTCGTAATTCTGGTCCGATTACCATTCATGGTACTGAAACTGTGGCGACAAGCTTCCCGACTTTCACGGAGTTGGCGAATCGTGCAGGCTTAACAATCGAAGTTAGCCAATAACTTTTGACCTAACACATTTTATAATTGCTAACACAATAGCAACGGCAGCAGCAGGCTAAAGGCTTGGCTGCTGTTTGTTTATTGCTTATGCTAAGCGCAGATAATGATAAAAGTGTTAGGACAAAGGATGAAAAAATTACAATTTATTGCCAGTTGCCCACAACATGGAGTGCTTGATCATCCACCAAATGAATGCCATATCACTCAAGAATATGTAGCGGCTTTACTGTTTAAACAATTGGGGCATTATGGCTTTGATGCACAGCATATTGTGCATGAGCATGAAAAGGTAGAAGTGAGTATTGATAATCATCTTTTACCTTTGTCTATTACTTGCCAGAAAACAGACCATGAAGGGCATTTGATGTGTGAAATCTCTGCCAATCCTGATGAAGAACAAGATTGGTTTGAGAAAATCGAAACACAAAGCATTATTCGTCAGCTTGCGCAGGCCGTTGAAAATAGTTTGAAAGCTGATCATAGCTTTTCTCAATTTGTTTGGAAGTCTTAATCAATTAATTATATTTTATTAAGTAAGAGTGAACATATTTGTTCACTCTTTTGATTTATTAATATTGATAAGAGTTATTTATTTTTGTAGCGACATTATTTAATAAAAGTTAACAAACGAAAAAATAATATTGTTTGAATTTTGAACTAATTTTCTATTAATTTAAAAATACTTTTTAACAAAGAACAACTCAATTTCCTCTTCTTATTTATATTATTTTACAGAGAATTAACATGAACATAATTTCCAGTAATTATTTAAAAGGCTTTGGTATATTGATTATCTCCTTATTATCAGCGTGTAATAGTGATGATAAAGATACAACCATAAATTCAACGAACCAGAAGTTGTTAGAAGGAACAATTACTTCCTTAGAGAGTCTTAAGCAAAATCTAGTATGGCAAGAAAATCAGTGTGATAGTGTCTATTCTAAAGTTATCAGTGAGGCAGCAATTGCTCAAAAATCAGCGGCAGAACTAAGAGCTAATATCGCTAGTTCAAATAATTTGGGAGTTTTTCTTGATAATCAAATTATCCCGAAACTAGCTCAGCTTACCGATGAGTCAACTGTATTAAGGGCGAGGTGTAATGCTCCAGACTATGATGGAACAGGCGTAAGTATTGAACGACCTGCCATGCTAAGAGAAATGTTAAGTGAATGGCAAGGAACAATTAATTTATTAATTCATCAAATCAATAACCCGCCAAATATGAATCCTGAAATTAAATTAGCCTCATTAACCGACACCAATATTAATCAATCAACACTAGCAAAGTCTAAATTCAAAGATTGTTCAGATAGTTTTTGTCCAGAAATGACGGTTATTCCAGCTGGCAGCTTTTTAATGGGCGGAAATATAAATGAGCAAGAACAACAAAATGTACCAGCTCAATCTCGACCATACGAATTACCTCAGCACTTAGTACAAGTCGAAAAACCATTTGCAATGTCAACTTATGAAACAACAATTGCTGAGTTCCAGGCTTTCCAAAAGGAAACTGGATGGGAAGTCGAGGGGTGTCGTAATTGGGAAACACGCAATGGTGTCTTCAATATGTGGTATCGAGATGATTTAAATCCGAATAATTCTGGTATGAATCAAACACCTCAGGATCCTGTTGTATGTGTACGTCGTGAAGATGGAAGAGAATTTGCGAAATGGTTATCTAAAAAAACAGGTCAGACCTACCGTTTACCAACAGAAGTTGAGTGGGAATATGCGGCGCGTGCCGGAACGACAACAGCGTATTATTGGGGAGATGACCTTAATCTTGACCAAGCTTGTAAATACGCAAATGTATTAGATCCATCTACAGCGGCAGCATTACCCCAAACCAGTGGTTGGAGTCTATTTAAATGCACGGATGGTTATGCATTTACATCACCAGTCGGGAAGTTTTTACCAAACAATTTTGGTTTATATGATATGAGTGCCAACGCACGAGAATGGGTGGATGACTGCTGGCATTCAAATTATGAAAATGCTCCTAGTGTGAATCGTCGCTGGGGTGAAGAAAATAATGGACAGTGTAATTTCCCAGTTTTACGTGGAGGGGCATGGATATATAACACTTATAACGTGCGAACTGCTTATCGTAATGCGTATGTAACTTCACAAGCTCGTTCAATTATGTGGGGATTCCGTTTGGTTCGCGAAATTTAGCTTTGATTTTTATACCTAATATATTCTACATTTAAAGTCATTTTTTAATTTATCAGCGTCGATTTTAATAAAAAGCTAAAACTGCGCTGATAAATTCTTATCTTTCAATAAACCTACGTTTATTAAGAATATTTGTGAGAGTATAAATATATGGTGCCATTTGATTTTTCGAACTTATCTCCTCAAGTGGTTTGGCAGCATTTTCAAACACTTTGCACTATTCCTCGCCCATCGAAGCATGAACAGCAACTTCGTGAGTTTTTAAGAAACTGGGCCGAAAGTCGAAATTTAGAAACTTACGTAGATGAAGTGGGGAATTTGATTATTCGTAAGAATGCGACTCTGGGTAAAGAGCATGTGTCTGGCGTTATTCTGCAAGGCCATTTAGATATGGTCACTCAAGCCAATACTGGCACAGTACACGACTTCTTTAAAGACCCGATCCAGCCAGTCCTCGAAGATGGCTGGTTAATTGCTAAAGATACTACTTTAGGTGCTGATAATGGCATTGGGGTAGCATTAGCTTTGGCAGTTTTAGACTCAAATGATATTGCTCATGGGCCAATTGAAGTTCTTTTAACAGTTGATGAAGAAGCAGGGATGAGTGGTGCGCGACTTTTACAGGCAGGTGTACTAAAAGGGAAGTGGTTATTTAATATTGATACAGAAGAGTGGGGCGAGTTGTATCTCGGATGTGCTGGTAGTATTGATGTTGAAGTTGAGCAACCGCTTAATTATGAACCAATTCCTGAAAATTTGAATATTGTTAATATTCAGGTGGCTGGTCTTAAAGGTGGCCACTCTGGCGTAGATATCCATTTAGGACGTGGTAATGCCAACGTTATTCTGGCCCGTTTTTTAAATCAGCATTTAGCGAAGCTTGGTGGACGACTTGTTGAGTTTATAGGTGGTACAGCTCGTAATGCTTTACCTCGCGAAGCTGTAGCAACCATTGCCATTTCATCTAACCAATTGCCTGAATTAGAAAAATTACTCGCTGAATATCAAACGATATCGAAAGAACAGCTACAAGGTATTGATGACAATCTGCAATTAACTATTCAGCCTAATAGTGCTGAAGTGACCGAAGTGATTGCTCAACAACAGCAAAATGAATGGTTGCAAGCTTTAGCAACAAGTCCTTATGGCGTTGCAAGTATGAGTCAGGTTCTATCAGATGTAGTTGAGACTTCAAATAATATTGGAGTGGTGAGACTAAATAGAGAAGGTGGAAAAGCTGTTTTAATGGTTCGCTCAATGGTGAATCAAGAGGCTCAAGATTTTGCAGAAAAAATTCAAAAACATTTCAGTCAATTTAATATCGGCTCTACACTTACGCCGTTAGTGTCGGGTTGGACACCAAATCCAGATTCGGCTGCTCTAAAGTGCTTACAGCAGGCCTATCAAAATGCATTTAATATTGAGCCAAATCTAAAAGTAATTCATGCAGGCTTAGAGTGTGGGATTATTGCCGAGCATTATCCACATTTACAAATGGTTTCTTTTGGACCGGATATTCAAGGTGCGCATGCACCGGGTGAACGAGTCAAAGTTGATACTGTAGAGAAATGCTGGAAGCTGTTGGTGACAGCTTTGGCATCTGTAGAGTAGTTTTTTATAAATAAGAAGCTCAATCATGAGCTTCTTAAACTTTAACCTTTACATGAAAATGATGTGGATTTAACTTGATAAACTCGATTTCACAATCAATAAATTTTTCAATCATGGCTGCTTGAGTACGAGTGTGTTCGCTAATACATTGTGCGGTGAATTCACCACCTTGACCTAGAGCTAAAGGTAGAAGTAACTGATCTGCCAAATACTCATCTACAACAGCCTGCGAAGATAAATATAGATTTACATCTTTTGCTAAATGATCAGCTATTTGCTCTGCACTTTTGCGCATCTCACCTAAAGCCGTAAACAGTTGAGTGTGATATTGATGAGTAACTTTCACATAGACTGTATTGCCTTGGCTAATTCCATTTAAATGAAATTGCTGCTGAGAGCTTAAGTTTAGTTTTTTACTTAATGTGGTTAATTCACGTTGTGCTATCTGTGCTTCTTCTGAAAGATTTAATACAGCTGCAAAGGCCTCATTACTTTGCAAAGCACCGCGATCTAATAAATTTAGCTTGTTTCGATGTTGCCATGGTTGAACGGTAACCTGAATTTCACCTGCACCAATTGGAAAGAAGCCAGCTTTACTTAATTTAAAATCTACGTTAATTCCAATTTGAGCTAGAGCAGGTAAAAAGCAGTGTTCAATAAAATCTGCTGTTGGTGCAAGTGGGTTATGTGTACCCCCTGAAATGGTGAGTTCGGTAGCTTCATTTTGTAATAACAAAACAGGTAGAAGCGTTTGTAAAACCAGTGTTGTACTACCCGCAGAACCGATTTGAAATTGATATTTACCACTTTGAACATGCTGAGGTGCGAAATATAAACGTTGGCTATGTAATTCAGCACCCTCTACATAAGCTTGGCTAATTTGTTGAGATGCTTGTACACAAACCAAATGTTGACGCATTAAACCTGGTTTTTTACGCCCAGCACGTATATTAATTAATTCAAACGGCTGGCCTGTAATCATTGAGAGGGCAAGGGCAGTTCTTAAAATCTGTCCACCACCTTCACCTTGTGAGCCATCAATTTGAATGACTTTTGGTATATTTACCAAAACTGTATTCACTTCTATTTTCCTTATTTTCTAATTTAATGAACATACTGTCAGTACATGGTAATGCGAAGTAATGTGTGACTTTGTTTTCGACAAAGGTTTACTAGGTGCATAGTGCTGAGCCTGATAAGTGAATATCGATGCACGGCTCACATGCTGCCATAGCCGCCTGAATTATTTTTCAATCCCTCAGATCGGAGTAATGCAGGATCTTGTACTCGCCCAGTATGTCCAAACTTTGATTGTGAAAAGGATTTCACAAAATCTATTGTTTAATCGATTAGATCAATTTGCCAATTAGTAGCCTGAATTTTAACGTTTAAGTCACGGAGTTTTGCACTGATATCATCCGCCTGTTTTTGTAAGCTAGAAACCGGAATGACCTTCTTCCACTTAATTTCACGTGAGCTATAACGATCAGGTTCTCGATGCGTATTGGCAATCGCATCGATTAAAATCTTATGCTGTTCAGCATAACTATCGCGCAAGCTTAATAGAGACAATAATACTTTGCCATCTTCCAGTTTTGCTTGTGCATTGGTCAAATGGATACGATAAATCAATTGATTGCTTTCCTGAGTTAAAGCAAATACTTGTTTGATGAGTTCATTTGGATCTTCACTAGGTTCATCACCGTCTTGTACCAATACATTCGCATTGATTCGTTGTTTTAACGAAGCGAGCTTTTTTTGTTGATCGCTTCGAAGTAAAAGTGCTTCTGCGAGTTTCATATTTTATTTTCCTAAAAATTTATTCTTTAATCTGTTGAGCTGGCAACTTTAATCTGTTGAGCTGGCAAGTAGTAAGCAACCTTTATTTTGCTCTGGTGAATAGATGGTTAAGCACCAATTACCCCACCATTCTCGGCCCGGTTCAAAATAATCATTCCATTCAGAACTTTCTTCCCGACCACTACCTGGATAGCCAACCCAATCATATATTTCACAGTCTTTCTCCGTGAAAAGGCATAGCCGCAAGAAAGCTTGAAAGAATGTTACCTGATTAAAATGGGTAAGGGTTGTGCCATATGGTGGATCAATGATTGCCTCTAACAAGCCCCAAAACCAATTATGTCTAGAAAATAAATTAGGTTTGTCCAAACGATTAAAACTTACAAGGCTGCGATCTAATTTTTTAGTGGTTAAAGTATTTAAGTCTAACGTTTTTTCTATTGCTAAACTTTCACAATTCAATAACATCTGTTGGTGAATAGCTAGCGTATTCGAAGATTCTGTCTTATGTACGACATTAAACAAAAATACTTCAAATACGGCTTGTATGGCATCAAGATCAGATTGTAACTCTTTGGTATTCAAATGATCTAATTGGACAAACATATGCTCACCTTCTGGGTATGGTAAATTATCTAACCCTTAACACACACCACTTGTCTTAATGTATAAACCACTTCAACCAAATCGCTCTGAGCTTTCATTACATCTTCAATTGGTTTATATGCCGATGGAATTTCATCAATAACCGCAGCATCTTTACGGCATTCCACACCTTCAGTTTGTGCAATTTGATCTTCAACAGTAAAGCGTCGTTTTGCTTCAGTACGGCTCATAACACGGCCTGCACCATGCGAACATGAACAGAAAGATTCCTGATTTCCAAGTCCACGGACAATAAAGGACTTCGCGCCCATTGAGCCTGGAATAATTCCATATTCACCTAAGCGCGCACGGACAGCACCTTTACGGGTGACCATTACTTCTTCACCGTAGTGTTCTTCCTTTTCCACATAGTTATGGTGACAGTTCACCGCTTCCAAACGTGCCTGAAAAGGCTTTGGTACAATCGTAGCCAAGGCTTTAATCGCAGATTGCATCATGATTTCTCGGTTCTTCATCGCAAAGCGTTGAGCCCAGCCTACCGCAAACCAGTAATCATCAAAATGTTCAGTTCCCTCGACTAAGTATGCTAAATCTTTATTTGGTAAATTAATAAAATGCTTCTGCATGTCTTTACGGGCAAGTTCAATAAAATGATTGCCTATAGCATTTCCTACACCACGAGAACCTGAGTGCAACATAATCCAAACATGATCATGCTCATCTAAACAGATTTCGACAAAGTGGTTTCCAGTACCTAAAGTTCCCAAATGTTTGCGGTTGTTGGTGTTTTTTAAACGTGGGTGTTTTGCGCAAATATATTCAAAATCTGCAACCAGATCGGTCCAAGCTTGATCTACCATTTCTGGTGGAGTTTCCCATGACCCACGATCACGTCCGCGTTTAGTCATTCCGTGTGGGATTAAACGTTCAAGTTCAGTACGTAGAGCATGTAAGTTATCTGGTAAATCTGAAGCAGTTAAGCTTGTACGGGTTGCCATCATTCCACAACCAATATCTACACCCACAGCAGCAGGAATAATTGCCCCTTTAGTTGGAATCACGCTACCAATAGTTGCTCCTAAACCGAAGTGTACATCTGGCATAACAGCCATCCATTTATAAATAAAAGGCATTTGAGCTGTTTGCAATAATTGTTGTTTTGAGTTGTCATCAACAAGCACGCCTTTAGTCCACATTTTGACTGGCATACTTTTTTCATTTTGCAGAACTTCATAAGAACGTTGTTGCTGTTTTTGTTCAAACTGAGCTTGTTGGTTAATTTCTTCAATGACAGACATTTTCTTTTCCTTTCAAAGCCTGCCTGCCAAGCGTTTGCAGGCAGGTGTTATTCACAAGATCCCAATGATGTTGTGTGCTTTGTACTATTGCACTGAGTGTGCCAACTTTTTTAAAAAGCATTTAATTTAATTGTAAATTATTGAAAATAATAAATAAAAATAATTTTATTTTATATAGTGTGAATTTTATTGGCGGTTTTTAATATTAAAAATATATCTAAAAATATATTTAAATATCTTTTTGGATATATTTAATTAATAAATTTTACGATTTTATCGACTTTTAAAAGCTGTCCAACTTCATTTAAAGTAAACTCATCAAAATCATTTGCTAAATAAAAATGACCTTTATAAAACTGGCGAACTTCTTCGATTATAGCTTGCTGCCCAGCTTTATCTTGATGTCGGGGGCTAAAGTGCGTCAGAATTAAATTACTTAAAGATTGATGTTCTGCAAATTCAGCCACCATTTTTGCTGAGCTATGCATTGGACCTTTGCCAACTTTATCTAAAACCGTTTGCAAGTATGTTGATTCGTGAATAAGGAGTTGCGCATCTTTGCAAGCGTTTGCTAACAGTTCAGGTTGGTCATTATCGCCACCTATAATTGCATGAACTTGTTGATTTTGTATTTTGATAAAGTCTTGAGCTTTTAAAGTTTGTCCGTCAAATTCGATATTGTAACCTTGTTTCAAATGGCCCCACATGTCTCCTTGAGGTACGCCAAGCTGAGTTAGAGCTTTGGTATCTAACTTCTTCTGAATAGATTTGATATAAATGCTAAAAGCAAAACTTGGAACACGATGGCTTAGTTGATGTGCTTGAACAATGAATTCGTCAGTGATCTGTTGTGGCTGCGTTGCTTCATTTACATCAATAAATTGAAGGGAATAGGGCAAATATAAATCTGTAAGCTGGGCAGTGATTTCAAACCATTGCTGAATTTCTTTCGGTGCAATCACGATTAAGGGTTTGCTACGGGCATTCATGCCTGCACTTGCCAATAAACCAACTAGACCATAACAATGGTCGCCGTGAACATGTGTAATACAAATGGCAACTAGGTTTTGTAGTGAAAGTTTGGCTTGTTGAATGCGATGCTGTGTCCCTTCGCCGGCATCAATTAAAATCCAGTCCTTATTTTTGGTGTTACGAACTGCTAATCCTGAAACATTACGTGTCAGGGTAGGTACACCCGAAGATGTGCCTAAAAAAGTAAAATGAAGCATATTCTTGGAATTTTTTGGTCAAATGCGTATTGTATATTATAGACAGTTATAAAATTTTATAGAAATTATGGCGGATGCAAAGAAAACAGTCGTTATTGGCTTTGTCGGTTCTACACTTGATCAGGGGAGAAAGCCAGATCGATGGCAACGTTGGCGTCCTACGATTAGCTTGTTAATGCATGAAAATTTGCTTGTAGATGAATTGGTACTGTTACATGATCGACAACATCATAATTTAGTTAAATCTATAGCAGCAGATGCTAAAGAGATCTCTCCCCAAACACAGGTTTCTGGACATAAGGTAAGTATTAAAGATCCTTGGGATTTTGCTGAAGTTTATGGTGCACTTTATGATTTTGTAAAAACCTATCCGTTTGATGTTGAAAAAAATAACTATTTATTGCATATCACAACCGGAACGCATGTTGCTCAAATTTGTTGGTATTTATTGGTAGATGCACATTATTTACCAGCTCAACTTATCCAAAGTTCACCTAATCAGCAAAAGACCTCAGAAGGTGAATATAGAATTATTGATCTGGACTTATCTCGATACGATGTTTTAAAACAGCGCTTCGATGATGAACAAAAACAAAATTGGCAACAACTTAAAGCAAATATTTCTACTCATAATAAAGCGTTTAATCAGCTTATTGAGGAAGTTGAATTAGTTGCAACCCGCTCTAGTGCACCTATTTTGATTATGGGGGCAACAGGGGTTGGTAAGTCTCATTTAGCAAAACAAATTTTTCAGTTAAAGAAAGATAAATTTCAATTAAGCGGTCGTTTTATTGATGTTAACTGTGCAACCTTGCGTGGTGATAGTGCCATGTCAACTTTATTTGGTCATATAAAAGGTGCATTTACAGGAGCAGCAGCTTCTCGTGCTGGTTTATTAAAAAGTGCTGACCAAGGCATTTTATTTTTAGATGAAATTGGTGAATTAGGACTTGATGAACAAGCTATGCTGCTAAAAGCGCTAGAAGACAAAAGTTTTTTTCCTGTTGGAAGTGATAAGGAAATTCAGGCCGATTTTCAGCTAATCGCAGGTACTAACCGTGATTTACGCAATGAGGTTCAAGCTGGTCGTTTTCGTGAAGATTTATGGGCTCGTTTGAATACGTGGACGTTCTTCTTACCAAATTTAAAAGACCGTGTAGAAGATATTGCACCCAATATTGATTTTGAGCTACAGCGTTTTGCTGCAATTCATCAAAGACAATTACGTTTTCAACGTGATGCTTTAGAAACATATTTAAAGTTTGCTAAATCAGTAGATGCATCATGGCAAGGAAATTTTAGAGATTTAGCAGCGAGCGTAACTCGTTTGGCAACTTTATCGCAAGGTGAGTTAATTCGCCGTGAAGCTGTAGAAAAAGAAATTCAACGTCTAAAGCAGCTTTGGCTTATTCAGGATGAATCTTACAATGATAAAAATACAGATATTTTGTTGAACTATTTAAGTCCTGAGCAGCTAGAACAAATAGATGAATTTGATCAGATTCAATTACGAGGTGTGCTCAAAATCTGCGAAAATTCAAAATCCATGGCAGAGGCGGGAAGACAACTCTTTTCAGTATCTCGTCAACAGCGTAATACAACGAACGATAGTGACCGAGTGAAAAAATATTTGGCACGTTTTGGGTTAAGTTGGAATAATTTTCAATAATGACACGGCTTATAAAATGATGGGCATACTCTCGAGTTATGCCCATCAAGTTACCGTTTATTTCATGATAATAAAACGTGTAATGATTTGGCGAAGCTGCTTTAAATAGCCTGTAAAGAAGTGGTTAGCACCCGGTAAAATTGTGATTGGATGTTTTTGTGGTTTTGCCCACTCAATTGCATCTGAAAGTAAAGTAATATCATCTTGCTCACCATGAATGAGTAGAATATCACCTTGAATTTCAGGAGTTTTATAGTGGCGTAAACCTACTACAGTAGCTGTTGGTAAACCACATAAAATTAACTGTACAGGTCGTAATTCAGGTTCAAGCTGTGCAAAGCATTTTGCTAAAACATGTGAGCCAAAGCTAAAACCGCCTGCATAAAAGGGTAGGCCTTCATGAAGCTTACGAACGTGCTCAATTACAGCTAAGATATCTTCAGTTTCACCATGGCCTTCATCATGAATGCCTTCACTGCCGCCTAAACCACGGAAACTAGGACGGTAAACAATACAACCATATTCATTAAAAATTTGGGTTAAAAGGGCAGGGACTTTATGCTGAGGGGTTCCACCTTGCAATGGGTGCGGATGGCAAACAACCGCAAAGCCTTTGATTTCACCTTCAGGGCGGTCAACGAAAAGTTCAATTTTACCTACTGGACCCTGGATGAAAGTTTGCTCAGACATATAAGAACCGCTAAATAACAATACGTAGTGCTATTTTACCGATAGTCGTCATTGAAAACACGAGTTAGCATTAAAAAATATCTACTGTTATAGTTGGTATTAAGAATAATTTTTTCAGGTTGTCTATGCTTGCTTTAATTTCTCCTGCAAAAACTTTAGATTATGAAACAGCGTTACCTACAGATGAGTTTACTCAGCCTCGCTTGTTAGAAAACTCAGCACAATTAATTGATGTTTGCCGCAAACTTTCTGCTTCGGAAATTGCGAGTTTAATGAGTGTAAGTGAAAAAATTGCCACACTAAATGCAGATCGATTTAGAGACTGGAATCCCGAATTTAATTTCTCAAATGCTCGCCAAGCAATTTATGCATTTAAAGGGGATGTGTATACCGGTTTAGATGCGTACCATTTAAAAGATAAAGATATTGACTTTGCACAGCAGCACTTGCGTATGCTCTCTGGTCTATATGGTTTATTGCGTCCTTTAGATTTAATGATGCCTTATCGTTTAGAGATGGGTACTAAATTAAAAAATACTAGAGGTCATAATTTGTATGAATTCTGGGGTGATATCATCACTAACCAAATTAATGAAGACTTGGCCGCAATTAAATCTGAATTGCTGGTAAATCTAGCTTCAGATGAATATTACAAGTCTGTCAATGAAAAGAAAATTAAGGCTGAAATTGTGAAGCCTGTTTTTCTTGACCAGAAAAATGGCAAATATAAAGTCATTAGTTTCTATGCGAAAAAAGCACGCGGTTTAATGGCTCGTTTTATTGTTGAAAACCAATTAAATAAAGCTGAAGACATCAAAGCGTTTAATACCGAGGGTTATTACTTTGATGCTGATAACTCATCGGCAAAAGAGTTGGTATTTAAACGTGATGAGCAATAATTTTAAGCGTGGTTAATAGATGATGATGCAGCTTTATTTATCAAAACTAAAGCATGTTTGGTTTGAGCTGCATCAGCATTATGATTTTTCTGAACCGCAGAAAATCTATGATGAACTTATTGCGGCTTATAGTGAAAAACAGCGAGCCTACCATACCGTCCAACATTTATGTGAATGTTTGAGTTTAATGGAGGCGGTTCAATACGAATTAAATGATCCGTATGCTGTTGCATTGGCTCTCTGGTTTCATGATGTTATCTATGATCCTCAAGCACCAGATAATGAGCTTAAAAGTGCTGAGTTATTTGAACAATTGATGGCGCAAGATTTATCATCCGATACTCTAGAGAAAATAAAGCGTTGGATTCTTGCGACTCAAAAGCATGCATTAACTGATGAAACAGATTTGCAATTTTTGTTGGATATTGATTTAGCTATTTTGGCAGCAACACCTGAACGTTTTATCCAGTATGAACAGCAAATTCAGCAGGAGTATTCTTGGGTTGATCCTGAAGTATATGCGATTAAGCGAAAAGAAGTTTTAATGCATTTTTATCAGTCTGAGCCACTTTATCAAACTGTATATTTCCAAAAGAATTTTGAGTTAAACGCCAAGGATAATTTAAGACAAATATTGGAATAGCCTAAGTTAGGTATAAGAATTTAGATCTACCATTAGAATAAAGCGATATATTTTTAAAAGGTAAAATGGTTATATGGTAGGAGAGAGGAACCACTGAAAAAGCAGTGATTCCTTAGAAATAAATTATTTAAAGAAATAACCTGTTTCAGGTGAGCTTGCATTTGCCATACGTTTACGTGGCATACGACCTGCTAAAAATGCTTCACGTCCTGCTTCAACAGCTTTTTTCATTGCGGAAGCCATCAAAATAGGGTTTTGAGCAGCTGCAATCGCTGTATTCATCAATACACCATCACAACCAAGTTCCATCGCAATAGCAGCATCACTTGCTGTACCAACGCCTGCATCGACTAAAACTGGAACTTTCGCATTTTCTTTAATAATTGAAATGGTATGTGGATTTAAAATACCTAAACCTGAACCAATTAGACTACCTAAAGGCATAATCGCAACACAGCCCATACTTTCAAGTTCTTGTGCAATGATCGGATCATCAGAGGTATAGACCATAATCTCAAAACCGTCATCAATCAAAGTGCGCGCGGCTTTTAAAGTCTCGGTTACATTTGGATATAAGGTTTTTTCATCACCCAATACTTCAAGTTTTACTAGGTTATGACCATCAAGTAACTCACGCGCTAACATGCAGGTACGTACTGCGCTATCAGCATCAAAACAACCTGCGGTATTTGGCAAAATTGTATATTTTTCTGGTGGAATGACAGACAGTAAATTCGGTTGATCTGGATTTTGTCCAATATTCACACGGCGGATTGCGACAGTTACGATTTCTGCACCACTGGCTTGAATAGCTAAATCCGTTTCATTTAAGTCTTTATATTTGCCAGTTCCGACCAATAAGCGAGATTGAAAAGAACGTGAACCAATAATGAGAGGGGTGTCTTGCATGGATAACTCCGACTTAGCCGCCGCCAACAGCGTGAATAATTTCGATACGGTCATGTTGAGCAATAGAAATTTGCTCTAATTTGCTTTTAGAAACGATTTGCTGATTGTGCTCAACAGCAAAACGTTTTCCTTCAAGTGCCAACTCCTGAATGAGTTGCAACAGGTTTTGGCTAGGCGTGTCCGTTAATTCGCCATTTAAATAAATTTGCATGATCACATTCCGATTATTTTGCGTATTTGAAAGCATTCCAAGCCAAGACTAGCCATCCCGCAATCATTAAGGCTCCACCGATTGGCGTAATTGCACCTAATATTCGTGGTAAACCTAGCGCCATGATGTAAAGCGAACCACAAAAAAATAGAATACCAATTTGGATAAGCAAGAAAGATAACTTGATTGGGAAATGAGGAAGAACCTTACTTAAAATACCAAGAGCTAATAGGCCAAGCGCATGATAAAAAAAGTAGTCGGTTGCAGTCTGCCACCAAGCAAGTTGCTCAGGACCCGCGTGAGCTTTAAGACCATGTGCTCCAAAAGCACCCAACATGACTGCAAAAGCAAGATTAAGGGCTGAAATGGCGATCCACATAACAAAAAACGCAACTGAATAATGAAAGGCAACGTTAACATAGATTGGGTTGGCTAAACATAGCCAGATAAAACAAAAGGGCGATTCGCCCTTTTATTTTTTTCATTTATTTTAGCTTGCTGACATGGCAGTTTTGATTTTTTCCATCGCATTTTTTTCAAGCTGACGAATACGTTCTGCCGAAACATTATATTCAGCTGCTAACTCGTGAAGAGTAGATTTGTCATCATCTAACCAGCGGCGTTGTAAAATATTACGCGAACGGTCATCTAACTGGTCCATTGCATCATGCAAGGCTGAAGTACTTTGCTCTTCCCAGTCTTCGTTCTCGACTAAACGGGCAGGGTCGTAGCGGTTATCTTCAAGATACAACGCAGGCGCTGTGTGTGGAGTATCATCGTCATCATCACCTTGTGCTTCAAAAGCAGCATCATAAGCAGTTAAACGACCTTCCATTTCCAGAACTTGTTCTGGAGTTACATTTAAGTCATTAGCAATCGATTGAGCTTCTTCGAGCGTTAATTTTTTACTCGATTTTTTTAAACTACGTAAATTGAAAAATAATTTACGCTGAGCTTTTGTCGTTGCAATCTTGACGATACGCCAGTTGCGAATAACGTATTCATGGATTTCTGCCTTAATCCAATGGACGGCAAAAGATACTAGACGCACGCCCATATTTGGGTCGAAACGTTTCACGGCTTTCATTAAGCCTAAATTACCTTCTTGAATAAGGTCGCCTTGTGGTAGGCCATAACCTGCATAGCTGCGCGCAATATGAACGACAAAACGTAAATGCGACATTACCAGCATTTTTGCGGCATCAAGATCTTGGTCATAATAATAACGTTCAGCAAGTTCTTTTTCTTGCTCGGCCGTTAAAATAGGAATCTGATTGACAGTACTGATATATGCACCAAGGTTTACACCGGGCGCAGACAATGACAGGGGCATCAATTGATTGCTGCTGTCACTCATGAGTTCTCCTTATAGGATCGAATGGGATAACCAATAAATTCATCTTAATTTGAATCAGCTTCATAATTAAGGAAAATTGGGTAGAGAAATGTAAAATTTTATGCAATTTCTAATCTTTTAGTTTAGCAAAGAATTATTGAGTTTCAATTAAATAGTGAAATTCTCTTTCTGATATGTGTGTAGTTTGACACGTAAAATGATGTAAACCACAGTAACGAGTTACATCAATTTCACTATGAGGATCTGAAGATTTTAATAAAAATTGTTGTTTGCCTGACGCTTTTTTAAGTTCACGCTTTAACATTAACAATGGCATTGGGCAGGGCTGCCCAAGGGCATTAATTTCAATGGGTGCTGTATTAGAAGAAGTATTGCTCATTCATCATCAAAACAACTGAAAAAAATATTCTAACAAATTTTTAATAAATACAGCATATTTTATGAAAGGAGATGCCGGAATTTCTATAAAAAATATTGTAATAAGCTGTTTAAAAAAAGAACTAAAAATAGGGGAAATATTTGAAAAAAATTCTATTAATTGTCATAAACCCGTGTTAAGCTCGAACCGTTTTAGGATTTACCACACAATCAAATTGATTTAATAACCCTATAACAAATGGATGTAACCGGAAATTGTTGATAGTTTTACAGAATGATTACAAGCTTTAAGATTATAAATATTTTAAAACCTTGTTTGCTCTGCTGTTTGCAACACCGGAAGGTCCTTTTTTCAACATCTGAGGATTGACTTATGACAGCTCGTGAACAAGGCGTAGTAAAGTGGTTTAATGACACTAAAGGCTTTGGTTTTATTCAACGTAACGGTGGCGACGATGTATTCGTTCACTTCCGTGCAATCGTAGGTGACGGTCACCGTTCTCTACGTGATGGTCAACGCGTAGAGTTTAGCGTTGTACAAGGTCAAAAAGGTTTTCAAGCTGAAAACGTTCAGCCTTTAGACTAAGACTAATTCATCTTTTTGATGAATGATGGACGCTCCAATTTTTGAATTGGGGCGTTTTTGTTTATAATGATCTTCTCATTCGAGAGATTGTTTGTTAGAGCGCGTATTTATGACATCTGGTTTTGAAACCTTGAATTTACATCCGCAACTTAAAAAGGCGATTGATGCTTTAGGGTTTACTCAAATGACCCCAATTCAGCAAAAGGTTTTAAAATATACATTAGCCGGGCATGATGCAATTGGGCGAGCACAAACAGGAACAGGTAAGACAGCTGCCTTTCTGATTAGTGTAATTAATGATTTACTCAATAATCCGATTCAAGAGCAACGCTTCCGTGGCGAGCCTCGTGCTTTAATCTTGGCGCCTACTCGTGAGTTGGCATTGCAAATTGAAAGTGATGCGAAATTTCTCACAAAATTCTCTAATTTACATTTAGTGACCCTATTGGGTGGTGTTGATTTCGATAAGCAGAAGAAGCAACTTGATGCTAATTTTGTCGATATCATGGTAGCCACACCTGGGCGATTAATCGATTTTGTAGAACAAAAAGAAGTCTGGCTCGATCAAATTGAATTTCTAGTTATTGATGAAGCTGACCGTTTATTAGACATGGGCTTTATTCCTTCGGTAAAACGTATTGTTCGTTATTCACCCCGTAAGGAACAACGTCAGACCCTCATGTTCTCAGCGACGTTTAGTTATGATGTTCTTAATTTGGCAAGACAATGGTTATTTGAACCTGTAACTGTTGAAATTGAGCCAGAACAAAAGACCAATAACGATGTAGAGCAACGTGTTTATGTTGTTGCTAAACAAGACAAATATCGTTTACTGCAAGATATCTTGCGTGAAGAGCCAATCGATAAGGTTATGATTTTTGCTAATCGACGTGATCAGGTGCGCCGTCTTTATGACCATTTAAAGAAAGATGGATACAGAGTAGGTATGCTTTCAGGTGAAATTGCTCAAGATAAACGTTTAAAAATGTTAGAGCAATTTAAGCAAGGTAAACATAATATTATGATTGCGACAGATGTTGCTGGTCGTGGTATTCATGTGGATGGCGTGTCGCATGTCATCAACTTTACATTGCCTGAACAATCTGATGACTATGTACACCGTATTGGTCGTACAGGTCGTGCTGGCTCACAGGGGGTAAGTATTAGTTTCTTATCTGAAGATGATGCCTTTTATTTACCTGAAATTGAAAAAGCAATTGGTAAAAAATTACCACTGACCAGATTAGATGGTTATTGCTAATAAAAAAATCCC
>NZ_GG753601.1:342062-356481 GCF_000163635.1 Acinetobacter sp. SH024 | reverse complement strand
TTGTAGTGGATTTTTTTTTGATTAATTAATTTTACAATAGAATGTAAGCGTTGTTTGGTAGTCATCATCTTTTGCTAAAGACGCATTTTTACCAGTCAATGTACCAATAACACCTGCTGCTGCTTCAACCATTTGACCAGTTTTTTCGCTTACAACATCTTTTAACACACCGTTATAGGTTGTTTTTTCATCTACAACGACTGGCGTAGTGTTTTTTGAGCAAGTTTTTTGAGCTGCAGTAATTGCATTATTTTTTGCAAGTAAATTGGTTTTGCCAATACCTGTAACTTCAAACTGATTATTTTCTTTTTGAACTGCTAAAGTATTTTTAGGAGTAGTTGCACAAGCACCAAGTAATAAAACAACACCGCTCATTGCGCTCGCTAAAATTATTTTTTTCATAATGCACCTAAAGTTAATCGCTAAAAGATATAGCTATTTGAACATAAGTTTTCTAGTTGATTTTGAAGACGTTGTATGAGTTTTGATGTTTTGTATTAAAAAATGTCAAAGTGAGAGTTCGCTAATTTTATAAGCTAGATTCAATGGTGGATTAACGGTAGATTATGCTAATCTATTTTGAATTTTTGAGTTAGATCAATATTAATGACGGATTCAGCAATACAAATAATTCACCAAAATATTCATCAGCGTCAGTCTATTGGCCAATTAGTTGAGCCAGCTCCAAGTACAGAGCAATTGGAGTTAGCTTTCCAAGCAGCTTTGACTGCTCCAGATCATCATCGACTTAAACCAACGCGTTTTGTGGTTGTTTCAGGCGAACAACGTGGTGCTTTTGGTGAAGTTTTAGCAAAGGCTCTAGCAGATTTAGGTGAAACTGATCTCGCTCAACTCGAACGTGTTAAACAACATCCTTTTCGCGCACCATTACTTATTTTAGCGCTTACACAATTACAAGATCACCCGAAAGTACCGCATTTCGAACAAATCTTAAGTACGGGTGCCGCAGTACAAAATCTTTTATTATCTCTACAAGCTCAAGGTTTTTCGACCATGTGGCGTAGTGGTGCAGTTGTCGAATCAAATTGGTTAAAGCAGCATTTAGGTCTGCAACCTCGTGATTTAATTTCAGGTATTATTTACGTCGGCACAGCAGCTAAAGTAATTGCACCGCGTGCAGATATTGAAAGTAAAGAATTCGTAAAAGTTTGGCAGGCTTAAACGTCTGTAGAAGTAAGAAATAGGATAATAAAAGATGGCTGAATTTAAGTTTACAGATTTGGTGGAACCTGTTGCGGTTGATAAAAAAACTGCTTTACGTATTACCGTTCTAGGGGGAGGAAGCTTTGGAACGGCTATGGCAAATTTAGCTGCACGTAATGGTTGCGATACCATGATCTGGATTCGTGACGCCGAAACAGCTGAGGAAATTAATAAAACCCACATTAATAAACGTTATTTGCCAGATTTTATTTTAGAGTCATCATTACGCGCTGTGTCTGATCTTGAACAAGCTGTATGTGACCGAGATATTATTTTAGTCGCAATTCCAAGTCACTCATTCCGCGATGTCTTAAAACAAATCGCTCCTTATATTACTGCACAAGCGGTTGTGTCTTTAACCAAAGGTGTTGAAGCTAAAACTTTCAGCTTCATGAGCGATATCATTCGTGAAGAATTACCTGAAGTTCCTTATGGTGTACTTTCAGGTCCAAACCTTGCAAAAGAAATTATGGCGGGTATGCCGTCTGGCACCGTTATTGCCAGTGATTCTGAGTTAGTTCGTTATGCTGTGCAACATGCTCTGCATAGTGCTTTATTCCGTGTTTTTGGTAGTGATGATGTACACGGAGTGGAATTAGGTGGAGCACTTAAAAATATTTATGCGGTTGCAATGGGAATTGGCGCCGCTTACAAAATTGGTGAAAACACCAAGAGTATGATTTTAACGCGTGCTTTGGCCGAGATGAGCCGTTTTGCAGTAAAACAAGGTGCAAATCCGCTTACATTCTTGGGGTTGTCAGGTGTTGGTGATTTATTCGCGACTTGTAATAGTCCTTTAAGCCGTAATTATCAGATTGGTTATGCTTTAGGTTCGGGTAAAACGCTGGATCAGGCAAGTAAAGAGTTGGGGCAGACAGCAGAAGGCATTAATACAATTGTTCAGGTGCGTGGTAAAGCAGAAGAACTAGATGTTTATATGCCTATTACTAACGCTTTATATGAAGTTATTTTCGAAGGGGCGCCTCCTTTAAATATTGCATTATCTCTTATGAAAAACGGACACCGTAGTGATGTTGAATTTGTTTTACCTCATCACGAAGTCTGAAGAAGAAATGTCATAAATTGTGGTTATAATACAAGAATTATTAACAAGGAAAATTTATGCAACTAACATTGGTTCGCCATGGGGAAGCCGCTCCACCTATAAATGGTAATGACACTAAACGTCCTCTTACTGCTCGTGGACATACTCAAGCAGAACAGACAGCAACATTTTTAAAAGATATTGTTAAGCCTGATATTTTTGTAGTTAGTCCTTTGTTACGTGCTCAAGAGACATTGGCACATATTCAAGCGTATTTTAAAGATGTGCCTGTGTTGTTATGCGATAAAATTAAACCAGATGATAACGCCAAAGAGGCAGTCGAGTGGTTGTCTCAGATTCCTTATGAGTCAATTGTGGTCGTGTGTCATATGAATGTAGTAGGGCATATTGCTGAACTGCTGACCCATGAAAACTTTAATCCATTTGCGTTGGCTGAAGCTCGAATTTATGATCAGGCTGTGATTGCAACTGGTTTATCAACACAAAAAAATAGTTTTATACCCACAATATAATTAAAAAGGTTATTTAGCCCATTATGCTGTATTTATGGATGCCTGAAACCAATGGAATATGGCATTGGTCTAACGGAGAAAACTGGTTGCAGGCTGAAAGCCTTGATCAATTAATACAAGACCTACAATTGCACCAAGGAAAAGAGGCTGTTGTCTTTTTTCCTAGTCGTCATGCTCAGGTATTCCAGCAACAAATAGCAAAGTCTCATTACAAGCAACTTGGAGCAGATGGTGTTAAATATTTGCTTGAAGAGTTTGTAACTTTGCCTATTGATCACATGAAAGTAGTTCATCATTTTCATGCTGATCAATTAACAATATTGGGCGTTGCAAAAACTACGGTGGAAACATGGCAACATGCGATGAATTTGTTGCCAATCAAGCTGGTTGCTTTGTTGCCAGATTTTTTGATCTTGCCGGAACCACAAGAACAGCAAGTTATCCTGTGTAATATTGACCAAAAATTACTGGCGCGTGAAAGTAAATGGGTCGGTAATTCACTAGATGATTTGGGATTGTTTTTGGAATTCCAGCCAGTTGAAACAAACTATCAATATAGTGGGTTAACGGTAGAACAGTTAGAAAGCTTAGAAGCAGCTTCTAGTATTGAGCAACGTTTAGAGTTTTTTTATCAATTTCAGGGTTTAGATAAACCTAAACAGCATCCTTTTAATGTTTTACCGAAAGCCAAAGGGCAAGAGCAAACGGTTTCTGGTTACTGGAAAGCATGTGCGGTTATTGTTTTAGCAATAATTGTGGTTCAGTTTAGCTATGATTTGTTGCGTTGGGTGAAATTAAGAAATGTAGCAAATCAAACAGCTGAGCAGACAATTGAGCAATATAAATATTGGTTTGGTCCTTCTAGTCGCGTAAATGAACAAAATATAAAAAGCCAATTTGAAAGTCATTTAAGAATGAGCAAGCAAGGCGATACACAAGCACTTTCTCTGTTGAGTCGTGTTGGACCTATTTTGATGCAGAGACAAATTTTAGCTCAGCAATTAAATTATGATGCTTCTACACTAACCATGGCCTTGAAAGCAAAATCGGCAGATGATTTGCAAGCTTTAACACAGCAGCTTAATCAGCAGGGATTTAAGGCGGAGTTAGGTAATGTTCAAGCCGATGGTGGTGGGGCTATTGGGGTGGTGAAAATACAATAATGAAAATGTTAGCTCAATTGCAAAACCGCTTTGATCAGTGGATCGAACAAGTTAATCAATATTTAGACCGTTTGACTGTCCGTGAACGTATCATGGTGGTCTTTACTACAATTTTTGTTGTAGTGGCTATTATTGGGGCTTCACTTTGGAAAATGCATTCCTTAGCAGAACAGCAGCAACAGCGCTTAAATGATTTAAAAGATTTGATGGTGTGGATGCAAAGTAATGCAGTCACTATGAAACCTGCGAGTGAGCTTGAGCTGGGGCAGGCAGAAAAAATACAACGTGTAGCTCAACAGCAAGGTTTAACGGTTACTTCTCAGCAAAATGGCGAGCAGTTACAATTTATTGTTACTCATCAGAATTACGCAATTTTAGCTAACTTTTTAACCCAACTGGCACAAATGGGCTTAAGTATTGAAAAAATGGAAATGGTTTCAAGTGAAGGTCAGATTAAATTAACAGCGACGGTTCAATAACATATTAAAATATGCTGGTCTTAAGCATGGTGTTTTGTGCTCCCTGTGCCTATAATATGCCTACCTAAAATCAGTAGATTGTGATTGGTATGTTATATTCACTTGCTCGCCCGATGTTGTTTAGTTTAGCACCAGAGCGTGCCCATGAATTAACATTATCTATGCTTGATAAAGCACATAAGTTCGGCCTACTCCGTCAGAGCGTAGAAGCGAAACCGACGACTTGTATGGGAATTGAATTTCCAAATCCAGTAGGTTTGGCAGCTGGTCTTGATAAAAATGGTGCACACATTGATGCTTTAGCTGGGTTAGGGTTTGGTTTTATTGAAATTGGAACCATTACACCTCGTCCTCAATCCGGTAATCCGCAGCCGCGCTTATTCCGTATTCCTGAAGCTCAAGCCATTATTAACCGTATGGGGTTCAATAATGATGGTGTTGATAAGCTGATTGAAAATGTCAAAGCTTCAAAGTTTAAAGGAATTTTAGGTATTAATATTGGTAAGAATGCTGATACACCTGTAGAAAAAGCTGTTGATGATTACCTGATTTGCCTTGAGAAAGTGTATAACTACGCTTCTTATATTACCGTTAATATTTCATCTCCAAATACTAAGAACTTAAGAAGTTTACAAAGTGGTGATGCATTAACTGAACTATTGCAAACCTTAAAAGAAAGACAACTTGAGCTAGCTGAACAAAATAATCACTATGTTCCTTTGGTTCTGAAAGTTGCACCTGATTTAACAGCGGAAGATGTTGAGTTTATTGCAGCGCAGTTAGTGCAGTTTAAAATTGATGGCTTGATCGTTACTAATACGACCTTATCAAGAGAAGGTGTAGAAAATCTTCCTTATGGTAATGAGTCGGGCGGTTTATCAGGCGCACCTGTTTTTGAAAAAAGTACAGAATGCTTACGTTTGTTTGCCCAAACATTAAAAGGACAAATCCCGTTAATTGGCGTGGGTGGAATTTTGTCGGGTGAACAAGCAGCAGTCAAGCAGCAAGCTGGAGCAACATTAGTACAGATCTATAGTGGGCTAATTTATACAGGTCCTATTTTAGTGAAACAATGTGTTGCAGCTATGTCTTAAGTGAATATGAACACAATTGATATCATTATTCTGATACTTTTGCTCATTGGGGGGCTAAACGGTTTGCGACAAGGATTTATTAAAGCCTTTGCGAACTTGGTAGGATGGGTCATTGCATTAATTATGGGTGCAAAATATGCTGTCCTTCTTGCTCCGTCTATGTCGGGTTTAAGTCATGATCCAGTTGTTCAAAAAATTGCAGCTTTTGCATTTATAGCGCTTTTGATCATTGTTTTAACATGGATCGTCTCTGCATTTTTAAATGGCCTCTTGAAAAGTCTGAAATTGGGGCCATTAAATCGTTTAGCAGGTGGTGCTTTTGGTTCTTTAAAGGGCTTGTTGGTTGTACTAATTACAATGCAGGGTGTAGGACCTTGGGTTGAAAGTTCACCGCACTGGAAACAGTCCAAATTTATACAGTTTTTATTGCCTTATGCGCCTTTGGCTACCGAGTTGTCTAAAGATGCTGCAAGTGAGGCATTTCATCAAATAACATCTGGAGGTAGTGCATCAGGCACTCCTTCAAAACCAATGGACGAATCGGAAGATTTAGAAAACCGATCCGACCATTCGACAAAGAATCCTTTTTATTAATTCCTAGCTTGTCTGCGAGGTTGCTATGTGTGGAGTTGTTGGTATAGCCGGTAAATCGCCAGTGAACCAAATGTTGTTTGATGCTTTAACGATGTTGCAACATCGTGGGCAAGATGCAGCTGGAATAGTAACCTGCCATGAAGGCCGTCTTTTCCTTCGTAAGGATAACGGTATGGTACGTGATGTCTTTCATACTCGTCATATGAGAGCATTACTTGGTAATTATGGTATTGGCCATGTACGTTACCCAACTGCTGGTTCTGCGAGCAGTGCTGAAGCACAACCATTTTATGTAAACTCACCTTACGGTATTACGCTTGCACATAATGGTAACTTGACTAATGCAGAAGAAATTCATGATGACCTGTTTAAAACAGATTTACGTCATATGAATACAGATTCTGACTCAGAAGTTCTTTTAAACGTATTCGCGCATGAATTACAGAAAAAAGGCACTTTAAATCCTACTCCTGACGATATTTTTCACACGGTTTCTCGTGTGCATGAGCGTTGCCAAGGTGCGTATGGTGTAGTGGCGATGATTACTGGTCATGGTTTGGTTGGCTTCCGTGATCCAAACGGTATTCGCCCACTTATTTACGGTTCGCGTGTAACTGAACAAGGTGAGATGGAATACATCATTGCTTCTGAATCGGTTGCTATTACTGCTCTTGGTTTCAAAATTGAGCGTGATATTGAACCAGGTGAAGCAATTTTCATCAATGCAAATGGCGAGTTGTTCTCTAAACAATGTGCTGTTAATCCTAAATACCGTCCATGTATTTTTGAATACGTTTATTTTGCTCGTCCTGATGCGATTATTGACGGAATCTCGGTTTATAAAGCGCGTTTAAAAATGGGTGAAAAGCTTGCTCATAAAATTTTACGTGACTGGGGCGAGGACCACGATATTGATGTGGTGATTCCAATTCCAGATACGAGTCGTACTTCAGCTTTAGAACTTGCAAATATTCTAGGTGTGAAGTTCCGTGAAGGTTTTATGAAAAACCGTTATATCGGCCGTACCTTTATTATGCCGGGTCAACAGCAACGTAAAAAATCTGTACGTCAGAAATTAAACCCTGTTGAGTTAGAATTCAAAGGTAAGAACGTTCTGTTGGTGGATGACTCTATTGTACGTGGTACAACGTGTAATGAGATTATTCAGATGGCACGTGATTCTGGTGCAAAAAAAGTATACTTTGCTTCAGCAGCACCAAAAGTAATGTATCCAAACGTTTACGGTATCGATATGCCTGCTAAAGCTGAGCTTATTGCTTCAGAACGTAGCGTGGAAGAAATCCAAGAAATTATTGGTGCTGACCGTTTGATTTTCCAAGAATTGGAAGACTTGAAAAATGCTGTACGTACCAGCAAAGTGCCTGACTTAACTGAGTTCGATTGCTCAGTATTTGATGGAATCTACGTAACAGGTGATATTGATGGTAACTATCTAAATAATTTGGAGCAGAAGCGTAATGACTCTGCTAAGAAGAAAAAAGATGGTTATATTGACGTTAATGTCGATGCTGCTTCTGTAGATTTAACAGGCATCAAAGAAGAATAGAAATAGCCGAAAAAAGCGGGTATTTCCCGCTTTTTTCTTTTATGATGAAACCTAACAATGTAATTGGGAATATTTACATTGAAAGAAGTAAGCCACTATCTCATCGAAAATAAAAATATGGCATGGTCCATCACTATGTGTTTGGTTGCTGTGCTGCTTACTATTTTTATCTTAAATTTAATTTTAGGTTTACTCGTTCATTTTTTTGATTATAGCCAGCCAATTTGGTGGCATACCTTAAGTCCTTACTTCGTTGCACTATTACTTTTTATTATGGTTTGGTCGGTAGTTACCGAACTTTATATCCTGCGTAAAGGTGGGCACTCTTTAGCAAAACAACTTAAAGCACGTCGTTTGGTGAAAGAGGAGAGTACTCCCGAAGAACTCGCAGCATTAAAAATTACAGAACACTTAGCTCAAAATTTTTCACTTAAAGTTCCAACCGTATATGTATTACCTGATGAAGTTGGTGTAAATGCACTTACGGCAGGTTTTCATCCCAAAGATATCGTAATTATTCTGACATGGGGTGCTTTACAGAATCTGGATAAGCTTGAGTTATATGGTTTATTAGGCCATGAGTTTAATCAGATTTTATCGGGGGAGGCTGTTGAGAATACAAAATTAAAGATTTTATATAGCGGCTTAACAACTTTTAGTCAGTGGGGCAGTAAATTAGCCAAGCAGGGTTTTAAGCGCTATAGCCCTGGCTATAAACATAAATTTGAAACAGTTTTTGTTGCAGTGGGTGGAGTCATTTGGTTGGCTGGAAGCCTAGGTGTACTGATTACTCGTTTTATTAAATATTTGACTTTGAGTGGGCGTACATTTCGTAATGACCAAAAAACAGTACGACTATTAAAAAATAATGCGAATACCCAAACCTTGTTGCGTATTTATGTTCACCACTCTGGTTCGCAAATTCATAGTGCTTATTCCGAATCAATCGCACATATGTGTTTTGCTAACTCACTAAGCCCGCAAAGCTGGATGAATATTCACCCGAGTATTCGTGAACGTATTTATGAGTTAAACCCCACTTTACTACAAGATTTACAATTAGAAAATTTAAAGAAACTTCGCAACCGTCCGTTGTTTAGCTTATTTCATTTCTTGGAAGAATCTGAGAAAGAAATTTATATTCCGTGGTCATCTCCACAGCCTCTACCTTTGTTAAGGTTGTCACCAATTAGTTTTGCATTAAATGATGCCATTAAGCCCCTGAGTAGTGATGTACGCCGAAATAAAAAGCGTCCTGAATTAATTCAGCGAGCACTACAAACTGTGACTGGTTCACGTGAAGTGATGGTTGCTATTTTGATGATTCGCCAATATCGCGAGTTTATTCCAAAAGATGCACCTGTGAGTCATGCCATTATTGATGCATTATTGAATTTGGATGGACGTATTCATATTCAAATATTTCATGATGCTTGTAAAAATATTGGACATATACCCGCAAGTATTGCGCGGCAATTTCTTACTAAGTTGGCCCTCATTATCCAAGAAGATGGTGAGATTGGGTTGTTAGATGCACTACTATTGGAGCGGGTTAAACATGAGTTGAACTTGATGCCATTACATTTGCCAACTGCATTTGAAGAAGTGAAACCTCAAATTGTTCGTTTGATTGATGCTTTACTTCATGTTCAACAAATTAATAGCCCAAATCAATTAGAAGTACGTGAGCGTATTTTACGTTCGCTGCTCAATCCTGATGAAATGTATATCTATGATGAAATTTCAGATGAGCCATTAGATCTGGCTGAAATTTTAAATGATATTGCTGGTTTATTATTACGTGACCGTCTAAGTATTCTAGCTATTGCAGAAATGTGTTTGTGGAGCGACCGTATTATCACGCAAGATGAACTCGATGTGCTTGAATTGCTTTATTGGCGTTTTGGCTTTGAGACAGAAGAAATTGTGGATCAAATGCAAAAGAGAAATAGTGTGATGATTATTTAAAAGACATATACGATTATAAAAACATCTGAATGAAATAAAACACTGAAAAAAAAACTCAAGCCCGTTAGAATGTAGATAGAGTAGAGGTATTGATTTACAGATGATTGGGCAGCAAAGAAATATATTGGCAACTTTAGGAATTGATGTATGGATTCCTAAGACACAGCTGTGCCAAAAAAATAATGCTCAAAGTCTCTGGCGAGATCAAGCTGTACCAGAAGGTGAGCCAATTATATTACCTTCTAAGAACAATCCAGTTGTAGAGCAACCGACAAAACCACAAGTCAACGAAGTTCCAAAAGTTGAACCTGAAATTGCGGTACCACTTCCAGTAGAAGTTCCGCCTGTTGTGTCGCCTCGTACTGAAGTACAAGCTCCAGTGGTTACGATTGCTTCATTTGAGTTGCAAGCTTTTGCGCTTGAAAAATGCATTATTTTTTTAGATGTTACTAATTTAAGTGAAGAAGAAAAGCAACTTTGGAATAACATCCAAAAAGCAAAAATAGGGCAATATGCTGAACTAAAATGGCCGTTTCCTTTAGCTAACTATCAAGACCAACGTGGTGCAGGTTCATATATTCAAGGATTTTTAGATGCTGTCGCAGCAGACAAGAAGATCTTGTGCCTTGGTGAATGTTCTTATATTCAGCATGCCAATATTATTCATTTGGCGAGTTTAAAAGAGATGTTGGAGAAACCACTCCTTAAAAAAAGGTTATGGCAATTAATGCAAGATAACAACGAGTAGTAGGGATTTACATGAAAAAAGTTGTAGTTTTTAGCCAAATTGATGAAGAAATTTTGTCTCGATTACAACAGGATTATCATGTTGTGGTTCTTAATCCAAAACTGGGTGATATTAATGAGCAAATTCGCCAACAAGTTGTAGATGCTGATGGGATGATCGGTGCTGGTCGACTTCTTAATGAAAGTAATCTTGCGCCTGCTCAAAAACTCAAAATTATTTCATCTGTAACAGTTGGCTATGACAATTATGATGTGGCTTATCTAAACCAAAGAAAAATCTGGTTATCAAATACACCTCATGTTTTAACTGAAACAACGGCTGATCTTGCTTTTACGTTATTGCTTAGTGCTGCTAGAAAAGTTCCTTTTCTTGATCATTGGACGAAACAAGGTGAATGGAAAAGAACTGTTGGGCCTCAGCAATTTGGTTTAGATGTTTTTGGAAAGACGCTAGGAATTATTGGGCTTGGTAATATTGGTGCCGCAATTGCACGCCGTGGTTTTTATGGATTTAACATGAATATTGTTTACCATAACCGACGTGAAAAGCCTGAATTGGCAGAGCCTTTAAAAGCACAATATCTTGGTTTAGATGAGTTATTGCAACAGTCTGATTTTGTAGTAACCGCAGTTGATTTAAATAATGAATCGAAAGCTTTGATGGGGAAAACTCAATTTGAGCTTATGCAAAAGCACGCTATTTTTATAAATATTGCGCGTGGTTCAGTAGTTGATGAGCAAGCTCTAATTGAAGCCTTACAAAGCGGGGAAATCTTTGGAGCTGGTTTGGATGTATATGAAAAAGAACCTTTACAAGATTCGGAGCTTTTTAAACTGTCAAATGTTGTTACTTTGCCTCACGTAGGATCTGCGACTGCAGAGACCCGTAAAAAAATGGCAAATCTTGCTTATAAAAATCTAGTTGAAGCTTTAGAGGATAAAACTCCTAGATATTTGGTAAACCCAAACTTTGCATAAATGATTAATAACACTTCATTGCAAAACTAAGCGATCTCGAGTGATATATTAAAAGTCTATTGATTGAACATAATTTTTTATGTTTTATATCAGTAGACTTTTTTTGATGGTTTAATTTTACTAGAGAAAAACATTTGAGATTTTTGCCAATTATTTTAAGTACGGCTTTTATAACAAATGCTTCGTACGCGCAGCCTTTCGACCCTCAGCCTTCTGCAAATCAAGTAGAAATTCCAAATATTGGAAGTGGGATTGGTTTGCTTGATCAACAAAAAGAAAAATTTATTGGCGAAAAAGTTTTTCGTGAAGTTCACAAACAAATGCCCGTTATTCAAGACGTCTGGCTAGAAGATCAATTTTTTCAGGTATTTTCGAGTATTTTAAGTGAAACTCAGCTTGGGCAGCCGATTGGTCTAGTCGTGATTAAAGATCCGCAAATTAATGCTTTTGCTGTTCCAGGTGGCTTATTTGCGCTCAATACAGGGCTTATTGCCTCAGCACGAAATATTGATGAAATTGCTGGGGTTATGGCTCACGAAATTGCGCATGTATCGCAAAGACATTTTAGTCGCTCTGAAGAAGCCTTTAAAGGTCAAACATTGCTAAGTCTAGCAGGGCTTTTAGCGGGAGTGGCTATAGCTGCGCAGGGTGGTGGTGATGCGGGTGCAGCAGTGATGCTTGGAACCCAAGCTGCACTCATGGATAAACAATTAACATATAGTCGAAACCAAGAGCGTGAAGCAGACCGTATCGGCATGCAATATATGTATGCGGCGGGTTATAACCCACAAAGTATGGCAGATTACTTTGAAACAATGCATAGGGCTACAAGTCGAGTGAGTTTTTTACCAGATTTCTGGTTGACTCATCCATTGACGACTGAACGTATGAGCGAAGCGCGGCTGCGTGCAAACCAGATGCCTCGAGTTAAAAATCGTATATATGATGCAGATTTTGAAATTTTAAAATGGTACACCATGGTGGTTGCAAATCAGGCAACTGAAAACCAACTACAAAGTTTGGCCTCTCAAAAGAATATTGCTGGTCTGATTGCTTTAGCAGCATTTTACACAAGACAAGGTGATTATGCTCAAGCCCAGTCTACTTTAGATCAAGCGAAATCTAGTGGAAAGCCTCTAGTGGCATTATTGCAGACAGATATTTATCTTGGCCAAAATAAATTAGATCAAGCTTATACAACAATTGCTTCTATGCAGATGACGATGCCTGAAAATAAAGCTTTTAGTTATAAGTTAGCTGAGGTGCTGCTACGACAAGGTAAGTTTGCGCAAGTTCAAACCTTAGTTCAAAGATTTATTAATAAGAATCCAAGAGATATACAAGGCTGGCAATTTTTACAGCAAGCCGCTAATTTGGATAAGAATGGACCTTTAAGAGCGGTTAATGTTTTACGCTATCGAGCTGAAGCAGAATATTGGTCAGGTAGTGAGGAAAATGCAATTAAATCAATGTTGCATGCTCAGCGATTAGCAAAAGACAATCAAGCAATGTCGGCAAGAATAGACAGTCGTTTGAAACAAATGCAAGATGAGCGAAGAATGAAGATTTAACAGTTATATCTTACTTAATTTGCAGATGTGCAAATATATACAAACTAAAGAAGCTTGATTGGAAGAAATGTAAAATTTAAAAAGGGGGAATTAAGCTAACTTAGCTTTAATTTTTGCTGAAACTTGAGCAGGATCGGCACGCCCGGCTATGATCGGACGTAGAGAATTCATCACCTTACCCATATCTTTCATGCTAGTTGCTTCTTGAGCAGCAATCGTTTGCTCAATGATAGAATCAAGCTCTTCCTCAGTCATAGCTTCTGGTAGAAACTGAGAGATAATCTCAGCTTCGGCTTGTTCTTTACTAGCTAAATCATTACGACCAGCACCTTCAAAGGCTTTGATCGATTCTTTACGTTGTTTAATTTGCTTTTCAATGACCGCAAGAACCTGAGCGTCGTCAAGCTCTTTGCGCTCATCGACTTCGATTTGCTTAATTGCCGCTTGTAGACTACGCAAAACCGTCACTGTTGCCATATCTTTGGCACGCATAGAAGTTTTTAATGCATCAGTAATTTGGTTTTTTAAAGTAGTCATAATTCAGCAGTCAATCACAAATTAATTAGTAAAGGCGAGTAGTACGTACAGATTCGCGAGCCAATTTCTTTTGGTAGCGTTTAACTGCTGCAGCTTTTTTGCGCTTACGTTCTTGAGTTGGTTTTTCGTAGAATTCGCGTTTACGAACGTCAGCTAAAACACCAGCTTTTTCGCATGAACGTTTGAAACGACGGATAGCTACGTCAACTGGTTCGCCTTCTTTCAACTTAACTTGTGGCATGTAAAATCCTCTAGATTATGGATAAGATCAGGCACACCATTGCGCCGGATCACAAGTGAAGGTCAGTATTTTACTCATTTACAACTCATATCACAAGTCTATAATAGCGATTGCAATATTTTGACTCATATAAAAGGCAGTTTTGATGATTGTTTTAGGCTTGGAAACTTCTTGTGATGAAACAGGGTTGGCACTTTATGATAGCGAACTCGGCTTACGGGGACAGGTTCTTTATAGCCAGATTAAACTTCATGCCGAATATGGTGGAGTAGTACCTGAACTTGCTTCTCGTGACCATGTTCGTAAATTAATTCCTTTAATGAATCAATTGCTTGAACAAAGTGGTGTAAAAAAACAAGAGATTGATGCGGTTGCTTATACGCGTGGTCCTGGCTTAATGGGAGCATTAATGACAGGTGCACTGTTTGGCAGAACTTTAGCTTTTTCTTTAAATAAGCCTGCAATTGGTGTTCACCATATGGAAGGTCACATGCTGGCTCCATTACTTTCAAGTCAACCACCTGAATTTCCGTTTGTGGCATTGTTAGTTTCAGGTGGACATACACAATTAATGGCAGCCCACGCTATTGGTCAATATGAACTATTGGGTGAGTCTATTGATGATGCTGCGGGCGAAGCTTTTGATAAAGTTGCAAAAATGATGAGCTTGCCATATCC
>NZ_GG753601.1:330478-341414 GCF_000163635.1 Acinetobacter sp. SH024 | reverse complement strand
TGAGCTTGCTATATCCAGGTGGGCCAAATATCGCAAAACTTGCATTATCTGGTGATCCATTAGCATTTGAGTTTCCAAGACCTATGCTTCATCAAGGCTTGGACTTTTCTTTTAGTGGCTTAAAAACAGCTGTTTCTGTTCAATTGAAAAAATTGAATGGTGAAAATCGTGACGCTGACATTGCTGCTTCATTCCAAGAAGCAATTGTAGATACTTTGGTAAAAAAATCAGTAAAAGCTTTAAAGCAAACTGGACTTAAACGTTTAGTGATTGCAGGTGGAGTTAGCGCAAATTTAAGACTACGCGAGCAATTAGAAACCTCTTTGGCGAAAATTAAAGCGCAAGTTTATTATGCCGAGCCTGCTTTATGTACTGATAATGGGGCAATGATTGCTTTTGCTGGATATCAACGTTTAAAAGCAGGTCAGCATGATGGTTTAGCGGTAACGACCACGCCGCGCTGGCCGATGACTGAACTCACTATTCCTGAGTAAAATTATTCATCTTCAAAAGCATGTTGGTTTTCAATATCAATGTATTCGATGTAACCACGACCTTGAACTTCATTACCAAAATAATGACCTGTAAATATATAGCTACTCGCATAACCTCGCCCATGACCATAGCGGAATGGGCAGTCAATTTCTGCCTGAATGTTTAAGATAATTTGCTTTGCCTCATTTCTAGCGATCCAAGAAAAATATTTTGGAAGTCGCATTTTATGCCCAGTAGGTGAAACAAAGTCATCAACTTGATGCGAAATAATATCAAAGCTTACATCTGTATAAATTTCAGCTGGCTGGTCCAGATGTCGAATATGCAGGGTATATGCAGCTGTTTGTCCTGCAATATCGGCTTTGGTAAGAAGAAGTTGAGTGGTTTCATTTAAATTGATGATTTGATAAGTAAAAAAATCAAGTGGCAGTTTATATACATCAGGAATAAGTTTGTTTGTGATGGAGTGAGGACCAACTGCTCGAGCATATTCGTAAGTGCAGAGTCCTTGGCTTTCAATGCGTTCTGCTTGATAGCTTAGAAAACCTTTAAACTTTGCCAATAAGCTAAAATGATCATAGATTGGTGTTTTTATAAACCATGAAACATGTGAAGTAATATCGATATCAAAGTCGAAATCAAACCCATCATAATGTCCATTAATATGGATGTGCGGAAATTTTCCTTGAATTGAAATTTCTTGACCTAGTTCTATTAAGGTCCCATCTTTATTAATTTTTGTATCTTCGGGAATGATATAGGCCTTCAGTAAAGCTTGTTTCAGAGCGGCTGTACTTGAAAAGAAAGTAGCTGTTTTTCTAGGATTTTCAGTGATGATATCATCATGGTCAAAAGCAAGTGCACCAGGCGTACCGATTAAAATCATAATATTTAAGTAACGATGCGGCTCTGGTAAAAGCGGGAAAAAGATACCGTAATGTGTCCAGCTATAATATTTTTCGTCAACTCGTGGACGGATGATATGAGCTTGAGTAAAAGGAAGAGTTGAATATTTTTTTGCTTGGTCTAAAACGCCTTGTGCAAGTAATAAACTTTTACCAAGCGCTTTACTTGTTGTAGAAATTTTTGGCAATTGCTTTTTCATATATAAACCTAAAGAAGGGCTATCTTTGTTTTAGGTTATGAAAAACAACTGCCAAAGCTAAGCGGTTTATAGGCCAAAGCTAAGGCTTTGCGGGACATTTTATTTAATTGTTAGACAAATCTTTTAAGGCGTTTAAACCAATCCAATGCTTAGAAAACTGATAAGCCGCTCGACCAGAGCGCTGACCCCGCATCTGACACCAACGTAAACTTTCAGCACGGACTTCATCATTAAAAGGCATGTTTGCTTTATCTAGATAATGCTCTACGATTTCTAAATATAAGTTTTGATCCATTGGATAAAAAGATAACCATAGACCAAAACGATCTGATAAAGAGATCTTTTCTTCAATCGCTTCTTGTGGATGTAATTCAGTATATTGGGGAACGTCCACCTTAGTTACAGGTGTATTTTCATGCATGAATTCAGGTAACAGGTGGCGACGGTTACTGGTTGCGTAAATAATAAAATTACTTGAACCTGATTGTAATGAACCATCTAATACACTTTTTAGACTACGGTAATTTTCATCTTCGGCATTAAAAGCCAAGTCATCACAATAGACGATATATTTTTCAGGACGATTTTGAATGAGTTTTTGAATTTTAGGTAAGTCTGATAAATCATCACGTTCAATTTCAATTAAACGTAATCCTTGAGGGGCATACTCTGTGAGTAAAGCGCGAACAATAGATGATTTTCCTGTACCACGTGAGCCTGTTAACAGCACATCATTCGCTGGTAGGCCATTTAAAAATTGCAAAGTATTTTGAATAATTTTTTCTTTTTGACGCTCAATGCCTTTTAAGTCATCAAGATAAATATTTTTTGGCTTATAGATGGCATTAAGTTGCTGATTTTCCCATCTAAAAGCAGGTGCAGTAAAATCTGTTTCTTGTCGAGGCTCAGGCAAGACTTGCTGTAACTGATTTAATACAAGTGATAATGTTTGAACTAAATTGTCCGGTAAATCAATGGTAGCCATGGTAAGTCAATCATGTTAAACAGTGTTTGATAGGATACTAACACCGAAATTAACAGGCTGACAAAAAACTTATTGCCTATACACTTTATCGGTTTTGCAATTGATTGAAATGTTCAGACCGAGCATAGTGTTGTGATGTCTATTCAGTAAAATCATCTGTGAAGATGAGGACGAAATATGTTTGAAAAAATACGAAGTGATATGAATCCACATCAGGCTTACCGTATCAAAAAATTACAACGTCAATTAGACATGGCTGAATCTTATGAGGAATGGAAGTCTTTTGCATTAAAACTAGATGAAGAAACAGGTGTGCAAGAGTGGAAGTTTGATAATAGTTCACCTTACTTCGATGCCGAACTCATTTCTTATCGATACACTTTGCTCAAAAGATATCGTCAGCAACATCGCACATTAGACCTCATCTATTTACTTAAAGAGGGTCTAACCTACGATATTGCAAATATTGGTCATCCAATGCTTTTTGCCGCAACGCATGTCGGTACAAAAAAGTTAATTGAAGACTATATTGAAGAAGTTAGCCAAAGCTTGGCTTACATCGCTTCAAGTGAATGCATTACGTTTCAAAGAAAAGAAAAAATAGAGTTTTTTGAAAACTGTGAAAGGGCATATGGACAACCTGCACTTATGTTTTCGGGTGGGGCGACTTTAGGACTTTTTCATACAGGTGTGTGTAAAGCTTTAATTGAACAAGACTTAATGCCTAAAGTGCTCTCTGGCTCAAGTGCAGGGGCAATTATGACAGGTATGCTTGGAACCTCTGCTAGTGAAGATATCCAAAACTTATTAAATGGTGAGCAATTTTTTAGTGATGCTTTTCATTTTAGGAAATTCCGTGAACTCATTAAAGGCAATGGTGGAATTGCCGATGTTCAGTATTTGAAAAAATTCCTTATTGAGAATTTAGGTGATCTTACGTTTGAAGAGGCTTTCAAAAAATCTGGTTTAAACATTAATGTGGCAGTAGCGCCGTATGATGCAACAGAAAACCCAAGAATTATGAACGCCATTATGACACCGAATGTTTTGGTGTGGAGTGCTGTATTGGCTTCATGTGCTGTGCCAATTTTATTCCCACCAGTACGCTTAACCAGTAAACGTTATGACGGTGAACATACACCTTATATGGCAAATACAAAGTGGGTAGATGGAAGTGTAAGAAGCGATTTCCCGCAAGAAAGAATGGCGCGGCTTTATAATTTAAACTACACCATTGCGAGTCAGGTTAACCCACATATTGTTCCATTTATGCAAAATGATGCGGATCGCTTCCGTAAAGACGTTTTAAGTTGGCCGGAAAGAATTTTAAGACGCCAAGGTAAAGTGCTATCAATGGGCATTATGGACTTTACGCGTCAACGACTTGGTTCAATTTCTCCCGTTAGAAGATTGTTGGATCATGGATATGGAGTAATGGGACAGCGTTATTATGGTGATGTAAATATCATTGCTAAATATAGCCTAAGTCACTATACCTATACTTTGCAAAACCCGCGTCCGCATCTGTTTAAGCGTTTGCAAAGAGAAGGGGAACGTGCAACTTGGCCAAAAATTTCTTCAATTGAAACCCATGCTCGTATTGGTAAGACAATTCAGCATTGTTTAGAAGTTTTGCGTTTTGAAGAAAAGAAACAACAGCCTGAGTCTTATTATGCTGAAGCATGATTTTGCTTCGCATATAGAAAACTTAACATGTGTAACAAAGCCAACAAGTGCAGCGTTAGGGCGGTGTTTATGGACATGTACCATAGATACCAAGAATTACTGGTTAAAATATCATTTGCCTGAAACCCATGCTCAAAATGAGCAAGATTTCATGCATGAGCAACTATTTTATAAAGAAATTCACCTTAAAAAACCTGCATGGCTTTTACCTTATAAATTGATTGAGGTCAGTTTAATTCCTCAGCTAGGCCATTCTTTGGGTAAGGTTTTAATTTTACCTGATAGTGATGTGTGGTTGGGTTCATTGACTCATGAAAGTGGTTTAACTGATGTATATCGTAAGATTTGGTTAGCAATAAATAAGCTTGCAGAGCTTCATGAACTTGGCTGGATTCATGGAGACGTTAAGGCAGAACATTTTAGAAATTTTCAGCAAAAGCCTTATTTAATTGATTTTGAGAAAACGAGATCTATCTCAAGTTGCAATACAGTCATGGATGCAACACCTCGTTATATGGCTCCTGAGCTATTTCGAGGAGGGTATAAGAGCATACAAAGCGATTTATATGCTTTTGGCATCGTTTTATATGAATGGTTGACTCAAACTCGCTTAGAAGCAAGTAGTTATCGTGATTGGGCAGTCTTACACTGTCAAAATTTAACCATTCAATTACCCACCCAGTTTTTGATTTTTTTACCCTTACTTGTAGGTTTATTACAAAAACAGCAGCAAAATCGGTTTTCAAATGCTGATGAAGCAATAAATTGCTTAAAACAGATTCAAATTGATAAAAATCATTGATCTAGTATCTGTATACAATTTACACGGTTAGTTTTTTTTAGAAAAAAAACACTTGTCACTGTCAGATCTTATCGCTAATATACACAGCCATCGGGGGCGTGGCGAAATTGGTAGACGCACTGGATTTAGGTTCCAGCGCCGCAAGGTGTAAGAGTTCGAGTCTCTTCGCCCCCACCACTTTAAGTTAATAACTTAAAGTTTGATGTAGATGTTAGGTCATCTAGATCTTGGAAGAGGATTGGTGTAATGGTAGCATGACGGTCTCCAAAACCGTTCGTCAAGGTTCGAGTCCTTGATCCTCTGCCACATTTATTTTGAATAAATGTCCCAGATGGGGGCGTGGCGAAATTGGTAGACGCACTGGATTTAGGTTCCAGCGCCGCAAGGTGTAAGAGTTCGAGTCTCTTCGCCCCCACCATAAAAGAGCAAGATTATGATCTTGCTTTTTTTGTGATTAAATCTTGAGTGTTTAATCATGAATATAGAGGATTGGTGTAATGGTAGCATGACGGTCTCCAAAACCGTTCGTCAAGGTTCGAGTCCTTGATCCTCTGCCATCAAATAAAATAAGGCTCCTGTTTAGGAGTTTTTTATTATCTAAAGTTTTTAATTTAAATTATTTCAATTTAAAAAATAACTCTTTTTATTTTGAATCAAGCTATTTTCTAAGCAATCTTTTTTAATTTGTGTTTTCAAGAATATTTACCAAAATAAGTTATTATTTAAGCAGGGAATATATTGAATTTGCTGATATTTTTACCTAACTTATTGTTTTGTATTTATTTACTATAATTTATTGAAATTATTTATATAAAAGCCTTGAATACAAATTTATTTCCTGTATTATTCAGTTAACTAGAAAAAAGACTTGTTAGTAAATCTTCTTTTAAGTATCGTAGTTTTAGTCATAATCCTTCGTTTTTTAAGATATTAAGCTCAATTTGTTATTCTTTTTTCAAAGTTATGATAGGGTCATTATTTAATGATTCTAAAATATTAGAAATCAGTAGGATATATCATGTCTAATACAGTAAGTGGTACAGTAAAGTGGTTTAACGAAACTAAAGGTTTTGGTTTCATTCAACAAGACAACGGTCCAGATGTGTTCGCTCACTTCAAAGAAATCGCAGGTTCTGGTTTCAAAACTTTGCATGAAGGTCAACGCGTAACATTTACCGTTACTCAAGGGCAAAAAGGCCCAAATGCTGTAAATATTATTCCACAATAATATACAGCAAATAAAAAAAGCACTTTTTAGTGCTTTTTTTTATTTTAGCTTTTAAAAAAATTCATTGTTCTTTTAGAGCATTAAGAGCCCCCAAAAAGGAGGGCTTTTTATTTTCTTGTTAATATAAATCATTAGTTATTAAGCTCTTATAGTTAATAATCGAACATATTTTTAATATAAACTTAAGAATATGTGTGAAATATAAATTATTAGTAATAGAGATATGGTAGATTAAAAAATCTTTAAATAAAGAAATTTTATATTTCACGGAATTGCTAATGAACGTTCGCCTGTGTTATGCCAGTCAACGGAACGAAAAAAATGAAGACTTGTTGCAAGATTTACGTGATATTTTGACAGAAGCACGAGATTTCAATGATTTGAATCAGATCTGTGGGGTGCTCTATTATGCCGATAATGCTTTCTTTCAATGCTTGGAAGGTGAACGAGAGGTGGTTGAACGATTATTTGAAAAAATTACACATGATAAAAGACACCACAATGTTAAATGGTTGTGTACATATTCCATTGAACAAAACTCGTTTCAACGATGGTCAATGAAATATGTACAACGTAATACAAATATCGAATCTTTCTTTCTAAAAATGGGAGAAAGTACTTTTAATCCTATTCGTCTTGATGAGCAAAACTTAAAAGCTTTCATCAATGAGTTAGTCATTGCCGAACAAACTAAACTTAACACAGTTAAGAAAGTGGGTATGGTGAATCGTGGGGTGAAACCGTTTTAACTATTTGGCTATCACGCCAATATGGATGGTCTTGAGTTTAGGTAATATTTTAGTCATGACTAAATATACAATAACTGAACTTGCGAGCATCCATATCACTTCTAAGCTTTGACTAATGACAAACATAGCCCAATAAAAAAAGCTAAATAGGGCGAGACAGAGTCCACTACCTTTAAAATACCAAGTAATAAATATTCCAAACAGTGTAGAAGAGAGAAGAAGATTAATCGTCTCGTTCATTCCTATGTAATTAAAGAAAATAATCAGTAAGCATAAAGCTAACATTGATAGTAAATATACAAATATATTTTTTGCAATAAACATTTTCTATACCCTATCTGATGATTAAAAAAGTATCTTTCCTCTGTTTCCAGAGGAAAGATAGTACATATTAATTTTTGAGATTCTTTTTCTATTATTAAGAGTTTTTATATTAATAAAGATGACTTTATCATTTTCTCCAGATCTCTTTATTAATATTCAGCTTTCTATTTAATAGTAAAGAGTGCTTATATGTACTGAAATTAATTATAAGAAAAACAATCATTTGGGTTGTAAGCTTTGGCTTACATAATTGTGAGAGATTGCCTACATTTGTATAAATAATGATCAAATTTTACAAAATTAAATTTACAAAAAAATTTATTTAACAATAATTTAAGTAAATATATTGTTTAGATGAGCTTTACATAAATAACAAAAAGTAACATCAATTTTAAGAGGTACTTTTCTTAAAATTTATAAATATTAATAAGAGAAAATTAATTTATTTAAAAAAAAATTTAACATTTGATAAAATATTGTTTTATTAAATTTTATTTCTAATAAATAAAATTTATGTGTTGAAGGATTTTTAATGTGATTAATAATGAGGAAATTATATTTATATTTTTGTGTCATCTAGTAATGAGCTGCTTTTGAATTAAGAGAAAAAACTACTGCAATATAAATGAAACTAGAATATCAGATTTATAAAATTTGAATTATGGCCAGCATAGAACTGACTACACTGGCTTTACTGCTTTTGAATTAATTATTCTGAACGAGTAGCTAACCAAGTACTTACTTCTGGCCAGACCGTAGTGGGTGCTTGACTACCAGAAACTACCCCCATATGACCACCTGGTACCACCTTAAATGTTTTGTCTTGGCTACTAATTAAATCCATGAGTGGTTTAACAGCATCAGCCGTCACGATAATATCTGTGTTACCACCGACAGCTAATACTGAACATTTAATGTCTTTTAGATAGGCGGTAAGTTCACCAAATTTAACTACACCTTTAGACAGTTCATTATCAATCCAGAAACGGAGAATAATATCGCGCATGACACCGCCCGGATAGGCCAACATATTATCGATAAATGAGCTTGAGGTTGCATGGTCGACAATAAACTCTCGGTTATCTAGATTTTTAAAAAGTTCCCAATATGTTTTCAAATTTCCAATCGGATCCGTTAATTTAAAGCCAAGCGTGTTTTGCCACCCATGAATATGAAATGCTTCACTTGGTACATGATGGCGAATACGAAATGGCGTATGTTTGCGAACCCATTCGGCAGGTTTGGTAAGACTACTGTATAGTTTCCCCATATAACCTGCTTTGTGTGTGTCGATAGGGGAAGCGAGAATAATTAGATTTTTAATATCTTTATCTTTAAACAATGCGGTATAGCAGAGCGAAAGCGCGCCGCCTAAACTCCAACCATGTAAAGAAAGCTGTTGCTGACCGCTGTGTAGGCGAACTTGCTTTAACATCTCTGGCATGAAAACTTTAATATAAGTACCGAAGTTGTATTTTGCTTGGTGTCGGGTTGGTACGCCCCAGTCAATTAAGTAAACATCAAACCCTTGGGCTAAAAAGAAACGTACAAAACTACGAGTAGGGAACAAATCGTAAATGAGCATGTTCACTGCTAATGGTGGAACAATAACTAAAGGTACGCGGTGTTTATGTGTAGATAAGCTAGTCTCATTTTTATAATGGCGTAAGGTAATAATTTCATGCTTATGAATCACATCAAATGGGGTTTTTCCTGATAAGGCAATTTGAGGGCCTCGGAAAAAGAGATCTGATGCATTGATCAGCATGTGAGGTATTTTTTGACCAGCACGTGTCTGAAGAGATTTTTTAATAGATTGTAGCTGTGGAACGTTCTGACGAACTTTAAGCAATAAACTCATTGAATATAAAACCTATAAAGATGTTGCCCAGAACAGTAAAGAGCTGGTCTTTGAAGGATATTAAAGTGAATGATGCAGAAGTTCAGTGACCCAAAAGACAGGATTTTTCTTTAAATGTATCAAGTTAGAGCTTAGCTTAGCGCAATATACTGTTGCTTAAAAAATGAGTAATAAGATTGAGGTAACCAGATGTCTTGATTTCATCACTCGAGCATTAAAACTTTTAAAAAAATTAATTCTCAAAGCAAGATAGAAATTTAGGAGAGGGTACATCATGATTTTTTGCTAAATACTTAAAACAATATTTTGATTTATATAGTTATTTTTAAATAAAGATGGTTTTTGTAAAGTTTGTTTGTGTTTTTTTTAAATAATAAAAAATAAAATATAATTATTTTACAATCCATTAGGAATGTAATCAGAAAGTAGCATATATGGAATTTGTTTTTAATGGTTTTTATACACTAATTTCGGCGGTTATCGTCTTATTGTTGGGCCGCTTTCTTGTTAATCGAATTGATTTTTTAAAACGTTATAATATCCCTGAACCTGTAGCTGGTGGTTTGGTTGCTGCTGTAGTTTCTTTACTTGTCCACACTTTGTGGGGGTATAGCATTGTTTTTAGTAGCGAATTACAAACCAGCTTTATGCTCGTGTTCTTTGCTTCAATTGGTTTAAGTGCCAATTTTATGAAGCTTAAAGAAGGTGGTACTGCTTTAGTCATCTTCTTAATTTGTGTTGCATCATTCATTGTTGTGCAAAATGCTGTTGGTATGAGCCTTGCGACATTATTGGGTCTTGACCCACTTATTGGTTTGATTGCAGGTTCAATTACCTTAACAGGTGGTCATGGTACAGCTGGCGCATGGGGTGAAATTTTAGAAACCCAGCATGGTATTCAGGGTGCTTTAGCATTAGGTATGGCGAGTGCGACCTTTGGCTTGATTATTGGTGGTGTGATTGGTGGGCCGTTAGCGAAATTACTCATTAATCGTTACAGTCTTGCTCAACCAAAAACCAATGCTGAAATCCAAAATCGCGACACACATCTTGAACAAAATTCAGATGACCTTGCTCCGTTTGAAAACCCGCATCAAGTCCGTTTAATTACTGCCGATAATGCAATTACTACACTGGGTATGTTTGCAGCATGTTTAGCGTTTGCTGAATTTATGACTGGCTTTAGTAAGGGAACGTGGTTTGAGTTACCAACTTTCGTTTGGGCACTCGGTGGCGGTGTAATCTTAAGAAATATTTTAGAAAGCGTGTTGAAAATTGATATTTTCGACCGCGCGATTGATGTATTTGGTAACGCGTCTTTGTCGCTTTATTTAGCAATGGCATTGCTTTCATTAAAGCTTTGGCAACTTGCCGACTTAGCTGGTCCGCTTGTAGTTATTTTAGGTGCGCAAACCATTACGATGGCTTTATATGCGGCATTTGTGACGTTCCGCGTCATGGGCAAAAACTACGATGCAGCAGTATTAGCAGCAGGTCATTGTGGTTTCGGTATGGGTGCAACACCAACAGCCGTGGCAAATATGCAAGCCATTACTAATATGTATGGTCCATCGCATAAGGCTTTCTTGATTGTTCCGCTTTGTGGCGCATTCTTTGTCGACTTAATTAATGCGACAGTCATTCAGCTCATGCTGAAATTTATTGCCTAATATAAAAAAAGCCCGTTAGGGCTTTTTTATT
>NZ_GG753601.1:256694-330230 GCF_000163635.1 Acinetobacter sp. SH024 | reverse complement strand
GTAACGGTACGTGTCTCTTTTTTATGGGTGTTTGTCCATGAGTATTTGATTCCTATTTATAGGCTCAATTTTTATTTTCGGATGACTTAAATCATTTAATTTTTAGGATGCTTTTTCTCAAAACTAATAATCGCCCTTAAACCTCGTTTCACATAGAATAAATTGCAGATAAATAAAATGAGAAATGTATGAGCTCAGAAGCACATTCAATTAGCTTGGTTGCCCCTGTGGTTTTATTGGCAGCTGCTGTGATTGCAGTTCCTATTTTTAAACGTATTGGTTTAGGTTCAGTACTTGGTTATTTAATTGCGGGTCTAATTATTGGCCCATTCGGTTTTGCTTTTTTTCAAGATTCCACCGCAATTTTGCATATTGCCGAGTTGGGAATTGTGATGTACCTCTTTGTGATTGGTTTGGAAATGCAACCCTCACATTTGTGGAGTCTTAGGCGCGAAATTTTTGGCCTTGGTACGCTACAGATTATTATTTGCGCGCTGGCTTTGACTGGCGTTGGGCTGTTATTTGGCTTTACATGGCAAGTTGCTTTTATTGGTGCGGCAGGGTTCGTCTTAACTTCGACTGCGATTGTGATGCAGTTATTGGGTGATCGGGGGGATTTGACTCAACCCCGAGGACAAAAGATTGTAGCCATCTTACTATTTGAAGATTTACTCATTGTGCCATTGCTGGCTATTGTTGCTTTTATGGCACCGAATCATGTGGTCGAAAGCACATCGGTACGATTAGAAAATATAGGAATTGGTTTACTCGCAATTGCAGGGCTTATTGCGGCAGGGTATTGGTTACTTAACCCATTGTTTAGACTATTGGCCGCTGCTAAAGCCCGAGAAGTCATGACTGCGGCGGCTTTATTGGTGGTGTTGGGTGCAGCGTTACTGATGCAAGTCAGCGGTTTGACTATGGCGATGGGTGCTTTTTTGGCGGGTGTACTTTTATCTGAATCGACCTTTAGACATCAAATTGAAGCGGATATTGAACCATTCCGAGGAATATTACTGGGCCTGTTTTTCCTTGGGGTCGGTATGTCATTGGACTTATCGGTAGTTGCTCAAAACTGGCAACTTATTGTGTGTGGTGTAATTGCCCTAATGCTTGTCAAAGCGCTCATGATTTATATGGTCGCCCGAGTAACGAAAAGCTCTCATACTGAAGCGTTAGACCGCGCTTTACTTATGGCTCAAGGTGGAGAGTTTGCCTTTGTACTTTTCTCGGCTGCGCTAAGTGCACAAGTTATTGATAGTATCGTTAAATCTAACTTAACCGCCATTGTTGTGCTTTCAATGGTGTTGACCCCAATAGTCGGTATTATTTTCAAACGTTTTACTCAAGCAAAAACGAAGGTTTCATTAGAAAACATCGACATTGCTGACGGGCTAAGCGGTAGTGTTTTAATGATTGGTTTTGGGCGCTTTGGACAGGTTACTAGTCAATTATTATTAGCAAGAGGTGTCGATGTCACCATTATTGATAATAATACCGACATGATTCGAAACGCCGAAAAGTTTGGTTTTAAAATTTATTATGGCGATGGTTGCCGTCTAGATATTCTGCATGCGTCTGGCGCCGCAACAGCACAAGCGATTGTGGTGTGTGTAGATAGCAAGGAAACGACCAATAGAATTGTAGAACTCGTGACCCATGAATTTCCTTTGGCAAAATTATTAGTCCGTTCATATGACCGTGAGCATTCACTGCATTTAGTTAAACAAAAAGTGGACTTTATGATTCGTGAAACGTTTGAATCTGCAGTTAAGTTTGGCGGTGTGATTTTGCAAGAACTGGGTGTAGATGAAGACGAAGTAGAAAGAATTACCGAGGAAATTCGAGATCTCGATAATGAGCGTTTTGAAACTGAAATCGCTGCAGATGACGTCAATGCAGGAGTAGGTATGCAATATACACATACTCATCATCCAAGACCTACAGCACCGTTGATTCGACCAAAACAAGAAGGGCGGATTTTAAATAAAGAAGATACTTCAGAGAATGAGGGTGTGGATTAGTCATAAAGCTCAGTAAGAGTTTTTTAGAAAAGCTTTTACTGAGCATTTTTATTGGTGGAAGTACCTTAAGTTGCTAAATTCCATCCGTTTGCCAATCAAATCATTTGACCTTATTAAAGTTAGATTTTTAGTTATATTCATAAACCCGATTACAAACGCTCTAAAGCCGTACCTTTAACTGGGTTTCTGCGCCAATAATAGGGTTGTAAAAATCTAAGGAAAAACTTCCAAGGCGTCATCCATGCGATGCGTCGATTGGTTTTCTTGTTTTGAATAATTTGTTTTGCTAAATATGAACAAACAACTTCTGGCGGATCAATCACAAAGAAAAATAAGCGCTTGATCTTTTTCCAGTGTTGTACGTCGCCATTGGTCCAAGACGAAACTAACAGATCGGTTGCGACCATACCGGGGCTGAGCGTACCAGTTAAAATAGAAGTCGATTTGGTCTCTTTATAAAGTGCTTTGCTAAAATAACTTACTGCTTGTTTAGTGGTCGCATAGGGGGTCATTCCCGGACTCCATTCTCCGTTGCTTCCCCAACCTTCCATGTTAAAAATTTGGCCATACCCTTGTCGGAGCATGCCTTTTAGAGCTACTTGCGAACCAAGCATTGTGCCCAAAATATTAGTTGAAACTGCTGCATTTAATTCATCTGACTGAAGGTCAATAAACTCTTTCGTTGGGTGGCAGCTGCCTGCGTTATTAATCCACACATTTACTTGTCCAAAATGCTGAATTGCTCCCTCCCATAAGGCTTGTAAATCTGCAATTTGTGTCACATCACAGCATGAACCAATAAATTTTTCTTTACTAAAATGATTTTCTAGGTGAGTGAGAGCATGCTTAAGATGCTCCGCGTTTCGTCCAGCGATGACAACTGAACATCCCAGATCTAAAAAAGCGTGGGCGAGTGCTAAACCTATACCTTTTGTGCTTCCAGTGATGACTACGCAGCCAACTTCACGACTAGATAAACTCATTGAAATCTCTAAATTTTTTTAAAATTAACGCTATTGAGCAGCTTTATGAAAATGAGTTGTTTGCTCTTTTAATAAAAGCAAATAGATAATTGATAAACTTATCATCGAAATATTCATTACGATAGGGTTATAAGGCGAGATAAGTGTAGAAGGTTTTAAAAAACCAATTAAGAATAGTAAACCGAATAAACCTAAAATACTTAAATAGTGAATATATTTATGAGTATAAAAAAGAAACAATAAACCAAAAATAATTTCAGCTATACCGCTCGCGCGCCCTGCAAGTTTTGTATACTCAAAAGAAAGTCCGATGGTTTGCCATACAAATATTTCATCAGAGTTAATAAAGATTAGTTTAGGAACCAGTCCTTGATAAAACCACAAGAAAGCGAGCATAAAGCTTATAAATTTTAATGCCTTAGCATTATCCATTAAGATTCTCTAAAAGATTGAAGTTTCAATTTTGATCATTGCGACTATTATGTTTTGATTTAATTTATTCTTCAATAGCTAATAAGATTAGCTTGTTTTTTATCATTTCTTATGATTGTTTTTTAACATTAATGTAGGGATATGATAGGAAAATTTTATATTAAAACATAGGAGAAATACTCCTATGTTTTTAATTTTATGGTTCACTAACTAATCTTGATATATTTTTTAAAAGTATATTTCTTAGAAATTGTCTATAGCATTCATCTGTATTTTTGTTTGAATATTGAACTAAATAACCGTTGAGCTGTGTAATTATAATTATGGCTCTTTCTTTGTATTCTTCTGATGAGATTTTATTATGAATAGGGAGTATAATTTTATATATAAGTTCAAAATTATACTTTTGTATCATTGATAAAGAATCATATACATAGGGTAAGTGATCTGAAATAGAAAATACCTCTTTAAATGTATGCGTAATGACCGGTTGTTCTATTTCATATATTATATTGGTGATAATATTCATAAACCGATGCAAGGGTGGCTCATTTGCATTTAAGTTGATTAAAATTTCTATACGCTGTATGTAGTCGAAAATTAATTTATCGAGTAAAGCTTTTAATAAACTATCTTTATTTTGGAAATAATGCTGTAAGGTACTTAAACTAATATTCGATTGAGCTGCAACTCCTCGCATACTAAAACCAGAATAACCTTTGGTAAGAAAAACTATCTCAGCATTTTTTAAGATTTGCTTTACTCTTTCTTGTCCTTTTAGTGTGGTAAAGGACTTCTTTATTTGCATAGTATCAAAGGTATCAATTTTGATCATTATCCAGCCTGTAAGTACTATTTAAAAAAAAGGCATTCTAAACCATGAAATTAGAAAAATATAAATAAAATATTTAAATTCTATTAAACTAATTATGGGTCATGTGACCTATAATTTTTTAATATCGGTCATATGACCTAATATAAAATTAAAAAATAGGTCGTGTGACTTATTTTTGTCTCTTAAGTAATAGTTAAAATAGGTCGTGTGACCTGTTTAAATAATAATGAGTTTCTTATGATTTTATTAAATCTATAAATTATTGTATTTGAATAAATATTGACTAATTTTTATTTGATAGATGATATTTATTTTCTCTATTTCTTGGACTTTTTTTTAAAGTAGGGGTGGGTATTTAGTTAGGTGTTTTTTTAACTGTTAATGAAAGAATTTTAAATAAGTAAACATAGTCTTTTTGTAATATGTGTATACAAGTTAAATAATTGTTATTAAATTGTGAAAAGAATCACACAATAGTAAAGGTAGTTTGTTTTATATATAAAACAAATTGGACATATTTTATTTATTGAGTTTGATTCATTTTGTTCTACAAAACTAATCATTATATATGTAGGTTATGAATATGAAAAACATTCAGAAATCACTTCTTGCAGCATTAATAGTTGCTGGTTATGCAGTAAATACTCAAGCGGCTGTTACTGGACAGGTTGACGTTAAATTAAATATCTCAACAGGCTGTACTGTAGGTGGTAGTCAAACTGAAGGGAATATGAACAAGTTTGGTACTTTAGATTTTGGTAAAACTTCTGGTACTTGGAACAACGTATTAACAGCTGAAGTCGCTTCAGCAGCAACAGGCGGTAATATTTCTGTGACTTGTGACGGCACGGATCCTGTTGATTTTACAGTTGCAATTGATGGTGGTGAACGTACAGACCGTACTTTAAAAAATACTGCTTCTGCTGATGTAGTTGCATATAACGTTTACCGCGATGCTGCTCGTACAAACCTTTATGTTGTAAACCAGCCACAACAGTTCACTACAGTTAGTGGCCAAGCTACAGCGGTACCAATTTTCGGTGCAATTGCTCCAAACACTGGCACAGCAAAAGCCCAAGGTGATTATAAAGATACTCTATTAGTTACTGTAAATTTCTAAATATAAAAAGAAATAATTGATTGAGTGGCAGGTTTACTTAAAAGCGAGTGAACCTGTTTTAAATGGAGGGGAGATGATATTTAATCGCGGTTCTATATTTATAATTTCTTATTTTTTAATTTCTTCATTAAATGCGGGTGAAATTGGAGCTAAGTTAACAAATCAAATTGAATTATTACCTTCTTGTTCTATTAATAATAAAGTTGTTGAAAATAATGCGACAAATTTAAATTTCGGAACTGTTGATTTTGGTGAAACCTCAACTGGTTTTAATGGGGTGATCGACGCAAGTTTGATAAATAATGGAAACTCTGGTTTACAGATACAGTGTGCTGGTATTTCTACTGTAAAAATAATATTTGGTTCTGGAAATAATGATAGCAAAGTTCCTGCTTATTTTTCACAAAATTATTATCATGCATTAAGTAATGGTAGAGATTTTGTTGCTTATAACTTGCTCTATGGTTTAGATAAACAAGTGATTAGAGCGAATGATGCTTTTATTCTTAATGATATGAATACTAAAAAGAATATCGATATTTTTGGTCAAGCCATACACGATGGTGGTCGTATATCTAAGGGTGAGTATAGAGATATAGTACCAATTACAATTGAGTTTTAAGAAAATGAAATATTTTTATTTTAAAGCAATATTATTGCTATCTGTAAGTCCATTTGTATATGCGGTAGATCCTCAATTAAATTCTAGTTTTAAAGTTCAGGCTAAAATTGAAAATGGATGCTCAATAGATAATATCGAACAGAAAATTGATTTTGGTAAATATTCAGCTTTATCAAAAGATAAAGTCGTTTCTAATATTATAAATAGCAAAGAATCTTGGAATATTCGTTGTACTGAAAGCTTGCCTGTTAGTATTTCTATAGATGGTGGTGAAAATCTACAGAATAATATAAGACGTATGAAAAATGGTTCATCTTCGAATTATTTGCCTTATAAGTTATATAACTCTAGCAGTTTGTCTACTGAATATGTTGTCGGTAATAAATATTTATTGCCTGCCACAACACCTACAAACCGTCTGGCAAATTTTGAAATATATGGTGTCGTTGATTTAGAAAATAATAATGAACCACATACTGCTGGAATTTATAAAGATACTGTTTCAATAATGATTACATGGTGATTTGTATGAACAATTCTGCATTTATTAAAAATGGCATTTTAAAATCTTTTTTATTTGCAAGTACATTATCACTTGTTACACCTGTGATGGCGCAAGCAACTTTTTTAATTTGGCCTATTTATCCAAAAATTGAAGCCAATGAAAAAGCAACAGCGGTTTGGCTTCAAAATACCGGCAAGACCGATGCGATGGTGCAAATTCGGGTGTTTAAATGGAATCAAGATGGCTTAAAAGATAACTATAATGAGCAATCCGAAATTATACCAAGCCCGCCTGTAGCTAAAATTAAAGCAGGTGAGAAGCATATGCTTCGTTTAACCAAAAGCGCCAATTTGCCAGATGGCAAAGAACAGTCATATCGGTTGATTGTAGATGAGTTACCGATTCGCCTTTCCGATGGAAACGAGCAAGACGCTTCTAAAGTGAGTTTCCAAATGCGTTACTCAATTCCGTTATTTGCCTATGGAAAAGGTATTGGTAGTGGTTTAACTGAAGAGAGCCAAAAAGCAAATGCAAAAAATCCTTTAGCCAAACCCGTTTTACAGTGGTCCGTCCGCAACAATGAGAAAGGCCAGTCTGAGCTATATTTAAAAAATAATGGACAGAAATTTGCGCGTCTTTCGGCACTTAAAACTTCAAAAACTGGCAATGATATTTCTTTAGGGAAAGCTGCTTTTGGCTATGTTTTATCGAATAGTACCGTGAAGTTTGCTATTGATAAGTCGACTGCAAATGAATTGTTAAAAACTTCTAAAATTTATGGTGTTGATAGCTCTGGCATAAAACAAGAGTTGATCGAAATCACAAAAATGGAGGATCCAACATGATCCTTCGGCATAATAATTTATGCAAAAGTATTTTGCTAATTTTGTTGTCGGGTGGATGCTTAAATATTCCAAATGTTGCTGTTGCTGGCGATTTGCCTCCACCACCAAAAGATATTAACGAAATTAATCAATTGTTTAAGCTATATCTAGACTTGGTTGTAAACCAATATTCAGTTCAGCAGGTTGTGCCTGTCATCGTTAAAAATGATGAGTACTTCATACAAAAAAACAAGCTGATCGATGAGTTAGAAATTCAAATTCCTCAGGAGCTACTGACAAACAACGAGACCGCTTTAACCAATCAAGATATCTTAACTTTGGGGTTTAGTGGTGATGCAAGTGACTGGATATCTTTAGATAAGTTGAGAGATGTAAGCTATGAATATCAATCATCAAACCAATATTTTAAGCTTAACTTTCCACCTGCTTGGATGCCGACTCAAGTTTTAGGTAAAGACTCATGGTATAAGCCTGTCGTTGCTCAGTCTGGTATAGGGCTGCTCAATAACTATGATTTTTATACTTATAGACCCTATCAAGGTGGTTCAACCAGTAGTTTATTTACTGAGCAGCGTTTTTTCTCTCCGTTAGGGGTTATTAAAAACTCTGGTGTCTATGTCAAAAATCAATATAAAAATGAAGGTAACGCCGAGTCTTTAGACAATGATGGCTATCGTCGTTATGACACATCTTGGCAATTTGATAACCAAAATAACGCTACATCTTTTGTACTAGGTGACATTATTACCGGTAGTAAAACGACTTGGGGAAGCTCTGTCCGTCTAGGTGGTTTTCAGGTACAGAGAAATTATTCAACTCGACCCGATTTAATTACCTATCCATTGCCACAGTTTATTGGGCAAGCCGCGTTGCCAAGTACAGTCGATTTAATTATTAATGGTCAAAAGACCAGTTCAACAGAGGTACAGTCTGGGCCGTTTATTTTAAACAATGTTCCTTTTATTAATGGTAAAGGGGAAGCTGTTGTGGTCACGACCGATGCAGTCGGGCGTCAGGTTACAACAGCGGTCCCATTTTATATTTCTAATACTTTGCTCAAGCCCGGCTTATTTGATTACTCATTGTCTTTAGGGAAAATTCGTGAAGACTACGGACTTAAGAACTTTTCTTATGGAAAATTTGCAAGTGCAGCCGATGCCCGTTATGGGGTCAATGACTGGTTTACCGTAGAAGGTCGTACAGAACTTTCTTCAGACTTACAGTTATTGGGTGCAGGGTCTGTACTCAAGCTTGCAAACTTAGGTGTGCTGAGTGCTTCTTTTAGCCAAAGTAAGGCCGATAAGTCTATGTCTGAAGATCGAGCTAAAGATTTAGAGGGTAATCAATATACGGTCGGGTACAGCTATAACCGTAATCGGTTTGGTTTTAGTATTAACCATAACCAGCGCGATGATGAATATACCGATCTTTCACGGCTGCAATATAGCAATTTAATTTCGGTCAATAGCAATAAAAGCTTAACGGCCAATACTTACTTTGCGACCAAAAATTCAGGCACATTTGGCGTCGGTTATATTAATACTAAGGCGAATGACTTTAAAAACCGCTTCTTAAACTTGTCATGGGCACCTGTTTTACCGACTTATATGAATGGTGTGACCGTTTCATTAAGTGCCAACCGTGACTTTATCGAAAAAGAGTGGAGTGCTGCATTTCAGCTTTCGATACCACTGTTCCAACGAAACGCGACTGTGAACTCGGGTTATGCATTTAATAAAGAGGGCGATACGGGTTATGTTAATTTCAACCGTTCTGTACCGTCTGAGGGTGGTGTGGGTGTCGACTTGACCCGACGCTTTAATGAAAATAGTGAAGATTTAAATCAGGCACGTGTCAATTACCGCAATGGTTATATCAATACCGACTTTGGTATGTCTGGAAACCATGACTATAACTATTGGTTTGGTCTATCTGGTTCACTTATTTATATGGGGGGTGAGATATTTGCTTCAAACCGTTTAGGCGATTCTTTTGCATTGGTCGATACCAACCAAGTACCAGATGTTTTGGTTAGATACGAAAACAGTTTAATTGGTCGTAGTAATAAAAAAGGCCATATTTTTGTGCCATCGGTGACGCCTTATTATTCGGGTAAATACAGCGTCGACCCAATCGATTTACCTTCAAACTTTACAATCACGCAAGTTGAACAACGTATTGCTGCTAAACGCGGCTCGGGTGTTGTGATTAAGTTCCCAGTTCATCAGTCTATTTCTGCTAACGTTTATTTAACTCAAGCAGACGGCAAACCGATGCCTGTTGGTTCAGTCGTGCATAGAGCTGACCAAGAGTCGTCTTATGTGGGAATGGATGGCATTGTCTATTTAGAAAACTTGAAACCCAACAATACCGTAACTGTTCAACGTTCAGATCAGAGCGTATGTAAGGCAGATTTTTCTGTAGATGTAGAACAAGCCAAGCAACAAATTGTGGTGGTTAAGCCTGTTACGTGTCATGAGGTATCTTTACCATGAAAATAAAAACAAAAAAATTACTCAGCCATTTATGTATGTTTTCTGGACTGATGTTGGCTGGAAATTTGGCTCATGCTGCATGTAGTGTGAGTGCTTCCGGTTCATCTACTATTTCGGTTCCGTCTATTTACCTAATGGAAAACGGTGAGAATTCTTCACAGTTTAATTCTGGTTTGTCATGTACGGGTTTTAGTCTGGCTTTAGCAAACATGACATATCTAAAATATCGAGTTGAACAAATGTCGAATTCGTTTACCAACGCTCAAACCGGAGAAAAGCTCAATGCTGTTATTTTAGATAGTAATAATGAAATCATTAGCTTAGGCCAAGAAAAAGACATGAGTAGCTTTACACTGGTCAATCTTTTTAGCGGGCCAGATGGTAATTTGCCTTTTTATATACGCCTTCCGGCTGGGCAAAGCGTATCACCTGGTGTTTATCAGGCTGATTCACCGTTAAAAGTAAAATGGTTTTATTCGGTACCAGGGGTTGCTATTGCCGGAATCGGTATATTCTTTGAAAGCCCAGGATTTAAACGCGGGGTATTGGGTATCGGTTTTAACTGGGGAACTGGAACAGACTCGCTTGGTTCACTGTCAATTACTGTACTTCCAGACTGTCGAATTTTAGCTCAAGACGTAAACTTTGGTACAGCGGCGTTTGCGTCCAAGCTTGAACCTGTTCAGTCTTCTATGGGAATCCGTTGCTCGGTAAATACCCCATACTATGTCAGTTTAAATAATGGACTTTCCCCTCAAAACGGTAACCAGCGTGCCATGAAGTCGCAAACGGGAAATACGTATTTAAAATACGATATTTTCAAGAACTCATCGAATGATCGATGGGGAAGCGGTAACGAGCGTTGGTCGAGTTTAAATGCAACGATTAACCCGGGCGTACATAATGGAGTAACGCAGCAGAATTATGTGTTTACCACAAAAATTGTTGATGAAAACGCAGATACAGTACCAGCGGGAACTTACCAAGACACGGTCACGGTACAAGTCGAGTTTTAAAGACTATTTGCTTTTTATAAAAGATAAAAGCTCAGTTCATGGGCTTTTATCTTTGAATAAATTATTAGATTTTCAAATTTTATAAAACTTATTCCAGTTCCAATTCATTATCATCTTTTGTAATTTTAATTTTTAACTTTTTATATTTTCGCTTATTTGGATCTAGGGCTGAATTCATCACTTCATCTGCAAAAGGCGGGCACTGCATCAATTTTGCATAAGCCCTATAGCCGATGCGTATTCGAGTAGGCGGGCAATCGGTTCTTTTTGAGTAGTATTCAATGAGTGAGTTCAGTTCTTGTAATAAAGTTTGCTGTTCCATCATACATACTTAACAATTAGATGACTTAAGCATAATAGACTTGGCCGTTTAGCGGAATATGCCTTTAAAATGTACAGCTCTGTAAATTGTGATGTAGTTCTCTAAAACACATATTTTATGTATGAAGTATGTTTAGGAGAGATTTTGGATGTTTTTTTAATCGGATTGTCATAAAGAAAGGCTAATTTAGACTCATAACAAAAATGATGAAGATTGTTGCGAACAATAAAATCAAAAGCAATTTTCACAGACGTGGTCGTGAGGTAATTAGGGCTAATTCGAAAGAGTTGGCTTTTTTGTTTTAATCAATTTTTTGTTTGCAAATATGGTTTTGGTTTAAATGTTTAGCTTCTTTAAAGCAGAACTTCGCTATTATTAAGCTTTAGTATCTAATTGAATTTTAATAATAATGAAAGAGATATTTTATGTTCGGAACCAAATTGACGGTCTAAAAATTAAAGATTATCCTTCTTTTTTATGGCAAAACGGAAGTAGGACACTTTAGGGTGTGCTAGGGTCTAACTAGTCTGTCAACCTTCTTTCGTCTTGCCACCATTCATTAGCAGTATTTGTATATCTTTAAATTTAAGTTGAACTAGAATTTAGCTTAACTATCTAATTGAATGAAAAACGATAATTATTTAACTATTTTCTATTCAACCTTACATTGACACTCTAAATCTTGCCGATTATCCTTTGCCTGCTGGCCTACATTGCTAGCGGGTTTTAGCAGACCCTACTTAACAAAGACGATATACGAAACCTAGTTTTGTGTATCGTGAACTCGTTCGCCCCCTTTTTCTCTATGGTAGGGCGGAAGGGGGACACCTTCGGGTGTGCTGGTTTCTTTGTTGCCAGTCTGCTAACCCTCTTTCGTCCTGCCACCATCATTTAGCAGTGATCGGTAGGATTTCTTGTATTAACAAAGGAGTCCGCTATGCGTACTAATTCTTTTTCTTTATTGGCCTTTGCCAAATTCTCTCGACTCATACCGCTTAAACAGTCTTTAAAACGATGTAATCGACTTTAGGTTTCTACACCTTAAGAATCGTTACGACTAAAACATAGCAACAATAAACCAGAGATAGGTGAGCACACCATTATTGTGCGGTTTTTTGCATGCCTGTATTTAGCACTCATTTTAAGAGTGACGGCATTTCTATCTCTTCTATTTACAACAAAAAATTATTTTAAGCGGTATACATGAAAAATTTAGAAGTTTCATTTAGAGCAACGCGAGCGCTTTATACAGCAGCAGATTTATTTAAACAATACGGCTTCAACAAGGTCGGGGTGGACCGAATTGTTAGTGAAACTAAAATTTCTAAAGCCACCTTTTACAACTACTTTCACTCAAAAGAAAGATTAATTGAAATGTGTTTGTTGGTTCAAAAAGAGCACTTAAAAGAAAAAGTGAGAGCGGTAAGTGAATCTCGTCAATATCCAGATTTGGCGCTTAAGCTTAGACAAATTTACCTTTTACATGCGGACTTAAAGGGGGCGTATTATCTGTTGTTTAAAGCGATTTTTGAAATTAAACAGCTTTATCCAAATGCATATCAAACTGCAATTCGTTATAGGCGATGGCTTAAAAATGAAATTTTCTGGGTTCTGCGAGAATCTAAAAAAAGGGCTACGTATGAAGAGTCAGATATTTTTGTATTTATGATTGATGGTGCGATTTTTGGTCTTTTAGGTTCAAGCCAAAATGAAGAACCTGATCAGTTGCTAGATTACTTTTTAAAGGTAAATGCTTAAATTGAACCTTTTACATTCAAAAACTGAAATAGCAAATTAAAGAACAGAAAGAAAAAAGTGAGGCTGCTAGAGCCTCACTGTATATAGGTGCTTATTTGCCTTTTTTGGTTTTTAAATATTCTGCATAAGCTTCATCCGCAAAGCGTCTTAGAGAATCACCAATTGCAGCATATTGATATTCATTCAGGTTAGCCAAAGATGCACGAGCAGAAGGATGCTGCACACCGAAGCCAGAACCGGGTAATAAAACCACACCTGTTTCATCGGCAACTCTAAATAATAGCTCGGTCGGATTTTTATTTTTCATAACCCAATCGGCAAACTCATCTCCATAGAGAGTCCGTGATGTGTTTTCAAGGTTGACTAGGGTGTAGTAGTCCACAGCATTTGGATCTGTTGGAACCTCGACACCAAGCTGTCTATAAAGTGCTGCATCGCGTTCACGAACAACAGATTTAACTGCTTTTTTATAGCTCTGGCGTGAGTCCATCATATTAAACAAGGCAAATAAAACCATTTGAACTTGCTGCGGGGTAGACAGACCAGCGGTATGGTTTAAAGCAACATTTCGGCTATCGGCAACTAAGCGGTCAATAAACTTAATACTTGCTGGGTCGGTGGTTAAAGATGAATAGCGTTCTTCAAGCTCTTTCTTCTCTTTTTTCGATAAGTTCGCAATTTGTTTATCAAGCACATTGTTATTTGAAAGTGCAATGACACCAAGTCGCCAACCAGTCGCACCAAAGTATTTAGAGAACGAATAAACCAGAATCGTATTATCAGGGCAGATCGCAAAAAGTGATTTGAAGTTATCGGCAAACGTACCGTAAACGTCATCGGTCAAAATGATCAGATCAGGGCGTTTTTTGACGATATCAGCCAAAATTGCAAGTCCTTCATCACTCATTTTCACCGATGGTGGATTACTTGGGTTGACTAAAAAGAAAGCTTTAATAGATGGATCTTCTAATTTCCTAAGCTCCGACTCAGGATATTGCCAACCGAGTTTAGGGTCAGCTTCAATCAATACTTCTTCAAGCTGGTAGTCATTGAGTTTTGGAATCTCAAGATATGGTGTAAAAATAGGGCTACCAATCGCAATACGGTCGCCATTTTTGATAATTTTATTTTCTTTTAATGAGTTAAAAATATAGGCCATTGCGGCTGTTCCGCCTTCGACCGCAAACAAATCTAAGTCTCTTTTTTGCATGCCTTGTACGCCCATTTCTCTTAAGACGTACTCTTTAATAATCGTTTCACTCACTCGAAGCATTCGGTCTGGTACTGGATAGTTACAGCCTAAAATCCCTTCAACCATTTCAAGTAAAAAAAGATCTGGGTCTAAGCCTAACTGGTCGCGCACATAAGACACGGCTTTACCTAAAAAGACCACACCGGGTTTGTCACGGTTTTCCAAAATGAAGTTATCAAAACGTGACTGGAGTCCAACGGGGCGCGGGAAGCCACCTAAACCTTCCGGCATATAGGAAAATGAAAATTCGGATTCGGTCGCAGAAAACAAACCCAGTTGAAAGAATGCTCTACGTGGGATGGTAGCAAGAAAGTTTGGATTACCACGTCCAGCATTTAGCATCATTCGGTCAGTTCTGCTTTGAGCTAATTCTATTAAATTATCTTTTAGTTCAAATGGGCTGAGTTTTGCGTATTTAGAATAATCGACTTTCCCCATGGGACGTCTCCTTAATTATAGTGAGATGAATAAAATTTCTAATTCAATGTATAAAATCAGGCCAAGCCTACGATCAGTGGTCCGAGTAAGGTTAAGAACACATTTGCTAGGGCATAGGTAATTGCAAATGGAACGGTCGGAATCGAGTTTCCTGCTTTGTCTAAAATTGCACCAAATGCAGGGTTTGCACTGCGTGAACCAGATAGTGCACCTGCCATTACTGCAACGTTGTCATAACGCAGAACATAACGAGCAAAGAGCATGGAAAGTAGGAGGGGAACCAGTGTTACCACAACTCCAATCATAAAGAGTGAAAGACCACTTTCTTTAATGGTTTGAATAGCTTGTAAACCTGATTGTAAGCCGACGGCAGCAACGAAGCCCGCAAGTCCCAAATCTTTAAGAAGCTGTGAAGCCGCTAAAGGCATATTGCCATGCACTTGATTTCGACTTCGAATCCAACCAAACAGAAGACCTGATAGTAAAGCACCGCCACCAGCACCAAGAGTTAATGGCACATCACCCAAACGAATCACAAATAGACCAATCACCAAACCGACCACAAGGCCTGCACCATGGAAAATCCAGTCCGTTTTTAAACTTTCAGGTAGGGCTTTACCTGCTTCTTTCACCAAGCGGTCGAGGTCGCTTTTTGTACCATATACGGTGACCACATCGCCTTGTCGTAGAACAGTATCGTCACTTAAAGGTTGTGGCTCATCCTTACGCTTAATCGCAAGTACATAAATACCGTGCTTTAAATACGCAGGCGTATTGGCCTTAATGTCTCCTAAGGTACGGTTGAGATATTTGGAATTTCTTAGGATGACATCGCTGGTATCCATAATCATTTCCATACCTTGCGATGACTGTAATTCGCTACCGATTTGCTCGGCAACTGAAACCACATTGGCACGGCGACCAACCAATAAGATGACATCGTCTGTTTGTAAAGTTAGCTCGGGAGCGACATCAATAAACTGATCTTTACGTTTTAACCGTTCAATCGTAATACTCGGCTCTTTTGCTTCAATTTCCGCAATAGTTTGGCCATTGGCTTGTTTAACTTTATAAATACGACCCACAATTTCCGGCATTGCCAGTTCTTGGCCTGGTGCGAGTTCAAAAGCACCTTTTAGCCGCTCACTCTGAGCTTTTAAAGCATCGTCGTGAATTTCTTTACCCATAAATTTAGGCAAGATATTCACACAGACAATAATTGCTCCCAATGATCCGAAAATGTAAGTGACCGCATAGCCAATCGCGACATTTGCCTGAAGTCTTTGAATTTCTGCGAGTGGGAGATCGAGTCTAGAAATTGCATCTCCCGCAGTCCCAATAATCGCTGATTGAGTCATGCCGCCCGCAGCGAGACCCGCAGCCAAGCCTTTATCGAGATGAAAAATTTTAGCCATTACTAAAACAGTGACTAAACCACACACTGCCATGAATACTGCTAAAAGAATTTCTTTTATGGACTGTGGACCCAGTGATTTAAAAAACTGTGGACCACTTTCAAAGCCGACTGCGTAAATGAAGAGAGCAAATAAAATTGCTTTAACGCCGTTATCGACAGGTACGCCAATAAGACTTAAAACAACTGCGACGAGTAAGGAGCCTGCGACTCCACCAAATTGAAATTTTCCAAATTGGAATTGTCCAATCCAGAAGCCTATTGCGAGTGATAAGAACAATAATATTTCGGGGCTGTGCTTTAAAACACCTTGTAACCATTCAATCATTTTGATCTCACTTTTATTATTAGATCTATCTTTAATATATAAATTTATTTATTTTTCATTTTTAAAATACAATATGAAAATTACTTAAGCAAACCTTTAAGTTTGGTGGTTTTCTTAAGTTTAATTATAATAATTAATGAGTTTAAAATGCTTGTAATCCAAGGGGTGGTGGTAATTCTGAGTGTTTAAATCAACTATTAATTTTTTAATCATAGATAAAATTTATTTACAATAATATAAAGAATATTTTATGAAATTAAAGCGTCTTGCTTATATCTAATCTTGAAAACAAGTTTTTAGTTTATTGATATTTAAGTGATTAATTTTTAATTGTTAGGCTGGTCTTAATTTTTATATAAATTAAAAAACAATCTACTTAAAATTAATTTTTTGATAATTATGTCGCATAAATTAATTTTTAATATATTTGGAATACATTTAAATAAATCTTCATAATAATACTTATTTTAAAGAAAAACATAAAATCAACTTGAACCTTGTTCATTTTTAAATAAAAAGCTTCTGGTTATCGAAGCTTGATATTTAAAAATATTTATTACCTTGAAAATAGTGGCTTATAGTGATTTAAAACTTTGGAATTACTGTTTCGAAGCTAACATTTTTAAGTAAAGATCTGCTCGCTGTGCATGACCAAAGCACCAATCTTCAGCACTGTTTTGCACAATCACAAACATGACATCTTGCTCTGGAATATTAAGTTCCTGGTGGAGTTGTGCTGTCACATGCTGCATTAAATCTGATTTTTGCTGAGCTGTTCTGGGTTTACCGGAAGTAATGTACAGCACATATATTTTTCAGTGCGGGGGAGATGTTAAGCAATAGTGAGAGTCTAGTCATTTTACGCTCTCAGCTACTTGGGTGAAAAAGTGTGCTATTTGAGCATAAGTTTTTGACTTTATAAAACTATTTTGATTTGATCACCGAATACGTACAGATTATTTAGCAGTTTCAACAATATATTGAACAGTAGTCATGGTAATTTACATTGTCTGATATAGCTTTTAGATTGATTTATATTTTAATTTATCTTAGTAATAAAAAGAGCTTTGTGTGACACAGTAAAATGATAAACCTTAGAGTATAACTATGAAGCTTAAAGAATTAGCAGGTTGTGAGGAATGCGATACTGTCTATCGTAGAACCCCGCTTGCTTATGGAAAAAGAGCTTATTGCTTATGCTGCGGTGCTGAACTCTATCGGCACACCAAACCTTTTTCGACACTGTTGGCTTTAATATTAACGGCGTTGATCGTATTTATTATTGCTAATAGCTTTCCTATTGTAAAAATTGAATTGCAGGGCAACATCTCTGAAACCACCTTACTGGGTGCGGTCTGGGTGATGTTTCATTATGATCGGGCTTTTGTTGGGATTCTTATTTTAATCACCACTTTTATTGTGCCACTTTCCTATCTTTTATTACTTTCCTATGTGTTGGGCACAGTAAGCGTATTAAAGAAAAGACCCACATTTTTAGTGTTTGCCTTACGTACACTTTATTTTATGAGAGTGTGGGGAATGGTTGAGGTGTTCTTAATCGGGATCTTGGTCACGCTTGTGAAGTTAATAGGAATGGTGTTGGTGATTCCCGAGATTGCGTTATGGGCATTTGCGATTTTAAGTGTATTGTTGGTCTATATTACTTCCATAAAGGTGAGTGATATATGGAACGAAATTGATAGGTCACTGCCATGAAAACGATAAAAAATGTGACCCCAACACAAAGCTCACAGCAAGGGGCAGCGCTTAAGCAATACCCACGAGCCAAAGATCTCTCATTAATTGTCTGTCACTGCTGTGGCGTCGTAAATTCTGCTCAAAATGAAAAGAGACGACTCAACCAAAGCCATCAGGTGTTACGTTGTATTCGTTGTAATAGCGTGCTGCATTCACGTAAACCAGCGAGTTTAAATCGAACTTTTGCTTTAGTGGTGGCTGCGACTATTCTCTATATTCCCGCCAATGTACTTCCAATGACGGTGACTGACTCACTGTTGGGTAGCCAGCAAGATACCATCATGAGTGGGGTCATTTACTTTTGGCAAAGTGGAGACTATCTGGTTTCAGTGGTTATTTTCATGGCCAGTATTTTTATTCCCATGTTGAAGCTACTAATTTTGTATTTTTTATTGGTGGCGGTATATCTTCAACAATCTTCAGCTTGGAAGTTTTTACCCGAGCAATGCGTTAAATTATATCGAGTTGTCGAGTTTATTGGCCGTTGGTCAATGATTGACGTATTTGTGGTGGCACTTTTAACAGCACTCATTCAGATTCAATCACTTGCTACGATTTTAGCAGGGCCGGGTTCGATCGCTTTTGGTGCAGTTGTAGTGTTAACCATGTTTGCATCTTTAAGTTTTGATCCACGGCTTATTTGGGATAACTTCTACGCATCTCAAAATAAAAATAAGCCTTCTACTTTTGCCTCAAACAAAACCAAGATTATTCAGGCAGAACACCCGCCGTTGAATAATGATTCCATTAATCCCAGTCAATAAAAGAACAATCAGTATGTCTGAAAATGAAATAACCCCTGGTAGCTCAGATCGTCGTGATCCAGATGTTGAACTGGATAGCGTGAATGATTTGCCAGAACCCCAAGAAAAGAAAAGTCGGTGGAAGCCTCTTTTAATTTGGCTCATTCCACTGATTGCACTTTTAATTGCGCTTTCATTAGCGATAAAAGCGCTCTTGTCTCACGGCCCGACCATTGACGTGTCTTTTAGAACGGCTGAGGGATTGGTCGCGGGTAAAACAACGGTCCGTTATAAACAGGTCGATATTGGCGTAGTACGGCAGATTGATCTTTCAGAAGACCGTTCACACGTGATTGCCAGAATTGATTTGCGTAAAGATGCGAGTAACTTTGCCGCAAAAGATTCACGCTTTTGGGTCGTGCGACCACGTATTGGGACGAGTGGGGTTTCAGGAATAGACACATTATTGTCAGGTTCATATATTGAAGTGGATGGTGGTAAGTCGGAAGAGAAAAAGCTTGAATTTACAGGCTTAGAAGTACCGCCAGTGATTACTTCCGATGTACCGGGTAAAGAATTTTTCTTAAATGCAGATGACTTGGGGTCTTTAGATGTCGGTTCTCCAATTTATTATCGTCGAATTAATGTGGGCCAAATTACAGCCTATAAATTGTCTAACGATGGTAAAACTGTAGAGCTGCAAACTTTTATCCGTGCACCATATGACAAGTTTGTCACCACCGATGCACGTTTTTGGCAGGCGAGTGGTATCGATGTGAGTTTGAATGCTTCAGGATTTAGTTTAGATACTCAATCGCTGGCAAGTATTGTCGCAGGCGGTATTGCTTTTGGAATCCCTGAAAGCTCGCGTGCTACTACAGCGGCAAATCATAGTCGCTTTAATCTATGGGACTCGAAATCTGAGGCATTAAAAGACCCTGACGGGCAACCTCGCGGTGTGATTATGTACTTTGATCATTCATTACGTGGACTGTCTGTTGGCGCGCCAATTGATTTCATGGGCATTGAAATTGGTAATGTTAAATCGATTAATGCAGAGTTTTATAACAACTATAAACAGATTCGTATGCGTGTTGAGGCGGTTATTTATCCTTCACGTGTTGAAAATGGTCAAGCACTCAATCCAAACAGCAATATTTTCAAAGATTTTGTTGAACATGGATGGCGTGCTCAAATGAGAACAGGCAACCTTCTCACGGGCCAAAACTATATTGCCCTAGATAAGTTCCCTAAAGCTAAACCAGCCACATTACAAATTTTGAGTGATGACCGTGTGGTGATTCCAACTACACCAACTGAACTGAGTGGCTTACAAGCACAAGTTTCTCAGATTGCTGACAAGTTAACCAAATTCCCGTTAGTTGAGATTGGGCAAGATGTACGTAAAACGCTCAACAATATGAACACAGCCATTGAGTCTACCGACAAACTGGTTAAACAGTTAGATGGAAAAGTTGCACCTGGTTTACAAGCAACCTTGGACGATGTTCGTAAAACTGTAAGATCGTCAGAGTCTATTTTGTCGAGTGATGCGCCGTTACAACAAGACGTACGTAAAGCATTGCAGCAAATGACACGTGCGGCAGCTTCATTACAGTTAATGGCAGACTATATTGAGCAACATCCTGAATCAATTATTCGTGGTAAGACACCAGAGACCGATGATGAAAAATAAAAACATTCTACCTTTTCAACATCCTAAAGCAGTCAACTGGCTGCTTGGGAGCGGCCTGTTTTTAACGGCTGTTGCCATGACGGCATGTTCGAGTTCGCCAACGCCAAATTATTATACGATGTCCCCTAAAATTACTGCGGCTACAAAATCAACAGTGCAGGTGATTGAGGTTTTACCCGTCGGGATTCCAGACCGATTGGACCGAGCGCCTTTGGTGCTCCAAGATAGTAGTGGTAAGTCTACGGTGTTAAATAATGAACGCTGGACATCGACCATGGGTACGCAATTACGTGATACCTTGTCGGCGGGTTTGCAGCAAAAATTAGGGGCAATTGACAGTTATAGCAGTGGTCTTGCTGGAAACAATCAGCCTTTATACCGAGTCTCTACAGACTTTTCTCATTTTGATATTGTAGATAAAAGCTATATTAATATTGCGGTGTCTTGGGTGGTGAAGCGTCAAATACCGCCCACTCAATTAGAGTCAAATAATGCAAAAGTCATCACGAATGCAGGATCTCAGCTCAATTGTCGAATTGCTTTTAAGCAGCCAATTGATCAAAAAACTAAAAAGATGGATGCGATTGTGAATGCTTCAAGTGAAGCAATGACCCAAATTATTAATACGGTTTCTTCTTCAATTGTGGCGCTAGATTCAAACAAGAAATCGGTTATTAGCAATGGTGTTTGTTCATAAAACCAAGTGCTTTTAACAAACCCCTTTATTTGTGCATAACAGATAAAGGGGTTTTTTATTTTAGTTGCCTCGATAGGTTGAATAACCGTAAGGGCTAAGTAGTAACGGAATATGGTAGTGGTTTACGCTTCCATCAACTTTAAAAATTACAGGAACCTCGGCAAAAAAAGTTTGTTGTTTGTTCTTTTTAAACCAGTCTTCTGTTTTAAAAGTAACTTTATAAATACCTTGCTCTAGTTTTTTATTTTCTGGATAGAGCGCAGTAATACGACCATTTGAATCTGTCACTTGCTGGTTGAGTTTAACCCACTGGTTATTGGTGTTTTTCTCTAAAATGACTTCAACCTGAGAAGAGGGTAAACCCGTTTCTAGGTTTAACACATGCACACTCAGTGGATTAGTTTGTGCAAATGTAGCCGAAGCAATAAATAACGAAGATAAAGCAATAAATGATTTAGTCATGGTGAACTCCTTATGAATGAAAAACGGTTTCAATGGCTTTGTTTGCGCATTGATTGTCATTTTGTGCGCCGCCAGCACCTGCAACCCCAATCGCTCCGATCACTTGGTTCTCAAAACGAACAGGTACGCCACCGCCTAACAAAAGTAAATTTGCTACGGTAGTTAAATTTTTTGCATCGGGGTTTTGGTTACTGTTTTGGCTTAAAACTAAGGTGGATGTTTTGGTAGATAACGCGGTATAGGCTTTTTTCTCGGCAGCCATTAAATTATGCGGACCCACCAGCTCATGCCGTTCGGCAGTTAATGGATTACCGCCGCGATCTACAACAACAACCGCAATATTTTGGTTTAGTTTTTTACATGCCTCTTTCGCACTGTCGGCTAACAGATGGGCAGTTTTTAGATCTAACGAATAAACTTGATTCAAAGCAGGGGGCTGTGCAAAAGTACTATTACCGAATAGCACGGTTGCTAACATCAGCCAGTTCAATTTTTTCATAATGATTGCCTCTATGTCGCTTTGAAAATCTTAAACAAATTGCTTAATTTCAAGCATGACAATCACATTACAAAGTTGTCATCTTTCAAATGAGTCTCTACAAAATGCGTATCCTTATTATTGAAGATGAGATCAAGATCGCCACTTATTTGGTCAAAGGATTAAAAGAGTCTGGATATCAAGCGGAGTGTGTTCACTTAGGGCTGCAAGGTTTGGAAATGCTAAAGAGAGATCAATATGACTTGCTTATTCTTGACGTCATGTTGCCGGACATAGACGGCTGGAGCGTATTACAGGTCCTACGCCAGTTTTCAAAAATTCCGGTGATTTTTTTAACGGCAAAAGATCAGGTGATGGATAGAGTGAAAGGGTTAGAGTTGGGTGCAGATGATTACTTGGCTAAGCCTTTTTCCTATATTGAACTATTGGCACGCATTAAAAGCCTGTTAAGACGACAGCAATATCTGCAAGAAAATGAGCTATCTATTAGCGATTTAAAAATGGATGTGGTCGGTCATAAAGTATGGCGTAGTGGCAACTTAATTGAGCTGAGTAAAACCGAATTTAATTTGTTGCGTTATCTATTGCTCAACAAAGAGCAAATCGTGACACGCAGACAAATTGGTTCCGAAGTTTGGAACATTAACTTTGACACTGATACTAACTTTATTGACGTTGCAGTACGCCGTTTACGAAGCAAAATTGATGAGGGATATGAGTTAAAACTCATTCATACCATACGTGGCTTGGGCTATAAAATTTCGGTTAGCTTATGAACTTTAAATTTCTACGTTCTCTTGAAGTCCGTATTACATTACTGGTCACGCTTTGTTCTGCCTTAATTTTATGTTCCGTCGGCTTTATGACCTATTTGGGTATTAATCAGATTTTATTGAAGCAGCAAGATAAAGCTTTAGCAGAGCGAATTAACCGTTTGGAAATTTTGCTGCAAGATAGTGAAAATGTAGAGCAAATCATTGCGCGTCCTAAGCTGTATCAAAACATGCTCGGTAACCAAGACAACTTGTTTCTGCTCATCCATAAAGACAAAACTTTAATTAATATCAATCCGCTCCACATTCAACTGCCTGAACTTGCACAGCGCAACAGTCTTCAATTTCAAGATTTAGTTAACAACTCATATCCAACACGCATTGCTTGGAAAACCATAAAAATTAATAACGAGCCTTATGTGCTCATTGCAGGTAAACAGTGGTCGGAACGCATCAATATTCTTTTACCTTTTCAAGAAAGTCTCTTGATGTATGTGGTCGGGGGCGTGTTTGCAATCTTTGTGCTTTGTATTTTAGCGTGTCATTTAGGTTTACGGTCGCTACAACAGCTTCGTAAGCAAACTCATTCTATTAACGTAAATCAGCTCCAGAAAAGATTAAATCTATCAAATTCATCTTTAGAAGTTGAGCTACTTTCTAAAGATATAAACCACATGCTTGAGCGTATTGAGAAAGGCTATACCCAGCTCAACCGTTTTTCTGAAGATATCGCTCATGAGTTCCGTACGCCTTTAAATAATTTGATTGGGCAAACCGAGATTGCTTTAACTGGCGAACGTTCGATTGAGCAATATGAAGATTTGCTGGTGTCTCATTTAGACGACTACCACAGATTAAAACGCATGATTGATAGTATGCTTTTCTTGGCAAGAGCCGATCAGAAAATGGTGCTTGTAAACAAACAGGAAATAAACGTCCAAGACGTTATAGATGGTCTATGCCAGATTTTTGAATATCAAGCCGAGGAACAAGACTGTCATTTTAGGTTTAACTTAGAAGCTCAAACCTTATTTGCAGATCCTGAGTTATTTCAAAGAGCTGTTTATAACCTTGTGTTAAATGCGCTGGTTCACGGTGGCAATAACCGAACTATTTATATCGCAACTAAACATAAAATGATTGAACATATGCAATGGGTAAGCCTAACTGTGGTAACGGGTGGTATTTCAATTGCTGAACATCAACTTGAGCATCTTTTTGAAAGATTTTACCAATGCCATTCAAGTCGAAGTGATGAGAATCAAACAGGTGGATTAGGCTTATCGATTGTTGCTTCAATTATGGATCTACATGATGGCCGCTATCGAGTTTATAACACGGTTGAGGGTGTGTGCTTTGAGCTTGATTTTCCAGTTGCCGATGCTCTAAAGAAATACAATTAAATCCTTATTAATGTTGCTTAATTTTTAAAATTCACGCTTTGTTCACAGCCCTCTGACGTATGTTTAAACGTATGAAATAAACAGAAGAGGGCAATCATGAAATTATTATTTAAATCACTTGTCATTAGCAGTAGCCTTGCAGCGGTGAGCTTAATGCTTCCTTTGAGCACCTTTGCAGACACCAATACTAAACCTGTCGCTGTTGATTCTATCGATATTAATAAATACGCAGGGAAGTGGTATGAGATTGCGCACTTACCTATGTTTTTTCAGCGTAATTGTGTAGCCAATACAACTGCAAACTATTCTATTAACGCGGACAAAACCGTTGGTGTTTTAAATAGCTGTACGACTAAAAAAGGCGAAATGATTTCATCTGAAGGCGTTGCTTATCCGCAAAATGAAGGTAACAGTAAATTGAAGGTGAGCTTTTTACCTTCTGGCCTCCGATGGATTCCTTTTACAAAAGGCGATTACTGGGTTTTAAGAGTTGACTCAAATTATCAGGTTGCTTTAGTCGGTGGCCCAAGCCATAAATATTTATGGATTCTTTCTCGTAGCCCTCAACTTGATGAGGCGACATATCAGTCTTATCTGCAAACCGCAAAAAGCTATGGCTACGACGTTTCTAAACTCGTTAAAACAACTCAGTCTAAATAGTGAAATGCTGGTTGCGTAGATGCTTATATTTATCTCGTAACCGAGTGAACTTCACATAAATTTCATTGCGCATTTTCTAAATTAGAACCAAAAGAAATGCTTTAGATCAGGAAGAATCAATGTCTAAATTTTTTCTGCGCTGGATCGATAGCTGGTCAGATTCAGAAAATGCGCAAGTGGGTGCTTCTAGCGAATATGTCATTGAAAAGAACATTCAATGGTTAAGAATTATTCCTTTTATTTTATTACATATCGCTTGTTTAGCAGCGTTTTGGGTGGGCGTATCTTGGTTCGCGGTTGTTTTCATGCTGGGTTTTTATTTTCTTCGCATGTTTGCAATTACCGCTTTTTTTCACCGCTATCTTTCGCATAAAACTTTTCAGACATCACGTCTTGTTCAATTCATTTTTGTACTGATCGGAACCATGAGTGCTCAGCGCGGACCGTTATGGTGGGCAGCCCATCACCGTTATCACCATCACTTTACCGACACCGATCAGGACCCGCATTCAGCAAAAGCAGGCTTTTGGTATTCGCATGTAGGCTGGTTTTTAAATGAGCAAAATTTTGCTACTCGAAAAAAAGTCATTAAAGACTGGTTGAAATATCCAGAGCTGATTTGGCTAGACCGATTTAGTTTGCCTATTGTGATTTTGACGGCCTTATCAATTTATGGTTTAGGTTCGTGGCTTGCACAACATTTTCCTGAGTTGGGCACCAATGGCTTACAACTTTTAGTGTGGGGATTTGTGATTTCCACTGTTCTATTAACACATGCAACCTTGTGTATTAATTCACTGGCTCATCGTTATGGCTCACGTGAGTTTAACACCCCAGATGATAGCCGTAATAACTTCCTACTTTCTTTAATTACCTTGGGTGAAGGATGGCACAACAACCATCACTTTTACGCAGGCAGTGTGCGACAAGGTTTTTATTGGTGGCAGATTGATATCACGTTTTATGTGCTCAAACTGATGTCTATATTTGGTTTGGTGTGGGGGCTAAAGCCAGTACCAGACAAGGTTTATCAATATAAAAAGATTAAAAATTTATCGATAGAGAAAATTGAAAATGGTGAAGTATTATGAAAATTGCCATTATTGGTTCGGGTATATCTGGACTTTACGCAGCTTGGAGATTGTCAGAACAACATCAGGTCACTGTGTATGAAAAAAATAATTATTTTGGCGGTCATACTGACACTCACGAGCTAGAGATAGAAGGCACTAAAGTCGCGGTAGATAGTGGTTTTATTGTGTTTAACGACTATAACTATCCGTTATTTACTGACATGCTTAAAAAATTAGGCGTAGAAACTCAAAGCAGTGATATGAGTTTTTCGGTGAATAATCTGGTCAGTGGACTTCAATATAACCCTTCAAAAAAATGGTCGCTCTTTGCCCGTCCGCAGAACTTTTTAAACCGAAAATTTCTGCAAATGCTCTCAGATTTGCTGCGTTTCTATGATGATAATAAAGATATAGATGTGGTGGATATCGATCCTAATTTATCGATTGAAGAGTATTTGGACCTTCACAAATATAGTCATGAGTTTCGTTATGAACATCTTTATCCGATGTGCGGTGCCTTATGGTCGGCATCTGTTGAGCAAGTAGGACAAATTCCATATCGATTTGTGGTGAGCTTTTTTCAACATCACCGCATGTTGCAGTTAAAAGACCGCCCACAATGGCAAACAGTTAAACACGGTTCGGCAAGCTATATTCGTGCTATTCAAAAGAATTGCCGATCCATTGAGTGGAAATTTGCAGAAGTAAAAGCTGTGAGCCGTTCACCAGAAACAGTTCTAATCGAAACCGTTGAAGGGCAATCGCAATATGACTGGGTGATTTTTGCGAGCCATGCTGACGATAGCCTAAGTTTAATTAAAGATGCGTCGGAGCTTGAACAAGAAATATTAAGCCAATTTGGTTATCAAGATAATCGAATGGTCGTCCATCGTGATCTTTCAATTATGCCTAAAAGCCGTTTGCAGTGGGCAAGCTGGCATGTACATGTAACACCAAAATCTCAAGTTCAAAACGATGAGTCCGACATACATTATGGTTTTACCTACTGGATGAACAATTTGCAGAATTTATCCTGCGCTACGCAAATTTTTTCTACTTTAAATCCGAATATGAAAATCAAAGCCGAAGACATCTTGGTTGAGCGGCAATACCGGCATCCCGTATTTGATGCAAAAGCGATTCAAGCTCAATCTCGTTGGCACGAAATTAGTGGGCAAAATCGTACTTCATTTTGTGGAGCATATTGGGGCTGGGGCTTCCATGAAGATGGCGCCCGCAGTGCAGCACGTGTTGTTGAGCAACTCTTAGCGTTATAAGAATAATAAGGAGCTTTCAAATGTTATTAAATAAACTTGCTATCGCTCCTGCGCTTATTCGTCATCGGCGTTATAGCCCTAAACCGCATGAGTTTAGATCGACCTTAAATTATTTATGGTTCGATCCAGATCAATTAGTTGCTATCACAAAAGATTGTTCACTCTGGTCGACGGATCATTGGAATGTATTAAAGCTATCTAAAAATGATTTTTTAAACATGTATCACGGTTCTATAAGGGACAGAGTAGAGAAAGCGATACTGCAAAATAATCACTTACATCTTCGGCCAGACTGGCAAATTCGAGTCTTGGCTTTGCCTCGTTGTTTAGGTTTTCGGTTTAATTCGGTCGTATTTTATTTTGTTTTAAATAAAGCCGGAAAACCGTTATTTATTCTTAGTGAAATCACCAACACCCCGTGGAATGAACGAAAAGTCTATACACATGACTGTATAAAACAACAAAGTCAGGTGGGTGATTATCAGAGTTTTGATTTTAACTTTGAAAAATCATTTCATGTTTCGCCGTTCATGCCCATGCAGTTGACTTACCGTTGGCGATTTAGTTTTTCAGATCAGCAGAATGTCATTCACATGCAGCTTTTTGAAGAGCAAAAACAAGTCTTTGATGCCACTATGCGCTTTGAGCTTGTGCCCATCACATTTCCTTCACAGCAATATCGATATGCTCTTATAAACAGCCTAGCGCCTTTTAAAATGTTGTTTTCAATATATTTAGAGGCATTTAAGTTGTGGCGAAAAAAAGTTCCATTTTATCGTCATCCTAAAAAGATCAAGGTAGATAAGACATGATAAAAACATTTCTTTATGGTGAAGATGACTCACTACCGTTACTGCTCAAGAGTCTTCTCAAACTACGTCATGGACAGATCACTTTTCAGGGCGCGTGGAATGGGACGGTCGGTGAAGTTTCAGACTTACATGCTGTGATTGAAGTTCACAATCCTTTATTGATGGATCTTATTTTAAAAAATGGTGTTTTGGGAGCAGCAGAAGGCTACATTCGTGGTGACTGGAGCAGCGAGCACCTTGTCGAGTTGATTCAGATCTTGGCACGTAACCGAGCTGTATTAGACCAAATCAACCAGAATATTATTGCTCAAGCGAGCCAGTTTTTTCTTAAAGCTTGGTATCAAAATCGAAAGAATTCTATAAGTGGTAGCCGTAAAAATATTGCTGAGCACTACGACTTAAGCAACGACTTTTTTAAATTATTTTTAGATCCGTCTTTAATGTATTCGAGCGCCGTTTTTGAAAATGAAAACATGACACTCGAACAAGCATCTGATTTAAAAAAAGAGATCATTTGTAAAAAGTTAGATTTAAAACCACTAGATCATTTGGTTGAAATTGGAAGTGGGTGGGGTGGTTTTGCAATTTATGCAGCTCAACATTATGGCTGTAGAGTAACTACCATTACCATTTCACAAGCTCAATATGATGAAGCCGTTACTCGTGTAAATGAAGCTGGCTTGGCACATCGAATTGATGTGCAACTTAAAGACTACCGTTTGCTCGAAGGTAAGTTCGATAAGCTGGTTTCAATTGAAATGGTTGAGGCAGTTGGTGCGCAATATTTATCGATATACTTTGATCAATGTAAAGCACTCTTAAAACCGAAAGGTTTGGCATTTATTCAAGCCATTACCATTGAAGATTTCCGATATAAAAAAGCACTAAATACAGTTGATTATATTAAGCGCTATATTTTTCCTGGTAGCTTTATCCCTAGCATAAGTGTATTGACTCAAACCGCCTCTGAGAGTGGTTTAAGGTTGAAGCATTTAAATGATATTGGTTTAAGTTATGCACAAACACTTCATCACTGGCGAGCGCGTTTTTTAGCAGCGCGGGAACAAGTATTGGCTCTAGGTTTCGATGAAAACTTCATTCGGATGTGGGATTTCTATTTATGTTATTGCGAAGGCGGTTTTAAAGAAGGCGTGATAAGCAATGTTCACTTGTTGTTTGAAAGTACCAGTTACTAGCTCAAACCGCTCAAGTAAGGAGACTGCTCATGTTTTGGAATTTACTGATTCTAGATTTAATGATCATGTTGCTGAGCTGGCTACTTGCCACTCTAAATGGCCGAGCTGGAATAGTAGATGCTGCATGGAGTTTCTGTCTGGCAGTAAACATTATCGTGTCTTCTTTACTCATTTCAGTTGCCCCAGTTGAAGTGCGCCTTTTTATTGGTATTTTTAGCGGCTTATGGTTTTTAAGATTATTTTGGCACCTGTTAAGACGTTATCAATCTGAACAAAAAGAAGATGGCCGTTACGCGAGCATGCGTAAAGCGATGGGTAAGTTTCAGCATATTGGCTTTTTATTCTTTTTTATCTTTCAAACACTTTTAGTGCTTTTGTTCTTTTTGCCGATGTGGATGCTCCTCAATGTAGAGGCAACTGAATGGAGTAGTGGATATAAAGTCGCTTTAGTAATTGCTGCTGTCATCATGGCAATTGCTTTCATTGGAGAGCAGCTCGCTGATCAGCAGTTATACCGATTTAAATTAAATCCAGATCATCATGGCAAAACGATGGATCAGGGTTTATGGCGTTATTCACGTCACCCCAATTATTTTTTTGAATGGTTACACTGGTTTGCCTATCCAATTATTGGTTTAGCGGCAGGCCAATACGTATTGTGGATTTATCCGTTACTGATGTGGCTATTTTTATATTACGTCACGGGTATTCCATTTAGTGAAAAACAAGCAATTAAAAGTCGCGGTCAAAATTATCTTGATTATCAACAAAAAACATCAATGTTTATTCCGCGAAAACCAAAAAAATAGGTGCGCATATGGATTTTATTGTTCATCAGTCTTTGAAAATTGTTGAAAGTGGTGTGATTCCAGATCATGCAATTCGAGCTGCAATTCGTGCTTTAAGTAAAAAGCGCTTAATCCAAGAAGGCCGTTATGACCCTGAACAAGGGGCGCAGCGCTACATGGATGTGCTTAATATGCTGAAGAAGAGCGAAATCGCCGTTGAAACGGATAAGGCAAACGAGCAGCACTATGAATTGCCGACCGAGTTTTTTCAGGCGGTGCTTGGAAAAAGACTCAAATATAGTGCGTGTTATTTCCCGACTAAAACCACAACTTTAGATCAGGCAGAAGAGCTCGCACTTCAGCTTTATTGTGAAAGAGCACAACTTAAAAACGGTCAACACATTTTAGAGTTAGGCTGTGGTTGGGGTTCTTTAACTTTGTGGATGGCAGAAAACTATCCGCGCTCACAGATTACGGCTGTTTCAAATTCTGCAACGCAGAAAAAGCATATTCTTCGGCAAGCAGAGTTGAGAGGTTTAACCAATGTTGAAGTGCTTACCTGTGATGTGAATGTACTCGACTTAGACCAAGAAAAGTTTGATCGTGTTGTATCGGTCGAAATGTTTGAACACGTCCGTAATTACCAACGTCTTTTTGAAAAAATTCAGGGTTGGTTAAAAGCAGACGGCTTACTTTGGTGTCATATTTTTTGCCATCGCTTTTTACATTATCCTTTTGAAGTGAAATCAGATTATGATTGGATGTCCAAGTATTTCTTTACTGGCGGTTTAATGCCTTCGACTTCGACTTTTTTGCATTTTCAAGAGCATTTAGAGTTGGCCCAACAGTGGCAGTGGTCGGGTGAGTATTATATGAGAACGGCAAATGCTTGGCTTGATAACATGGATAATCAAGAAGTCGAACTAAAGCCACTGTTTAAAAAAATCTATGGAAAAGATGCCAATATTTGGTGGCAACGCTGGCGTATTTTCTTCATGGCTTGTGCTGAGTTATTTGGTTTTGAGCAAGGTCAAGAATGGGTCATTGGTCACTTTTTATTTAAAAAGCGATCATAGTAATTTCTATAGCCTATCCCGGCGATAAAGATATGATAAAAAATCGACATGATGGCAAAGCGAGTCATCCATTAGCCCAAATGTTCAATCGATATTACTGGTTGCAGATTGGTCTGATTGCATTATCGATCGTGGTCGGGTTGGCTTGTAGTGCTTGGGTGATTAAGGGCTCTTTACTTAAAACCGCTTTAGAACAGGAAATGGAGCATTACTGGTTACGCATAGAACGTAATCCAAATGCTGATTTACCAGATACTAAAAATTTATATGGATATCGGTGGAATACACAGGCCGCGCCTCAACCTTTTCGGGGCATGCATTTAGAGAGTGGCGTGCACCGAGTATTCGTTGATGGTAAAGAACGAATGACCGTCTATGGTGAGCGTAATGGTCAGCATGTTCTGTTGGTATTTGGCGAAAGCAATGTTAATAAGCTGATCTGGTTATTTGGTCTTGCTCCCCTCATGTTCAGCTTATCTGTTTTATATAGCTTTTTGTGGTGGTCAAACCGAAGAGCAAGACGCTATTTTTCTCCAATTACGCGCTTAGCGAACGCTTTAGAAAATATTGATTGGGCACATCAAGATACTCAGGCATCTCCTTTTAGAGATATTAATACCAATGGCAACATGGAAGCCGAATATCTCAAACAAGCTTTAGAAAAATATCATCAAGTTTTAAGTGATTTTATTCGACGTGAAAGAGAATTTACTGGAGATGTGAGCCATGAGTTACGCACTCCACTCACCATTTTGAAAGGTAATGTACAACTGTGTCAGGCGAAATACGGAGACGATAAATCCTTAGTCCGTCTTCATAACACAATTGAAGATATGCAGCTGCTCGTTGATACCTTACTTGCGATTGCACGTAATACGGTACAGAGCTTGCCATCTGAGAAAAATTTATTATCGAAAACGGTAAAGGATCTTGTTGAAAGTTTAGAAGCGGTAAGTGCAGGTAAAGGGATACAAATTAATATTCAACCTGATGTTTCTGAGCAGCCACGTTGGTTATATCCTTCGATGACTCAAATGGTTTTAGGTAATATTTTACGTAATGCCCTGAACTATTCTCAAGGCTCACAAATCGACATTATTCAACAAAAAAACAGCCTGATTATTGCAGATAATGGAATTGGAATTTCTTTACCTAACGATGTAAAGGTGCAAGAGCTAAGCGACACACAACTTTCCTTAAAGGCTAAAGGCCATGGAATTGGTTTGCAATTGGTACAAAAGCTTTGCAAACAACTAGGATGGAGAGTGGAGCTGTTTGATCGACAATATTATTTAACCACTCATCCTGAACTCGATTTGGAGCCAACCACAGGCTTAATTGTTGTGGTCTATTTAAGTTAAGTCGCGGAATCTTCCAAAGCAATTTTTAAACCGACACCTGCCACTGTATGTAATAGTTTAGGATCAAAAGGTTTATCAACCATTTTTCTTAGGTTATAGATATGACTGCGTAACGCATCGCTTTCAGGTTCTTCGTCTCCCCATAATTCCATCATCAGTTCTTGCTTAGTCACTACTTTTGGAGACTGGCGCATCAAAATTTTTAATAGTTTAAATTGAATAGGGGGTAACTCGATATTATTTCCGGCACGAACCACAGTTTGAGTTGAGCTATCAAGAATTAAGTCGTGAATTTGAATTTTATGGTGAGTGACTTCACCAGCTGCTCTTTTTATTAATGCACGAATCCGCATCACTAATTCATTAAAATCAAAAGGTTTTACCAAATAATCATCTGTGCCAGCAGTAAAACCTTTAAGTTTGTCATCTAAAGTATCTCTTGCTGTGAGCATAAGAACGGGAATATCAACGCCTTGTTCGGTACGTAGCCAGTTACATAGGTCATAACCCGAGCCATCGGGCAAATTTATATCGAGCAACAAAAGATGATAATGCTGAGATTTGAGAAAAGTCCGTGCAGCATCTAAATTACGTGCATGATCGACAACATAATCATGCACTTCAAGAAATTCGCAGACCGTTGCTGCGAGTTCAAAATGGTCCTCAACCATGAGGATAAAGTGATTACCCATGAGATTTTATTAAGCCATTAATTTAATAATTGTTGTTTTAATTTAGCATTAAACGGTTCGCTACCAAACCAGATTTTAAAATATTGATTTGCATTCGGATTGTTCAAAGAGCCGAGTAGCTTCTGGTTTAATTTTAATTCTAGTTTTTGATTTTCATGTTGATAGTAGAGACTATAAAGATCTCCACTCTTAATTGGCCTATATAGTTCATTAATATGATTAAGCGGGGATTTCGCATCAAAGCCGCTAACATTTTTCTTCAAAAAGTGGGTTGCTGCGCGTTTAAATGCCCACTCGGGAATATCGCGGTTATAGCTAAAGTCCATTTTGATGCTTTGGCTTTGCCAATTTTTTAGGCAATCTTCAGCAAAGTAACTGACATTTCCCACTTTCTTGCTCGTCACCATTAAAGGAGCTGAACTGCATTTTTTTAGTTCAGCCGCATTCGCTTGAGATACGATTAAGATTCCCAGAAATATCAAGATTCGACTTTTTTGAACGGTAATACCCATTTATATACTCCTCCAAATATTGGTAAAGAACGGTAAAGGCCATTTGCCGGATCCCAATAATCTTGCTGGAAAATAATTTTTTGTTGCTCATTAATCTTAATTTGACTAATTCCATAAGAAGCCATGGTTTTTGAGCGACCTAGCATTTTAAAGTCATAGGTCATGTACCAATGAATGTAGGCTGTATCTTGGTGATGAGTTGCACTAATGAGTTTTACAGTGACATTACTCACTCGGGCATTCATGCCTTCAAAATGCTGAATCAGATCTTTCTTTTGAGAGAACTGCGAGAGTGTATCGTTGATATAGAGCTGATCAGCGTAAAGATTGCTAGCATTATTTACAAAAGAAGGAGTACCGAGCGTATTAAATGCAGCGACAAAACGATTGCCGACATCTAGCGCCTGTTGATCATCTAATTCTATACCAGTAATTTTTTGTTCAGCTTTGCCATAGTCACCTGAGTAACTAGGCACACTTTTACACGCCGTTAAACCTACCAAAGTAACCAACCCTAGGGCTGTAGTTATAATTTTCATGTCGATATCCAAGCCAACTTTATAAGATCAAATTAAAGAGCTGGTCGTGAATTTTGCGTGAATTCTTATATTTTATGATTTGGGTTTAATGGAGAGCGTTTTCTGTTTTGGAAATTTAATAAACTAGGCCTAATCAACTTAAAAATTTCTATCGACTTCACAGCGTTTAAGATTAATAAATAAGATAAGCAAGAAAAAATTTAAGAAAGCAATTTTATTCTAGCTGCGCTTTACTCATAAGAGATATAGATAAGTTTTGAATAAATAGAAAGGTTCAATAATGAAAACAATCGGCTTATTAGGCGGAATGAGTTGGGAATCTACAGCGCTTTATTATCAACAAATCAATAAAATGGTTCATCGTAAATTAGGAAAATTGCACTCCGCTAAGGTCATTATTAATAGTGTTGATTTTGAAGAAATAGCAGCCTTGCAAGCGAAGGGTTTATGGCAAGAGGCTGGCACATATTTAGCTGAGCAAGCACAAAATTTAGAAAAAGCAGGAGCAGATTGTATTTTGGTGTGTACTAACACCATGCATAAAATTGCTGCGCAGATTGAAGATTCAATTTCGATTCCTTTCTTACACATTGCCGATGCAACAGCAAAAGAAATTTTGAGTCAAAACATTGGTAAAGTTGCACTGTTAGGGACAGCTTTTACAATGGAGCAAGATTTTTATAAAGCTCGATTGCGGGATTATGGAATTGATGTTGTTATTCCAAATGAAGCCGACCGAAAAATAGTCCATAGCATCATTTATGAAGAACTTTGTTTAGGTGTGATTAACCCCGATTCTCAGCAAAAGTATATCGCTATTGTAGAAAGACTTATAGCTGAAGGTGCCCAAGGAATTATCTTAGGTTGTACTGAAATTTGTATGTTAATTGGTGAGCTTAAATTCTCGGTTCCTTTATTTGATACGACCGCCATTCATGCAAAAGAGGCGGTGAGTTTTGCTTTAACTTAAGAAGATAAATTAGAAACAATAAATTGTTAGGAATTAATTTTAAAGATGGAGGATAACTTTGAAATTTAGATCAAAAATTGATTGGTGGCTTTTATTAATATTTGTTGTGATCACTGCCAATATCGTTATGAAAATTTATGAAGCAAATTATCATTATTCTTTAGCTTCAAATTTTCCACACCTCGTCATTTATAGTTTAGTCATTTTGGTTATTTGGCTTCCGGTCTTTAACACGTATTACGTAGTAGAAAACAACACATTAATCATTAAGAGCTTGGTATTTCGATGGAAAATCAATATCAATGATATTACTCAAATAGAACCTACCCATAATCCACTTTCTTCTCCAGCATTATCGCTAGATCGACTTAAAATTTATTATATGAAAGATGGAAGAATGGCTACAGTAATGATCTCGCCCAAAGATAAAGAGGGTTTCTTAAATGCTTTACACAAAAGTTCTGGGACAAAGTTCTAATTTATAGTTAATGAAGACAGTAAATTAAGTGCCTAATAAATACTCAGTTATGTATTAGATTTTTGAAAATACGGTCTGTAATGCTCAGCACAGTTAAATAAATCAACTATAAGTCTCTCTTCTAAAGCATTAACCTGCATTTATTGCGAATAAATAAAATGGAGATAAAAGATGCTTACACGTTTTTTAATGCCAATTTTAGGCATTACGGTTGTCTGTGTACTTGCAGGATGTGCATCATCATCTCAATATCCGATTGCCGAGAGTTATGGCCCAGAACCAAAACTTCCTGAGCCTAAATCGAGCTTATTACCGACCGTTAATATAGCCCCAGCAGAGGGCTGGCCAAATGGCGCTATGCCAACTCCAGCAGAAGGTTTAAAGGTCAAAGCCTTCGCCAAAGGACTTGAGCACCCGCGTTGGCTTTATGTATTACCAAATGGCGATGTATTGGTTGCTGAAACCGATGCTCCGCCTAAACCGGAAGACAGCAAAGGTATTAAAGGTAAAATCATGACTTTTGTGATGAGGCGTGCAGGCTCATCTCATCCGAGCGCAAACCGTATTAGTTTACTTCGTGACACCAATGGAGACGGCGTCGCTGACCAGAAAACGGTATTCCTTAAAAACTTAAATTCTCCATTTGGTATGGCATTGGTAGGTAATAACTTATATATCGCCAATACGGATGCACTGGTGCGTTTTCCTTACCAAGAAGGGGAAACTCAAATTACAGCCAGTGGAACCAAAGTATTGGACTTACCGGGTGGTGCTTTAAACCACCACTGGACCAAAAATGTAATTGCTAATCGCGAAGGTACAAAGCTCTACATTACTGTCGGTTCTAACAGTAATGTTGCTGAAAATGGTTTAGATCAAGAAAAAGGTCGTGCACAAATTACAGAGTTTGATATTGCAAGTGGTCAGTCTCGACCATTTGCAACAGGACTACGTAATCCTAATGGTATGGCTTGGCAACCTCAAAGCGGTAAACTTTGGACAGTGGTTAATGAGCGCGATGAAATCGGTAGTGACCTAGTACCCGATTATATGACTTCGGTTCAAGACGGTGCTTTTTATGGTTGGCCTTATAGCTACTATGGTCAACATGTAGATGTGCGAGTAAAACCGCAAAATCCTGAAATGGTTGCTCGTGCAATTAAACCCGACTATGCACTAGGCAACCATACGGCTTCTTTAGGCCTTGCATTTTATGCAGCCGAACTGATGCCACAATTTAGAGGTGGGGCATTGATCGGTCAGCATGGTTCTTGGAACCGTAAACCTCACAGTGGTTATAAAGTCATTTTTGTACCATTTAGAAGTGGTCAGCCTTCTGGTCCACCGCAAGATATTTTGACTGGATTCCTCAGCGATAAAGGCAAAGCGTATGGTCGCCCTGTGGGTGTAGCAATTGATTTCTCAGGTGCTGTGTTAGTTGCAGATGATGTGGGCAATACGATTTGGCGCGTTTCGCCAGTTGCAGAGACAACTTATGAGAGTCCAACCCAGCAATCCATTAGTAGTTCAGTGACTCAACCTTAAAAAGGTTGGACAAAATAGGTTTATTTTATGCAAATATTACGGTTATCTGATTACCCTCAATACAAAGAAATGGCTGCACAGTGGTTTTCTGAAAAATGGCAAATCCCTGTAGAAGCCTATCTTGATAGCATTCAGATTTCCATTGATCAAAAGCATGCTATTCCACAGTGGTACATTGTTTTAAATGAAGATAAGCATTTAATTGCTGGAGCAGGAATCATTGATAATGACTTCCATGAGCGTAAAGATTTAACACCAAACTTATGTGCTTTATTTGTAGAAGAGAACTATCGAAACCAAAATATTGCAAAGCACATTTTAGATTTTATACGTGAAGACTTGAGTAATCAGGGCATCCAAACACTTTATTTAATAACAGACCATACCGAGTTTTATGAAAAATGTGGTTGGCGGTTTTTAATGTTGGTAAAGGATGAGGAAGGCGAGATGGTACGTATGTATGTAGCAGATACTTTTTAATAGAATTTAAAGAGCATCTATAAAAAAATAGCCTCTATAGAGGCTATTTTTTGTAGGCTTATTTACTTTTAAAGTTTTTAAAAATCAGAAGAAGCGCGACAAACGATAGTAAAATAATAAAACTAATATAACTATTTGCTGTACTCATCAGCCCAATTTTCCCAACAAAATAGCCAGCTAAAATTGCAGGAATACTAAATGCTAAATAACTTTCAACAAAAAATGCAGCCATAAGTCCTGCGCGTTCTTCTGGTAAAGCTAGCGGCATTACTGTGCGGATTGCGCCCATAAAAGCTGTACCAAAACCCACACCCGTAATAATAGAACCGAGAAATAAAACTACTGCACTTGTAAAATTAATTGCTAAAAATAAAATAGTTGAACCAATAGCAATTGAAAGAGTACCTGTTAATAAAATACGGTAATTTGTCGACTTTCTAAGCGTCAATATACCTGCCGCACCAGAAAGGGCGAGCGCCATAAACATAATACCGTTTAGCCATGCCGATGAAGTATGGAAAATTTTTGCCAGTAAAGAGGGCATAAGTGATAGGAAGAAACCACTGACCATCCAAAGAGCAATATTAATCGGACTAATACTCAATAAAGCACTTTTTGTTTGTGGGGGAATAGCCATATTGGGTTTTAAAGAGGCAAGTGCACCCGATCTTTTTTGTGCTGTTTCAGGAGTAAAAAAACTTAAAATGAGTTCACAAACAAGAAGAAGACATAAAAATTCAAAAACAAGCTGTAACGGTTGGGCAGAGAATTGCAAAATAGAACAAGTTAGAAATATACCAACAGCCATGCCGACCATTGGTGCGATACTATTAATAAGCGAACCCTGAAGCTTACTAAAATCTAAAATTGCTGCGCCTATAGCCGAGACAGCAAGCCCTGTTGCGATTCCTTGTAAGCCCCGTGCAATAAATAACATCGAAACATCTGAAGCAAATAAGAAAAAGCTCATCGAAATAATTTGCAGAAAAATGGCTGCAATAATGACAGGACGACGTCCAATATAGTCAGACAAAGAACCAATAATCAGTAATGAACCCAGCAAAGTAAAAGCATAAGTTGCAAAAATTAAAGTCAAAGTGACAGGTGAAAATTGCCAAAGCTGTTGGTATAGACGATAAAGTGGAGTCGGTGCACTAGACGCCGCCATAAAAGTCATGAGCGTGATTGTATTAAGTGTCAATGCACTTGCACTATCTAACTGAAAAACTGATCCAGACCGTTTTGAACTTGAATTGTTCATATAAGATGAATAACATAAAAGCGAATATTTAGCTTTTATACATTATTTTTACACTAAAGCAAATCTTTAGCTTTAGTGTATTTTGTATATAGATATAAATATTTATAAATTTTTTGATTCCTTTTACAGAGTTTATAAATGGCAAAAGTTGTTACTGGCTTACGTCCTGGCGGTCGTAGTGAAAGAATTCAAACTGCGGTGCACCAAGCGGTAAAAGAGCTTCAAAAAACCTTAGAGCAGACCCAAATTACCATACCTATGATCGCTCATGAGGCAGGAGTAACACCTTCGACAATTTACCGCCGTTGGGGCGATATTAATCAGCTATTTTCAGATGTAGCCCTAAATGAACTTAAACCTGATATGGAACCAAAAGATTTAGGTTCATTTCAGCTAGATATCACTGCATGGATTGAACAATATTTTGAGGAGTATTCTTCTGAAGTTGGTCAAACATTATTGCGTGATGTGCTATATACAGCCGACTCTTCAAATGCAAGAAAATGTGAAACCTTAATTATTCAACAACTTGATATTATTCAAGCCAGAGCTAGATCGCGTAATGAACCCACTATAAATAATGAAGAAATTATCGAAGCTGTTATTGCCCCTATGCTATTTCGCATCTTATTCACTGAACGTACCTTAAGCTTAGATTACGTCCACATTTTATTGGAACGGTTATTTAACGCTCCCTAATTTGAATTAATTTATCAAAGCCTATTAGTAGGATTTTTTTAACAAAAAAGAGACACTTTATCTTGTTAAAAAATTATATATCAATTTTTCTTATTATTTTTAAACTAAATTTTCATAATTTATAATTTACATGTTTTTTATAAAATCATTTATTTAATAAATGTTGTGCTGGTATGAGACAATTAAACTTCTACAGCCATTTTTGTGCATGTTTTTACTTAAAATATTAAGATTAAATAATGCTTTATAACGAATTTTGGTTATTTTCTTATTTTTTAAAACTAGAAAATTAAAATGATTTTATATAATTTATTGCATGATTATTGAATTTGACATTTTTTAAATTTATAACACAGGCCGTTTTTTATTCTTTACAATGGCTTTTCCTTGATAAAGCAGCTTGTGGTGCACGCTTTATATTTTATTTTTTTATCCCCATCGAAAAGGTATTTAGATAATGGATTTCAATACCCTTGACCAAGAAACGGTACAGAAAAAACAGAAGTTTCACCAAATTTTGTATGTACAGGTCATCTTTGCAATTATTTTGGGCATTTTAATTGGTCATTTTTACCCAGAACTTGGCGAAAGTTTAAAACCGCTTGGTGATGCATTCATCAAGATTGTTAAAATGATTATTGCTCCCGTCATCTTTTTAACCGTTGTTACAGGCATTGCCAGTATGACAAACATGAGCCGAGTCGGCCGTGTAACTGGTAAAGCTATGCTTTATTTCCTTACCTTCTCAAGCTTGGCGCTTGTGGTTGGTATGATTGTGGCAAATATTATCCAACCAGGTAAAGGTCTTAATATTGACCCCGCTACCTTAGTCAACGACAAAGTAAATACTTACGTTGAAAAGGCGCATGCAACAAATATTACTGACTTCTTCATGAATATTATCCCGCAAACACTCGTCAGTCCTCTGGCAGGTGGCGAGATTTTGCAGGTTCTGTTTGTGGCGGTATTATTTGGTATTTCTTTGGCTGCATTGGGTGACCGTGCACGTCCAATTACCGACTTCTTAAATAACTTAACAGCTCCAGTTTTTTACCTTGTTGGTATGTTAATGAAGCTTGCTCCAATCGGTGCTTTTGGTGCAATGGCTTTTACCATCGGTGCGTATGGAATCGAATCAATTGGTAATTTATTACTATTAATTATGACGTTCTATATTACAGCAGTGTTGTTTGTCATCGTAATTTTAGGAGCAGTAGCCCGTTACAATGGCTTCTCAATTATTCATTTAATCCGTTATATCAAAGATGAACTTTGGTTAGTTTTAGGAACAAGTTCTTCTGAAGCAGCTTTACCATCTTTAATGGATAAAATGCAAAAAGCAGGTTGTGAAAAATCGGTGGTAGGTTTGGTGATTCCGACAGGTTATTCATTTAACCTCGATGGTACAAATATCTACATGACTATGGCGGCTCTATTCATCGCACAAGCGTGTAATGTTGACTTATCAATTAGTGAACAAATTGCATTGCTTCTTGTGGCAATGGTAAGTTCTAAAGGTGCAGCAGGGGTGACTGGTGCAGGCTTTATTACTCTGGCTGCCACTCTATCGGTTGTACCAGCGGTTCCTGTAGCAGGTATGGCTTTAATTCTTGGTATTGACCGTTTTATGTCGGAGTGCCGTGCATTAACAAATTTAGTTGGTAATGCTTGCGCAACAATTGTTGTAGCACGATGGGATAAAGCTTTAGATAAAGATCTTTTAGATAAAGCTTTAAAGAATCCTAAAGCAGAATAATCTTATAAAAAATCTGTAGCTGAGGGCAATTTGGGAGATTAGCCTCGCTACAGATTTTTTGTTTAATGTCTAACAATATATTTTAATTAAACCATTCTAAAGTTCTGCAATATTACTTATCTTTCAAAAAGACAATACTGTAATTCGAGTCGTAAAAAATTATGCTTTTAAGTGATCCTCAAACTCTTCACCTAATTGCATCGCTAATGAATTACCTGCTAAATCACAGGTCACTAAACCATATTCTTTTTTAAAACTAAAAGTAAAACCTTTTCCATCAGCAAGATTTTTAACTGAATACCCTAACTTTTCTAACCAAATACGAAACGCAATCAAATTTTTAGCTTTAACAACCTTTTTCACGTGAGAACTCCTTCTATCCGTGGCATTACATCTTATTTATTAATAGGGTTTTAATTAGATTTTTTAAAGGGGGAAAACTTTGTTTTATTTTGCAACTTGTAAAAAAAGTAAGATAGATAAAGAACAGTTTTCATTTTTATAAAAATATGGAGGTGTTATGTAACTAAAAAATAAAAACTTTTTATTTAATTAGTTGTTTATTGATGTGTTTTTAAAAAAATATAAATTCGAGACAATTTTTAAAAAGATGAATAAATATGAAGATAGTAAATGTAAAAAATAATTACGATCAACGTGCGCTATGCAAAAAGATACAGTTTTTAAAATGAAACTGTATCTCTTAAAAGGAGAGACTTTAACTTTAAAAATTATCTTTAAGTGCACGCAAATGAGCAAAGTCTTCAGCACTTTCTGCACGAAGAAAAGGATTGGTTGCTAATTCGAGTTCAATCGTACTCGGAAGGGTGATTGATCCTTTCTTACGTAGCTCACGGACTTCTTCGGCTCGTTCAGATAAGGCGTGGTTATGCGGCTCTACTGTTAAGGCAAATTCGGCATTTGAAAGAGTATATTCATGCGTACAATAAACTTTGGTTTGTGTTGGTAGCGCTGCTAAACGACTAAGTGAGTGATACATTTGTTCAGCCGTACCTTCAAATAATCGTCCACATCCCATTGCAAACAAAGTGTCACCGCAGAATACAGCTTCTAACTCTTCAATAAAATACACAATGTGTCCTAAGGTGTGACCTGGGGTCGCGATAATCTCTACTTTTAAATCATTAAATTTTAAATGATCGTCATGTTGTAAGGGGTGAGTAATTCCCGGAATTTTTGAGAGCTCATCACGTGGACCATAGACAGTAATATTTTGGCCAGCCGTTAAATCCGCTACACCACCGATATGGTCTTTATGCCAATGAGTGAGCCAGATTTGTTTTAAAGTGAGTTGATGATTTTGACAAAATTGAGTCACAAGATCAGCTTCTGTTGGATCAACTGCAACAGCCTCTTGGGTTTCAGTATCTTCTAAAATCCAGATATAGTTTTGGAGGGCATTCTGTACATCAATAAAATGAATTCTATAACGCATTGTTTTATCCTAAAACCAAATCCAAAGAGTAAGTAATCGCTGTTTTTGATAATAACAGAAAATGGTATTAAGCCACTCACTCAACCTTTTATGAAAATGATGTATATAAAACAAAAAAGCCCCCATTTAGGGAGCTTTTTATATGAGTAATTTAACGGATCTTAGAGAGCCAGTTACCTAGCGTCTGTACAATCTGTACTAAGAGCAATAGAACAATTACTGTTAAAATTACAACGCTTGTATCAAAACGTTGGTAACCATAAGAGATTGCTAAGTCACCAATACCACCTGCGCCCACTGCACCAGCCATTGCTGTTGCACCAATCAAACTGATTGTCGCTGTTGTGAGGTTTAAAATGAGTGAACTGCGTGCTTCTGGCAAAATAAAGCGGTAAATAATTTGCCAAGGTGTAGCACCCATCGCCTGAGCAGATTCAATAATTCCTTCATTTACTTCGAGTAGGGAAGTTTCAATCAAACGTCCCATATATGGACCAACGTAAATTGTTAAAGGGACAATCGCAGCCCATGTACCAATTGAAGTTCCTACCAATAACTTGGTAAGAGGAATCACTGCAATAAGTAAAATAATGAATGGGAGAGAGCGTAACGCATTTACAATTGGGTTAAGTAAATGATAGACGAATCTATTTGGCAAAATACCTTCTGGTCGAGTTACAAGCAAGATAACCCCTTGAATGAAACCCCAAATACCACCAAATAAAAGCGCAAAAAACACCATGTGAAATGTTTCTTGTAGAGCTGTTACAAACTGGTCAATTGAAAGAGAACTGTGCCAGAAAGGTTGAGTAAGTTCAGTTAACCACTGTACGATTAAATCTCTCATACTTGATCTCCTGATTGAACTACACTCACTTCATTTTTCTCTAAAAACTCGATAGCCTGTTTAATCAACTGTGGCTCACCTAGAAGCTGTACAAACATTTGACCAATGACAGTACCGTTAATTTCAGTCATGTTAGCGAATAAGATATTTAAACTAATATCAAATTGTTTAATCAGTGACTGAATTACAGGTTCTTGAGCAGAACGGCCCAAAAACTGTAAACAGTAGATGCTATGGTGATGCTGATTTTCGAGTTGATTTAAAATATTCACAGGCAACTGTTGATGTAACACAGTTTGAATAAAGTTTTTAGTCGTCGGATGTTGAGGATTACTAAAGATATCAATCGTTGAACCTTGTTCAATGACTTTACCAGCTTCCATCACAGCTACATGATCACAAACAGTTTCAATGACATCCATTTCATGGGTCACCATAACGATTGTGATTTTTTGCTCTTGATTGATTTTCTTGAGTAACTCTAAAACAGACTTGGTTGTTTGTGGGTCTAGAGCAGAGGTTGCTTCATCACACAAAAGAATTTTTGGATGATTTGCCAAAGCACGAGCAATACCGACACGTTGCTTTTGGCCGCCAGAAAGTTCATCAGGATAAGCATCTTTTTTGTGCTTAAGATCAATAAACTCCAATAACTCATTTAAGCGCTTTTCACGTTCTGCTTTATTGTAATTCAGCAGACGCATTGGCATTTCGATATTTTCAGCAACCGTTTTGGTTTGTAGCAAATTGAAGTGCTGAAAAATCATACCAATATTTGCACGTTCCTGACGTAATGAACGCGCATCCAAAGCAGTGAAGTCCTTTTGATTAATGATAACCTGACCTTCATTTGGTCGTTCAAGTAAGTTAATCAGGCGGATTAAAGTACTTTTACCTGCACCACTATAGCCAATAATGCCAAAAATACTCCCTTCAGGAATTTCCAAATTAATTTGGTCCAGAGCTCGTATGGTTTGGCCTTTAAGCTGATAGTGCTTTGAAATGTTTTTAAATTGAATCATGTCGTCAAAAACTATGCTAAAAAGAAAAAACAGGCAAAGAGTCTTTGCCTGTTTCGCGTTGCAGCTATTATATTACTATTTAGCTTCCGTGAGGTAGCTGATTGGCTGATTCACGTCAACTTTTGTACCACCAAAGTGTTGTTCAACGTATTTTTTAACAGCTTCAGTGTGGTATAGCTGACCAACTTTCTGAAGAATTGGGTCATCTTTGCGAGATTCAGCTGTTGCAAGGATGTTTACATTCAGTTTAGTGCTTTGGTCAACAGGTTCATAGTAGATAGAATCTTTAAGTACGTTTAGACCACCTTCTAAAGCTAATGTATTACCTAAAACAATTGCATCAACTTCATCTTTTACGCGTACAGCTGTCGCCATTTGGATTGGTTTGATATCAATTTTTTTACTGTTATCGATAATATCGCTTGGTGTGCCTTTAGCAGGGTCGAAGTCAGCTTTAAGTTTAATTAAGCCAGCACTTTGTAATAACAATAATGCACGAGCTTCATTCGCTGCATCATTAGGAATTGCAATGCTTGCACCTTGTTGGAATTCTTCTACTTTTTTATGTTTACTTGAGTAGATCCCCATTGGCTCAAGATAAGTTGTAGCAACTGGAGCAATTTTATCTTTATTTGATGCATTGAAAGCCACCAAATATGCATAAGATTGGAATGCATTTAAGTCAACTTCTTTATTTGCTACAGCTGTATTCATTGCAACATAATCAGTGAAATTTTTCACCTCAAGCTTAACACCAGCAGCTTTAGTTTCTGGTAAAGTCGAAATATAACGCCAGATATCAGCGTCAGAACCAGTTGAGGCAATAACCACAGTTTGAAGTTGTGATGAATCACCACTCTTTCCAGCTTGTGGTTCACTTTGTTGTTTACCGCAAGCTGCAAGTAATAGCACAGACACGCTTAAAAAAAGACTGATCAGCTTTTTCATGTAAAAAAAGTCCTGATTAAGAGAGATATCAACTATTTAGTTGGCTCTCTAGAAAAGAGAATGAGTTTTGTTGTCACGTCACAAAGTTTTGAATGCTAAAAGTTATAGCTTTTAGCTCTTTTCTAATTCCTCAGATACTTGTTTTACCGTTTTTGATCTGTACTAAATAAAACTATTTTCACAACAGTTCTATCATGAGTTGACAGTCTTTAAGCGATTTCTAAAAGTATTCAATGTTAAAAATAACTATTATCCCTAACAGAATTAGATGATGAGCCTCAATATTTAAAGGCACAATAACTTTGTGGAAAGTTCCAACGCTTTATCTAATCATATCAATAAAAACATATTCAATATAGTGGACATGTTTCGATCTTATTGATTGGAAGTAAATAAAAACTGGGATTTATATGAAATTTTCTGATAAATAAGAAGGAAATATAAAAGGCCCTCTATCAAAGAGGGCCTTTTATTATTTGAGAGTTTTTTACTCAGCTTTTTCTCGTGCAATTGCGCGATAACCAATGTCACTACGATATTGCATACCTGTAAAGGTCACTTGTCCGCATACTTCAAGTGCATTAATTTGTGCTTCAAGTACGCTGTCGCCTAGCGCAGTTACACAAAGGACTCGACCACCAGAAGTCACGATGTGACCATCTTCACGAGTTGCAGTGCCTGCGTGGAAAATTTTAGTATCTTCAGGTGATTGTCCAATACCTGAAATTACATCACCTTTGCGTACGCTATCAGGATAGCCTTCGGCTGCAAGTACGATACCGATTGACTTACGCTCATCCCATTCAGCTTCTTTTGGTAAATTGCCAGCAATACCAGCTTCTACCAATTCAACAAGAGATGACTTTAAGCGCATCATGATTGGCTGAGTTTCAGGATCACCAAAACGACAGTTGAACTCGATCACACGTGGTTGACCTTGTTCATCAATCATTAAGCCGGCATATAAGAAACCAGTGTAGACATGTCCGTCAGCAGCCATACCTTCAACAGTTGGACGCATGATTTCGGTCATAACACGTTCGAAAATGTCAGAAGTTACCACCGGAGCAGGAGAGTAAGCACCCATACCGCCAGTATTAGGACCTTGGTCACCTTCAAAAATACGCTTGTGATCTTGTGAGGTTGCCATTGGTAAAATGTTTTTACCATCAATCATACAAATGAAAGAAGCTTCTTCACCTGCAAGGAACTGTTCAATTACAACACGTGAACCAGCATCACCGAATTTGTTGCCTGCAAGCATGTCATCAATTGCTGCAAAAGCTTCTTCGTTGGTCATTGCAACGATTACACCTTTACCAGCAGCAAGACCGTCTGCCTTAATTACAATTGGTGCACCATTTTTTTCAACATAAGCTTTAGCTGCATCAACTTCCGTAAATACTTCGTAAAAAGCAGTTGGAATGTTATGACGCTTTAAAAAATGTTTAGCAAATGCCTTTGAGCCTTCAAGCTGCGCAGCATATTGAGTTGGTCCCCAAATTTTTAGACCTGCTTCGCGAGCAGCATCTACCACACCATTCACTAAAGGTGCTTCTGGACCAACAATAATAAGTTCAACATTATTTTCTTTAGCAAAAGCGATAATTGCAGGATTGTCTAAAATATCAAGCTGAACATTAACGCATTTGTCTTCAGTTGCAGTTCCCGCATTTCCCGGTGCAACGAAAACTTGAGTAACTTTGGTATCTTGCGCGATTTTCCATGCCAAAGCATGTTCACGACCACCACTACCTAAAACTAAAATATTCATTTTTAATTTGTTCCTTAACTTTAATCCTTTTCATCCCCCTCTATTCCTCAAGGTGGAGTTTAGCTCCATTATTGTGGAAAACCCTCCTGAATGAAAGGAGGGTTAGGGAGGACTAAATTTAAATTAGTGGCGGAAATGGCGCATACCAGTGAACACCATTGCAATACCAGCTTCGTCTGCTGCAGCGATTACTTCTTCATCACGCATAGAACCACCTGGTTGAATGATGCATTTAATGCCAGCTTTAGCAGCATTATCAATGCCGTCACGGAACGGGAAGAATGCATCAGAAGCCATTACAGCACCTTCAACAACCAAACCAGCATGTTCAGCTTTAATGGCAGCAATACGTGCTGAGTTAACGCGACTCATTTGACCTGCACCTACACCAATAGTTTGGCGGTTTTTAGCATAAACAATTGCGTTTGATTTTACATATTTTGCAACTTTCCAAGCAAAGATAAGATCATCAATTTCTTGTTCAGTTGGCGCACGTTTAGTAACTACTTTAAGATCATCTTTAGTGATCATGCCCAAGTCTTGATCTTGAACAAGTAAGCCACCATTTACGCGTTTATAGTCGAGTTGCGGTGCACGTGCATCAATTGCAGGTAACTCACCACATACTAAAACACGCACATTTTTCTTAGCGCCAGTTACTTCAAGTACGCCATCAGCAATACATGGAGCAATAATTACTTCAACGAATTGACGCTCTACAATTGCTTGAGCAGTTGCAACGTCTAATTCACGGTTGAATGCAATAATACCGCCAAAAGCAGATTCTGGATCAGTTGCATAAGCTAAATCATAAGCAGCTTTAATGCCGTCTAAAGAAACCGCAACACCACAAGGGTTAGCATGTTTCACGATGACACAAGCAGGTTTTGCGAATGATTTAACACATTCAAGTGCAGCATCTGTATCTGCAATGTTGTTATAAGACAATTCTTTGCCTTGTAACTGTTTTGCAGTAGAAACTGATGCTTCTTTTGCATTAGCTTCGACATAGAAAGCAGCCGATTGATGTGGGTTTTCACCGTAACGTAAATCTTGTGCTTTGTTCAATTGAGTATTGAATGTACGAGGGAATAAGTCAGCTTCACCTTCGGTCTGACCAACGCGAGCGCCTAAGTAAGAAGCGATCATGCCGTCGTATTGAGCTGTATGTTCAAATGCTTTAACTGCTAAATCAAAACGCGTTTCATAAGAAAGTGAACCAGCAGTTTTTAATTCATTAATTACAGTGTCGTAATCAGAAGCATTAACTACAATACCTACTGAAGCATGGTTTTTAGCAGCTGCACGAACCATTGTAGGACCACCGATGTCGATATTTTCGATTGCATCAGGAAGAGTACAGTCAGGTTTTGCAACAGTTGTAGCAAATGGATAAAGGTTTACAACAACAAGATCAATCGGATCGATGTTGTGTTCTTCCATAACTGCTTCATCTAAACCACGACGAGCAAGAATACCGCCATGAATTTTTGGATGTAAGGTCTTAACACGACCATCCATCATTTCAGGGAAGCCAGTATGTTCAGATACTTCTACAACCGCGATATTATTATCTTTAAGCAACTTATATGTGCCGCCTGTAGATAATAGTTCTACCCCTAGAGCTGCAAGGTTTTGAGCAAATTCGACAATTCCTGTCTTATCAGATACAGAAATCAAAGCACGTTTAATAGTCATGATGTTTAATTCAACAATTTCAAGTCTACGGATTAAAACCAATAAGCATAAAAAAATGCCCACGACGTCGTGAGCATTTTATCATTTATTCACTCATTAAACCGTGAGCTTTTAACTTTTTACGTAAAGTGCCACGGTTGAGTCCAAGAATTTCTGCAGCACGCGTTTGATTACCACGTGTATATTCAAGAACTACAGATAAAAGAGGTTTCTCCATTTCTGCTAGCACCATGTCATATACCTGAGATGGTTGCTCACCTTGCAATTGTGCAAAATAATGGCGAACTGCGCGATCCACGTGGATGCGAAGAGCAACATCAGATTGTGCAGTAAAAATAGGAGATTTGCTATTCATGCGAGTTAATCCGAAAATCAAATACTAGCTTGGGTAAAGTAGTATATAAATGTGGTCTAAAAATACGGAGTCCTGTTTTAGATCCTAAAACAGTGACTCTAAAACATAAGAACAATTAGCTTGCCATATTTCTTCGTATTGAATAAAAAATAAGCGTAACAATAATTAAATATTTGTTACAGCCCCCTCAAAAACAAAAAAAGTTAGGCTATGCGCTTAAAGTAGAAAAGCACACATGCTTAACAGTATTTTTTTTGGATTGAGAGCGAGGAGTATATGAGTCAAAGCTTTCGTGGCGCGTATCATACCATTGTCTAGGAAAAAGTGAGCAAATTAACTGCATTTTTTTTTATTTTTTTTTTCACTTTTTTTACATTTTAGGGGTGGACAATTTCTAATCGATAATTTACTAGCCTTTTTTTGCTTTTGTTTAGCTCAAATTGGAATCGGAAAGGAGTGTTTGATGGAATGCGTTGAATACCCCGTAGGTTTTCAACTAGATATTGTTGAGGAGTTAATATGATTTCCTCTGTTTTGTCTGGTTCTGTTGCAAAAATCAACTTTAGGTTAGGAAGCTCAATACTTTTATCATTCTGGTTGAGCAATATGCCTGAGAACTGGGTATGGTTCGCATCGATCTTGCGGACTTTTAACTTTTCTATATAGATAAGTTGATAAAGTTCTGCTGACTTGTTGCAGTGTAGTATTTGGCAAACGTAATTAAATGCATGGCTAACGGTTGGGCTTGCATGCATGAGCTTAGGGTTAAACCAGAGAATTTGAAAAGTAAAAACTAAAATTAAAATAAGGTTGGCAGAGCTCCAGAGCGTATAGTAAAGCCAACTATGCTTTTTATTGTTTTCTTGTTCTTGTGGGGATGCTTGCTCAGCTAAATTAAGGTTTGGTAGAGCATTAATAGGTTCGTTGTGAAAGTAATTTAAGTTGTTGAGGTAAGTTAAAAGATCAATATTAGAGTTTTCTACTTTTTGGTCAAAGATATCTAATACGTGAGAATGCGTCATATATCTTGTCTGCATTGAACCATTGGCTAGAGTCGTTGAGTTGACCATAACTGGCTGTTCAATATTGATTAGATGGGTTAGGGCATTAAAGCTTGAATTACATTTAGGGCAACAAACCATACCCTGAGCGACAGTCAATTGAGTAAGAGATACTTTATAAACTGTTAAACACTTAGGGCAGCGGGTTTGTTTTTCATTCATGAGTTAAAAATCTCAATTTATTGTTTTACGTTTTCCTGAAATGCGACACCAGTTTTCTTCGCGCTTTTCGACATCTAATATATCAAAAAATTCAGAATAAACACGTGAAACATCAGCAACTTGCTCTTCAATCACACCAGCAAGTGCGAACTCGCCCTCAGATTTGATTAAATTTGCAAATTCAGGCGCAAGCATCATTAAAGGTCCTGCTAAAATATTTGCAACTAAAACATCGGCTTGTTTAGGTTTGAATTCTTGATCAAACTCTTCAGGAAGACCTACATATAGTCGATCTAATACACCATTAAGCTCTGCATTTTGTTTCGTTGCTAAAACAGCTTGCGGGTCAATATCTGTGGCATATACTTTTTTAGCGCCTAGTAACAAAGCGGCTACGCCTAAAATGCCTGAACCACAGCCATAATCAATCACGATTTTATCTTTAACGTCAGTTTTACCCAGCCATTGTAAGCATAGGAAGGTACTTGCGTGATTACCTGTACCAAATGCAAGACCTGGATCTAACTTAATGTTAGTTGCGTCTGCTTCTGGTGGCTCTAGCCATTCAGGCACGATCCAAAACTTTTCTCCAATCTGAATTGGCTCATAGTAATCCATCCACGCGCGTTCCCAGACTTGATCTTCAAGTTCTTCATGACGCATAGGAACATCTGGAAGTTGAGCTTTTAAGAAAGCTTCTAAAGTGTCGACATCAATTGGGTCTTGTTCGTCTTGTTGATAGATGCCTGTCACAATAACTTTGTTCCATAAAGGTGTTTCACCCGGTAATGGTTCAAGTAAAGCCTGATCTTCAGCATCATCCAGCGTTACGCTTACCGCACCTAGAGACATTAAAAGTGTTTCTGTGAACTCAACTTGTTCTTGATCAACGGTAATGTGTATTTGTAACCACTTCACGAAAAGGACCTAAAAATTTTATTTAAAGGCGTATTGTAGCGGACTAGACCATTTTAAAAAAGAAAGCGGCCCATCTTTAATGGACCGTCTTTGAAAATACTGATGAGATATAGCGGAAAATAAATGACTTCTTCTATACCTATGTCAAAACAGATTAAGGAGCAGGGGCCTTAAATTGTAACTTGCCATTTTCGTTTGGTTGGCAAGTACCGTTAAAGGTTACACCGTTGTGATTGTATGAAACCCATTCACCTTGCTGTTTTTTTGCACAGACTCGAATTTGTTTTTGCATTTCAGCTTTGCTCGTGTCAGCAGCATGGGTAAAAGTTACGCCTGAAAAACAAATTAGAGATGCAGTTAAGATTTTTAACATGGTCGTTTTCATTTTGTATTCCTTCTCGTTGCGTTAATTTTAAAGTCATAGAAGTGCTGTACATTTTTTATTCTAAGATGAATTAATTTTAAAAACATTCACTTTGTATTGAATTCATGAAACAAAATGTCAAATCATGTGGCATAGCGTAAATTATGTGAAGACAATTTTGTAATTATGTACATCAATAAGCAGATAATTTTGCTATAATGTTCCGTCTTTTTTTTCTGGTGTTTTTGTACTCATGCACTATCCTAAAGTTTATGATGTTATCGTTATCGGTGGCGGTCACGCAGGTACGGAAGCGGCCCTTGCTGCTGCGCGTATGGGACGACAGACTTTGCTTTTGACCCATAACATTGAGACTTTGGGCCAAATGAGTTGTAACCCAGCAATTGGTGGTATTGGTAAGTCTCACCTAGTCCGTGAAATTGATGCACTTGGCGGTGCAATGGCTCTTGCTGCCGATAAAGGTGGTATTCAGTTCCGTATTTTAAATTCGCGTAAAGGTGCAGCTGTGCGTGCGACACGTGCCCAAGCTGACCGTGTTCGTTACAAAGCTGCCATTCGTGATACTTTGGAGAATCAAGTAAATCTTGATATTTTCCAGCAAGCAGCTGATGACCTGATTGTTGAAGGCGATACTGTTAAAGGTGTTGTTACCCAAATGGGTATTCGCTTTGATTCTAAAACTGTTGTGTTGACTACAGGTACATTCTTGGGTGGTGTAATTCACGTTGGTTTAGAAAAATCAAGCGGTGGTCGTGCGGGAGATCCTCCTTCTATTGCACTTGCTCAGCGTTTACGTGAATTAAAATTACCAGTAGGACGTTTAAAAACTGGTACTCCGCCACGTATTGATGCACGTTCAGTTGATTTTTCAGTCATGATTCCGCAGCCGGGTGATTTCCCATCTCCAGTCATGTCATTCATGGGTGATGCTTCTATGCACCCTGAACAAGTAAACTGTTATATCACGCATACGAATGAAAAAACCCACGATATTATTCGTGGTGGTTTAGACCGTTCACCAATGTACACTGGTGTTATTGAAGGTGTAGGTCCGCGTTACTGTCCATCAATCGAAGATAAGATTCATCGTTTCGCTGATAAAGACTCACATCAAGTATTCTTGGAACCAGAAGGTCTAGATACACATGAGCTTTATCCAAACGGTATTTCGACTTCTTTACCATTTGATGTTCAGTTCGAGCTCGTACGCTCAATTCGTGGTATGGAAAATGCCCATATCTTACGTCCGGGCTATGCAATTGAATATGACTATTTCAACCCGCAAGCTTTGAAATTTACACTTGAAACTAAAGCGATTAATGGCTTGTACTTTGCTGGTCAAATTAATGGTACAACAGGTTACGAAGAAGCTGGTGCCCAAGGTTTACTTGCAGGTTTAAATGCTGCGCGTCGTGCGTGGGAGCAAGAAGAATGGACACCTAAACGTGACCAAGCTTACATGGGTGTGTTGGTTGATGACCTCATCACGTTAGGCACTAAAGAACCGTACCGTATGTTTACCTCACGTGCTGAATATCGTTTGATGTTACGTGAAGATAATGCGGATCAGCGCTTAACTTCTATTGGCCGTGAACTTGGTTTGGTTGATGATGTTCGTTGGGCTGCTTATTGCGAAAAAATGGAAGCGGTTGAGCGTGAAACCTCTCGTTTACAACATTTATGGGCAGCACCAAATAACCCTATGGGTAAAAAATTCGTTGAAATGACGGGTGCTGATTTGAGTAAGGAATGTAGTGCGATTGATTTGCTTAAGCGCCCTAATATCACCTTCGGTCAAATTGCTGAACTTACTGGCTCTGAAGTTTCAGAACAAGTGGGTGAGCAAATTGAAATTGCTGTGAAATATGAAGGTTACATTAACCGTCAGCATGAAGATGTTGCTCAATTAAAGCGTCTTGAAGAAACTAAAATTCCTGCCGACTTTGACTATGATGTCGTGTCTGGGTTGTCACGTGAAATCACGCAGAAGTTAAAAACAGTTCTTCCAGAAACTTTAGCTCAAGCAAGCCGTATTCCTGGTGTTACGCCAGCAGCAGTTCAACTCGTAATGATCACAATTCGTAAAAACAATATGATTAAGAAAACAGCTTAATCATTTAAATGTACAAAAAGCCCATTTATTGGGCTTTTTTATTTTCTATTCAAAAAATATATGGAAACTTCCTAAGGAAGAAAAGAGATTTCGCTTCCTTTTTTTCTTATTTCACATATTTTAAGCCGCCAGTTATATTGAATTCACGTTCAAACAAGAGGGCTTTAACCATGACAATGAAATCAATTCGCTACAATGGATATGAAATGGCATGCCAATGCTCATGTTCAAAATAGCGCAAAAGAAAGAGCAGATCAGTTTTGGTGGGGGAGAATACATTGATCTGAAACAAGTAAAAAAATAAGAACAATATAAAATTAAGAAAATTATAATTCAAAATCTAAAGAGAACCTTACGGTTCTCTTTTTTATATCTATTTATTCTCAGTTTCAATTTCTCGCACAGCATTATGTACTTGTACTGGCTCAATATGCAGTAATTTCTTACCAAAACTACGTAGCCACCATACTAGTTGAGATGTAAAAGGTACAGTCGCTGAAACTTCTACAATATTTTCTTCAAGCGGAGTAATCGTTTGGTCTTTACTTAACTGACTTTCATAAAAGGTTTTAGCAGTTTGCTCTGTCATGGTTAAGGTGAGCTGAATTGATTCAGTTGGTTGGTTATAGTCCACTCTAAAGCCTAAAGCCCCTGAGTCAATATAATGATCAATATCAAAATTAACTGGATGCAGTGCTCGACTGTCTAATACTTTTGCTGATTTAAAACGGTGCAGAGCAAATGTTTGAACTTCAGTTTTGTCATGTCGTGTGCAAATTAAATAAATGACTGCACCTTTTTGTACCAAAGCCAAAGGATTTAAAACATAAGTTCTGTCTTCACCCTGATTGACCCGTGCCCGATAAACACATTCTATTTGCTTGTCTTGGAGCAAACCTTCATAAATTGCTTGTTGAGCATTTCGGTCAACTACAGGTGGAATTAACGGTTGGCTTGCCGGAACAATACGTACACGGTTAATCCACTGTCTCACATTATTTTGAGTAGAGAGACTACGTTTGGCCAAATCGAACCATGGTCCCATCTCATCAAGCAGGCTCGGAGGAAGGAGGTGCTTAAGGTGCTCCTCAACCATCATAAAGGTTACCGCTTGAGAACTTGTCATGTGAGGTAAGCTTTGAATAGGCGCATCGGATTGCCACCGCCAGCCTTGAGGTACGGCTTTATTGCTCTCTATCGGAAAACGCTGAGCAATTTGATTTAAGTCACGCTGAATAGTCCTTAAACTAATATCAATACCTTCACGCTCAAGCATTTCTTGCAATTCTCGAGTCCCGATCCATTTGCCGGTCGGTAGGCGAGACAAGATCTGCCATTGGCGATATAAACTATTCGAAGTTTCTTTTTCTATTACAGACATAAGCGTAATACATCTATATCCAATTGCTTTGGTGTCAACACAATAAAAAATCTTTACAGATTTAGCAAGTTTGTCAGATTCAGTTTATAGCCCATTGGGCAAACGATGATAAGATTTAGAAGAAAGTTATAACAATGATGCCGTACAAGTATTACAGATATATAAGTGGCACTGAAATTGCTTATTTAAAAATGAAATATAGATAAATGATAAGACGAGGTGGTTATGTCAGAACAAGAGCATGAATTACATCTAGATAATGATTTTTTTATACAAGAGCAGACAACAACAGCACTCATTAACCCAACCTCTTTTTTAGAACATATTTCTGTGCAAACCAATTTCTTTGAGCAACTCAAATCACAGTTCTTTAATGAGATGCTTGATGATGTAACATCAAATGGTGCAGCTTCTAAAAAAATTGAACAATGGTTGAGCATCCGTACTTTAGATGAGTTAAAGGAGTTAAATACCCAAGCAAAACAGCATTTTCTTTATCATGGGATTACTTTTAATGTTTATGGCGATAAAGAAGGAACGGAGCGCACTATTCCTTTTGATTTAATTCCAAGAGTAATCGAGAAAAAACAATGGGAAAAAATTGCCTCAGGCTGTGCACAGCGTGTTAAAGCATTAAATTATTTCCTAGATGATATTTATCATGGACAACATATTTTAAAAGAACAAATCATTCCCGAAGAACAAATTATGGGAAATGATGCTTTCCAGCCCCATATGCTTAAACATTCTTTAAAAGGAAAAATTTATTCACAAATTAGTGGGATCGATATTATCCGTGATGGTGAAGGGGAGTTTTTTGTATTAGAAGATAATTTGAGAACACCTTCTGGGGTGTCTTATATGATTGAGAGCCGAAATATTAGCCAGAAATTAATGCCTGAGCTATGTACAGCCAATAATTTACAGGGGATTGAGCATTATCCAAAACTTTTAAAAGAAATATTGCAAGAAAATTCTTCTGCAGATCAACCCTTTATTGTGGTGCTAACACCAGGGCGTTTTAACAGTGCTTATTATGAGCACGCTTTTCTAGCGCGTGAAATGGATGTGCCATTAGTTACAAATCGGGATTTATTTGTAGAAAATGATCAAGTATTTGTCAAAACTATTCGTGGGCGTCAAAAAGTAGACGTAATTTACCGCCGTTTAGATGATGACTTTCTAGATCCTTTAGCATTTCGACCAGACAGTGCTTTAGGTGTAGCAGGTCTTATGTCTGCTTATTTACAAAAAAATGTTGTGATTGCAAATGCACCTGGAACAGGCGTGGCTGATGATAAATCTATCTATCCTTATGTAGATCAAATGATTCAATATTATTTGGATGAAACACCAATTCTAAAAAATGTACCCACTTATCAGTGCCGTAAAGAAGAACACTTAGACTATGTACTCTCTAATCTTGATCAATTAGTCGTTAAGGAAGCACAAGGTTCGGGCGGATATGGCATGTTGATTGGACCTAAAGCAAGCTCATGCGAAATTGATGAGTTTAGAAAAAAATTGATTGCGATGCCTCATATGTATATTGCGCAGCCTACCTTAGCTTTATCTGTCGCTCCAACTTTAACTACGGGAGGAGTAGCGGAACGTCATATTGATTTGCGTCCATTTGTATTGAGCTCACCTTATCGTACAGAGATTGTGCCTGGTGGCTTAACACGTGTGGCCATGCAGGCGGGTTCTTTAGTTGTAAATTCGTCTCAAGGTGGCGGTATAAAAGATACATGGGTTGTTGAAACATTACATTCCTGATTGTGGGTTAAAGAGGAACTTTATGGTTTTACTCAATTCGAGTGCGCATCAAATATATTGGTTGGGTCGATATTTGATGCGAGTTAAATTTGCAGCCTCTCATTTACCCTTTACAGAAGATGAGAAAGCAACAAGATTTGCAGCAGCATTTGGTTTGGTCATAGAAAATGCTGAATTACTAAATCACTATATGTTAGACAAGAAGCAAACATTTTCATTACTGAACCAGCTCATTATTGCTAAAGATAATATTCAGGAACTAAGAGGTATTTTGTCATCACATGCTTATGCAGAATTAAATAATGTGATTAATACGCTTCAAGCTCAACCTGATGCATTGAGTAAAGCAGTCGAACAATGCACGCAAATACTAGAAGTGGAACATGAAGACGTTCGTTTATTTTTGCATTTAGGCCAAAAAATAGAGCAATTTGATATAGAACTGCGTTTTGGAGAAGATTTATCTGTTCTCATATCAGAGCTAGATATAGTGGTGCAACAGCTCGCTAATTTGAATTGGGAAAATATAAATGAAAATTGGCAAGCGCTAAAGCAGCAACTTATGTGGGACGCTTACTATACTTTTACACAGCAGTTGGAAAATATGTTTGAGGGCTGATTATGAAATTGATGGTTAATCATCAAACGCATTATAGCTATACTGAAACTGCTCGGAACAGCATTCAGTATATTAAAATGATGCCTCAAACATCGCCTCACCAACATGTTATGAATTGGGCAATTAGCGTGCCGGGTGATAAAACAATAAAGAGAGATATATTTAACAATGTATGGATGACGGCTAGTCAGCGTTATCCATACCAACATCTTACATTTATGGCCCAAGGAATTGTTGAGCTTCAAAATATAGAACTAGGTTGTGTAGATCTCTCTACACCTACTAATTTGTTTTTGCAGATGACAGGTGCAACCCGATGTGATACGGAAATGTTGGACTTTGCAAAAAATATTGTGGTGAATAAAGACCGACAACATATTGCATTATTAAGCGAAAATATCTTACAGAAAATACTTTATCAGCCTGAAAGTACTTCGGTTCAGACAACTGCGATCGAAGCATTTCAAGCTGGACAAGGTGTATGCCAAGATCATGCTCACATTTTAATTGCGATGTGTCGTGCGCTACAATTACCTGCACGTTATGTCTCTGGTTATCTATTTGATCAAAACTATCCGCACCTGGCCAGTCACGCTTGGGCGGAGGTATTTTTAGAAAATCAGTGGTATTGTTTTGATGTAAGCAATCAGTTGTTTACACCCAAACATCATATCTACCTTGCAGTAGGACGTGACTATCTCGATGTGGCACCTATTCGTGGCGTAAGAGAGCAAGGTGGAGTTGAGAACATGATGTCTGTGGTTCAAGTGTTGGCATGTTGAATGTAAAGAGAATGAAATGACCTATTGTTGTGCGTTAAGATTGGAACAAGGTTTAGTGTTTATTAGTGACACAAGAACCAATGCAGGAGTTGACCATATTTCTGTGTTCCGAAAACTGCATACTTTCGGCGTTACCGGAGAACGTTTTATTGCCTTGCAAACTGCAGGTAACTTAGCAACAACGCAAGCTGTTATAGGTCATTTGCAAAATGCCCTGACTTTGCAGCAAGAGCCTAATCTATATAGTGTTAATACGATGTTTGAGGCGGCTGAACTAATTGGAAAAACCTTAAAAACTGTTTTAGAGGATATTAGTTCGGACACTCAAGAACAAATGAATTATGCCTGTAGTATTTTGGTGGGTGGGCAGATTAAGGGTGGTGACATGCAACTTTATAATGTCTATCCACAAGGCAATTTCATTTGCGCAACTACAGATACACCTTATTTTCAAATAGGTGAGAGTAAATACGGGAAGCCTATTCTGGATCGAGCTTTATATTATGCAATGCCACTAGATGATGCATTACGTTGTAGCCTGATTTCTTTTGATTCGACTTTGCGTTCAAATGTTTCTGTTGGCTTACCACTTGATGCATTGGTCTACATTAAAGATAGCTTTGTTATCCCCATGGGAAAACGAATAACCGAAGATGATCCTTATTTCTCACAGATTAGTAAACAATGGTCAGATACTCTTCGTCGGGGTTTACAGGAAATGCCAAAGCCTACAGATGATTACTGGCGATAAATTTTGAATGTTTAAATAAAAAAAATCCAAGCATGCTTGGATTTTTTTTATATTTTATTATTTAAGTACTTTTACGAGTGGGGCGATTGCTTAATCGACAGAGTAATTCATATCCTATCGTTCCGTTTGCATCCGCAACATCATCAACTAAGCGATGTGGACCCCAGAGTTCAACTGGAGTGCCTAATTTTACTTTCATGCCTGTCACGTCGATTGCAATCATATCCATACTCACTCGCCCTACAACCGCACAGGGTTGTTTATCAATAGCGACATAGTTCGGTTTAATATAAGCTCGTGGATAACCATCACCGTAACCTATAGAAACAATTGCAATATCCATTGCTTGAGTGGCACAGAAAGTTGATCCATAACCGACATGTTCATTAGTTTGAATATGGTTGAGTGCAATTACTTCTGCTGAAAAAGTCATCACTGGTTTTAAGTCAAGATCATGGACTGTTTGATCTGCAAAAGGTGAGGCGCCGTAAAGCATGATACCCGGACGAACATAATCAAAATGTAACTCTGGCCATTTATAAATAGCAGCAGAATTACAGCAAGAAGCTAACACTGGATCACAAGCTTGTTTAACTTGTAGAAATTGTTGTTTTTGTTGCTCGTTAAGTGGATGGTCTACATCTGCATTTGCGAAATGCATTGCAAGTACACAAGTAAATCCTTCAGATTTTAAAGTCTTAATAACTTCAATAATTTCTGGATTTTTAAAACCTAACCGGTTCATCCCACTATTAAGTTTAACCCAGACTTTTAAACCTTGATTGATGTACGCTTGTTTGTGTTTAATCAACCATTCAAACTGTTGTTGATGGTGAATGATACATTCAAATTTTTGTTTAATTGCAATTGGCATTTCATCTTCAGAAAATACCCCTTCAATTAAAGTGACAGGTTGTTGAAATCCTAATTCACGAATTTCCAAACCTTCTTGTAGGCAGGCGACACCAAAGGCATCTGATGCATTTAAGGCTGCTAAACAGTCTTTGATTCCATGTCCATAAGCATTGGCTTTTACCATACTTACAATTTTTGAATTTGTTGCGAGTTGTTTGACACGGTTTAAGTTATATTGAAGTGCATTGCGGTCAATATAAACTGTTGCTTGGCGCACCCTCATTTACTCCTTTGGGCTAGAGATAGAGCTTATTCTTCATCATCATATTGGCTGTAATACTCAGGAGAGAGATTACTAAATCGAGTATATTGACCTTCAAAAGCAAGACGAACTGAACCAATTGGACCGTTACGCTGCTTACCAATAATAATTTCTGCAGTGCCGGCCTCTTTTGACTCTTTGTTATAAACCTCATCACGGTAAATAAACATAATTAAGTCGGCATCCTGCTCGATCGCACCGGATTCACGTAAGTCGGACATTACAGGGCGTTTATTTGGACGGTTTTCCAGACTTCGGTTAAGCTGAGAAAGTGCAATAACAGGACATTGCATCTCTTTCGCCAATGCTTTTAAGCTACGAGAAATTTCTGAGATCTCGCCTACACGGTTATCACCCATGCCCGGGACTTTCATGAGCTGCAAGTAATCGACCATGATACAACCGATTTTACCATCATGCATTTTGGCAACACGACGAGCACGGGCACGAAGTTCAGTTGGAGGTAGGGCAGATGAGTCATCAATATATAGATGCATTTGTTGAAGCTGCAAAATTGTGCCAGTCACCTTGGTCCATTCATCTGCATCGAGGTTACCAGAGCGTAAATGTCCTTGATGGACTTTACCCATTGCGGAAATAAGACGCATCGCAATAGAGTCTGCTGGCATCTCCATTGAAAAGACCAGAGCAGGTAACTTGTTATATTGCAAAACACTCTCAACCAAATTCATGGCAAAAGTAGTTTTACCCATTGATGGGCGTGCAGCAACGATAATTAAGTCACCAGGTTGCATACCAGATGTTTTATTATCAAGTTCTAAGAAGCCAGTCGTTAAACCTGTAATATTGCCATCTAATTTTGAAAGCTCATCAAGCTTACTAATTACGTCTGCGGTAACAGAACTAATAGATTTAGGACCAGCATCTTTTTTATTGTTATTGTGCTGTTCTGCTAATGAGAAAATACTTGTTTCAGCTAAGTCTAAAATTTCACTTACACCGCGGCCTTTCGTGTCATAAGCATTTTGCAAAATTTCAGTACTAACTTTAATCATGCTACGAAGCGTAGAAAACTCTTTAATTTTAGTGGCATAAGTTTCTAAGTTATAGAAACTTGAAGGTGAGTCAGCCATGAGCTGCATTAAATATTCTTCGCCACCGATAGCATCAAGTAAATTTTGTTTTAAGAGCCAGTCACTTACTAAGACAGCATCATAGGGTGAGTTTTCTTGTGCTAATTTCTCGATTGCACGAAAAATATATTTATGGCGAGTCGCGTAAAAATCATTTTCTTTGAGTACATCATTAACTTGTTCGAAAGATTCTGCAACTGTCATCAGGGCAGCTAGAACAGCTTGTTCAATAGCTAAATTGTGTGGGGGAGTGCGAAACTCTTTAAGTTGGCCTGATTCACTCGTTTTATTTTCTGTTGGAGATGAAAGCGCTAAAGAAGTGGCATTCGCCTGAGACATAATTAGACCTGATGATAAAGAAATGTGTACACAAAGAGGCTGTAAAGCCGAGAACTATCTTAAAACAAAATTAAATAAACTACCTAATTAAAAAACCAATTAAACTGAAGAACTGATCAGGAATTAATATATCTTATTTTAAAATTTGAAACATAAAAAAAGAGCATGCAAAAGCATGCTCTTTTTTTTTGATGAGAAATTACTCAGATACGATAGTAACGAGAACTTCTGCAACAACATCATGGTGCAATTGGATTGCGATGTTGAATTCACCAGTGTGACGAAGCGCGCCATTTGGTAAACGAACTTCTGCACGGTCAACTGTAAGACCAGCATTCGTTAATGCGTCAGCGATGTCACGAGTACCGATAGAACCGAAGAGTTTACCTTCGTCACCAGCTTTAGCAGTGATAACGATGTTAACTTCGTTCAATTGTTCAGCACGTGCTTGAGCAGCAGCTAAAACTTCAGCTTCTTGCTTCTCAAGTTCAGCGCGACGAGCTTCAAAAGCAGCAGTGTTAGCTTCAGTAGCTGCAACTGCTTTACCTTGAGGGATAAGGAAGTTACGGCCGTAACCAGCTTTAACTGATACTTTATCGCCTAATTTACCAAGGTTCTTAATGCGTTGTAATAAGATAACGTCCACAGATCACCTCACTTATGGTTGTCAGTGTACGGAATCAAAGACAAATAGCGAGCTTGTTTGATAGCAAGTGCTAATTGACGTTGATAACGAGCTTTAGTACCAGTGATACGGCTAGGAACAATCTTGCCGTTTTCAGTGATGTACTGTTTTAAAGTGTCGATATCTTTGTAGTCGATGTACGCAACATTCTCAGCTGTAAAGCGGCAGAACTTGCGACGACGGTAAAAACGTGCCATTGATGTTCTCCTTATTCAGCTTCTTGAGCAACTTGCTGTGCTTCTTCGCGTTGAGCTTTACGCGCACGCTTTTCTTCAGCACTCTTAGCAAGCAATGACTCTTCAGTGATTGCGTGTTCACGACGGATGATAAGGTTACGAATGATCGCGTCGTTATAACGGAATAATTCTTCTAACTCATCAAGCGTAGTTTGACCACATTCAACATTCATAAGAATGTAGTGCGCTTTGTGAATTTTGTTAATTGGGTAAGCCAATTGACGACGGCCCCAATCTTCTAAACGGTGAATTTGACCTTCAGCTTCTTTGATCTGAGAGATATAGCGTTCAACCATACCTACAACTTGATCGCTTTGGTCTGGGTGTACCAAAAGTACGATTTCGTAATGACGCATTGTCAGCTCCTTACGGTTTAAACAGCCCCTAATAAAAAAATTAGAAGCAAGGAGTCATAACTTAATAAGTTATGTCGCAAAATTTGCGAAGGCTGAATTATAGGTAAAAGTTCGACTAAAAACAAATCTTTTGATCAGAAAAGTAAAACTTCTTTACTATAAAGAGGAAATCCTCTCTTGTTTAAAAGAGAGGAAGATTTGGAGCAGGGGATTGATAGGTAAAGCTAAAGCTCAAACTTAACAGGGTAATTAATATGACCGAGTACAGGAAAAAACGTTTAGCCCACAATTGATCATTTTCGGCTTTAAATCCAATAACTGATAAATATAACCAATATGCAGTCAAAGCATTAAAGGTAATTAAAAAGAATACATTGGTATAGCCAAAACAATATAACCCATTCAAAACAGCTGCAAATAATAGGATATAGATTACACATTCAATTTTCGTACGATAAATAGAACGTGCTACAGGCAAAATTGGAATTCCCGCATTTTTGTAATCATCAAAACGATAAATTGCAATTGCCCAAGAGTGAGGCATTTGCCATAAAGCGTATGCTAAAAACAAAAGCAAGGCTGCCACATCAAATTGATGAGTTACTGCTGTATAACCAATAACAGGAGGGCTCGCTCCGGAGATACTACCAATGACGGTTTGATGGATTGAAGTACGTTTGGTCCACAAGCTATAAAAACCGACATAGACAATAAAACCAATCATTGCAAACAAAAATGCATAACCATTTACACCGAACCACAAAATGCTAAAACCAATTACTCCAAGCACTAATGCATATATCAGCGCAACAGTAGGAGAGATTGTTTTTTTAACAAGTGCACGGTTTTGAGTGCGCTGCATCTTTGTATCAATATCTTGATCTATAACATTATTAACCACACAACCTGAAGCCACAACTAAAGTTGTTCCAAGTAGGGTGAGGAGTAATAATAAGATGTCTATAGAGCCTTGGGCGGCTAAGAAAAAGCCGCCCAAGGTGGTAATGAAATTACCGAAGAGAATTCCTGGTTTAGTCAGGAATAGATATTTTCTCAACATGACAATCAGTTTAGATCATCATATTGTAGTGAAGGTAATTCATAATCCACACAGAACCGATTAAAAGTACGGCGATACATAGGATTGTGTAGATGAATGCAATCATATTCCAACGTTGTTCAGATGATGTATTCATGTGTAGGAAGTACACAAGTTGTACAAGAACCTGAGCAACCGCAGTGATTGCAATCACTGTAACTAAAAGACCACGACTGAAACCACCCGCCATCACCATCCCGAAAGGGATGATGGTGAGGATAACAGAAAGGATAAATCCAACAGTGTATTGCTTAAAGTTACCGTGTGACGCACCAGCAGCATTATGCTCATGACTACTCATTAGAGAACTCCCAGTAAGTAAACGACGCTGAATACACAGATCCAAACGATGTCAAGGAAGTGCCAGAACAAGCTTAAGCAAGCAAGACGACGTGTATTCGGTAAAGTCAAACCTTTAGTTTTGATTTGATACATTAATACAAGCATCCACACTAAACCAGAAGTTACGTGGATACCGTGCGTACCAACCAAAGTAAAGAACGATGATAAGAATGCACTGTGAGTTGGACCGTGGCCTTCATGTACAAGGTGATGGAATTCATAGACTTCCATTCCAATGAACGATGCACCAAAAAGGAATGTAATAAATAACCAAGTGATAACTTGATTTACATTCTTTTTATAAGATGCAAGTACAGCAAAACCAAAGGTTACCGATGAAATCAATAAGGCAAATGTTTCAGTTAACACGAAGCCTAATGAGTCATGGAATAGGTCATATGCGCTTGGAGTGCCTGCTGGAACATGACTGCTTAATACAGCGAACGCAATGAAGAGTGATCCGAAAAGAATCAAGTCACTCATCAAGTATGTCCAGAAACCAAAAACCGTTAAGTCGGTATCATCATGTTCATGATGACCGTCATGGCCGTGGTTGTCGTGATGAAGTACTTCAGCCATTTCCTTAGTCCTTCTTCAAGTGTTTTTCAAGTAAAGCATAGCGTTCGTTTTCAATACGCTCAACTTCAGCAGCAGGAACGTAGTAGTCAACATTCTTAGTGAATGAGCTTACGATCAAGCTAACAACAGCTGCAACGAATGAAACAACAACGAGCCACCAAATATGCCAGATGAGTGCAAAGCCAAGAAGAGTAATGAACATTGCAATGACAAAACCAGCAGCACGATCAGTCGGCATGTGGATGTCTTCATATTTAGTGTTACGTGCGTATGCTACACCATTTTCTTTGTCAGTCCAGAAACGGTCGATACCGCTTGCATCTGGTTCATGCGCAAAGTTATAGAACGGAGCAGGGGAAGAGGTCGCCCATTCAAGCGTACGAGCATCCCATGGATCGCCAGTAAGGTCCATGTTGTCTTTACGTTGTAAGAAACCAACGATGATTTGCATTAAGAAACATGCAATACCAATCGCAACAAGAACAGCACCAAATAATGCAATCGCAAGGTACGGATCCCATTCAGGGTTGTCATATGTATTCAAACGACGAGTCATACCCATGAAACCAAGGATATAAAGTGGCATGAATGCAAAATAGAAACCGAAGAACCAGAACCAGAACGCAGCTTTACCCCATGCTTCGTTGAGCTTCCAACCAAACATTTTTGGCCAGTAGTAAATGATGCCGGCAAACATACCAAACACCACACCACCAATAATTACGTTATGGAAGTGAGCGATCAAGAATAATGAGTTGTGTACCAAGAAGTCCGCAGGTGGAACAGCCATAAGTACACCAGTTAAACCACCGATACCGAATGTTACAAGGAAGCCAAGCGTCCATAACATTGGAGTAGTAAAGGTGATGCGACCTTTATACATAGTGAATAACCAAGAGAAGATTTTCACACCAGTAGGAATCGCAATAACCATGGTCATGATACCGAAGAACGCGTTAACGTTCGCACCAGCACCCATAGTGAAGAAGTGGTGAAGCCATACAACAAACGCAAGAACAGTAATCGCGATAGTTGCATACACCATAGACTTGTAACCGAACAACGCTTTACGAGAGAAGGTTGCAACGATTTCTGAGTATAGACCAAATGCTGGTAATACCAAGATATATACTTCAGGGTGACCCCATGTCCAGATCAAATTCACATAAAGCATTGGGCTACCGCCAAGCTCATTTGTGAAGAAATGGAAGCCGAAGTAACGGTCTAGAGTAAGCATTGCAAGTGTACCTGTTAATACAGGGAATGATGCAATGATTAATACAGCCGTACAAAGTGAAGTCCACGTGAAAATAGGCATGTCCATTAATTTCATGCCAGGTGCACGCATTTTGATGATAGTAACGAAGAAGTTAACACCAGATAAAAGCGTACCTAGACCAGAAACCTGAAGTGCCCAGATATAGTAGTCAACACCTACACCAGGAGAATATTGAATGCCAGATAGAGGAGGGTAAGCCATCCAACCAGTCGCAGCAAATTCACCTAACACAAGTGAAAGCATCATCAAACCAGCAGCACCAGCGAATAACCAGAAGCTTAAAGAGTTCAATAATGGGAAAGCAACGTCGCGAGCACCAATCTGTAAAGGTACAGAGATGTTCATCATACCTACAACGAGACCCATTGCTACGAAGAAGATCATGATTACACCGTGTGCGGTGAAGATCTGGTCATAGTGGTCAGGATGTAGATAACCTTCGCCGCCGCCTTTAGCGAGGAAAAGTTGTAAACGCATCATGATCGCATCGGCGAAACCACGCAGAAGCATGACAACAGATACGATGATATACATGATACCAATCTTTTTATGGTCTACCGTAATAAACCACTCGTTCCACAAATATCCCCATTTTTTGAAATAGGTGATACCGCCAAGCACTGCAATTGCACCAATTGCCATAAGGACCATGGTGACAAGTACGATTGGCTCTGTCGGGATAGAGTCCCAACCCAGTTTACCAAAAATCATATCCATGTCTTATTCCCCTTGAGCAGCGTGTTCAGCTGCAGCATGAGTGTCAGCTGTTGCGTGTTCAGCAGAGTGGTCAACACCATGATAGTTACTCATATAGTGGTTGATAATTGTTTCAAACAATTTAGGCTCAACAGTAGAGTAATAAGTCACAGGGTGTGGCTTAGTCGGGAACGGTTTCATAGCTTCAGCTTCAGCAACTGCTTTTTCATCACCAGCAGCTTTAGCACGATTTACTAAATGCTCGATCTGATGCTTAGAACGGTTACCATCACGTAAGGTTGCCAATTCAGCTTGGTCAAGCGTAGTTTTTTGAACTGCTTCTGGGTTAATGGTTGAACCATTACCTGCTTTAACCGCTGCTACCCATTCGTTGAATTGTTGCTCTGTAACACTATGCGCCTTGAAACGCATTTGAGAGAAACCGTAACCTGAGTAGTTAGAAGAGAAACCACGATATACACCAGTTTCATTTGCTAACAAATGAAGGTGAGTTTGCATACCTGCCATTGCATAAATCTGGCCGCCTAACTGTGGAATGAAGAATGAGTTCATTGTAAAGTTAGAAGTGATTTTAAAGCTTAACGGAGTTTTTTCAGGGAAACGTACTTCGTTAACTGTTGCAATGTTTTGTTCAGGATAAATAAAGATCCACTTAAACTGTTCAGCAATAACTTGAATAGTTAAAGGTGCTTTATCTGATTCTAAAGGACGGTATGGGTCATACTTGTGGGAACCCCACCAAGTTAACCAAGCTAAAATACCAATAATAATGACAGGGATACCCCATACTACAACTTCAATTGCAGTTGAGTGTGCCCATGTAGGTTTATAGTCTGCATCTTTATTTGACGCGCGATATTTCCAACCAAACCATAATGCCATGATGATTGAAGGAATCACCACAAGTAACATTAAATAGATCGCAGTCATCATAAGGTCACTTTGACCTTGACCAACTGGACCTTTAGAGTTTAGAAGTACCATATCACCACCACACCCAGTCAAAAGTGCGGCAAGCGTTGATAAAGACAATACAGCTAAAATCGTTTGTCTCATTTTACAACCTCGGTGAAGAGTCCCATTCCCTAATTAAATATGGGATAGCGATTAAAGTGTCGCATGATTGAGAACGCTAATCCTTAAATTTAGACTTCTCAATTATATGACACCGCTACGTTGTAGGGCATTATGCCTCATATCGACAAACTAAGCTATACATAAAGTAGGCTGAAATAATTGTTTTAAAACCCGATTTTTTTTGTAGGGTATCTAATTTCAATAGAGCTTTTATTTAAATATCAACTCACTATAGAAAAAAGGAGGCAGGGTGCCTCCTCTTTTTTTAGACATTAAATGAATGAGTCATTCACTATCATTTGATCACTTTTGTTCTTGCAATTTTGTCATGTAAAGCTTGTCGCTTTTGTCCTAATGCAAAAGCATAGTCAATAATTGTACTGATCGGCATAAACAGTAAGTTTAATATGATAAAAACAATACTTCTTAATAAGAAGATGCGAGTTAAATTAACCTTGCTATTGTCCTCAGCATCTACAATTTTAATTCCAACGATTTTCTTACCTATACTCTGACCAAACTTTGTTAAAAGAACGGCTTGAATTGCAAGCATAATTACGACGTAAAGAAGCATTGAATGCCAAGCTTCTATTGGAATTAAAGTAAAAAGTTGTTGTTGCAATTCTGCAGCTTTAGTCGATGCGACTTCGGCAGATTGCATCTGTTTTTGCAGCTCGAATAATTGCTTATATTGAGCTTCATTAAAGAAAAAAGAAGGAATTGCAGCGATTGGTAACCAAAGCAATAAATCAATAATTTTTGCTAAAGCCCGAGCCGGAATAGACGCAAGTTCATGAACTTTAGGTTCTACACGAATTTGACGAATAGTTTCATTAGTTGATGTATTCGTGTTTATTGTAGGTACAGAATAACCGATAGGTTGATATACAAGTTTACCTTGGGTTAATTCTCCTAAAGCTTTCCATTCTGTCATGCCTTCATGCCAAGCTAAATCAGTTAACAAAATTTGTTGGCTAGCCAACATTTGATTTACTTGTTCTAAAGTATAAGGCCCAGCTTGTTGATTATTACGTGCCAAGTAAATTTGCATAAATAAAAATTCTCTATTCTAAAGATGAAAAAAGACCCACGGATGGGCCTTTTTTTATAACATATTAGATTTGCTTGATTTTTTCTTCAGCAAGGAAGAACCATGTATCTAAAACTGAGTCTGGGTTAAGAGAGACAGATTCGATACCTTGTTCCATTAACCATTTTGCAAGATCTGGATGGTCTGAAGGACCCTGACCACAGATACCTACATATTTACCTGCTTTACGGCAGGCATGGATTGCCATTGAAAGAAGAGCTTTAACAGCTGCATCACGTTCATCAAATAAGTGTGAAACAATACCTGAGTCACGGTCAAGGCCTAACGTTAACTGAGTTAAGTCATTAGAACCAATAGAGAAACCATCGAAGTGCTCTAAGAATTGTTCAGCTAACAAGGCATTAGTTGGTAATTCACACATCATGATTACTTTTAAGCCGTTCTCACCACGTTTTAAGCCATTTTGTGCAAGTAATTCAATAACACGTTTCGCTTCAGATACTGTGCGTACAAAAGGAATCATGATTTGAATATTGGTTAGACCCATTTCATCACGAACTTTCTTCAGTGCGCGACATTCTAATTCGAAACAATCACGGAAATTATCAGATACATAACGGCTTGCACCACGGAAACCGAGCATTGGGTTTTCTTCTTCAGGCTCGTATAACTTACCACCAATTAAGTTTGCGTATTCGTTTGACTTGAAGTCAGACATACGAACGATAACTGGCTTGTCACCAAATGCAGCAGCAAGAGTCGCAATACCTTCAACCAATTTTTCAACATAGAAATCTACAGGTGAAGCATAACCCGCTGTACGAGTTAAAACCGCAGCACGAGTTTCACGAGGTAGGCTATCAATGTTGAGTAGGGCTTTAGGGTGCACACCGATCATACGGTTAATGATGAACTCAAGACGAGCAAGGCCAATACCTTCATTTGGAATTTGAGCAAAGTCAAATGCACGGTCAGGGTTACCTACGTTCATCATAATTTTGAACGAAAGCTTAGGCATAGATTCGATTGAGTTGCGTTGAACTTCAAAATCTAAAGCACCTTCGTAAATGAAACCTGTATCACCTTCAGCACAAGAAACAGTTACTTCCTGGCCATCAGTTAATACTTCTGTTGCGTTCCCACAACCAACAATCGCTGGTACACCAAGTTCACGTGCAATAATTGCTGCGTGACATGTACGACCACCACGGTTAGTGATAATTGCAGCAGCACGTTTCATTACCGGTTCCCAGTCAGGATCGGTCATATCTGATACAAGAACGTCGCCTTCTTGAACTTTGTCCATTTCTTTAATTGAATTAACAATACGGACTTTACCAGAACCAATACGTTGACCAATTGAACGACCTTCACAAAGAACAGTACCTCTTTGTTTGAGAAGGTAGCGTTCCATAGTGCCTACATTTTGGCGGCTTTTTACAGTTTCAGGACGGGCTTGAACAATATAAATTTGACCGTCATCACCGTCTTTTGCCCATTCGATATCCATTGGAGCACCGTAATGCTGCTCAATGATAAGCGCTTGTTTAGCTAACTCTTGTAACTCATGGTCATTTAAAGCGAATTGTTGACGGTCTTGTTTTTCAACATCAACAACAACAACAGATTTACCCGCAGAACCTTCTTCACCATAAATCATTTTTTGGTGTTTAGAGCCAAGGTTACGACGTAAAACAGAATGTCTTCCTGCATTTAATAATGGTTTAGATAGGTAAAACTCATCTGGGTTAACGGCACCTTGTACAACCATTTCACCTAAACCGTAAGATGCAGTGATAAATACAACATCACGGAAACCAGATTCTGTATCAAGTGTAAACATTACACCCGCAGCGCCAGTTTCAGAACGAACCATACGCTGAACACCCGCAGAAAGTGCAACGATGTCATGATCAAAACCCTGGTGCACACGGTAAGAAATTGCACGGTCATTATATAAAGAAGCAAACACTTCTTTAATCGCAATAAGTACGTTATCAATACCGCGAATATTCAAGAAAGTTTCTTGCTGACCCGCGAAAGAAGCATCTGGTAAATCTTCAGCAGTTGCAGATGAACGAACGGCAACCGCGATGTCAGGGTTGCCGTTAGAAAGTGCTGTAAAAGCGGCGCGAATTTCTTGTTCTAAGGTTGCAGTGAGTGGAGTCTCTACAATCCATTGACGAATTTTTGCACCTGTTTCTGCAAGAGCATTTACATCATCGACGTTGAGTTGAGCAAGTTCTGCTTGAATTCGAGCGTTAAGACCACTTTGGTCTAAGAACTCACGATAGGCAGCAGCAGTAGTTGCAAAGCCACCAGGTACCGATACACCAGCATTTGATAAATGGCTGATCATTTCACCCAAAGATGAGTTTTTCCCACCTACGAGTTCGACATCGTGTTTCCCTAATTTTTCTAGACCGATTACGCGCGCTTCCAAAGTTTTCACTCCACTTTTGCAGTATTAATGTCTATCTTGGCATGAAATTATAAAAATAAAGTGCTTAGTTGAGAATTATACTAAGCGACAGTCATGTAAGATCAGTTTACTATAAAGATTATATAGCACTAAGACAAATGTTTAAGGAGAATTTTAATGTCAGAAAGTAAACAATTTAAGCGGAGTGTTTTTTTTATTTCTGATGGAACTGCAATTACTGCCGAGACTCTTGGACATTCGTTATTAGCACAATTTCCCAATGTAGATTTTGATATTCACATCATGCCGTATATTACAACTGAAGAGGCGGCAATGGATGTGGTGGTTGAGATTAATCGATGCCAAACCAAAGACGGTTGCCTACCTTTAGTATTTGATACTTTAGTCGATCCGCATGTGCGGGAGATTATTAATACGGCTAAAGCAGTTAATCTTGATGTCTTTGAAGGCTTAATTAGTAAACTTGAGCAAGAGCTTGGGACACCACCAACAACATTGGTCGGGCAGACCCACGCGGTAACCGATTCTGAATATTATAAAGCCCGTATTGATGCTGTTCATTTTGCGCTTGATAATGATGATGGAGCACGTACTCGTCATTATGACAAAGCCGATTTAATATTAATTGGAGTTTCCCGTTCGGGTAAAACACCGACTTCTATTTACTTATCTCTTCAATTCGGTATTCGTGTTGCAAACTATCCATTAACTGAAGAAGATTTAGATGATAACCGGTTACCAGCAGTATTAAGAGCTCATCGTAGTAAGTTATTTGGTTTGATGATTGATGCTGAGCGTTTGGTCGCAATTCGTAGTGAACGTAAAGCGAATAGCCGTTATGCAAGTTTTAGCCAATGCCAAATGGAGCTAAGAGCAATTGAAGGGATTTATATTTCAGAAGGCATTAAATATTTAAACGTGACCGAAATGTCGATTGAAGAGATTTCAACACGTATTTTACAAATGACGGGATTAAAACGTCGTATTGGTTAATTTAATCAAATGCTTATTTTGACCATTCAATTTTTGTATATTAGTTATAGATAAGTTGAATGGTTTTTTTATACATATATCTTAGTGAAAAATAAAAGTTTTAAATATAAAACAAAATGTTATTAAAAGGTTCTTATTGGTTATAAACCCGTGGATATTTTGAAACTCGGCGAATTCAAACATGAGGTGCGACAGTTTCAAAAGCCATATGATAATCAACAAGCTGAGCAAATTTCTCTAATGGTGTAAGCCAATCTAACGCCTTTCTAGGACGAGTATTCAGTGACATGGCAACTTGATTTAAATAATGCTGATCTGCCTGATTTAAATCAATCCCTTTAGGTAAATATTGCCTAATTAAACCATTCATATTTTCGCATGTGCCTTTTTGCCAAGGTGAATGTGGGTCACAGAAATATACATCTA
>NZ_GG753601.1:170319-256213 GCF_000163635.1 Acinetobacter sp. SH024 | reverse complement strand
GTCTAGCGAAGGTGTTATCAGAAGCATATCGAGCTTGATAAACGTCATTGATGCTATTTCTTTTAAGCTCACGATAGATCGTACTAGGATGTCTTTTAATGAGTTCAGCAAATTTTCTGGCTGAAAAGCCTTCTTTTCTTGACTCAAGCATTAATGCAGTACGATCTTCAAAGTTAAGATGATGGTATGACAATTTTATATACTCCATAAACCCTTTAAATTAATTAGGTGGTTTATGTCGCACTTCAAGTTTTACTCTGCCCTCATTTGTAAATTTAAATAACTCTATTGAAAAGAAGTGTATATTTTTTATTGTGTTAAAAAATAGTAATTATTTAATTTTTCTAAATATTTTAGAAAATCATCCATAAAAAATCCATAATTTATAAAATGTTAAATGGTTCACACTTTTTTGGTGTTGTGTGATTAGTTTTTTATTTTAATTATACTTTCCCACCTCGATATGGGACTATCTGATTATCAAAATGCTAAAAAAATGTGTTTTTTCATTGGTATATATCTTGCCACTTAATTTATATGCCGCTCAAGTGGATGAATTGCGAGAGCAAGCTATTCATACTTACAAAACTGGACAAACTCAACAAGCAATATTGAAATTAGATCAATTGCTAAATAAATACCCACATGACCAAAAATTGCTAGCTGATTATTTAGTTGTAATGTCAAGTGAAAAAAAAGATCTACTGACTTTTTCTCAGCATTTAGCAAATATTAATTATGTGACTTTTCCAGAATATGGCCAATTACCATTAATACGTAATTTGCGTGATTTTAAACACTTTAAAGATGCAATTGAGTGGTCGAACAAATTTAATATTCACAAGACATCTGATGGGCAGATTTTATTAGCAGTTTTATATGCTGAAGCTCAAGATCCTGTAAATGCTAAGGTACATTTAACAAGTATTAAGAATAAAAATCTTACAGCTGAGCAATTTGTTCAAATTGCTTATGCATATCGACTCATTAATTCACCAGTAGATGCTTTATCTGTAATTGAGCAAGCTTATCAACAGCAACCAAACTCTTTTGCGGTTTTACAAGAATATAGTTATGACTTAGCGGCTGTAGGTTCCTATAAAAAAGCTCAGCAGTTATTGCTTGCCAGCGATAAAAATGCACAAACAGAAGCGCTACAGCACTGGTTAAAAGTCAGTGAGTTTTCTCAACGTGTAAATAATGCAATTACTCGCTATAAATATCTCAATCGAGAAGGGATGTCGGATAGTGAAGGCTTTGCTGAGCTTGATGCTGTATTGAAACAAGGTGAGCAAATACAGCCTTTGATTCAACCGTCAGACTCCAATTATTTAAGATTTCATTATGACTATTTATATGCTTTGGACTTTCGTGGGCGTAGCCGTACGGTATTAGATGAATTTACTAAATTAAATGTACCGTTAGAAAAGCTACCGGCTTATGTACGTCATGCGATTGCGGATAGTTATTTAGCAGAAAGACAACCGCAGCAGGCTGAACTCGCTTTTAAAACCTTACTTACCGAAAAAAACTATTCAGATATGACGGTATATACGGGGCTTTATTATTCTTATATTGAACAAGAAAAATATAAACAAGCTGAGCAACTTTTGAATGATGTTGATCGGTTGATCCCTACGTATAAATACAGTCAAGCCAAAGGGGTGGATAAATCAAGTCATCCTGATCGTGATGATTATATCGCTTTACAAGGCATGCATTTAGCTTATGCAAATCATTTGGATAAATCAGAAAAGCATTTTCAGAAACAAGTAGATCTTGCACCTGCTAATCAAGGTTTAATTAATAACCTTGCTCGTGTTGAGCGCTGGAGAGATAAGCCATTACAGGCGAAGCAAACAATTGATCGTTTAAATGGCTTAACGCCAGTTGCTAAAGATACGCGTATTAACCAAATGCAAAATGCCCAGGCTTTAGGGAATATTCCTGAGTGGCGCAAAAGCACAGAAAGTCTTTTGCAATATTATCCTGAAGATAGTGGCGTAGTTAAAAGTCGAAAAGAATTAGATGATCGTGATAGAGCAACCATCTCTCATTCAACAACTTGGGGCCAAAGTAAAGCAGAGAAGAGTGATTCTGTGAGTGGGCAAAATGGTTTGAAAGACCGCGAAATAGAAACGCGTATTAATAGCCCTTGGATTAAAGATAATTATCGCCTATTTGCTTGGCATCAAGATCGTTACGGAGAATACCGTTTTGGTGATGTGCATGATCAACGTTATGGTGTCGGTGCTGAGTGGCAAGAAAACCGTAAGGCATTGTCGGCAATTTTGTCGCAAAGTACTGATGGTGGACAAGCAGGTGTTCGTCTTGATTGGTCACAATGGCTAAACGACCACTGGCAATATCAATTGCAATATGACAGTCAGGCTAATATTCCATTACAAGCAATTGATGCGGGTGAGGATGGACAAGCTTACCGCGCCGCTTTGACATGGCAAAAAGATGAGTCACGCCAAATTGGGGCAAGTTATGGCTTAACCGATATAAGCGACGGTAATAAACAACAAGAATTTTCGACCTTTTGGCGTGAGCGATTATTTGATGCGCCTCATCATATTACCTATGGAACGGTACGTGGATTTTATGGCAGCAATAGCCAAGATGAGACCGCTTACTTTAGCCCAAGTAATCATTACAGTGCTGAGTTGAATTTAAGTCATGACTGGGTCACTTGGCGAGAATACGAACGCTCATTTAAACAGCATTTTGAAGCTGGAGTCGGGCTTTATAAACAAGCAGATTACTCAGCTCGACCAACATATTCTTTGCAATATCAACATCAATGGCAGCTCTCACGGACTTGGCAACTTAATTATGGAGTTGGTTGGCAATACCATCCATACGATGGCCATGATGAACAACATACCTACGGTATTTTTGGATTTGAAGGGCGTTTTTAATGAATAATATGAAGTCAAAGATGTTGAGCTGTGTGTTTGCTTCAACATTATTACCCGTACAATTGTCCTATGCCCACATTGAAACTGAATTACCAAAAAATCATACGGTTTCTTTAACTTTTCATGATGTACGAGATGACGTGTTAAAGGAAGGTGATCGTGATATTTATGCGATTCAGACCAATAATCTGGCACAGTTTCTCGATTGGCTTAGCCAGTCGGACTGGAAACCGATTCGTCTAAAAGACATTGAAGAGGCACGTAAGCAAGGTAAAGAATTACCTCATAACTCTATTCTACTGACCTTTGATGATGGTGCTTTAAGTAGCTATAGCCGAGTATTTCCTTTACTGAAGCAATATAAAATTCCAGCAGTTTTTGCTCTTCCAACAAGTTGGTTAAATGGTAATACAAAAGCGGGTTATGAAGCCTATGGTCAAGGTAACTTGGTGAACTGGGCTCAAGTTCGTGAAATGCAAGCATCTGGGTTAGCCGAGTTTGCAAGCCATAGCGATGATTTACATCATGGGGTATTAGCCAATCCTCAAGGCAATGAGCAACCTGCTGCGACTTCTTATTCTTATTTAAAATCGCAATCACGTTATGAAACCGATGCGGAATATCAACAACGTATTTTGCAGGATTTAAAAAAATCTTATGCAGTTTTGAAAAAAGAAGTAGGGGTTAATCCTAAAGCAATTATTTGGCCTTATGGCGCCGTGAATGAGCAGTTAGAGAAGCTGGCACAACAGGCTGGTTTTCAGTTCTCATTCAGTTTAGGACGTGATGGTATGAATCGCGTGAGTGACTCAACTTTTAAGCGTAGCTTAGTCATTGATAACCCTACAGCCGAACAACTGACAGAAGGCATGTTAAATATTCTGAATTTCGAAGAGTCAGATTTATTTAAGCAATCGCGTCATTTTGTGAGTATGGATTTAAAGCACTTAGCAGCGCAACAAAACTCTCAGACTGATGAAAAATTAGGGCAGTTGTTATCAAAACTGTATAGCTTAAAAAACAATGCTTTAATCTTAAAGCCTTTAGAAGACAAAGATGGAGATGGGCAATATGATGTTGCCTATTTCCCTACAGATAAAATGTCTGTTCAACAAGATATTTTAAACCGTAGTTTATGGCAGGCTCAAACTCGCGCAGGTCAATCTGTAATATTAGAATTACCTGCTTATCCGCGAAAAGATAGACCATTTTTAACTATAGATTTGGCTAAAGATATTGCGCGTTTTAACAGTAATTTAAGTGGTGTTCAGCTTAATGCAGGATCATCTTTAAATTGCGCAATGCAAAAAATAACCGTGCAAGAAAGCAGTTGCATTGAACAATCAAAACAGCTGGAACAACTGAGTGAACTGACTAAAGAAGCGGTCAAACCTTATTTAAATATGAGTAATCAGGCACAGTTTAGTTTATTGCTTACACCTGATTTAGATCATGTGGAAAATCTACCTGAGCTTATAAAAACACTTTTAATGCAACATGACTTAGTCAATTTGAAGTTTGATGTGATTGGTAAGAAAAAACAATTTAATCAGTTGTTAACGCTCTTAAATACACTTGATCAAAATGATAAGCAAAGAATAATGCTGACTTTAGTATTACCAGAAAATTCGCAAAAAAATGCTTGGGAAGATGTTCAGCAAGGACTCTTTTCTATTCAGCGAGTAGGAATCCAGAAATTCGGTATTGATGGCTATGACTTTGAAAAATCAAAAGATGTTCATCAGTACTTATATAATCCGCTTAGTCTGAATGCTAGCCCTGTGATGTATCAGCCTTTTGCTGGATTGGTAGAGGGGAAAAAGTAATGAGGGTATTACTCGATATTCTGTTTGCTTTTGCCTTTTTATATCCCTTACTGATGGCTTGGACATGGATGGTAGGGGGACTTTGGTTTTTCTTTAAAAGAGAATACCGCGAACAAGCGCTTCCTGAACCGACAGGTGAAGGATGCAGTATCATCATTCCGTGTTTTAACGAAGAAGCGCAAGTACGCCAAACAATTCGTTATGCGTTACAAACCAAATATCCGAATTTTGAAGTCATTGCTGTTAATGATGGAAGTAGTGATAGGACCGCCGAAATTCTAGATGAATTGTCAGCGCAAGATTCACGACTTCGGGTTGTACACTTAGCAGAAAATCAGGGTAAGGCCGTAGCTTTAAGATCGGGAGTACTGGTTAGTAAATACGAATATCTTGTTTGTATTGATGGCGATGCGTTGTTGCATCCGCATGCGGTACTTTGGTTAATGCAACCTTTTATTAACTTCCCGCGAATTGGTGCTGTAACTGGTAATCCACGAATTTTAAACCGATCTAGTATTTTAGGAAAATTACAAGTTGGTGAGTTTTCTTCGATTATTGGTTTGATTAAACGTGCACAACGTACATATGGTCGTATTTTTACCGTATCTGGTGTGATTGCAGCATTTCGTAAAACTGCACTCGCTCGAGTCGGGTTTTGGTCAGACGATAAAATTACCGAAGATATTGATATTTCATGGAAGTTACAACTCGACCATTGGGATATTCAGTATATTCCACAAGCGCTTTGTTATATCTATATGCCTGAGACATTTAAAGGTCTATGGAAACAGCGTCTTCGCTGGGCGCAAGGTGGAGTAGAGGTTCTTATAGAATATATTCCACAAATGTTCAAACTGCGTGATCGAAGAATGTGGCCAGTCATGATTGAGGCGCTAGTCAGTATTATCTGGTCTTATGTGATGATCATGATTTTCACACTATTTTTTGTTGGACTATTTGTTGAACTCCCTCAGCAATGGCAGATCAAAACACTTATGCCACAGTGGTACGGTGTAATATTAGGCGGAACATGTTTGATCCAATTTTTAGTGAGTTTGTGGATTGATCATCGTTATGACCGAGGGCGTTTTTTTAGAAATTACTTTTGGGTAATTTGGTACCCGTTGTTTTTCTGGTTACTGACTTTGTTTACAAGTGTTGTCGCGGTACCAAAAACTTTATTTAACACAAAAAAACGTGCCCGTTGGGTAAGTCCAGACCGAGGCTTCCGTGGAGATAACCCATGAAACTTGAGGAAAATAAGGATATAGAGACTTTAGATATCCCTGAATATATTGATCAGCCGGAATATGTCAAAAATAAAACAGCAAACTATACATTACAAACCATTGGCTGGATTTGTTTAATGTGGCTGCTTTTCCCATTGGTTTCACTGTTTTTATGGGTTTTTGAAGGTCACTTAATTTATGATTACGTCTGGGTAGACCACTTATCAGAAGTTAAGACCTTATTGCATTTAGCATTAATGATTGGGATTAGCGCGCTTATTTTAATTTTATGGGCAAGTTATAACTGGATTAGGTTTAGTGGTGAGGACCGACGTGCTAAGGCACCTAATAGTTCTGTAGAATTATTAGCGGCCCAATTTTCAGTTACTTCCGACATGCTAAATGATTTGCAAGAAAAACAGCGCATCATTTTGCATTACGATGATCATGGTAATTTGCAAAAATATGAGTAAATAAAAAAAGCATGGCCTAATACCATGCTTTTTTTACTTTTATGGCATTGCTCTGATAATAATATCAACGGGTTGTTCTATACCATCCATGCTGTGAATAGATCTATTGGTAATTTTAACAATTGGCCATGTTTGCAATTTACAATTGGGTTTCTGAAGTGCTGCATAATAACTGTCGGATTTAAAAAATACTTTTTTGGTGGTTGCAGTATTGGGAGTCAAAAGACGCTTAAGCCATGGTTCGTTTACTTGAGTTTCTAGAAAACGTAATGCCAGAATGCTTTTAACACGATTGTTAAATAACCTGCGGTTTTTAATAATAAGTGGGTGAGTAATTAACTTATGTGTACCCATTTGACTATGGGGCAAAATAAAATGAGGGGTGATTTGGAAGACAGTCACAAATTTTGCTTGCTGACAGATTTTTTCAAGATGAGTCACGCTATCTTGATTTGTACCAATAATCGCGACAGATGAATGTGAAAAGTCAAACTCTTTAATTGATGTTGATGAAATCACTTGACCAGTAAAATCTTCGAAATCTTGAGAGATATTCTGAAAAATTACTGATTTTGAAGTGTTATTTTTAATATTAATACTCATTTTCCAAAAGTCCTTTTGGTTTTTTAAATCATGATGTTTTTATCGTTTTAATATAAATAACCAAGCAGGAAGTTGGGGTAAAGTCTTTTCAGATAGATGGTCATCCCATACTCGAAATCAATTCAAGTATGGGAGCTTGAAGTAGAGTTTAATATTCTGTTTTTACATTCATGAGTTGTGTAAAGCTTTCTAAGCGTTTAGCTGTATCGTATACATCACATATAAAAATAAATTCATCAACATCATACGTCGCTAATAACTTTTGTAAGCCAGAGCGAACAGTATCTACAGAACCAATTTGCGCCATTGCATAGAAGTTTTCGACAGAAAGTTGTTCTGCTGTATTCCATAATCCCTGCATTGATTCAACTGGTGGTTTCAGCTTCAAGCTTTCACCACGGATTAAACCTAATACGCGTTGGTAGGCACTTGTTGCTAGAAACTGTGCTTCTTCATCTGTATCTGCAACAACAACAGGCACACCCATTGAAACATACGGCTTATCTAGGTACTCAGAAGGTTCAAAGTTCTCCCGATAAAGTTGAATCGCTTGACCTAACATACGTGGTGCAAAATGTGATGCAAATGAGTAGGGAAGTCCAAGTTTTGCCGCGAGTTGTGCACTAAATAGGCTAGATCCAAGTAACCAAACTGGGACATGGGTACTTTGCCCCGGTGTTGCAATAATTTTTTGTCCTGCTTGAGGGACATCGAAATATTTTAAGATTTCGACAACATCTCTAGGAAACTGATCTTCTGTTTCTTGATGACCACGGCGTAAAGCTCGCATGGTGAGTTGATCTGTACCGGGAGCACGGCCTAAACCAAGTTCAATACGATTTGGATATAAAGTAGCAAGCGTCCCGAATTGTTCTGCGACAACTAAAGGGGCATGGTTAGGAAGCATAATTCCGCCTGAACCTAAGCGAATATGCTGTGTATGTGCTGCAATAAAACCGAGTAAGACAGCGGTAGCTGAACTTGCGATACCATCCATGTTGTGATGTTCAGCAAGCCAGAAACGTTCATAACCTAGTTTTTCTGCATGTTGTGCCAATTCTAATGCGTGACGTAATGAGAATTCGATGGTTTTATCATTACGAATAGGAGCAAGTTCCAAAATAGAGAACTTGGTATCTTGAAGTGATCGCATGCGATATTCTCGAATAAGGATATATCGAAATAATACGATATATAGGGTGTGATGTATATCGTTTTTTTTCGATATTAATTTTTAGCTATAAATAAAAAAGCACCCGAAGGTGCTCTTTTGATTTATCTGTGAATTAGCGGTTTTTATACCAACCACGGTGTAAGCCATTGTCATGGCGACGGCTACCACCTTTATAATAACGACGGTCACCATCGTAATATCTGCGGTCATCACGATCGTAACGATCACGGTCATAACGGTCATCGTAGTTACGATCTTCAGCAACTTTACGACCTAATGCAGAACCACCAGCTGCGCCTACTGCTGCACCGATGTATCCACCGTTAGTACCGCCCATATTTTTGCCGACTGTATAACCAGCACCACCACCTAAAGCACCACCAATTGCAGCTTCTGTACGATTACGACGATCACTTGCTGCTGCTGCACCACCAGCACCACCTAAAGCAGCACCGATTGTTGCACCTGAGGTACCACCAATACTTTTACCAATTGCAGTACCCACTACACTACCTAAAGCAGAGGTTGCAGCAACACGTGTACCATTGTCAGCATGTGCAACTGTTACCATAGAAGATGTTGCAATTAATGCACTAGCCAACCAAATATTCATTTTCATCGTAGAACTCCATGTCCTTTTTACTCGAAGGACAGTTATCTTTATCTTGGGGTAAATGTAATAAAAAATTTCGTGATAATTATGGAGAACACCAAAGGTGATACAAGTGTTTTGTGTCTGTTTGTAGTGTTTGTATTAATTTGTGGATAAACCATGAGCATACGACAAATTAGCTTTTAATCACTCATAATAAAAAAGCACCCGAAGGTGCTTAAATATCTGTTTGTCAAATTTGATTAGTGATGACGACGGTGTTTTTTCTTCCAGTGTTTAGAAGATTTTTCTGTATAACGGTCTTTAGAGATTTTATTACCTAAAGCAGAACCACCCGCAGCACCTAAAGCAGCGCCTACATAACCACCATTTGTACCGCCCATGCTTTTACCAACCGTATAACCAGCACCACCACCTAAAGCACCGCCAATCGCAGATTCAGTACGGTTACGACGATCGCTTGCAACAGCTGCACCACCAGCACCACCTAAAGCAGCACCAATTGTTGCGCCAGATGTACCGCCCATGCTTTTACCAATTGCAGTACCTGCTACGCTACCTAAAGCAGAAGCGGCTGCTACATGTGTTGTATTGTCAGCATGTGCTACAGTAACCATTGAAGTTGCTAGAACAGCGCTACATAACCAAGCATTTAATTTCATTTTTGACTCCGTGTCCCTAGTTGCAGGACCCTATATCTTTTGTTACGGCAAATGTAACAAAACACTTCTCCCCAAATATGGAGAACCATCTTTTGATTATTGCAGTTTAGTGTCTGGTTTGTATGTTTTCTATTAAAATAGAATATTTAATACTCATATAGATAAATTAAGCTTTATTTAGTTTTGAAGGGGTTACTCATGATCAGAACATAGAAAATTTATTAAAGCTCTTGTCGCAGACGACATATGTTTATGTTGTGCGTACAGTAAAGAAAAGGGCCGTGTGTGACCTGCATAACCCTCAAGTACGGGCTGCAATTTTCCTTGTCGGATCTTTTCATTAACAATAAAGCTATAACTCTGACATATTCCTAATCCACTTTCAGCAAGAGAAACTACTCCCAAAATATCTTCTTTTACTAAAATCCGATTTGATGGTATCCATTGAATTTCATTATCACCATTTTTAAAAAACCATGGAGTAACCTTACCCGTGCTCGGTAATTCAAAGGCAATACATTGGTGATGGTTTAAGTCTTCCAAAGTTTGAGGAACACCCATACGTTTTAAATATTCAGGTGAGGCAACAAGTTGAAGAGGGGCAAGCTCCAAAGGTCTGGCAATGAGAGTGCTACTAGGAAGCTGACCTTGACGAATAGCTAAATCAAATCCTTCCGCAATTAAATCGACATTTCGATTAGAAATACTGACTTCTATTTGAATATCTGGATATTGCAAAAGAAATTTTTGTAGTAATTCTGGAAGGCGATAGTGTCCATAGGTAGTGGGTACACTTAATTTAATTTTGCCGGAAATTTGCAGTTGCTTACCTTGAATAGCACGCTCTGCATGGTCAATTAACTGAAATGCATGTTGCATCTTTTCATAATAAAGTTGACCAGCTTCAGTCAGGCTCAAATGACGAGTTGTTCTTCTAAAAAACTGAATGCCAAGTTTTTTCTCTAGCCGCGTAATTGTTCTACTAATGACTGAAGGAGTTGTTGCTAAATAAATTGCAGCTGCACTAATAGAAAGCTTCTCCGCCACAATTAAAAACACTTCAATATCGGCAAGATGGTCAAATTGACGTGACATTTAGTCCTCAAACGCAAAAAATATTTGCAAAAGTGGTTGTTTATCTACCTGATTGGCAAAAATAGAATATATCCATCCCAGTTATAAATCCAGCAAATGGTTGGAATGAAGGTCGAATGATGAAATCTCTAAATAAAATAATGCTTGCAGTAGTTGCCGTTTCAGCAGCATTCAGTGCAAATGCTGCTCATGTGTTGGTTGTATTGTCTGATGAGGCGCATTTAGAGCTAAAAAAAGGTCATATTTTTAAAACAGGCTTTTACTTAAATGAGTTGATGCAACCTACAAAAATGCTTTTAGATGCAGGCCATACAGTAACTTTCGCTACACCAAAAGGGAAAGCTCCAACCTTAGATGAATCATCGAATAATGCGATGTATTTTAACCAAGATGAAAAAGCATTAAAGCAATATGCAGATTTATTGCATGATCTAAAATTAACATCTGCTCAAGATTCTCCAGTTGTGAGCCTATCTCGTATTGAACAAATTGGTGTAGGTCAGTTTGATGCTATTTATATTCCAGGTGGACATGCACCTATGCAAGATCTCTTAAAAGATAAACAACTTGGAAAAGTACTTACAGCTTTCCATAAAGCTGGTAAACCTACTGCGTTGGTCTGTCATGGTCCTATTGCATTAATGTCTACTTTACCTAATGCCTCGGAAGTAGTTGGTCAACTAGAACAAGGTAAAACAATGAAAACTGGCGAATGGATTTATAAAAATTATCGAATGACGGTGATTAGTAATCAGGAGGAAGAGCAGGCTAAAGCTTTATTAAAAGGTGGAGAAATGAAGTTTTATCCACAAACGGCTTTACAGTCACTTGGAGGTAAGTATCAAAGTAATACCACTGCATGGACTCCAAACGTAGTGGTGGACCGTGAACTTATTACAGGACAAAATCCAGCGTCGGCTGTTTTAGTGGGCAAAACTTTATTAGAAAAATTAAAATAAGTTGGCTAGGCAAAGAGGTTTTTAAATAAAGCCTCTATTGTCATATAGAGGAAAAAGATGACTTATTATTTCTTACAGAACAGCCAAATTATAGGCAAGTAAATAAAACTTATTCGAAATCATTATATTTATACGCCTCTACTTATTGGGAAAGTTGATGAATTGGCTGATTATATATGTCATTTAAGCAGCATAATCTGTAAACTATGCACTATTTTTACGATTTTGCTTATCTTCTATACTTACATAGCCTTCGATAAGCTTTTTGGACTTTTGAGATATTTCCTCTTATGAAAGCGTCACTCCGTTTACGACTTGATCAACTCTGTGATCGACATGAAGAACTTACTGCATTGCTTGCAGATGCTGAAGTGATCTCCGATAACAAACGTTTCCGTAAATTGTCTCGTGAACATAGTGATTTATCTGAAATTACCGAAGTTTGGGGCAAATACCGTCAAGCAGAAGAAGATATTGAAACTGCTGAAATGATGAAGTCGGACCCAGACTTTAAAGATATGGCAGAAGAAGAAATTCAAGCCAATAAAACATTGCTTGAAGAATTAGAAAGTCAGCTCAATATTTTGATGATTCCAAAAGATCCGAATGATTCTAATGCGGCTTATTTAGAAATCCGTGCTGGAACAGGTGGTGATGAAGCTGCGATTTTCTCTGGTGATTTGTTCCGTATGTATAGCAAATATGCCGAGACACAAGGCTGGCGTATTGAAGTTCTTTCTGAAAATGAAGGCGAGCATGGTGGTTTTAAAGAAGTCATTTGCCGTGTAGATGGTGATGGTGTGTATGGTCGCTTGAAGTTTGAAAGTGGTGCTCACCGTGTACAACGTGTGCCAGCAACTGAATCACAAGGTCGTGTGCATACATCAGCGTGTACAGTTGCGATCTTGCCTGAAATTGATGTTGATACTAACGTTGAAATTAATCCGGCAGATTTGCGTATTGATACTTACCGTGCATCTGGTGCGGGTGGTCAGCACATTAACAAAACTGATTCGGCCGTGCGTATTACTCACATTCCAACCGGCACAGTGGTTGAGTGCCAAGAAGAACGTTCACAGCATAAAAACAAAGCTAAAGCGATGGCATTGTTAGTATCGCGTTTAGAAAATGCAAAACGTGCAGCAGCCGACGCAGCAACTTCTGAAATGCGCCGTGATTTGGTTGGTTCTGGTGACCGTTCTGAACGTATCCGTACTTATAACTACCCACAAGGTCGTATGACGGACCATCGTATTAACCTAACTTTATATAAGTTAGATGCCATTATGGAAGGTGATTTGACTGAATTGCTCGATAGCTTACATCGTGAATATCAGGCAGATCAGCTTGCGATGCTTGCACAGGAAAATGGCGGCTAATGAATATTGCTCAAGCGCTTGCAATTCGTGGTGAGCCTGACAGTTATGAACGGCAAGAAAATGCTTGGTTACTTGAGCATTTTCTAAAAATCAATTCGCTTGAATTAAAGTTTAGACTTGAGCAAGAGTTAACTGCCCAACAAGAGCAAGATTACTTGGCTGGTCTTGAACGTATCCAAAATGGTGAGCCTTTAGCTTATGTGACGGGTTCACAACCATTTTGGACACTCGATTTAAAAGTAACATCTGATACTTTAGTACCACGTCCGGATACTGAGGTTCTAGTTGAAACCGTTTTAAATCTAAATTTGCCAAATACTGCAAATATTGTTGATTTGGGAACGGGAACAGGTGCAATTGCGCTTGCATTAGCAAGTGAACGTCCAGATTGGCAAGTCACGGCAATTGATATTTATGCGCCTACTTTAGAAGTCGCAAAAGAAAATGCACAAGCACATGATTTGCAACGTGTGAAATTTGCCTGCGGCGCTTGGTTTGACGCACTTGAACCACAAAAGTTTGATTTAATTGTTTCTAATCCGCCGTACATTGACCCTGAAGATGAACACATGCAAGCTTTGGCTACAGAACCACGCCGTGCATTGGTTGCAGATCATCAGGGACTGGCTGATATTGAAATTATTATTGCTCAAGGGAAAAACTGGTTAAAACCGCAAGGCTGGATTGCACTAGAGCATGGTTATGATCAGGGACAAGCAGTTCGAGATATTTTCACAGAGCATGGTTTTAGTGAGATTAAAACCATTCAAGACTATGGCCAAAATGATCGAGTCACTTTGGCATGCTGGATTTAAAATTACTTTTGTAGTGTATCTCGCCAACGTAATAACCAGTTTTCGATAAGTTTCATTAAGGTATCGGTTACTTTACCCAATAGCGCCAATAAAATAATTGCAATGATAACAATATCAGGTCGAGACGTTTCTCGGCCATCACTGAGTAAATAGCCAATCCCTTGAGTGGCTGCAATCAGTTCAGCTGCAATCATAAACATCCAAGACAAACTTAAGCTGTTGCGTAAACCCGTTAAAATGCCTGGAGAGGCTGCCGGTAAAATAATAGATATAATCCGCTGAAAAGCATTAAGCCGATAAACTTTTCCAACTTCAATGAGCTTTTTATCTACATTATGAATTGCTGCAACTGTATTGGTATAGGTTGGAAAGAATGCTCCGATTGCAATCAATGTAATTTTAGAACCTTCATCAATTCCTAACCAAAGCAATAACAGGGGAATCCAAGCAAGACTTGGAATTGATTTAATTGCTGAAAAAGTTGGTTCTAAATAAGCTTCTGCTTCTTTACTTAATCCAACCCAAATCGCAAAAATTAAACCTAAACCGCTTCCTATAATAAAGCCCAACAGAACACGCCATGTACTAATATAAATATGAGCAAACAGGTCGCTATGAGCTAAATCTAAAAAAGATTGCCATAAACTAGAAGGTGCAGGCAGTAGATAAGCATCGATATAGCCATTTCTGACTAAAAACTCGCAAGCCGTTAAAAAGATAAGTGGAATGAGTAGCGCTTTAAACCACAGTGTAAATTTATGGTTTAGATGCTTTTTCTCAGATTTTAAAGCCTGCTGAGCTAAGAAGTGATTTAGCTCAGCTTTGTTAAGTGAATCACTCATATACTATTTCACGACTTTTTGAGCAAAACGTGGGTCTAGCAACTGATCAACCACTTGATTGACGTTAGTACCTTTTCTAACCAAATCTTCTTCAGTCAAAATTTTCCCAGAACGTTTTAGCGCTTGTGCTTGAGTTGCTGATGGAATGCTTTGATCGAAGTTGGTTCGGCTCAGTTGTAGTTTAGCCACAGGTAGAGGAAGTTTTGATTCTTGAGCTAAAAGTGCTGCCACTTTATCTGGATTGGCTTTTGCCCATTTTCGGGCTTGTTCATAGGCTTTAATAACGGCCTCTACCGCTTCAGGGCTTTGCTTTGCAAAATCTTCTTTAACGCTCAGTACACTATAGCTATTAAATCCAACATTACGATAAAGCAATTTGGCACCCGATTGAATTTGAGCAGAAGCCATTAATGGATCAAGTCCAGCCCAAGCATCTACTTGGCCACGCTCTAATGCAGTTTTGCCGTCTGGGTGTTGTAGATGAACCAGTTGTACATCACGTTTACTCAAACCGACAGTATCTAGTGCTTGTAGTGTAAATAAGAAAGGATCGGTTCCTTTGGTAGCTGCAATTTTTTTACCTTTTAAATCTTTTAGGCTTTTAATTGGTGAATTTTTTGCGATAACAAGCGCGGTCCATTCCGGTTGGCTTTGTACATAAACAGTTTTAATTGGACTACCATTCGCTCGACTTAATACAGCAGCTAATCCAGCGGTAGAAGCAAAATCGATGCTGTTACTGTTGAGATATTCTAATGAGCGGTTACTACCTTGACTAAAAACCCATTTAATTTGGGTATTTGGCAGTGCTTTTTCGAGAAGTTTTTGATCTTTAACGACTAAACTAGTTGGTGCATAGTAAGCATAATCAAGCTTAAGCGTAGTCGGAATTGCTGCAAAAGCAGATGAAGTAAATACAAACCCCAATGTTGATGCCAACAAAGTCTTTGGTAGAGAAAATTTTGATTTTAAAGACATGATAAAAATAAAACCGAAATGAAATAAGAGATCATCCTTTCACGTGTTTAGAGGCTTATGAACTTAGTTATTTTGATTTATAAATCAGTTTGAAAGATAAAAGTTTGAATAAAACTATAAAACACTGTTTTTATGAATATTATTAAGTTTTAAATAAAGCGTTTATCTGAAATATTGAATTTAAAATACATAAATATCATAAGCTTAAGCTCTAATGCCTTAAGCTTTATTCGATGTATATGTTATTGCTTGTGTGCAGTTAAATTATCTCGATACGCACCTGGGCTGACACCTGTCCATTTTTTAAAAGCACGGTGAAATGCACTTGGGTCATGGAAGCTTAAATCTTCACTAATATCTTGAATTGAGTCATTCGTTTTGCTTAAGCGTTGAACAGCAATATCACAGCGGATTTCATTTTTAATTTGTTGATAGCTTACACCTTCATGTTTCAGTCTACGTTGAACGGTGGCTTCTGAAATATTGAGTTGGTGAGCTACATCTTTAAGTTCGGGCCATTGTGCAGGGTGGAGTTTCAATAAATGGCGACGAATAAGTACACTTAAGGCATTTTCATTTTTAAAGCGAACTAAAAGATTTTGCGGAGTTTGCTCTAAAAAATCATAAAGCGCTTTTTTATCTTTTTTAATTTTAATATCTAAATAGTGGGCATCGAACTCAACTCGATTTACTTCAGCATTAAATTGAATATCTTCACCAAAACGAACTAAATAGTCCTGAATATCTTGAGGTTTAGGACAACGTACCATAATAGTATTTAAACCAATTCGCTGGTCTATCAACCAGCACATAAGTCCGTGTACTAATATTAAAAAGGTTGCGTAGGTAAACATACGTTTAGGTTGTCCATGATCATGAATCACTAAATAAGCTTTGTCTTGTTCTCGAATGAGTTCTCCGTGCATATCATCTAAAACAAAGTTAAAAAACTTCAAAATATCGTAGAGTGCTTTTTCTAAAGTTTCAGCTGTACTGACGAGTTTAGTCAGTAATTTATAGCTTCCACGACGCATGGGGTGGCTATCCATCCCAAAAAATTCATCGTTCATGGCATTGGCAAGCTCTATCCACAATTGGGCATACGTCGTAACAGGCACACGTGCCTTTGGAGACATAAGCAATTCAGCGGGGATGCCTGCTTTATTTAGAATTATTTGTGTATTTAGGCCTTTGGCATAAGCCGCACTCAGTGCTTCATGTACTAGTGCAATCGAAATTGTGCCTTTACTTAAAGAAGATTGGACAACCATGTCAAAGACTCATATTTTCTTCATATATTTCAAGTGAAATACTGCATATTTAAAATTTGGATTGATCAAAAGCTGCAAACATTTTGAGGCTTTTTGAAATTGTATCGGAAAACAACAACTTTTACTCTCACTACTAAGTTTAAAGAACATTTCTATAGGACATTACATAATGAAAATTCAAGGGAAACATTTCGTAATTACAGGTGGTGGCTCTGGTTTGGGTGCTGCAACAGCTGAGTATTTAGTCCAGCAAGGTGCTTCAGTTACCTTGGTAGACATGAATATAGAAGCAGGCGAGCAACAAGCGAAACAGTTGGGGCCAAAAGCTGACTTTGTAAAACTTGATGTAACCGATGAAGCGGCTGCTGAACAGTTCTTTAAAGATGTGTTAGTAAAACATGGTCGTTTACATGGTTTGGTTAACTGTGCCGGTATTGGCCCTTCTGCAAAAGTAGTTGGTCGTGAAGGCGTACATGATTTGGCATTATTTTCAAAGACTTTAAATATTAATGTTACAGGTACATTTAACATGCTGCGTTTTGCAGCAGATGCAATGAGTAAAAACACGGTTGAAGAAGGTGAAGAAGACCGTGGTGTAATTGTTAACACTGCGTCTGTGGCAGCATTTGATGGTCAAATTGGTCAGGCTGCGTATTCTGCATCAAAAGGCGCTATCGTGGCGATGACTTTGCCGATTGCTCGTGAGCTTGCGCGACATGCCATTCGTATTATGACCATTGCACCGGGAATTATGGAAACCCCAATGCTTAAGGGGATGCCACAAAATGTACAAGATGCTTTAGGGCAAATGGTGCCGTACCCATCTCGTTTAGGAAAACCAGAAGAATTTGCCCGTTTGGTGGCACATATTGCTGAAAACTCTTACTTAAATGGTGAAGTCATCCGTCTAGATGGTGCAATTCGTATGGCAGCAAAATAATAAAAATAAGGATGCTGAAATGATCTTAAATGCTGAACAAAGTATGGTTCAGGAGATGATGCGTAACTATGCGCAAAATCAGTTAAAACCAACAGCCGCATATCGCGATAAAACTCATGAATTTCCAGCTCAGGAACTCAAAGATTTAGGTGCACTAGGCGCTATGGGGATGACTGTGCCCGATGAATGGGGCGGTGCCGGAATGGACTATGTATCTTTGGTACTCGCAATTGAGGAAATTGCCGCAGGCGATGGTGCTATTTCGACTATCGTCAGTGTACAAAATTCTTTGATTTGCGGTATTACACTGGCATACGGTTCAGAGCAGCAAAAACAAACATATTTACCAAAATTTGCATCTGGCGAATGGCTAGGATGCTTTTGTTTAACTGAACCACATGTCGGTTCAGATGCAAGCGCGATTTTATGTAAAGCTGAACGCGATGGCGACCATTGGGTGCTCAATGGCGTCAAACAATTTATCACTAGTGGTAAAAATGCCCAAGTGGCTTTGGTGTTTGCGGTCACAGATAAACAAGCTGGTAAAAAAGGGATTTCGTGTTTTCTTGTACCTACCAATACACAAGGTTACTTGGTCACTCGTATTGAAGATAAAATGGGCCAACATGCTTCAGATACAGCCACTATTAATTTTGAGGACTGCCGAATTCCTTTAGAAAATTTAGTGGGGCAAGAGGGTGAAGGTTATAAAATTGCATTATCTAATTTGGCAGCTGGACGTATTGGTATTGCAGCTCAATCGGTAGGTATGGCAAGAGCGGCTTTTGATGCAGCGGTGCAATATGCAAATGAGCGTAAAGCCTTTGGAGTCGAATTAGTTCAGCATCAGGCGGTTGGTTTCCGTTTAGCCGATATGGCGACCCAGATCGAAGCTGCGCATCAGTTGGTTTTGCATGCTGCAACTTTAAAAGATGCTGGGCTGCCTTGTTTAAAAGAGGCCTCAATGGCAAAGCTATTTGCGTCTACTATGGCTGAGCGAGTATGTTCGGATGCAATCCAGATTCATGGTGGTTATGGCTACGTGAGTGATTTCCCTGTAGAGAGAATTTATCGTGATGTTCGTGTAAGCCAGATTTATGAAGGTGCTTCTGATATTCAACGCTTGGTGATTGCTCGTGAAGTGGCTCAAGTTTAAGTATTAGATTTTAAAAAATGTCGTTGACTGCAAAAAACCGCAATTGTTATGCGGTTTTTTGCAATTAAATGAATCTCGCTTTTTAATGATTAAATTTGAGCTTTGACTTCCTCACCAATCAAATAAAAAGTTCCACCTGCAATATAGTGCAGGCTGCGAAGTTCTTTCGGCGCATCTTGAAAGTGCCAGTGCCCATCTCTAAAAACGCGGCTATCTGCCCATGCACCTACAACAGAACCAATAAATAAATCATGAGCTGATTGATTATGCGGTTCAGGAATAAGTTTACATACAAGCCATGCGACGCAATCTGCTACAAGTGGGCTCGTAAGACCTTCTTGATAGAATAGCTCAACACCGCAATGCTCAAGTTTTTCTGGATCATCCAATTTACTAATGGTTCCAAGTTGATGAGTCAGATCGAGCTGTGCATAGCAAGGAGCTTGTAAGGTGAAATAACCACTTTGCTCAACGAGCTGGCGTGTTTTAGTACTTTTGTCGAGAACAACGGACACTTTGGCTGGCTTGAATTCTAAGGCACATGCCCATGCGGCAGCCATTACATTGCGGTCGTCACCATGTTGCGCGGAAACAAGGACAGTCGGACCATGATTTAACAAACGATAAGCTTTTTCTAACTCTACAGGTGCAATATATGATTGAGACATATTTAGCCTAAGTAATACAGAAAATAGATAGTCTTATTGTTGCAGAAAGTGTGAGAGAAGTAATGTGATAGGGTATTAACCGAATAAAAAACTTGTTTCCATTTTATAGCTTTCATAATGATTAACTTAGTCATAAAATCACTTGGCTTCTAAGTGAAAGGATTAACGCGTGACCGAGCTTCAAGATATCGATTTTGTAGAGTTAAGTGATGAAGAAATGCATCTCTATAGCCGTCAGATTTTACTTGATGGATGGGATATTGAAGCTCAGGAAAAACTCAAACTTGCTAATGTGCTGATTGTTGGTGCTGGTGGAATAGGATGTAGCAGTGCGGAGTTACTAGCGCGAGCAGGGGTTGGGAAAATTACACTGATTGATGCAGATACGATCGAGATAAGTAATTTACAACGACAAATCGCATTTGGTCATGAAGATATTGGTCGTTACAAAGCAGAAATTTTGGCTAAACGTTTACAGAAAATTAACCCTTATATCTGTGTTGAATACTATAACGAACGTTTAGACGAACATAACATTGATAGACTTGTTGAACACCAAGATGTGGTTTTAGATGGCTGTGATAATTTTACAACTCGCTATTTGGTAAACGCAGCTTGTAAGAAACATCAAGTCGCATTAATTAGCGCTTCAGCAATTGGTTTTCAGGCGCAAATGTTTATGGTTGAAGGTGATTCAGCTTGTTATGAATGTCTTTTTCCGAAAGAACAGCATAGCAATGAAGGGCTGCGCTGTGCAGAGTCAGGGGTACTTGCAACTACTCCTGTAATGATCGCGTCATTACAAGCACATCACACTTTGCTGTATTTAGGTCTAAATCGTGTACCTTTAAAGCAGAAACTATTATTGTGGGATGGTTTAAATATGACACAACGTATTGTTAGTTTTGATAAAGATGTAAATTGCCCACTTTGTCAGGCAAGCTAATCAGTAAATTAAACAAAATTTGCTACACTCAACCTGAATGATTTGGTTTTGAAGAAATATGAAAAAAAATATTTTGTTTGATGGGCTGCGTTCAGTCGCCCGCATTGGTGAAACAGCAGTGGTTGCGGCCAAAGCTGGAATTAAATACGCAACTGAAAAACCAAGTAATGCCAAACTCATGCGAGAGACTTTTGAGTCACTTGGCTCAACTTATATTAAGCTTGGTCAGTTTATTGCGAGTACGCCATCGCTTTTCCCACGTGAATATGTAGAAGAATTTCAAGGTTGTTTAGACCAGACACCAACACTCCCATTTAGTTATATTCAAGGTGTGCTTGCGTCTGAATTTGAAGGGCGTGATTTAAGCCAAATTTTTAGCTATATCGATGAAAAGCCATTAGCTTCTGCGTCAATTGCTCAGGTTCATGCAGCTAAGCTGACCACAGGTGAAGATGTCGTTATCAAAGTACAAAAGCCTGGTGTTGAAACCATTTTATATACAGACTTAAGTGTAGTACATTGGGCTGCCAAGCTGCTCGAACGTGCTGTACCAAAGATCAAATTCGCAGCTCTTTCTGAAATTGTAGATGAAATTAAAAGCCGTATGGTCCGTGAAGTCGATTTCATTGAAGAAGCACAAAACCTAGATGATTTTGTGGAATATCTTAATATTTCACAAAATAAAGCAGCGACAGCGCCTAAAGTTTATCATCAGTTTTCTACACGCCGTGTTTTGACCATGCAACGCCTATACGGTGTGTCTTTGACTGACTTTAGTGTCGTAAAACAATATGCTAAAGATCCATCGCAAGTACTGATTACTGCCATGAATACATGGTTTGGTAGTCTCATGCTATGTAAGAGTTTCCATGCTGACTTACATGCTGGGAACCTAATGTTGCTTGAAGATGGGCGTATTGGTTTTATTGATTTTGGTATCGTCGGCCAGTTAAAACCTGAAGTTTGGACTGCATGTATTGCATTTATGGATGCCTTACAAAAAACTGATTATCAGGCAATGGCTGAAAATATGCTGAAAATGGGTATGACCCATAACAAAATTGACGTTCAGGTGTTGGCTCAAGATCTAGAGCGTTTGTTTAATGGCGTATTAATGGCCGATCCGCAACAGATATTGTCTTCAAATCCAGCCGATTTAAATGACATTATGATGGATATGGTCGGTGTAGGTGAGCGTCATGGGATTAAATTCCCACGTGATTTTGCTTTATTATTTAAGCAAATGCTTTATTTCGATCGTTTTATGCGCGTACTCGCACCATATACTGATATTTATGCAGACCAGCGTTTGAAAATGGTTCAAAATATGGAACCTGCTTCGTTGTTAAAGCACTAAGGTCAGTTTAAATTTATGGATGCCATTATTATTGAAGGCTTGAAAGTTGAGACAGTGATTGGCTGTTTCAACTGGGAAAGACAAATCATTCAACCTTTAATGTTGGATTTAACCATCCATAATGATTTGAGCCGAGCAGCAGAGTCTGACAAGCTTGAGGACACACTCAACTATGCCCAGATTTGTGAGTTATCGGCTCAAACCATTCAACAAGCTAAACCTGAATTAATCGAGCATGCAGCACATTTGGTTTTACAATGTTTGTTTGAAACCTTTCCATCAATTGAAAAAATTACCATAACCATCCGTAAGCCAGCCATCATTGCAGAAGCAAATGCTGTAGGAATTCGTCTTGAACGCACCAGAAACAATTTTTGCGCTCGCCCTAGCGAGTAATTTAGACGCAGATCAGCACTTTACTTTTGCTTATACGCAATTGGCAACTTTGGGGAAAGTGCAGTTTTCATCTGTTTATCAAATTCCATGCCGAGATGGTATTGGAGATGATTATTGGAATTCGGCATGTCTATTAAAAAGCAATTTATCGTGTGAACAAATTGAATCTTTTCTAAAGAAACTTGAGTCAGATTCGGGGCGTGTTCGTCCGTCGCATCATATTTCTTTAGATGTAGATTTGATTGCATGGGGAAGTGATCTGGATCATATGCAATTTAATTCTAAAAAGCTACCTTTGGCACTCGATGTAAAAATTCCTTTATATGAACTTTGGCATTGTGAAACCTTAAAGGCTGATAGCATGATTTATCCAGTCGTTAATTTTAAAGTTTAATACCCTTCAAACTAAATTTTACGCAAACTTTACGCGGGCTTTGACTTCCTCAATAGAGAATTTACGGGCATTTTATCGATACTGAAATTCACTAAATTAGTGTTATTTCAGGAAAATAAAGATGCTTATAAATTCTCAAATGCGCATCTTGCATCAGTCTGGCATTGTCTTATGCGGACTTAAAACAAATGATATTTCTCCATCTCTCCTTATTTCCAGTTTGGCAAATCAAGCCAAGGGGTATAGAGGAGAATAACCATGTTAGAACTTATACTTGTTTTATTTATTGCTATTTTTCTAGCATGGTGCCTCAGTAAATATCTATCCAAAGTGATGGCAAATCAGCCGATGTGGGGTGATGGATTATTTCGTTGGATTGAAAATCCTGTATACCGCTTGTTAGGTGTATCTCCACAACAACAAATGAACTGGAAACAATATTCTTTAGCATTTGTTGTGAGCTGTATTTTTCTTGCTGTGGCTATTCTTGCTATTTTTATGACGCAAGCGTGGCTACCATTAAACCCAAATCATGCACCAAATATGAGTTGGGATTTAGCACTACACACTGTTATTTCATTTTTAACAAACACCAACCAACAGCATTATTCTGGTCAGGCTCAGTTATCTTATTTGTCGCAAATGACAGGTATTGTAGGTTTGCAAGTCATTACTCCAATGATGGGGCTGGCTTTGGTTGTTGCGACATTAAGAGCTTTCTTTTATCAGCGTCCAAGCCATATTACGGCAGATGTTGCTGAGCAGCCAGATCAAATTTTAATTGGTAACTATTGGGCAGATGTAATTCGCCCTACAGTCCGATTCTTGCTTCCACTCTGTTTTGTCTGGTCATTGTTGCTTAACAGCCAAGGCGTGCCAGCAACTTTCCAAGGTGGGCCAGAAGTACAACTTATTGATAAAGCCAATAGCGTTGAAATTCAAAAAATTCCTTTAGGACCAGTTGCGCCAATGGTGGCGATTAAGCAATTAGGTAGTAACGGTGGTGGTTGGTACGGTCCAAATAGTTCTGTGCCTTTAGAAAATCCTACACCATTTTCTAATTTACTAGAAATGATTGCGATCTTACTTATTCCAATTACAGTCATTTTTATGGTCGGGCATTTTACTCAGCGTAAAAAGTTTGCTTACTTTGTCTTTGGCAGCATGCTTTTCATGTCAATTATTTCAGGTGCAGCGGCTGTCTGGTCTGAGAGTATGTCATCGACAGCATCTCAATTTGCCGTAATGGAAGGTAAAGAACAACGTTTTGGACCAGCAGCATCAGCAGTTTGGGCAGCGCTTACTACACAGGTAAATAACGGCTCGGTCAATATGATGCATGATTCTTCTGCACCGCTTACCGGTTTAGTCGAACTCATTAACATGCTGATTAATGCCATTTGGGGTGGTGTGGGCTGTGGTCTGCAACAGTTTATGATTTATCTGTTACTCGCAGTATTTATTGCAGGTTTAATGACAGGTCGTACCCCTGAATTGTTTGGGCGCAAGATTGAAGCCGCAGAAATTAAGTTGCTCGCGATTATTATTTTGATTCAACCTTTAGTCATTCTTGCCTTTACCGCATTAAGCCTCAGCGTTCCAGGCATATCTGGAATTAGTAATCCGGGACCACATGGCATTAGCCAAGTGTTCTACGAATATGTCTCTGCATTTGCCAACAATGGTTCAGGTTTTGAAGGTCTTGGAGACAACACTGTATGGTGGAATGTTACTTGTAGTATTGCTCTACTGTTAGGACGTTTCCCGACATTAATTTTGCCATTAATGATTGCAACACATTTAGCAGCAAAAAGAAAAGCACCCGAAACAGCAGGTAGTCTTCAGGTTGAAACTCCAACCTTTGCTTTAACGCTGATTACGATTGTTGTGTTGCTTACCTTATTACAATTTATGCCAGTTCTTGTCCTTGGGCCTATTGCCGATCAACTTTTGTTGGTTAAAGGCTAAGGAGGCGAGTGAAAATGAATACACAAACTCATGTAAATAGCCATAAACAAACCATGGCAGTGCCAAATTTTGAAGTTTGGAAAAATGCATTTGTGAAACTGCTACCGCAGCATGCAATTAAAAACCCTGTGATGGCAATTGTATGGCTTGGAACAGTGGTTACAGGCATTAGTACAATCTTAGGTTACACCACGCTGTTATTTGGTTTAGTGGTTACAGCAATTCTGTTTATTACCATTTTATTTGCTAACTATGCCGAAGCAGTTGCAGAGGCTAGAGGCCGTGGGCAGGCATCTTCACTACGTGCAGCAAGAGAAAATTTAATGGCTCGAAGACTCAACTCTTTGACAGACCGTCAAGCTACTCAAGTTGCAGCGACTGAACTTCATTTAAATGATTTCATTGAAGTACATGCAGGTGAGCTTGTTCCAGCTGATGGTGAGATTGTAGAAGGCTTTGCCACTATTAATGAATCGGCTGTTACAGGTGAGTCAGCACCCGTGCTACGTGAAGCTGGAACAGACCGTTCAGGTGTTATTGGCGGAACCAAAGTACTTACAGATCGTATTGTTGTGCAAGTGACTGCTGAATCTGGTCAAAGTTTCTTAGACCGTATGATTGCTTTGGTCGAAGGCTCAAATCGCCAGAAAACTCCGAATGAGATTGCGCTTGGCTTCTTGTTAATGGTAATGACAATCACATTTTTAATTGTCGTGATTAGCTTGCCATTTATTGCCAAGTATTTGCATATTGAACTTGATCCAGTCGTGCTCGTGGCGTTATTGGTCTGCTTGATTCCTACAACCATTGGTGGCTTGTTACCTGCGATTGGGATTGCGGGTATGAACCGTGCACTTAAAGCCAATGTTTTGGCGAAATCAGGTAAAGCAGTAGAAGTTGCGGGTGACATTGATGTGCTTTTACTCGATAAAACAGGAACCATTACTTATGGTGACCGTCAAGCGACCTCTTTTTATCCTTTAACTTCGGTAACCGAGTCTGAGTTGAGAGCTGCTGCTTGGGTAAGTTCACTTGCCGACCCAACACCAGAAGGGAAATCGATTGTTAAGTTAGCAAAAGAGCAAGGGCTAAAACAGCAAGAACCTGAGCAAGCCGAATTTATCTCTTTTAGTGCTTCTACCCGAATTTCTGGTGTGAATTTACCGAATGGTGACCAAATTCGTAAAGGTGCATTAGATGCAATCTTGAAATTTGTAGATGAAGATTATTCTCAAGATTTAGAATTAAAAGCGCGTGTTGAACAAGTTGCCAAAAAAGGAGCAACACCTTTAGCCGTCGCTAATCAACATCATGTGTTGGGTGTGATTGAACTCTCAGATGTGATTAAACACGGCATTAAAGAACGTTTTGCTCGTTTAAGAGAAATGGGCATCAAAACCGTTATGGTTACAGGTGATAACCCATTAACTGCGGCCGCGATTGCTGCTGAAGCTGGTGTAGATGATTATATTGCCGAAGCAAAACCAGAAGACAAATTGGCTTGTATTCGCACCGAACAACAACAAGGTCGTTTAGTTGCGATGGTCGGTGACGGAACCAATGACGCGCCGGCATTAGCACAAGCTGATATTGGTTTAGCCATGAACTCGGGTACACAAGCTGCAAAAGAAGCCGGCAATATGGTTGATTTAGACTCTGACCCGACCAAACTACTTGCTGTGGTCGAGATTGGGAAACAGCAGCTGATTACGCGTGGTGCTCTAACAACATTTTCATTAGCAAACGACGTGTCTAAATACTTTGCCATCTTGCCTGCATTGTTCGCTGCTGCGATTCCACAAATGCAAGTATTAAATGTAATGCACTTGGCAAGCCCAAACAGCGCGATTTTATCTGCATTAATTTTTAACGCGATTATTATCCCGCTATTAATTCCAATTGCACTACGAGGCGTCAAATTTAAACCTTCAACGGCAACTCAGTTATTACGTCGAAATATGTTGATTTATGGTGTGGGCGGTGTGGTTCTGCCATTCCTTGCCATTAAAGCAATTGATGTAGTGATTGTTCAATTATTTGGTTTGTAATCTGGAGTTTGAAATGAAAACTTATGTACAAAATTCAGAAGCAAATTGGGGTCAGACCTTAAGAGCATCTTTGGGATTATTAATTTTTACCTTAGTTGGCTGTGGCGCTGCTTATAGTGCTATCGCTACGGGCGTGGGGCAGGTGTTATTTAATAATCAAGCGGATGGTAGTTTGATTGAAATAGATCATAAAGTTTTAGGGTCAAAATTAGTTGCTCAGCCATTTGTTGGAGATGCTTATTTTCATCCACGCCCTTCAGCAGTCGCTTATGACCCGATGGCGATGGCAGGTACAAACTTAGCGCGTACTAATCCTGAACTACAGCAACAAATTGATGCTCAGATTCTTGCTGTGAAAAAACAAGACCACACGGGCAATACACCTATTCCAAGCGATTTAGTGACTAAATCGGGGAGTGGTATCGATCCGCATATTAGTCCTGAATCTGCTCAGTTACAGGTTGCCAGAGTGGCTCAAGCGCGTCATGTAGACCCTAAGGTTGTGGAAGAGCTTTTGCAAAAGCATATTGAACGGAAGCAGTTTGGTGTATTGGGGCAAGCTCGTGTTAATGTATTAGAGCTCAATATTGCTTTAGATCAATTACAATCTACACATTAACTTAAAAATAAAGTTGTTAGTTTACCGGATGATAGCAAGTGCAAAGCAATCGCGAAAATCAGGCTGAGGCCTTATTAAATCATGTCAACAGATATCAAGCCGGTCGACTAACGGTTTTTCTTGGTGCGGCACCAGGTGTAGGAAAAACCTATGCCATGCTCGCCCGCGCCAAAGAATTATTTCAACAGGGCACAGATGTTGTTGTTGGTATTGTTGAAACCCATGGAAGAATCGAAACTCTAAAAATTTTGGAAGGCTTGCCTCAAATTGCTAGAAAAGAAATGCAATATCAGGGGCATATTTTAGAAGAAATGGACTTGGATGCTATTTTACTTAGGCATCCGCAAATCGTTTTGGTTGATGAATTGGCTCATCGCAACGTCCCAAATAGTCGTCATGAACGACGGTGGCAAGATGTTAATGAGTTGCTAGACGCTGGTATTGATGTATTTACCACTATAAATATTCAACATTTAGAAAGCCTAAATGATGTGGTCTATCAAATTACAGGCATTCGAGTAAATGAAACAGTACCAGATCGGGTATTTGACCGTATTCGAGATATTCGCTTAATTGATTTACCCGTCAGTGAACTCATTGAAAGGCTCCATCAAGGAAAAGTCTATGTACCAGAGCAAGCAAATCTGGCATTACAAGGCTTTTTTAGCATTTCAAATTTAACGGCATTACGTGAACTGGCAATGCAATGCGTTGCTGAGCATGTCGATTCAGATTTAAAAGAGAGTTATGCCTCAAAGGGTTTGAAATCTATATCGTTACAAAATGAATTGATGATTGCGATAGATGGGCAAGGCTCTTCTGAATATTTAGTGCGAGCAGGCTGCCGCTTAGCAGAACGTAATGGGGCTACATGGACTGTAGTAAATGTTGATAGAAGTTTGGACTTTGGGCAGAGTTCAGTGAGTTCTTATAAAAAAGAATACATCGAGATTGACCGTGCATTTGAGCTAGCTCGACAACTAGGTGGTCGAACTGAAGTTTTATATGGGCCGCGAGTTGCATCAGTGTTAATGGATGCCGCCGTTGATCGAGGTATTTCCAATCTTGTCATTGGTAAAAGTATTTCACCGTGGTGGTTAAAGTTATTTAAGAAAAATTTAGCTCAGCAATTATTAAATCAAGAAAACTCGATTGCTTTAACCATTTTGCACCCAGAACAGGGCACTAAAAAGATTAATCAGCTCGAAAAACCTTCATTTTTATCATTAAAAGAAAGTATTTTTGTTTTAGCTGTGACGTGCGGTAGCATTTTTCTAGCTCACTTCGCCGAAGTTCTATTTGGTATTGAAGACTTCTCTGTCATTTTTATTATTTCTGTTTTAATTGTTGCAACGAAAACCCGAATGTTAGCTGCAGTAGTGGCTGCTCTTATTTGTTTCTTAGCCTATAATTTTTTCTTTATTGCCCCGCGTTATACCTTTCAGATTTCAGCACACCAAGGGGTAGTCACCGTTGTGGCTTTTTTTGCAGCAGCTTTAATTGCCGGGCGTTTGGCTTCTCAGTTACGCCAGCAAGTTTTATCTTTAAAAGCTGCCAATGCCTACACTAGGGTAATGCAAGACTTGGCACGTAAGCTTTCTAGTGCAGTAAATCTTGAAGAAGTCATGCAAACAGGACGTATGACTTTAGAAACACAACTTCAAACTAAAGTGTGGATTTCTATTCGAGATAAGGTAATTTCATCTGATATTGAGCTAAATGATAAAGAAAAAGTAGCCGCAGAATGGTGTTTGAAACACAAGCAGCCATGTGGGCGTTTTACTGATACGCTGAGTCAATCAAACTGGTGGTTTTTACCTCTTTTAGAACAAAAAAATAGCCTAGGTATTGTGGGAATTTACTTTAAGGATGAAGTGGTTTCCTTAAATTTTGAGCAAAAGAAACTGACTGAAAGTGTAATTGAGTATATTGCACAGGCAGTACTTCGAACCCAATTGGTGAATGAGCTTGAACAAGCAAAAGTCACCAGTGAAACAGAGCGCTTACGTTCTGCTTTATTATCTTCGGTATCGCATGATTTACGCTCGCCACTCGCTTCTATTATTGGGGCAGCAGACACACTTGCCAATTTTAAAGCTGAAATGACAGAACAAGACCAACAAGATCTGCTTGAAACAATTCATTTAGAAGGTGAACGCTTAGACCGTTATATTCAAAACTTGCTTGATATGACCCGTTTGGGACATGAAGGTCTAACTTTAAAGAGAGACTGGATTGGCGTAGATGAATTAATTGGTTCGGCAACTCGCCGTTTAAAGCGCTATAAACCAGATACACAAGTAGTAGTTCAGTTACCTGAGCAACCGATTAGTTTGTATGTTCACCCAGCACTGGTAGAACAGGCTATTTTTAATGTTTTAGAAAATGCGGCAAACTTTTCACCTCCAGATGAACCAGTCATGATTCGTACTCATCTTGTGTCAGAAGATGAGGTGAAAATAGAAATTGAAGATAAAGGTGCTGGAATCCCCGAAGACGAAAGACACCGCATTTTTGATATGTTTTATACTATGGAGCGTGGAGACCGTGGAAAATTTGGTACAGGTTTAGGGCTTACAATCGTAAAAGCGATTATTGGTGCTCATATGGGTACAATAGAAGCATTTTCAGGGCGCCAAAATAAAGGTACTTTAATTCAAATCAGATTACCCATTCACCCAGTAAAAGAATAAGTTGTAAATTCATGATAAGTTCCGAAACCTCACCTGTAGAAACACGTATTGTGATTATTGATGATGAGCCTCAAATCCGTAAATTTTTAGACATTGCTTTAAGAACTCAAAAATACAAAACCACGCTTTGCGAAACAGGTTACAAAGGTCTAGAGGCTTTGGCAACCCAAGGGGCCGATTTGGTTATTTTAGACTTAGGCTTACCTGATTTAGATGGAAAAGAAGTCCTTCAAGAATTACGTAGCTGGTCGAATGTTCCCGTTATTGTGTTATCTGTACGTGCTGATGAATATGAAAAAGTTGCCTTGCTAGACGCAGGCGCAAATGACTACATGACCAAGCCTTTTAGTGTGCAAGAGCTTTTGGCGCGCATACGTGTCATTTTAAGAAATCAACCGATTCAACAAGAAGCACATGTGTATGACGATGGTTATCTCAAGGTTGATGTCATGCAACGTTTAGTTTGGATCGAGCAACAACCAATTACTTTAACTCGAAAAGAGTTTCAGCTTTTGACGTTATTAATGCGCTATCAAGGGCAGCTTTTAACACAGCCTCAGCTCTTAAAAGAGCTATGGGGACCCACCCATCAGGAAGATACGCACTATTTACGTATTTTAGTGGGCAAGTTACGCAGTAAACTGGGGGATAACGCGATTCAGCCACGTTATATTGCTACTGAACCAGGTGTTGGGTTACGTTTTTTAGCTAAACAGAAAAATCATTAATTAGATATAAAAAAAACCTTAGGGTATTTCTCCCTAAGGGTTTGCAAAGTGGTTTATAGTTTTTTTGCTCTTTTTATTTATATATCCCAATGTTGTTCTGCTTCAGTCATTTGACTGTAAATATTTTGATATTCAGCCTGTTTAACCGTGTACCAATGTTCTACAAAGTCTGCCCCTAAATACCCTTTTAAAATAAGACTTCCTTTAAATATTTTTAAGGCTTCCGGCTGATTGTTGGCTAATAAAATGTGCTCGTCTGGAAACTTTAAAAGATGTGCAGGTTTTGGCAGCGGTAATTTATGAGATAAGCCATAAGATGCACCCGCTAAAATAGTCGCTGTAACTAGATAGGGGTTACAGTCAGCTCCAGCAACACGATATTCTAAGCGTTGATTTTGTACATCTGAGCATGGAATTCGGATTGCAACATTTCGGTTGTTAGTATCCCAATTGGCTTCTAATGGCACGTGATGACCAATTTTAAAACGTCTATAAGAATTGATATTAGGCGCTAAAATCGCCATAGATGCAGGCATTAACTCAATTAGGCCACTAATCGCGCTCAATAATTTGGCTGAAAGCTCATTTTTTTCTACTTCTGAGCTAAATATATTTTCATGGTATTGATTAAGTATGCTCATATGAAAATGCATGCCACTACCAGCCTTTGATAAGTTCGGTTTCGCCATGAAACAAGCAGTTAGATCATGCTTTCTTGCAACTTGTTTTACAATTCTTTTTAAAGCATTAATTTGATCGCAGAGCTTTAAAATATCATGGCTGTGTTGAAGATTTAATTCGTATTGTCCAGGGGATGATTCCGCAACAATAGCGGTAATTTCAATTGATTGTAGTAGGGCTGCTTTCTCAACTTCATCTAGGACTTGCTGATAGTTATTCGGTGCATCTATATCGAAACATTGGTTTTCTATGCAGGTTTCAGACTGATGCTGAGGTGAGAAAAGGTAAAACTCTAGCTCGGCAGCCATGACAGGGAAATAATTATTAGTATGTAACTGATTTAATAATTTTTTTAATATATTGCGTGGTTCATAGCGACAGTCTGAACCATCTTCTTCTTGCATTGATAGGTAAAGCTGAGCATTTAATTCTGGGGATAAGGCACTTGGTTGCAAGCGGCCTAAAATGGGCAGGCAAAGTCTATCTGGTTCACCAATATATTTTCCCAGGCCTGTTTCTTCAATTACTTTTCCATCAAGGCTCATGGCATAAACAGAAAGAGGAAAATAACATCCATTAGATAGATTTTTCAGACTCTTAACGTCAATACGTTTGCCACGAATATGCCCGTTTAAGTCGTGCAGATAAATATCCATGTGCTGAGTGTGTGGATATAAGCTTAAATATTCATCAACTTCTTTTAAAAAAAGCTCTGAGTTGAAAATGTCGGTTTGTGTTGGAGGAATAAAATCATCTGTTATTTTAAATGCCTTAAAGTGAGAATTTTGTAAGTTTAAATTTGGGTAAATATGCGTACTCATTATAAAAAACCTTGGTGGTTATTTAGCTAAAATCCTAACGTAGCCTTTGAAGTTAATCTCGTAAAAAAAGAGTAAAATAATGAAAGGTTTTTTTATGGGGTTTATTGTTTTTATTTATTAATAATCAATAACTTGAGTCTGGTTTTTATAATCAATTTTTAAGGTAAAATTAGCGTATAAGAGCAGTCGGCGCATTATAAAATTCTATGGATTTCTCTTTTTAAAATTAAACAAAGCTAAAAATTTTAGCTTCTTATTTGGTGAGATGGTCAAACTGCTTTAAACTTAAACGCTTATCCAGTTAAACATTTATGTATAAATCTTGAATTGAGCAAGGCTTATATAGCACATGTACTGGAATTTTATTTTTTGCGTTTTTTTAATTTTATTTTTGAGTTTTCTTAATATGAAAAATATCGGTTTAGCCATTTTAGCAATCAGTCTTTCAGGTTGTGCTGCAATGAGCGTAGAAGAATGTAAGACTGCGAATTGGTCATTAGTGGGTGAGAAAGATGGTTCAAAGGGGGCTTCGCCACGTTTAGATCAATATTATAAAGCGTGTGGAAAAGCCAATATTGTTCCAGATCAAAAGTCATATGAACGTGGGTATAAAGAGGGCTTAGGGTATTATTGCCAGCCATCAAATATTTTTTATAACGCTTTAGAGGGTAACGGCAATATTAATGTATGCCCAATCGAGCAGCGTAATCGTTTAAGACCTTATTATCGAGCTGCCTCAGATTACTACAATGCAAAAAATGAATATGACCGTTATGATGAAAAGTTTAAGCAATATTCTGATAGTGCTTATAACGAAAAATTAAAGCCAGAAGAGCGTGAGCGTTATCGTAAGCTTTTAAGAGAATTACAAATTGATCGTGACCGTATTAACAGAAACTATTGGAATTCAATTCGAGATATCGAACGTTTCAAATATGATCACGGCTTAAAATAATATTTAAAACAGGATTGATCCGAATGAGATCAATCCTTTGGTTTTTAAAGATAATAACTGGTTTTTGTCATTAACTTTGAAATAGCAGTCATCGTAATTTTTACTGCATATGGTAATTCAACACCGCCTGCTTCAAGTGCAGTATGACGGTGATGTAATTCATCTTCATTCATTTGCTCTAAAATTTTACGAGAGCGTTCATCTTGAGCGGGTAACTGGTTTAAGTGATCTTGTAAATGCAGACTAACCTGACGTTCAGTTTCAGCAACAAAACCTAAGCTATATTTATCACCTGCAATACCAGCAAGGGCACCCATGCCATATGACAACCCGTACCAGATTGGGTTTAACAAACTTGTATGACTGTTTAATTCTTTTAAACGATCTTCACACCAAGCTAAATGATCTTGTTCTTCAATCGCTGCTTGTTGCATTTCTTGACGTACATTTGGCAATTTCGCCGTTAATGCTTGCCCATGGTAAAGTGCTTGAGCACATACTTCACCACTGTGGTTAACACGCATTAAACCTGCGACATGGCGAGCATCTTCTACACCAAGTTTTGTTTCTACTGTTTCAGCTGGATTTTGACGCTGTGCTGCTGTTGCACCCGGAACAAGACTACGCAATGCCTGATCAAATGAGTTAATAAGTTGATCAATTCCAGTATAGTGGCGCATAAATTAGTCCTCTAAAGAAAGGTGGGCTGTGGCAAGCATTGGTTTTAGTCTAGCGAGAAGCCAGATACTAAAGATTGCACTAAGTACAGCTGTAATAATAAATAGTATTTTAATATCAATTTTTAAAACACTTAAGATTAAGATTGAAAAAATTGCAGAAGAAACCATGAATACAGCATTTAAAATGTTATTCGCTGCAACAACACGTGCACGATGTGAACGTGGTGAATAAGCCTGCATCATGGCATATAGGGGAACAATATAAAAACCGCCACTAATACCCAATAAAGTCACAGCAATCATGACATGGTAGTAAACCCAGCCTTGGGTGAAAACGTCTTTTAAGGTAAGTAATGCCCCAGTTCTTTCTGGTACAAAAGCTAAACTGGCAGCAAGGTAGATCGCAAAAACAGTAAGGCCAACTGCACCAATCGGCATCATTTTAATATTAATTTCTGAACCACCAATTTTACGGCAAAGAAGAGAACCCACACCAATACCGACTGAAAAGAAAGTCAGTAACAAGCTAACGACATTTTCTGATGCATGAAGGTTTTGCTGGGTAAGCTGTGGAATTTGAGTTAAATAGGTCGCACCATAAAACCAGTACCAAGAGTTGCCTAGCAAAATTGTGAATACTAACGGTAAGCTTTTGGCATATTTAATGGTTTGAAAGCTGGTACGGATGAAATTCCAGTCAATCTTTAAGTCAGGTGCAGCAACTTTTTGCGGCAAAATGAAGCGACTAAATAAATAGCCTATGCAAGCAATAGCCACTACGGTGATACTAATCCACAATAAATTACCATCTGATGAGGCAATTACGGCACCACCTAAGATCATACCGAATAAGATCGCCATAGATGTACCGGATTGAAATAGCGCATTACCCGACATTAATTCGTTCGGTTTTAAGATTTCAGGCAAAATTGCATATTTAATTGGGCCGAAGAACGTCGAATGCGTACCCATCAAAAATAAAGCAAAAAGAAGTAGCCATAAGTTTCCTAACAGGAACCCCGCAGTACCGATGAGCATAATGATGATTTCTAAAATTTTAATACCACGGACGAGTTGAGATCGTTCGTATTTGTCGGCGATTTGTCCAGCTGTGGCTGAAAAAAAGAAATATGGCAGAATAAACAAGAGGGCTGCCAAATTATTAAGAGTACTTACAGGAGCAGATTGTTGCTGAATCCATCCATAAGTAATCACCAATAATAAAGCTTGCTTAAAAACGTTATCATTTAATGCGCCAAAAAACTGGGTAAAAAACATCGGTACAAACCGACGTGAGGTCATCAGGTGCTCATCTTGTTTCATCATGTGCAAACTTCATTGTGTTTTATAAAAAAATGTGACCGAGTGTTAATTTGCATAGAAAACCATGTATGATATTTTTAACGCTTGATTAAATGAAAAATCAATGGTTTTGAGTGAGTTTTACACTCACATTGGTGCGTTTTATTAAAAAATAAGTCTAGAGTTTTCTATGCCTTCTAAAATTAAGTTTAAACAGTCAACTCTCTCACATTCTATGCATTTAATTTTAAAAATGCAGGGCATTCCTAAACTTATTTGTAGCAGCTTGTTGTTAAGCGTTTGCGTAACGCCAAGTTTTGCTCAAACTTCTGTTGAGAATAGTTCATCAACAACTTTAAACCAGACAGTATCTGAGGAGTCAACTGAACAGTCAGCTCAGGTTAATGAGCAATATACTGCTCCAGTTACAGATATCGCTACACTTGTAACCCAAGCTCAGCAGCAACAAGATAGCTTGGCTATATTGCAACAACAAGAACAATTTCCAAATCAAATTGATGAATTTAAGCCAATTACTCTTGATAATCTTGAAGATTTACCCGATATGCCTGTTGATCAAAACATGGCAAATGAAATTTATAGGGTAGCGGAAGAAGCGAAGAATGAAGCACAGAACTTTCAAAATGGGACTCAGAAACTCCCTGAAGTTACTGTAAGCGATGCAACTCAATCTGAATTAAATCAAATTAATCAGGCACCTGTAAATATTGATCAGCTTATGCAAGAGATTAAGTCTGATAGTAAGATTGTAGTTGAAGCCAATGAGACTGGAAAAACACTGCCTGAATTGACACCAGAGGCCGAAGAACCGCCTGAGCAAGTTGGTTTCTTTAAGCGTATTTTAAATAAAGTACGTCCGCCACGTGCAATTCCGATGGAACAAGTACCGCGTATTAGCGCAGAGGTAGAAGGTGCTTCAGATGTGTTGGCTAAAAATATTAAAGGTAAGCTTTCAACATTTACCCAAGAGTCATTTGAAGACTTCAATGCTGCTTTACCTCAGCTTAGAACATTAAGTAATCAGGCTGCTCAAGCTGTTGGCTACTATAATGCTGAGTTCCGATTTGAAAAATTAAGTCCGAGTCGTGTTCGTGTCAGAGTGACACCAAATGAACCAGTACGAATTAATGAGCAAAATATTGAGTTTACCGGTCCAGGCGAAAAGCAGCCGCAATTTCAGGTTATTCGTTTAGTTCCCGATCAAGATGTGGGTGATATCTTTAACCACGGTTTATATGAAACCACTAAAAGCCGTATTGTTGATGCCGCATCTAATAATGGTTATTTTGATGCTTATTGGCGATTGCATGATGTAAAAGTAAGTCAGCCAGAAAATAAGGCCGATATCAATTTACGCTACGAGACTGGTGAGCGCTATAAATTAGACAAGGTCGAGTTTCGTATGAGTGATCCTTCGAAACCTTTGCCATTAAACCAAAATATCTTAGAAAGTATGGCGCCTTGGAAAGAGGGTGATGACTATGCCTTCTGGCGTGTAAATGTGCTCGCAAATAACCTAACCAACTCACGTTATTTCAATTACACCTTGGTTGATAGTATTAAACCAGACCCAATTGAAAAGCCACTTGAGCTACCACCAGATTTACAAGCTTTGGTGGATGAACAAAATATTGATGTTGATGAGTCTAATTTACTTTCACCAGAACAACGACAACTTGCGAAAGCACGTCAATTAGCGACATCCAATAAAGAAGTTACGCAGAACGTAGTCGATGAAAAACAGTTTGCCGGAACACAAAATGCGAAACAGGCAGAGCCTCAAACTGCAATGTTGCAAAGCGCCGCAGCTCAGCATGATGAACAGGAAACTGAACAGGATCGTTTACAAGCTCAAGCACGTGAAACAAAAAGAATTCCAGTTATTGTGACTTTAAATGCTGACAAGCTAAATAGTTTGGAAACTGGTATTGGTTATGGAACCGATACGGGGGCGCGTTTACGTAGTCAATATCGCCGTTCTATCGTAAATAAATATGGTCATTCTTTTGATGCCAACTTAGAAGTTTCTGAAATTCGTCAATCGATTGATGGTCGATATAGTATTCCCTATAAACATCCGTTAAATGACTATTTCAATATCGTTGGCGGTTATGAGCGTGAAACACGGGATGATATTGGTCCGGATGTAAGCCTGTTAACCGAATCTGCTGTTGTGGGCGGTGAGCGTATAATCAAACGTCCATTAGGTAATTGGCAGCATACTATTGGTGTTCGTTATCGTTTAGATCGTTTGACCCAAAAAGGTAATGTTGATATTTCTGAATTACCAGATGCTTTTAAAACAGCTGCATCTGAGCAAGAAGCATTATTGTTTAGTTATGAAACATCTAAAACCTCAAGTAATACACGTTTAAACCCAACAAAAGCTTTTAAACAAACTTATAAATTAGAATTAGGCAGTGAGAGTTTACTCTCAGATGCCAATATGGCGATTGCGAGTGCAGGCTGGAGATTTATTTATTCTCTAGGTAAAAATGATGATCACCAATTTGTTGGAAGATCTGACCTTAGTTATATTTTTACAGATGACTTTGACAAAGTTCCATACAATCTTAGATTCTTTACGGGTGGTGACCAAACGATTCGTGGATTTGACTATAAAAGTCTTTCTCCAGAAGTAGATGGATATAAAATTGGGGGCCAAGCTTTAGCTGTAGGTTCTTTAGAATATAACTATCAGTTCAAAGATGGATGGCGAGCAGCTGTTTTCTCTGACTTTGGTAATGCTTACGATAAAGATTTCAGTAATCCAGCAGCTTATAGTGTTGGGGTCGGAATTCGCTGGAAGTCTCCAATTGGGCCAATCCGTTTAGATGTCGCTTCGGGTATTTCAGATGAGAACCATCCGATTCGTTTACATTTCTTTATAGGCCCACAACTTTAAAAATAAAATTTTATTAGGTTTATTTTATGGCGGAAGTAGAACAGCAGCCCACTTCGGCACCAAGCTCTCCTAAGAAGAAGCGTCGCATTTTGCGTAGCTTCTTGCTGACGATATTGATCATATTGTTATTATTGGCTTCTTCGTTAGTCATCATGATGTCAACGGATCGCGGAAGCCGTTTTTTATTAGATCGAGTTTTAGAAGCTCAGAAAATAATTAAATATGAATATGAAGGCGGCAACTTATTGCGAGGCATTATTCTCAAAAATGTGTTGGTGCAATTAAAAGATGTCGATGTTTCATTAGATCGAGCTGATGTAGGCTTAGGATGGCGTTCTTTATTATTAGAAAAAGAAGTGCATTTAAGCCATGCAGATGTACGCAACTTACGTATTATTAATAAAACTCCGCCCTCTGGTAAACCGTTTGAATTTAAACCAATCAAGTTACCCTTTGTTTTACGCGTAGATGAAGGTGATGTTGATCATTTAGAAATTAAGTTGGCAACCTCAGATGTAAGTTTTCATGACGTTCATTTGCAGGATGCACTTTGGTCAGAGACCAAACTGGAATTTGAAAAATCTAGTATGGATATGGGCTATCTTTCAGTCCATAACGCAACAGGTAAAATGGATTTCAGTGGTAAATATCCATTAGATGCCACAGCAGATTTAAGAATCCCATCTTTAAAAAGTCTAAATATTCAAAATATTAAAGTGGCTGCTCGGGGAAGTTTAGATACTATAAAAGCTGGGGTTGCAACAACCACTCCCGATCTATTAACAGGTTGGGTAATATTGCATCCTGTTCGCGATGAAGTTCCAATGCAAGGTGAACTATTATTAAAAAACTATCATTTACCTTTGCTACAAGAACAAAAACTATTTGCAAAAAATGGTGTGATTAAGTTTCAAGGTGATATTAAACAGCTTAATTTGGCACTTGATACAGATTTAAAGGGTGAGAATTTACCTGAAGGTCAGTACAACGCTTTAATGAATACTGATTTAGTTCATCAGCTTAATATTACCGATTTTAATGGCCAAGTTATGAAAGGTGCCGTTAATCTTAAAGGTCTGGTGAATTGGAAAGATCATGTGACTTGGGACATCAAAGGTCGTTTAGATCGCATTAATCCTAAAGACAAAGCGATTCCTCAGGTGGTTCAAGACTTCTTACCGCCAAGTTTAGATGCTGCTATTGCTTCAACTGGTTCTTTGGAAAAAGGCACAGAAGTATTTGCTAACGTTGATTTTGACCGTTATGAGTCTTGGAAACTCAAGCTTAATCAGGCGCCTGAAAAAAATAATAAACCTCAACCAATGCTCATGAATGTGGCGTGGGCGAATATAGACCGTGCAATGCCTTATATTGGATGGTTAAGTAGTGATAATGGTCAAGTCGATTTAACATTACGTGACGGTCAACAAGATATTAAGGTTGCTACAAAAGTATATCAGCATGAAAAAACTTTATTGCCAGCAGGACAATATCTAGCCAACCTGAATGTTAAAGATAATATCTTAAATGTGCCTAATTTTAGTTTTGCTGCTGAAAAAGGTAGCTTAACAGGTCAGGCTAAAGTTTTATTACCTACTGAAAAACGTCAGCTGGCTTGGAATGCTTTATTAAATGCAAACGATTTTAATCCGCAAAGTATTCAAGCAGCAGCGCCAGTTAATCTGTTAAACGGTTCGATTAAGGCAAATGGTTTCGCTAAACCAAACCAGCAAATTATTCAGTTTGAGAAAATTGATTTAACTGGTCGATTGGCTCAAGCAGGTCAAGAAACTGTAAGTTTAGGTGGAAAAAGTACAGCAGCATTATTATTTCATGATGTTAAAGCTGGTGGCGGCTTTAAAGGCTTTGCGGTTAATTATGACGGGTCTTTAAAAGCCTTAAAACAGGCAAATGGTTTGTTGAAGTTTTCTATAGCGGGCACGCCAGATTTTATTCGAATTAGCCAGTTACAACATGATGGTGTGGCTGGAAAAATCTATGCTACTGGTTCTGTCAATTTAAAAGACCGCATTGCATGGGATATTAATAGTTCATTAGTACGCTTTAAGCCTCAATATTTTGCCTCAACTGTTAAAGGTGAAATTTCAGGAAATCTGAAAACTCAAGGGGTTTGGTCTGATCACTTGAAGCGAATTAATATTCAGCAATTGAATCTTGCAGGCTTTTTAAATAATAAACCTGTTCGGGGTAAGGGTAATCTATCTCTATTGATGGATTCCAATCAAAATGGCTTTTTACCTCAGCAATTTGAAGCAAATAACTTATTTTTAGTGTATGGACAGAACCAGCTACAAGCTACTGGCAATGCACAAAATCTAAAAATTAAGCTGAATGCGCCAGCACTCTACGAGTTATATCCGGGACTGCGTGGTCGAGCTTATGGTGATTTGAATGTTCAATCACAACCACGTTTAAAAGCAACAGCCAATATTGCCGTAGATAATTTTGCTTTTAATACACTCGTAAGTGTGAAGAGATTGAGTATTCAGGGTGAGCTTCCAACATCGGAAACAACACCGACTCAATTAACCGCAAAATTAAATAATCTGCGTAGCGGAAATAGAGAAATCCAGTCCGCTGAAGTGAATTTGACAGGAACAAGAAAAGCACATTTATTAAAAGTACTTGGCAATAATAGTGTTTCCAAGTTCTATGTTCAGCTGGCAGGCGGGTTTAACCAAAAGAATGATTGGTTAGGTCAAATTCAGAAAGGAAGTTTTGATTCACGACGAATTCGTCTGGCACAAAATCAAAATGCTCCAGTAATTTTTTCTTCTGCGAAATCTGAGCTATATGTGGGCCAACATTGCTGGCAAAGTACCAATAGTCAGCTCTGTTTTGATCAGCCTGTAAGAGTGAGTAAAGCACGAGGGAATATTTCCTTTGTAACTCAGAACATGGACTTAAGTGATTTCGCGGCATTTATGCCAGAAGGCTTAGCGATGACTGGACAATTAAATGGTTACGCTAAGGCATCGTGGGTAAATGGCGGTAATCCAAAACTTGATGCGCGTTTAATTACGCGTAAAGGTGAAATCGGTTTAGCTGCTGAAGATCCACAAGATCCTGCAACGACTTTGGCTTATGATGAGTTAGGGGTAATTGCAAAAAGTGTATCAGAGGGTCTGTTATTTCGTGTTGATGTGAAAACACCAGATATTGGTACGGGTTACGCGAACGTTATTATCAACCCATTCCAGTCATCAATGCCAATGCATGGTGAAGTGGCCTTTAATGATGTTCAATTAAAAGTCTTGAAACCATTTATTCAAGATGTTCGCTCAATGAGTGGGACGTTAGCCTTGGCTGGTAAAGTCAACGGTACATTAACTCAACCTCAATTTACTGGTGAAATGCGCCTGAAGAATGGTGCGATCAGCATGATTTCTCTGCCAGTGAATCTAACCAATGTGCAGGTGTATTCATCAATTCGTCAGGATATGGCAACAATTGATGGAGCGTTTAATAGTGGGCAAGGTGTAGGCTTGCTTAAAGGTAGTTTTGAGTGGAAAGATGCGCCGCGCCTTCAATTAAATCTGAAAGGTGATAATTTACTGGTACGTCAAGCGCCATTAATTACAGCAATTGCCAACCCGAATCTGACACTTGATATGTATCCTTTTGATAAGCGTTTAAGCTTAAAAGGATCAGTAGATGTTCCTCGTGCACGTATTTCAATGCCAGAAACGACTGTTCCAATTATTAATACTTCATCAGATGTTCGCATTGTGCGCCAAGGTCAAGATCCACTTGCAATTTTACGGGCCGCTAAATCTTGGGATATTCGAGCTGATATTTCTGTTAATATTGGAAAACAAGTTATCTTCCAAGGCTTTAACAGTAATATTCCATTAGTTGGTCGTCTAAACTTAAGCCAACGTGGTTATGAAACTGCAATGAGAGCTAATGGAGCGATTGGTGTCAGCCAAAAAGTGAAAATTGAAGCTTATGGACAAAGTCTAGACTTGAACCGAGCAATTGCCCGTTTTAATGGACCATTGGCTAACCCGACTTTAGATATCGATGCGAACAAAAATGTTCAGGGAAGCATGGTTGGCGTACGTGTTACGGGTACTGCGACATCACCAAACATTCAGGTTTATAACGATGCAGGTCTATCTGAGCAAGAAGCATTGAACGCGCTCGTTACGGGTCGTATTAATGAAGGTTCGAGTGGCTTGAGTAATGCAGAAGGTTTTAAATCTGATGTAAACAACACCATTGCTGCTGCGGGTATTAGTATGGGCTTGGGTGGTACACGTGCTTTAACTAACCAGATTGGACGTACGTTTGGTTTGAGCGGTTTAGCTTTAGATGCACAAGGTACAGGTGATGATACGCAAGTGAGTTTAACGGGTTATATCACACCAGATCTGTTTATTCGCTATGGTGTTGGAGTGTTTACTCCTGTAAACAAACTCACTTTACGTTATCAAATGAATCGACGTTTATATTTAGAAGCAAGTCAATCTCTAGAAAGAGCAATCGATCTTTTCTACAACTGGCGCTTTTAGTTAGTTGAAACTAATAATGAATGAATTAAGAGCTCACTATTGTGGGCTTTTAATTTAATAACGTCTTCATAACATTTAAAAAAGTTGAGTGTTTATCATCTAAAGTATCGCTTCTCTTAAGAGTAAAGAAGCCTTGGATAGGTATTGGTTAAAGAAAATTCACTTGAAAATTGCTGTTTTATAAATTAGTTTTCAGAAACATTAAATGAAATTAGATTGATATACCTTGTTGATAAATGCAAATAAGGTGGTTTTTTTCAAGGATATAGTAGTGAATATAGATACTTATGTTGAAATTAAAAATGGCAAGGAAAACGATATCAACGTTAAATATCGTGGCCTAATTCAAAAATTAACAGCAACATTGTCATTGACGCTCTTGTCATTTGGATGGTGCTCCACCGTAAATGCTGCACAACAACAAATTGCTTTAGTAGGAACATGGACATCAATTCCTAATGCACCGCTTGCGCAAAAACCAAAACAAGCCAGTGAAGGTTTGTACCAGCTTCAAGTGAATAAGGATGGAACTTTAACTCCTGTTAAAGTGCTGAAAATGAAAAGTCCTTCTTGGATTGTGAAATCGAAAGATGGTCGTTTTGCATATACCACTAATGAAGAAAACGAAGGTGCGGTGACTGCATTATCTATTCAAAACGGAAAGGTGGAAGTGTTGAACACTGTGGATAGTCATGGTGGACATCCAACACATGCAACAATCAGTTTAGATGGTAAGTTCCTGTTTGTATCGAACTATTCTGCATTCGATAAAGGCCGTGGTGGTGTGGCTGTTTTGCCAATTTTACCAAATGGCCATTTGGGTGAAAAAGTACAAAATATAGTTTTTGAGGAAGGTTCTGGCCACGTTAAAGGTCGCCAAGAAAGTGGTCATGCTCATTCGACAACTTTCAGTCCAGATGGTAAGTATTTATATGCTAGCGATCTTGGAAATGACAAAGTCTATACATTTCATTATAACCCGAACAAGGCTCAGCCACTTGAAGCGGATACTAACCGCGATGTAACTTTTACGCATGGTTCTGGCCCGCGTCATATGGTCTTTTCACCAAATGGCAAACATGCGTATGTTACCGCAGAAATGCGAAGTGAAATTGTGACATTTAACGTGCAAGATGGTCATTTGAAAAAAGTGGCTGAGCTAAAACTAATCCACGAGGATAAAACACCTGAATTTAAGAGTGCGAGTGGAATTATCCTTAGCCCAAATGGTAAATATGTGATTGCTGCCAATCGAGGTGCAGACAACAAACTTTTAGTATTTAAAATCCAACAGAATGGATTGCTAGCTAAGCCAGTTGCTTATAAAGCGAATGGTATTGAACCACGTGCCTTCTCATTTGATGCATCTGGTAAATATCTATATGTAACCAATGTTTATAGTAACAATATTAGTTTATTCCGTTTTGATGCAAAAAATGGCACCTTAAAACCAGCTGGCGATGCAGCAAAAATATCAACACCTACGGATATTAAATTCTTTAATTAATCCAAAACATGAAACAGGCATGTCTAATGCTTAATACAAAAGACCGAGATTTTTTGATCTCGGTTTTTTATAGCAGTTTTGGCAAAAACGATGATTTTCCGTATGATATGGACAGCAATAATTAGTGTAGTGAAATGATGAAAAAGATTTTATTGATTGCAATGAGTTTGCTCTTTGTGGGTTGTTCAGAAAAGAAACCATTAACACCAGAAGAGCAGTGGCATGGCTTTTGTACTAGCGTAGGAAATGCTGCAAGAAGTATTGTTTTTGATCGTCAGCAAGCAATTGAAAAAACGCAGGCAGTTGAGCATGCAAATAAGATTGAAGATGAGATAACTAAAAAATTCATTCTTAATGTTATTGAAAAAGTTTATGCAATTCCAAAAGAAGAACTGACAAAAGATCCTCAAGCAATCCAAGAAAAAGTTAGAAAGCAAATGATGAATGAATGTTTGGCAACCCCTCATGACAAAATGCCAAAATATAAATCATTCTAATTGTGGATGAGGTTATTGAATTTTCATCTGGCTGAAGCTCTTTTTGCTTAAAAATAGCTCAATTTTACCCAATATGCTCATTATTTGAACATAGGTATTTAGATACAAAATAATGGGCATCACGGAGAAACACCCCGCGCTCATTAACTTTTACCTTGAACTCTAGTAAACTTTTGTAGTCCATATTACTTGTGAAGCTTTTAAGAAAGCTGGAATTTGCAAGTAATTTTTCAAAAAAAGAGGAATGAACACCGTGCTAGAAGCTTACCGCCAACACGTTGAAGAACGTGCCGCACTCGGAGTCCCACCGAAGCCACTTGATGACGCTCAAACAGCTCAGCTTGTTGAACTATTAAAAAATCCACCAGCAGGCGAAGAAGCGTTCTTGGTAGATTTGCTTGAAAACCGTGTTCCTGCAGGTGTTGACCAAGCAGCTTACGTAAAGGCAGCATTCTTGGCAGCGATTGCAAAAGGCGAAGCAACTTCACCACTCGTTTCTAAAGAACGTGCAGTTTACTTACTTGGCACTATGCTAGGTGGTTATAACGTAGCACCACTTGTTGAACTTCTTGACAATGCTGAACTTGCAGGCTTAGCTGCTGAAGCATTAAAGAAAACTCTTCTTGTATTTGATGCATTCCATGATGTAGCAGATAAAGCAAAAGCTGGTAATGCAGCTGCTAAAGCTGTTTTACAATCTTGGGCTGAAGCAGAATGGTTCACTAGCCGTCCTGACGTTCCAGAAGAAATCAAAATCACTGTGTTTAAAGTAACTGGTGAAACAAATACTGATGACTTGTCTCCAGCTCAAGATGCTTGGAGCCGTCCAGACATTCCATTACACGCAAATGCAATGTTGAAAAACGAGCGTGATGGTATCAACCCTGAAAAACCAGGTGAAGTTGGTCCATTAAGCCAAATTAAAGAACTTATCGCTAAAGGCAATCAAGTTGCTTACGTTGGTGACGTTGTTGGTACAGGTTCAAGCCGTAAGTCTGCAACTAACTCTGTTCTTTGGTTCTTTGGTGATGAACTTCCACACATTCCAAACAAAAAAGACGGTGGTGTGTGCTTAGGTTCTAAGATCGCTCCAATTTTCTTCAATACTATGGAAGATGCAGGTGCATTACCTGTAGAAATCGACGTTGCTAATATGAACATGGGCGACGAAGTAGTATTGAAAATTGACCATGCTGCTGCAAAAGTAACTGCTTTTAAAGATGGCGTGCAAATCTCTGAAGCAGATCTTAAAACTCCAGTACTTTTAGACGAAGTACGTGCTGGTGGTCGTATTAACTTGATCATTGGTCGTGGTTTAACTGCTAAAGCACGTGAAGAATTAGGTCTTGCACCTTCTACATTATTCCGTACTCCAGTACAACCTGCTGACACTGGCAAAGGCTTCACACAAGCTCAAAAAATGGTTGGCCGCGCATGTGGTTTACCAGAAGGTCAAGGTATCCGTCCAGGAACTTACTGTGAACCTAAAATGACTACAGTTGGTTCTCAAGATACAACAGGTCCAATGACTCGTGACGAGTTAAAAGACTTAGCATGCTTGGGCTTCTCATCTGACTTAGTGATGCAGTCTTTCTGTCACACTGCTGCGTATCCAAAACCAGTTGACGTAACAACTCACCATACATTACCTGACTTCATCATGAACCGTGGTGGTGTATCTTTACGTCCAGGTGACGGTATTATCCACTCTTGGTTAAACCGTATGTTACTTCCAGATACAGTAGGTACTGGTGGTGACTCACATACTCGTTTCCCAATCGGTATTTCATTCCCAGCGGGTTCTGGTCTTGTTGCGTTCGCAGCAGCAACTGGTGTTATGCCACTTGATATGCCTGAATCTGTACTTGTTAAGTTTAAAGGTAAAATGCAACCTGGTATCACTTTACGTGACCTTGTACATGCAATTCCTTACTACGCAATTCAAGCGGGTGATTTAACTGTAGAGAAGAAAGGTAAGAAAAATATCTTCTCTGGTCGTATCCTTGAGATCGATTTATCAGAAATGGAAAATGACTTGACTGTTGAGCAAGCATTCGAACTTTCTGATGCGTCAGCTGAACGTTCTGCTGCTGGCTGTTCAATCACACTTTCTGAAGAGAAAGTTGCTGAATACCTACGTTCTAACATCACGATGTTGAAGTGGATGATCGCAGAAGGTTATGGCGATGCACGTACACTTGCTCGTCGTGCTGAAAACATGCAGAAGTGGTTAGATAACCCAAGCTTGTTAAAAGCTGATGCTGATGCAGAATACCTAAAAGTTTACGAAATCGATCTTGCTGACATCAAAGAACCAATTCTTTGTTGCCCGAACGATCCAGATGACGCGAAACTTCTTTCTGACGTTCAAGGCGACAAAATTGATGAAGTATTCATCGGTTCTTGTATGACGAATATCGGTCACTTCCGTGCAGCTGGTCAGTTACTAGATAAAGTACCTGGTGGTTCATTGTCTACTCGTTTATGGTTGGCTCCACCAACTCGTATGGACGAGCACCAATTAATGGAAGAAGGCTTGTATAACATCTATGGTCGTGCTGGTGCACGTACAGAGATGCCTGGCTGTTCATTATGTATGGGTAACCAAGCACGTGTAGCGCCGAACACAACATGTGTATCGACTTCTACTCGTAACTTCCCGAACCGTTTAGGTCAAGGTGCTAACGTTTACTTAGCGTCTGCTGAGCTTGCATCTGTAGCTGCGGTTCTTGGTAAATTACCAAGCCCAGAAGAATATCAACAGTACGCGTCGCAAATCGACAGCGCTTCTGCTGACATCTACAAATACTTAAACTTCGACAAGATGAGCGAATATACTAAAGAAGCTGATCAAGTTGATACTAAGAAAATCCAAGCTGCTCAATTGACTTAATACGTCAATTTAGTAAAAAAAGGAGCTGATTATTCAGCTCCTTTTTATTTTAAATGAGACTTTGTACATTATTAGACTTAGAAAATAATAAATAGATCAAATTTTATTTAATGAAAATGTAAAAATAAATATTACTCTAGATATTAAATTGATTTTTGTTTTAAAATATTCGAACGAACTTGAAAATAATTAAAAAAATATGAGTATTTTATATAGGGAACTTAAGAATGCTAAAGACAATTGTTGAATTTAAATTTGATGATTATCAATTATATGACCAAAAAACTTATGCTGATGAAGGTGGTATTTTAGTTCAAAAAACTGAAGATATTGCACAATATATTTTTAGTATATTAAAGAATAGATATCATTTAAATGTAGAGTTATATAGTGAAACCTGGGGGTGGGAAATTGAGATTCCCTTAGCTGAAATAACGATGTATCTTGGAATAAGTGTCTATGAAGAATATAGTAATGGATTCGCAATTTTTATTTCTCCAAATACTCCGATTTTAAGAAAATTTCTATTTAGAAAAATTGATATTACTCATCATATTATGATGTTGCAAAATTATATAAATATTATCTTAAAATCGCATCCAGGCATCTATGATGTGATGTGGTGGGAAGAGAATGAATTTCGATGTGTAGCCACGAATTGATGAAAAAATTTAAGGCTCAAATATTGGGGTAAGTAAAACAAAAATTGTTAAAGACTATATTGGTGAATAGAGGCGATGAGCTTACTATATCTACAATATTAAGTGGTCAGATCAATATGCATAATTCAGCTTGGAAGGGATTACGTAAGTTTTTTTATAATAATCTTCATAACCATGACTATGAAACGACGGTAAGTAAATGCATTAACTATTTTTTAGTTATTTTAATTATTGGTAACGTCGCTGCTGTTTTATTAGAAACAGTAAATGATTTGTACTCAAATTATCGTATTTGGTTTGACTACTTTGAGAATATTTCAATCGCAATTTTTAGTATTGAGTATTTATTAAGGTTGTGGAGTGTTGCAGATCGAGATACGACACAATCCGCATGGAAAACTCGCTTGAATTGGATGAAAAGTGGGGAAGCAATTATTGATTTGATGGCAATTTTGCCAGCTTACCTGAATTTCTTTGTACGAATCGATCTTCGTATGCTTCGGATTTTACGTCTACTTCGTTTATTAAAATTAACACGCTATTTTATCTCACTACAGATATTGTTATGTGTGATTAAACGCGAGAAGGGATCTTTTCAAGCAGTTATCTTTATTTTAATTATCATGATTATTATGACTGCTTCTGGAATTTATGTGGTTGAAAACAAAGCTCAGCCAGAAGCTTTTAGCTCAATACCTAAATCTATGTGGTGGGCAGTGGTTACCTTAACTACAGTGGGGTATGGCGATGTCACTCCTGTAACTAGCCTAGGAAAGTTATTAGGGGCGCTTATTACTATTTTAGGTGTGGGTATTGCAGCATTGCCTGCTGGTATTTTGGCGTCTGGACTTGCAAATGAGCTTAATCAACGGAATCAGAGACTAGAGCAAGAGTTTCGTGAGCTACTTCAAGCACGAGGTATTGATATTTTACATGATGAAATTGAAATAGAGCGGGTCCGTCAAAAAGTAGGATTGCCAAAAGAGCAAGCGCATAACCTGATTATTCAAATTATGCGTGAAAAAGTATTAGAGGAAGAAGAGACGGTTCGAGAGAAAAAATGTTATTGCCCGCACTGTGGTGGAAAGCTAACTGATTAGAAATAATAAGTTAGCCTTTTGTTTAATTAAGCTTTTTTGCTGGCTTTTTCTACTGCAAATGCGATAAGTAAGATAATCAGACCGCCAAGGCTTAAAACAAAACCTACCCAGATTGGAGCGATCCAACCCATTTGGTGGCTGAGTACCCAGCCCCCTAAAAATGCACCTAATGCATTGGCCATATTAAAGGCAGAGTGGTTGAGTGAGGCAGCTAAAGTTTGGGCATCACCTGCAACATCCATTAGACGAGTTTGTAATGCTCCGCCTAACCCCATTACCGTGAGGCCAATTAAAAATAAAGATGCGATGGCAGTATAGATATTACTCATTAAAAAACTAGTGACAACAAAAGCGATAGCTGAGCTAATTAATACACCCACTATAGTTTTGTTGAGGTTCTTATCTGCAAGCCATCCTGCCGCTAAACCACCAATAACCATACCTATACCCCAGATAGCTAAAGCGATAGGAACGATTTGGATATTAACTTCTGTGTATTCGGTCAAAATTGGAGAGACATAGCTATAAACTGAAAACATGCCTCCAAAACCGATTGCACCCACTGCTAGTGTTAACCACATGTTGATATTTTTAAGGCCAGCTATTTCAGTTTTTATACTGGCAGTAGCTTGAACTGGGATATTGGGTACAAAGAAGCCAACAGCAATTAAAGTGACGAAAGCAATAGTTGCTGAAAACTCAAAACCTGCTCTCCAACCAAAGTTTTGGCCTAACCAAGTTGCTAGAGGAACTCCAATTACTGTTGCGACTGTAAGCCCCATCATCATTTGGGCAACTGCAGAAGCTCTTCTTGACGGACCCGCTAGTTCAGCTGCAACTAACGCACCGACTCCAAAATATGCTCCGTGTGGTAAACCTGCAATGAAACGTGAGACTAGAACAGTTTCAGGTGTATGAGCTAAAGCAGTACAGGCATTCGCAACACCATAAAACAGCATTAAGCCGAGCAATAAAGTTTTTCTAGGTACTTTGGCTCCGAGAATAGCGATGATAGGAGCACCAATAACTACACCCAATGCATAAGAACTAATAAAGTGACCAGCTTCAGGTACTGTAATATTTAAATTATTTGCAATTTCCTGAATCAGTCCCATTGCGACGAATTCAGTGGTTCCAATACAAAAACCACCTACAGCGAGTGAGAAAATTGCTAAAAAGAGAGAGTAATGTTGAGGTGTGGAAAGAGGAGATTGCGGGGACGCCATAATAAGTTAAGGGAAGACACAAAAAAGAGAAGTATAAGGGAAAACAGAACAGAATAATAAAAAACTAAAATATTGAGGGAAAGATTACGTATTTCTTTTTAAAGTAAAATTAAATTTATTAATGATAATAAGAATTATTTTTATTTGTGTATACTGTATCCGCTTATATTTTGTCTGAAATTTTTAACTTTGCGTATAACAGGATTTTGTAATAATGAATAGATTTCTAATGACGTCACTTGCATTGATATGTACAACAGGCTTTGCTCATGAACCTTATGTAGCTCCTGTAGCTTATAAAACTGAACAGACTCTAGTACCCGTAATTGCTGGTTATGCGGAAGAAGCATTAAATAGTGAATATGCTTTAAAGGATGCTAAGCTTACTGTAATTACACCTAGAAATGAGCTTAAAACCGTCAATTCAGAAACCCTGCATAAGTCTGCTACTGTTTTTGATGTAGATCTACCTGAAGAAGGCACATACATTGTTCAAACTCAGGCAAGTTATCCTTTGAAATATGTATACGACCAAAAAGCATGGCATTTATTTTTTGATATGCCAGCTGATAAAGCTCCACCGAAAGCAGAACGTGAATATTTGATTCCAACTGACCTTAAAACAAAAACAATTAAAACAGAACAAGTAACACGTGAGTGGATATTGCAGAGTTATCTTTCTAAAGGAAAAGTTTCAGATATTCAGCTTCCGAATACACCGATTAAAGTTAGTTTCTCTGTACATCCAAACCAGATTAAAGCTGCTCAACCTGTTAAATTAACCATAACTGAAAAAGGACAGCCTTTAGCTTATGCTGAAGTGAATTTAAGAGAAAAGGGTGCAACTGACAAGCAAGTGCATCAGTTTAAGGCGGGAGGCAACGGTCAAGTCGAACTTACGTTTCCAAAAGTTGGAGAGTACCTAGTAGAAGTAACAGCTCCTCTAAATTTGAAATTAAAACCTAAAGATCAGAGCTATACGATTATTAGCTTAAATGTTTTAGCGCAATAGTTTTTAGCGTTTTAAAAAATAGGTCTTTATTAGGCCTATTTTTAGTTTTCATATTCTTACTCATTAAAAAAACTTCATTAAAACGTTTAATTTCACTTTAGTTTCAGAGGAAACAAAAATTCATTGCAAGTAAAAGATAATGAAATAAAATTCATGTTGAGACAAACTAATTAATTTTATGTTAAACTGAATAAAATTCATTAATAAAGATTTGTCGAAAGTTTTATGGAAAAGCAAAGATGAGCTTTATCCATTTATAGATAAATCTGTTTTTTAGGCTTGGGCCCATGTTAGAAATACGCCACCTTAAAACTCTAGTTGCTTTACGCGAGCATGGTTCATTAGTTTCAGCAGCTAATGACCTTTGTTTAACGCCATCTGCTATTTCCCATCAATTAAAAGAATTAGATCATTGGTATGGGGTAGAAGTAGTTAATCGTCGAAGTAGGCCTGTTAGTTTTTCTAATGTTGGACAGCGCTTATTAAAATTGGCTGATGATGTTTTACCACAAATCCAGATTACACATAGTGATATCACACGTATTGTGCATGGACAGACAGGTAGAATTATTTTTTCATCGGAATGCCATAGTTGCTTTGACTGGTTAATGCCTTTATTAAATCAGTATCGCCAGCAATATCCTGACGTCGATTTAGACTTTGCATCAGGTTTTGAAGCCAATCCGCATGAACTCTTACAAAATGCAGAATTTGATTTACTGATTACAGCTGATCCAATTGCGTTAAAAGGAATTGAGTATTTTCCGATTTTTGAATATGAGTCACGGTTAGTCTTATCAAATACGCATCCTTTGGTACGGGCTGAAAATATTACAGTTCAAGAGTTGGCCGAAGAAGTTTTAATTACTTATCCGGTTGATAAGCACCGTTTAGATATTATGTCTAAACTTTTCATCCCCGCGAATATTCAGCCTAAGCAAATACGAACAACAGATTTAACCCAAATGCTTATTCAACTCGTTGCCAGTGGACGAGGTATTGCTGCTTTACCTGATTGGGTAGTGAATGAGTATGAACAAAAGGGATGGGTCACAAGTCGTCGTTTAGATTGTGTTTCTCCTACAGGTTTAAGACGAACTTTATATGCAGGCTACCGAACTGAAGAAAAAGAGAAAAGTTATTTTGAAGGGTTTTTAAAGCAGTTAGAAAAGTTCTCTCTAAAGCGAAACGCTTATTATTCTGGCTAAAAAATAATTTAGCCTAAGTGTTAAAAAGGTGCTTTATTGCACCTTTTTTATGTCGATTTCTTATTTACCAATGAATAAAGAGAGTAAGCCTGCCGCAATTAGAGGACCGACTGGTACACCACGGAGTAAAGCGACACCTGCAACTGTACCAATCAGTAAACCTGCGACCACGTCAGGTTGGCTCGACATTAGTTTTACTCCGCGACCACCTAGCCAGGCGACTAACAGGCCAATTGCGATAGCCATAAGAGACTTAACACTAATAAAGGATTTTAAAATACTCTCACCACTGAGTTTCCCACTGGCAATTGGAGTGAGTACGCCAATGGTTAAAATAAGAATTCCTAAATTAAGACCATGAGCTTGAATATAAGGGAAAAACTCATTTAATGGTGTGATTTTAACGACAATCAATACACCTGCTGCAATAGTTACAGCTGCATTTTGACTTAATAAGCCGCAGACAAGCAGAACGAGTAGAACAACTAAATTAACATCAAATTGGGCAAGCATGGCGAGCGGAGGGCATTATAAATAGATGGAATTGTATAATATTTAAGAGTTGGAATGTGAAAGCTTTAAAAGATACAGCTGATTTCAGCTCTTCTTAATTAAAAATTGAGTGTATATCTCTCAATGATAAGGAGTTTTAATTTTTGGTTACGCTTGGACACAATGTTATATAAATTAACAAGTTAAAAAGTATAGTGTTTAAAAATTATGATATAAAAATAATCATTACTCATGAGTACGGGATATTTTATGGACATTATAGATATCAAGATCAAAGATCAGTTTGATAAGATTCATGATGCAAAAGCACAACTAAAGAAAAATTTAGTGGAACATGAAAATGAATCTTTAAAACTAAGCCAACGAATTGAGCATATTATTGTTGATAATGAAATTATTTTGCCTACTACAGAATTATTATTTGAAAGCGAACAGAACGAAAATATTTATCGAGTCGTTGAAGAGTAAGGTTGCGAGCTAGTTCAAGTAGATGAAAACAGTAGCGAGTAGTGTTTAGTAAAAAATGGAACTACGTTAAAATAACAGCTTAGTTCTAATGAGAAAACTTCATGCTGCTGGAAAAAATTTTACAATCACAAGGGTTTGGTTCTCGTAAATATTGCCAGCAGTTAATAAAAAACGGATCTGTAAGTGTTGATGGAGAGGTTGCAGATGATCTCAAAAAGCAATTCTCTCCAGAAAATTTAGAATTTTCTCTTTTTGGGGAAACTTATCAATATCGAGAAAAAGTTTATCTTGCGCTAAAAAAACCAAAAGGTTTTGAGTGTTCACACCAACCTCACCATCATCAAAGTGTATTTAGCCTTTTACCGGAAATCATGATTCAACGTGGTGTGCAAGCCATTGGCCGTCTAGATCAAGATACAACGGGCTTACTTTTACTTACTGATGACGGTAAATATCTTCAAGCTTTAACTCATCCCCGTAAGCATGTTCCAAAGGTTTATCATGTTACGACTATAGATCCAGTTACACCTGAGCAAATTGAAATGCTGAGCCAAGGTGTGAGCCTACATCAAGAAAAAGGTATTTTCGCTGCAACGGATGTAGCGATATTAGAAATGCATCAATTAACCATGACGATTCATCAAGGTGTTTATCATCAAGTAAAAAGAATGATTGCAGCCGTGGGAAATAAGGTAGAAGCATTACATCGCCATCAAGTCGGGCAATTGGTTTTACCTGAACTTGAAGATGGAGAATGGGTTTATTTATCTGAAGAACAAAAACAACTCGCTCAAAATATCATTTGAGAAAACAATGGAAGGTTTGGAACTCGCTATCTCGAATAAATCCCATTTGTTCATATAAGCGATGAGATTCATGATTGTTGCTTTGAGTTTCCAAACTAATCCGCAAAGCATTCTCTTGCTTTGCAAATAAGATTGCTGTATCGATTAGCTGTTTAGCAGAACCTTGACGACGAAAAACAGGCGTAACATAGACATCATCTAGGATATAGTAAGTGGAACAAGCAACTGAAGAAAAACCTAAATAGAGTAAAATAAAACCCGTAATTTTATCGTCTTTAATATGAATGAAGAACACACTTTCTCTATTCTCAAAACGTTGTTTTAGGAAGTGAAGTGATTCATTAAAATTAGAAGAGGCCCCATAAAATTGGCGATATTCATCAAATAAAACGGCGAGTTGCTCTAAATCTTCAAAAGTCGCTCGTCTAACGATCATTTGGCACTCCTTGTAACTTATCATTATGTTTTTACAAAGAGAGCATAACGAAAAAAAGAGCTTTTTGACGTTAAAACTTGTTTATAAATGCAACAGTGTTAAGTTTTGTCGCTTTCACCAAGAAGTGCATTCAACTCTTCAAATAAATCTTCATGGTCATCATCTTCAGCTAAAGTTGATGAATTTTGGTTTAATGAAGATGCTTTTGCTTTTCTCAGTTTTAATAATTGTTCCATATTAATATTCTGATTTTCGATAGCAAAAGGAATAGATTTAGTTAATACGACCTGTTTAAAAAAAAGTCGTACTGCTTGGGCAGGGGTAATTCCCAGTTGTTTAAAAACAGCAAAAGCCTGCTTTTTTTCTTGGGAGTCAAGTCGAACCTGATAAACTTCTGTTTTTCGCATGAATAACAAAACCAAATGATTTTAATTTTTAGGAATTTATTTTAAACCATCGCAATGTAATTTCAATGCTTTTTGGCATAAAAAATAGTCTTTTTGTCATTACGGTTACATTACAATGTCAATTCAAACTCGGAATTAAAAGACATTCCCTCTTTTGTGAGGGGGTCTGTAAATGAAATATGCTTAGCCAGAAGCTGTAATGGTTCCGAGAAGTCATCCTCAGCTTTGTGCTGAACTACTGGATAAAATGGATCATTTTTAATCGGGATTTCTAAGTAATTAAGATGCACTCGAAGTTGGTGCTGTTTGCCCGTTGTAGGAGTTAAGCGATATTTTGCCCAAATCTGGTTATGCTCGATCAGCTCAATATAAGTCTGGGTATTGGCTTTCGCATTTTCTATAACCTGCATCGTATAAAAAGGAAGACCTTTATCTAAATGCAAATGTAATGTCTGAGGAAAATTTAAATCTTTTTTATAAGGTGCAATAGCGTGATAAATTTTATTGACTTGGCGCTCTGCAAATAATTGTTGGTATATACCACGCGACTCAACCTGCTTGCAAAATAGAACAACACCCGCGGTTTCGCGGTCTAAGCGATGAATGGGTGTTAAAAATTCATTGCCTGTTTGTTTTTTTAGCCGCACTAAAAGAGTTTCTTGAACATATTGTCCTGTCGGGCTAATTGTTAAAAAATGTGGTTTATCGACCACCAGTAAATCATCATTTTCAAATAAAATGTGATGCTTAAAAGGTACATGTGGTTCATATGCAAGAAAGCGATAATAAAAAATATGGGTGTTGCCGACATACGGACTGGTTAAAGTTAATTTATCCCCATTTGCTGCATATATAAGGCCGTCCTGAAATCTTTGTTCCCATTCTTCAGTTTTAATATGTGGAAAGTGACCACAGAGATACTCATAAATCGTTTGAGCATCTGTTTGTACAGGAAGATAGACTTGACTCGCACTTACTCCCTCAATCATGGGCGGCAGAAATTCGTTTGGACTAGACATAAAAAAGTGTGAATATTTAAGAAAATTGATATAAAAAAAGCCAACTTCTAAGGCTTAAGTAGGCTTTTAAGGCAGGGCAATGTTATCATATCGATTATTTTGAATCATGTTATGTGTGCTATGTCGTATTCATTGAAATTGGTCTTAAATCATGAAGAAGATACTGAGCGTCTAGCTCGAGCTTTGGCGCAGCATGTTCAGTCGGGTGTAATTTATTTAATTGGGGACTTAGGTGCGGGTAAAACCACACTTACGCGCTATTTCTTACAGGCTTTGGGCCATAAAGGTTCTGTTAAAAGCCCAACTTATACGCTTGTTGAGCCGTATAAAATTAATGATAAAGAAATTTTTCATTTTGACTTATATCGTTTGAATGACCCCTACGAACTTGAATTAATGGGAATCCGTGATTATTTAGATATCACAGATGCATTATTTTTATTTGAATGGCCTTCTAAAGGTGGTGATGAAATTCCACAAGCGCATATCATCATTGACATTCAAAAGTCAGATGATGAGTTGACTCGTTTAGTAACGTTAACTTTACCAACAGAAAATTTGTACCAGACTTTGCAGGAACAGCTTCATGACTGATGAAAAGCTAACACAACGTCGTATTCATACATTAGACGCAGCGTTAGCGAACCAGATTGCAGCAGGTGAGGTGATTGAGCGTCCTTCTTCTGTGGTCAAAGAATTATTAGAAAACTCAATTGATGCAGGTGCAACTGAGCTGATTGTACGGATTGCTCAAGGTGGTTCGACTTTAATCGAAATCATTGATAATGGGCATGGTATTCATCCCGATGATTTGGCACTTGCTGTCATGCGTCATGCCACAAGTAAGATTAAAACTGCTGAAGATTTACATGCGATTGTGAGTTTGGGGTTCCGTGGGGAAGCCTTAGCTTCGATTGCTGCGGTTTCAAGATTGACTTTGACCAGTAGCCAAGATGAAAGTGGTATTGGTCATCAAGTTGAAGTAAACGGTACAGCATTTGATCATCAAGAGGTACAAGCTGTTGCAGCACAAAAAGGTACTCATATTCGAGTTCAGGACTTATTTTTTAATGTTCCTGCGCGTCGTAAATTCTTAAAAAAACCAACCACTGAATTTGGTCATATTGAAGAAATCGTTCGCCGTCTAGCCCTAACACATTTCGATATACGTTTTGTGCTTGAACACAATGATAATATTAGAATTAATTTACCGATAGCAGATAGCGGAGAACTGCGTTTTCAACGAGTTCAGCAATTATTAGGCTCACAATTTGTTCAAAATGCATATTGGATTGATGCTGAAAGTATTAGTATGCGTTTATCAGGTTGGCTTGGTCATCCTTCAGATGCACGTGCACAGGCTGATATGCAATATGTCTATGTAAATGGTCGTATTGTCAAAGATAAAACGATTTCGCATGCGCTACGCATGGCCTATGACGGTATTTTACATGGTCATCAACATTCATCTTATTTACTTTTTTTAGAAGTTGACCCTGAAAATATTGATGTCAATGTCCATCCGACTAAACATGAGATTCGATTTTTAAATCAAAGAGAAGTGCATGAGTTTGTAAGACATTATGCAAAAGAAACTCTCGCACAATTTCAGACAGCGAGTGCTGATCTAGCTCAAGCGATGAAAGCGGATGAAAGCTCAGATTATTCAGTACAACCTCAGCCCAAATATCAAGAGCAATTTTCATTGCACCGTGCAAATGAAACTTTAAATTCTGACAGTGAAGCACGAACTCAGCCTGCACCGACAGAATTATTAACTGATTTTAACGCTAGTCGTCCGAAAGCTGTTCATTATGCAGATCAAACACCAAAATATAATGGTTCTGCTCAACTAAATAATGCTTTAAAAACTTATTTAGCCCCACTTCGCGACCAACCTACTAATTTTTCGGTAAATGAGGATATTGAGCCAGTTGCTAAAGTAGATGAATTTCCATTAGGTATCGCAATTGCTCAACTGCATGGAATTTATATTTTAGCGCAGAATACCGAAGGGCTTATTATTGTTGATATGCATGCGGCACATGAACGTATTTTATTACAGCAAATGAAAAACGCTTGGGATAAACCTGAATTTTGGACATCTCAGCAATTGCTTATACCTAAGGTGATTTCCATTAGCCGTATGCAAGCCGTTAGGGTCGAAGAATTAAAACCTCAGCTTGAGCGCTTAGGTTTGGAAATTGATTTATATGGTGATGAGCAAGTTATTGTTCGCGGTGTGCCAGCTATATTACAAAAAGCTGATTTTGAAAATCTTATTCCAGAGCTTTTAAATGATTTAGATCCAAATGATGAAGCACAAGGATTACTTCAAAAAAGAGATGAGTTATTAGCTGGAATGGCATGTCATGGAGCAGTACGTGCACATCGACAACTCAGTCTTTCAGAAATGAATGCTTTACTTCGTCAAATGGAACAAACCGAATTTGCGAGCCAATGTAACCATGGGCGGCCAACTTGGCGTGCATTTCCATTACCTCAATTAGATAAATTATTTGCTCGAGGAGAGTAGTTTTACATGTCAAATCAATTGCCCGTCATCAATTTAATGGGACCAACTGCGAGCGGAAAAACCGCTTTGGCATGTGAATTATACGAGCGTGGAAATTTTGAGCTAATTTCTGTTGATTCCGCTCTTGTCTATAAAGATATGGATATTGGCACGGCTAAACCTACTCGTGAAGAGCAAGAACTCTATCCTCACCATCTTATTGATATTATTACTCCTCTAGAAGTCTATTCAGCTGCTCAGTTTGTTGAAGATGCATGTAAATTGATTGATGAAATGCATTCACGTGGCAAAACTCCTATTTTAGTAGGAGGGACAATGTTATATTTCAAGGCATTGTTAGAAGGATTATCTGGTAATCTACCAAGTGCTGATGCTCAAGTTCGGGCAGCCATTGAAGAAAAAGCTCTAAATGAAGGATGGCAAGCAGTTTATGATGAGTTGGTTTCTGTAGACCCTGCCGCCGCTATAAAGTTTAATGTAACTGATAAGCAAAGAATTATTCGGGCACTGGAAGTTTATAAAATTACGGATGAACCAATTACTAAATTGCAGGCAGAACAACCAAAAAACGTACCATATCGATACATATTTCATAACTACGCTTTACTTCCAGATCGGGTAGAATTACATCAACGCATTGAGCAAAGATTAAGCAAAATGTGGGATATCGGTTTTTTGAGTGAAGTTGAAGCTCTAATTGAAAAATACGATTTAGATGAAAATTTACCCTCAATGCGTTCGGTGGGTTATCGACAAGCACTAGAATTTCTATTAAAAAGTGATCTAAGTCTCAAAAGTAAACGTGAAATGGAGGATAAAGCTTTATTTGCAACACGACAACTTGCCAAACGTCAATATACGTGGTTACGTTCTTTGCAAGAAATACACGATTTTAAAACTTACTTGACGATAAAGCAGGCGAAAGAAGACTTGCGAAACTCTTATGGATAAAGCAAAATTTGCACACTGTCTTTTTATAATTTTTAGTTGAAAAATAAAGATAGTTTTTTTGCGCTGATTTAAAAATTTTTTTTTGGAGTTAAAAATGTCTAAAGGTCAAACTTTACAAGATCCGTTCTTAAATTCTCTCCGTAAAGAACGTATCCCTGTTTCTATTTTCCTTGTGAACGGTATTAAATTACAGGGTCATATTGAATCTTTTGACCAATATGTTGTTTTATTAAAAAATACTGTAAGTCAAATGGTTTACAAACACGCGATTTCAACTGTTGTTCCAGCACGTAACCCTCGTCCAGCAGGCGCACAAGGTACAGGCTTCCCAGCACAAGGCGGCACTCAAGGCGGTTTTGGTGGTCAAGGTAGCGGCTTTGGCGGCGGTCAAGGCGGTGGCTTCGGTGGCGCTCAAGGTGGCTTCGGTGGCGCTCAAGGTGGCTTCGGTGGTCAAGGCGGCTTCGGTGGTCAAGGTGGCTTCGGTGGTCAAGGTGGCTTCGGTGGTCAAGGTGGCTTCGGTGGTCAAGGTGGTTTCGGTGGTCATCAAGGTGGTTTTGACAACGATTCTAAATTTGAAGATGGTCAAGACGACGAAAATAATCGTTAATTGAAATCTTAAAAGAAACCAGTCAGACAATGACTGGTTTTTTTATGTGTATTTAAAAGTTGATTCAGAATATTTAACTGGTCATGGAGAATGATTTGCCATGATGACTAATTTTATTTAAATAAATAGGGCTTTAATGAATGCTATTAATATTAGCTGCTGCTTTTAGCAGTGTCTTGGTATCGATCCTATTAAAAAATTTAAAGAGAAAAGGTTATCAACCACTACAAATGATTGCATGGAACTATGCAAGCGCAAGTCTTCTTTGTTTTTGGTGGTTTCAGCCTGATATTCAACATGTTTCAATACAACATACGCCTTGGTGGTTAATCTTTGCTTTAGGAATAATTTTACCTAGTATTTTTTTATGTCTTGCTAAATCATTAGAGTATGCAGGAATTGTGAGAACCGAACTTGCACAGCGTCTTTCAGTTGTTCTTTCTTTACTTGCGGCATATTTCTTTTTTCATGAACAATTTAATACCTTAAAACTGTGGGGTATAGGCCTAGGGATTTCTGCGGTCTTACTCGTATTATTTGGGCAAATCAATTCTTCAGCAAATCACCAATCTCGAAAAGCGATCTTTGCTCTTTTATGTGTATGGTGTGGTTATGCAGCAGTAGATATTCTCTTGAAATATACAAGTAGTTTAGGTCTGCAGTTTGCACTCACTTTAAATCTTATTTTTATTACTGCTTTTATATTGTCGATTTCTTATTTATTGCTACAGAGGACTCAAAAGTGGCAGTTTAAAAGTACGATAGCTGGATTAATATTGGGAATACTCAATTTTTCAAATATTGCTTTATATGTAAAAGCTCATATTCTTTTAAAAGATTCTCCTGCTATTGTTTTTGCGAGCATGAATATTCTTGTTGTGTTATTGGGAATTTTAAGCGGAGTGATTTTATATAAAGAAAAATTAAAATGGCCTACTATTTTGGGGATTCTTTTAGGAATAAGTGGGGTAGTTTGTTTAGCTAGCGCAATGGCTTGATAGTTCAAGAGAATAGAATCTCTTGAACTATAGATATTTTTATAAATATGTGAAAATCACTTCATCTGGCAGACGTGATTTAGGAAGCTTAGCATTAAAGTCATTTTCACTGCGATAGCCTAGAGAAACAATCACAGAGCTTCGTAAGCCTTTTTCAGTTAACCCGAGCTCAGTATTTAAAATTTCTTCATCAAAGCCACCCATTGGAGTTGCATCAATGCCTTCTAAGCCCGCAGCAAACAGTAACTGTCCTAAAGCAATGAATGTTTGATTTTCCATCCACCCGAATAAATTTTTCTGTTCATTTCGGTAGAACTCGACGTAGCCATGGCGAGTATCTTTTTGGCCTAATTTTGCTTTTTCATCTTTAAAACGGCCACTTAAATCATCTTGCTCAAGTAGTTGATTTAAGTACTCAGATGTAATATCCGTTTTTGTACAGAATACAAGTGTATGTGATGACTCAAGTACTTTAGGAGCATTGTAAGCATACTTTCCTGTTAATGCTTTTGCGATTCGTTCTTTAGCTGCAAGATTGTCTGCAACTATAAAGTGCCAAGGCTGAATATTTACTGAAGAAGGGGTAAAACGTAAAATTTCTAATAATTTATTAATTTTTTCTTGAGGAATTTTCTTTTCAGAATCATATGCTTTTGTTGTATAGCGGCTTTTAACCGTATTTAATAAATCCATACTTTACTCCATATCAGTATAGCAATTGAGAGAATTTAATCTTTGCCATCATACGCTATTTTATTCAAAAACATTTCGTATATAGTTTGATAAAGAAATATAATGTTTATATAAAGTTTTAGTAATCTATTGAAAATGATTGATTTAATGCCAACAGATGCGAAGAGTAAGCTACGGGAAATTAGAATTGTTAAAGCTTTTATTATTTTTGCATTGGTTTTGAGTCTTTTAATTTTATACATCGAGTATCAAAAGTATGGACATATAAACTGGAAATTTGTATTTATTGCCAGTATATGTGTGATTTACGATTTTGATTTAAATAACAAAATTAAAGAATTGAAAGTTCAAATAAAAAGTTACTAATTTTTAGTTAATAATTCCAGATAATCAATTCAAGCTGTTGCATATTTGAAGACGGATCAATTTCTAAAATATAAGCTTGATCTTCACGCCAATCGCCAAGAACAATTCGTTGTTTAGCTTGTACTTGGTGAATTGCAGGGCGATGGGTATGCCCATGAATCAGTATATCTACATCTGTTAAAGCAGAAATAACAGCTTGTTCATTCACATCCATAATTTCATAGCTTTTTTGCTGTTTATCTGCGGAGCTTCTTTTTCGAAAGCCATTAACCAGTTTAGTACGAAAACTCAGGGGCGTACGGCGTAAAAAAGCCACTAAAAGTGGATTTCGAATAATTTTTCTAAATCTTTGGTAGGAAACGTCATCTGTACATAGGGCATCACCGTGTTCTAAGCGGTACTGATGTCCAGCAATATTAAGATAATAAATGTCAGGTAGTAATACACCGTTAAATTTATTGAGGAAAATCTGATTTAAAGCAAAATCACGGTTACCTACTTGGAAGTAAACCCGATTTCCTTTTTTGTTAAAGTCTTTTAATGCCTCAATAATTTCATCGAGCCATGGTGCTGAGTAATCATCGCCAATCCAAGCGTTAAACCAGTCACCTAAAATATAAAGCTGTGTTTGTTTATTTTGATAATGCACCAATAAATCTAAAAACCCTCGAACAAGTCGAGGGTGTTCAGGTGACAAGTGTAAATCAGAGATAAACAAATAGGTCACAGCTTATTCCTAAAATTATTCAGAAATAATTTTAGCAGATTCGATTACAACGTTTTCTAAAGGAACGTCAGCGTGGTAACCACGGTTGCCAGTGCGAACGCCTTTGATCGCTTCAACAACATCCATACCTTCAACAACTTTACCAAATACAGCATAACCCCAACCTTGAGCAGTTTTAGAGGTATGATTTAAGAAAGAGTTGTTTTTTACGTTAATGAAGAACTGTGCAGAAGCAGAGTGAGGTGCTTGAGTACGTGCCATAGCAATCGTACCAACATCATTGCTTAAACCATTGTCAGCTTCGTTTTCGATAGAATCACGAGTTGCTTTTTCTTTGAAGTTTTCATCCATCCCGCCACCTTGGATCATGAAACCATCAATGACACGGTGGAAAATAACGCCGTCATAAAAACCGTCACGTACATATTCTAAAAAGTTTGCTACTGTTTTTGGTGCTTTTTCAGTATTTAGTTCAAGAACAATACGACCTTTATTGGTGTTTAATTCGACTTGAGGAAAACTCATTACATTAATCTCCTAAACATGGGCTTATGACCATGGGTTTTTGGTTGAGAGAAGCATAAGCAAACTGTAAACTACAAGGCAAGTAAAAAACGTTAAAATCTTTGTGAAAAATGAAGATAGCGTTTAAATTTTTCGAAATTTATCTACAAAGAAGTGATTGATACACTATGAAGCCTAATGATGTTGTCTCGAGCCTGCCTAATAACCCGACACCGAATACTCATGCCTCTGTCGATTCTGCGCAGCAAGAACAACAGGCTGGCTTAGATTTTGTTCGCCAAGTCATTACTGATGATTTGGCTACGGGACGTGCAAAGCAGATCGTAACGCGTTTTCCACCAGAACCAAATGGTTATTTACATATTGGCCATGTAAAAGCGATTTGCTTAAACTTTGGTGTGGCTGAAGAATTTGATGGTTTGTGTAATTTGCGTTTTGACGATACAAACCCTGATGCTGAAGAACAAGAGTATGTTGACGGTATTGCGAATGATGTGAAATGGCTTGGTTTTAACTGGAATGGTGAACCACGCTATGCATCGGGTTATTTTGATCAATTATATGCATGGGCAGTTCAACTTATTGAACAAGGCGATGCATATGTAGATTTACAATCTCCAGAAGAAATTAAGTTAAACCGCGGTAGCTTTGTTGAGCCAGGTAAAAACTCTCCATACCGTGATGCTTCTATTGAAGAGAATCTTGCTCGCTTTGAAAAAATGCGTAGCGGTGAGTTTAAAGAGGGTGAAGCGGTTTTACGTGCCAAGATTGATATGGCAAGTACAAATGTACATATGCGTGATCCGATTTTATATCGCGTATTACATTCAGAGCATCATCAAACTGGCGATAAATGGAAAATCTACCCAATGTATGACTATGCTCATCCATTGTCTGATGCCATTGAAGGAATTACCCATTCGCTTTGTACATTAGAATTCCAAGATCACCGTCCGTTTTATGACTGGATTGTTGAAAAAGTAAAATCTAAAGCTGTTCCACATCAGTACGAATCTTCACGTTTAAACGTGGATTACACCATTACGTCAAAACGTAAATTACGTAAATTGGTGGAAGGTGCGTATGTAAATGGTTGGGATGACCCACGTATGCCAACCGTAGTCGGTATGCGCCGTCGTGGTTTTACTCCTGAAGGCTTACGTGATTTTTGTAAGCGTGTAGGCGTGTCAAAAACTGACGGTATTGTTGATGTTGCAATGCTTGAGTTCTGTATTCGTCAATCTTTAGAAAATACTGCTGCGCGTGGTATGGCTGTTTTAAGTCCACTTAAAGTGACTTTAACTAATTTACCTGAAGATATGGATCTTACGCATGCTCGCCATCCTAATGTTGATATGGGTGATCGTGTGATTCCTTTAACTAAGGAAATCTATATTGATCGTAAAGATTTTGAAGAAGTACCGCCAAAAGGCTTTAAACGTTTAATTCCTGACGGTGAAGTGCGTTTACGCCATGCTTACGTGATTAAATGTGATGAAGTCATTAAAGATGCAAATGGTGAAGTGATTGAACTGAAATGTTCAATTGACCCTGAAACTCTAGGAAAGAATCCGGAAGGCCGCAAGGTTAAAGGCGTGATTCACTGGGTATCTGCAACTAAAGGGATTCCTGCTGAAGTGCGTATTTACGATCGTTTGTTTACTGAAGCTGCACCTGATGCAGATGATGACTTCTTGGCAAATCTTAATCCTGAATCATTAAAAGTGGTACAAGCTGTCATTGAGCCAGCTTTGGCACAAGCGAATCCTGAAGATCGTTTCCAATTTGAGCGTGAAGGCTATTTCGTTGCTGATCAATATGATCATTCACCAGAGAAACCGGTTTTCAACCGTATTCTTGATTTGAAAGATAGTTTCAAGCCTGCGAAAAAGTAAGAGATTGATTATCTCTTACTTTTTCGCAAGACGAACAACATGTTGTGAGTAAACAGCAGATTTAAAAAAGCCCAACTCAGTTGGGCTTTTTATTTAGATGTCTTCTCATATTTTCTTTTTCTTTATGATTAATATCCTTGGCAAATTAGCTTAGGTTGGATTAATCACATAAAAATAAAGAACCAAGATTATAAGGAGAATACATGAAAGCAATAAATAAGTATTGACCGTATTAAAGCTTTTAAGAAATTTCCAGATATCCATAGTAAATCAACGTATATTTTGTGTTACAAATTAATAATACACTGAAAATTTTATTAAATGTTTGTTAAAGGCGAATATAGCACTCTCTTTGTTTGAAAAATAAGCAAGCAATCATACCAAATGGTAAAATTTAGTATCCGCGAACATTAGAATCTTTATAGTTTATCCACCATAACCAATTCTTTTTAAGAATTTTTGAATAACATCAAAAGCAGCATGTTCGAGATTTTGAGCATATTGCTGATTTTCTTCGCGAAGTTTTGGAATTGAAATATTTGCATGGCGAAGTTCACATGTATGACCAATGAGCCATTTCTCAAAATTTTCTTCTGTTGTTTCAATATGAAACTGCAACGCGAGAATATTATTTCCAACTTCAAATGCTTGATTGGTATAAATCTCTGAACTAGCTAATAACACCGCGTTTTCAGGGAGGTCGAAAGTGTCACCATGCCAATGTAGAACATGGATATTATTAAGCAAAGCAGATAATACCTGATTAGGACGTAAACTTAAGCTCAGTGGACCCCAGCCAATTTCTTTTTGATGTCCTGCATATACTTTTGCACCAAGCGCATGAGCAATAAGCTGTGCACCCAAACAAATACCAAGTGTAGGTTTATCTGCTGCTAAACGTTGTTTAAGTAAGGCAATTTCATCTTTTAAAAATGGATAATCTTCAGTTTCATAAACCCCGATTGGGCCACCTAAAATAATAGTTAATCCATCGTGTGCAAAAGCAGCAGTTAAATCATCTACACCTGCTTCAAAATAACGAACGCGAAATCCGAGTTGATAAAAGACATCTTCTAATGAACCTAAGTCTTCGAAAGCAAGATGCTGAATGGCATAAATAGTTTTAGGGAAGGCGTTTGTTGTGTTCATACAAATGATTCATAGAAGATCAATAGATGGAGTATAGCGATAAATATAAAGAAGAAAATATCTGTATAAATCGTCAATACCTGAAAATTGATATTTTTCGTTAAGATAATATTGTTATGCGAAGGATTATCTATTTTTCAATAAATCTCTTTGCATATTCCATTGCCTAAAATAATAGCTTTTGAGTTTCTGCAAAATCTATATTTGAAAGTTGATGCTCATCTTTTAGATTAACTCCTGAGAAACCAAGCTGTTTTGATTTTTTCATGAGAGCCATTAACCGTTGTACTGCCACAGGAATACTTAAGCCTGCTGAACGGACATTGGAAATACAATTACGTTTAGCATCGAGGCAACCTGAATATGCATTCAACGTGTAGTAAATTCCCATACTATCAGGAGAGCTTAAACCCGGACGCTCACCAATGAGCATCACAAGCATGGGTGCCTTAAAGATTTCAGCAACCTCATCACCAAGAGCAACCCGACTGCCTGTCGCAATTGCAATTGGTGCAAGGCTCCAGTTTTCTTGCTGAATTTGTTCATTCAGCATTGTAATGAATGAGATAGCATTCGCTTCAATCGCTCTTGCAGAGAGGCCATCACCAACTACAATACAAACATCATACTGTTGCGTGTTTTCTGCATACTTCTTAATTAAGACTTCTTTTGATAGGTTTGAAAGCTGACGACCTAAATCTGGACGTTTAAGATAAATTTCTTTATTAGGTGCATTACTTTGGACATGAAGACTTTGCAGCTGTTTTTGCGTTAATTGCTCAGATAAATATGAAACATTCATGTCTTGATAAACCGCATCTTTTGCTTGTGCATGCGACAACTGAAATTCAAGTAAGGCTCGTGTTGGGATACTACAACCCGCACGGCCCAGAGCAATACGGGCATCGGTAAACTGTTTAAGTTTTTCCCACTGATCTTGATGGGTAGAAGATGGATATTGAATATCACGGTTCAGTTTCATGGTGTTCTCCCTAGTTCATGAGCAGACGAGAGAATTGGTCAGGCATGTGGTCTGCCCAACAGATTTGAGAGTTTTGTTGTTTAAAAATACCTTGCTGTTCAAGCCATGCTGAAAACTCAGGAGCGGGTTTTAAACCGAGGAGTTGTCTTAAATAGAGGGCATCATGGAATGAAGTGGTTTGATAGTTGAGCATGACATCGTCTGAACCCGGAATCCCCATAATAAAGTTAATACCCGCGGCGCCAAATAGAGTAAGAAGAACATCCATATCATTTTGGTCGGCATCGGCATGGTTGGTGTAACAAATGTCGCAGCCCATTGGCACGCCAAGCAACTTACCGCAGAAGTGATCTTCTAGTCCGGCACGTATAATTTGTTTACCGTTAAAAAGGTATTCAGGACCAATAAAGCCAACGACTGTATTCACTAAAAGCGGATTATATTTACGGGCTAATGCATAAGCGCGAGTTTCTAATGTTTGTTGGTCCACTCCGTGATGTGCATTGCTGGATAACGCACTGCCTTGGCCCGTTTCAAAGTACATGACGTTTTGTCCAATGGTTCCGCGCTTGAGTGCAAGTGTGGCTTCATATCCTTCTTGTAGTAAATCGAGTGAAATTCCAAAACCTTCATTAGCTAGTTGGGTGCCGGCAATTGATTGGAACATTAAATCAATTGGCACATTTTTTTCAGCAAGTTGAATGCCTGAGCTGATATGTGTGAGAACACAAGATTGCGTTGGAATCTGATATTCCTGAATGACATGATCAAGTAATTTTAGTAGCTCTGACAAATTATGAAGATTATCTGTGGCGGGGTTAATGCCAATTACGGCATCGCCATTGCCATACATTAAACCATCTAAAATACTGGCAGAAATACCGAGCACATCATCGGTCGGGTGGTTCGGTTGTAAACGGGTAGAAAGATGGCCTTTTAAACCAATCGTGTTGCGAAACTGGGTGACCACTTCACATTTGCTGGCGACATAAATTAAATCTTGATTGCGCATAATTTTGCTGACAGCAGCTACCATTTCTGGAGTTAAACCTGATGCTAAGGCTTTTAAACTTTGAGCAGTGGCTTCTTCTCCAAGTAACCAATTTCGAAAATCACCTACTGTAAAGTGTGAAATAGGGGCAAAGGCTGCCAGATCATGTTCATCAATAATTAGTCTTGTAATTTCATCAGTTTCGTAATCGACCACAACCTCATTCAAAAAAGTTTTAAGTGGTACATCGGCCAAAGTCATTTGTGCCGCAACATGTTCGGTTGCATCTTTGGCCGCTACACCTGCTAATTCATCACCTGAACGTAACGGCGTTGCTTTTGCCATCAAGGTCTTCAAATCAGCAAAGTGATACTGTTGATTGGCGACAATATTGCGATAACTCATAGTTGCATCCTTTTTTATAGTTCTTGTTCTGCGGCTTTAATATTTGCAAACTCTTCTTCTGGTGTACCTTTAACTAAATGATAACGGCTATAGAATAAAAAGTAAGCAATAAATACGACATAAATAGCAGCAGCAATAAACCAAACTTTCGGATTAACAACAAAGCCCGCAATTACAGCAGCGACTGCTAGAACTAAGGCAATAGTTGAAGTAACGATTCCTCCAGGAGTTTTATAAGGACGAGGCATGTCGGGTTTAGATAGGCGTAGTTTGATGTGAGATAAAAGAATCAACACATAGGAAATAGTGGCACCAAAAACCGCGATTAAAATCAGTGAATCACCTTCTTTGGTAAGTGAAAGCAAGAACCCAATAATGCCCGGAATAATAATTGCGAGATAAGGGGCTTTATTTTTATTGGTTAAAGAGAGTGAAGTAGGTAAGTAGCCAGCACGAGAGAGTGCAAAAATTTGACGTGAATAGGCATAGATAATTGAAAAGAAACTTGCGATTAAACCTGCTAATCCAACAAAGTTAACAAAAGTTGCAAGCCAAGTGTTGCTGCCATAAACTTTAACCAGAGCATCGACGAGGGGAGCTCCTGAGTTTTGTAAAGTACTTGCACCTGCTGCACCTGCACCTAAGAATAAAATGAGCATTGCAAACGCCGTTAAGATGAGCATTGCACCAATCAAACCGCGTGGGAGAGATTTTGCTGGATCTTTTGCTTCTTCGGCGGCTAATGGCACACCTTCAACTGCAAGGAAAAACCAGATAGCAAAAGGAACTGCAGCCCAGATACCCAAATAGCCATGAGGTAAAAAAAGACTTACGCCAACACCTGTACCAACTGGAATATCAAATAAATTTTGTACATTAAAGTGTGGAATCATTGCCACAATAAACACAACAAGAGCAACTGCGGCGACAAGCGTAATGGCAAACATGATTTTTAAGGCTTCGCCAGCACCTTTGAGGTGTATACCCATAAAAATGGCGTAGCAGGCGAGGTAAATCATCCAGCCATTAATGCCAAATAGAGATTCGCAATAACCGCCAATAAATACGGCAATCGCCGCAGGAGCAATTGCGTATTCAATTAAAATGGCTGTTCCTGTTAAATAGCCTCCAAAAGGGCCAAAGGCAGCACGCGCAAAACTATAACCGCCGCCTGCTGTCGGCATCATAGTGGACATTTCTGACATAGAAAGACATAGACATAGGTACATGATTGCAGCGAGTGCAGTGGCAATAAACATACCACCCCAACCACCTTGAGCAATACCAAAGTTCCAGCCAGCAAAATCACCTGATATCACATACGCTACGCCTAAACCAATCAGGAGTAACCAACCAACCGTACCTTGTTTGAGTTGACGCTGAGCAAAATATTCTGCTGATGAGACTTCTGTACTTGAAGAAATGACGGAAGCTGTTTCTGGTTGATTCATACAATACTCCTGCGAGTGGGTTTGTATGAATCAATGCAAAAGCAATGCCTAAATGAAGCACTTTAGAGAATAGATGGAGCTTTTTTATTCTACATGATAAAAATTCAAGCTTAACAATCGGAAATAAAGAAGCCAGCAATCTAAATTACTGGCTTCTTATATAATTAATTATCTTACTTCTTTCTAGTGTTGATAGTTTGGTATCAACTTGGTGCGAAACTTAGAAGAAGCCCATTGGTTTAGTTGAATAACTCACTAACAAGTTTTTAGTTTGTTGATAATGATCTAGCATCATTTTATGGTTTTCACGACCAATACCAGACTTCTTGTAACCACCAAATGCAGCATGTGCAGGGTAGATGTTATAGCAGTTTGTCCAAACACGGCCAGCTTCAATAGCACGACCAGCACGATAAGAAATGTGAGCTGAACGTGACCATACACCTGCACCTAAACCATACATGGTGTCATTGGCGATTTTAATTGCATCGTCAAAGTCTTTGAATGTTGTCACAGCAAGTACAGGTCCAAAAATTTCTTCTTGGAAAACTTGCATGCCATTGTGACCTTTAAAAATAGTCGGATCGACATAGTAACCATCGCCTACTTCTTTACGGCCGCTACCGCCAAGTAAGAGCTCTGCACCTTCTTCACGACCAGTGTTAATACAACGTAAGATTTTCTCTTGTTGTTGCAAAGATGCTTGTGCGCCAATCATCGTTTCAGTATCAAGTGGATGACCAGTTTTAATACGTTTTACTCGTTCGACAGCCATTTCTAAGAACTGATCAGCAATGCTTTCTTGTACTAAAGCACGAGAAGGGCAAGTACATACTTCACCTTGGTTTAAGGCAAACATAGCAAAACCTTCAAGTGTTTTTTCTAAGAAGTCATCTTCTTTATCCATGATATCTTCAAAGAAAAGGTTTGGTGACTTACCGCCAAGTTCTAATGTCACTGGAATAATATTTTCGGTCGCATATTGCATCACCATTTGTCCAGTTTGAGTTGAACCTGTGAATGCGATTTTTGCAATACGTGGGTTGGTAGCTAAAGGACGGCCGACTTCTGAACCGAAACCATTGACAATATTAAGTACACCCGGCGGTAAAATATCTTGGATGAGTTCAGCCACCAACAAAATACCTACTGGCGTTTGTTCAGCTGGCTTAATCACCACACAGTTACCAGCTGCTAAAGCAGGTGCAAGTTTCCATGCAGCCATTAAAATCGGGAAGTTCCATGGAATAATTTGACCAACTACACCGAGTGGTTCATGGAAATGGTAGGCAATGGTATCTTCATCAATTTCAGAGATGCCGCCTTCTTGAGCACGAATACATCCTGCGAAATAACGGAAATGGTCGATCGCGAGCGGAAGGTCAGCTGCTAAAGTTTCACGAACTGCTTTACCGTTATCCCAAGTTTCTGCAACCGCAAGCATTTCAAGATTTGCTTCTAAACGATCGGCAATTTTTAAAAGTATATTTGAGCGTACTGTTGGTGATGCTTTATTCCATGTTGCTTTCGCTTTATGTGCTGCATCTAGAGCGAGTTCAATATCTTCGGCACTAGAGCGTGGAATACGTGTGAAAGCTTTTCCATCAACAGGAGATACATTATCAAAATATGCACCCTTTATAGGTGCCACCCATTCACCGCCAATAAAATTTTCATATTGTGATTTAAATTGAACTTTTGAGCCTGGTTGATTTGGATCGATATAGCGCATATAAATATTCCTTTGCTTTTTAGGACTAAAGACTAACAAGAACCCTGTCAGTAGGTACTTTCGTACTTTGTATAATTAGGATATAAAGAAGAAGGTTGGAGAAAGGTTGGAATAGAAATGTGGATATATAAGGAATTTACAAATGTTCACAAAAAAGGATTTATTGCAGCAACGGACGTTGATTGATCAACTGCGCACGCAAAATAGTCTCTCTCCTCAGAACGCTGCCAAACTCGGCCAAAGTATTGCAAGCTCGTGGGAACGATCAGCCTCTGCTGCGATTCCTAAAGAGCGTTTTGCGGCTCCGTTAGTCGAAAAAAAATCTGCTTCACAAAATGCTTTAGATATGGCTTTAAGCCAATGTGCCGATGACTTACGTCATATTGCAGAGCAATCTTCAATGGTGATTGCTGTCGGTGATATTGGCAGTACGATTATCTGGACGGCACCAAGTGCTCAAATGCAAAGTGCTGCTGAGCGTGTACATTTTGTACAAGGTGGTCAGTGGCGTGAAGAATTTGTGGGCACCAATGCCTTGGCTTTATCTTTAAAAACTCAACAATCAAGCTGTGTTTTTTCAAACGAACATTACATGGAGTCGATTCATGATTGGGTGTGTTATGCCGCACCGATTATCGATCCATACTCAAAACAAACGCTAGGTGTCGTTGATTTATCAACCACATGGAAGAACCATAATAGTTTAGGAATTCTGGCTGCTGAACGTTGTGCATCCATTATTCAATCTGCTTTGCTAGAGCAGCAGCGCCAGCAATTACATATCCGAGCATTTTCGACGCCGCAAGTTAAATTTAACGGTAAAAGTTTGCTATTAACGCCGCGTCAAATTGAAATTTTAACAATATTGGCACTATGTCCGCATGGTTTAACTTTAGAGCATCTTTATCAGGCGCTGTATGGTGAACGTAAAGTCAGTATGGGTACGCTTAAAGCTGAAATGTCTCAACTGCGAGATATTTTAGGCGGTTTACTTGGTTCACGTCCATATCGTCTGCTTGTGCATGTTGAAGCCGATTTTTTACAAGCTGAACAAGCGCTCGATGCGGGATATGCAGCCTCGGCTTTGCAGCTTTACACAGGTGTATTTCTGGCAAAAACTGAAAGTCCGTTTTTATGTGCATGGCGCGACTGCCTTGAGTCACGCTTGAGCGATGCAATTTTTAAAACCCAAGAAACAGATTTACTGTTAAAGCATCTAGCTCATTTCCCTGAAGCAATTGATGCGGTAGAACGCCTTATGGAGCTCTTACCAAGTGAACATCCTGCGCATCAACTGCTGGTGAAATACCTTGACTCACCTAAGCTTAGTTAAGTAATTTTTTGATCCAGCCACTGGAACAATTGTTGGTAGACTTGTTCTCGTACTGGCTGGACCGAAAGGACTAAGTCATGCAATCCATTGTGAATAGAGACAACTGAAACATCGCCTTTAATTTTTTTACCATGTTTTTCAATGTCTTTAACATCTAAAATCACGTCACTTTGAGTCGCATCTATTCCCCATTTTTTTGGATTTTTAGTTTGGTGCGAATGCATAATCAGGGCGGGAACGTTCAGTTTAACCCCACGGTGAATCTCTTTTTGTGCTGTATGAATTGCATGTACAAAGCTGAGTTGAACTGTAGGGGCAGAGGTCGGTTTCCAGTCAAGATTGAACTCCCATTCACCTTTCAGCTGCTTATGAAGGCTAGTGGTGTACCATTTGTTTAATTGGCTTGGAAATTTAACTTTTGGTAGATATTTTCCTACTCGACTGAGCATTGGAATACCAAACTTCTTTTCGACTAAGCTTAAATTAAAATCGTAAAATGGACTATTTGCCCATAGCGCTTTAATAAGAGGATGATCTGGATGATGGGCAGCATAAAGTGTTGCTGTCAAACCACCAGTTGAATGCCCTGCGAGTAAAACCTGAGTGTGTTGCTCTTCGCCAATAATCTCTAATGCTTGAGTAATTTCGGCATCATATTCTTTTAAATCAAGCACATTATAGAAAATTTGATGAGGTAGCTTTGAGCGGCCATATTTTCTTAAATCAAGTGCATAGAAGTCATAACCATGAGCATTGAATTGCTCAGCCATTTCGGTTTGAAAGAAATAATCTAAAAAACCATGAATATACAGCACGGCTTTTTGAGTCGATTGAGCGGCCTTTTTACGTACTAAGGTAGCTACAACTTTCCCTTCATAATCATCAGGAAAACTAAGTGTGAGCTGTTCGTAACCTGTGCCTAAAATATCTGGAACATAAGTTTGATTAGCTAAAGATGTATTCATTTTTATCGAGCTATTGTAATTAAGACATGCAGAGTATCCTTCAATGAAATGGGCGAATTGTCAATTAGGTTTGGAAAAGGTTGGAGTATAGATTCTAAAAAAAGGGAATACCGCTGGAGCTAAGTATTCCCAAAAAAAGTAAGTCAACGGTCGGAGGGATTTGACTTACTAGAGGGATATGCCATTACATCAGTATTAGAGTGCTGCTTTGAAAATCTCCACAACTTGTGCATGATTTGCTTTACGAGGGTTGGTGAGCATACATGCATCTTTTTGAGCATTATCTGCCATCACTGCAAGGTCTTCAGTTTTTACACCAAGCTCGGTTAAGCCAGATGGAATACCAATTGATGAAGACAGTTTGCGAATGGCATCAATTGCGGCATAGGCAGCTTCTGTTACGGTGAGTCCGTGAGTATTTACACCCATTAATTCTGCGATTTTTGCGTAGCGATCTGGGCAAGCAATTAAGTTAAATTCACAGACGTGTGGTAACAAGATTGCATTACATACGCCGTGAGGTAGGTTATAGAAACCGCCCAACTGGTGCGCCATTGCGTGAACATAACCTAAAGATGCGTTGTTAAATGCCATGCCAGCCAAATATTGTGCATAGCTCATTGCATCACGTGCTTCGATGTTTTCACCATTTGCGACAGCAGGTTGTAACCACTGGCTAATCATCGTAATCGCTTTTTCTGCACAGGCATCAGTAATTGGGTTTGCCGCCGTAGAAACATATGCTTCAACCGCATGTGTTAGCGCATCCATACCTGTTGCAGCCGTTAAACCTGCCGGTTTTGCAATCATGAGTTTCGGGTCATCAATCGCAATAAGTGGGGTACAGCGCCAGTCAACGATTGCCATTTTTACGTGAGTATCGGTATTGGTGATAATACAGAAACGAGTCATTTCAGATGCAGTACCAGCCGTTGTATTGACTGCAATCAATGGGGTCATCGGTACTTTACTTTTATCGATGCCTTCGTAGTCACGAATATGACCACCACCCGCAGTGACTAAACCAATCCCTTTTGCACAGTCGTGAGATGAACCGCCACCTAAAGACACAATAAAGTCACAGCCATTGTCGTTATAGGCATTTACGCCATTATGAACATTAATATCGGTTGGGTTAGGTTCTGCGCCTGGGAATATATGGCTTGCAACGCCTGCTTCAGTTAAATAGTTTGCGATAAGATCTGCAACACCAAATTTAAATAAGCCTTCATCGGTCACAATTAATGCTTTTTTTGCGCCGAGGTTTTGTGCCTTTGTACCAATTTCTTTAGCACATCCTGGTCCAAAGAGTGATACGCATGGAATATAAAAACCGTTTGTTTGATCTGCAATATTTTTAAAAGCCATGGAGTGATTCCTTCTTCCATAAATCCATTGTTTGTTATTACAGGTGAGCCTCACCATGGCCTTAGTATTGTGATGTGAAGTTTATTTTCCTACCTACCAAAAACCTACCAAATATTATTTTGTTTTTAATTATTGATTTATATGTGCTTTTTAGAAAGTTTGGCACATTCATTTAATTTTTTCGGGAAAATCGTTAAGCTATGGGCTGTTGAAGATGTACATATGAGATTATGAAACAGGAAACTGCGCTTAAACTGCTTAAAGCAGGTGAAAATGTCTTTTTAACCGGTTCGGCTGGTGCAGGGAAAACCTATACACTTAATCAGTACATCCAATATCTAAAAGCACGTAAAGTGCCTGTGGCAATTACGGCCTCTACAGGTATTGCAGCAACACATATGAACGGTATGACCATTCATACATGGGCTGGCATTGGCATTAAAGATCTGTTAACTGACGACGATCTAAAACGCATGAAAGAGCGTAAATATCTCAAGGAACACCTTGAAAATGCGCAAGTTCTTGTGATTGATGAAATCTCAATGCTACATGCGAAACAGCTTAATCTGGTCAATCAAGTTCTAAAATATTTTAAAGAAAGCGATGAAGCCTTCGGTGGTATTCAAGTCATTGTGGCTGGAGATTTCTTCCAGTTGCCGCCTGTAGGACGTAATGGTGAAGCCAATCGTGACAAGTTCTGCTTTATGTCAGATGCATGGGTCGAAGCCAAATTCCGCGTATGTTATTTAACAGAACAGCACCGTCAAGACGATGAAATTCTTAACCAGATTTTAAACGCTATTCGTGCGCAAAATATTCAACCCGATCATTTGCAAGCACTGCGTCAATCACGCTCGCATGATATTGGTGAGACCTTTACTCGTCTTTATACACACAATATGGATGTCGACAATATCAATTATCAGCACCTAAATGAAATTGATAATGAAGGGCATCAATTTAATGCTGTTTTAGATGGTAATGAAAAGTTATTAGAAACTTTAAAATCCTCAGTGCGTGCGCCAGAAGAACTCACACTTAAAAAGCATGCCAAAGTCATGTTTGTAAAAAATAACTTTGATATGGGCTATATCAACGGAAGTTTGGGTGAAGTCATCGGCTTTGAGGAAGATGACGAAAATGGCTTACTGCCGAAAGTAAAACTGACTGATGGCACGACTTTGCTGGTTGCTCCTGAAACTTGGTCCGTTGAAAATGAAGCAGGCAAAGTGATTGCAAGTTTTCAGCAAATTCCGCTTCGTTTAGCGTGGGCGATTACTATTCATAAAAGCCAAGGGATGACTTTAGAAGCCGCTGAAATTAACCTGATGAATACCTTTGAAAAAGGTCAGGGTTATGTTGCATTGTCACGCTTAAAATCTTTAACTGGTCTAAAATTATTAGGTATTAACGAGCAAGCTTTAGAGTTAGACAGTTTAGCTGTCAAAGCGGATCGTCGTTTCCAAGAACTTTCAAAAGAAGCTGAAGACAACTTTGCAGATGTAGATTTAACCGCTCAGCACAAAGCCTTTATTCGTCACTGTGGCGGCACCTTAAATGAAACCGAGATTTCTCGTAATGAGAAGAAACTCGCAAAAGGTGGAAAGCAAAATTACGCTACGGCAACGTTAGATGAGACACGTGTGCTGTTTGAAGAAGGCTATGAGATTGAAGACATCGCGCATGAACGTGGTTTAACCCCAGCGACAATTATTAATCACTTGGCTCGACTTCATAAAGAGCAAAAGCTAGATATTTCGGTTGCTCATCCGGGTGAAGAAGTGGTCGAAGAAATTCGTAAAATTTATAAGAAGCTGAAAAAGCGCCAAAATCCAGATCATTTTTCTGATGATGGTTCGATCAAACTAAGACCAATTGTTGAAGCAACCAGCCCTCGAATGGGATATGATCAGGTTCGATTAGCTTTATTATTTATTGAGTAAAGTTTAATTAGCTTAATGACTTATTATATAAATTGAGGTGGCTATGCCGCACGTTATAGTTGATTATTCAGAAAATTTAACTGGATTAAACGCAAAACAATTACTTGAAGAAATTAATACCACATTGGTTGAGACAGAGCTATTTAGTCCAGAAGACATTAAAAGCCGTGCGCGTAAAGATGATGTTTTCCTCATTGGCCTAGGGGCTGATCAAGCCTACATTCATGTAAAAGCCTACATTTTGTCAGGAAGAACTGCTGAGCAAAAGCAGCTGATGGGTGAGCAGTTATTAGCGGCGCTTAGTAATAAAAAATATCTACAACAAGAGTTTAATAAAGAAATTCAATTGTGCGTTGAGCTTGTCGATATGCCAAGAGAAGATTATTTCAAGCAAGTTGTATAACACTAAAAAGCGCAATTTCGATCAAGAATAGCGATTAGCACTATGTAAAAGTAGTGCTATCGAATGAACAGACATCTACTTACTTTTAAAGTGAGTCTAGCGTGATACAGGTATAACCTACATTATGCCAGTATCTCTAAAAGCTTAATATCTGCATATTGCTCAATCAAGTTGTCATCTAGCATGTGGATGTAATCCATAAAGATGGTACTAAAACTTCCCATAGTTTGAGCTTGATTTGCAGCAAGTTTACCTGCAATCGCAAAATGAACATGAGCTGAAAGAGCAGCAATTGTTGGCGTCGTCACAGCGCTATATGCTGCGATTAACGCACCTAAAGCACAGCCTGTTGCTGTAATTTTGGGCTGTAAAGGGCTTCCGCCGTTTACTTGGATCACAGCATCTAATTCTCTAGATAAAATATAATCTGACTCACCTGAAATAGCGATACAGCCCGCATGTGCTAATAGTGCATAAGCCTGTTGATAGGCTTGATCGCTGCTTAAAGTACTATCGACACCTTTAGATTGAACTTGGTTGCCTGCAAGTGTACTAATTTCTGAGGCATTACCACGAATAACGCTTGGCCTGAACTGTAAAAGCTCGTCTGTCATTTGACTACGCCAAGCTAAAATTGGTCCATAACCTACCGGATCAAGCACCCACGGGATGTTATGAAGCTGTGCAGTCTTGGCAGATATTTGCATGGCTTGCATTTGCTCTGAAGTAGGTGTGCCCAAATTAATGCTCAAAGCCGATGAAATGTTGGTAAAACTTTCTGCTTCATAAGGATTATCAATCATGGCAGGTGAAGCACCAGAAGCAAGTAAGACATTGGCTGTATAGTTGGCCGCGACGCTATTGGTAATGCATTGCACAAGAGGCGTTTTTGCCTGCATGTTTTGCCAAGCGTCAATTACCTGCTCAATCAAAGTCGATGCTGATGTCATATTATTATCCTTATTAAGCCAAAGTGATTGTAGATTTAGTGAGTAAAATAATGATCTTGATGCTTACATCTTTGGCAAATTAAGGAAACATAATCTGCTGCATCATAATCAACACTTAAATCGTTTGAACCACAATGCATACAACGTTTAACTGAATAAAAGTTTAATCGAGGTTCAATTTTTCGCCATGCTTTCCAGACAGGTTGTACAAAGATCTGTTCGTCGTAACCTAAGAAGCGGTTAAGTAAAATATAACTCATTTTACTGTAGGGAATATTGTGAGGACGAGGCAACATTGAGGTTTCCCACTTTTCAGCTAAGGCTCTCTCGCGATATTGCTCTAAGGTTTTCTTCAACAAATTGGTGTTAATAAATTTTTCATTACGCGGCTGTAGGGCTTTCTGTTTATAAAGGTACTCAAGTGCGGTTTGAATTAAATAATAAATCTGACCAATTGCCAATGAATCCATTAAACGATAACAAAAAGTTTGGAAATTAGAGCTTCCTGCAATTTGAATGCCCCAAGTTCGGCAATAGAATTGCATAAACTGAATAATTTCTTGATAGAGCACCTGAAAAAGTACGTCTTTTACTTCATCGGCACTACGAAACGGAATACCGAGACTTAAATTTTCATAAAACCAGTGGCGTAGTTGCTGGGCTACACTAAATAAACTTGGGTCACTATAACCGTCCAAGCGAATGTTTAAATAAAAGCACTGAGGTTCATCAGCTTGATCTTGGGCGTTTAAAATTCCATCTTTATGGAGTTGCTTAATCAGATAGTTTTGAAAAATCCAGTTCGGGGTAATAGAGTGATATTTAATTTGGTCCCAGTGAATGTATTCGTCATGAGCAACATCGTCTCGTGCATAGTCGTCGAGCAGGCTAAGTAAAAAAAGTTTATGTAAAAAACTGAGCTGTTCCAGACTACGTTGAGGTTGATCTTTTGACTTAAACTGGCGTTGTTCTTGTAGGCGGGTTTGCTGTAAAAGCTTTTTTCGTTGTTTTGTGCATGTCTCACAATGACAAGTCATTTTCGTATCTTTAAATACACGGTGCTGACAATGACTGCATTCATGAAACTGAATGTCTTGTTCAAATTGCTCGGCATCTACCCAGTACATTGAAGCTTGGCAGAGAGGACAATGGCTACTTTCATCTAGCTGTTTCTGTAGAATTTGTAAGACCATTTCGCTCCGAATGCATAAATTAGTAAGGATAGAGCTATTATACACAGCCGCATTGCCGATAGCTGAGATTGTCTTTTTGTTTGGTGCAAAAATAGAAAACCTAAAGTCTTGTCTTAACTTTAGGTTTTCATAAGGGTTTAAAAATTAAAATTAAACAGGGCACGGCAAGCTCTCATCATTCTGTCCAAGCTTTTTGGCATTGATAAGTGCCTGCACTTTTTTACTTGGTAATTTTACTTTACCTAAAGCGTCGTAAGTATTGACGATAGAAGTTACCTCCTGAGCAGTCATTGAAATACCTTCTGCAGATAAAAACACCGCAATCACATGGTGATCAAGACCTGCTGCGTTTAGATCATGAATCGCTTTAATATTTTCTAAACGATGAAAATGTGCTTTTAATTCCATACTGACACCTCTTGTTCTGATTGAAATATTTATATTGGTGTATTAATGAAGGCAAGAACCATGCCCAAAATGTAAGCTGACTCTAAAAAATGTTAAAAGCTGAAGTTGTTTTATTTTTATTGTATAGATTGATTATATAAGCAACGATTATCGTAAATTTCGTCTAATCTGTGCTAATAAAAGACGATTCTAATTTGAAATGTATAAATGAAGTCCCATTAATTTTATAAAGGTAAACAAACACGGTATGTATGAATGTGTATGATCAAGTTCATAAAATTCGTACTACGGTTTCCGAAAAGTATATAAGGAATAAAGATGAATATTGCGGCGCAGCCTCCAGTTCAGGCAGATCAAACAGTTTATTTAAAAGATTATCAAAAACCTTCGTTCTTGGTTGAATCCATTAATCTTGATATTCAAGTATATGATGACAAAACAATTGTTGATTCAACATTAGTCATGAAGCGTCAAACTGCTGGAGACTTGGTGTTATTGGGCCGTGATCTTGAGTTGCAATCTATTCAGCTCAATGGTCAAGATCTTACTCCTGCACAATATTCACTCGATAGTGAACAACTGGTGATCACTGATGCACCAGATGAAGTCATTTTACAGACTCAAGTGATTATTCATCCTGAAACCAACACTCAGCTTGAAGGGTTATATAAAGCAGATGAGTTGTTTGTAACTCAGAATGAACCTGAAGGTTTCCGTAAAATCACGTTCTATCCAGACCGTCCAGATGTACTTTCAGTCTTTACGACACGTGTAGAAGCAGACAAAAAATATCCAGTGTTACTTGCCAATGGTAACTTGCTTGAAACAGGTGAGGTGGGTGAAAACCGTCACTTTGCGATCTGGCAAGATCCGACTAAAAAACCAAGCTATTTGTTTGCTTGTGTTATTGGTGATTTAGCTGTTCTTAAAGATCGTTATACGACTTCGGAAGGGCGTGATGTTGCTCTAGAAATCTATGCAATCGAGAAAGATATTCCAAAATGCTATATCGCGATGGAAGCATTAAAGCATTCTATGCGTTGGGATGAAGAACACTACGGCCGTGCTTATGACCTAGACAACTATATGATTGTTGCTGTTAGTCAGTTCAACATGGGTGCAATGGAAAATAAAGGTTTAAACATCTTTAATACTTCATGCGTACTTGCCGATGAAGAATACACAACTGACGCAGCGATTATGCGTGTGCAGTCTGTGATTGCCCATGAATATTTCCATAACTGGACAGGGAACCGTATTACTTGCCGTGACTGGTTCCAGCTGTGCTTAAAAGAAGGCTTAACCGTATTCCGTGACCAGTCTTTCTCTGAAGATTTACAATCTGCTGCTGTTCAACGTATTGATGACGTTGCTGTACTTAAATCACATCAATTCCCTGAAGATGCTGGTCCATTGTCGCACCCACCGCGTCCAGATCACTTTGTCGAAATTAATAACTTCTACACAGCGACAGTCTATGAAAAAGGTGCGGAAATTAACCGTATGATGTCGACCTTACTTGGTAAAGAAAAATACCGTAAGGGAACAGACGAATACTTCCGCCGTCATGATGGACAAGCCGTAACGGTAGAAGACTGGGTTGCTGCATTATCTGCAGGTTCAGGTGTCGATTTATCTGCATTTTTAACTTGGTATAACCAACCAGGTACGCCAAAGCTTGAAGCAAAAGGTGAATATGATGCAGCGACGCAAACTTACCGTTTAAGTTTTAAACAAAGCCTAAAAGCACATCCTAAATATCCAAATTTAAAAGCTGTTCCAATTCCTGTTGCTTTAGCGCTTTTTAACGCTAAAACAGGTGAACAATATACATTGCACAGTGACAGCTTATTCGTAAATGATGTTAAAGATGGTGTGTACTTGTTTGATCAAGACGAAGCAACCATTGAATTCACAGGTATGACTGAACAGCCAGTTGTGTCGTTACTCCGTAATTTCTCTGCGCCTGTAAATCTTGTATTTGACTATACCGATGCTGAATTAGCGTTCTTAATTCAACACGAAACCAACGGCTTTAACCAATGGCAAGCAACGCAAACCTTGCTTGAGCGTATTTTGCTAGAAGACCATTCTGCAGATGCGTATATTCAAGCTATTCAGAGCACTTTGTCTGAGCTGGTTGGTCGTGACCCGCTTTTAGCATCACGTTTGTTTGATGTACCAAGTGAAGGTTATTTGGGTAGTCGTATTGATCAGAACTATGCACCAGCAGATATTCATGTAAAACGTGAAGCCTTGCTTAATCGTTTAGCACAAGAGTTGGGTTCATTCTGGAAAGATACTTATCTTACCCTTGACCCAGACTTGCAAAAAGAATTCTCGTTAGCCATGGGCGTTCGTGCATTAAAGAATATCATGCTCATGATGATGGCTCGTCAAGGCGATCAAAGTGCATTTGAATTAGCACATGTTCAATACCAAAACACAGGCAATATGTCTGAACGTTTAGGTGCGTTACGTGTATTAGTTTGGCAAAATGCACCTCAAGCTCAAGAGGTACTTGCTGATTTCTATGATCGCTTTAAAGATGAAGCCTTGTCTTTAGATCAGTGGTTTATGATTCAAGCTGCAAACCCAAATGCGACAACAGAAACAATTGAGTACCTTACTCAACATCCAGACTATGATTTAACAACTCCAAATCGTATTCGTGCGGTAAGTGGTGGCTTGTCAAATAATCCTGAAAATACTTGGGGTTTTGGTGTAGCTCACTTTATTAATCTTGCAGAGTATCTAGACGAGAAAAACCCGATTTTAGGTTCACGCCTGTTACAGGTGTTATCTCGTTGGTATACTCTTGCAGAGCCTCAGCGCACTCAAGTACAACAAGCTTTACAAGCATTGCAGCCTAAAGTGAAATCGAAAAATGTTTCTGAAACTTTAAATAGCATGCTGAGCGTTTAATTATTTAAATTTACTAAATAAAGGTCTCTAAAGAGGCCTTTATTTTTTTATATCTCATAGCTCTTCAATATTTAAAATAAATAAAACTATCCTTGTTATAGTTCATCTGTAGATCATTTTTTATCATTTTATTTTTATATAAATTATAATCTTTAATATTTTTCTGAAGGTGCACTTTTAAGAAATAATATAAAATGAAAATTAAAGAGATAAATAATATAAAAAATAAATTGACTCGTAAAAATTATTTAATTTTTTAAAGTTAGCTAAATTTTGAAATATTTATTTAAATTTATCTTAATATTTTTTCTAGTGTTTTTATTAAAATTATTTAAATCAAATATTTATATTTTGTAAATATTGTTTTTTTGTATCCGTAAGATAGGTTTAGGTAAATTTGTTTTATTGATTAGAAATTAAAATAATAACGTGAACATGCATTTTATTTATTTTTATGTATTATGTTGGAAAGTAGGATAAAAAAATAAGCTTTAAAAGAGCAGTCAAATAAAAATGATTGTAAGAATAAGGGTTAAATTTTTTATATCTATTAATTCGACAATTTAGTTTAAAAGGTTTTGGCCATGAAAAAGACTTTTATTTATTTATCAGCAGTTGTTGCAGGAGTATTTTCTCTCAATGCGGCAAATGCAGCTACAGCAACAGGTACATTAACTGTTAGAGCAACAGTAACGAATAGTTGTGTATTGAATACCTCTGCAACTGGCACGACAACAAATGCCGTTTTAGACTTTGGTACTTTAAGTTCACTTGCTGGCAATGTTGATGCAGATACCACAACGACTGGTGGTACCTCAATTAAAGTCCTTTGTAATAATACTGTGCCATGGACTTTGTCATTTGATGGTGGTCAGAATGTTTTATCAACACAACGTCGCATGATCGGTGGGGCGACTAGCAATGAATATATTCCTTACAACCTTTTCTCTGACACAGGACGTGCCACAGCAATTGGTATTGCAACGACTGCCTACAGTGGAACCGGAACGGGTAATGTTCAAACTATAAATGTATATGGTCGTATTCCTGCAGGAACAACTTTACCAAGTGCAGGTAGCTATGTTGACAGTGTGACTGTCACGGTAACTTATTAATTTGCATAAATTAGAATTACGTTAGCCCTTTTGAAAGGGCTAATACATTAAAAAGTTATATTTGAGCAAATCATGAAAAAAAATATTTTTATTATTATGGGATTATTCTTATCTTTATCTAGCTCTATTAACGCCGCAACAATCCGTCTTTCACCTGTAAATGTAGAAATATTAAGTAATCAAAATGCTGCTTCAATTAGTTTATATAACCAGTCAAATGAAAGTGCTGATTTGCAGGTGCGTGTATTTGAGTGGAGACAAAATGCTGGGCAAGATCAGTTAATCCCTACGGATGAAATTGTAGTTAGTCCACCATTTTTAAAACTACAACCTAGTGACTCTTATAACTTACGTGTAGTTAGAATTAACCCAGAACCTATTTCTGGTGAAAAAACCTATCGTATTATTATTGATGAGTTACCCAAACCAATTGATAGCCGTAAAGCAGCTCAGGGAGTAAATGTATTACTTCGCTCATCATTACCTGTATTTGTAGTAAATAAAGATGCGATTACCAAACTGAGTTGGAAAATTGATGTTAACCAGAACACACCTTCTTTAAATATTAGCAATATAGGTAACCGACATGCGCTGTTAAATAGTCGGCGAATTCAAACATGAGGTGCGACAGTTTGAAAAGTCTTATGATAATCAACAAGCTGAGCAAATTTCTCTAATGGTGTAAGCCAATCTAACGCTTTTCTAGGACGAGTATTCAGTGACATGGCAACTTGATTTAAATAATGCTGATCTGCCTGATTTAAATCAATCCCTTTAGGTAAATATTGCCTAATTAAACCATTCATATTTTCGCATGTGCCTTTTTGCCAGGGTGAATGTGGGTCACAGAAATATACATCTATGCCTAAATCT
>NZ_GG753601.1:102230-169244 GCF_000163635.1 Acinetobacter sp. SH024 | reverse complement strand
TCGAGTGCTTATAGCCAACGCGGGGATATTGTCACCTCGGCACTCCCGCAATTCTCTGGCTCGGCAGCACTGCCTTCAACCCTAGACTTATACGTCAACCAGCAAAAGATTTATTCAGGACTAGTCCCATCTGGTCCATTTGATATTAAACAGCTTCCATTTATTTCAGGAAATGAAGTCACCCTTGTGACTACCGATGCAACGGGTCAGCAGAGCATTACCAAAAAGCCGTACTATTTTTCATCGAAGATTCTGGCAAAAGGCATAAATGAGTTTTCAGTAGATGTGGGGGTTCCGCGCTACAACTATGGGCTATATTCAAACGATTATGACGATGCCACTTTTGCCTCGGGTGCGATTCGATATGGTTATAGCAACTCACTGACCTTAAGCGGTGGCGCAGAAGCTTCAACAGATGGGTTATCGAACCTAGGCACAGGATTTGCCAAGAATATTTTGGGTATTGGCGTGATCAATGCCGACATTGCAGCGAGCCAGTATAAAGATGAAAACGGTTACTCTGCCTTGCTGGGTTTAGAAGGCCGCATCAGTAAGAACATTTCATTTAACACCAGTTACCGCAAAGTATTTGATAACTATTTTGACCTAGCCCGTGTGTCTCAAGTTAGATATTTAAAAGATAACCAGATTAATCCCGAGTCACAGAACTACCTGAACTACAGCGCACTGGCAGATGAGATTTTTAGGGCAGGGATTAATTATAACTTTTATGCAGGCTATGGGGTTTATCTGGGCTATAACCAGATCAAATATAGTGACAACTCCTATAAATTACTGTCTACCAATTTAAGTGGAAGTCTGGACAAGAACTGGGGCTTTTATGCATCAGCTTATAAAGATTATGAAAACCATAAGGATTATGGCATTTACTTTGCGCTGAGATATACACCGTCTAGTAAAGTTAATGCGATCACAAGTGTTTCTAGTGACAGCGGTAGCCTACGGTACCGCCAAGAAATATTCGGTTTGTCAGAACCCCAAATTGGTTCATTTGGCTGGGGTGGCTATGTTGAGCGCGATCAGGATGCAAATGAAAACAATGGATCGGTCTATGCCTCTTACCGTGCCCGAGCAGCTTACCTGACAGGACGCTATAACCGATTTGGGGATAATGATCAGGTTGCACTTTCGGCGACGGGATCATTGGTTGCGGCGGCGGGACGTATCTTTGCGGCTAATGAAATTGGAGAGGGTTATGCAGTTGTGACCAATGCTGGGCCACAAAGCCAAATTATAAATGGCGGGGTCAATTTGGGAGAAACTGACAAGTCTGGAAGATTTCTAATTCCTAGTCTTATGCCCTATCAAGTGAACCATATTTATTTAGATCCATCGTATCTTCCTCTGAATTGGAATGTTAAATCTACAGATCAAAAAACAGTCGTAGGTTACCGTCAAGGAACGTTGGTTGACTTTGGTGCTCATCAGGTTATTTCAGGATTAGTGAAACTGGTTGATCAAAACAACTCACCATTAATGCCAGGTTATACCGTTCGAATTAATGGTCAGCAAAATGGGATGGTTGGGTATGACGGTGAAGTATTTATTCCAAACCTATTGAAGCAAAACAAACTTGAAGTCGATCTTCTAGATCATGGTTCATGCCAAGTTGACTTCACATATAACAGTAATCAGTACTCAACCAAAAAATTGGGACCTTATGTATGTCATTAAATAGTATGAATAAGGCTCAAATAGAGAGCTATAAGTTTTTTCCATTGTTTTTAAAATACTTTGTAGGCATTTGCTTATTTTATCTTGTTTATGCATTTTTTAGTCCGGCACACGCAGCTTGTACGGTAAGTGGGACCACAAATAACACTTTTATCTACACAGCAGCAAATATTAATAGTGATGCAACTGTAAACCTTTCAGGAACAATTACTTGCACGAATTTAGGACTTCCCCAGATTTCTAATTTCATGTGTATGAAAACCGTATTTACGGGAACCACAAATGCAATTAACAGTGTTTCATTACCCTATACAGTTACTGCAACTGTAGGCGGAGCTGGGTCTTCTACCACAAACCAAACCTCCAATGTGTGGTATGGTCCAGTACCAACAGTCGCATCAAATAATATTGTGAGCTACTCGGTATATATAAAAGTACCAGCTCGAACGGGGTCTCTTATTGCATACCCTCAAGGAACATATACAGCTTCGGTTCGGTTGTATTGGGATATGGATCTTTTGGGTTTGTCATGTGGTGATTTACTTGGTGGCTGGGATTCAGGCGATACATTGCTAACAGCAAACTTTGTGGTCCCAAGCCTGTGCCAATTAAACTCAACCTCAACTGTAGATTTCGGCAATATTAATGATATTGGCATGACTAAGCGTGATTACACAGCGCAAGGAGCCGTGAATACAACCTGTAATTTTGGAACGCCATATAGTATTTATTTAGGGGATGGAAACAACCGTATTGCTGGAGGCTTTAGGCGTATGATCAATAGTAATAATGAATTTATTTCCTATCAGCTATATAAAGATTCTAACTATAGTACGGTATGGGATGCCACGGGAGGCGTAACCAATGTTGGGGGAACAGGAGGAGTCTCAAAAACAGGTACAGGAAGTGCTCAAACGACTACTGTGTATGGAAAGATTCCGCAAGGCACTGCCATCGCAAGTAGACCTGGTGTCTATTCTGATAGTGTTGTCGTTACGGTGACTTATTAAGCTTTCAAATTTATATGTGGAGCTCTTTTTATAGCAGAGCTCCCTATAGTTCAAAGTATATAGCTTAAAAATTGTTAAGATATAAATCATAAAAATCAAATAATTATTAGCTTTCGGAACTTGGCCGTCATCAAAAATAGTTTGACTTAAAAAAGCATTCTGTATATTTATTGATTAGTTCTAAAAAAGAACTAGATAAAAGGCAATTAAAAATAAAGGTGAATAAATGTCGAATATTATTTTGCATCAATGGGAAATTTCTCCATTCTGTCAAAAAATTTCAAGGGCTTTAAGATTCAAGGGAATTCCATTTGACACAGTTAACTACAACGGCATTCTTGGAGCGAAAGTTCCTCTGTTAAGTAAGGTCGGCAAAGTACCTGTCATTGACCATAACGGTCAGAGGATTCAAGACAGCACTCGAATTGCTCGGTATCTAGATGAAGCCTTTCCAGACACACCTCGGCTTTACCCTGAAGATCCAAATCAAAAAGCCCTTGCTGAACTTTGGGAAGATTGGGCAGATGAATCTCTTTATTTTTATGAAGTCTATTTACGCGTCAATGATCCTGAAGCTTTAGAAGAAGCGATTCGCATTAGTAGCATTGGTCGTCCGGCCTATGAAAAGCCCATGGTAAAAGGTTTTATTTTAGCCGAGTTAAAAACGCAGCTATTCTTTCAAGGCTTAGGACGTATGAAAGCTGAAAATGTTGAAGAAGAATTTATCCGACATCTCGACCGTATTGAGCAGGTTTTATCACAAAGTGAATGGTTAGTTGGAAACAGCCAAACGATTGCAGATATTGCTGTGGTTGCTCAACTCGGCGAAGTGATTCGTACCAGTAAAAAATTTAGTAAAGAAATTTTGAATCGTCCGTTTATTGCATTATGGTATAAAAAACAAACAGGATGAAACGTCTATGACATCAGCAACACCAGATAAAACACAAGATTGTGCAGTTGTTATTGGCGTCGGGGCATCACAGGGGATTGGTGCAGCGGTGTGTCGTCTGTTCGCCAAAGAAGGCTTAAAAGTCTATGTTGCTGGACGTACTTTCCAGAAAATTGAAGCAGTGGCTGCCCAAATCCATGCAAATGCAGGGGAAGCTGTAGCGTTTCGTTTAGATGCAGAAGATATACACCAAGTACAAGCCCTGTTTGACACCATTACAAGTCAAAATGAGCGTATTACTGCTGTCATTCATAATGTGGGGGGGAATATTCCTTCCATCTTTTTACGCAGCCCATTGTCGTTTTTTACTCAAATGTGGCAATCCACTTTTTTATCGGCCTATTTAGTTTCTCAAAGCTGTCTAAAAATCTTTAAAGATCAAAATCACGGTACGCTTATTTTTACTGGAGCGAGTGCGTCTCTACGCGGCAAACCTTTTTTCGCAGCTTTTACGATGGGAAAATCTGCCTTAAGAGCTTATGCCTTAAATCTAGCCCAAATCTATAAATCACAAGGCATCCATATTGCTCATGTGATTATTGATGGCATGGTCGATGGCGATAGAGTGAATAAAGCATTATTTGGTCTGGGGCGGTTAGCTCGTCTTACGCGTGGCACTGGCGGACTTAATATTGATGCAATTGCAGAAAATTATTGGATGCTTTACCAACAAACACCTCAGCTCTGGACACATGAGTTGGATTTACGCCCTTATCAAGAAAAATTTTGAGAGACTAAAATGCTAAAAAAAATATTTCAAAAATTTCAAAAAAAGCAGGGCTGTGTTGTAGTGGCTGGTCATGACCTTCAACTGATTGAGCGTGATTTTGTAATTCTAGATAAAAACGCACATTGTCCATTACATCTTTATCAAGTTGTGCATGATTCAACTGCGCAAAAGATGAAAATACATTCTATAAATGATGGCGTGACAGCAGTTCAATTAAATTTAGTGAATGCAGATCACTTAAAATGCTTATTGCGTTATTTTTCAAAACATGGGCATACCATTGAACTCTGTGTATTTCAGCCGAGTTTTTCATCTTCGCCCAATATCGAAGCTTTATCTTTAGAAGAGATTGAACACAGTTGGCAGACCACAGGTTTAAGTGCAGTAAGTGTTGCTCAAGCTGTGATTAAGCCTATGCTTAAACAACAGCGAGGCACGGTTATTTTTCTTGGCGCACCCTCTAATCACTCTATCCATTACGATGTGTTAAGCCAAAGCATGTTTGCAAGCATCCGTGCTTTAGCACAGTCACTAGCCAGAGAGTTTCAACCTAAAGGCATTCATGTTAGTTATTGCATGATTGAAAAATGGGAAGGGCAAAACCAGCACTTTACCTCATCTCTCAAGCAAGTATGCCAACACATCTATCAGCAACCTGATTCGGCATGGAGCCAAGAACTCAGCCTATCTTAAAGTTTTACTTTCGCATGTTCTTGAAATACAGTACTGAGTTGAAATGATCATAGAACAATAATTTCGGTAGGTTTTAAATGGTGGATATAACGAGTTTTCAGCGAACTGTTCAGATCGTGTCGACCTTGGCAGCTTTTATGTGTATTTCTTCACTCGCCCAAGCATATCAATATGATCAAACTGTTCGTTTAGTTAACGAGCGTTTATCCTATATGAAAGATGTAGCGGGTTATAAAGCAGAGCAGCATTTGCCGATTGAAGATTTAACTCAAGAAAAGAAAGTTCTCAATCAATCGCTTTCTGAAGCTGAATCTTTTGGTTTAAATAGCGAAACAGTAAAGCCATTTATTGTGACCCAAATGAATGTTGCCAAGGCCATTCAATATCGATATCGCGCAGATTGGTTGTCGAGTCCTGAAAGCAATTGGAAGCCCCAAGATCTAGCTGAAGTACGTTTAAAAATTAGTTCTCTAAACACTGAGCTTCTAAAAAATATCGCTTATGAACTTAAGAAAAATCATAACAAAGCACCTCATGGTTGTAGCTATATGTGGTCTGTTCAACATCCTCAACTTAAAGAAGCTGACAAAAAAGTTTTATGTGTGGCATTAAATAAAATTCAGTTAAAAGACTGAATCTATTTAAGATAATTAAAGCACTAAATTTGTTATCAGGAGAGGTTTTATGAAAAAAGCTTCCTCAATATCTTTTCTTCTTAAGAAGAGATATTTACTGATACTTTTGTTAGTTGCAATCTTTAGTTATGGCAAATATCAAAATTACAAAGAAAAGATTTTATTTAGAGAATATTATTTACATCCACCATTGTATAGAGAGATTTGGCCATCTGAATTTGACCCTAATGGAGTCATATTAGATATTCCAGCAAACTATCTTATGGATGCAACTGCTATTTCTGAATCTTCACGAAAGAAAGATCTAGAATTCAGAGAAAAGCAAAGGTATGAGAGCAGCAAAGCCTTATGTGATAGATTTCAATGTACTGAACTTTTTCAAGTTCTTTTACCTGAGTACAAAGGAAAAACATTAGAAAATTTACATATTTTTAATCCTGAATCAGTAAGAGCTGATTATGAAATACCTAAAGACTGGCAAGAGTTTCATAAGTATGTAATTTGGTTTTCCTTAAATAGCTGGATACCTAAGAATCATAAAGTGAATGCTAGTGATGCAGAAATTACAATGGGTATAAATTTAAGTTCAGTGTTTCATCCGAAAGAGTATTTTGAAACGCCAAAATTAATTAAATATATACAAACTAAACCAGCTCCAGAATTAGGCTTAACAGAAGTGGTATCACTAGATCCTAATTTACCAGGCGGGTTCTATAAAGTTCTTGTTTATAAGGATTGGCAAAAGAAATATCCTGAGGATGTAACAGAGGATTATAATCATTATAAGATTTATTTTAAAAAAGACGCTGGTGGAAATATAGTTTCTTATATTAGTTGTAGTACTTTTGCTCGTACTTATTTATTAAGTAAACCAGATCCTGAACAGGCTATTCTAGAAGACTATGCTAGACCAAATCAGCAATACTATTGTAGACATACTTTTAATGTGAAGGGACTGCCGATGAGTATTACCGCACATTACAGTGATATACATTTAGCTGATTGGCAGAATATAGAAAATAATTTAACTCGGCTTATACAGTCATTTCATGTAAAAGAGACTAAGTAAGTTTCAATATTTAAAGCTCTTGTTATTTAAAGAGCTTTTTTATATTCAATACTCTTACTTCTTAAGTTTAGAACATTGACACCCAAAACCTCTCCGATTATCCTTTGCCTGCTGGCCACATTGCCAGTCGGTTTTAGCAGACCGTTTTCATCTAGATCATCAAAAGAGCAATTTTTTGGTGTCGAACTCGTTCGTCTCCCTTCGTAGCGGTAGGACGGAGGAGGGACGCCTTCGGGCGTGCCGGTTCCTAGATGACTGGTCTGCTAACCCTTCTTCGTTCTGCCACCATAATCATTTAGCAGTGATTTGGTAGAACTTCTATTTCATCTAGGAGTCCGCTATGCGTACTATTTCTTCTTTACTGGTCTTTGCCAAAATCTCTCTATTCATTCCATTTAAACAATCTTTAAAACGGTTTAATCGACTCTAGGTTTTGCACCTAAAGAATCGTTACGACTAAAAAATCATAGCAACAATAAATCTGAGATAGGCGAGCACACCATTATTTGTGCGGCTTTTGCATGCCTGTTTTTAGCGCTCATTTTAAGAGTGACGGCAATTCTATCTCTTTCACTTACAACAAAAAATTATTTTATACGGTATAAAAATGCCAAATTTAGAAGCATCATTTAGAGCACTTCGCGTACTACACGCGGCAAGAGATTTGTTTAATCAATATGGGTTTTACATCGGGATTGACCGAATTATTACGGATGCCAAAATTCCCAAAGCCACTTTCTATAACTACTTTCACTCCAAAGAAAGGCTCATTCAGATGAGCTTAACTTTTCAAACAGATTCATTAAAACATGAGGTGTTTTCAATTATTCATTCGTACCGCGAACTTATGATGTTTGATAAGCTCAAGAAAGTTTACTTTTTACATGCAAACTTAGATGGCTTTTATCGTTTGCCATTTAAAGCCATTTTTGAAATTGAAAAGCTTTATCCAGTAGCTTATGAGGTCGTCAGCGACTATCGAAAATGGTTCATAAATGAAATTTATAAGTTGCTTTTAACCGTAAAAGTTACCGCTACAGTTGAAGATGCCTACATGTTTTTGTTTGTGATTGATGGGGCAATGGTCCAGCTTTTAAGTGCAAATAAGATCGATGAAAGAGATAAATTATTAGAATATTTTATGTCGACGCTCGCTTAGATTGGTTAGTACTCTAAGGTTTAATTCTTATAAAAAAGCCCTCCGAGGAGGGCTTTTTATTCAATTTGGTTTAGCTTTAAAAATCAAAAGAGGTTTGTAGATAGAACGTACGTGGTAGTCCTACATACTTACCGCCAGTAGAGTCTGTTGAGCGAGTAAAATATTGCTTATCAAAGACGTTTTTGATTCCACCCGCGATTTTTAAACCTTTAACTTGTGAACTTAAGTCATAAGAGGTACGTAGCGCAAAAGTGGTATAACCCGGAATATCTCCATATTTACCATCAGCAGTTTCTTCTGTTTGATAGACATTACTATCTGGAAGATCTGGTGAATGCTGCTTAGATTGAGCAAACATATCCGCATTTAAAGACCATTTATCTACTGTGTAACCTAACCCAACATTACCGACATGACGCGAGTAAAACGGTAGGTCTTTATCTTTAAATTGACCAGCTTCAGCCACTGCTTTGGTGAAAGTATAGTTTCCATATACTTTTAAGCCTTCCAGTGCATCAGACAATTGTCCGAAATCATAGCTAATACCTGTTTCGACACCTTTGTGGCTGGTTGCCCCTAAATCTGTCCAGATTCCGTTATTAGCAGCATCACGAACCAATGAAAGCTCTTTATCAAAGTCTAAATAGAACACGGTAAATTCGGCATTTAAACCATTGCCCAAATATTTGGTGCCAATTTCATAGTTGTTCGACTTTTCAGGATGTAAGCCTTTGGTTGTAGCCGTTGCGGTTGTTCCTTCAAGACGAGCTAATTGACTGTATTGCTGTGGACCGAACGATACGCCTGCGTTTGCAAATATATTCCAGTTTTCATTTGCTGAGTACATCACGGATAAACTTGGTAAAAATTCGTCTGAATCAATTTTTGGATAAACAGTATTAGGTTGTCCTTTGTTATAACCTGTGAAGTTATTATGGGTTTCAATTGATTCGAAACGAACACCCGGTGTGATGGTCCAACGGCCGAGTTCCATACGGTTGTCGATATATACAGCATGTGCTTTAGTACCGCCTTCACTACTACTACGCGGAGCAAAATCTGGCACTGATGAACCTGCTGCATAAGATGCAGTACGTCCAGCAAATTCAGAGCTTTCTTCTTTTAAATAGCGATAGCCAACCGTCACTTCATTTTGAGTATTACCAAGTTCATAAATACGTGAGTAACGCGGTTCAATTGCATAGACTTTATAGTCGCGTGGCGCAGAGTCGAGGCGTTTTTGCCCATTCGCTAGTGTAGTTTCAAGATTACTAGTACGGAAAGAGTCGATGTAGTAACTCAAAACTTCGAAGTTATTTTTTTCATCTTTATGGTTATAACGTAAAGAGACATCTGTACGTCGACCTGCAAAATAGTTCTTTTCACCAGAAGATTGATACGGGTTTTCAGCATATTGCGCCTGAGTTAAGCCCTCTGGCATTTCGCCGCGACCTTCATAATGATGCAGATTTAAAGCAACTGAGTCTTTATCATTAAATTGATAAGCAGACTTTAGCATTACGTCATCGATATCAATCTTGTTATTTGCTTCTCGATAACCGTTTCCTTTAGTCCCTGAATATAAAAGGGCAAGGCCTAAACCATTATCTAAAGTTCCCCCCACAAATAGATTAGGGCTCAGTTTTACTTGGTCAGTACCAGAAGCATATTCTGAAGTTAGGCTAACGGTTCCGCTAAAATCTTGAGGAATTGATCGAGTAGCAAAGTTAATAATTCCGCCTACGTTTTGAGGCCCAAAACGAACCGATCCCGCACCACGTACAACGTCAACTGACTCAATATTACCAATTGAAACAGGTGCTAACGATAACTGTGGCTGACCATAAGGTGCAAATGAAAGAGGAACACCATCGACTAGAACTGTTGAGCGAGGTGATAGGCGAGATGCTAAACCACGAACCCCAATATTGAGAGAAACATCACTACCGCCTGTTCCGCTGCTATCTTGAGCTTGAACCCCGGGAATTTGTTTTAATGCTTCTCGGATTGAAGTTGCAGCTGTTTCATCTAAACGCTTACGGTCAATAATAGTTCGAGCGCCAGCATGCTTGTGAACAGTTTCTGCATTTGCTTCTTCTAACCAGTTACCTTGTGCCTTAATGGTAATAGTCGGTAAAGCACTAGCAGTTGTATCTTCAGCATGTACAGGAAGTGCGAGATAAGTACAAGCAATTCCGATTGCATAGCTAAGTGTAGAAACTTTGAACTTAAAATTTGGGAGTGAAAGAGGGGTTGAGCGGTCCATGTTGATGTATCGAAATCCTAAACGATAATTATAATCATTATAGCGAAAAAGTAACAAAATTTTAAAAAATGGTTTATGTTTTTTTTAAGAATTTTAAACTTTTCTAAAAGATTGCTTTTGATAATAATTTCAAATAGCTGACTATGATTTAGATATAAATAATAAGATTCTAGCTAGACATTGGCTGTTAAAAGATCGAAGCCCTCTTATGTGCAGCCACGTATAATTTCTATTTAAAGACACAGTAAGTATAAGAGTGGTAGGGGGCTCAAAAGTACACTATTACAAACTTAGAGTAGATAATCAGGTAATAAGTTGAGTTTAAAGGCTATTTGTGTGAAATTGAAAATAATTTCATAAATATTTTTAATTAAAATCAAAGAATTATTAATTTTTATTGAACATTTGTTATAGGATTTTTATATTAAATTATTGTTTTAATAATCAATAATCATTATTATTCGCGCTAATATTTACATGAACACACAAAATACATATGGAATTTATTAAGTCTCGCAAGAAGATCGCTAAATCAGCAATAGCTTCTTCATTATCAATTGTAGCTACAACTGCAATGGCTGCTCAGGAAAATTCTGTAGCGCTTCCATTAATTCATGTTCAAGCAGATGCAGAAGTTGCACAGAGCCTTAAAGTTGATAAATCGGCTAACTCTAAATTTGTCGCACCTCTGTTAAATACACCAAAATCAGTTTCAGTAATTTCAAAACAACTTATTGAAGATACCAAAGTAAATACATTAAGCGACGCACTTCGTACGTTACCAGGCATTACCTTAGGTGCTGGAGAAGGCGGTAACCCGAATGGGGATCGACCATTTATTCGTGGTTACAATTCAGAAAGTTCGATGTACGTTGATGGTATTCGTAACTCATCATCACAAAACCGTGAAATGTTTGCTATCGAGCAAGTTGAAGTGACTAAGGGGTCTGCTTCTTCTATGGGTGGTGCAGGTTCTGTTGGCGGTAGCATCAATATGATTTCTAAAGTTGCTAAAAAAGGTGACTTTTTAGAAGGCTCTGTACAAGCAGGTACCGATAATTATCAACGTATCACATTAGATGGTAATAAAGACTTCGGTAATGGTACTGCTGGTCGCGTTGTTCTTATGGGGCATAAAAATGAAAAAGCGGGTCAAAGCGATGGCGCTGAATACAAGCGTGTAGGTATCGCACCTAGTATTACATTTGGATTGGATACACCAACACGTGCAACTTTAAGTTATTACTACTTAAGATCTGATGACACTCCAGATTCAGGTGTTCCATATAATTACGATACGGCTAAAAAGGCAACTGTTGGTAAGCCTGTTGATGTTAAACAAGGTATTTACTATGGTTTAAAAGGTCGTGATTTCCAAAAACAAGAAAATCATATTGGTACTTTTAAAGTAGAGCATGATTTAAATGAAAATCTTACTCTTGCTAACACCGTACTCTACAGCAAATCAAAAAATGATTACCTTTGGACTCAGCCAGATGATTCAAAAGGTAATGTAGCAAACGGTAAAGTTTGGCGTCGTATTAATTCTCGAATTACTGACACTGATATTTTCACCGATCAATTATCTTTAAGAGGTAAGTTTAATACTGGAGCTATCAAGCATAGCTTTAATGTCGGTGCAGAATACAGTGATCAAGAGTCAGATAAAGGTAGCTACACGACAACATATCCGGGGTATGCAGGTTCTACAACGGGCGGTTTTAATAGTGATTGTGCTATTAATGATGCATGGTGTACTTCATTAACTAATCCTAATTCTAAAGATGCGTGGTTAGGTGGTCGTATCGCCAATAAAGCAACTACGACAACGACTACAAAAAATACTTCTGTCTATTTATTAGATAATATTGAGTTTAATCCTCAATGGTTACTTGATTTAGGTGTTCGTTGGGATAAGTTTGATACCGAACAGGTGACAAATGCCACTGGCGCTAAAATCGAGAGTAATAAAGATTTTGTTACTTACAATGCAGGCGTAACTTTCAAACCTACTGAAAATGGTAGTATTTATGCAAGTTATGCAACTTCTGCTAACCCTGTAGGTGTTGATGGCGGTGATGGTTCTGAGTCAATCGGTCAAGCTTATATGGACCTTAAACCAGAAGAAAGCCAAACCATTGAATTGGGTACAAAGTGGAACGTTCTAAACGAAAAACTTAATTTAACTGCTGCCATTTTCCGTACAGAGAAACAAAATACACGTATTCAAGTTGACTCAAGCACTTATACGAATGGCGGCGATAGTAAAGTTGACGGTATTGAACTTTCAGCAAACGGAAATATCACTGATAAATGGGCTGTGAGTGCAGGTTACACCTACTTAGATAGTGAAAATACTGATCCAGGGCCAAGTTGTAGTCGTGCTGGTGTATGTAATCCAGAAAATGCAGCTAAGGGTAAGCAACTTCCAAACGTACCTAAAAACTCTGCAACTTTATGGACTACATATAAAGTATTGCCTCAATTTACTGTGGGTGCTGGCGCTTTCTATGCTGACAAAGTATATGGTGATGCAGCTAATACAAAATGGGTTCCTTCATATGTTCGATATGATGCAATGGCTCGTTATAACGTTAACAAGAATGTTAACTTGCAACTTAACTTAAATAATCTTTCTGATAAGCGTTACTTTACTAAAGCATATGCTTCACACTATGCAACTGAAGCAGAAGGCCGTAGCGCAGTATTATCAGTTAACTTTAAATACTAATAAGTTTAAAAATTTATTAGTTTGAATAAGTAATCTAAAATAGCCTCAATATGAGGCTATTTTATTAATTAAAGCTATTTTTAAAGGTATCGCCGTGATTCACCATATTCCAAATGTACTTAATAAAGACCAAGTCCAGTTTTTCCGTCAAGAAATGGACAAAGCAGAATGGGTTAATGGAAAAGTCACTGCTGGTACACTTTCAGCTACAGTAAAACATAATCAGCAATTGCCTGAAGAAGATCCTCTAACTCATCAACTGAGCAATATCATTCTTGATGCTTTAGGAAAACATCCATTATTTCTATCTGCCGCAATTCCCCTAGATATAATCCCACCATTATTTAATCGCTATGAAAATCATGAGTCTTTTGGTTTTCATGTAGATAATTCAATACGGCTCATACGTGGTAGTAATCAGCGTTTAAGAACAGATTTATCGTGTACGGTTTTTTTAAGTGAACCAGAAGAGTATGAAGGTGGGGAACTCGTAATTGAAGATACGTATGGATATCATGAGATTAAATTACCTGCTGGTGATATGATTTTGTATCCATCTACCAGTCTACACGAAGTCACCGCTATTACTTCAGGCTGTCGTATAGCGTCTTTTTTCTGGGTTCAGAGCATGATTCGTGATGATGCAGAGCGACATATGTTATTTAATCTAGACCAAACTATTCAAAATTTACGTATGCAACTAGGTGATGATCATAAAGAAGTTTTGAACTTAACCAATACTTATCACAACTTAATTCGTAAGTGGGCTGAGGTTTAAAAAACAAGGCGAGTAATTAAGTAGCGTAGATTATTTATAGGTTACTTATAAATATTTACTTCAATATTTAACGCTTTTTCATCAATTTTTTTCAACAAGCATTCTAGTAGTTCTTCTACTTTTTCATCATATTCAAAAGGATGAGATTTTCCAGTTTTGGTATTAATAAGATTTAAACTAATTTTATTAGAGGCTGGTCTATAAATCCCTCTATTACTTTTACCCAAAACAACTCTTTTAATTAATTTTCTATGTTCGAGTTCCGCTAAAGTACGATATGTCGTGGCTAGACTAATTTTTAAATTTTTCTTTTGAGATAGTAGGTATATTTCTTCTGCAGTTATTCCCTTATCGTTCTCATGTAAAAAACGAAAAATAGCAACTCGCGAAGGTGTAGCTGATAAACCCGTTTCCATTAACGTTTGATGATAATCCATTTAGTTCCTCTGCTAATGGCTTCTTTACATTTAAATTGATTACTAAGGCTTTTTTAGTAGCAGGTAAAAAAATCTATTTGAAAACCAATGATATTAGTCTTAATTGTAAACCATTCGGTATAAAAAGTATTATGATAAAAAGTAAAAATACTAATAGAAATAACAAAAGTTAGCAGTCGATTCTTTTTTAGAAGCTCATATTTACCATACCATTAAATTTTTTAGACTCTCATGACTGAGTTCTACTTTGCTCAATGATCTCTGTTAGCTTTTCACATGATTGATTTACTTTTGCTATAGGTGAGGCTGCAATACCTATGAATTGAGAGCTGTAAAGATGAAGGAAGTGGCATTCCTAAAAGTAACATTTAAAAAGCCCTCCGAAGAGGGCTTCAAATTTATTTAAAGTTAGGTTGATTTAAGATTTTGTAGACCTTTTCTTTATATACATCATTAGAAATAACACCTTTATCGCGCTGTTGTTTTAGCGATTTAAACTGTTGGCCACGAATTTCTCTTTGAATACCCACATTATCATGATGTCTAATGTAATAAAGACTACGCTCATGATCACTCATATTCACTGTTTCATCAGTAAACGAAGAAGGCTTTGTTTCATTTTCTTGATATTGTTTTGCAATTTCAAAAAAATCTACGTTTTGGGAATGAGGAGAATTAAATGAATTTTGCTGTTCAGTCAGCTGAGGGTTCTGAGTGTTAGCATTTATTTCAAGCATACTTTTATGCTGATTAAATCTAGGGCGGTTATATTCTTGTTTCATTTGAAATGTGTTTGTTTCAGCAAAGATGGAAGAAGAAAAAAGCCCAATATTTAAAGATAAAAAAGTTAATAAAAATCTATTCATTTCTTTGGGAGTCCAATTGAAATTGAGTAAATCACTGTATTGTAACATTAAAATTTGATTTTTGAAGGTTTGACTTCAAGTATGCTTGATCAACTGGTAAATAATAAGATCTGTAGTGGAGCGTAAAAGCCAATTTAAAAAGGCTTTTTACACTCATTTTTTTAAGATCGTTTTGAATATTCTTCTTTCAATTTATCCAGAAAAATAAAGAGGTTTTGATTCATTTCTTGATAGTCATGCTTCCGTAATTCTTCACGAGTATTCACAAATTTATAATTGTGAGCATCATTTAACTCGACTTCTGAATGTTGAATCAGTAATTCAACTACTTCTGAAGTTAATTCCATATGGCATTGAAGGCCATAAACTAATTTGGAATATTCAATAATCTGTCTTGGGCACCCTGCGCTAAAAGCAATAATTTTTGCGTTGGGAGTTAAGCCTGGCATGTCGTTATGCCAATGGCCAACTTCGGTCATTTTTCCTAAGTGAGAAAACTTAGAATGCGTTATTCCATACTCTGTAAGCATAATTGGAAACTTACCAATTTCTCGCTCAGGGCTGTGTTCAAACTTGGCACCTAAAGCTTCACCGATCAATTGAGATCCTAGGCATACCCCAATAACCACTTTATTTGCTTCAATCGCTTTTTTAATGATTGCTTGTTCTGCTAATGAATTAAAGTGAGGGCACATATCTAATGTAGTATCGGGACTTTGTGGGCCACCCATTACAATAAGAAAGTCAATATCTTCAACAGAAGTTGGCAAAACTTCATTTAAATACACTCTTGAATAGGTAATTTTGAAGTTATTCATTTTGCCCCAAATTTCATATACGCCAGGCGCTTCAAAATCTTCATGAACAATAAAATGTAACCGCATAACAATCCTTAAAATCTAAACATTAATAGGTAGATCATTGGTTAAAAATCAAGGAAATATTAAAATTAGAATAGGGCCTTTAATACATCCAGTTTTGAAAACTTATATGGGCCAGCTTTATTTGTTTTTATCGAAGTTGAAATTATTTGTTTTTAAAATATATGCGATATATTTATTGTTAAGTTAAACTAAATTATTCTGGTGTGACAATAGCAGTTCAATTTGTTAAATTGTGTAGCTTTTATCAAAGTGGACAAAATTTGTGAAGACATTTTTAGTTATATCTTTATTGGGTTTTGGGCTGATTGGTTGTGCTTCATCTCCATATAATTCTCAAGAAAATTATTTAAATAAACCTCCAATAGTTCCAGAGAATAAAGCTTTTAATAGTTTTAAAACACCTGAACACGGGATTTTTACTGATCGAGATGTCTATAATATAAATATATCAGAAAATTCAAATCTAAATTTTCGTTATGAAGTTCCTTTTTAATGAAAATAAAATATTAAATAAAAAAGGGAAGAGCAAAGGTGGCTTCACACCTTTGCTAACTCATAATAATTAATGATTAATACAACCTTTTGGGTGGTTTTTTAAACTCTAAACTGTTAAATTTTAATTATTGAAAATAAGGTATTTTAAATGAAAAACTTCACTATTGTTGCTTCTTTATTTTTGTTAGTTGGGTGTGCCACAGGTCACAAACAAGTCACTCCTGCGCCAGTGGTTGATAATAAAATTATTTCAGAGGCTGAAAAATATAAAAAACAATATCAAAAGAAAATTTATAAAACATGGGATATTCCCAAGTCTTCTACAGGTATGAGCGCAAGTGTTAAGGTCTTTTTAACGGATACTGGAGAAATCGAGCAAATTATCTTTTTAGATAAAGAAGAGCAAAAATTTAAAACAAGTATTGAAAAAGCTATCTGGCGTTCAAGTCCATTTGTTTTACCATCTAATCCGGAAGTAAGAAAACTAGCAAGAAAATTCAATATTAAATTTCAGGTAAAATAAAAGAAGATCTTACTAAACATAAGGAGCGGATTTAAAGGATTTTCGTTTATTTATATTAAATTCGCCCCTTTGTTATAAATATCTTTAATACTATTTATTTTAAAATTTTGAGGTTACAGAATATTAAATATACTAATTTATATTTTGTGATAAACAAAATATAAAAATTAATAACATTTTTATCAAAAAGTTAAAGAAATAAAACTTTAAGTACATAGCGAATTAATATAAAAGAATATGTAAATCTAGAAGTTTATCAAGAAAAATTATGAGTGAAGTGAAGAAATCTCTTAAAGAAAGTAAGACAACATCAGTTGTAGCATGGGTTGTGATTTTGTTTGGAATTGTCTTAGGCTTGGCTTTTATTTTGTCATATGGGCAAGTTGAAACTCGAAATGATAATTTAGACATTATTCAAGTGTGGTCTAAAGAAATGGTTACTGTTGGTCTTTTTATTATATTTAATGGACTACTTTTCGGTTATTTGTTTTTAAAAATTAGTAGTATTTTGAATCACCTTGAAAACAATAAAAATTAAAAATATCTCAGAAAATTAATATCTTATATAAGCATGCTTCATCTTAAATGGATGGTAAGTTAGTTTTGGAAGTATTGCTCATCTATAAAATAAATTGAAAGAAAATTTTTCAAAATCTTCTTTTATTTTGGTATTTAATGTTGCATGTTTCACATTTTTTAATGTTTTTGATATGTGTTTTACTATTAAATTTCAAAAACCTTGTATTTCTTACATTTAGTTGATGAGTTTTACCCTATCTTACATAAAAAAATAATAGTTTAAAGAAGTATATAAATATACGCATGAGAAGATAGGAGGTTAAGATGCCAAAATATCTAGCAATAGCAGATAAGGTTTATAAAAAAATTAAAAATGACAACTTGTTTTCTGATGATGTAATAGAAAATTTAAATTGTTTGGTTGGGCTTATTCGTAATGCGATAAAAGGTACTGAATTCAAATTAAAGTATAATTTTATTAATTTTGAAGACTGCTTAACCAAGCCCATCGAGCAATGCTCGGTAAAAATTGATTTTAGTCTTATGCCTAAGTTTGATAATGAAGGTGAATTTATTTTATGGCTTGCAGGATTTATTGAAAGAATCACTGAGGGAGGTAAAGCCAAATTTCCTCCTATTTCTCAATTGGTCCCTCAAGGCTTTAGTATGGGAAATGAAAATATTCCAGTAACTACTTTACCTGTAAAAGAAGAAAATGCTGAAATGATTGTTAATTATTTTAAATCAGATGATTATATTAAAAATAATAAACTACCTTCTTAAAATATATAAAAGTTATAAGCCAATTATCTCTATCAATTTAGAGCTTAGTAACCGCCTTCGAGGGTGGTTTTCTTTGTTATATGTATCTTAAAGTGTCTGTTACATAAATGATGATTGTTTCATGTTGAATGTATCTGTTAATTATTTGAGCATGGTATGAGACAAGTGAAGTAAAGGATAAATCTCATGATAGATGAAGAAAAACCCTTAAATTTTGACGACGATGAAGAGCCTCTTGATTTTGCAGATGAAGAATTTATCGATGATAAAAAAGAGGATGAGTTGTATAACAGTATTACCAAAGATGGCTCTAGTGTCGATCCGGCAGATGATGGTGAACGACATATTCGACCTGAAGATGGCGATCCTATAGAAGTCGAAGAATAATCTATAGCCCAATTTTATATTGGGCATTTTAATTTCTAGCGTATTTGGTTGAACAACAACAAACCCTAGATGTTATTCAAAAATTATCATTAATGAATTAAAAAATGAGAGCTAGGCAAGAAGTTTAGAGATATGAGGTTGTATGTTTCTAGAACAAGTAATATGACAGAGGATTAGATGCAAAAAATATTGGATTATCTTTGCAAGCTTTTTACTACTCAGTCTCGGTCACGTGCCGCTACAAATAGCTCGATTGCTACAGCAACAGACAATGGCGATCAGGAAATTGGTTTTGCGGTAGATGAGATGTCTCTGAGTCAGGTAGGGGTAAACAGTATTTGTAATTTTGAAGGATTAAGACTCAGTGCTTATGATGATGGTGTAGGTGTCTGGAGCATTGGTTATGGCACGACCAGATACCCAAACGGTTTGAGCGTTCAAAAAGGTGACACATGTACTTTTGAGCAGGCCAAAGCATATATGCAGCATGATTTGAAAATATTTGAGCGTGCAGTCAATGGCGCTGTAAAAGTTCCTTTAAAGCAAAATCAATTCGACGCATTAGTCTCACTAAGTTATAACATCGGGGCAGGAGCCTTTAAAAAATCGACCTTATTAAAAAAATTAAATTCAGGTGATTACAAAGGGGCCGCAAACCAATTTGATGTATGGGTAAACGCAGGCGGTAAGCGTTTGGCTGGATTGGTTAGACGCCGTGCTATTGAAAAGAAATTGTTTTTAGGATCATAGTCTTTTTAATTTTTTATTTCGTTTAGTCAGAAGCTGTGAAAAGCCTCAGATAGTCTGGGCTTTTCATATGGAAATTAAATGAATTAACTTTTATCCCCTAAGGTAATTCTGAGCCTGTTTAATGCTCCCATGAGTGAAATGCTAGTTGTTAACTCTACAATCTCCCTTTCACTAAAATACTCAGCCAAGTGAGTTTTTACGGGTTCAATTTTCTCAGATAGAAAAGTGACTGCTTCTGCAAGTTCAAGAGCGAGAAATTGTTTTTTTGAAAAAACGTTTGAATGTTTATAGCCTGGGATTTTATCAATGACTTCTTGGCTTATACCCATATCCCTTAATTCTTGTGCATGAAAAGCACAACAATAAGCGCAGCCGTTAATTTGTGACACGTACAATTCAGCTAAAGCAATTAGTTGTGGATCAATTCCAGAGCTTCGAATTGAGGCATGTGCTGAGTACAAATGATTAATCGTCTTTTTGGCAACTTCTTTATATTCCATAAAATAGACCAGCATTTTCGTATTAAAAACTTATTATTTACTACAAGGTATAGATTGTAAATTAGGCACTATTTTGTTATATAGGTATATTTTTTATACCTAACTAATCAATGAAAGATAATATTTCTGGCTGTTCTGTAGAAGAAGCAATGACAGTATTGGGTGGTCGCTGGAGAATGTTAATTATTTCATTTCTCATTGAAGGACCTATGCGTTTTAATGAGTTAAGACGCGCAATCCCTAATATTTCTCAAAGAATGTTGACTTTGGAATTACGTTTTCTCGAAGAAGAAGGCTTCATTAATAGAGAAGTTTTTGCGGAAGTTCCTGTTAAAGTTGAGTACTCTTTAACTGAAGATGGTAAGAAATTAAACGGTTTAGTCGAGACGTTAAAAGAAGTGGGTACTTGGTTAAAAGCAAGATAATAAAATTATTTTTAGATAACGTTTCACTAGTACTAGATGAATTTAACGGGCTATCTTTATAAAATCTAGGCATAAAAAAAGCCTGATGCTACGAATCAGGCTTCAGTATTCATCGACAATAGGAGTTGATGAACAAGACCAATCTAACAGACCTGTTCAGTAAAGGCAAACCGAGGCTTGAATTGCTGAGTCAGATCAAAGTAATTTTTCTAAATTACACGCATTAAAAAAGCCCTTGCTCGAAAGCGAAGGGCTTAGTCATTCATTGATCTACCAATGAACTATATAAGGCTCATCTCATACTAAGAACAGTATAACTGAATTTAAGGGAGCAGAGAAGAAAACCTTATAAATACCTTTTTCATTCTATTTAAAATTAATTTATTTGGGCGTATAGCAAGTTACATCATTGGTAAATCAATACACAAAACTTGCACTTTGCATTTTTAAGGGTGTGGTATTTGTGTAGGCTCTGATTGGCTTAGGAAATAAAACAATAGCTATCTTTTAACGGTTCAATATAAAGTTTGAACATGTTGAAGACATCAGGAGCTAGATATAAGCAAGGAAGTAAATATGAACTTAATTAGATTAGAAGAACTTTCATTGATGAGTAATGCGGTTTTAACACCTCAATTAAACAATTGGCCATGTATACAATCATCAAATACAGATACTACATATGCTAATAAGAATACAGACAGTTTTTCTGAACAATCTGATAAAAAATTTCATAAAGAATGGCGAAAACAACAAAAGAAAATACTTAAAAATATTCCGAGTAATGCTGTTTTACTCAGCATTAAAGAGATGGTGTAGTTAGACACGAGACAAGTTTATAAAGATATAAATTACAAGGATAAGCTATTAGCTAAATAACTTTACGTAGGTACACTTGTTAGTCATAACTTATTCTAGAGATATTAATAATAAGCAAATTACATAAGGTAAGGCAGAAAATAGAAAATAACAAAAAAGGGCAATTCTGTAGAGGTAATTTTTATGGTTAATCTTCATCAGAAATCACTTTTTGATGTTCTGACTCAACATCAAGCTTATCTATATCGAGCATCTTCAAGATCAGTTAATGAACTTCTTAATTTATTTAATTCCGAAACAGTTAATATGCTTACCAAACTAAGTAACTTGTTAGATGAGCTAAATGAAAAGGAAAAAACCGCATTGGCGGGTGGGCTTTACTCAACAGCCCCATTAAAAGAGTTACGTGCACTGATTTCTCAGTGGTTTAATACCACCAATGATGTGCTCATTGAAACTTTTACCATCTCTGCTGTGGCATTGGCTGTCTATGAAGCCAAATATATGTCAAAAGTTTTTGGTGGCAAACATAAAGAATTAAAAGGTGAACAGCTCTATAAAGCTGCTAAACGTGTTCCTTTAGCAGGTGGAGCATTGGTGGAGGAGTTATTTTCTACAATTGCCGAGGTCGCCCGTCAAAGAGTGGAGTATGCAATTCGGGATGGCCTCAATACTGGAGCGACGAATCAACAAATTATTCAAAGGATTCTTGGGACTAAACGCCTTAAATATGAAGATGGACTACTAAATAGCTCTAAGATTGATATTGAACGAACTGTGCGTACGATTCGAAGTCATATATCCAATCAGGCCTATTTAAACAGCTATAAACAGTTAAAGTTTGAATATGTCAGATTTGTAAGTGTTCTTGATGGCAGAACCTCAAAAGTATGTGCAGCCCTTGATAGTAGTGTGTGGAATATCAATGATCCTACAAAAAAAGTTCCGCCTTTGCATCCTCATTGCCGTAGTATTCTAGTTCCAACTCATGAAAATGGTCAGCTAGTTGGCAACCGAGCCTTCATTATGGATGAGAGAAAATTTAGGGATATTCCTAAAAATGAACGTGAACATTTAATTGGCCAATTAGATGCAAATATGTCATTTAAAGAGTTTTTTAAACTAACAGATGATTTTTTTCAAAAAGAGTGGTTAGGGCCTAAAAGATATCAACTATATAAAGAAGGAGAATTTGACTTTGATAAGTTTTTTGACCCAGAAGGACGGTTATATACACTTGAGGAGCTTAAAGAACTTGATGAGCGAGCTTTTAAAGTATTGGGATTGTGAGAGAGAGTAGAAGTATTAGAAATAGGATTTTTATCTTGAACAACTTTTTTAGTTTTAACTAAATACACACACTTAAACAATTAGTTGAAAAAAGTTTCAATAATCTAGCCAGATAGCATGTTAAGTTTTTCTCAATCATAAAAATTTAGAAAGGATCAAAACATGAAATTTTCCTACCAAGATCTTGCTGGAAATAATATTGAAGTGGAATGTGAAAGTTATATTCATATTCCATCAGGAACAGCTGTAAAATCTACAGAAGCCGGCAATTACCATATTACTGAAAATTTCAGCTTCTATAAAAAAACTCAAGCTGATTCTGTGCCCATCTATCGATTTGCTATTGATCGTAATTCTAATGTTTTTAATAGCGATGAACTGCCAGCATTAGCTCAAATTGGTAAAGACTGGAAAAATTTAGACTAGTCTTTAACTCAGTATAAAGCCCTCAGTCTAGGGTTTTATAATCTACTTTAAATGAGTTATTTCTTTTTAAATACAAGCGTTAAGCCTATTAAAATTGCAATCATTCCTATTAAGCCCGCAAGCGGCAACTTATTTTTTAAAATTAAAAAATCTAAAAGTGCAGTAACGACAGGCACTAAATAAAATAGGCTTGTTACATTTACAAGATTGCCCTGATTTAGAAGACGGTAAAGTAAAAGTTGAGCAACTACAGAAATTAAAATTCCAAGGAATAAGGCCGAAATAATGAGTTGTGAATTCCACGTTATTTCAAAATGTTCAAATGGAACTATAAATAAACAAACTAGAAGGCTAACTATATATTGGAGCGGTAAGACATCTGTTGGGGCTTGTTGAATGTTTTTTTGCATGATGGCACCAAAAGTGATACAGATCAGTGCTGCTAAGGCAAAGAATATTCCGATTGGAGCGATAAAAGACATAGTTAAGCTTTTCCACACTAAAAGTATGAGTCCGGCTAAAGCAATCAATAGACCTAATAATCTCTCTTTTTGTAAATTCTTTTCTAAAAGACAAAGCGTCAAGATTGGCTGTATTCCCATGATTGTGGCCATTAAACCAGGGGTGACTCCGTGAGCCATGGCTTTAAAATAACAAATTGAATAACCTGCAATAATCAGTAGTCCAGTTAATAAAACTTGCTTTCGAGATCCATACTTAGGTAAAAGTCTTTTTCTAAAAATAGCAATTAACAACAGAACAAACAAAGCTGTGGCAAAACGCAGAATTAATAATGCTATAGGTGAGGCACTGTCGAGCCCCCATCGAGTAAAAATCGCAGCACTCCCCCAAAGCAAAACGAAAGTGGATGTCGCACTTTGTGACGCAAGCATCTGTTTATTTAGGCGCATAAAACCTCCTCCTAGTGCGTAATACCTAAGAAATACGAAGTGATAAAATTGTTAGTAAGGACAGTGATTAACGAGTTATTCAGTTGTTAATCAATTTACTGTTAGCGACGTTAAAAAATGAATTGTTTTAACTTCTTATAAGTTCAGTATGAGAGAGGCAATAAATAAAGAAAAGCGCATAATTCTTTTATATACTATTTGAAAATCGAATAGATAAATTCTTATGACTTTAAAAAATTTACAGATTGATTGGCTAAAGTGTTTTGTCACCGTAGTAGATACAGGCTCTTTATCAAATGCAGCACCTGAGTTATATCGATCACAGTCAGCGGTTAGCATGCAATTAAAAAAACTTGAAGAAGCTCTACATTGCCAACTTTTAATACGAACGCACCGACAAATTGAATTAACGTCTCAAGGACAGCTACTTTTAGGTTATGCGCGCCGTATTCTTGACTTACATGCAGAAGCCCAAATGGCATTTCATGGAGATGAGCTGAAGGGGCGTATACGCCTTGGGGTGCCCGATGATTATGCTGCAAAATATTTAACGCCTGTACTTAAGCGTTTTGCTCCACGTTATGGAGGTGTTGAAATTGAATTAATTTGTGAGCAGTCTACTTCGTTAATACCACGGGTAGAAACTGGGGATATAGACTTGGCATTAATTTCGAGAGATAACGCTCGTCAAGGAACACTTTTATTTCATGAACCAATGGTGTGGGTAGGCTCTCCACAGTTTGAACTCTGGCGAGAAGATCCACTCCCAATTGCAGTTTATGAAAGTACAAGTCAAGCCAAAAAGAGTGCGATTAATTCTTTGGCCTTACAGGGACGCCGTTATCGGGTGGTATACAACAGTTCAAGTTTAGCTGGTCAAATTGCAGCGGTGGAAAGTGGTTTAGCAGTTGCCGTGTTCACACAGTGTAGTGCACCTGAGCATTTAACTATTTTAAGTGCTGATCATGGCCTAGGACCTTTAGAACCTATGGAGGTCGCTGTGTACCGAAGCCGGGCATCTTTGGAGTCTAAAGCTGTAGATCACTTATATGACTTACTCCTCAAAACGCTCAGGCATTCAGTTAATATTTAATTTAAGTTTATTTTAGGTGCTCGGCTTTGAAATTGTTGAGTTAAATTTAAATGAGCACTTAAAGTCAAAACTAAATAGCTTTACATTTTTGCGCTAAATCTACAAAAAAGCCTAGAAACCTATGCTGATCGTAAAACTAATAAAAAGTATTTATTAACTCATCAATCTAAACAATTCATGAGGTGAAACATGACAAAAATTATAGCGACCTTGGGTTTAGCCGCCTTTATTTCTTTAAGTGTGAGTGCTTGCCAAGGTGAAAATGACACAAAACAGCAAGATAAAACCACAACTCCTCATTCAATGGATAAAGATTCATAATCTACATGAATGCTCAAAGCCCATCGTAAGATGGGTTTTTTTATATCTTTTTATTTTTGTCTTAAAGTGTGATTTGTAACTCAAAATATTTATTTTTAATGGCGCTGTTCAAAATATATTGACTAATACACTTGGTTTTAAATATATTTAAATTAGAAACTCATTATTTTAAATAGAACTCTATATTTAAAGTAAATTGGTTCAAATATCCTCAGATCAGAAATTTAACCTTTAAGTTTGATTATAAAAATATTAACTAATCAAGGAGGTAGGTATGGACGCTAAATTTCATTCTGAAAATGAATATGGTTTTATTTTAAATATATTGAACAACTATGTTGTTATAAAGAAGACATTAAAAGATGATCATTATCCTTATGATTCATTTGGTTATCTTCTTGCTCTTTATCAACCACTAAAAGTCTATATTCCTCAGCTTCCACATCCAAAAATTTATATTGAGGTTGGTGGAATTTCTTATGACAGAATGATTGTTATGCAAACCGAGGACGAGACAGAAGCCATAAATATTTTATTGAGTTTAGGACAACTTGTTGCCTAACAATGAAATGATATTTAAATGCTGAGTTTAATTTACTTAAGAAAAAGCTTTCTTAAGTAAATTCACGAAAAAAATAAAGCCCATAAAATAGTTGTTGGAAAAGAGAACTTAAAGAAATTTTTTAATGTTACTATTTATTCTCATTAAACAAAGAACTTAATAAGATACAAAAAGCCACAAAAGCTAAATCTATAACTTTAAAAGAATTTGTTTATATAACTAAGAATATTAAAAAGTAGGTAATCGTCATGAAAAAAATACTTTTAACAGCATTGGCTGGATTTGCTTTATTAGGAAGTAGTGCTGTGATAGCTAAACCAGATGCTGCTTTATTAAACGAAGCAACAAAAAATGTAGTCACAGTGTCCAAAGTAAAAACTTTGGCTGATGAATCTGGAGTAACTTTAACTGGTATGATCGTAAAGCATATTGCTGGGGATCATTTTGAGTTAAAAGACGCTACGGGTTCAATCATAATTGATATCGATGATGACTTATGGAAACCTCTTGAACTAAAAGCAGGGGATAAAGTACGTGTCGTTGGTGAGGTAGATAAGCATAGAGTTAAGCCTACCGATATTGAAGTTTTCCAAATTGAGCGTGTTAAATAAAAGCTAATATTTTAAGTAAATATTGTTCAAAACCAATGAAAAAGAAAACTCCTATTTTTAGGAGTTTTCTTTTGAAGATAGTAAGTTTTTATTATTGTGTTGCATTAAAAGCCTCATGGTATTTGACATTAGCTTTTGGAATATTGCCCGAGAAAGTTAGAGCCTGAAAATATTCACTTGGTACATCAGGCAAAATTAGCTCAGGATAATTTTTAAAACCAAATCGGCTGTAATAATTTGGATCACCTAATAAAACACATCCTTGAGCGCCAAGTTGTTTTAATTTTTCTAGTGATTTATTGATGAGAAGAGAGCCAACACCGCATCCTTGTTTATTTGGATGAACTGAGATAGGACCTAAACCATACCAACCTATTTCGCCTGAGCTAATCTCAACCGGAGAAATAGCAATATGTCCAATAATAGACTCATCTTCAATTGCAACTAGAGAAATAGTAAGTTGTCCGTGAGCTCTTAGACTATTAACAATAAAATGCTCGGTATGACTTGTGTGCTCAGCATTTTGAAAAGCTGCTTTTGTCAATTCTTCAATGGCTTCAATATCTTCGGCTTGCTCATCACGAATAATAATATTCATTAAAAATTCTTCCAGACTCATAGATTATCCATATACTTTAACTTTTAAATAATTATTGAAAAGAAAGATAATTTAGATTTCTAAGATACTTTATTTGTTACTGGTTATATAAAGCAACTAATACTCATCAAACTCATACATAAAGTAAAATTTTATAAAAATCATTTTTAATATAATCACTTTAAAATAATTTTGAGGGTCAATAAGTTGAGAAAAATCATTAAAACATTATTACTATCTACGCTTATTTCAGCTACTTCGTTCACTATCTATGCCAAAAATAATGAGCAAAAAGTTAATTTTTTACAAAGTTCACCACATACCATTTTAACTGGAAAATTTCAGGGCTACGATGATGTAAGGTATAGAGTTTATGCAAAAAAAGGCCAAATATTAAAATTTGATATCAATAGTCTGGGGAATTTAGCCTACATAAATATTTTTGCACCTGGTAAAAAACCAGGTAAAGATAATGCACTATTGATTGGCTCAACTATAGGTTTTAAAGGAGAGCTTACTTTACCAGTTGACGGTGACTATATTATTCAAGTTTATCAAATGCGTAATAGTGCTCGTAAGAATAAAACTGTGAAATATACTTTAGACCTCGAGTTATTAAGCAAAGTGAAACAATAATAATTGATAAAATTTACTAGCTCTCGAGAGCTAGTAAATTTGAAACTTGGTATATTACTAACTATTATATTAAAGAAAATGACTCATGAATGCCTGAGCTTTCAACAAACAGTTGATCATGTGAAACGAGCAATACCGCACCTTCATAACTCTGAATAGCATTAGCAAGTAGCTCTCTAGATTCAATATCCAAATGATTTTCTGGTTCATCTAATAACAGAAGTTCAGGTGCAGGTTCTATCTGGCTAAGGGCCAATAAAGCTACTTTTAGTTTTTCACCACCACTTAGCTGAGACAATAGTTGGATACCTTTATCTCCACGAATTCGAAGTTGACCTAGCAAATTTCTCCATTCGAGTTCTGAAAGTTCATTATTCAGGTGAGATAAATTTTCAATAACAGTCATTTCATCGCATAAAAAGCTAAAGTTCTGGTCGAGATAGAAACACTCTACAGATAGGTGAATGCTGTCACAGGGTTGATTGTTCTGTGCATGAATTGCCTTAAGTAAAGTTGATTTTCCAATACCATTTTGTCCTGTTATATGAATTTTTTGAGCCGCTTGTATTGCTAGATCGATGGGTTTTTGAGTTCCATGTTTCAGTTTCAATTTTTTAATCCGCAGAATTTCACCAGATTTCTTATGAAAAGACGGGAAGACAAACTGTTGAGGTTTAACGGTTTCGAGAAGCAATTTCTTATCTTTTAAATCATTTTGACTGTTTGAAATTTGTCGCTGATGTTGAGACTGTATAGCAGCAATGCTTTGGCCTGCTTGTTCCTTTTTAAAGTCGAGCAAAATCTTGGCTTGAGAATTTGATTCTCTTAATTTATTGCCAGCACGCTCTCGTTTTTGAGCTTTCATTAATACATCATGTTGCTTTTGCTTCATGTGCTTAACTTCACGTTGGCTCTGTTGAATAGATTGCTCTAGAGCTGCAATATTGGTTTGATACTGTCCATAAAATTTTTCATAATTTCCGGTGGTGTGATGTAGACCATGTTCATTTAAATGATAAATATGGTCGACTTCATTTAATAAAGTCCGATCATGGCTAATGATAAGACTACCTGCTGGGTGTTTTTTTAAATGATCGATTAACCATTGTCTAGATTCCTGATCTAGATGATTGCTAGGCTCATCAAGTAATAGATAGTGGCCTGATTTTAAAAATAAACAGCTTAGAGCCAATTTGGTTTTTTGACCTTCACTTAAATTTTTAACTGGGAAATCTAAATCTGTTGGTAAACCAGCTGATTCTAAGAGGTTGTTCCATAAAGTGGGCAGGTCCCATTTACCTTCCAATAAATCATAATCATCGAAGTCGGCATTACCTTGTTCAACTCTTTTAAAAGCGTCGTAAATATCTAAGATATCTAAGGCTTCAGCAATCGTCAGTGCTGTCAAACGATGCAATTGAGGTAAATACGCATATTTTACATGCCAAGATATTTGCCCTGATGTAATAACTGAATCTAATGCAAGCATCTTATTTAACATTTGCATAAGCAAAGATTTGCCTTGGCCATTACGACCAATTAGGGCAGATACCTGATTCGATTCAAGACTAAAATTTAGATGCTTAAACATTACCTTTGAAGGAAACTCTAAGGTAAGTTGCGATATTACACATGCCTGCTGAGTCATAAAAAACCTCATAAATACAGGATGTACAAAATAGGAGAATGATAATTTTTAATAGAGACGGTAAATCACAAAAATAGTCTATTTTGCACATCAAAAAAAGAAAAAATTGATGAGAAAAAAGACTTACTTCATTGGCGTGACTCACGAAATTGATGGAATAGTGAACTATTCTATAGAGTTTTTTACTGGGTGTAAAATTTCTATAAGTTATTTTATTAAAAAGCCCAATCATAGGATTGGGCTTTTATCTTTCAAGAATTTTACTCTTTTACGACTAAAACTTGAATCTTGGTGCTATTTAAAACATCTTGAGCAAAGCTACCCAAAATTAGTTTTTGGAAACCTTTACGACCGTGCGAACCAATCACAATTAAATCAGAACCTAAGTCTTCTACGGCTTTCAAAATACCATCTGAAGAAATTTCACCTTGGATGATTTGAGTCTCTGCATCAATGCCTTCTTCAGCACATAAAGCTTTAACTTTTGCGAGAGTTTTTTCTGCGTTGGCGCGTGCTTCAACAAAATAATCTTTTACAACAGGTGAGATGTAATAAAAATCTACGCCACTAAAAGGATCTACCGCAACCAAACTAATGGCGGTCAATTTACTACCAAATGCTTTTGCAATGTGAGCTGCTTGTCGAGCTGCTGCTAAAGAAATCTCAGAACCATCTACTGGTACAATAATATGTTGGTAATTCATGATGTTATTCCTCTTATTTACAGTTGTTATATGTATGAAGCTTTTATTAATTAAAGATTAACATATTTCATTCTATGGAGACATCTATTCAATTAAAAGTAATTAAAATTAAACAAAATAAATATAAATCAAATAGTTGAATTGATTTCTTTGCTGGTTTTGAACTGATAAGTATGCTGTAGACCAATAATTGTTAATATTTACATGAAAATTACAAAAAATTACGGTTCATATTTCTGTCACAAAGAAGCCGTATAACAAAATAGTAAATTAAAGGGGGGCTAAGAAAGATGGCAGATTTAACAGCAAAGAAAGTCAATAAACTCATTGAAGAGTTTAGTCAAACAGGTAAAGAACCTCAAAAGTTAATCATTGGCTACAAAACTTATGCAAGACTGATGACTGAAGATAAATTTGCAGAAAAAGTTGTTCCTTCACTAGAAGACTCAAAAGAACGCTTATATAAAAACTTAAAAATTAAACTTGTGACTGAAAAACATTATTTTGAAATTAAATAAAACTTATGTGAACTTCATCACTTTCTATTAAACTAAATTAACATTAAATAAGTTTAATAACATTATTAATGTATGATGATACAAATTAATAGTGTAATCAACATTTGAAAACAGCAATCGTTTATAAACTCGATAGAATAAATTGCTTTTTATTTTAAGTAGTGGAATAAATTGAAATGCCAACAATCAGTGTAATTATTTTTTATATTTTAGCTATATTAGGCGGTATAACAATTATTTATGGATTAATCAGTTTAAGTGTTTTTTTAATTACAATCGGATTGGCTCTATTATTTGCAGCACTTTTATTAAAAAAAGAATTTAAAATAGATATTTTATTTTGGCAATAAATATAATATTTATTTGTAATTTAATTTGTTTATAAACGTATTTCGATATAACTGACATAAAAAATGTCAGTTTTTAAAAGATTAAATTAAGTTTTTGTAGAGATATGTGGTTAATGATATTTTTTGATCAAAATAATTACAATAAAATATAAAAGTAAGAAATTTAAAATTTATTTAAGTATTTAAAAATAAAAAGGTTTCAATTAGGATAAAAGTAAAGTAGTAAGACCATTTTAGCTATTAAACAATAACAAAGTGAGGTGAGCATGACTTATAAGTATGAGTATGCAGGGTTCTGGTTAAGATTTGGCGCAATGATTATTGATAGTCTTATTCTTTGTTTGGCAATTATTCCAGCCGCATGGATTTTTTATCGGGGAGATTACGACTTAGTATTTGCTACAGGCTTAAGTAGTCAGCCACAAAATTATTGGTTCGACTTAATTGTGAACTACGCATTTCCTTTTTTATATTCAATCTTATGTTGGTTGTATTTTGCAGGTACACCCGGCAAACGTTTGATGCGCTTAAAAGTTTTAGATGAAAAAACAGGTAATAAGCTCACAGTCATGCAAAGTATTATTCGATATATTGGCTATATTCCATCAATTTTAGTATTTGGTATTGGTCTTTTTTGGGTGGCATTTGACGCTAAAAAACAAGGCTGGCACGACAAAATGGCAAAATCAGTCGTAGTAAGAGAGTTATAAGAAACCATACTAAAAAGCGTTCATAGCATTAAAAATAGGGAGTTATGAACGCTTTTTTTATTAGCTTTTTTGGGCTTTAAATTTGAGCACAGCAAATACAATAATTCCGACCACCAATCCCCAAAATGCTGAGCCGATCCCGAAGAATTGAATACCCGAAGCGCTACATAAAAAGGTAAATAATGCAGCTTCACGTTCTTCAATTTGAGCAAAAGCAATCGCAATGTTGTGGCTGATCGTACTAAGTAATGCAATTCCAGCCAAAGCTACAATAAAAATATGAGGAAAAGACATCAATAAACTTGTGAGTGTTGCAGCAAACAAACCCATTAAGATGTAGAAAAAACCACAGCTTATACCTGCAATATAGCGTTTGCTTGGGTCAGGATGAACTTGATCATCTAAGCTTACGGCAGCACTAATCGCAGCAATATTGACGCTATAACAGCCAAACGGTGCAAGCACAACTTGGGTTAAACCTGTCCAGCCAATGAGTTGATTCACGTGTGGTTTGTAGCCATAACTTTTGATCATGGCAATACCCGGTAAATATTGAGAAGCCATACTAATCACAAACAGTGGCAGTGCTAAGCCCAAAAGTGCTGACCAGCTAAAGTCAGGTCTAATCCAAACAGGTTTTGCTAAAGACCACTGAATTGTAGGCATATGAAATTCTAAAAAGACAGGACACAGGGCAATACCTGCAATTACGGTAAATACAATGCTATAACGCGGCCATAATCTTTTTGTAATGACATAAATGCTAAGTAAGGACAAAACAAATGCCCAATCATTTTGTAAATTTGCGAAAAGTGAAATACCAAATTTGAGTAGGACGCCTGCCAGCATGGCACTTGTTAAACTTTGAGGAATGTATGACAGCGCTTTTTGAAAAATACCTGAGAAGCCTAAAATAGCTGTTAGTAAACCACCAACTAAAAAAGCACCAATCGCTTCATTTAAACTATATCCACTACCTGTTGCCATAATTAAAGCAAGACCTGCGGTTGACCACGCCGTCGCTACAGGATATTTAAATTTCCAAGAAAGAATGAGTCCTGATAAGCCAATACCCAAACCCAAAGCCCAAAACCATGAAGTGATTTGTTCAGGTGAAGCACCTAAAGTTTGAGCCGCCTGAATCACTAAAACGGCCGAAACACTAATACCAATGAGAAAGGTAATAAAACCAGCAAATACTGCTGGAATTGAAAAATCTTGAAGAATTTTTTGCATGATACGTATTCTAAATCCAAGAAAAATTAATAGGCTTCTGCCATTGCTTCCAGTTGGGGTGAATTTAACAATTTTTTTTAAAAAGGTGCTTTCTATTTTTAGGTTAAAAAATAAATAATATTTTTAAATTCTTAAATAATGCTATTATTTGTTTCATAAATAACAATGAATCAAGAATATTGTTTTATGGATGAGAAAGCTGAAAATTTGACCCCATTAGAACTGAAAATTATGCGTGCCTTACAGGAAAATGGGCGTTTAAGTAATGCTGAATTGGCAAAACTAGTAGGTATTAGTACATCATCTTGTTGGAATCATACTCAGCGTCTTTTTAAGATTGGAGCAATCTTGGATGTCCGTGCTCGGATCAATCCCAATACGGTTCAACGTGGTACTGTGGTGTTAGTTGGTGTGGTTTTGGACCGTTCAACTCCTGACAGCTTTCAAGCATTTGAACAAGCGTCGGGTGATTTGGAAAATGTTTTAGAGTGTTATCTGGTGGCGGGAGAAGTCGATTATTTTCTAAAAATTCGTGTTAAAGATTTAGCAGCGTTTAACCGATTTCATAGTGAAAAGATTATTGCCTTACCTGGAGTAAGACAAGTCAGAACTTTTTTTGTACTTAATGAAGTTAAAACAGATGGCATGCTGGACTTTTAGCAGTTCATGATTTTTTAACTTTCTAATGTAAAAGCTTATTAGAGTAAAAATAATTAAATCGTTGAGGTTGCTAGTTTTAAACCAAATCCGAAAAATAGAATTCCTACTAAAAAGATTCCGCTTGCTGCAATTTTATGGTTTTCTTTAAAAAATGCCGAGAGTTTAATTCCAGAGAAGATTAGTGCAGTTAAATAACTAAAGCTAATGATCTGTAAAATAATCGCTAAAATTAAAAAGCTCAGAGCAGGATAAGCATAATCTGGCTCAACAAATTGAACAAAGAAAGAGAGGAAAAATAAAATCGCTTTAGGGTTGAGTAAACTAATACTGAGGGCTGTTTTATAAGGATGAACTTTATCTAAAGCTGGTAAATCAGCCATTTCTGGTTGAGTTTGATTACGTTGTTTCCAGCGTTGAATACTGCCTTGTAACAGTTTAAAGCCTAAATAAGATAAATAAAGTGCACCTGTTAATTTAAGAATGACAAATACCCATGGGAATGCCTTGAGTAGAGACGCAGCTCCGAGTACTGTACATAGCATTAAAATAAGGTCACCGGTGAAAATACCGAATGCACCCATATATCCGGTTTTAATCCCGTAGCGCGAAGCGATTGACATCACATAAAGAGAATTGGGTCCTGGCAATAACACAATTAGGAATGTACCAATAATATATGTTGTTAAATCTGTTATGCCGAACACGAGAAACCCAATAAAAAACCGATTTTTGTCATGATAACAAAAATCGGCAATTTTGTATGAAAAGTGCAGTTTTTTAAGATTTTATTTCCGCATCAATTCCAAAAGACTGACGTAACAAAAGGCTTAATTGGTCACGTGCTTTAATAAAGCCATCGACACCACTTTGTAAAAGCTGGAATGCCATTAAGTCATGGTTAAGTTCATCTTTAAAACTTTGCTCATCTTGAGCTGGTCTAACAATCGCTTCTGCTTGTTTTGCTTGAGATGCATCAAGGGCCGCATCAACTGTACGGGTATCTTGCTCAAGCTGGTTAAGTAAGCTTGGCGAGATGGTTAGCAAATCACATCCAGCTAGACCAAGCACTTGATCTATACTACGGAAGCTCGCACCCATCACTTGAGTTGGAATATTTTGCTGCTTGTAGTAAGTGTAGATTTTCTTAACTGAAACGACACCTGGATCTTTTTCGATTGGGTAAGCGTCTACACCTTCAGCTTTTTTGTACCAATCTAAGATACGACCTACAAATGGTGAGATTAAAGTCACTTTTGCATCTGCACACGCTTGGGCTTGATGTAAACCGAAAAGGAGAGTGAGGTTACAAGCAATTCCTTCAGCTTCGAGCACTTTGGCAGCTTGAATACCTTCCCAAGTCGATGCAATTTTAATCAGAATGCGAGACTGATCAATACCATAACCTTTGTAAAGTTCACATAATTCATGCGCTTTTTTAATGGTTGCCTCGGTGTCATATGAAAGAGCAGCATCAACTTCCGTTGAAACACGGCCTTCAATCAGTTTTAAAATTTCTACACCAAATTTTACGGTTAAAATATCAATGGTTCTTTCGATTAACTCATCGTTGCTATAGCCTTCTTCTTTGGCTTGATAATAAGCATCTTCAATCAGCTCTTTGCTTTCTGGTTGTTCTGCTGCTGCCGTAATCAATGAAGGATTAGTCGTTGCGTCTAATGGACGGAATTTACGAATTGCATCAAGGTCACTACTGTCGGCAACAACGGTCGTTAATGTTTTTAATTGGTCAAGTGCTGTATGAGTCATTGATATTCAACATCTTCAATAATAAATCTTATCTTTTCTTTATAGCACAAAGTCTATTCATGCTGTCGATATATCAATTGTTATATTTCAAAGAAAAACGTTTAGGTTCTGCATCTAATTTGAAATATTTTTAAGGCAGTGGTTGCATTCGTTGCTTACGGATATGTTCAATCAAAAATCTAGCAGCGGCGCCAAGCTCACTTTCTCGACTCCATACCAAATCAACATAATATTCAAATCGGGGAGTGAAATCTAATAAATCCAATATCTTAAGTTTATTTTTTAATTCAGGATTTTCTTTAAACATTTCTTGAGGAAGTACACCCCAACCCAAATTTCGCAAGATCATTAAACAAGCGGAGTGGTGGTTATCGGTGCGCCAATAATGTTTCGAAAAAAGTAACTCGGGTTTTAAAGTCTCATCTCGGCTTGCAACTACTATTTGTCGTGTAGTGAGGATTTGTTCATAAGTAACCTGATTTTGACCTGCGAGGGGGTGGTTATTTGAAATAACTGGAATTAAGGCCTCACGTTTAAGCTCTACAAATTGTTCTCTGTTATCTAGGTGCTCGCGTTCAAACATCAGTGCAAGTTGGGCAGACCCGTCTAATAACATTTGGAGTGCATCTTCTTGAGGGGCAGAGACAATATTAATTTGTAAGTCTGGAAAACGACTCTCTAAAAGACAAATATAGTCTGTCCAATTGGTGTGTAAAAGTTCAGACACAATCACAATAGTTAAATTAGCTTCCAAACCTGTACTTAACGCGTGAGCATGCTGTTTCCATTGATTCATCTCAATCAAAAGCTGAGAGGTCTTTTCATATAAAACCCTTGCTTCGTCAGTAGGGGCGGGTTCGCGGCCTTTACGGTCAAATAAAGTTAAGTCCAGATCAATTTCTAAATTGGCAATAGACATGCTTACAGCCGAAGGAACTTTGCCAAGTTTACGCGCTGCTGCAGAAAAAGAGCCGGTTTCAATCACGGCTTGAAACATGAGTAGTTGATCTTGATTAATATTCATCTGTCAAAAAAACTGAAAGAACCTGATTGGATTAATCAATATTATAAAAATAAAATGCACATTATCCAAGTTATTATTGAGTATTTAAAAATGTTGATTTCCAAGAGAAGACTCATTCATGCAATCAGTTATGAAGGAATTTTATTGGTCATCATTGCGATTGCATTAAGTTTTATTTTTGATATGCCAATGGATGTAACCGGTACACTCGGTGTGTTTATGGCAGTGGTTTCAGTTTTCTGGAACATGATTTTTAACCACTATTTTGAAAAAATAGAGCATAAATATAATTGGGAAAGAACGATCCCTGTGCGGATTTTACATGCGATTGGTTTTGAAGGTGGTTTGCTGATTGCAACTGTACCAATGATTGCATATATGCTTCAGATGAGTGTCATTGATGCACTTATTTTAGATATTGGTTTAACCTTATGTATTTTGGTTTATACCTTTATTTTCCAGTGGTGCTATGACCATATTGAAGATAAATTTTTCCCAGATGCCAAAGCTGCATCACTTCATTAAGCTAATATATTGAAATGAAATAAGCACCCAAATGGGTGCTTATTTTGTTAGGTCGTTATAGAAATTATTTTTCTACAATCGCAACCACACCTTCACCACCTGCTGTACAGATAGAGATTAATGCGCGGCCTGAACCTTTTTGATTAATCAATTTAGCAGCAGATGCTAAGATACGACCACCAGTTGCAGCAAATGGATGGCCTGCACCTAAAGATGAACCATTTACGTTCAGTTTAGAACGGTCAATTGAACCCAAAGGTGCATCTAAACCAAGACGCTCTTTACAGAATTTTTCATCTTCCCAAGCTTTCAAAGTAGATAACACTTGAGATGCGAATGCTTCATGGATTTCATAGAAATCGAAGTCTTGAAGTTTAAGGTTTGCACGCTTAAGCATGCGAGGCACCGCATAAGCAGGGGCCATTAATAAACCTTCTTTAGGACCGTTCTTACCAATAAAGTCAACAGCTGCTGTCTCAGAGAAAGAAAGGTAAGCTAAAACTTCATGACCGTTTTCTTTTGCCCATTCTTCAGAAGCAAGCAATACCACAGAAGCGCCATCAGTCAACGGAGTTGAGTTACCTGCTGTCATTGTTGCAGTTTCGCCTTTACCGAAAACTGGCTTCAATTTAGCAAGTTTTTCAACTGTGCTGTCTGCGCGTAAGTTGTTGTCACGGTTAAGACCTAAGAATGGAGTCATTAAGTCATCAAAGAAACCACGTTCATAAGCAGCAGCAAGTTTTTGATGGCTGCTAGCAGCTAACTCATCTTGTGCTTCGCGAGTGATACCCCATTCTAAAGCAGTGATGGCTTGGTGCTCACCCATTGAAAGGCCAGTACGTGGTTCACCATTGCTTGGTGCATCAAGAAGCTTTTTAAAATCAATTTTTGTTAAAGCTTTAAGACGGTCTTTACCTGTTTTAGCTACATTGAGTTCAAGTAAAACTTTACGTAAGCCATCACCTACAGCAATCGGCGCGTCAGAAGTGGTGTCTACACCACCTGCAATACCCACATCGATTTGACCAAGCGCAATTTTGTTTGCAACTACAAACGCTGCTTGTAAACCTGTACCACAAGCAATTTGAATGTCATAAGCAGGAGTTTCAGGAGCAAGATCTGTGCTCAATACAACTTCGCGAGTCATATTAAAGTCACGGCTGTGTTTTAAAACAGCACCAGCAACGACTTCACCAATACGCTTACCCTGTAAGTTAAAGCGTTCAACCAAACCATTCAATGCTGCTGTCAGCATGTCAGAATTTGACGCTTTGAAATAAGCAGTATTTGAACGTGCAAATGGAATACGGTTGCCACCAATAATTGCAACGCGGCGAACAGTGTTTTGGCTCATGGTTTTATCCTGTTGAACAGAAGTTTTGGTTTTTGTTGCTTTTGGTGCTGCAGCTACATTTGAAGATGTAGACGAGGTTTCTGAAGCAGCGCTCTTGGTACGAGGGCTACGTGCAGGTGCAGTCGTTGAACGAGTACGTGTCGTTTTTGATGTATTAGTTGCTGCTTTAGGAGTAGTGCTGTTACGCTTAGCCGTGTTAGAAGCCGACTTTGATGTATTTGACACTTTTTCCTGAGCAGAATTCTCGACTGCTGGATTTTCTTGAGTTGTTTTGCTCATAAGGCTTTTCCAAGCATAATAACGATATTCTTGTAAGCTACCTTAACACAATTCAAATAGACCTGTATTGACTAGAATGACATTGTAGATAGCATTCAGGTCAAGACATCCAAAGATGAAGTCAAGTATGATTTGGAGTAACTCTAATGAACGACTGCTTTCATATTGTTTCTATCCATCTCATAACATAATGAAGCCCGTCTTAGAAAATTCATTTCTTTGAGAGATAATAATCATGACTGATCAATACCAAGCATTTACACAATCTCCTATTGGTAAATTCGTTGTTAAAAATCTGGGTTTACCATCGCCAGTTGTATTAGAGCGTTTTGAAAGTGCTCAGCCAGTAGTGAATGGTGCAGTATTGGTTGGCGCAGCGCCGTCAAGTGTATTATCTGGTGCGATTGCACAAGTACTTAGCAATGTTCATGCTGACAGCTATGTAGGCAATAATGTTGCATTACAACAAGAAGCTGCAAAAGTTGGTTTAAATTTACGTCCATTCAATGCAGGCGATAAAGAATCAAAATTCAAAGCAGTTGTATTTGATGCATCTGGTATTCAAAACTCAGAACAGTTGAACGAACTTTATAAATTCTTTAACCCGATTGCACGTCAAGTTGCGACTTCTGGTCGAGTGATTGTGATTGGTACAACTCCTGAAACTGCAAAAACTGTAAAACAAGCAATCGCTCAGCGCGCACTTGAAGGCTTTATCAAATCTGTAGGTAAAGAATTTAAAAAGGGTATTACTGCTCAAGTTGTCTATGTTGATGATGGTGCTGCTGCAAATCTTGAATCAACATTACGTTTCTTGCTTTCTCCGCGTTCGGCTTATGTATCTGGTCAAGTGATTCGTGTATCTAAAGCAGATGTGGTTGATGTTGATTGGGCAAAACCACTTGCTGGAAAAACTGCGTTAGTAACTGGTGCAAGCCGTGGTATTGGTGAGGCGATTGCACATGTGCTGGCGCGTGACGGTGCGCATGTTATTTGTCTAGATGTACCACAACAACAGGCTGACCTTGACCGTGTAGCTGCTGACATTGGCGGTTCTACATTGGCAATTGACATTACGGCTACTGATGCGGGCGAAAAAATTAAAACTGCTGCTGCAAAACAAGGCGGTTTAGATATTATTGTTCATAACGCAGGTATTACACGTGACAAAACTTTGGCAAACATGAAGCCAGAGCTTTGGGATTTGGTAATTAATATTAACTTGTCTGCTGCTGAACGCGTAAATGACTACTTGTTAGAAAACGATGGTCTAAATGCAAATGGCCGTATTGTTTGTGTATCATCAATTAGCGGTATTGCTGGTAACCTTGGTCAAACTAACTATGCTGCGTCGAAAGCAGGTGTAATTGGTCTAGTGAAATTTACTGCGCCTATCTTAAAAAATGGTATTACCATTAACGCAGTAGCACCTGGCTTTATCGAAACTCAAATGACCGCGGCAATTCCATTTGCAATTCGTGAAGCTGGTCGCCGTATGAACTCAATGCAACAAGGCGGTTTACCTGTTGATGTAGCAGAAACAATTGCATGGTTTGCATCAACTGCTTCTACAGGCGTAAACGGCAACGTTGTACGAGTGTGTGGTCAAAGCTTGTTGGGCGCTTAAGCACTTTTAGCAAAATAGGGGTGCTTGTGCATCCCTTTTTTATTCAAGAATCTATAAATTATAAAAGGTTAGGTATGAATACTCGTCATTTTAGCCAGCTACCCAAAGCGGCATTGGCTTATCCAAAAGTAGTGCAAGGTTTAATTTTTAAAAAGCCGAAAGGTCCAAAAATATTACCGCAAGTTGAATATGTGGTAGATACTTTAGAAATTGATCAGAACCACCTCAAAGCTTATAACGAAGTATGTGGTTTTCAAAATAATGGCTTTGTACCAGCAATTTATTTGGCGGTGCTTTCTCAAAGTTTGCAAATGCACATGATGACGGCAGAAGCCTTTCCATTTCCAATTTTAGGTTTAGTCCATATTCGTAACCAGATTAAACAAACCAGACCAATTGGTGTAACTGAAAAACTCACTCTGTCATGCAAATTTGGGGAACTAAAACCGCATGATAAAGGTGTTCAGTTTGACTTTATTACCACAGCAAAAGTTGGTAATGAAGTAGTGATGGAAGGCTTAACGACTTATTTATCTCGTCAAAAAGTCGAGAAAAGAGTAGGTGATAAAGCCAAAGAAGAACAAGCACCAGTTTATGTTCCTAAGGCAGAGTGGGATATTTTAGAAAACACAGGTCGCCGTTATGCGAAAGTGTCTGGAGATTTTAACTTAATTCATATTCATGCCATTACTGCAAAAGCATTTGGCTTTAAGCAAGCCATTGCGCATGGTATGTGGAGCAAAGCTAAAGCATTAGCAAATCTTGAATTACCAAATGCTTATGAAGCAGATGTATGGTTTAAGCTGCCAATGTTCTTACCGTCAAAAGTTGAGTTTTTAACTGCCAATACAGATAAAAAGAATGATTTCTTAATTCGTAATGCGAAATCCCAAAAACCGCATGTTGCAGGAACAGTAAAAGCATTATAAAAATATCAGCAGCCTGAACAGAGGTTTGGGCTGCTTTTGAGCAAAATAACAAAAAATGCAAGGAACTTCATGTGATTAAAGAGATTTTACTGGCCGATACCCATAACTATCACGGTATTTTAGATGAACGTTTTATTGATTTAGCCCACCAATTTAGTCGTCTTCAAGATGCTAGAACAGGACAAGGTGGGGCTGCTTTAGCGGTTTATTTTAGAGGTCAGAAAGTTGTAGATATCTACACGGGTCTAAAATCACAAACCGAAGCTTGGCAACCTGACACATTGGCAGTTTGTTATTCTACAGGTAAGGGCATACTTGCAACTTTAGCGCATATTTTAGTAAGTGAAGGTTTTTTAGAATACGACAAACCGATTGCGACTTATTGGCCTGAGTTTGCTCAAAATGGAAAAGAGCAAATGACATTGCGTCATGTGCTAAGCCATCAAAGTGGCATGTTTGATGTTCGTAATATCATCGAAAGTGCAAGAGAAATGCTCGACTGGTCACACATGTTAGATGTGGTCGCGGCGACTAAGCCAAGATTCCTTGCAGGAGAGGGTAATGCTTATCAAGCTTTAACATTTGGTTGGCTTGTGGGTGGTGTACTTGAAAAAGCAACTGGTCAATCTTTAGATCAGCTCATACAAAAATATCTTGTTGAACCGTTGCAGTTAGACGGCACTTATTTTGGGACGCCTGCAAATGAGTTGGATCGTGTAGCACGTTTAATTATTCAACCAAAACCAGAAAAACCAGCATCTACTCAAATTGAAAAACCTAAAAAGCCGCAGACGCGCAAGAGCTCACTCTCTGAAAAAATGATTACTTGGACTGGACAAGACCCTCAAGATTTTCAAGATGCTATGATTCCAAAAGGAATGAAACATCTTAGTTTCTTTAGTGACGAGGGGTTGCAAGCAGTCATTCCGGCGGCAAACGGTACGTTTACTGCAAATAGTCTTGCTAAAATTTATGCGATGCTGGCAAATCACGGTGAATGGGATGGACAGCAACTTATTCGTCCAGAAGTATTTAAAGAACTTAGTACTATTCAAAGTTATGCACGTGATCGTGTCATGCCAATACCGATGAATTGGCGTTTAGGCTATCACCGTATTATTACCATGGGTAAACGAGCTAAAAATGGATTTGGGCATATTGGCTACAATGGTTCAGGTGCATGGTGCGATCCTGAGCGTGACCTCAGCTTTGCCTATACCCATAACTTCCAGATTGGTTCAATCACAGGTGATTATCGTTTGTGGGGACTGACTCAAGAAGCCTTACGTTGCACCGACCAAATTTTAAAAGGTCGTAAAGGCTGGTTCTAATTTTAGTATTTTAAAGCTGGCATTCTAATCAATGCCAGCTCAATACCTATAATAATTCTAGGCGAATAATCGCTTCGGTATGGCGCTTGAAATCTTCCTCAGCTAAACCTTGTAAACCAAGTTTATAAATACCTTCTAAGCCGCAAACAAAGGCAATGAGTCGCCATGCAATGTCTGTGGAATTTGATCTGTTTTTAAATTCACCTTCTTTTTGGCCACACTCAATCGCTTGCACAATTGTTTCATGCCAACTTTGCATGGCAAGGTTATAAGCCTTTTGTATTTCTGCATCTTGCTCAATCAATAGTTCAGCTTCATTCCATAAACGTAAGTAGGGCTGAAGTTTGTCGATATTTTCTGCACCCAATAGGATGAAGAGTCTTTGAAATTGGCTAGTTGTTTGGAGAGTTTGTTCAATTTCATCGAGCTGTTCCATCAGCTTTAAAAAAGCTTCAGCTTTTAAATGAGATGCCGAAGAAAAGTGGTGGTGAACTTGTCCGGTAGAGGTTTGTGCTTCTGTTGCGATTCTACGTACCGTCATGGCTGTAAAACCTTCAGCCAAAGCAACTTGCATGGCAGCTTGCAGAATCATTTCTCTGCGTTGATCGCGATTAAGATAGGCCATGTTTCTTTCACCTGACTGAATTCGACACAAATTACATTAAAACTAAAAGTTGGACAAGTGTCCAATTGTGTATATAATAACCATAATTTGAACACATGTCCAAGTTTTGGATATTGAAGAGCGTTATGCAAAAAAAATGGTTAATCCTGACAATTATCGTCCTTATTTATTTACCGGTTACGATTGATGCAACGGTGATGCATGTTGCAACACCATCTTTAAGTGCAGCATTGAATTTAACTGCCAATCAGCTTTTATGGGTTATTGATATTTATTCACTGATTATGGCGGGTTTGATTTTGCCAATGGGTGCACTCGGTGATCGTATCGGCTTTAAAAAATTACTATTTATAGGAACCGCAGTTTTTGGTGTGGGTTCGTTAGCTGCGGCTTTTTCTCCAACTGCCTATGCCTTAATTGCTTCTCGTGCTGTCTTAGGGCTAGGGGCAGCTATGCTTATTCCTGCCACTTTATCCGGCATCCGTAATGCCTTTACCGAAGAAAAGCAGAGAAATTTTGCACTTGGTCTTTGGTCTACAGTGGGTGGTGGTGGAGCAGCTTTTGGTCCATTAGTCGGTGGTTTTGTACTAGAACACTTCCATTGGGGAGCTGTATTTCTTATCAATATCCCGATTATTTTAGTGGTTCTAGTTATGATTGCGATCATCATCCCTAAACAACAAGAGAAGACTGATCAGCCAATTAATTTAGGCCAAGCTTTAATCTTGGTTGTAGCCATTTTAAGCCTGATCTATTCAATCAAATCGGCGATGTACAACTTCTCGGTACTTACGATCGTGATGTTTGTAATTGGTATAAGTACTTTAATTCACTTCATCCGAAGCCAAAAAAGAGCTACGACGCCAATGATTGATCTGGAATTGTTTAAACATCCAGTGATTTCTACCAGCATTGTCATGGCTGTTGTTTCCATGATTGCTTTGGTTGGTTTTGAATTACTCTTGTCTCAAGAGTTGCAGTTTGTACATGGTTTTTCTCCATTACAGGCAGCCATGTTTATTATTCCATTCATGATTGCGATTAGTTTAGGTGGTCCATTAGCCGGAATTTGCTTGAATAAGTGGGGACTTAGACTTGTATCTACTGTTGGTATTTTAATAAGTGGATTTAGTCTATGGGGGCTTGCCCAGCTTAACTTTTCGACCGACCACTTTTTAGCATGGACGTGTATGGTTTTTTTAGGCTTTAGCATTGAGATTGCCTTACTTGCTTCAACTGCTGCAATTATGTCATCTGTACCTCCGCAAAAGGCGAGTGCAGCAGGTGCCATTGAAGGGATGGCTTACGAGCTTGGGGCTGGTTTGGGCGTTGCTATATTTGGGTTAATGTTATCTTGGTTTTATAGTCGTTCAATTATTTTGCCAGAACAGCTCCCAACGGACTTAATTGAAAAAGCGAGTATCTCGATTGGAGAAACCATGCAATTAGCGTCTAACCTTGAAAATCCTTTGGGAGGACAATTAATTGCAGTTGCGCAGCAAGCTTTTAGCTATGCCCATAGTTGGGTGCTTACCATTTCAGCTATTTGTTTCTTCCTTTTAACTGTATTTGTCTGGTTGAGCTTTCCAAAGAAAGTAAATTAAAACTAAAGGATAAAAAGAGAGGCTACCTTTCTTTTTATCCTTAAATATCTTTTTAATATTTTCTACATATTAAAAATTGGTTATTTAATTCTCATAAATAAACTATTCTTTAAAAAGGTTCATATTTTTATTTCAAAATGATTCAGTGGTCATGTAATTGAAATTTAATGAAAAATTAATTGTTGTGAAATTGACTGTGTAAAAATGGTTTGCTAACCTGCTATTTGAAAAATCTAAAAACAAATAAAAGAGGCTGCTGTGAATTTTAAATTAAAAACATCACTCATTATTGGAGCAATTGTTGCGTCTTCACTTGTATATGCCGCAACAGTAATTTCACCAAATCAGAATAATAATAGTGGATCAATTCCATCCGGTTATTCAGATTTAGAATTTAATCTAGCAAATGGGAATTGGGTCAAAAACCTCACTTTACCCACAAGCGCTAATAATTTGGACAAAATTACAATTCGTTCTAGTGCTGCCTATAGTAGTTATTTAGATACTTCTAATACCAATATTCCGTTAGAGGTTTTAAAGATTAATAGTGGTGATGTTTACCAATTCATCTTTAATAGTAGTCAAAATAAATGGATCGCTCAGTTAGCGACAGTGAGTCCTACTAATGGTGCGACCTATGAAGTCGTTCCATTAACAACTGCATCAATGCAAAAAGTACTTATTCAAAATGACAAATGGGCACAAACCATAGCATTCCCGAGTGATGTACGTGATGGAACAACTGTACAAGTTGTTTCTACAGCAAGTGCAAGTTCGGACATTGATAAAACAAATTTACTATTCCCGAGCAGTTTTACATTAAAAAATGGCTCTGAATATTGGTTCAAATATTATTCTGCTTTAGGAAAATGGGTTCCAGAGTATATAAAACCTCAGAAGTTAAATGTTCAGCAAATTGGAACGTCATTAGCGACAGTTAATAGTCCACTTACCGAAGTTTCATTTGGAGATGGAAACTGGGTTTCCAATTTCACTTTGCCGACCACTGCAAGTGATCGAGATAAAATTATTATTAAGTCTACAGCGACTTGGTCTGCAAAAATTAATAATACAAATATTAATAGCCAAGCGACCCTAACGCTTAAAACAGGCGATCAATATGAGTTTATGTATGTAAGCGACAAAGGATATTGGCAGTTGATCTCTTCACCTACAAAGGTGATTGATTCAGCCGCAACAATCCCTGCAACTTTACCGAATATGACTCAGCCTACTTTAAAGGTAAAACTTTCTACCTCAAATTGGCAGCCAACCTTACAACTACCTGCTAAAGCTCAAGTCGGCGATAAAGTTGTTATTGTGTCAAATGCATCGGCAGACACCTATATTAATGCTGCTAATGGCTTGTCTACCGCAATTAAAAATGGTGAAAATCGCCGTTTTATATACACCGCTCAAGGCTGGACAGTAGATAGTTATACAATTGATATGTTGTTGGTTTCTAGCCCAGAAGTAAATGCAATTTTAGGAGAGAGCGCTGCAAAACTTAGAATGATTGAAGGCGTAAATTTAACAAATTTAACCTCTGAAAATTCAAATGCACGTTTTTACTTAAGAGAGGTGGGCTATTTAACCTATAAAATTCCTGCTGCTACTCTAAAAGAAGCAATCTCTACTGGACGAGATGACACCACGGTACAAAATGAGCGAAAACGTGTATTGGCAGACGGTGTTTATTATCAAGGTAATGAACCGGGTGACGGTGGTTGTGGTTGGGCTTGGATTAATGCTTCTGCATATAACATGATTGGCGCAAATGATATTGCAGGTTGTTCTTTCGCTGCTATGCGTCATGAAGTTGGGCATAATCTTGGTCTATACCATAATGGCTCAACCAATATTGGTTCAGGCTTTGCTCATCCTTTAGGAAGTACAGCAATGGGTGGTAATAACATTAATTTTTATTCGAGTCCATACCTATACAACCCTAAATATGGTGTACGTTTAGGTGTAGAAGGAAAAATTGATGCGGTCAGTGTCATTAATCTGAATGCACTGAAAATTTCTCTATATAACTAATTTCTATTTCTAGCTGTAAATAATGAAGAAAAATAAATTGTTAATAGGAACTGCTATCGCTTGTGTGGCGTTAGCAGTTTTAATCTGGTTTGCCTTTTCACAGCAAAGCTCTTCTGCTTTAACGTCTTCTTTAGAAAAGGGGCAAGGGACTGGGCAAAAAATGGCAGATAATCAGAATGAATTTGCTCGTCAAAATATACTGAATTTGAGTGCGTCCGAAAAAGAAAGATTGTCTCAGCAACAGATTGTTTTTAATGAAATAGAAAAGGATCAACTACCTTCTAATGTTAATTTTCCACTAATTAAAAATGCAGAAGGTATGGTCATTAAATATGATCCAAATGTGATTGAGCTTAAAAAAGTGGGTGACACTGTTAAGTTTCAAATGTTGGAATATGGCATTAATCGCACTGGCAAAATTGTAGAGATCGAACCTGTTGACCAAGATATTGTTCGGTGGACTGGTAAATTTGATCAGGGCGATCCGAATCAAAATTTCTTTACCATTACTCAAAGTCAAAAAGACCACTATACGATCATGCAAATTTTTACCGAGAAGGGAAATTATTCGGCTGAAATTAAGGATGGTGTGGGACTCGTGCAAACGATGGATGAAGGTGTTACTGATCAAGAGCTTCATCATGATCATCCTTAGACAATAAATGGTTCTGGTAGAGAAAAGAAGCCAGTTCGCAGTTTATCTGTACGGATATGAGCTTTATGCGTTCACACTCTTTTAAAAACAAAGTATGCTTATGCCTGTAACAAGGAGCATACATGTATCAAGTACTTGCTAGAAAATACCGTCCACGTAATTTCAATGAGTTAGTGGGGCAAAACCATGTTTCTCGTGCATTAAGTAGTGCATTGGAACGCGGTCGTCTTCACCATGCTTATTTATTTACAGGAACGCGTGGTGTAGGTAAAACTACAATTGCACGTATTTTAGCCAAGTGTTTGAACTGCGAAACGGGTGTAACTTCTACACCATGTGAAGTCTGTGCAACCTGTAAAGCAGTAAACGAAGGCCGTTTTATTGACCTGATCGAAATCGATGCGGCTTCAAGAACAAAAGTAGAAGATACACGTGAACTTTTAGACAACGTTCCATATGCGCCAACGCAAGGACGTTTTAAGGTTTACCTGATTGACGAAGTACATATGCTATCAACGCATTCTTTTAATGCGTTATTAAAAACACTAGAAGAACCACCAGAACACGTTAAGTTTCTGTTTGCAACGACTGACCCACAAAAGCTACCGATTACGGTCATTTCACGTTGTTTGCAATTTACTCTACGACCTTTAGCCGTTGATGAAATTACCAAGCATCTTGGCGCTATTCTTGAAAAAGAGCAAATTACTGCTGATCAAGATGCAATTTGGCAAATTGCTGAATCTGCTCAAGGTTCACTGCGTGATGCATTATCTTTAACTGATCAAGCTATTGCTTATGGTCAAGGTTCAGTACATCACCAAGATGTTAAAGAAATGCTTGGTCTAATCGACCGTACGATCATTTATGATTTGATTTTGGCGATTCATCAAAATCAACGTGAAAAAGTTAGTCAGCTTTTATTGCAATTTAGACATCAAGCATTAGACGTTTCACTTGTGCTTGATCAGCTCATTTCGACATTGCATGAATTGGCTATTTTGCAATATCTACCTGATTTGAGTTTGAAATATAGCGATGAAATCAATCGCAAGATCATGCAACTGTCTAAGCTGATTTCTGCTCAAGATTTACAGCTATATTACCAAATCGCATGTAAAGGACGTTCAGACTTGCAACTTGCCGTGACGCAAGAGCAAGGTTTTGAAATGTGTGTTTTACGCTTGTTGGCATTCCGTCCTTTAGCACCAAATGAAATTATGGTGTCAGAGCCTGTTCAACAAAATGGACAAGCAGAAGTAGGTCTAAATTCACAAGCTCAGCCAACAGTCCAAGAGATTACTCCAGTAAATACGGTTCAACCTGTTGAAGTTATTAACCAGCCCGCTATGGTTGAACCTGAACCTGAACCTGAACCTGAACCTGAACCTGAACCTGAACCTGAACCTGAACCTGAACCTGAACCTGAACCTGAACCTGAACCTGAACCTGAACCTGAACCTGAACCTGAACCTGAACCTGAACCTGAACCTCAGTCTAATCAGGATTTAATGGTATTTGACCCAAATCATCATGAGTTGATTGGGCTTGATTCAGCAGTTGTTCAAGAGACTGTTAGTGTTCTAGAGGAAGATTTCATTCCTGTACCAGAACAAAAGTTAGTACAAGTGCAGGCAGAAACACAAACTAAAAATATTGAACCTGAACCAGCTTTCACTGCTGAACCTCAAGGTTTGTTTGAGACATCTAGCGCTGAATTTTCCCTTGGTCAAGATGTGCCTATAACTCCTGATTTGTCTTCTGAACCTGTTATTGAACAACAGTCATTTGTACAAGCCGAAGTAATGGTTCAAACAGAAACAGTTGCCGTTGTAAAAGAGCCTAGTGCAACTGATAACGGTCAGTTGATGCCTCAAGATATCTTGAAGCTTTCTCCTCAAGTTTTGGAAGGTGAGTGGACACTCGAAAAGTGGGAATATTGGTTTAGAAATAGTCAGCTTTCTCCAGCCGTTCAAGAACTTGCTCAACATGGTGTGATGACTGGTGAAATTGGTGGTAATACTATTTTCCATATTCCTCAAGAATATGAAAATATGCTGACCCAATTACAACAAGGCCTTATTGATGCATTAAATGAGCAATGGCCGAATACTCAATTTACAGTTGAATATGGTGCTTTGAATACATCTACCCCCTATACCATTCAAAGTGCACGTAAAGAAAAAGCCTTTCATAGAGCAGTTGAGCTATTACAGCAACAGCCAGTTATTAAGAGTCTCATAGAAACTTTTGATGGCGAACTACAAAATATTCAATTAAAGCCTTAAATTCATCTGATTTTTGATCTGGTGCAGAATATGAAAATAATAGACTTTTCATATTTTTCACTGGATTGAAATATTTGGGTCATGTCACTGTCATTGTACTTTTCTATGTTAGCCATTTTAGATTTTAAATGGACTATATATCGTCATGAAAAGGCAATGCACTGGAATAAATAGTTTTAAATATTCATATTTTTTATTAATCAGCGCGATTCTGCTGAGTGGTTGTAACGACTCGGCAAATGATAATTCAAATACACCAGATACAGGTAAAAAGCCTGCAATGCGCTGTGCTCCATAAACTTAAATAATAAAAAGAACCTGATCATGATTACACGTCGTAAATTTTTAAATTACTCTTTAAATATGGGTTTTGGTGCTGCGGCATTGGCAACTTTCCCATCTAGTATTCAAAAAGCTTTAGCAATTCCTGCAAATAATAAAACTGGAACCATTCAGGATGTCGAGCACGTTATTATTTTAATGCAGGAAAACCGATCTTTTGACCATTACTTCGGAACATTAAAAGGCGTCCGAGGGTTTGCCGATCGTTTTACGATTCCTTTGCCAAGTGGCCGCCGTGTTTGGGAGCAGCTTAGAAGTAATGGGCAAGTTTTAACGCCTTTTCACTTAGATGGTACAGCCAATAATGCACAGCGTGCAGATGGTACGCCACATACTTGGAACGACAGTCAGCTGGCTTGGGACAATGGGCGCATGGCAAACTGGCCAACTCATAAAACTGATATCTCAATGGGTTATTTTAAAGAGAAAGAAATTCCATATCAGTTTGCGCTTGCGAATGCTTTTACGATTTGTGATGCCTACCATTGCTCTATGCACACTGGAACAGATGCAAACCGTTCTTATCATTTAACGGGTACAAATGGTGCAACACCGACCAAGCGTTCATTTGTAAACAATGAGTGGGACTGGATTGATGGTAACCCAGCGACGGCAGACCGTGGTTATACATGGAAAACTTATGCCGAACGCTTAGAAGAAGCAGGGGTAAGTTGGATTTGTTATCAAAATATGCCAGATGAATGGGGCGACAATATGCTTGGTGCATTTCGTTCGTTTAGAAAGGCCAACATTGCATCTGGCTATCCTGTTGCAAGTGGCGGCGAACCGAATAAACCGTATGCAGATACGGGACAAAAGCTACCGTATAAAGCCTATGATGCGGCTACTGATAATGCCAAAAATCCACTTTATAAGGGCATTGCAAATACGCTACCGGGCAATAAACCAGAAGAATATCTTGATGCTTTTAAACGCGACATTCGGGAAGGTAAATTACCTCAAGTGTCTTGGATTAATGCACCATCAATTTATTGCGAACATCCAGACCCTTCAAGTCCTGTCCAAGGGGCATGGTTTATTCAAGAAATTATTGATGCTTTAACTGCTGTGCCAGAGGTTTGGAGTAAAACAGCACTTATTATCAATTTTGATGAAAATGATGGTTACTTTGACCATATGCCATCGCCATCAGCGCCATCACGACTTAAAAACGGCCAGTACGCGGGTAAATCGACATTAAGTAGTGCCGATATGCAGGACGAATATTTTGATCATGCTGCACCTGAGGGAAGCCATTCACAGCCAACACCTGATGGACGAGTTTATGGTCCAGGTCCTCGTGTTCCGTTATATGTGATTTCCCCATGGAGCCGTGGTGGTTGGGTGAACTCGCAAGTGTTTGACCATACTTCTGTGCTCATGTTCTTAGAAAAACGTTTTGGGGTTAAAGAGCCGAATATCAGTCCATATCGCCGTGCAGTGTGTGGTGATTTAACTAGTGCATTTAACTTTAAAACACCAAATGCAGATGTTTTACCGCAGCTGAATGGTAAACAAACACGTGTGCAAGCAGATGAGTTAAGAGAAAATCAAGAAGCTTTACCAGCTGTGCCTGTACCCACGGATACGAAGTTACCGATTCAGCAAAGTGGTATACGTCTTTCACGTGCGTTACCTTACGAGCTACACACCAGCGCACGCTGTAATACTGATGGCAAAGTGCAATTGATTTTCTCTAATACGGGTACGCAAGCAGCGGTTTTCCATGTTTATGAAAAGCTCAATTTAGACCGTATTCCAAAGCGTTATATTGTCGAGCCGAATAAGACTCTAGATGATGTATGGGACGCTTTAAAAGATAATTTAGGACGTTATGATTTATGGGTACTTGGTCCAAATGGCTACCATCGTCATTTCAAAGGGGATACTCAACGTATTGTTGATAGTGGCGTTAAACCTGAAATTCGAGTGTGCTATGACATTGCCAATGGTGATGTTTATGTCGAATTTATGAATAATGATGGTACTAAGGATGCGATATTGACGGTAAAACCGTGTGCATATCGACAAGATGCGCCGTTACAACTTACCGTAAAAGCGGGACAGGTTGTTAAGCAGCATTGGGCTTTGGCCGATGTAGGGCATTGGTATGATTTTGAAATCACCAGTCAGAGTGATCCATATTATTACCGACGTTTTGCTGGTCGAGTCGAAACGGGTGAAGATTCTTTTAGTGACCCTGCAATGATGTAAGTTTAGGTGGGCAAAAAGAACAAATTATTTTCTTTTTGCCCCATTTTTTATAATAAATAACTTTTTAAAGTTTCACGAACTGACTCAGAAATTGGTACAGTCTTACGCGTTTCACGATCTACAAACACATGCACAAAATGTCCTTGAGCTGAGGCTTGATCTTGAGCTTGTTTAAAGATTGCCAATTCATAACGCAATGAAGTTGTACCGATTTTACCAATCGCAACACCTACTTGAATAATTTCTGGAAATGACAATTCCTGAAGAAAACTACAAGCTGAATCAACCACTAAGCCAATTGATTTTGCTTCATGAATATCAAAACCTGTTTTTTGAATAAGCAATGCATTGGCTGCTGTATCGAAGTAGCTATAGTAAGTCACATTATTCACATGACCATAAATATCGTTATCTGCCCAACGCGTTTGAATGTCTAAAAAGAACTTAAACTGATCTCGGGTTTTTAAAACTGGTTTAGTCATCAATGTATTGCCTGATAAATTGCCAAAGCAGCGGCTTCTGTCATGTCACGTGGGTTATTTTGTAGTAAACGGGTTTGCAACATGGCATCTTGAGCAAGTCGAGGTAAACTGGACTCATCAATACCCAAATCACTAAGTCTTAAAGTCAAACCACTACGGCCTAAATGGTTCTGCATATGGTCAATAAACAGATCACATAAACCATCGGTGCTGCCATTGCTGTATGGATCGAGCCATTGCATAAGCTCTGCATAGTATTTTTTTGCATTGGGCGCATTAAATTTTAATACTTCAACCAACACTAAGGCGTTGGTATGCCCATGCGACAAATGAAAATGTCCACCTAGTGGATAAGCTAAAGCATGTACCGCGGCAACTGGCGAGTTTGCAAACGCTTGTCCCGCGAGCATTGAACCAAACAGCATGTTTTGACGTGCTTCTAAATCATTACCATCTTTAAGAACTTTCGGTAAGTTATGGTTTAACAATTTCAAAGCATGCTTGGCTAAAATATCCGTATAAATATTTTTTTTATGTTTAGAGGTATATGCTTCAATAGCATGTACCATCGCATCAATACCTGTGGCGGCGGTAATATGTGCTGGAAGATTTTGAGTGAAAGTAGCATCAAGAATTGCAGTGTCGGCGTACAGTACTGGAGAGACAATCCCCATCTTTGTCGTCTCACCTGTAGTGACAATTGAAATTGGCGTTACTTCTGAGCCTGTACCAGCTGTAGTAGGAATCAAAATAAGCGGAAGACGAGCTGTAGTGACCTGATTCACGCCGTACATCTCTTGCAAACTTTGGATCTGGTTAGGGTGGGCGAGTAAAGCAATAACTTTTGCAACATCTAGAGAACTACCACCCCCAAAACCAATAATGACATCAACATTTTGTTGTTTAGCGTAATTGGCTGCATCTAGTACTACTTGTTCAGGTGGATCAGCTTGTACATCGGCATAGATGACATGTTCAATGTTGAGGTTATCTAAAATTTGCAGGATGGGACGGTGTAAATGATTTTTAACCATGCCTGCATCGGTGACTAGCAATAACTTACGGTAAGTTTTTGACGACAAAACATTCTGTAATTCTTGTATAGAGCCTAAGCCAGAGATGATATTTGGAACAGTTTGAAATTGAAAATGGCTCATATACATTATTTCCTTATTTTTGAACATTATTGTTGAATGGTTCTATAAGATTCTATCTCCGAATAAGTTAGCATAAGAAACTTTAAAATAAAGTAGTTCTGAAGTGACTATGCTTTTCTTAAGCCTTGTGCCACCCATAGATAAATACTTTTTTGCAATGTTGGGTCCGACATGTAAGTGAGGATTACCAAAATATTTAAACCCTCGTCGAAAAGTGGGCTTTTTGTTATTTATAGGGTCCTGTAGATTTTCTGGCAAGCTTCTAATTTATATAATGCCTTAACAATTTATAATTTTATCGGTTCTAAAAAGTGAAAATTTCTAAAACTTTACTCAGTATTATGGGATGTACGTGTTTGATGCTTAGCTCTGCAGCAATCGCGAAAACCAGCTCTAGCGTATATTCGCCTACAAAAGGTGTAATTTGTGACAAATATATTTGTGCTGACAAAAAAGGTGTTTCTAAAAAGCTTACAGCTAAATACTTAGGCACTTATAAAGCGAATAAAGCCTTCTCTCAAGGTGATTTTGATACTTCAGCGTTTACGCTCTCAAATGGTGTGTTCTGTGATACTAAAACAAAACTATGCCATGTCGATCGATACTTTGAGAATGGGCATCGCAGTAAAATTGATAGAAAAATGACAGATAAGCTTTTTAAAAATAAATAATTTTTCTATTGCAGAAATGAGGTAAATATCTCTGATAGATGAGTCTATAAAAGTAAAATTAAATCGCAAAAGACCCCGCTAACTATCGACTAATGGCGGGGTTTTTTATTATTAAGTATTTCTGTAATATCAATTTAATAGTATAGGGTGAAAAAATACTAAATGATAAGGGGTAATAATTAATAAGGGAGGGTTTAGTTTTTGGTAGGATCTTTTCTGATTGGGAAGGAAAAAAGGATCTTTTTATTATTAAGAAAAAACATAATTTTTAGGTGGAATTTAAATAGTGATGTACACAATTAGATATGTTCATCGGAACAACACTTACTATATCGCTTCGAACAACGAAGGAAATTTTATTATTCTTGAGTCACTTGATTCAGAGTTTCGTATGGGCCACCAAATTTCATATGATGGTGAAAAAGTATTTAATCTGACACTAAATGATGAAACGGATGCAGTCATTAAACTTGAGAGTAACGAAAAAGGAGCCTATGAGTACTTACATTCAGTTAAGTAAATAAGCTTTGTTTTTTGAGAAAAAACTATGGTATGTTTATTTGCGCTTTAATGATGAGCAAGTTTAATTCATGAACTGTTTACTAAAGAAAATCAATACAACCACCACGACCTACAGAAAAGGCTGCGTGTGATTTTTTATTAGAGCGACTTAATAAGATAACCAAACCCAGCCAATAATGGCTGGGTTTATTTTTCTCTGCACATTATTGGTTTTTTTACAGAGAAAGATTATGGATAAAAGTCATAACTCAAAATCAGCTTTACTCGTTATTGATATGCAAAATGGCCTATTCAAAGGAGAGCTAAAGCCGTATAACCATCAAAGTGTACTTTTAAATATTCGTGAGCTTATTGAGTATCAGCGCTTAAATAAGAGACCAGTTATTTTTATCCGTCACGTTGGAGCAAAAGGTACTCCATTAGATCCAGACGGTGCTAATACGCAATTGATAGCAGAATTATCTTTTAATCCAGATATAGATACTGTCATTGAGAAAATATACCCTAGTAGTTTCAAGGGTACTGTTCTAAAAGATTGGTTAGAAAAACTTGATGTTGATCAAATCATAGTTACTGGCATGAAAACTGAATATTGTATTGACTCTACTATTAGAGCCGCTTCAGAAGTGGGATATAAAGTAACTTTAATCTCTGATGCACATACTACATTTGATTCTATGCATTTAAGTGCTCAGCGTATAATTGATCACCACAACCAAATTTTTAACAATGCTTTTGCTAAGGTAATAACTACAGAAGAGTTTATAGATGAGTTTTAATTTAGAAACAAAACAGTAAAGCCAAGTGCTTGTTTTGGAGAGGCTGTGTAGCCTTAGAAGGGCGCGGTACAGGAGGCTTTGTTAAATACTGTTATTGGAAGGGCTTTTTTATTCTTAAGTATTTCTGTAAGATCCTTCCGTTGCTTTAAACAACAATAAACCTGAATGATCAGCGCAAAAGTCATAAGGGGAAAGCCTACTTGAAAGAGTAGGCTTTTTTTATTTCTTTATAAAAGCATACTGAGGACTTTATGATCAGAGTAGCTAATTTATAAAAATTTATTTTTTGCAATGAATGAGCTTAAGTTCCAAATTCTTAAAATCTATAACTTGATTAGAAGGATCAACAAGTTTTAATTTAAGTTCATCATCAGTACTCTTATTAAAAACTTTCACCACATCTTTACCAGATTCAATGAAATTACCGCCAGACTCAAGCATGGCGAGTAAGACAATATTTAGACTTTTGCCTTTTTTAGTGAGTAAGTATTCTTTACGTTCTCGCTCACCAACTTCTTTATAAATTGATAATTCAAATATTTCTAATTGGATGAGATGCTTTAGACGATTAGATAAAATTTGCTTTGATATGCCTGTATTTTCTAAAAAATCATTAAATTTTGTTACCCCATAGAAGGCTTCTCTTAGCAAGAGGATCGTCCATCTGTCATTCAATATTTCTGTAATTTTGAAGATCCCACATACATCTACTGGAAATTTATGATCTGGAATAATTTGATTTGACATCAGTGGGAGCTCCAATTAGTATGGGTCTATAATTTAGACCTAGCATTAATTCAGGTAGCATTATGCCATTTATAAATATACAAACTATAGAAGGTTTACTAGATAAAGATAGTAAGGCTGAGCTTTTCAAGCGAATTACGGATTTATTTGTAGAAATAGAAGGAAAGGGAAATCCTGCTTTTCGTGAACATGTTTGGATAAGAATTGATGAGCATCCTCCTGAACATTGGCAGTTAGGCAGCTTCAGGCCTACGAAAGAAATGATTGAATTAATCACTGCATCAAAGTGATGTTTGTAAAGCCCTATAAATTAGGGCTTTATTTTTATTTAATTACTACAAAAATACAAGATTAGCTAATTTATCGTCTGATTTATCAACTTTTAATCTATTGATAAACATTATTTTCCTTTTCAACCCAAGGGAGTTTTGACAAAATGCAACAAGTCACAATGGTCAATTTGGTTCTTATAAACTTATAGTCTGTTAAGATTGTGCATGATCCCGTTTATTTTTATGTAATTCAAATGTTTGGAAGTAATTTCTAATGGAAACACAATATAAGGTGTTATGTGTCTGTTTAGGAAATATTTGCCGTTCTCCCACGGCTGAAGTGGTTTTTAGACATTATTGTGACGCGCATCAACTCAATGTTATTGTCGATTCAGCTGGAACGAGTAATTATCATCCAAATAAATCGCCTGATCAGCGTAGTCAGTTGCATGCCAAAAAAAGGGGTTATGACCTATCATCTTTACGTGCAAGACAACTTTCAACTCAAGACTTTTTAGAGTTTGATTTGATTTTGGCAATGGATCATCAAAATTTTGAAGATATTCATGACGTGTTGCAAAGAGCCGTTTCCCAATTTGGCGCACATCAAATTCGTGCAAAAGTAGCTTTAATGAGTGAGCATGATCCTGAATACCCACAACAAGCGTTGCCTGATCCTTATTATGGCGGTGCTGATGGTTTTGAACGTGTACTCAATCAATGTGAGTCCAGTAGTTTGGCGTGGGTCAATATTTTAAAAAAACAATTGAATGTTTAAGAATAGGTTTTTCAATACAATGCAAATTCAGAATCAAGTACAGCTTAAGCCATTCAATACTCTAAGTTTAGATGCAACTGTTTCTCACTATACTAAAGTTGGCAATATTCAAGATATTGAAGCAGCTTTAGAGTTTGCTGAGCAGCATCAGTTAAATGTACTTGTATTATCGGGCGGTAGTAATATGTTATTACCGCAGCAGATCAATGCTTTAGTGATTCATCTTGATATTCAGGGAATTGAAGTTTTATCAAACGATGATGATTTTGTGCGGGTTAAAGTAGGCGCAGGCCAAGTCTGGCATGATTTTGTTTTATACAGCACTGAACAGAACTGGTTTGGTTTGCAAAATTTAGCCCTTATTCCAGGATTAGTCGGTGCTTCACCCGTACAAAACATTGGTGCATATGGGGTAGAGGTAGGTGAGTTTATTGAGTCAGTACAAGTGTATGACCGTAAATTGAAGCAAACTCAGACAATTTTAGCGGCCGACTGCCATTTCGCCTACCGCCATAGTATTTTTAAAGATGATCCAAACCGTTACATTATCACGCATGTTACTTTTAAATTGCTTAAACAGCCGCATTTGAAACTTAACTACAGCGACTTGAAACAAGCAGTTGGAGACAATCAGACTGCCGAAAATTTACAAAATCAGGTCATCCATATTCGTCAAAGTAAACTTCCTGATCCAAAAGAGTATCCAAATGTCGGGAGTTTCTTTAAAAATCCGATTGTTAAACCTCAAGAGTTTGAACGCTTAGTCACACAATTCTCAACAATTCCACATTATCCTCAAGCTAACGGAAACGTTAAAATTGCAGCAGGATGGTTAATTGATCAGGCGGGTTGGAAAGGGAAGCAACTCGATATGGTAGGGATGTTCCATAAACAGGCATTAGTTCTGGTGAATTATGCCAATGCATCTCTAGCTGATGTAAGGAAAACTTATCAGGCTGTACAACATGATGTTGATCAGCTTTTCCATATTATGTTAGAACCAGAACCTGTGCTTTATAACAGTTTAGGTTTAATTGAAAATCATACGGAATAGTTTTATGCCAAAAGTACACTTAATGGTACGTTTAGTACAAGTAGTCACCGTGCTATTTGTACTATTAGGCTGTTTCGTGGTTTTTTTATATTCGCCATTTTATTCAAAACTTATTGTAGCTGGGCTTAACTATTTTGTACCTGTTGATGTTAATCAAGTCGCTGCTGAGAGCCAAAGACAGGCTGCATTAAGTGAGCATGATAATTTAGAGCCGGGTTCAAATTTATGGATCGCTCGTCAGGCCTATTTAAAACTGACAGAGCAAGCGTTACGTGAAAAAAGAACATCTGATCTGACCTATATTCAAGAGAATTATAAAGCCTTGCAGCAAATTATTCTTTTAGAAGAAAAGGAACAGGATTCAGAAGAACAAGCAGCATCTGTAACGGTTCCTTTAGTCGCTAAAAACTCAGAAATTGATGCCGCAGATGAGGCGAGTAGTCCTGTTGACGAAGCACTTTTTATTAATAGTTCTGAAAATAAAGCGCTTACTGAGCAATATACAGAGTTTTTAGCAAGAAAACCTGTGGTACCAGAGCATCAAAAAGCTGTCAGTGAACCTGAACAAAAAGTCGAGTATGTGCGTAAAAATCCATTACCAGTACAACCTAAAAAGTTATCAGAGCCTTATGCAATTGTTGTGTTGGGTGGCGGATTAACCTTAGATAAAAATGGTAAGGATATTGTTGTTAATGGCTATACGCGTTTGCGATTAGAAAAAACTTTAGAAGTTGAAAAACAAAATCATTTACCTATTGTGCTTAGCGGTGTAGAAGCGCCTTATATGCAAGCTTGGTTAAAAGAACGCGGTGTTGATGCAAAGCTATTAGAAAAGCGCAGTATGAATACATGTGAAAATACTCGTTTTAGCTCTTTATTGCTTCAGAAAAAAGGCGGGGCACCAACAGTCATGTTGGTTACAGATGAATATCATATGCCGCGTACACGCCGACTTTTTGCTTTAAATGGTATAGAAACTATTCCTGTTGTAGCTCCAATGCCAACTCCACTGACACGTTGGCAACCAAGTGTGCAAAATTACGATCATAGCCGCCGTGCAAATTATGAATTACTTGCGACAATTCGTGACATGTTGTTTGGCTCAAGTGATTGTCGAGAGGTTCCTTAATGTCAGATATTCCATTTCTCAATCCTGCCGTATTAAAACAATTAGATTTACCTGTTCCTAATCGTGATCTTACGCCGCAAGTTTTGAGTCCACTTAATTTAAACACATTAGAAGAACCTTCTCGTGATTTGCTGGCCTATCGCAAATTGTATGGTTTACATTTACTTGAATGTGACCATTGGCAAGGCTATGTCCAAATGCCTTTATTCCGTTTGCATGTGCAAGTTTTCAAACCCAAAGTAGAAAAAATACAAGGTACTGTTTGTTTATTACATGGCTATCTTGAGCATAGCGGTATTTACCAGCCAATTATTCGTGAAATTCTTGAGCAGGGCTTTAGTATCATTACTTATGATTTGCCGGGGCATGGATTAAGTGATGGTTCACCAGCCAGCATTAAAAACTTTGATCATTACCAGCAAGTTTTGATGGCTGTTTATCAATATGTGAAACATGCAGATCAGTTACCTAAACCATGGGTCGGTATTGGTCAAAGTACGGGTGGAGCAATTTGGATGCATCACTTATTAGAATATGCTGAAAAACGCCAAGATCCGATTGTAGATCGAGTACTTTTACTTTCTCCATTAATTCGCCCTGCAAAAACCGCGTGGTGGCATAACCCCGTTGGATTAGGCATTATTCGCCGTATTAAGCGTCAGGTACCAAGGCATTTTAGACGTAATAATCATAATCCTGAATTTTTGCGTTTTATTCGTTTAAAAGATCCTCTGCAACCTCGAATGATGGGCATGGACTGGATTTTGGCAATGTCAAAATGGATGCAAGAAATGGAAGAGCGACCTGCTTGCCGTATCCCAGTCTGGCTTGCACAAGGTGCTCTCGATCAGACGGTTGATTGGCGTTACAACATTGAATTTATTCGTCGTAAATTTAGACTCCAGACGTTGTTAATGCTTGAAGAAGGCTCTCATCAATTAATTAATGAACGTGCAGATATACGTGCGGCATTAACAGGATTGATTCCAGCCTTTTTGCATGCAAAGCCAAAACATTTTTATTATTAGAAAAATAATGCATCTATCCAAAATTCTAGATAGATGCATTATTTAATCTTTGTAGTTTATTTTGAATTTTGATAAAGCTGCATAAAGTTTTTATAAACCGAAGACTGCTTTTGTGGACTATACATATTGCGCTCGATTGTTCCTTTATCTGTTTTGATTAAAACATTCACATTTTGAGCATTTTTAAATTCTTGTAGGAATTGACTTGGAATAACAAAGTAAGTGGTTGAATGTTTAGGTACTAATCGGCTCACATTTGTCTTTTCAGTGGCTTGAGCTGGTTCGTAATTGAATCGTTTGCCATCAATATCAAAAGTCAAAGCGTTAATATCATAAAAGTTATAACTACTACTTAAATGAACATCTACTCGAAGCTGATTTTTTTGATTTTCGTTCCATTTAACCAATAAGCTTGGGCATAGTTCAGTTGGTGAGCAGTTTAGTTGACCAGCTGTCTTTACCTCTTTAGGAGCTGGTGTACTAACCTGTGTGGTGCTACACGCTGCAGTAAGTAGACATGAACCTAATAAGAGTAGAGATTTCTTCATCATATAAATTCCAAGATCGTATGTTTAATATTATTTATACTAAGAGTAATAAATTTTGACATAAATTAACGCGTAGTTGGACCTAAAAATACAAATGGTTTTGCAATTTTAAAGGAAGAGGTGGCATCACCTGCATAGATATGGCTTTGATCGGGTCCTAAATCAAGTCTACGTGTTTTACCATCTTTAAAGTTAATCTTTTTCAAGTCGACCCAAAATACATTTGGTGAGAGGGCAGATTCAAAAAAGTAGAGCATTTGTTTGTGGTCGGCAACAGTTCGCCAACGAGTCGAGGAAATATTAGGTTCTTCTTGAGTATTTAACCCATAGGGAACAGATGCATTGCGAATCACACTAAATACAGAAGCTTGTGCTTGTTTTGTATTATCATTTTTAGGAATAGCATTAATGTAAAATGATGCACGTGCAAAGCGATCAGATGCTCTGTTAGTACCGGGAAGCATAATTGTTCCGCCAATTTGCTTCCAATATTCAACAAGTGCAAGTTGTTTGTCGAAAGTAGGTGAATTGGTCATGACTTGATAGCTTCGGCTATGGTGAATCACTTGTTTTCCACCAATATATTCAATAATTGCACTATCACCTGTTTTATCAGAAATAGATAAATGTAAAGTGGTGAGCCGTGTTTCACCGGGAACATTGTCGGTAATAATAGTGTAGGGTTCTTTTTCTAAGGCCTTAACGGCTTCATCTACAGTTGCAAAATTATCGAGTATATATTGAGCCCATGCTGCAATACTTAATAAAGGCTTATCTGTCTTTTTTGCATTTGGGTATTCAGACTCTACTAGCCATAAAATATTAGCAACTAAACCTGCTTCATTCATCCCATCTGTTGTTGAAACTTCATAACCTGTAGCAATTACACTTCCATATTTTGACGTCCATTTTATTGAGTTGGGACCAGCACTACCGTCACGGCTAACTCCGCTTGGCATAATCCATAAGTTGGTACCTGTATCAACCTTCCAGTCCATTGAGCGAGCGGTAATAATATGTTGGTTATTACCTAAATATACGGCACGTGTACAAGCAACAGCATAGCTACTTAAGCCTACAGCGATTGCAACAAAAGAAGAGATGAATGTTTTTTTCAACATGATGAGGTACCTTCTTGTTATAAGCATAAAAATTTTTATTAAATAAAATTAAAATGTGTACGTTATTTATACTTTTATATTAGGTGAAAAATCTATTAAATACAAATTAAAAGAGGCGTAAAATTTAAGCAAAAATCACATATTAGGTTTAAATCTGGAAGAGCATCACACTATAAAGGTGATGCTCAACTTATAAAAATTAATATAAATTAAAAATGATTGGCATCAGCCATATTCCACATTCGATAGTAGAAATTATCATCGTCATTATTAAGTTCAGATTGTAAAAGTTCACCTTCTTTCAAGAAAAAATGCAACTGAGCATAGTTCTTAATTTCACGGTCATTTACTCGCTGAGCCAAATGATGAGCTTTAATATCAGAAGGATGACGTAAACCTGCTGCAGCAATCATTTCTGATAATGCATGCAAGGTATTTTTATGAAAATTAAATACTCGTTCTGCTTTGGTTGGTACATCAATTGCTTTTTGACGATCTTTGTCTTGAGTCGCTACACCCACAGGGCATTGGTTGGTGTGGCAGCTTTGTGCCTGAATACACCCAACTGCAAACATGAAACCACGTGCTGAATTAACCCAGTCTGCACCGAGTGCAAAAGTGCTAGCGATATCAAAAGCACTAATGATTTTACCACTTGCGCCAATTTTAACTTGATCTCTTAGTCCTGCACCGACAAGAGTATTATGGACAAAGCGTAAGCCCTCTCGTAATGGGGTACCAATATTGTCACTAAACTCAATTGGTGCTGCACCAGTACCACCTTCGGAACCATCTACAACAATAAAGTCAGGAACAATTTTTGTTTCAAGCATTGCTTTAACAATACTCATGAATTGCCAAGGTTGGCCAATACACAGTTTAAAACCAACTGGCTTGCCGCTAGATAATGTTCGCAGCTTCTGTAAGAAATGCATCATTTCAATTGGGGTAGAAAAACTAGAATGCTTAGCAGGAGAAATACAATCATGATCGCGTGAAACGCCACGGATTTGAGCAATTTCTTCGGTAATTTTATGCTTAGGTAAGATACCGCCATGGCCCGGTTTTGCACCTTGTGAAAGCTTTAATTCGATCATTTTGATCTGTGGCAATTGAGATTGTTTAGCAAATTTTTGCTCGTCAAATTTTCCATCTAGGGTACGGCAACCAAAATAACCACTGGCAATTTGCCAAACAATATCTCCACCATTTTCGAGATGATAAGGGCTTAAGCTACCTTCACCAGTATCGTGATAAAACCCACCTAATTGCGCTCCTTTATTGAGTGCTCGAATTGCATTGGCACTTAAACTACCAAAGCTCATGGCAGAGATATTCATAATGGATGCGCTATAGGGTTGAAGGCATTGCGCATTACCCACCTGAATGCGGAAGCTTTTTGGATCAGCTGGTGGGCAAGGGCTTATTGAGTGGACAATAAAGCGGTAATTCTCTTGATAGACATCAATAATTGAGCCAAAAGGTTTATCTGCATTTTCGTTTTTAGCACGTTGATAAACTAAGCTTCGTTGCATGCGAGAAAAAGGTAGAGCATCTTGATCCGCTTCAATAAAGTATTGACGAATTTCGGGGCGTATATCTTCAAACAAAAAACGAAAATGTCCCATAATTGGGTAGTTTCTTAAAATAGAATGTTTATTTTGTAAAACATCATAGAGGCCTAATAGGCTTAAAGCGCCTGTAACTACCCATAAACCATTAAGGAGAGTATCAGAAATAAAATAATAGATACTATGAGGGGTATAGACGGTTCGAAACCATGTGATGCTGAGCGCAGTAAAAATACATAAAAACCAGAGAGAATGGCGTGAAAAGAATGTATTGAGAAATTTATGTCGAATGATTTGTGCTGGACTCGCCATATTGGAACAAATTCCTAATGTTTTACTGATACATACCTTGCCAAGAAGGAACTAAAACCACAAGTATGGAATTGTTAGCTTAAGGACGGTATAACAAAATCCAAAGATTATTGGGTTTGATTTTTCATTTAATTTTTAGAAATAGTTGAGCTAGCAATACATACTTTTTAGTAGTGAAGACCTGCCACTAGTCATTGAAATCTCAAAAAAATTATAAAGATGTGATAAAACACTTAGATTTCTTATTCATAAAGTATTATTTTCTTATTCATTTAAAATATATAGAATAATCAGGTGCTTACTTTTTATTCTTATTTTTTTGACCAAACTTTAAAAAAATATAAAATATGAATGTTGATGGTAAATTTTAACTAATGAAAAATTAAAATTTTTTAGAAAAACTAATAAAAATATAAATGAAATTATCGAAACTTAATAAAAAGAGTGGGGCCAACCATAAAAATTTTTATAATTGAGAAATCAATCAAAATTTTGATTATTAATTGATATTTGGAATGAAACAAATATTAGTGTTTTTGTTGTTTTTTTGTATTATGCGCAACTAGTAGAGTAAAAAAATAACGCTTTGAAAAAACAGTCAGAAGAACTAGTGATTGTGATGGGGAAGGCTAATTTTTACATCTATTAATTTTATTGGCGTAATGTAAAAAGGTTTTTAACCATGAATAAGTCTCTCATTTGTTTATCAGCAATTGCTATGGGTTTAACGTCTATCAATGTTGCAAATGCAGCTAACGCAACCGGTACACTAACTGTTAAAGCAACGATTACAAACAGTTGTGTTCTCAACACTTCTGCAACAGGTACTACGTCAAATGCAATTTTAGACTTTGGTACGTTAAGTTCGCTTGCAAGCAACGTAGATGCAGACACCACAACAACAGGTGGTACTGCAATTAAAGTGTTATGTAACAACACTGTGCCATGGACTTTGGCTTTTGACGCAGGGAAAAATGCTCAATCGACACAACGTCGTATGATTGGTGGGGCGGCTAGCAACGAATACATTCCTTACAACCTTTTCTCAGATACTAACCGTGCAACAGCAATTGGTATTGCAACAACTGCATATAGCGGTACTGGTACTGGTGTAGCACAAACAGTTAACGTCTATGGTCGTATTCCTGCTGGCTCAACTTTACCAAGTGCAGGTAGCTATGTTGACACTGTGACTGTAACAGTGACTTATTAATTTTTAATAAGTTTTATTGCGTCATCGCTAGCTCTTTTTAAAGGAGCTAGCTCAATTTGAGAAAAGTAGTTCTGGGCAAATCATGAAAAAAAATATCTTTGTTGTGACAAGTTTATTATTATTTTTGCCTAGTATGCTAAATGCAGCATCAATCCGCCTTTCACCTGTTAGTGTTGAAATATTGAGTGATCAGGCTGCCTCTTCCATTAGTTTATATAATCAGTCAAATGAAAGCGCTGATTTGCAGGTGCGTGTATTTGAATGGAGACAAAATGCTGGTCAAGATCAGTTAATCCCTACGGATGAGATTGTAATTAGTCCACCATTTTTAAAACTACAGCCTAGTGACTCTTATAACTTACGTGTAGTTAGAATTAACCCAGAACTTATTTCTGGTGAAAAAACTTATCGTATTATTATTGATGAGTTACCAAAACCAATTGATAGTCGTAAAGCTGATCAAGGGGTTAACGTACTACTACGTTCGTCATTACCTGTATTTGTAGTGAATAAAGATGCGATTACTAAACTGAATTGGTCAATACAACAAGAACAAAATAACGCTTATCTCACCATAAGTAATGTTGGTAATCGACATGCGCTTTTAAATAACTTAATACTTGTGGATACAACAGCAAATAAAAGCTATACCATTAAAGTAAATACCGTGAATGGTTATATTCTTGCTGGGAAAGCGAGAAATTTTAATATTAGTCCTGATTTTAAATTTCAAGCAGGTCATAAATATAATATTTTATTAAATATTAACGGTAAGCAAACATCTCTTTAAAGAGGCACATATGAAATATATCGTAAGTGCCTTATGTGTTATGTACTTGCCGATTCATGCCGCTGCTGAATCATTACAAGATAGTACCAATGCTGTCTTACCAAGTATTCCCGAAGTTCCGAATTCTGCTCATCAGGCATTTGGTTCTGATCAGGGATATGTACAGCTATTTTTAAATATTTCTGTTAATTCAAATGTTTCTAAAGATTTAATATCGGTACGGCAGGATCAAGATAGAAAATTATATATCCGCTCTCGTGATTTAAAAACTTTAAGACTAAAAATGGGTGAACATATCCTAGATAACCAGTGGGTGTGTATTAATGATCTAAACGGAATCCAGTTTAAATATCTGGAAAATGAGCAATCTCTAAACTTAAAAGTTCCGTCGAACATGTTAACGGGTTACTCAGTTGACTTAAATGGCCAGCAGATCACTAGCCCACAATTGCTAAAGATGAAACCCTTAAATGCAGCCATTCTGAACTACAGTCTGTATCAGACTATGACCAATGACGAGAACGTTTTCTCAGGTACGGCAGAGGGGATCTTTAACAGCGCAATCGGTAACTTTTTTTCAGGCGTTTTATATAACGGTAGTAATGAAAATAGTTATAGCCATGAAAAATGGGTGCGCCTAGAAAGTAAGTGGCAATATGTCGACCCTGAGAAGATCAGGATATATACCCTAGGGGACTTTATTTCCAATAGCCCAGATTGGGGCAGTAGTGTCCGTCTTGCCGGTTTTCAGTGGTCGAGTGCTTATAGCCAACGCGGGGATATTGTCACCTCGGCACTCCCGCAATTCTCTGGCTCGGCAGCACTGCCTTCAACCCTAGACTTATACGTCAACCAG
>NZ_GG753601.1:0-102159 GCF_000163635.1 Acinetobacter sp. SH024 | reverse complement strand
GGTTTTCAGTGGTCGAGTGCTTATAGCCAACGCGGGGATATTGTCACCTCGGCACTCCCGCAATTCTCTGGCTCGGCAGCACTGCCTTCAACCCTAGACTTATACGTCAACCAGCAAAAGATTTATTCAGGACTAGTCCCATCTGGTCCATTTGATATTAAACAGCTTCCATTTATTTCAGGAAATGAAGTCACCCTTGTGACTACCGATGCAACGGGTCAGCAGAGCATTACCAAAAAGCCGTACTATTTTTCATCGAAGATTCTGGCAAAAGGCATTAATGAGTTTTCAGTAGATGTTGGTATTCCGCGTTATAACTATGGACTCTATTCAAATGATTATGATGATGCCACCTTTGCCTCAGGTGCAATTCGATATGGTTATAGCAACTCACTGACTTTAAGCGGCGGTGCAGAGGCTTCGACAGATGGCCTGTCCAATCTCGGCACAGGATTTGCCAAGAATATTTTGGGGATTGGGGTGATCAATGCCGACATTGCAGCGAGCCAGTATAAAGATGAAAACGGTTACTCTACCTTGCTGGGTTTAGAAGGGCGCATCAGTAAGAACATTTCATTTAACACCAGTTACCGCAAAGTATTCGATAACTATTTTGACCTAGCCCGTGTATCTCAAGTGAGATATTTAAAAGATAACCAGATCAATGCCGAGTCACAGAACTACCTGAACTACAGCGCACTGGCCGATGAGATTTTTAGGGCGGGGATTAACTATAACTTTTATGCAGGCTATGGGATTTATCTGGGCTATAACCAGATCAAATATAGTGACAACTCCTATAAATTACTGTCTACCAATTTAAGTGGAAGTCTGGACAAGAACTGGGGCTTTTATGCATCAGCGTATAAAGATTATGAAAATCACAAGGACTATGGAGTTTACTTTGCGCTGAGATATACCCCGTCCAGTAAAGTGAATGCGATCACGAGTGTATCTAGTGACAGCGGTAGCCTACGGTATCGCCAAGAAATATTCGGTTTGTCAGAACCACAAATTGGTTCATTTGGCTGGGGGGGCTATGTTGAAAGAGATCAGGATGCCAATGAAAACAATGCATCGGTCTATGCATCTTACCGAGCACGAGCGGCTTACCTGACGGGACGCTATAACCGATTTGGAGACAACGATCAGGTTGCAGTTTCGGCGACGGGTTCATTGGTTGCGGCGGCGGGACGTATCTTTGCGGCCAATGAAATTGGAGATGGCTACGCAGTTGTGACCAATGCAGGGCCACAAAGCCAAATTTTAAATGGTGGTGTTAATTTAGGTACGACCGATAAGTCTGGCCGATTCTTAATTGCAAATTTAAGACCCTACATGTCTCATCACATCTACCTAGACCCATCATATTTACCTTTAGAGTGGGAAGTTAGCTCTACGAATCAGACAGCGTTTGTGGGTTATCGTCAAGGAACTTTGGTTGACTTTGGTGCTCATCAGGTCATTTCAGGATTAGTGAAACTGGTTGATCAAAACAACTCACCATTAATGCCAGGTTATACCGTTCGAATTAATGGTCAGCAAGATGGGATGGTTGGGTATGACGGTGAAGTGTTTATTCCAAATCTATTAAAGCAAAACAAACTTGAAGTTGATCTTCTAGACCATGGTTCATGCCAAGTTGATTTTGCCTATAAAAATACGCAGTACAGTACTAAAAAATTGGGGCCTTATGTATGTCGATAAATATTGCTAGCTTTAACCAGCCGACAACTTTTAAAGGTCTTTCATTTATCCTGAAATATTTTTTGGGAATGAGCTTGCTATGCCTGATCTTTACATTTTTTAACTCTGCCTATGCAACTTGCACACCTACAGGGACAACTTCTGGTACATACACATACACTGCCGCAACAATTAACAATGATGCAGTTCTGACATACACGGGAACAATACGTTGTTATGGGGGACGTACAACACCAGAAATTTCAGGTTATATGTGTATGAAAACCGTCTTTACTGGAACAACGAGTAGTAATAATAATTTTTCATTACCTTACACCGTCACAGCAACTGTAGGTGGAGCAGGGTCTTCTACCACTAATCAAAATTCGAATATCTGGTATGGTCCAGTAAGAACAGTCGCTTCAAATAATGTTATTAGTTACTCTGTAAATATAAAAGTACCTGCCCGAACAGGGTCGCTCATGGCATACCCTAAAGGAACTTATACTGGTACGGTTCAGCTATTTTGGGACATGCAAGCAAGCTCTAGCACTGTGTGTGAGGGGGATAGTGGTGGAGGTTGGGACTCGGGTAATACCACTATAACTGCTAATTATGTTGTGCCAAGTTTGTGTCAAATAGATTCAACATCAAATGTCGATTTTGGAAATATTAATGATATTGGTAAGACTACTCGTGATTACACAGCTCAAGGGGTGGTAAATACGACCTGTAATAATGGACTGCCATATAGTATTTATTTGGGGGATGGGAATAACCGTATTGCCGGTGGCTTTAGGCAGATGACAAATGGTGGTGGTCAGTACATTCAGTATCAGTTATATCAGAACTCGAATTATAGTGCGGTATGGGATACTACTGGTGGTGTAAGCGCAGTTGGAGGTTCTGGAGGTGTTTCTAAAACAGGTTCGGGTAATTCTCAGGGTACAAATGTCTATGGAAAAATTCCGCAAGGTACCACTATTTCAACAGCTCCGGGTAATTACTCAGATGCGATAGTTGTTACAGTAACTTATTAAGAATTTATTGGAATTTTATGTTGAGTATATTTTTAGGATTTGAGTTGAACACTTAGCATTTAAAAAGTGGTCTATAAATTTGGTGTTTAATTGTTCTAATTTAAAAGAAGCAGCTAGGTTTTTAAAAAGTAGGGGTGATAAGTGGTTAGCGGTAATGTTGTTTTAGGATGAGTAAAAACAGAAAAAGACAAATTAAAAAAATAAGAAAAAACATCTGATAAATATATACCTTATGAATATTAAATGTATTTTTACACAAGTTAACAGATTGTACAAATTAAATTACAGTTCTCTTTTCTTTATTTATTCTTTCTTATCAATAAAAAATACTTATAGAGATAAGTCGGTTCTCAATAATTTAATGATTTGTATTGGAAAACAAAGTGTTAAAATTGAAAGGCTGAGATGCTCTGATATGTTTAATTGTATTTTATTCGGTGAATCTACGAATCGAAATTTGTGGATGCTTAGTAGTACTAAAGACAAATGGCTACATGCGTGACAGCTATCCCGAATTTTAACCTCATGAAAATACAAAGGTTTATAAATTGTTTCAACCACTTACTATCCAAACTCGACTCGGTGGATTCTACTTTTTCTACTATTCCATTGTAGGTACATTCATGCCGTATTGGAATTTATATCTTCAAGATCAGGGATTTAATTATCAAGAAATTGGTGTTTTATCATCAATTGCGATTGTAACTCGTTTTTTTGCGCCTTTAGTTTGGGGTTGGATTGCTGATAAATCTGGTAAGCGGATGTTGCTTGTTCGGATAGCAACTTGGATGGAGTCATGTATATGGTTGGCTATTTTTATAGTGCCAAATACTTTTCAATCAGTTGCTTTGCTTATGCTTATTTTTAGTTTCTTTCAAAATGCGATTTTAGCTCAATTTGAGGGAGTGACTTTATTTTGGTTGGGTGATCAAAAAGCTAAACTCTACGGCAAAATTCGTAAGTGGGGATCGGTTGGGTTTATTGTTGGGGTATTCACTATTGGGGCTATTTTAGAAATAGTGCATATTTCAATGCTCCCAATTTTACTATTAATTATCGCGTCTCTAGCGTTTATTTGGTCTTTCACAATCCGCGAACCTGATAGCGCGCCTACTTCCCAAAAATATTTAGAACCTTTATTTCCTGTTCTTAAGCGCCCAACAGTGGCTGCATTTTTTGCAATTGAATTTATTCTACTTTTTTCACATGCGCCTTTTTATAGTTTTTATAGTAATTTTCTGAAATCTTTGAATTTCAGTACGACTGAAATTGGATTTTTATGGGCCATGGGCGTTTTTGCTGAAATTTTTATGTTTTCAATTGCCTCAAAGATTTTTCAACGTTTTTCGTGGCGCAGTTTAGTGATAGTGTGTCTGCTAGTGACGAGCATACGTTGGATGCTAGTTGCAGTATTTTCACATTATTTTATTGGTCAACTTTTTGCGCAGTGCTTACATGCCTTTAGTTTTGGTTTATTTCACTTGATCGCAATGAGAGTTATTTTTCAAAACTTTTCTGCTGGACAGCAAGGGCGTGGACAAGCACTTTATAGTACCATGTGGGGGTTAGGTGTAGCTTTCGGTAGTGTTCTGGCTGGGCATTTCTGGAAAATTCTTTCTGGTGAACTCATCTTTATGTGTGCCAGCGTGGTTGTGCTCTTAGGTTTGTGCTTTGTAAAGTGGCTTCCGAAACAAGTCGATTCTTCAACTACCTAAGCCTGAGATCATGCAAAACAAAGAATTTATATTGAAAAAAGCAAGTAAATATAAAATTGTTTGATGACTTGTTGTGACACGTTACAGTTGAAAAATATTGTTTTTATATGGTTATGGAGCAGTGATTTTGTCAAAAAATATGCTAACTTAACTTCATGCGTTTAATGATTAATAAATCTATGAAAAATATTTATATTATTGGATTATTGTGGGCTTGTTCTGGTTTAGCTGTGGCAGAAACGGCTACTCAACAGCCAGCTGAACAACCCGTTCGGACCGCAAGTAATCCTAATGCTATACGTATTGTTACGCGCCCTGAAATTATGGGATTATGGGGAATGGAAATTCCAAATAATAAGAAATGTGTGGAATATTATAACTTTCGTAGTAGTAATGATGTAGTGATCAAAAGCGGTCAGGAATGGTCTTATGGTATTTATGAATATCAACCATCTGATGATCCTAAAGAACAGCTAGCTGCTTTAGTAATGCAAATTAAATTTGATAATAATAAAGTAGATTGTTCTGGTCAGAAACAAGACCAAACAGGTGATGTCTCACAATATTTTGTACAATGGAAAAACGACCATACAATCAATTTCTGTTCAACAGCTAAGGGTGAGCAGTGCTTTGCCACTTTACGTCGGGTATTACCATAAAATGGTTGATATAAAAAAGCCTCTTAAAAATAAGAGGCTTTTTTTATTATGCAGTTTCAGCTTTCTTTTCTTCCACTTGCTTTAACAAGTGTTTTTCAAGGTAATGGATATCCATTGCTTGAGAGCAGAAACTCTTATCTTGCAAAATAAGATCTTTATGTAGAGGAATATTTGTTTTAATTCCCGTAAGGATCATTTCATCTAGTGCTTGACGCATACGAGCAATTGAAGTTTCACGGTCTTTACCATGAGAAATCAATTTAGCAATCATAGAGTCATAGTAAGGTGGAATGCTGTATTCTGGGTAGATATGAGAATCTAAACGAATACCAGCGCCGCCTGGCGCATAGAAACTTTCAATTTTACCTGGTGAAGGTAAGAAGGTTGTAGGATCTTCTGCATTGATACGGCATTCAATTGCATGTCCTTGAACTTTGATATCTTCTTGTTGAAGCTCTAGTCCTAGGCCACCAGCAATACGTAACTGTTGTTCAATAATATCGACACCGGTAACCATTTCAGTTACAGGGTGCTCAACCTGAACACGAGTATTCATTTCAATAAAGAAGAATTCACCGTCTTCAAATAAGAATTCAAACGTACCAGCACCACGATACTGCATCAACTGACATGCATGAACACAAGCTTCTAAAATATCAGCTCGAGCTTGCTCTGGTAGGTTTGGTGCAGGTGCTTCTTCTAGTACTTTTTGATGGCGACGTTGTAATGAACAGTCACGGTCATATAAATGAATTGCATGACCATTACCATCACCAAGAACTTGAACTTCGACATGGCGAGGTTTTTGTAAGAAGCGTTCCATGTAAACGGTATCATCACCGAACCACATTTCTGCATCGCGCTGCGCTGCTTGAACTGATTCAAGTAGTGTATCTACACGCTCAACAATACGCATACCACGACCACCACCACCAGAAGCCGCTTTAACAATAAGCGGGAAGCCGATTTCTTTCGCTTCTGCCAAGGCATTGTGGATGGTTACTGCATGGTCGCAACCTGGTACAGTAGGTACGCCAGCTTTTTTCATGGCAACAATCGCAGAAACTTTATTCCCCATAAGGCGGATATGTTCTGGACGTGGGCCAATAAAAGTAAAGCCTGAGCTTTCTACAATTTCAGCAAACTCAGCATTTTCTGAAAGGAAACCATAACCCGGGTGAATAGCATCAGCACCGGTAATTTCTGCAGCAGTAATAATTGCCGGGATATTTAAATAGCTATCACTACTTGCGCCCGGACCAATACATACTGCTTCATCAACAAAACGTAAATGCATCAAATCCTTGTCGGCATCTGAATAGATACCAACAGTCTTGATTCCTAATGTTTTACAAGCCCGGGTAATACGTAAAGCGATTTCACCACGGTTTGCAATTAAAACTTTTTGCAACATAGACGTCCCCGGGGTAATTACGCGCGATAACGGAATAAAGGTTGACCGAATTGGATAACTTCACCATTTTTCACTAAAATTTCTTCAATCACGCCGCTTTGAGTTGCTTCAATTGGGTTCATGATTTTCATTGCTTCAATAATACCCAAAGTTTCACCAGCAGATACTGTTTGACCTACTTTAACAAATGGTGCTTCGCCTGGGCTTGGAGCAGCGTAGAACACGCCAACCATTGGAGAAGTTTCAACTGCTCCACGCGGTGTTTTTGCAACTGGTGCTTCTGCAACAGGAGCAGCCGGAAGTGCTACACCAGCCGCAGCAACGACAGGATTGCGACGAGTTAAAGCGATTGATTGATCACCTTCTTTAACTTCGATCGCTTGCAAGTCAGACTCAATCATTAAATCGATGAGTTTCTTAATTTTGCGGATATCCATGGGCGACTATTCCTAAACTAGTTTGGGTTAGATGGTTGAATTTTTTCAATAGCGTAATCGAGCGCAAAACGATAGCCTTTTGCACCTAGACCACAAATCACGCCAATTGCTTTATCAGATAAATAAGAATGATGTCTGAATGCCTCTCTTGCATGGACATTAGACAAATGAACTTCAATGAATGGAATCGCAACGCCAAGTAGAGCATCACGTAGAGCAACTGAAGTGTGGGTGAGGGCAGCAGGGTTAATAATAATAAGTTTTACGCCTTCAGTTTGTGCCTGATGAATACGATCAACAATGGCACCTTCCCAGTTGCTTTGAAAAGTATCTAATGTGATTGAAGCTTGTTGAGCTTGGCTAATAAGTTGTTGGTTAATATCATCTAAGGTAAGATGACCATATACTTCTGGTTCGCGTTTTCCCAGCAAATTCAAATTCGGTCCATGAATCACCAAAATGGTCGAACTCATTCAGATTGCTCCAGCTCTAAAGTTGCAAATATTCTTTGCAAGATGTCTGCAAAGTTTGCTTATTATGGCATATGTTTCTACAATTTTTTTATAATTTGTTTTCATCGTCGCAGAAAGGGTATACCAAATTCGGCTTATATATTGTAAATTTTGCGATGATTTAGCAATGTTAAAAAATGACAAAATTTCAAGTAATTTAATGGAGCTTATTTTAAACTGAATTGACAAAAACAGTTCATGTATTTTGTGTAACGGCTATAGAGTTCTCTCCAATCACCAATAACTCATTCCATCGAGTTAGATAATTTTTTGAACGGTGGCATTGTTTCATGTGCCAAGATGGATTACGGGAATGATAACCGACTTGTAAATAGTGACTGCCAAATCGGTTACGAACTGTGCTGAGGGTTTGCATTAATTGTTGTCTTTGCTGAATCAACTCAAGAGGTTGCCATAAATCATCAATATGATGTTGACGAGGATGCAAACCACAAAATAAAACTCCAATCTTTATATATTTTTTATTTTCTTTATATAAAACATCTATTTGCTGCATGGCTGCTTTTGTTAATATGCATAAATCATCTGTTGCATAATTTAAGCCTATCGCTTGAGAAGATGCTTTTTTATAAGGTGGTTTATCTATTTTTTCATAAAGCATGACTTGAACGCAGGCACAGAGCTGTTCTTGTTTCATTAAACGGCGATGAGCTCGGTTAAGATGAAAAATAAGTGCTTGCTTAATAATTTCAATACTGGATAAAGCTTGAGCGAAACTACGTGATGCTAAAATTCGTTTGGTGACAATTGCAGGATCGTCGAGTTGAATACAGGATTGGCCTTTTAGCTCACGAATGGTACGTGCCATAACCACAGAAAAAGCTTTTGCTAGATGATGCTCATTGGCAAAAGTTAAGTCTAAGCATGAATAAATCTCATAGCTACCTAATTGTTTGACTAATTGATAGCCAATTCCCCAGACTTCTTTGACTGGAGTGTGTTGCATGAGGTCTTCAAGAAGCAGAGGATCTAAAGTAGTGAAATTACAAATTCTATTAAAGCTTCTAATTTTTTTAGCGTAGTGATTGGCTAATTTTGCTTGAGTTTTTGAATATCCGATGCCAATACAACAGGGTAAGCTTAGCCATTCTTCTAAGGTTTCTACGACTTTGACACAATAAGAATGAATATCTAGAGATTGAAGGTAAGGGGTAAGGCGAATAAAACATTCATCTATAGAATAAGCTTCTAAATCATCGGGCGAGAAAAACTCACCAAGAACTGAAAAAAAGCGACGTGACATTTCAGCATACAAAGTGTAGTTGCTTGAATAGACGTGTACACCTGCTTGAAGAGCTTCTTGTTCGATTTGATACCATGGAATACCCATTTTGATACCCATATTTTTTGCTTCTTCACTACGTGATACAACACATCCGTCGTTATTAGAAAGTACTACGACTGGTAGGCCAATAAGTTTGGGATTAAATAGTCGCTCACAACTCACATAACAATTATTAATGTCTACGAGGGCGTAAATTTCGCGGTGTGAGATTTCCATTATGATTTGCCCCATGAAAAATATTGGTAAAACTACATATTGATATTGTTTTCATAAACACAGCGATGAGGGGTGTTGGATGAAAAAGTTGCATCTTGAATATGTAACAAAATCAAGTTAACAAAATTTTTAGCAGAATGCTAGGGTGGTTCTGTGGGTTTACCTCAGGTTAATAATGGAAAAAATAGATAAGGAATTAATATTTTTAATAAAAAAGGAGATCGCATGGATCTCCTTTTTGTGACACATTCAATGTCAGTTTTTGATTACCATTTATGGCTATAAGAAACTTTCAGCGTTGCACCATTTGCTACTAAATGGCTAGTGTTATTACCAGATCTTAATAATTGGCTATAGAGAGGGTAGTACTTGCGGTTAAACATGTTCTCTAAACCAATCGTCACAGTGTCTTTTTTGTTAAGCGCAAAGCTACTGATTAAATCTGCTGTTGTATAAGATTTTACATCATAGCGACCAAAACTATTTACACCGTTTAAGCGGTAGTCTTCTGAACCGAAGTAAGTAGCTTGTAGACGATTCGTCCAAGTTTCAGTTGGACTATAAGAAACGTAAGCTGTGAGTTTTAATGGTGGAATACGGAAGCCTGTCATGTCTTGTTCTGTACCGTTTTGCGGTTTTTCACGGCCTTTCATCCAAGTAACGCTACCACCAGTTCCCCAAACATTGGAATCGTCAAGATAGTCAAAAGTTGCTTCAACACCAGTGACTTTCTCTTTCGTTCTAGTCATATCCAAACTATTACTTACTGGTTGCACAGCGCCAAGGTCAGAAGTAGAGTGGAATACAGCTAAACTTGAAGAGAAGTTATTGAAGTTTCCTTTCCAGCCTAACTCATAGTTATCAACTTTTACAGGTTCTAAGAATGACGAACCAAGGTTAAAACCTGTGCTGGCATTGCGAATGACTACACCGACATCAGGCAACTGGAAACCTTGGTTGAATGATGCATAAATCGAGTGTTGATCATTTGGAGAGAAAGTCACATTAGCATTGTATAACCATGCATCAGCTTTTACTTTTCCGCCCTCAACGGTGTAAGGGTTAGGCTTACCTAATTGTGATAATGGAACAAAGCTATCAATTTGGGCATAGCTGTCTTCATAACGCGTACCAGCTTCTGCTGACCATTGGTCATTAAAGCGGTGTTTTAACTGTACAAAGCCACCCAAACTTTGCGTGGTAAGTTCAGGTAAATAAATAAGTTTGCCAATTTTTACAAACTCTAAGCCACCAGATTGATCATAAATATCAGGATCGAAAATATCTAAAGGCATTTCGCTTTTTTCGCGGCTAAAGTCACCACCCCAAACTAGGGATGTATCACCTAAAAACTCAAGCGGTGTGGTCACAGTTAAGCGGCTACCGAGTACGTTATTTTCTTGATAAACCTGATCCACTTGTCCACCACGTGGGCTGACTTTACCTGGAGCAACACGTGCGTCAAATGGTGAAAAACGGGTAAAGAAGTCACGGTAATAAATTTGAGCATCAACTTTATTGCCAAAAAAGTCTTTATGGTTATAGGTTAAATTGTAGATTTGGTTTTCGTTTTTAGTCTGGTCTTTAAGCTTTAAGCCTTTAATGGCTTTGGCTGGTACAGTTCCGGCAGGGGTATTCTTAACACTTGTGTCAGATGCATAATCTGAGTCTTGCTCGGCATTATAGTAGTTTGCAGCAAATTGTAAGTATTGATTGTCATCAATATGATAACCAAGTTTACCACCTACGCTGTAAGCATCGGCATCATATAAATCGCCCTGACTAGGTTCAGGTGCAACACGGTCACCACTTGCATCGTACGGGCTACCAATACGTTGGTAACCAAAGTCGAGTGCATAGTCAAAAGCGTTAAAGCTGCCTGTGAAATATTGATGAATATCGCCACTTAAAGCATTAGAACGGAAATTTGTTAAAGGTGTTTGAAGCCCAACGACTGTTTTTGCTGTAGGTTCGCCACCCGCAGCTTTTGTGGTAATTGAAATAATACCGCCAGAAGCACCGCCACCATAAATTGCGTTGCTGCCTCGAATCACTTCAATGTTGGCAATGCTTTCAGGGTCAATTGCTGAAAGTCCTCTTGATGTGTCTCGTGTCAGGTTCATTGGAACGCCATCCACCAAGATGAGAGCATTACGACCACGTAAAGTTTGACCATAATCGGTAATGGTGCGGCTTGAGTCTGATAGGCCCGGTACGGCTTTTGCTAAAACGGTTGCAATACTGCCAGATGAACCATTTCTTAAAAGTTCAATTTGTTTTTCATCTAGCTTGGTCACTTGCTTGGCAGAAGTAGAAAGTTCATCTGCACGTGAAGCGGTAATTATAATTGTAGGAAGTGCCTCAGGCTTTTTTTCAACATCTGTTGTCTCAGAGGTTGAGGCTGCAAAGGCCGAGTTTGAGAGAAAGATGGCCCCACCAAGTGAAAGGAGTGGAATGATATTTTTTACTTCAGACTTCCTCGTAAAAAGTTTGTGACTTTTTATCTTATTTCCCATTGTCTCGCCCTGAGAGTGATTTTAAATTTGTCGAATTATAAGTGAGAATGATTGTAATTCACAATATCGTTGTTGGACAAAAAAATAATAAAATTTATTTTTATTAATTGTTGTGTAGAGAAAGGTGCATCCATCGCTCTACACAACTGAAAATTTATGAGATTTCTTTATAAGAATTCAAATGATTTTGATGGGCACGGCGAATAATGCTTCGGTCATCGCCCAGTACAAACAGCTGAACGGATTGTTGTTTCCATGCCGCAATATCTTCAGGTTGTCGGGGAATAGCACAGAAATGCTTTTGACTATTTTTAGTCTTTGCATACATCTCTTGAACTTTTTCTTTCACTTTTGGATGGCTAGATTGCCATGGCATTCCCATAGATTGAGAAAGGTCGGCAGCACCTTCTAGAATAATATCAATACCTTCAACTTTTAATATTTCATCTAGTTGTTCTAGTCCTTCCAAGCTTTCAATCATGGCAACGACAACAGTTTCGTTTGCTGCGTATTGAACAAAACTAGCTAAATCATCCATGCCATATCGATTTAACCTTGTCGAGTTGAGACCTCTTTGCCCAAGAGGCATATAGTGACAATAGTTCACGGCTTCTTGTGCTTGCTGAGCATTTTCTATACGCGGAAAAACAATACCCGTTACCCCTGCATCGAGCAGAGGTAGAACTAAATGGTTGGTGTTTAACGACACCCTCACAAAGACATCAAGACTCATGGCTCTAGCAGCTAAAATCATGGTCTCGACTTGAGACGTACTAAATAAAGTATGTTCCAAGTCGATAATAATAAAGTTGTAGCCCGCAAGTGCCAGTTGCTCGACATTAATGGGAGAGGCTACGGAACAAAATATTCCGTAGAGTGTCTCGCCGTGTGCTATTCGTTTCTTAAAAGAAATCGAAAGCTTATTCATATTCAATTTCCTTAATGAGACTGAGCGGGTTCGGCGTGGTTTGTACTCTTAAGCGAATTTCCGGAAGGAAACGGCGGCTTGCGAGCTGTTCAATATCAATAGTGTCATCTGTAAAGTTAAACAACTCATATCGTTCGGTAAACTCTGGGTGAGCTTCTTTATGCTGATTAATAATGGTTCTTAACATGGTCCAGAATTTGATTTCATCGAAGTCATAATGTTCATTTAAGAAAATCGCTAACTCAGCCAGATTCACAAACCAAAGCGCATCTTGGGTAAAGTCTCTTAACTCATTTGGAGAATGGGTTTCCAAGAACGAGTTTGGGTTAATCTTGGCATGTTCTTTTGGTGCATCTTGTAAGTTAGGTAAAAGCTCGGGCTCACGTAAAAGATGACGACTAAAACGGATACCATCGTGGAAATCTTTCAAGGCTGCCTTAATTGGTAGGCCATTTTTATGAATCAGTACCATGTTTTGTGCATGTGACTCTAAAGCCAGACCGTGGCACCATAAAATATGCATGATAGGTAAATAAGCGTTGGTAAGTAATTTTTCTAACCAGAATTCAATACCATACTCTTGAATCCACTCATCGATTAGTGGTATTTGGTCCGTATCAACTTGCATTAGACCCGTTACAGGCGTTGCTGATTCGCCTTCTTTTAAGTAGCTGTAAATACTTTCGCGCCAAATGCAGGCGAGTGCACCGTATTGAACAGGTAGCGCAATTTGCTGGTTAACTGAAAGACCGCCGATCTCTCTTAAAATAACAGGCTTACGCTGTTTTTCTAAAATATGGTCTTGTTCAACAATGTTATAAAGCCAATCACTCATTTTTGCCGCATTTTGAACGGTATGTGGCGCCAATACACGAGAGGTAGAAGTATTGACCAAGTTCATTGCCAATTTAAGAGAAAGCGCCGAGATATCACTAATATTTGATAGGGTTCGAATCGATTGCTGTGGTAAATAAGTCGGACCTTCAATATCTAACGGGATGATCAGTTGGTTGCTGATTGCATCTTGATAATATAATTCAATAATTTTATCCCACTGCCACGGGTGAATTGGAGTGAGGATATAATCTTTAAAATCTACATTTTGCTCTTTCAATTGATCGTTAATGGCTTGTAGATCTTTTTCTGAAAAATGCTGTTTATAAAGCTGCTCTAAGTTAATGGTTTCACTTAAAACCAGTTTACATAAACTATTATGAGTCGCGACCCATTGAACCGTAAAACCTTCAGAAAGCTCGGGTGCATATTTCTGGTTTTCTTTTAAATCGAAGCCGATACGAGACTTAAAACTTGGGTGATATAAATGTGCATTGGTAATCCGTGCTTCTTGTTCTAAATAAGACAAGGTTCTTAAAGGTTGAGCAGGGGCTTGGCTTAAAGTTTGCGCATGTTTAACGTAAGTTAAATTGAGTTCATCATTAAAGTTTTGCCATTTAACTGGGTCAGCTTCAATAATATTTTTTAGATCGGCAAGTAATGTTTTTAAGTTAGGGCGAGTTTCAGTGTCTAAAGTAATATCAGAACGGACTAAGCTTGAAGGATCTAACTTAATTCGTTTAAAACTAAAGTGTCGTTTGGCCGCGCAGGTATAAAAAACGGTATCGGAAATATAGAACTTGATTTGACCTTTAGAAAACTCGTATTTAAAAGTATTTTCAAAAATGAGTGCTTCTAATAATTGGCCCATCACGCGATTTTCCGCGAGGGTTTTATAATTGGTTTGTTGTGTTGGTTGAAGAGGGCAAAGTGCTTCTGCGCCGCGATATTTATAAATAGGGTTTTCAACTTCAATCCAGATAGGATTGCCACCACTGTGGTAGAGCGTATTTAACATATTTGCCTTGATTGGTAATGTGAGTGAATTAATTAATAAATCGCGGTATTGCTCACCTTTGGCGCTAAAATTTCCTTGCGTGAGCGTAAGGCGTGTGGCTTGCCAAAGTTCAGATTCTTCAATCACGGTAACTCGTGCAATTGCACTGATGAGATGAGCAATGTGATTGATCACAAGGTAATATTTTAAAAAGGTCCACGCATCTTTCTGAGAGAACCAAACGGTACTATCTTCAGAAATAGATGAGTCATCTTCTATCATTTCTGGAACAATGCTAATGCCTTCCATGTCTCGAAGAATAAGGCGATGTGGATAGCCGTTTTTAAATTCCATTAAACTATTTTGCATGTGCGCTTCTACACTAATGCCTTTGTTTGCAAACAACTCAATTAATGGAATGAGTGAAACTTTAACGTACTGTTTCCACCAGAAAGTAATGAAGTCTTTCGCGTCTTTCGATTGTAGATTTTGGTTGGGTGCCGCTTGCTGAATAATGCTTAAAAGCGGGATCTCATAATTTTCATTTTCTTCAACCAAGCCACCTAGCATTCTGGTATTTTCTAATACCTCTGGCGTGAGCCCAGCTCTATAAAGGATGCCAAATGAACTTTCAAGCTCTGGAATTTTGACTGTTTTTGCCTCTAACTCCGGCAGAATCATAAGGTCTGGATATTGCTCATTAATCTTGTGATTAATAATAATTTTGCTCGCATCAATCGCGCGTTCCATTTCGTCCATTGGGTTGTTGCGAATGAAACTGGTAATGCGTACATCAATTGATAGCTTTAAGAATAGATTCGATTGAGGCAACCACACTGTACGAACGGATGAGGTCGGCCATACGGTTTGACCTAAAGCTCCCAGATAGATCACGTCTTGGCTATCTAAATGTTTCTTTAAAGATGGATGTTGAAGTAAGAAGTTGGCTTGCCAAGGGTGGGTTGGCATTAGCTCGTAATTTGCTAAGTTTTCTTGTAAACGTTCTTTTGCTGTTTCTAAAACTTCATCTTCAACACGATGAGAAGACTGTTCTTCACTTACAAGCTTTTGGATTAAAGAAGAATGAATTGCAAAGTAATGAAGTTGGAAACTTGCGCCTAACTCAGGGCTATACTTCTTCATGTCTTCTTTAGAGAAACCTAAATTGGCTTTAGAAGTCACATGAAAAGGGTGCCCATATAACATGCCTTGTTCGGTTGCCTGAAAACCACTTAACGCTTTAGTTACTGTTTGGGAAGGCTTATTTTCTAAAAAGAATTTTGTATTCTCGATACTATTGGCAATATCAGAATATAGATTCTTATTTTGGTTTTTATCTTTAAATAAGCTATTCAATTCATCTGTAATCAGCTTCACTAATTTTTTAGGGTCGGTGAGTGAGTCAAAAGTATTTTCGCTTAAATTTTGCAGGGTAAAACCACGTTGATATCTATGATAACCAGTGGTGGATAGATGCTGAACTGCACCATAAACAATCGTGTTAGATGCATTAAAAGTATAAGCAAAATACAGGGTGTCTGGGCGCTCTGCATACAGTGTGAATAAAGGAGAATCTTGAGCTGGGATAATATGCTTTTCAAGATTTACTTTGAGTTCACGAAAGAAAGTATTCAGGTACTGTTCGAAAAGTTTATAAGACCATGCATCGGTTGTAATAATTGAGTTCATTCTTGTGCCTCTTCTAAAATTGTATCCATTAAGAATCTGTCCAAAATCACCACTAATCCCGCACCGATAAAAAATAGTGAGGTGCAGACTAATGCAGCAGTAATATTGAAAAATGAGTAGGTGAGCGTGATCGTGATTGGGCCAATAAGTTGTCCTAAGACAAAGGCACTGTTAGAAATACCAATCACTTTTCCTTGGCTTTGAGCGCCGGCTTTTAGAGAAATTGTGTGCAAGATCGAAGGAATAAGGGCTGCAAAGCAGAAGCCTTGTATGAGTCGTAATACAAGAATCAGCCAGAGATTAGAAACCCAGATCAATGCGAAAATCGTGATACCGCAAATTAAAGATGCGTAAATGAAGTTATTAAAAGAATCTCCTTTATCATCATTTCGTTTTCCCCAATAGGTTGCAGCAATAAAGGCTGCTCCCCATGAAAGCGCATGAATGGTTCCCGTTAAACTCGCAGCAGATAACGATGAATGAGTGCTTTGGCTTATTTCACTAATGTATAAAACAAAGCAAGACACCAAACCAAAGCCACCGGCTTGAACCAAAATTCCAGCGCTTAACCATGAAAAAATTGTTCTATCAAAGAAAGCTGGAAGCTTAGATTTCTCTTTGGTTTTTGGCGCCTCGGTTTTAACGGGATTGGTTAATACAAATGACGCAATCAAAATTAAGGTCATCACAACAAATGCTGTCGCGTTGAGTAATACTTCAACCCGCCATTGATCCATAAATATCCCGCCGAGCACGGGACCACATAGGCAAGCGAGCGCAACACTACTTTGTAGTTGCCCAAAAGCGGTACCACGTTGTTGTTCATTAGAAAGATATGAAACATAGGCATTTAAGATCACAGAAAGACCGCAAAAACCGAGTAAAATTCGCGCGAAAATAAACAGGTATAAATGCTGGGCGCTCGCCATGAGCAGTATTGAAATACAGAAACCTGCCAGAGAAAGTAACAAGGCTTTTTTATGGCCGAATGTGTCGGATAGGTGACCCACAATCGGTGCGGTAAATAAACTGCCAATAGCCGGAGCCGCGAGTGCCAAACCTGCCCAAATAGTGGGAGCACTCATATGCGCCGTCAGTTTTTCCATATAGAGCGGCATGATCGGAATAAGCACCATAAGCCCAAAAGTAGAAAAAAACTGACAGAACAAAATAATGAAATGATCTAGGCGAGATGAGCGCATGATTTAGATATCCATGGTCTCATAGCTAGAAACAGATAAGCTGTGATAAGGGTTTGGCGTACTTCCGATTTTACTTGGCATGCCTGTTGAGTCGCTTTCTTGCGCAAGTAAAGGCGTAAGTAGCTGTTTGAATGGCCAAGTCTTATTGTCAAAAAGATAAGTTTGAATTTGCGATTTTGTTTGTTCTGAAATGGGTTGCGTTTCTACAAAATCATGAATAATGTCTTGAACCATCTCCCAGAAATCGGTTTCTGTACGATCCGTATATTTCAAAGTAGCTAAAGCAATCGGGTAGAGGTTAATTTGAATCCCTAGGGTAATGAAGTAATTAAATAAGTCTTCATTTTTAGTAAAGATAAGATTGTTTGGTGTGCTGGTATCGATGGTATAAACCGGAGGTGTAAAACCACTTTCTTCAATGGCTGTGGTACATATTCTTAAGGTATCGTGGTCACGCAAAACAAAGCATTTAAACTTATTATTTTCATAACACACCATAGTGTTTTGCCCGTGGCATTCAGGCATGATTCCTTTTGCCCAAAGCGTTAAGAATGTTTGAATAAAATGAACACTTAAGTCTTTTAGTAATGACCATTTGTCACCTTCAACGCCTAAAGTTTCCCAAGGGTCGACATACGTACAGCTTAAAGCTGACATAGTGATTGGCGTGACGTTTTTATCTTGGCAAAAGTCGGGTAAATGTCTGACTTGGCAGCCGATTACACCTAAATTCTTTACAATAGGCTCTTGTTTACCGAGCACCCACCAATGTGTTTCATTACTCAAAAAGAGGCGATTTTTTAATAAAGCAGTTTCATTAATGACGTCATTTAAAAAATCATAAGCCGTATACCCATTCATTAAATAACGGCCTGGCATAGAGCGGATTGCACCTAATGTTTTGGCATTGGTCGAGAGTTTTAAGTGCAGAGTAGGGTTTGCGTTGTGAATAAGCGTTCTTAAAGAAGAAGTTGGTAAACCAATTGTGGTGACATGGTTTAGGTCAATACCGCTGTACTTATTGTCTTCAAACTTTAAATAGCGATGTTGCGTCTCTAACAAAGGCAGGGCTAAGTAATCATCTGAAAGCTGAGCCATTTTGTCAGCAATAAGACTTTCCTCAACTTCTGATAACAGAAGCTCTTTGTGAGGAATCGACTTCATATTATTAATCACGTCATCTTTCTTAAATGCCCACCAGTACACCTCAATTTCTTTTTGAGTTGTGAGTGGTGTAAGTTCACCTTTTGAGTGAGCGAATGGATGAAATGGACGGTCAGCTACCAGCGATAGCAACTCGCTTTTGATTAAAGGCGAAGAAAATGAAAGGGCTGACTGTAAAATTTGAGGAATTTTTTCAGCCGTTACTAAGTTGTCGAGCCAATAATTAATCGCTTTTTGATGGTGTGGCGATGGCCACCAAGTTGCTTGGGTTAAATAGTTAAAAACTTCAGAAATAGAAATTTCAGACGTTGTATTGTTTAAGACGTTATGAAGCAAAACTTCAGGTTGGGTAACATAGAAAGGATTTACACCATCTACTTTTAAACAGCCGAAATAGAGTTCTAACTCATCATTGAGAGTAATTGCCAGATAAGGCTTTTTATAGGAAATATGATCTCTAAAATCTCCATAATTCTCCATGTAGAGTGCATCTATGGTTTTTTGTAGTTGTGCTGTGTAAATCCGATCTAACATTTTAGTTATTCCTATTCTTATAAAAGCGGTAGAACCGTGCCAACGTTTTGTTCTTGTGCAGCATTGAAGAACCATTTAGCGCAGACAATGTCATCAATCGCCATGCCCATTGGGTTGAGCAAAATGATTTCATCTTCGTGTTCGCGGCCGTTTTTATGACCAATAATGATGTCGCCAAGTTCAGCATGTAGTTTTTCACGGCTGAATAAGCCATCTTCAACCAGTACATTGATGACTTTCTTTTCTCGGTTTGATTGGTCCCAGTCATCTACAATCACTTTGTCGACTTTTAAGAAGACTTCAGGCTCGATATCCATAATTGAAATATTTGAAACAAAGCAGCCTTTTTTAAGCCACTCAAATGGAATGTAAGGTTTATCTGAGACTGTGCAGGTAATGAGGACGTCAGCTTGCTGAATCGCAGACTTGGCACTGTCATGAATTTCAATTTCTAAATTCGGATATTCTGATAAGAACAACGCTTTGAGTTTTTCAGCTGCTTCAGGGTTCACATCAAATAAATGGATTTTTTTCACTTGAGCGTATTGCTCAAGTACAGTTTTAATCTGCATTTGAGCAATTGGACCGCAGCCAATCACGGTAATGTCTGAAAAGTCTTTTTTTGCTAGATACTTAATCGAGACACCAGTAATTGCCGCAGTTCGCATGGCACTGATGAGACTGCCTTCCATCACTGCAACTGGATAATTTGTTTCTGAGTCATTTAAAACAATTAATGCACTGGCACGCGGAATATTGAATTTTTTAGGGTTATGTTGTCTTGAGCCAATCCATTTGATTCCGGCAATCGGGTCGTTGCCGCCCAAATAACAAGGCATTGCGATAATACGGTCGGCAATATGGTCAGCACCTTGCCAGCGAAGATAAGGTTTTAAAGGTTGAACAAACTGTTTATTTGCATGCAGGGTTAAACCTTCAGTAATTGCTTCAATAAATGAATTACTATGATTTGCGCCAAGATTTAATAAATCTGATTGACTTAAGTAGCGAAGGGTAGCCAAATTGCTCATGAATATTTCCTAAGGAGAAGGTTAAACAGCATTTTGTAAAGTAAGGTTTTCTTGGCGTCGTACGTTTCGATTGAAGTGACGCTTCTTGATCATTTCGAACCATTCATCTTCATAAACAAGATCGAGATAACGATCGCCGCGATCGGGCAACAGTGTTAAGACGCACGATCCATCAGGAATGGTTGGAATCAGTTTTTTTATGGCTGAAATTGACGAGCCGCTCGAACCGCCTGCAAAGATTCCTTCGTGTTCAAGAAGTTCTCGGCAACCGAGTGCCGATTCATAGTCATCTACATAAATGACATCATCAATTTCATCGGGGGAGAGCAGTGGTGGGACTGTACTTGCACCAATTCCAGGAATTTCGCGTGGACCAGATGTACCACCGAACAACACAGAGCCGACGATATCGACTGCGATCACTTTTAATTCTGGAAATCTTTCTTTAAGGCGACGAGATACGCCCATAATCGTGCCAGAGGTACTTGCCCCAATCACGAGGTAATCAATCTTGCGATCAATTTGATTTAGGATTTCTTCTGCTTCTCCAAAATAATGGCTTTTCCAGTTATTTGGGTTTGCATACTGATTAATCCAAACAGCATTTGGAAGCTGTTGGCAGAGTCGTTTTACAGTGTCAATTCTGGTTTTTAAATAACCGCCGTTTTGGTCTTTTTCAGAGACCATTTCGATATTGGCCTTGTAGAGCTTCAACATTTGTAAGTTTGCTGAGGCAATTTTTGGGTCAATAACGGCAGTAAATTTTAATCCATATATTTTGCAAGCCATTGCAAGCGCAATCGCTAAGTTCCCTGATGAGCTTTCAACAATGTGACTATCTTTATTAATCACTCCAGATTTCAGGCCTTCCTGTAGCATGAATAATGCCGGACGGTCTTTAATACTTCCTCCTGGGTTTAACAATTCCATTTTCGCAATCACTGAGATCGATTGATGCGTGAATAGCCTTGATAATTGTAGTAGTGGCGTTTTACCTATGCAGTCGAGAATATTTTCATGGATCATGGTAGATCTTCTCAGGTTTTTATGTGGTGTGAATGATAATGATTATTAATTTAATTATTATTACCATTTGTGCCATGATTGTTGCGGTTTGTAACTGAAAACAGGAGGGACTTAGAGGATTTTTCACTAATTTTTTTTATCTAATTATTTGAATCGTAATATTTAAGTTTTACAAAAGAATTAATAAATAAATCTTTTTAAATATAATGACATAGGCAATAAATTACTTTAGAGCTAAAAAAATTAATTTAATTAAGACAGATGCGAGAAATTATTTTGAAGAAATAAAATGAAATTTATGACCTCACCCGCGTAATTGATGCATCACTATTCTGTAGTGAGTATGGGTAAATTTAAGGCTTAAAAAAGAGAGAGGTATTTAAAGACTGACTTAAGATGCTTTGAATAATGAACTGAAATTGATCAAGTGGCAGTTATTGATATGAAAATGTCTGAAAATGATACGTTTAGATAGATATGATCATTTCCATAAGCGCTATATTTTCAACGGATCAGTTAAGCCTAGAAAATATAGTAATGCGTGTTTCGCATTTTGTCTTATGGGTCTTTCAAGCTGTCTTTGTCATAAAAGACAGCTTTTTTTATGGCGATTTGATGAGTAGAAAATTTATGAACGATAGCGTTGTTTAGCTTGTTCATAAGCCTCAAGATTAATGCATTGAGCACCCAAGCTTGTGATTTGTGCTTGGTCGAGTTGAAGTTCATCCCATTTTTGCATTTGCTCGAGCAGCCAATAAAAGTCTTCTACTTTTGGAAGTGCACTTTCTTTTACTAAATGACGAACAATATCCTGAATCATATAGTATTTGTCGACATGTACTTCTTCTGAACAATGGAAGCGCACAATTCCAAACTCGACTAATAATTTTAAAATTGGAGCAAAATCGTCTAACTTACTCAATTCTTGCTGGGCTTTCATAATTGCCGTGGTGAGTGCGACCAGTGTTTGTGGATGCTGTTCAGCCCATTCTTGAGTTACGGCTAGAACCTTATCAGCCACAGGTGGAATAATGTTTTGACTTGAGCAAATCATTTTACTTAATCCCAGAAGTTCGCCTTGAGTATTCCATGGTTCTCCGACGCAAAAACCATCAATCACATGTTTGTCTAATGCTTCTACCATATAAGGTGGTGGTAATGTTTTAAGCTGGATAGATTGAGCAAGTTCAGGGTTTGCTAAAGCGAGCCACTCTCTTAAACAATAATGGTGAATAGAATGCTTAAATACATGCGCTAAAGAAATGGAGTGACCTTGTTCAAGATAGCTTGCCACTTTTTGCGCTGTTACTTGGGCCGTATCATTTTTTTGAATTGCAAGTTGATGAGTAAGTTTTTGACTTAAGCTAATGAAAGCACGGTTTTCACTTAAAACCAGTGATGTTTGCAGTGGCGTGCCAATTTGATCTGTGCCGACAGCCGCCGCAGGTAACATTGCAGATAAGCAATGCGCTGCATCTAATAGACCAAAAGCAAGACGGTCTCGAAGACTTGCCCATGATGCTTCTTTAACTAAAGTGACATCTAAACCGACTTCCTCAAAGAAGCCTCTTTGTTTTGCCCAAAGCAATGCAAGACAATCAAGCAAAGGAATATAGCCGAGTTGTAATTGAGTCTTTTCTAATGTGCTCATTTATTCATCCTTTAGTTGATTGTTGAGTAATTTTTGGGCATCAAGTAACCGCCGTGCCATTTCTCCAATCGTTATACGGTGACTCATGGCATTTTTTCTAAGAAGTTGGAAAGCTGTATCTTCAGGCAGCCCGTGGAGTTGCATGAGTAACACTTTGGCCTTTTCAACATCTTTACGGTCAGCCAGTTTGGTTTGAGCCTCTTTTAAATCACCTTCGAGTTTTTTGTGCTTTTTATATTGCTCAATCGAGATTTCTAAAATGGTATGTAAACGGGCAGGGTCTATGCCATCTACGATATAAGCCGTTACTCCCGCATCGATGGCTTGTTTGATGGTGTCTTTATCTGAATTTTTAGTGAACAGGACAGTCGGTAGGTCATAGCTACTCACACAACTTTCAATAATGTCACGATGAGGATGATCCATATCGAGCAAGATCACATCGGCTTGTAAATGCTCGAGACGAAAAATATTTAAATGGTCCAAAGTAAGGCAAGCGACCACTTCAAAATCATTTTCAAGCAGACTTTTTCTTATATAGTCTGCTCGCGCATGATCATCATCAATAAGGGCTATTTTGAGTTTTGGCATAAGTTCAGAAAATCAGGCTAAGAAAATGCGCCAATTCGACGCGTTTTTTGTTATCAGGTTTTAAGCAAGATTAGTGCCATCCAAAACTAAACAAAAAATCCAGTTTAAGTGGCATTTCAGCGAGCTAAAGAATTAATGTGGTCAGTCTTGGTGCACAAATACGATTCATTTTGTGGCAAGACATATTTTTATCTTAACCATTTAAGTGTACCGCGATGGAGCAAATAGAATAAGACATTATTTTTATAAGATAGCTGGCGAAATTATATCTATATGAAATTAAAAATAAAATTTTTTAAATTAAATTTATATAAGGATTGGCATGCAAAATGCTTACTTAATTACAGGTCGAAGACGACCATAAGTTTTAAAGACGGCCAACGATGTCCGTTCTGATCGAATTTGTGAGTGCAACTGTGCACACAAAGAATTTACGTTCAGTCGGAGTGAAGGCCATGTCTTTATTTTTATTGCATAAAAAAGTTACATCTGAATTATCTAATTTTTCAGTTCCAGCGATGCGAGCCTTCTCTATGAGGGGGCTCGCTTTTTTTATTTCTTTTTATGACTTTGCTGTGCATTGGGTGTCATTAATGAGTGGGAAAAATGGATTCCAAGCAGCTACATGCTTTGTGAGATTGATTCGCTTCTCGGTAGAACACAAGGCAAAAAAACAACGTCTATTTGAGAACGCAATAACGCAGCTTAAAAGCAACGTGATTTGAGGAGAAACACTATGAAATTGGTAATGATTGGTCATGGTATGGTGGGCCACAAATTCATCGAAGCCATTTTAGAAAAAGCAGATGATGAATTGGAAATCACGATTCTCGCGGAAGAACCTCGTATCGCGTATGACCGTGTACATTTGACAGAATATTTCTCTGGGAAATCAGCAAAAGATTTATCTTTGGCGCGTTTTGACTTTGCTGATGCTCATGGTATTGACTTACGTCTAAATACCAAAGCAACTGCAATTGATACAGCTGCACAAACAGTCACAACCAATCATGGTGATGTCATTAGCTATGACAAATTGGTGTTGGCAACTGGTTCGTATGCATTCGTTCCACCAATTCCGGGTAATGACCGTGAAAACTGCTTCGTTTACCGTACGATTGAAGACTTAGACGCGATTCGTGCAGCGAGTCTTAATGCAAAAACAGGTGTAGTGATTGGTGGTGGTTTACTTGGACTTGAGGCTGCAAAAGCTTTACGTGATTTAGATCTAGAAACGCACGTTGTTGAGTTTGCGCCACGTTTAATGGCAGTTCAAATTGATGACTTGGGCGGTAAAGTTTTACGCCGTAAAATTGAAGACCTTGGTGTAAAAGTTCATACACAAAAAGCGACGCAATCTATCGAATGTGGCAACAGCACTACACATGTAATGAAATTTGCAGATGGTAGCGAGCTTGAAGCAGATGTCATTTTATTCTCTGCTGGGATTCGTCCACGTGATGAACTTGCACGTAACAGTGGTTTGGCGATTGGTGAACGTGGTGGTATCGTCATTAATGATTATTGCCAAACGTCAGATCAAAACATTTATGCCATTGGTGAATGTGCGCTTTGGCAAAACAAAATTTATGGCTTGGTTGCACCGGGCTATGACATGGCACGTATTGCAGCAAAACACATTTTAAATGAAGAATGTCACTGCTTCGCTGGTGCAGACATGAGCACTAAATTGAAGTTGATGGGTGTTGATGTTGCTTCTGTAGGTGATGCGCATGCCATGACTCCGGGTGCATTAAGCTACTTTTATGCAGATGAGCATGCACTGGTTTATAAAAAGATTGTTGTAAATGCAGATAAAACCAAATTGCTGGGCGCGGTTTTGGTGGGCGATGCGAAAGAGTACAATGACCTTTTACAAATGATGTTAAACGGTCTGGCTTTACCTGAAGTACCTGAAAGCTTGATCATGCCGGGCTTTGAACAATCAGCAGGTAAGTCTGGTGGTAGCGGAGTCGATTTGCTGCCAGACAGCGCGACCATTTGTTCATGTAATAACGTATCAAAAGCGGACATCTGCCAAGCAATTAGCGATGGTTCGACCTCTTTAGGTGCATTAAAGAAATGCACCAAAGCAGCAACAGCATGTGGTGGCTGTGCACCATTAGTGACACAAGTATTGAAGTCAGAGTTGCAACGTCAAGGTGTGACTGTAAATAACCACATTTGCGAACACTTCCCGTACTCGCGTCAAGAGTTGTATCACTTGGTCCGTGTCAATGAAATTAAGACATTCGATGATTTGATTCATCAACATGGTCATGGTTTAGGTTGTGATATCTGTAAACCTGCTGCCGCAAATATTTTGGCATCTTGCTGGAACGATTTCGTACTTGAGCCAAGTCATGCAGGCTTACAAGACAGTAATGACTACTATTTGGGGAACATCCAAAAAGACGGTTCTTACTCGGTTGTACCGCGTATGGCAGGTGGTGAGGTGACTCCAGATGGTTTAATCGCGATTGGTCAAATTGCAAAGAAATATAACCTGTACACCAAAATTACTGGCGGTCAACGCGTTGACATGTTTGGTGCTCAAGTTCATGAACTTCCATTCATTTGGGAAGAGCTGAATGCTGCGGGCTTCGAGTCTGGTCATGCTTACGGTAAATCATTGCGTACCGTGAAATCTTGTGTAGGTAGCACATGGTGCCGTTACGGGGTAGACAACTCAGTTGGTTTAGCGATTGAGCTTGAAAACCGCTACAAAGGTTTACGTTCACCGCATAAATTAAAAATGGCAGTGTCTGGCTGTACTCGTGAGTGTGCGGAAGCGCAAGGTAAAGACGTGGGTATTATCGCTACCGAAAAAGGTTGGAACCTTTATGTCTGTGGTAACGGTGGTATGAAACCACGTCATGCTGAATTACTTGCATCTGACCTTGATAAAGCAACGCTCATCCGTTATATCGACCGTTTCTATATGTTCTACATTCAAACCGCAGACCGCTTACAACGTACCAGTGTATGGCGCGACAACATGGAAGGTGGTCTAGATTATCTTAAATCTGTAGTGGTGGATGATTCACTTGGTTTGGCTGCCGAGCTTGAGCGCCGTATGGAACACATTATTGGCACATATCAAGACGAATGGCGTACTGCGGTGGAAAATCCTGAAGTTCGCAAACGCTTCCAAACGTATATCAACGCAGGAGCAAATGAACAGGCCGATCCACACATTCAATTTACAACTGAACGTGGTCAAATCCGTCCATTAACCGAAGCTGAACGTTCAGAAGACCGCATTCCAATGGTTGAAGCGTAAAGGAGAACTTATATGAATATTGTACAAGACAAAAATATGCTTCCTGATGATCAATGGATTGACGTTTGTGCACTCGATGATTTAACCCCAAACACTGGTGCAGGAGCGCTAGTGGGCGGTCAAGCGGTTGCAATCTTCCGTGTAGGGCATGAAAAACGTGTTTACGTGCTGAGTAATAAAGATCCGTTTAGCCAAGCGAATGTGATGAGCCGCGGCATTATTGGTGATTTACAAGGTGAGCGTGTCATTGCATCGCCAATCTATAAACAACATTTCAGTTTAGCTACGGGCCGTTGTTTAGAAGATAAAGACCAAAAATTGGCAGTTTATCCGAGCAAAATTGTTGATGGCCGTGTTTGGGTCAATGCGGTGCCGCAAAAAACTTATATTACCAATACAGGTGTATCACAAGACAAACTTAAACTGGTGCTGATCGGGAATGGTTTGGCAGGGATGCGTTGCCTGGAAGATTTACTGGATATGGCACCAGACCGTTATGAAGTTACGGTGATTGGTGAAGAGCCATGGGGTAACTATAACCGTATTATGTTGTCTCCGGTTTTATCGGGTGAAAAAACCATTGAAGACATTATGTTGCATCCACCGAAGTGGTACGACGATAAAGGTATAAAATTTATTGCCGGTGATAAAGCCGTAAAAATTGATCGTCCACGTAAAGTGGTTTACACCGAAAAAGGCCAGACAGTTGATTATGATCGTTTGATTCTGGCAACAGGCTCGGCACCATTTATTCCACCAGTTCAAGGTGTTGACTTAAAGGGTGTGTTAACTTTCCGCGACATCTATGACGTTAACACCATGATTGAATACTGCGATTCAAAAACCAATGCAGTGGTGATTGGTGGCGGTTTACTCGGTTTAGAAGCGGCGTATGGTTTAAAACAACGCGGTATGAATGTCACAGTATTGCATTTGATGGACCGTATTATGGAACGTCAACTTGATGGTCGTGCGAGCCAGTTATTACGTCATAGCATTGAACAAAAAGGCATTCAAATCATTACCGAAGCCAATACAGAGGCGTTAATTGGTGATGAAAATGGGCATGTGAAGCAAATCCGTTTGAAAGATGGCACGGTCTTAGATGCAGACCTTGTGGTGTTCGCCGTGGGCATTCGTCCAAATATTGCTTTGGCGCAAAGTGCAGGATTACGTTGTAACCGTGGTGTATTGGTGAATGACACCATGCAAACATTTGACCCAAGTATTTACGCGGTGGGTGAGTGTATCGAACACCGTGGTCAAACTTTCGGTTTGGTTGAACCACTATGGGGGCAAGCTTTTATTTGCGCGACCCATTTAGCAGAGCACGGCAGCTTAACTTTTAAAGCGCCGACCGTACCGACTCAGTTAAAAGTCAGTGGTGTCGATGTATTCTCGGCTGGTAATTTTGAGCCGAAAGATGATTATGAAGACATTATCCTGAACGATGAAAAACGCCAGATTTATAAGCGTATTATCATTCAATGCGATCGGGTAATCGGTGCAGTACTGTTTGGTGATACTGAAGATGGCATGTGGTATGCAGAATTAATTGCAGACCAAACACCTGTTTCTTCATTTAGAAATAAACTGCTATTTGGTCGAGATTTTGCATTAAAAAATGCAGGCTAAATAGGGAAAGGAGCAGTTATGAATAGTATTCCAAGCGTTGAAGTCGATAGCTCCGATCATGTTGCAAAAACAATCAAAACAACATGTCCATATTGTGGGGTGGGTTGCGGTGTTAGCGTAAACGTCCAACAAAAACCTCAAGGACCTCTGGTACAAGTTGAGGGGGATGCTGATCATCCTTCCAACTTTGGACGCTTATGTATTAAAGGTAGCCGTCTTGCGGATACTTTGGGGTTAGAAACACGTCTACTTCAACCGATGTTTGGTCGTAAGCCACATCGGACTGTAACCACTTGGGATGCGGCAATCAATAAAATTGCCGATAAATTCCAATCTTGTATCGATCAATATGGTCGTGACAGCATTGCATTTTATGTTTCAGGTCAGCTTTTGACTGAAGACTATTATGTGGTGAATAAGTTTGTAAAAGGCTATTTGGGTACTGCAAATATCGACACCAACTCACGCCTTTGTATGTCATCTGCGGTGGCAGGTCACAAACGCAGCTTTGGTGAAGACCTTGTGCCAGCAAGTTATGAAGATTTTGAACATGCAGACATGGTGGTTTTGGTTGGTTCCAATACCGCATGGTGCCATCCTGTGCTGTATCAGCGGATTATGCAGGCTAAAAGCCACAATCCAGATATGTTTGTTGTGGTGATTGATCCACGTTTTACCAGTACTTGTGAACAAGCGGATTTACATTTACCGATTTTACCGGGCCAAGATGTCGCATTGTTCAACGGTCTATTCCAATATCTATATCAAAATGGTCATGCCGATCAGGCCTTTGTAAATACCTATACTGAAGGTTTGCAAGATGTTTTGGTAAGTAGTCAGCCAGAAAGTGATATTGAATATGTTGCCAAACGTAGTGGTATTTCTTTAGACAAATTACAGCAGTTCTTTGAGAAATTTGCGCAGACTGAAAAAGTAATCACGCTATTTTCAATGGGTGTGAATCAATCAAGTCAGGGTGTAAATAAAGCCAACAGCATTATTAACTGCCATTTACTAACAGGCAAAATTGGTAAGCTCGGCGCTGCACCATTCTCAATGACAGGCCAGCCCAATGCAATGGGTGGCCGTGAAGTAGGTGGCTTAGCCAACATGCTAGCGGCACACATGGATTTAGATAACACACTACATCAAAAAGTAGTGCAAACTTTTTGGGACAGCCCATTTATTGCAACTCAAGCTGGTTTGAAAGCAGTTGATTTATTTAATGCGGTTGAAGCTGGAAAAATTAAAGCCATCTGGATTATGGCAACTAATCCAGTGGTGAGTTTGCCAGATGCCGATCAGGTGAAACGTGCATTAGAGAAATGTGAATTGGTCGTTGTGTCAGATATCTGTACCGATACGGATACTACAGCTTACGCCGATATTTTGCTTCCAGCTTTAGGTTGGGGCGAAAAAGATGGAACCGTTACTAACTCTGAGCGTCGTATTTCACGTCAGCGCGCATTCTTACCTGCGCCGGGTGAAGCAAAAGCAGATTGGTGGTCTGTTAGTCAAGTCGCGAAAAAATTAGGCTTTAATGGTTTTGACTTTGCGAGTGCAAGTGACATCTTTAATGAGCATGCAGCGCTATCTGCACAAGACAATGCAGACATGGATATGCGAGAAGAGAGTAATAATTTTCGTTATTTCAACTTGAAAGGTTTAATGAACCTAAGTAATGCTGAGTACGATGCTCTACAACCAGTGCAATGGCCAGTATGGAATAAAACCCAAGACGCTAAAGCCGTTCAACAACTGTTTGGCAAGGGCCAGTTTAGTCATAAAAATGCCAAGGCAAAACTAATTCCGACTGTTGCAATTGATCCGGTACATGCAGTTTCAGAAGATTATCCGCTCATTTTGAACACGGGACGTATTCGTGATCAATGGCACACCATGACTCGTACTGGTTTGTCACCAAATTTGAGCAGTCACCGCGCTGAACCATTCTGTGAGATTCATCCAAGTGATGCCTTGAAATTTGGTGTACGCGACCAAGGCTTAGTAGAAGTTCGTTCGAAATGGGGCAGTTGTGTACTACGTGTGACCTTCTCATCGGGGGTACGTCGTGGGCAAATTTTTGCACCGATTCACTGGACTGAACAGGTTGCATCCGACGCCCGCATTGGTAAAGTCGTTAATCCAGAAGTTGATGCAATTTCAGGTGAACCTGAGTTCAAACATACGCCTGTAATCATTCAGCCGTTCTATACCACTTGGCAGGGCGTGCTCTATATTCGTGAAGGATACGATTCGCATATTCAAGAATCGCTACATCACTGTGCATGGTGGACCAAGGTCAAAATGGTTAAAACCAACCGTTATGAACTTGCAGACCGCCAAACTTTTCACGATACTCAAAAGAATCTGAAAAGCTTTTTACCATTTGCCGATGAAACCTTTGAATGGTTAAGCATAGAAGATATCTCTTCACAACTGAGCCATAGCGTTATTTTGAAAGATGGCATTGTAATTGCAAGTCTATATATTGCACCGCCAGATTTATTGCCAGACCGTGATTGGGTAGCGAGTCTGTTTAAACGAGAACGTTTGAGCGCCTTGCACCGAAAAGCTTTACTAGCGGGTATGCCAATGTCGGCTACTAATAATGATGGGCCTTTAGTGTGTAGTTGTTTTAAAGTAGGTAAGAATAAAATTATCGACGTGATAAAAACACAAAACATTACCCATGAAAAACAGGTTACTGCATGTTTAAAAGCAGGTGGGAACTGTGGTTCATGTTTACCTGAGATTCGTGGCTTGATTAAAGCTTGCCAGCAAGAGGTGGAAGTGTGAATAAGGGATATCCCGTAACTGATTTGGTCATTTTGGCGGGTGGACAAGCCCGCCGTATGAATGGTTTAAATAAGCTGTTGCAGCAATTTGATGGCGATACGCAACTACTCAAAATTCATCAAAAACTAAAGTCATCTGTATCTGAAATTTGGGTAAATAGTCATCGTGATTATTCGATTTATCAAAGTATTGTGCCTGATATTAAGTGTTTTCAAGATGATGCTTCCGGTTTTTTCGGCCCACTTATGGGCATGAAAAGCGCATGGTCACATGTAAAAGCAGATTATGTTTTGTGTATTCCCTGTGATGTGACGTATATACCTACGCAAGTCGTTGCGAAATTACACAGCGCACTACGCAAAAATAAACAAGCTCAGGCAGCCTATGTTTCAATTAATGGGGATGCTTTATACCCATTTTGCTTATTAAAGCGTGAAAGCCTGCTTACGATAAGAGAGCAAATTGACAAACAACGATTAAGTTTAAAAGAGTGCTTTAAGCTTTTACATGCACAAGTCGCCGTATTTCAAAAACAAAACTTATTTTTTCATAGCATTAACTCTTTGGATGAGCTTCAACAATATAAACAAATCAATGCTTTTAAAGAGATATTTACCGCGAGTTAAACATTAGATTCTATCAATTTACAAACTAAAGTGATGTTATAAACAAATTTAAAATGATGCGTTCTTGACTATCTAATATATAAGTTCTATTTTGGAACCTGTTGTTTTAATTCTAGCTAGATGTATAAAAATAAACGGAGCCAGAAAAATGATGGACGCAGCTCAGCAAAGTAAAACAGATGTGACCGCATGTATCTTATGTTCTAGAAACTGCGGTTTGAGTGTCGAAATTAAAGATAACCAGTTTGTCAAAATTAAAGGTGATTCCGAACATCCTTTTTCTCAAGGTTACATTTGTCAAAAAGCTGCCAGATTACAGCATTACCAGCAACACGCAGACCGTTTGACCACACCTTTGAAACGTCAACCTGATGGATCATTTCAAGAAGTAAGTTGGGATGTTGCCATACAAGAAATTGCTGATCGATTAGTGCAGATTAGAGATGATTTTGGTGGGACTGCTTTTGCTTCGGTTGGGGGCGGCGGTCAGGGTAACCACCTCGGCGCAGCGTATGGCCGACAGCTTTTGCTGGCCATGAAAAGTTATTATGCTTACAACTCACTTGCCCAAGAAAAAACGGGTGATTTTTGGCTCAATGGACGTTTGTTTGGTAGTCAGGCTTGCCATACCACAGAAGATGTTGAATATGCAGATTATGTACTTTTCATTGGAACAAATCCTTTTCAGGCACATGGTATCCCTAACGCCCGAGACACGCTAAAACATATTAAGAAAGATCCGAACCGAACCATGGTGGTGTTTGACCCGCGTGTTACCGAAACGGCCAAACAAGCAGATATCCATGTGCAATTAAAACCGGGGACAGATGCTTTTTTAATGTCGGCCATGATTGCGATCATTATTAAAGAAAAGCTTTATGATGCAGCATTCATTGAGCAGCACACACAAGGTTTTGAAGACGTAAAAACAGCATTTAGTCGTGTGCCGATTGAAGACTATATTGCCAAAGCAGATGTTCCAGTCGATTTGATTTACCAGGTAGTTCGAGATTTTGCCAAGGCAAAAAGAGGCTGTGTACGTATCGATTTAGGTATTCAACATACTTTAAATACTACCTTAAACGGGTATTTAGAAAAACTACTGTACTTACTGACTGGAAACTTTGGAAAGCAGGGTACCAATAATTTACATACCATGTTTATTCCAATCTTAAGTGATACAGATGAAAGAAAGCCGAAATATAGACGGAGTGTTTACCATAAAATGTTCCCCATTTCTGGGTTTTTCCCGCCTAATATTTTACCCGATGAAATCTTAAAAGCAGGGGAAAAGCGAGTTCGTGCTGTGTTTGTAGATAGTTGTAATCCACTATTAACTTATCCTGATACACCAGCTTATGAGGAAGCATTTAAAGCATTAGATTTGTTGGTTGTGGTGGATGTTGCGATGACAGAAACCGCTAGGCTTGCGGACTACATTTTGCCAGCGCATACCCAGTTTGAAAAATGGGAATTTACTGGTTTTAATTTGGAATTTCCTAAAAATGGTTTTCACCTACGTCATCCTGTATTGGCCGCTCAAACGAATACTTTGCCAGAGGCAGAAATTTATACACGATTACTTGAAGCCATGCAGGTGATTCCAAAACGCTTTCCAATTTTAGAAAAAATAGCTGCGGTCGACTCGAAAAAAACAGCCTATTTACCTTACTTGTTGGCATTGGGACTTACTTTTGCACGAAATAAAAAATACATTCCTTTTGCAGCCTCAATTCTCTATCGCACTTTAGGTAAACACTTAGAAAAATCAGCTGGTTCAGTTGCTTTTTTATTACCACTGTCGATTCAATATGCTGTTTTACACACAAAAGCGGTACGCCGTGCAGGTTACAAAGGTAACCCTTTAACTTTAGGTGTTCATTTATTTGAACAAATTTTAAAGCAGCGGTCAGGTATGGTGTTATCGCAACATGAATATGATGAAGTCTGGAAACTGGTAGCTTATAAAGATAAGAAAATACGTCTAGCTATTCCAGAGATGTTAAATGAGCTCGCAAGATTGAAAAGCCATAACGTTAATGTTGAAGAATTTCCATTCATACTTTTATCAGGTGAGCGACGTAGCTATAACGCCAATCAAATTTACCGTGATCCAGCTTGGCGAAAAGTAGATGCTGAAGGAGCTTTACGAATTCATCCTGAAGATGCAGAAGCCTTAAGTGTGGCTGTGGGTGATCAAATCAAATGTATCTCACAACATGGAGAAATTCAGGTTACTGTAGATTTTGATGAGGGAATGCGAAAAGGAGTTGTTTCGCTTCCACATGGTTATGGCATGCGCTTTCAAGGTGGAGGACCTATTGGACCACAATTAAACATGCTCATTTCTGGTGAGCATTGTGACCCTTTATCTAAAACACCGTACCATAAATATGTACCCATCCGTTTAGAAAAGTGCTAGAAATAAAGTAGGGCATATAAAAGGTTGACGCCGCACTGATTTTATAAAGCTTTAAAGTTTGAGCTAAAACGGTACGGTCGAAATTTCAAATACAGCCCAAAAAGTTATGGATGATAAATAGAATTGGAACAAATTTTGCAATAAAGATCAAAGCACTACTAAGGCGCAATTTTAAAAGTTTAATTGCTCATAATCAGTGCTTGCAATATTTGAACTGTTCTCGATATGAGTGCAAATAATGAAACAATATCACTCTGAAACTGCGCCAATGCTTTTGCAAGATCAATATGGGCGCATCAAGCGAAAGTTACGTATTTCAGTAACTGATCGCTGTAATTTTAAGTGTGTGTATTGCATGCCTGAACATCCTGAATGGCTAAATAAACAAGATTTGCTTAGTTTTGAGGCGCTCATTCAATTTTGCAGTTTTATGGTGCAACAAGGTATTGAAAGCATCCGTATTACGGGTGGTGAACCATTAATGCGTCAAGGTATTGTTCATTTCGTTCGCGATTTACAAGCTTTAAAAGCATTAGGTCTAAAACGCATTTCAATGACCACCAATGGACATTATCTTGCAAAATACGCTCAGCAATTAAAAGATGCTGGTCTAGATGATTTAAATATTAGTCTAGATAGCCTAGATCCGATTCAATTTAAAGAGCTCACTAAGAAAAAGTTAGAACCAGTTCTTGAGGGTATTCAAGCTGCAAAAGATGCAGGGCTACCTTTTAAAATTAACTGCGTGTTAATGAAAGATAAAAATGACGATCAAATCCTACCGATGGTGAAATGGTCTATCGCCAATCATATTCCGCTACGTTTTATTGAATTTATGCCACTTGATGGTGATGCACTTTGGTCAAATAGAGATGTGGTGAGTGAAGCTGAAATTTTACAAGCGTTGCAACCACATTATTCAGTACAAGTGATTGAGCAGCAACATGAGCCAGCACGCCAATATTTACTTAACAATAGCTACGCGCTAGGCATCATTTCTACCATTACTCATTCATTTTGCCATCAATGTGACCGTATACGACTAACGGCACAAGGTGAACTCTATAACTGTCTCTTTGCCCCGCAGGGTTTAAATATTAAGCCACAGCTTCAAACGCTGGTAAGTAAACAACGTACACCGGAATACGACATGTATATCCAAAATTTAAAGAATTTGGTCCATCCTTATATTTGGCATAAAGCTAAAGGCTTTCATGCCTTACAACATCAACAAACCCGTAAAATCAGTATGCATATGCTTGGGGGATAAATGCAGCAATCTATCCAAATTAAAATCGAATCATTTGGTGCAATTGAAAAATTGCTTCCACAAAATCTTTCGTTAGTTTTCCCCACCGATATTTTAGTTAAAGATGTCTTAGATGAAATTGTTTCATTGCATCCAGAATGTACACAGGCCATGGAAAAATGTGCATGCGCTATTGGCGATAATGTCATAACCAGGCAATCTGCCTTAAATCAGCCATGTACTTTGGTTTTATTATCACCAGTTGCAGGAGGGTAAGTCATGCGAGATTTTGCACGTATTCAAGAGCAGGCTTTAAGCCTAGATATCTTTGATCCGATTCAATCTTTTCCAGAATGTGGTGGTATCGATATTTTTATGGGTACGGTTCGTAACCATCATGAAGGTAAAGCTGTTAAAGCACTAAAATATACCTCGTATAAACCGCTTTCTGAAAAAATGATACGTGAAATTGAACTGGAAATTGAGAAAAAGTATCAGGTATCTTATGTGCGAGTGGTTCATCGAATTGGATATCTGGATGTCGGTGAAACAGCCATTATTGCAATTGCGTATGCAGCCCATCGCCGTGAAGCTTTTCAGGCATGTGAGGAAGCGGTCGAACGGGTAAAGCATGAAGTACCTGTCTTTAAAGAAGAGTTTTTTACAGATGGCACAAGTCATTATGTAGAGGGCTGTTGTATTCGTAAGGATGCACCGCACGACCACAAACATCACCATCATCATGCCGGCCATGAGCACTCACACTGAAATAAGCAAGACTAGGATAAATAATGAAAAACGTAGGAATGAAGCCAGAGAGTTATCGTGTTGCTGAAGCACAAGCAATTTTATATGCACCATCGCACTGTATTGAATTATTAAGACAAGGGAATACCGAAAAAGGGGATGCATTAAAAACCGCACGTGTTGCAGGAATTTTGGCAGCAAAACGTACTGATGAGCTGATTCCTTTATGTCATCCACTGCCGATTTATCGGGCAGATATTGAATATGAACTAGAACATGATTTTGTAAAGATCATTGCCGTAGTTGAAACCATTGGTCCAACTGGCGTAGAAATGGAAGCTTTAACGGCTGCAAGTCTTGCCGGCTTAACCATTTACGACATGTTAAAACCACATTGTGAACCAGAAGAGCTCTGGATGGATCAATGTAAATTGCTTAAGAAAAAAGGTGGGAAATCACACTTTAAGCGAGTTCTTCGTCAACCCGTTTCGGCTGCGGTTATTGTGTTGTCCGACACCGTCGCAGCGGGTAGAAAGCCCGATACTGCCGGAAAATCTGTGGTTGAAACTTTAACCGAAGCAGGATTCGATCCAATTCATTACCAAATTTTGCCAGATGAAGCGGATACTTTAAAAAACTTAGTGCTTGAGTTGAGCAAATCATATGCTTGCATTATGACGGTTGGTGGAACAGGAATTGGTAAGCGTGACATTACAGTTGATACGCTAGAACCACTTCTTGAGCGTAAGCTAGATGGCTTAATGGAAGCTGCGCGTTCATTTGGACAAAAACGCACGCCATATGCTGCAATGTCGCGTGGAGTAGCTGGTTTTATTGATCGCTCTTTAGTGGTGACTTTACCGGGAAGCCGTGGTGGAGCAAGCGAATCAATGGCTGCTATTTTACCTGCCTTAGTGCATATTTTTGATGTTTGCCGTGATCTACCACATCCGGGAGGCTATGAGTAATGACTGGTTGTGGTGCAGAACATGGATTGATTAGCGTAGATGAAGCAATTGAGCTGATTAGTAACCGACCTAAAAAATTAGGTTCAATTCAGCAACCTCTTCAAAATAGCCTAAGTAGGTGTCTTGCTAAAGAAATTTATTCAGAAATTAACCTACCAAGCTTTTCTCAAAGTGCTGTGGATGGCTATGCACTTTGTAGCCATGTAGATGATTTAAATAACCAAAAGTTTCAGGTTACTGGCGAGATTCGTGCTGGAAGCGAAAGTCATGACATTCTGAGTGAAGGACAGGCAATTCGTATATTTACTGGTGGCAAAATTCCTGAAGGCACAACGCATGTTGCGAGGCAAGAAATAGTAGAGGTCGTGTCAGCACAAGAAATTTTGTTAACTGAACATATTCGCCCTAAAGCCGATATCCGTTTTACCGGAGAAGAAATCCAACAAGGGCAGTTACTTGCTCAAGTAGGACAGTTCTTAAATATTGGAAGCTTGGCTGCCTTAAGTATGGCGGGTGTACAAACGGTTGACGTTTACCGTGCGCCGAAAGTTGCTGTTTTAGTCACTGGTGATGAAGTTGCCGAAAAAGCTGAAGATCTTGCAGAAGGTAAAATCTTTGATGCAAATGGTCCATTACTAAAAGCTTGGTTTGAAGATTACGGCTTAGAGGTTGAACTCATTCATGTGGCAGATGAGGCGGTGCAAGTCACGCATTACTTTAATAAGTTAAAAGATAGTCATGATGTCATTATAACCACAGGCGGAGTGTCAGTAGGTGATTATGACTTTGTTCGGCCATGCGCTTTTGAGACTGGCTTTGAACAAATCTTTTGGAAAGTTAAACAAAAGCCGGGTAAGCCACTCTTTTTTGCTGAATATTCTCACACGGAAAAAGATCATCGTTGTTATTTGCTTGGGTTACCGGGTAATCCGGCTGCGGTCTATGTCTCTATGCAGGTTTACGGTAAAGCATTGCTTGACACTTTGCAGGGAAATCAAGCAGGGCCAGAATGGTTTAGTGCAATTTTAGATCATGATTTAAAAGAAGATGCGCGTGAACGTTTTCTAAGAATGCATGCTTATTTTGACAATGGACAACTTAAAGTTAAAAGTCTGGCAAAACAGCAATCACACATGCTCAGTAATTTAATGCAGGCCAATTGTCTGGTGCGAATTCCGGCAAGTGTGAAATTAGAAGCAGGTCATATTTTGAAGGGCGTATTTATTTCAAATTAATAACCAGTAATGATAAATATAACTCACTATATAATTGAGTGAGTTATATTTATTAAGCAATTTTAAATAATAACTTTTAATTTTTTATAATGAAAATTCTTTCATAAGCTTGATAAGAAGTTATTTTAATAATGAATCTTGCATAAATCGTGCTAAGTGGTTTAGGGTATAAACAATAGGGCCATTAGGCTAGGAAATATCGAGGAATGCATAAAGATGAAATGGGACGACATCGGTGATCAACCTTGTTCGGTTGCTCGTATGCTATCAGTGATTGGCGATCGATGGACGATGCTAATATTACGTAATGCTTTTATGGGAATACGCCGTTTTGACGATTTTCAAAAGTCATTAGGTGTCACTCGTCATGTCCTTTCGGATCGTTTAAAGCGGTTGGTTGAATATGAAATTTTAGTCAAATCTCCTTATTTTGATCGTCAGGAACGCTTTGAATATAAATTGACTGATAAAGGTTTTGAACTTTATCCAATTATTTTGTCTATGGCGAATTGGGCAGACAAATGGATGGATCAAGGCTTAGGCAAACCTTTAGAATATCGTCATAAAACATGTGGCCATAAATTTGAACCAGTCATGGTATGTTCGGTTTGCCGTGAACCTTTACATGCAAAACAAGTTCAGGTTTCAGCTGGGCCGGGTTATTTTGCATATATGCAGCAAAAACAGAAACAAGCTTAATTTCTCTTATTGCCAACTAAGACTCTTGTTGAATTGCATCAGCTAGAGTCTTATAGATATGGTCATGATTTGACTGTGTTACATTAAAGCGGATGAATTGGCCAGCATTGGAAGCTTGGCTAAACGCGTTTCCTGGTGCAAGAATAACCTGATGATTAATACAATATTTTGCAATTTCTGAAGCTTCAACTCCCTTTGGCAAATGACACCAAACAAAAATTCCCGCTTGAGGCTTAATCCATGGTTTTATACCCAAAGGTTCTAACTGAGTAATGGTATCGTGCATTGCTTTTGCTAATCGGACCTTTAATAATTCTATATGTTTACGATAAGACCCATCTGTTAAAGCACTTAATAAAACTTCAGCTGATACGCCATTGTGAGAAAAGCTTGTGGCAATTTTCAGGTCAGTGAGCTGATCAATCCATTCTGGTTTAGCGATAATATAGCCACAACGAATAGATGCGGATAACGTTTTAGAAAAACTTCCAATAAAGATTACACGAGAAAGATTATCCAAAGCAGCAAGCCGAGGAGCAGGGCTATATTCAAAATCAGAGAAAATATCATCCTCAACAACAATCAAATTTGATTGTTCAATAAGTTTTAATAATTGATGCGCCGTAGAAAGAGAAAGTACTGCGCCAGTTGGATTATGAATTCCTGAGTTGGTGATATAAAGACGTGGATTATAAGTTTCAATTGCTTCTTTAAATGCTTCTAAGTCAGGACCTGTTGGTGTGTAGGGAACACCAATAACCTTGACTTGGTGAACCTTAAGTAATGCATGAAAGTTAAAATAACAAGGATCATCAATCAAAACGACATCATCGGGCTTTAGTAAAAATCGGCCTACTAAATCAATTGCTTGAGTTCCAGAGTCTGTTAAAAGCACTTGATTAAGATTTGCATTGATACCTTTTGCTTGAGCGCGTCTTGCCAGTAAATCACGTAGAGCTGGTAATCCTAATGGCGTTGAATAACCCATCAAACAATCATCTGGGCTTCTTGCAGCCGACCTTAATGCTTTACGAATACTATCTAATGGCATCCAGTCATCAGGTAACCAACCGCAGCCGGGTTTAAAAACATCTGCTTTTGCTTCTAAAGATTGACGTGAAATCCATAATGGATCGACTGAGCGATCTAATTTAGGGCCTAATTCGCTTAAAGAAAGAGGGGCAAGCGGACCAACAATATAAAAACCAGATCCAGTTCTTGATTCGATTTTGCCTAGAGCAATTAATCTTTCATAGGCTTCTACAACTGTTGATACAGAAAATCCAAGGTTATTTGCTAACTTACGAACAGAAGGCAAGCGTGCTCCCGGCAATAAAGACCGATTTTTTATTTGTCGCTCAATCTCTGAAATGACAATTTCAATTTTGGTTTTGTTCTGGTTCACTGACTTACAATCCGAACTGTATTGGTTATTAATACATTACAGTTCTTTTAAATTGTACTGCTTTGTATCTGGTTTATTCACCTTAGCACAGCTTAAATTATTCGTATAGTAACGGAGTAAATTATGACTAGGTTTATGAATGGCTGGGTGAATGGTTTTATTGGCGTGGCTATTTTTGCGGGATCACTACCAGCAACACGTGTAGCCGTAATGGGTTTCGATCCTGGTTTTCTAACTGCGGCACGTGCGGCAATTGCAGGTATTTTAGGCCTTATTCTTATTTTGGTTTTAAAACAAAAAAAACCAGCCAAGCAAGATTGGTTGCCTCTTGCCATCGTTTCTTTAGGCGTGGTGATAGGTTTTCCTCTATTTACAGCGCTTGCTCTGCAATACATGAATGCAGCTCATTCAATCGTTTTTGTTAGCCTTTTACCTCTCGCAACTGCAATATTTGCTGTGTTGAGAGGCGGTGAAAAACCGAATCAATTTTTCTGGATATTTGCAGTCTTAGGGAGTGCGGTTGTCTTCACTTATATGTTTTTGATTTCTGGTGATACCTCACTTGGGATAGGAGACTTTTATATGTTGATGGCGATCATTTTTTGTGGCTTTGGCTATGCAGAAGGCGGTGTACTTTCAAAAAAAATTGGTGGATGGCAGGTCATTTGTTGGGCGCTTATTTTGTCACTACCTTTTATGCTATTTCTGACTATTTTCTATATGCCAGCTTCATTTCAGAACATATCTACATCAGCTTTAGTAGGTCTTATTTATGTGTCTTTATTTAGTATGCTGATTGGTTTCTTCTTTTGGTACAAAGGGCTTGCGCAAGGAGGAATTGCTGCGATTAGCCAACTACAACTCTTGCAACCTTTAATGGGATTAGGTATTGCTGCGGTCTTGTTACACGAACAAGTAAGTTGGTCAATGTTGGTGGTTACAGCAGCAACAATTTTATGCGTCGCTGCTGCCAAGAAATTTACTTAATCTTATAAACAATTTGCTGGTTTAGGAATCCCTGCTAAACGACTTAAATGACGCGCCACTAAACCAGTATTAAATTGTTGCTGTAAAACTGCATTATTAATCTCTGGACTGACCGTTTTCATTAAAAATTTAATCAGCGGGCGAGTTGCTGGAGAGTGTCCAAATTGCTGATAAAACTGACGTACAGCTGCTAAAACTTCAAAATGCCAATCGGTGAGTTCAAGATCAAGCGATTTGGCAAGTTCTTGCGCAACTTCAGGATTCCAGATTGTGTAATCAACCAAATGACCATCTTGGTCTAATTCTAAATTCATGAAACCAGCCTAAATAATTATTTAAGAGAAATACAGCGATTAAACGTTAAAACTAGATCAGCAAATTGATCATAATCTAATACCTTCACCTGAGCTAAAGTATCCGTATCGATTAACTCTTTTTCGATGCTTAAACATGAAACAGATTCAAATGGTTGAATCATTTCAGCAGAAAGGTGTGCAGTTGCATCACCCATAAAAACAATTTGGTCACCTACCTGAAAAAGATTGCGTAATTCATCAATAATCTTAGGTGTAGCATGGTAAGAAGATTGCACAAGATAAAGTGTTGACGGATTCATTAAACTTACACCTTTATCTACCAATATAGAACATGATCAAAAGATTGAATAAACTCAGCATTCAACTGAACGAATTCAATTTCTTGTTCGGTTTTTTGTACAAGAGGATGCTGCTGATTTTTACATTCAATCAGAATAGGGCTCAAGTCGTAGAACTCAAAACTTTCGACCATATTTGAGGCCACTTTGAAAGCCTGACGAAACTGATCAAAGCTCAAATCATTTTGCAAAAGACTAAGAGCAGCATCTTTCAATAATACTTTGACTGGTGAGCCAAAGGTTGCTAAAACCATAGTAGCAGAAAGGCTTTCATTGATTTGAAGACTGGTTAAATTGGCTTGGCTTAAAATGACGAGTACAGATTTCACACAATATACCTTTTAAAAGCAACAATCTAAGCAAACAAAGTAACTTAAAATTGAATAAGACGAGATGCTGACTGTACTGCATCAGCAAGTTCACCTAACCCGACAAGTTCTAAGTCTTTGGCAAGGTTGTGATGAGTAAGGTGATGACGACTGGCATTTTCTGCATCTGTAATACCACGAGCGAGGGCAGCACTCACACAAACAGGAAGACGAATCGCAAGCTTTTGCCATTCATGCGTTAAATTACGCTGGTCGTCAGGAACCCATTGAAAATCATTAGCAACCTGCACGCCATCTTGGTAAAAGAATACACGGAAGTCTTCATTTTTACTTTTGAGTGCCTGAGCAAGTCCTAACGCATGCCAAGCATGAATGGAAGTAGGAGCAGAGGTAATTAGTAGTAATGTACTCATTGAGAATTCACTATGGTCATACGTCTAAATGGGCGTAGATACATTAAGAGAAAGGTAAGTATACAATGATTTTAGTGACAGGTGGTTTAGGCTTTATCGGTTCACACATTGCGTTGAGTCTAATGGCTCAAGGGCAAGAGGTGGTAATCGTCGATAATTTGGCTAATTCAACCTTGCAAACTTTGGAGCGGCTAGAATTTATTTCTGGTATGTACGTTCCATTTGTCAAACTTGATGTACGCAATACACCAGCGCTGAATAAGGTGTTTGAGCAATATTCAATTGATGCAGTTATTCATACTGCCGGATTTAAATCAATTGAAGAATCTAACCTTAAACCTCTTGAATATTATAATGATAATGTTAGCTGCATCATGAGTTTACTACGTGCTATGCAACGTACGGGTGTTCGTCACTTCATTCATCTGTCTAGCCTTGCAGCTTATGGGAAATCTGGTTTGCAATTGAGCGAAACAGAAGAATTTAATTATGCTTATCCTAATCCCTACATTAAGTCTCAACAGATGATTGAAGAAATTATCCGTGATACTTATAAAATTGACCATGAGTGGAAAATTGCGATTTTACGATTGTCTAATATCGTAGGTGCATTTGAACATGGGGTACTCGGAGAGTATGTCGCTCAGCTCCCTAAAAATATTGTTCCGCTTGCGATGCAAGTCGCAGCAATGCAACGTGATTTAATTGAATTACAAGATCAAGCTGAAACGTCAGATCATACGACTGAACGTAGTTTTTTACATGTTTTAGATTTATGTGAAGCCGTCATTGCGAGCTTACATTGGCTGCGTGAACAAACGCATTGTTGTGAAGCATTTAATATTGCACATGACCAAGTTTATTCAATTCGTCAATTACTCGATGAAATTTCACAAGTTACTAAAGCTGAAGTTCCTACACAATCAGCAATTTATAAACATGTCGAGTTAGATCAAGTTGGCGCTAATATTGAGAAAGCAAAAACCTTATTGCAATGGACACCGAAGCGCCCATTAAAACAAATGATCGAAGATGAATGGCGCTTTTATCAAAATACTTTAAATGGAAGATGAGATAATGATTCTTATTTACAATACTGGTATGCTTGAGTACGATATTCAAAATTAACTAGCCAGAGCAAACACTTGCTTCAGCCCGTGAGTTCTTTATTGAGATAACCGAGGTTTCTATGCAAACACGAATTGAACATGACACTATGGGTGAGATTGAAGTTCCAAATGAAGCATTGTGGGGGGCACAGACTCAACGCAGCTTACAGAACTTTAAAATCGGGCAGGAACGATTACCCCGTGCCATGATTCGAGCGATGGGTTTGGTAAAAAAGGCTGCTGCAATAACCAATGCTGAACTTGAACAACTACCACAAGATTTGAGTCAATATATTGTGGGTGCTGCTGAAGAGGTAATTGATGGCAAGTGGGATTCCCAATTTCCTTTAGTTGTCTGGCAAACAGGTTCTGGTACGCAAAGTAACATGAACTGCAATGAAGTGATTGCCAATATTGCAAACCAGAAATTAGGGCAAGCCTTAGGTGCCCAAAAACCAGTACATCCAAATGATCACGTTAATCGTGCTCAATCAACAAACGACTCCTTTCCAACGGCCATTCACGTGGCAGCAAGTTTGCAAATTAACGAGTTGCTCATTCCTGCTGTAGAGCAGCTTAAAGCGACTTTGCAAAAAAAGTCAGATGAGTTTCAGGATATTGTTAAAATTGGCCGTACCCATTTGCAAGATGCTACTCCATTAACCTTAGGTCAAGAATTTAGTGGTTACGTATCACAGCTTGAGCATGGATTGGTTCGACTACAACAAGCTTTGAGTGGCTTATATGAGTTGCCATTAGGTGGCACAGCGGTAGGTACAGGATTAAATGCACATCCTGACTATGCAATAAAAGCAGCAGCTCAGCTTGCACTACTTACAGGTTTACCTTTTGTAACTGCACCCAATAAATTTGAAGCTCTAGCAGGACGGGACGCCGCTGTTTTTGCATCAGGTGCATTAAAAACTTTGGCTGTAAGCTTAAACAAAATCGCGAATGATATTCGGTGGTTGGCAAGTGGACCTCGTTGCGGTTTTGGTGAAATCCGTATTCCAGAAAATGAGCCTGGTTCAAGCATTATGCCTGGGAAAGTAAACCCAACACAAAGTGAAGCAATGACCATGGTTGTTGCGCAAGTGCTTGGAAATGATACGACCATTAACGTAGCAGGTGCTTCAGGTAACTTTGAATTAAACGTCTTTATGCCAGTGATTGCTTATAACTTATTGCAATCTATTCAGTTACTTGGTGATGCATGTAATAGCTTTAATGATCACTGCGCGGTGGGAATTGAGCCTAATCGCGATAAGATTAATCACTTCTTGCATAATTCTCTGATGCTAGTTACAGCTTTAAATCCAGTAATCGGCTATGAAAATTCTGCAAAAGTTGCAAAGACTGCTTATAAAGAAAATAAAACGTTGAAGCAGGTCGCTGTTGAGCTTGGTTTGGTTACAGCGGAACAATTTGACGAAGTAGTTAAACCTGAAAAGATGGTTTCACCAAATAGTAAGTAATCTATCTAAAAATAAAGATATTTTTAGAATCTCAATCAATAGAAAGGCACTTTGGAGCTATTGCGAAAGTGCCTTTTTATTTTAATAATTCGAATACTTAACTCCTATGAAAACTTGGCTTTTGATAATCTTATAGTTCAGGATAAAAGTTCAGTCGTTCTCATAGTGTTTAAAAAATTGAGAAATATAGTGAGAGGAAGCTATGTTTAGTAATCTTTGGAACATTTTCGGCTTCTCGTATTTCTTTTGAATGTTTTGTAATTCAGCTCAATTTATTACTTTTGTGTTAAAAAGTGCTTTTAATCACAAAATTTACCTTAAAATCCATAGTTTTACTGATTATATTCTGGTTTTTCTATGGGAAATTTAACAATTTTAGGTGAAGCACTAGAAAGTGCAGAAATCTTGAAAAACATTCAATATCATATTAAAGACAACAGATTACCTATATCATTAAAAGATGATTTGAATAAGCAAGTTATTGAAGTTGAAAAATATTTTGGAGAAGATGATTTTGAAAAACTAGAAATTAAGAAAAATAAAATTAATATATGGACAGGAGTTCTTGCGGTTCCAATATTGATTTATTGTATTGCATTATTCTTAAGTCGATATGTACATAACTTTGGTATCAATATTGATGTAGATGTCATAAATCATATGTTATTCGATAACATATTTAAATATATATGGATTGTCATAATTTATGCAGTCATATTCTTTGGATTGATTGGATACTTTTATATACTTAATAACCACAGCAAAAAATTAATTGAAAAGAATGTGAATAAACTTCTTAGCTAAATATATTTAAAATCTTTAAGAATACAATATGCTGTGCACTCGGTTATCTGTTTGTACAGATAAATCATTAATAAAAGTGTACGCGCTAATATTTATATAAAAGCCCTCAAAGGAGGGCTCTTTTGGGGGGGGAGGATTTAGCTTGTATCTTAAAATTTGAAAATATCAAAGTAAGCCGTCTATGTATTCCCAACCATGAGATTTCATAGCTTCAAACTTCTTTTTTAGCTCTTCTTTTTCGTACTCATGTATATCGCGTGCTAAAAGAACATGATACGAGTTAGATTCTGGTTCTATAGTCACTTCAATAATCTCTACTGGTTCAATCACTCCACTTTCAGTTAAACCAGAGTCTATAAAACACATTCCTTTTACAGGTATAACAGTACAATCATATTCCTTAGAAATAAAATAATTATTTGCTGAAGCGGAATACGTACGTGATGCTCTAACTTTCATATGTACCTCCTTCTCAAGCATAAAAAGGGAATGTTTTAGTCTGGCGTGCTTCCACAGTTATTTCTGTTTAATTTATATAGTGATTTTATTTTTTACTTCAATATTCTAATTATAGATTTTTTATTAGCATAAAATGCTGTTAGCTATAATTTACAAGTAAGGTATTAAAAAACTTATGAATCAAAAGCCAATTTCAGTTGTTTTAATTCCTGGTTATATGCTTGATGAATCTCTCTGGAATGAACTCATAGATGAAATGCCTAAAGAGTGGAATATATCTCGAGCTACTTTAAAACAAGGGCAAACAATCAAAGAAATTGCTCAGAATATTGTTAAAAATGCGCCTGAGAGCTTTGTACTAATTGGATTCTCACTTGGAGGATACATTGCGAGATCTATAGTGGAGCAATTTCCTGAAAAAGTTAAGGCGCTTGTTTTAATAGCCTCTTCATTACGTTCAGATACAGAAGAGCAGAAAAATCAAAAGTTAACCGCAATTAAACTTAATTCTGAGAAAACTTTCCATGGGCTAAGCTCAATATCAATTGAAAAAACACTTCATCCATTAAATGTGCAGAATCGTACTCTTGTAAAAAGAATCCAGGAGATGGGGAAAGCTTTGGGTTATAAAGAGTTCGTAAAACAATCGATGTTAGATAGAAGCTCTTATGATATGAGTAAGATCGCATGTCCAACTTTAATTATTTCTGGTGCTGACGACCAGCTCCGCTCCAAGGAAGAAGCCATAGAATTATTAGATCAATTGCCACATGCAAAGCTTGAGATAATTAAAAATACGGGCCATATGATTCCGATTGAACAGCCGAAAGCATTGGTTTTAGTGATTTTAACTTGGTTAAGTACTTATCTTTCATGAGGGCCTAACTTTCGTTTTCTTCGTCAGAATCTTGATAATCTTGAAAACTTGATTGCCAAGTTTGATTTTTTGATGAACAGTTGCATGATCAAGCTCATCCCATAACTCAAATGGGAAAAACTCCGAACTATGATCAAATATCCATAACCATTGATAGCTATTGTTAAGGGTATTCTTATCAAAACGAACATCTTGAACTTTGACAATTTTAAACTGTTTATGATGTTCATCTTGAAGAATAACTTCATGATTCTCCATTAGACATCCACGCATTAAAAACAATTTTCAATTGTACTAAAATTAATAGCGTCTGATTAACTTGTTAAGTTGGCATTAATTTACAAAAGATTTCGGGTTGTTAAAGTTTGTCATTTTCAAAAAGAAAATAATCTTTACTTTTGAAATACAAGGTTTTAATTAGGTTACATTGTAAGAAATGTGTGCAAATGTCAGAATGTACAGTGAAATCTATCTTCGAGTATCGCTATGAGTTTAATAGGCTTTATGTATGCAAGTAAAACCAATAGTGAACATAGTCAAATAAAACAAGATTTAATTGATATTCTCACTGAAGCAGTCAAATTCAACTCACATAATGATATTACAGGAGTACTTTTCTATGGTAATGGATACTTCTTACAGTATTTAGAAGGTGAGAAAGAACAAGTCGAATCGCTATTTTATAAATTAATTTTGAAAGATTCGAGACATCAGAACTGTGAAATCATCTTTTCAGAACCATCCGAACAACGTCTATTTAAACATTGGAGTATGAAATTTGCTCCCATTAACACGAAAATAAAAGAATTCTTTCATCATCATCATGTTGATGAGTTTAATCCTTATCTGCTTAACACTACATCTATTCCATCTTTTATTGAATTGCTTGTAGATCAACCAAACCATAAAGTTGATCAATATCAAGGTTAGTCAAAATCAGGAATTGCAGTAGATTTTTAATTATCCTATGTAAAATTAAGCTCTCTTCGGAGAGCTTTTTATCAAGAAGGTTGAAACTTTCACTAATTAATGGCGAATTGGCGTTGAATAAGCCGTCATAATTGTTAAAATGCCCACCTTGTCCTGTTTTTATATTGTTTTTTGTTTTGCATTTATTTCGCAAAGTTAGAGATAAAATTATTAAAAACAGCTGCTTAGTTAAGGATTTTTGAATGCTCTCTATTTATTTGACAGATACCCAACAACACGTGCAATTTAATGATTATCCTAGTGATCAGCCGGTTAAGTTTCTGTTAAATCTTAAAAAGATTTTCCCAAGTACAGCGGATTTATTATTACCAGTTTTACCTGAAGATAATGATTTAGAAAACGTAACGTGGGAATCAACCTCAAAAGATTTTGAAGTCTTTAAAAAGCTATTAGCGGGATGGGGTGTGATTGAGCTTCGTTTAAATGCAATCACTGCTTATAAAGATAAAAACTTTGCAAATGAGCTAGTGAAACAAGCACAGGTAAAACGTAAGAAAACAGCGCAAAAAAATCATCAGCTTTCTTTAGTTGCTTTGGATTATATTTTTATGCACGAAGTTCATGCATTGATTGATGCTGAGCTGGTCACTATTGGTGAAAAATTCTACTTACCAACCTTGCGTGAGCAATGGAAGGGTACGGTTTCAGACCAAGTGCTCAACGGAAAACTCTAATTTTAGTGCAAAAGGTGAATTTATAAAAATTCACCTTTTTTATTATTAATTAAATCAATAGCTTATATTTTTAAGATTGCTTATACAAAAGTTTACAAGAAAAGAATGCGTTTTTTCTAATGTGGCAGATACATTGCTTATATAAATACAAAATTATTGCGGGAGAGAGGTTCATTAAGAACCCGCCGAAGGAGCAACAAGCCCGGAAACTCTCAGGCAAAAGGACTGTAATAATTAAAAAATCTGGAGAGAAGCTTAGATTTATAAGAATGGAAAACAATAACTTATAAATTATAAACTCACCGAAGGGGAAGATCTAAACGTTAAAAGGTAACGTTGGGGTCGAAACTCTCAGGTACCAATGACAGATGGGCTGTACTGATGAAATGTTTTGCATTTCTGAGGAGTCTGTTATGCCACATGTTATTGTGATAGGTGCGGGAATCACAGGGGTTACCTCTGCTTATGAGTTATCGCAACTGGGTTATCAAGTCACAGTGATTGATCGACATTTATATCCTGCAATGGAAACATCATTTGCCAATGGAGGGCAATTATCGGCTTGTAACGCCGAAGTATGGAACCAAAAAGCTACCGTGATTAAAGGCTTTAAATGGATGAGACAAAAAGATGCTCCTCTATTGTTGAATCCTTCATTTAGTTTGCATAAGTATAGTTGGCTAGTTGAATTTCTATCACATATTAAAAACTATGAGGCGAATACGATTGAGACGGTCCGTTTGGCATTGCTCGCTCGTAAGCGTTTATTTGAAGTAGCTGAAAAAGAGCAGCTTGAGTTTGATTTGGAGAAACGTGGAATTCTCCATATGTATCACAGTAAGGCTGACTACGAAATTGCTAAACAAGTTAATAATGTATTGAACAAAGGTACATTGGAGCGCTATTCGGTTTCACCTGATGAAATGAAAACAATAGAACCATCTTTGACGGGTGACTATTTCGGTGGCTATTACACACCAAGTGATGCGACGGGTGATATTCATAAATATTCAACCTCTTTAGCTGAGAAGACTAAACAATATGGCGTTCAATATAAGTTCGGTCTAGAAGTTATGGATATTAAGTGCAGCGCAGACAAAGTAGTCGTAACTTGTCAGCCAAGTGCTGAGCATCCTTATTTGGTTGAGTCCGACAACATTCAGCTAGAAGGTGATGTACTTGTAGTTTGTGGTGGTGTAGGGAGTTATCAACTTGCCGATATGATTGGTGAGCGAGTAAATGTGTATCCAGTAAAAGGTTATTCAATTACCGTACAATTAAAAGATGAGCACAGTGTAAAGAATGCTCCTTGGGTGAGCTTGTTAGATGAAAGTGCAAAAATTGTGACTTCTCGTTTAGGTAAAGATCGACTGCGTGTGGCAGGGACTGCTGAGTTTAATGGCTATAACCGCGACATACGGGCTGATCGTATTCAACCATTAGTGAATTGGGTTAATCGTAACTTTGATATTTCAACTGAGCATGTGGTGCCTTGGGCAGGGTTAAGACCTATGATGCCGAATATGCTGCCTGTTGTTAAGCAATCTAAACAACCTCGTGTTTTTTATAATACAGGGCATGGGCATTTAGGTTGGACTTTGTCTGCGGCAACCGCAGTTTTAGTCGGTCAGGATATAGCGCAAAAATATCCAGCGTAGAAAGTAAAAAGCCAGTGTTCAAACACTGGCTTTTATTTTTAAGCGTTAGTCATATAAGCGGTAGATTCCGCTAAAACGTTCACAGCCTTTTTGCTGGGTTTTCACGTTAAGTAAAGCTTTTTGAAAATTAAACTGATATTTACAGTTGTGCTCATTGTCTAAAATTTCACTTTTTTGTTCAGGTGAACTATAGGCCATCAATGAGATCGTTTGAGTTTCTTTGCGGTTATTTGGATTGCGGTATGCTATCCCTTCAATCTTAATTTTATCTTTCGCGAGCTGATGGACTTGAATGTGTACAGGCTGTGCTGCTAGATGTCCATTCTCAAACTTAAGATAATGCTGGGTAAGCGTTTGCTTAAGCGATGCATAAAAATTTAGGTCATCAGTACGTAAATCAAACTGTTGTTGAATACATGTATTACTCTTGCATTGCTGAGTATGTTTAGACCATAACTTTTGTGTATCCTGTAAAAGCTGTAAGGGGGCATCAGTAACTAAATATGCAGAAAGATATTTATTATTGAGTTCTTTTCTTGATTCACTAAATGTTTTTGAACAGATTTTAAGCTCAGCTCCAGTATTGGAACAGTCTATTGATTCTGCAAAGACAAGAGGTGAACATAAACAACTCAGTGTCACGACAAAACTTAATCTTTTCAATTGATTCATATCAGTATTAGACAGCATGATCGCTTATACTTTCAGTCTACTTTGCTAGGTGTACTATAGCGAAACAGAACGGCTGAATACAAGATTTCTTAAGTTTTTATGGAAGGTAATAATTTATATGGTTGCTCAGATTCGTATTGGACAAGGAATGGATGTACATGCCTTTGAAGAGGGGAACTTCGTTACATTGGCGGGTATTCAAATTCCACATACACATGGTTTGAAAGCGCACTCTGACGGTGACGTTGTACTTCATGCGCTATGTGATGCTTTATTAGGTGCTTTAGCGCTTGGTGATATTGGACAACATTTTCCTGATACTGACCCAGAATACAAAGGCGCAGATAGCCGAGTATTGTTAAAGCATGTTTATCAATTGATCTTAGACCGTGGTTATCAGTTAAATAATGCCGATATTACGGTGGCTTGCGAGCGTCCAAAATTAGCTAAGCATAATCTTGAAATGCGTCAAAGCATTGCTGACGTTCTAAATGTAGATATTAATCAAATTAGTATTAAAGCAACGACAACCGAAAAACTTGGGTTTACCGGTCGTCAAGAAGGAATTTTGGCTACAGCGACTGTTTTAGTCTCTCATCACACCAAGTGATCGGCCTGCTGCAAAGACTGTTGAAGTTCTAAAGTTGCCTTACGGCCTTGTAGCTGTAAGGTAATACTATGAATGAGTCCAGTCCAAGTCTCATTAGGTTCCCAAATTTCGTGCAATAAATCCTGAGAAGTCAGCATATCCATATTCATATAAAACTGTCTATAGACATACATCAGGCAACTTACGCGTTTATTTTTGGCGCAATGTATCCAGATAATTTCATTTTGCACTAAATGATCAATCAAATCTAAAACTAATAAGCACTGCTCAGCAGAAGGCATCTCCCAATCAATTGGAATATGAATATAATTTAAACCTAGGTCTAAACAAATGCGGTCTTCATTTTCAAGATGATTTGAAGCATTAGTTAAAGCAAGGTTAATGACTGTGCTACAACCAAACTCTTTAATCAATTTTAGTTGTTCAGCAGAAGGCTGGGCCGAGCTAAATAAATGTTCATGAATAATCGAAAATGCGGGAATTTGAGATAATGATTGTTCAAGGGTTGTCATGATCGCACTCTACAAGAGTAGGCTTAGCTTATTGTGTAGAATGTTATACACGATTCTAGAGAATAGTTGAAATACAGCCTGCTTATATATTCGGCAACGTTATCAAATTTTTAAAAATAATTAACTGGAAGAGTACAAGTCTTATAAAATAAAAAACAGCATCATAAAGATGCTGTTTTTTTAAACTCAAAATTTAAGCTTTCTTTAAATTTTCATTTAATAAAAATTCGACTAAAGCTTTTTGAGCATGGAGACGGTTTTCTGCTTCATCCCATACGACTGCATTTTTATAATCGAGCATGGTTTCAGAAATTTCTTCGCCGCGATGAGCAGGTAAGCAGTGCATGAATAAACAGTCTGGGTGAGCAAGGCTCATTAATTTTTCGTTAACCTGGAAATCAGCAAAGGCTTTTTCACGAAGTTTTTGCTCTTCTTCTTGGCCCATACTTGCCCATACATCAGTCACAATAAGGTCAGCATTTACTGCTGCATCTTCCGCATTATCATAAAGCTCAACGCAATGACCAAACTCCGCTAAAAATTCAGGTTTAGGTTCATATCCTTTTGGCGATGCAATTTTGAGTTTGAAACCCATCATGTGTGCAGCTTCAATATATGAATTACACATATTATTGCCATCACCAATCCAAGCAACGGTTTTGCCTTCAATGCTGTCGCGATGTTCAATATAAGTTTGTAAGTCAGCAAGTAACTGGCATGGATGATGATCATCAGTTAAGCCGTTAATTACAGGAACTTTTGAATAAGATGCAAAGCGTTCAACAATGTCATGACCAAAAGTACGAATCATCACAATATCAAGCATACTTGAAATTACACGTGCAGAATCTTCGATTGGTTCACCACGGCCTAATTGTGTGTCACGAGGCGATAAAAAAATCGCACTACCGCCAAATTGGTTAATACCTGCTTCAAAAGAGATACGTGTACGCGTACTTGATTTCTCAAAAATCATTCCCAATACTTTACCGACAAAAGGCTGGTAGACCTTATTGTCATGTTGCATTTTTTTAAGCTCGCTTGCGCGTTCTAAAATGCGATTAAGTTCTAGAGTGGATAGATCACGTAAAGTCAGGAAATGTCTTAGAGCCATGTAGCTACTCCATAATAATTGTTTTGAAATACAACAATTATCTGTTGTTGGCTGGGTGGATGTGGGAAAAAAGAAGTCTACTATACTATAAGCATTTTAAAATGCAAAAGAATTAGACTTTATGATGGCCTTTTAAGAAAATATCTACACAATATTCAATGTAATCAAAAGCTTCTTTCTCATCTGGAAGAGCTGGCATACCCATAATCATACGCCATTCAATATCTCGTAAAATCCCAAAATACATGAGTGAAGAATAATACGGAGAATTACATGTAATTTCGCCTGATTTATCCGCAAACTCTAATGCTTGAGTAAGTGTATTTTGTAAATTATGTACCCATTTGTCATATAAGTATTGTATGAGGACAGTGTTACATTCCGTCTGTTCAATAATAAGTCTTAAAAATGCAACATGTTCGGGCTGAATAATATGAATATACACACGATTAAGTGTTTGAATCAGATATTCTCTTAAAGTGCTTTTCTCTGGTTGGAATGGAATGCAAATATCTTTAAAAAACATTTCACGTTTATGATCACATATAGCCGTAAAAAGTCCTTCCTTATTGCCAAAATATTTATAAATAGAAGCCTTGGAGCCACCTGCATGATTAACAATATCATCGAGAGATACAGCATCATATCCTTTCTCTAGGAACAGCTCGGTCGCGCTTAATAATAGAGCTAAACGACGTTCAATACCGCGGCGTGTTTGAGGTTTCTCACATGCAAGGTGATGTGAATCCAGGACTGAATCATGCATAAAATTTAATAACAACAACTGACTTTGCTTATCTAGTATAGCAAAACTATCTTTAGTGATGGTCATAACCATTTTTTTAGATCATATGCTGAACAGTAAGTGGCTAATTAAAAAAATAAACTAATAGAAAATATAAGCTTAGAGTTAATTGTGGAAAGATTTAGTGATGTAACCTTATGTTTACATTATATTTTAATCAAAAATCTGATTGATAAAAAGCGGCTAAGAATGACTTAACCGCTCTCAAGTTAAATAATGAGACTTCTAGGCTTCAGTTTGAGTAACCTTGTGCTCATCTTCTTCGTCATCATCTGCAGAATCCATTCCTAGTTCTTTTAACTTGCGTGTTAAAGTATTGCGACCCCAACCCAATAATTCAGCTGCATGACGTTTGCGTCCACGTGTTTGTTGCAAGGCTGCGTTAATCAATGTGCGTTCAAACATTGGTGTGGCAATATCCAAAATTTTCATTTCACCATTTTTAAGCTTTTGAATAGCCCATTGATTTAGTAGTTCATCCCAATGGTGTAGAGAAATACGCTCAAAAGAAGGTGCCGGTTGACTAGAATCACTATTCTTTTGCAATGGAACTTGTTTGAGCTCAGAAGGTAAATCTTCCGGATAAACTTCACGACCAGTAATCATTACAGTTAGCCAGCGGCACGTATTCTCAAGTTGTCGTACGTTACCTGGCCATGGTAACTGTTGCATATAGTCTGTCGTCTCGGTACGTAAGATTTTTGGACTTACGCCAAGCTCTTTACCTGCACGCGCAAGGAAATGCTGCGCAAGCATTGGAATATCTTCACTACGGTGGGCAAGCTTAGGAATGTGAATACGAATCACATTTAAGCGGTGATATAAGTCTTCACGGAAGCGACCTTCATTTACCAGTTTCTCTAGATCCTGATGCGTTGCCGCCACAATTCGAACATCTACTTTAACGGGAATGTGTCCGCCTACACGATAGAACTCACCGTCAGCGAGTACGCGAAGCAATCGAGTCTGAGTTTCAAATGGCATATCACCAATTTCATCAAGGAATAATGTTCCGCCATTTGCCTGTTCAAAGCGGCCTTGATGTTGAGTATTCGCGCCTGTAAATGCTCCTTTCTCATGACCAAATAACTCGGTTTCAATTAAGTCTTTTGGAATTGCCGCCATATTTAAAGCAATAAAAGGCTTGGCACGGCGTGGGGAGTGCTTGTGTAAAGCATGAGCAACTAATTCTTTACCTGTACCCGACTCACCATTAATTAAAACAGTAATATGAGATTGAGATAAACGGCCGATAGCACGGAAAACCTCCTGCATTGCTGGAGATTCACCAATAATTTCTGTTGATTGAAGAGGTGAGGCTGTTTTTGTAGCTTCTTGCTGTTGTAGTTTATTAATATGCAAGATCGCACGATTGACTAAAGCTAAAGCTTCATCAATATCAAAAGGCTTTGGTAAATATTCAAACGCGCCTGTTTGATAGCTTGATACAGCAGACTCTAAGTCAGAATGTGCTGTCATAATAATGACAGGTAAATCTGGATGAGTGTTTTTGACTTTAGATAAAAAAGTTAAACCATCAATTCCAGGCATGCGGATGTCAGTTAAGATGACATCGGGAGCATCATGGTGCAAACGTTCAAGCGCAGTTTGAGCTTCTTCAAAATTGGTAACATCAAAACCCTCTTCTTTAAAGGTCTTTTCCAATACCCATCGCATGGCGCGATCATCATCAATAACCCATATTTTATTTCGCGACACGGTCTGACTCCCAAGGTAAATATAAGCTAAAAATTGTTTTTCCAGGAACAGATTGGCATTCAATCATTCCGTTATGTTGATGCATAATATTCTGTGCAATACTCAGGCCAAGCCCAGTACCTTTTGCTCGTCCAGTAACCAATGGATAGAATACTGACTCCAAAATACTTTCAGGAATGCCTGGTCCATTGTCCTCTATATCGACTCGCACTGTAGATCGATTTAGTACACCGTTAATCGTGACAAGACGTTGTATACGTGTACGTAGAATTAACTCCGGTTCGTGATCTATAAAAAATGCTTTGTTTTCTGTTATGGCTTGAATTGCATTTACACTAATGTTGAGCATGACTTGTATTAACTGATCACGATCGGCATTAACATCGGGTAAAGACAAATCATAATCCCGTATAATTTTAATTTTCTTCTTTGTCTGGTTGGCGATAAGTGAACGCACTCGCTCCAAAGGCTCGTGTACGTTAACATTTTCATAACTTGGGAGTTGTCTAGAACCCAACATAGTATCTGCCAAGTTAGTTAAGCGATCTACTTCATTAATAATGACATCTGTAAATTCAGCATAACTCTTGTCGTTTAAACTGCGAGCGAGTAATTGAGTTGCGCCACGAATACCTGCAAGTGGATTCTTAATTTCGTGCGCTACGCCACGTACAAGCTGCCTAGCGACCTGATGTTGTTGTACCAGATTTTCTTCTTTAGAAATCTTTAACATACGATCAATCGGGTTGAGCTCAATTAAGAGTAATGGGTGATAACTTTTACCAGCATTTAATTGAGAAACTGTGTAATCGACATGAAGGTCTTTAAAGTTGACATTAATAACCGCTTCTCGTCGAGTATAAGGTTGCCCCGTTTTTATGGTGTTTAATAAAGCTTCATGTGTATTAAAAGTATCATCAGGCGCATGAAGTAAGTTTAAAACGGGCTGTCCTGAAGCTCGAAGCAAACTAATATCAAATAGTGCTTCGCAGGCAGAATTTAAGTAAAAAATATTCAAGTTACTATCGATCAATAAAATCGCAGTAGTTAAGTTGTCTACCAATAGGCGATAGTCGATAGGGTTGTGTTGATCCATTAGCGAATCGTTCCTGTCTTAAAATAGCGCAATGGCATCTTCATTGGTTATCGGATTTTCACCGTTATAGAACATGAACGATGCAAAATGTACGCCAACTTTGTTTATGGGTTATTTTAAAGTTTTAAAGTATTTAAAAACGCGCTTAAATCGGTCTTTATATCGGTTGATCAAAACTGATGGCTTAAATAGAGATAATAACATGATCCAACTTGGTGCAAAGATGAGTTTTGGTGCAAATGTTGGTCGTATTTTGGTGCATTACACAAAGAGTGGGCTTTCCACCTATGCTTGAGACAAGAAAAGACATACAATACGCGCATTCAAGTGGAGCGCAGATTCATGAAGACCCCCAAAGTCGGTTTTGTTTCTTTAGGTTGTCCTAAGGCATTGGTAGATTCTGAACGAATTTTAACTCAGTTAAAGACTGAAGGTTATCAAGTTGCATCAGATTATGATGGTGCTGATTTAGTTGTTGTTAATACCTGTGGTTTTATCGAATCTGCGGTACAAGAGTCGCTAGATGCAATTGGCGAGGCCATGAGTGAAAATGGTCGAGTAATCGTTACTGGATGCTTAGGTAAAGACGAAGACAAAATTCGTCAAATGCATCCAAATGTTTTAAAGGTTACTGGTGCAGCAGCTTATCAAGATGTAATGGAAGCTGTACATGAATATGTCCCAGCACCACCTAAACACAACCCGTTTGTTGATTTGGTTCCTGAACAAGGAATTCGCTTAACACCAAAACATTATGCCTATTTAAAAATATCTGAAGGATGTAACCACCGTTGTACCTTCTGTATTATCCCAAGTATGCGTGGCGATCTAGTATCGCGTCCAGTTGGAAGTGTACTGGAAGAAGCCGCTGCGCTTAAAAGAGCAGGTGTTAAAGAAATCTTGGTTATTTCCCAAGATACATCAGCTTATGGTGTAGATACCAAGTACAAACTTGATTTCTGGAATGGCCAGCCTGTTAAAACAAAATTCTTTGATATGTGTGAAGCACTAGGCCAACTTGGTATCTGGGTGCGCTTACATTATGTTTATCCATACCCACATGTTGATGCGGTTATTGACTTAATGGCACAAGGTAAAATTCTGCCATATCTTGATATTCCATTCCAACATGCAAGCCCGCGTATTCTTAAGTTAATGAAGCGTCCGGCTCACAGTGAAAATACACTCGAAAAAATTAAATTGTGGCGTGAAAAATGCCCAGATCTTGTGATTCGCTCTACATTTGTAGTGGGTTTCCCAGGCGAAACTGAAGAAGATTTTCAAATATTGCTCGATTGGTTAGTTGAAGCTGAACTTGATCGTGTTGGCTGCTTTACCTACTCACCAGTAGAAGGCGCTACGGCAAATGATTTACCCGATCATGTGCCTGAAGAAATTAAGCAAGAGCGTTACGAGCGCTTTATGCAAGTGCAGCAACAAATTTCTGCTGCTAAGTTGCAAAAACGTATTGGTCAAACGATGACTGTATTAGTCGATAGTTTGGAAGATGAATATCCTGTTGCTGTTGCACGTTCTTATGCCGATGCTCCGGAAATTGACGGTAATGTCTTTGTAGAAGATATCGATAAGAGCACTATTCAACCAGGCGATATGTTGGAAGTCGAAATCACCGATGCGGATGAATACGACTTATTTGCAAAGTTAATTAAAATTAAGTCGGTTTAATCGATAACGATTCAAAAAAGCATTCAGTTTAAGAGGTTTTGGAGCAAACTCATGGCGGAAACAATTAGCCCCCGTTATTCACGCATTTTATTAAAACTATCTGGTGAAGCATTATCAGGTAACAAAGACATGGGTATTGATGCCCAAGTTCTTGATCAAATGTCCCTTTCAATTGCTCACTTAGTTGGCTTAGGCGTGCAAGTGGGTATCGTTGTTGGTGGCGGTAACTTGTATCGTGGTAGTCAGTTGCAAAAGGATGGCTTGGTTGGTCGTGTAACAGGCGATCAAATGGGTATGCTTGCAACTGTAATGAATGGTTTGGCTATGCGTGATGCATTGGTTCGCCGTAATATCAGAACTCGCCTTATGTCTGCATTACCAATTGGTACAGTAGTAGAGTCTTATTCAAGTCGTGATGCTATCCGTCACTTGAGTCAGGGTGAAGTTTGTGTTTTTGTTGCTGGTACAGGAAATCCATTCTTTACGACTGATACGGCAGCTTGCTTACGCGGAATTGAAATTGAAGCAAATTTAATTCTAAAAGCGACCAAAGTAGATGGCGTATATAATAAAGATCCAAGTAAATACGAAGATGCGGTTAAATATGATCATTTAACCTTTGATCAGGTATTGGACGAAAAACTTGGTGTTATGGATTTGACAGCTATTTGTTTATGTCGTGACCATAATGTGCCATTACAAGTTTTTGATATGAATAAATCAGGCGCGCTATTGTCAGTAGTCATGGGCGAAAAAGAAGGTACACGCGTTACTAAATAATGTACGTGTTGACGAAAGCTCTTTATACTAGCGCTAAATTAAATTTGTTAAAACATCCTTGAATAAATAAGTAAGGTAGATCATATGATTAACGATCTGAAAAAAGACAGCGAACAGCGTATGTTGAAAACTCTTGAGTCTTTGGAACTAGGGTTTGCTAAAGTTCGTACCGGCCGTGCACACCCATCAATCTTAAATGGGGTAATGGTTCCTTACTACGGTTCTGATGTGCCTTTAAATCAAGTGGCAAACGTTGGTGTTGAAGATTCTCGTACACTTCTTGTTCAGCCATTTGAACGTACAATGGTTTCAGCTATTGATAAGGCAATTCGTGAGAGTGATCTTGGTTTAAACCCGATTACTGCGGATGCAATTCGTGTACCTTTACCTGCATTAACTGAAGAAACACGTCGTGATATGCAAAAAATTGCGCGTAGCGAAGCTGAAAATGCAAAAGTTGCAATTCGTAATATTCGTCGTGATGTATTAGGTGATATCAAAGCATTATTAAAAGAGAAAGAAATCTCTGAAGATGATGAGCGCCGTGCAGGTGATGATATCCAGAAAATCACTGACAAATATGTTGCAGAAGTAGACAAGCGTCTTGCAGCGAAAGAAGCAGAATTGATGAAGGTCTAAATTTTATGACCGATTCAGAAGAGTATCATCTTCCTAAGCATGTTGCCATCATCATGGATGGCAACAACCGCTTTGCAAAAAAAAATCAAATGCAAAAAGGTGATGGGCATCGAGAGGGTAAAAATGTTCTTGATCCTATCGTTGAACATTGTAAAAAAACAGGTATTCGTGCTTTAACGGTGTTTGCATTTTCAAGCGAAAACTGGAATCGACCACAATTTGAAGTCGATCTGCTTATGAAGCTTCTTGAAGAAACTATTCATGAGCAAATACCTCGCATGAAGAAATTTAATATTGCTTTGCGTTTCATCGGTGATCGTTCCAGATTACCGTCACACCTAGTTGCCTTAATGGAAGATGCAGAGCAACAGACAGCACACCATAACACTATGACCTTAACTATTGCTGTGAGCTATGGCGGGATGTGGGATATTGCAAATGCAGCAAAACAAGTTGCTGAAGCGGTTTCCCGTGGTGAATTTGGTGCTGATCAAATAAATGTTGATTTGTTCGAAAAATATGTCAGTCTAAACGATCTGCCAGCTGTGGACTTATTGATCCGTACAGGTGGAGATTATCGCATATCTAATTTCTTGTTATGGCAAGCAGCATATGCTGAACTGTATTTTACTGATACTTTATGGCCAGAATTTACAGTACAAGAATTCGATCATGCATTGAATGTTTTTTCAGGGCGTGAGCGTCGTTTTGGCAAAACATCTGAACAAATTCAGCAAGAGAAAATAGAGAACTTATAATGTTAGAGCGGATTGTTACCGCATTGGTACTTGTCGCAGTTGTTTTAGGCTGTATGTTTGCTACGCAATCACATTATCCAATGTTGGTTCTTATGATTGTAGCAGCAGGGGTTGCGGGGTATGAATGGTATAAATTAATGCCCCATGAAACTGTAAATGCTGTAAAGCCAAAAGCTTGGTGCTACGGTCTGCTTGTTGCATTCGTTTCGGGCGTTGCTCTATTTTTCCATGATATTGCATTACTTTTGTGGTCAGCTTCAATTTTGACTTGGCTTGTAAGCGTTTATTGGGTCAAATCTTTTCCTGAATTTGATGGGTGGTATAACGCTACTCTATATGTAATTGGCATTATTTTAGTTTGTGCTGCGGTAACTTCAATTTTTGTTGTTTGGCAAAGTTCGCCATGGTGGTTAATGTATCTGTTCTTACTCGTGTGGGGTGCAGATAGTGGTGCTTACTTTGTTGGTCGTAAATTTGGTAAAAGAAAATTAGCTCCAACCGTTAGTCCGAACAAATCAGTAGAAGGCTTGTATGGTGGTATTGTCACGACCATACTGGTAATGTTGGTTGTGCAATATCAGTATCTAAATTTAACTTTAATTCAGCAAATTCTGTTTCTTATCTTGTCACTGATTACAGTATTCGGTTCAGTGTTGGGTGATTTATTTGAGTCAATGATTAAACGTCGTGCTGGTATTAAAGATTCTGGACGTGTACTACCTGGTCATGGTGGTGTTTTAGATCGTATTGATTCTTTACTTGCTGCAGCCCCGATCTTTGCAACGGGAATGTATATATTAAAACTTATTGGTGTAGATTTATAAATGACACAATCTGTTTGCATATTGGGTGTAACCGGTTCCATTGGGCAAAGTACCTTAAAAATTTTAAATCAACATCCTGATAAGTATTCAGTATTTGCAATTTCAGCTCATAGTCGAATTTCTGAATTGGTTGACATATGTAAACAATTCCAACCAAAAGTTGCAGTTGTTCCAAAGCAAAAAGTTGACGAATTAGCAGCTTTATTTGTAAAGAGTGAATTACAAAATATTGAAATTTTGGCTGATCAGGAAGGACTGGTAAGTATCGCATCTCATCCAGATGTTGATGTAGTTATGGCTGCAATTGTTGGAGCAGCTGGTTTATTACCAACATTAGCGGCTGTAAAAGCTGGTAAACGCGTATTGCTTGCTAATAAAGAAGCTTTGGTCATGTCTGGTGAAATCATGATGCAAGCAGCACGTGATCATCAGGCATTATTATTACCGGTAGATTCAGAACACAACGCTATTTTTCAGTCATTACCTCATAATTATTTAGAGGCTGAAAGAAATGGACAACCGCAACAGGGCGTATCAAGAATCTTATTGACCGCTTCAGGTGGACCATTTTTAAACCATTCGTTAGAACAGTTAGAAAAAGTTACTCCTGCGCAGGCTTGTAAGCATCCCAACTGGTCTATGGGACAGAAAATCTCAGTTGACTCAGCTACTCTTATGAATAAAGGGTTAGAGTTGATCGAGGCGTGTCATTTGTTTTCAATATCTGAACATTTTGTTACAGTTGTTGTTCATCCACAAAGTATTATTCATTCTATGGTGCAATATGTTGACGGTTCAACATTGGCTCAAATGGGTAATCCAGACATGTGTACACCGATTGCCCATGCATTAGCATGGCCAGAACGTTTACAGACTAATGTTCCTGCTTTAGATTTATTTGAGTATTCTCAGCTTAATTTTCAAGCACCGGATATCCAGAAATTTCCAGCACTGGATTTAGCCCGTCAGGCAATGCGTTCAGGAGGGCTGGCACCTACTATTTTAAATGCTGCAAATGAGGTTGCCGTTGCTGCATTTTTAAACCAACAGATTGGATTTACAAATATCCCACAAGTGGTAGAGCATACTTTGCAAAAATTGGAAAACTCAGTTGCTGATAATATCGAGTCTATTTTGAATAAAGATGAAGTAGCACGACATGTAGCACAGCAGTATATATCAAGTATAGGAGGCTGAAATGAGCGCATTATTTATGATTGCAGCAGCAGCTCTCTTGCTCGGTCCATTAATTGCAATTCATGAGTTCGGTCACTATTGGGTGGCACGAAAACTTGGTGTTAAGGTTCTAGTTTATTCTATTGGTTTTGGTCCGACATTACTTAAATGGACCTCAAAAAAATCTGGAATTAAGTACCAACTTTCAGCTTTGCCTCTAGGCGGTTATGTAAAAATGCTCGATGAGCGCGAAGGTAATGTTGCAGAGCAAGATTTACCTTATGCATTTAACCGTCAAAAACCATGGAAGCGTATAGCAATTGTTGCGGCTGGGCCTTTAATTAACTTGATTTTTGCTGTTTTACTTTTTTGGATTTTATTTTTACCAGCACAGGAACAACTAAATACAAGAGTGGGTAAGGTTGTACCCAACTCGCCAGCTGCTACAGCTCAACTACAAGTAGGTGACAAGATTATTGCTGTTGATGGAAAGGAAACGCAAACTTGGGAAAAACTTAACTTTGCTTTGATTGATCGTGTAGGTGAAACTGGTAGCTTGAATATCGATGTAGATCGTGCAGGTACTGAGAAAAATATTGTTTTACCCATTAAAGATTTTTTAAAAAACCAAAATGAATCAGCTTTAGATGTATTAGGCTTTTCACCTTATCGTCCTGTTATTCCCGCTGTTGTAACTGAGTTGACTGCAGATGGAGCAGCAATTCGACAAGGAATAAAAGTCGGTGATCGTATTGTATCCATTAATGGTCAAGCGATGAAAGACTGGTTTGATGTTGTGGAAGTTGTGCAACATTCACCAGAAAAATTGCTCAGTATTGATGTGTTGCGTAATGGTCAACTCGTTCATTTGCAAGTCATGCCTCAAGGAAAGCGTGACAATATGGGGCAAGTGAGTGGGGTTTTAGGCGTAAAAAGCGATGCAGGAAAAATTACAATTCCTGACGAATATAAGCAAACAATTCAATATACTCCATTACAAGCTTTCCAGATGTCGCTAGATAAGACTGGCCAAATCTCCAGCATGATATTGAGTTCGATAGTAAAAATGGTTAAGGGTTTAATTGGCTTAGAGAATCTTTCTGGACCAATTACAATCGCGAAGGTAGCGGGACAAAGTGCAGAAATGGGATGGCAGACTTTTATCTCATTTATGGCTTTAATGAGTGTAAGTCTTGGAATTTTAAATTTATTGCCAATTCCAATGCTTGATGGTGGACACCTCGTTTATTACATTATTGAAGCTATTCGTGGGAAGCCTGTTTCTGAACAAATACAAATGTTTGGTGTAAAAATTGGTATGGTACTGCTCGGTAGTATGATGCTTTTAGCTTTATTTAACGATTTTATGCGTTTGTAAACGTATATGGATTTATAACTTACTGGAAAAACTGGCATGCGGCACACACATTTTTTAATGCCTTTGGCACTTGTTAGCGCTATGGCAGCGGTACAACAAGCATATGCAGCTGATGATTTCGTTGTTCGAGATATTCGTATAGATGGTTTGGTCCGTCTTACTCCTGCAAATGTTTCTACCATGTTGCCAATCAACAGTGGCGATCGCGTTAATGAACCGATGATCGCAGAAGCAATTCGAACATTGTATGCCACTGGACTTTTTGACGATATTAAAGCATCAAGAGATAACGATACTTTAGTTTTTAATGTCGTAGAGCGCCCAATTATTTCAAAGCTTGAATTTAAGGGTAATAAACTTATTCCTAAAGAGGCTTTAGAGCAAGGCCTCAAAAAAATGGGCATTGCTGAAGGCGAAGTTTTTAAGAAGTCAGCTTTACAAACAATTGAAACTGAATTAGAGCAGCAATATACTCAGCAAGGCCGTTATGATGCTGATGTAACTGTTGATACTATAGCTCGCCCAAATAACCGTGTTGAACTTAAATTAAATTTTAATGAAGGTACGGCAGCTAAAGTTTTTAATATCAATATTATTGGTAATACTGTTTTTAAAGACAGTGAAATTAAACAAGCTTTCGCAGTTAAGGAAAGTGGTTGGGCTTCAGTTGTAACTCGTAATGACCGTTATGCTAGAGAGAAAATGGCAGCGAGCCTTGAAGCTTTGCGCGCGATGTATCTGAATAAAGGTTATATCAATTTTCATATCAATAACTCACAGCTCAATATTAGTGAAGATAAAAAGAATATCTTTATTGAAGTTGCTGTTGAGGAAGGTAGCCAGTTCAAATTTGGTCAAACCAAGTTTTTAGGTGACGCACTTTATAAACCTGAAGAACTGCAAGCTTTGAAAATTTATAAAGATGGCGATACCTATTCTCAAGAAAAAGTAAATGCTGTTAAGCAATTGTTATTGCGTAAATATGGTAATGCTGGTTATTACTTTGCAGATGTAAATGTCGTTCCGCAAATTAATAATGAAACGGGTGTTGTTGACTTGAACTATTATGTAAACCCAGGTCAGCAAGTAACCGTACGTCGTATTAACTTTACAGGTAATAGTAAAACTGCCGATGAAGTATTGCGTCGTGAAATGCGTCAAATGGAAGGCGCTTTAGCGAGTAATGAAAAAATTGATTTGTCCAAGGTTCGTTTAGAGCGTACTGGATTCTTCAAAACAGTTGATATTAAACCGGCTCGTATTCCAAATTCACCAGATCAGGTGGATTTAAACGTAAATGTTGAAGAGCAACACTCGGGAACTACAACATTAGCGGTAGGTTACTCACAAAGTGGTGGTATCACATTCCAGGCAGGTTTGAGTCAAACTAACTTTATGGGAACGGGTAATCGTGTTTCGATCGATTTATCTCGCTCTGAAACTCAAGACTACTATAACTTAAGTGTTACTGACCCTTACTTCACTATTGATGGTGTAAGCCGCGGTTATAATGTTTATTACCGTAAAACAAAGTTAAATGATGACTATAACGTTAATAATTACGTTACCGATAGTTTCGGTGGTAGTTTAAGTTTTGGTTACCCAATTGATGAAAACCAAAGCCTAAGTGCCTCTTTAGGTATTGATAATACTAAAGTAACGACTGGTCCTTATGTCTCTACTTATGTGCGTGATTATTTGTTAGCAAATGGTGGTAAAGCAACAAGTAAGGGTTCATATTGTCCAACCTTAAATGGTGAGTCGCAGTATGATACTGAGAAGGGGGAATGTAAGGTCCCAGAAGAACAATATGATAATGCGTTTGATGGTGAGTTCTTTACATATAACTTAAATTTAGGTTGGTCATACAATACTTTAAACCGTCCTATTTTCCCTACTTCAGGTATGTCACATCGTGTAGGTCTTGAAATTGGTTTGCCAGGTAGTGATGTTGACTATCAAAAAGCAACTTATGATGCACAGGCATTTTGGCCAATTAGTAATACTGGTTTCGTATTGCGTGGTTACGGTAAACTTGGCTATGGTAATGATTTACCATTCTATAAAAACTTCTATGCAGGTGGTTATGGTTCTGTTCGGGGTTATGATAACAGTACCTTGGGTCCTAAGTATGCAAGTGTAAACTTACAAGAAACCAAGCAAAATGACGGTTCTCCAGAAGAGGTTGGGGGTAATGCTTTAGTACAATTTGGTACTGAATTAGCTTTACCGTTACCTTTCAAAGGGGACTGGACTCGCCAAGTACGACCAGTCATTTTTGCTGAAGGTGGTCAAGTATTTGATACTAAGTGTGATGTTGGCTCTTATTCTATGATTATGAATGGGCAGCAAATAGCAGATGCTAAAAAATACTGTGAAGATAACTACGGTTTTGATTTAGGTAATATGCGTTATAGCGTAGGTGTTGGTTTTACATGGATCACTATGATTGGGCCATTATCTCTTAGCTATGCATTCCCGTTAAATGATAAGCCTGGTGACGAAACTAAAGAGATTCAGTTTGAAATCGGTCGTACTTTCTAAGTACGACTTGACTAAACAATGAAATAAGGACACAAATTAAGATGAAAAAATTAAATATATTAATGTTAGGGTTAGGCCTTACAATTTCTGCTATGACTAATGCTGCTGGTTATGGTGTTATTGATCTTGCTAAAGTTGTTGAAAGTAGTACTTATTTAAAACAACAAAATGCAAGTTTAAATCAATCTGTTAAACCAACAACAACTCGTCTTGAGCAGTTGGGTAAAGAGTTAGAAGGCCTTCAGCGTCAAGCCCAAACTCAAGGGCAAAAAATGAAAGAAGATGATATTAAGAAGCTTCAAACTCAATATCAGTCAAAATTAAATGAATTTAATTCGACTCAACAAGGTTTGCAGTCTAAAGTTCAAACTAGTTTGCAAGGAATGAACTCAACTTTTGAGACTCGTGTGAAGCAAGCAGCTGAACAATTACGAAAAGAAAATAATCTTGACTTCATTTTGAATAAAAATTCGACCGTTGCCTATGACGCTAAATATGATTTAACTGATAAAATGATACAAAAGGTTAATTCAATGAAATAAATTAATGAAAGTGCAACATTATCGTTTAGATGAACTAGCTCACCTAGTTAATGGTGAGTTAGTCGGTGCGGGTAGTCTTCAATTTATAAATCTGGCAAGTTTAGAAAATGCTGAACCTTCTCATATTACTTTCGTAAATGGCGAAAAGTATATCGATCAAGCAAAGACTAGCCGTGCGGGTGCGTACATTGTTACAAGCTCTATTAAAGAACAGCTTACTGATAAACAAAATTTTATTATTGTTGATAATCCATATTTGGCTTTTGCCATCCTTACCCATGCTTTTGATAAAAAGATCACATCAATAGGTATTGAAAGTACTGCTCAAATTCATCCTTCTGCAATTATTTCTGAAAAAGCATATATTGGCCATTACGTTGTAATTGGTGAAAATTGTGTAGTAGGTGAGAACACGATTATTCAGTCTCATACTCGTCTGGATGATAATGTAGAAATTGGCAAGGATTGTTTTATCGATTCTCATGTCACTATTACTGGCGGTTCTAAATTACTTGATCGTGTTCGAGTTCATGCAAGTACTGTGATTGGTAGTGAAGGCTTTGGATTTGCACCATATCAAGGTAAATGGCATCGTATCGCACAATTAGGTTCAGTTATTATTGGTAATGATGTCCGTATTGGATCAAATTGTAGTATTGATCGAGGGGCACTAGATAATACGATTTTGGAAGATGGGGTAATTATTGATAATCTTGTGCAAATCGCACATAACGTTCATATTGGTTCCAATACAGCTATTGCTGCTAAATGTGGAATTGCTGGAAGCACTAAAATTGGCAAAAACTGTATTCTTGCAGGAGCCTGTGGTGTGTCTGGTCACCTTTCAATCACTGATAATGTGACTTTAACTGGAATGTCAATGGTCACAAAAAATATTTCTGAAGCTGGTACCTATTCTTCAGGAATTGGATTATTTGAAAATAGTCATTGGAAAAAGACAATTGTACGCTTGCGACAATTAGCAGATGTGCCATTGACCCAAATCACTAAACGACTTGATCATATACAAGCTCAAATAGAGTCTCTTGAATCAACTTTTAATTTGCGTAAATAGAATATTATGACCGAGTCAACTACACCTAAATTTGCCATCCCTGAATTACCAATGCAGATTCAAACGATTCGTCAATATTTGCCGCATCGTTATCCTTTCTTATTGGTTGATCGTGTGACTGAAGTTACTGACAATAGTATTGTTGGTTATAAAAATGTTTCTATCAATGAAGAGTTCCTACAAGGACATTTCCCAGAATATCCAATTATGCCGGGTGTTCTAATTGTAGAAGCATTAGCTCAAGTTTCGGGCGTTCTAGGTTTTATTATGAACAATGAGACGCCAAAACCAGGTTCTTTATTCCTCTTTGCTGGTGCAGAAAAGGTAAGATTTAAAAAACAAGTAGTTGCTGGCGACCAACTTGTATTAAAATCTGAATTAGTAATGCAAAAACGCGGTATCTACAAATATAACTGTACGGCTACCGTTGACGGTATTGTAGCAACAACCGCTGAAATTATGATTTCACACCAAAAAACAGAGCAGGCATGAGCAATCACGATTTAATTCATTCTACGGCCATTATTGATCCATCTGCAGTGATTGCCCCGGATGTCCAGATAGGACCTTATTGTATTATTGGTCCAAATGTGACAATTGGCGCTGGTACTAAATTACATTCACATGTTGTAGTTGGTGGTTTTACCAAAATTGGTCAAAATAATGAGATTTTCCAGTTTGCAAGTGTTGGTGAAATTTGCCAAGACTTGAAATATCAAGGTGAAGAAACTTGGTTAGAGATTGGAGATCATAATTTAATTCGTGAGCATTGCAGTTTACATAGAGGAACTGTACAAGATAATGCTTTAACTAAAATAGGTAGTCATAACTTATTGATGGTTAATACGCATATTGCACATGACTGTATTGTTGGTGATCATAATATTTTCGCAAATAATGTTGGTGTTGCTGGACACGTTCATATTGGTGATCATGTCATTATTGGTGGTAATTCGGGAATTCATCAATTCTGTAAAATCGATTCTTACAGTATGGTTGGTGGAGCATCTTTAATTTTAAAAGATGTGCCAGCGTATGTTATGGCATCTGGTAATCCAGCACATGCGTTTGGTATTAATATAGAAGGTATGCGCCGAAAGGGTTGGTCTAAGGATACAATTCAAGGCCTTAGAGAAGCTTATAAATTGATTTTTAAATCAGGCCTGACTTCTGTTCAAGCTGTTGAGCAGATTAAAAATGATATTCTTCCGAATGTTCCAGAAGCTCAATTATTAATTGACTCTGTTGAGCAATCAGAACGTGGTATTGTGCGTTAAGCCGAGATATTCAAAAAAAGACACCGCAATCTGCGGTGTCTTTTTTTCTTAAAAACTTTTATTTGTTAAAAAATTTGGCTTCTTCAGATTTTGGATACTGACTTAAAATTTTAGCTTTATATTGGTTTGCTGATACAGTGTTTTTATCAACATCTTTGGCAATACTGTAGAGTTGATAAAGCGCGCGAGGAGCTTTACTAGAATTTGGGTATTGCGTAGCGACTACATTATAGTTCTTTTTAGCTTCATTATAATTTACCGGATCAGTTGCTAAATTAAACTCGGCTAACCAAAAATAGGCATTGCCTGTATAAACGCTATTAGGATGATTTTTGATAAAGTTTTGCATTGGAGCAATCGCTTTTTTCGCTCCACCTTGTTTGTAGGCATCTAAAGCGACAGTATAAGCTGCTTTTTCAAGTTCTACAGGGTTCGATTGATTTTGCGTAGCAGGCGATGAAGCTGGTTGTGTTACTTGCGTTTGTGAAGGGAAAGTAACTTGACTTGCAGCAGTTGTAGTAGTACTAGCTGCTTTATTGTCGGTAGGAGGAGCTTCTGAGCTTCCGGTAGCTGTAGCATCACTATTTGCTGTATTGTCTGGTGCTGCACTTTCTGGATCTACTTTTTGATTTAGTAATTCCAAACGCTGGTCTAAATCAGTATAGCGATTAGATAAATCTTTTTTCAGTTGTTCAATATCATTCGATTGTTCTTCTAACTGTCCGCGTAAGGTACGTATATCATTTTCTAATTGTTGGTTTTTTTGCATCAATTCCCAATTTAAATTACTAGGGACTGAAGCGTTATTCGATGAAGTGTTAGTTGAACTACCACCACTTTGACTTAAACCGCGCGATTCAATTGGAATATTGGCATAGAGAGAAGTAGTGCTCATTAAGGCAATAAATAATAAAGAATGCTTCATCAATCGCATGAGTATAGGTCCATAATTTTATGTAAAAGCTAACTTGAGAAGGGAATATGTAAACTATTCACATTAGCTATCTAAGGTTTTAATTGATCATTGCAATTAAAACAGCTAACAATATAAATGCAAGAATAGTTTACAATCTTCAAGCATATTTTATTCAAAATAAGTATCAAGAAAGAATATAAGATAAGAGATTCTAGGAATTTATATGTTTTTGACGATGAATTAATCAATTGAAACATAAACTTGCTTAAAATTGAGAAGAAGGCTTGCAACTCTTTTAAAAATCTCTATACTCTGTTTTGCAATGGTAGCCCCGCTGGTGGCTTCGCAATTGTACTCTGTGAACCCCGCCAGGACCGGAAGGTAGCAACGGTAGCAGATCTATGATGTGCCGAAGTTTTGCTAGTGGGGTTGCCACCATCTTCTAATCCGATCTCCGTTGGATTGCCTTCATAATTACATCTAAATCAAATCCTCTATATTGTAAAAACCTCATCTGTTTTGCTTTAAGTTTAGGATCTTTTTCTACTTCTTCACCAAACTTTTTCACTTTAAGTTGATAAGCCTGTTCCACCCAATCAATATTATGAATTTCATCTGCAATTAAATCATTTTCGATTTGTTTAGTTTTTAAAGCTTGTTTGATGCGTTTTGGCCCTTTGCCTTTACGAATTTGGCTAGCCAATGTTAGTTCTGCAACGCGTTGGTCACTTTGATAATTTTGCTCAGATAACTCTTCAATAAGTTGCTTAACCTCTTCAGGGTTTTGTGCATAACGATTCAATTTCTCGATAAGTTCTGCTTTCGAATAATCTCGACGAGTCAATAACGCAAAAGCATATGAGCGCAAACGTTGACCTGTTAGCAAAGCGCGTTGTTGGGGCTGTTCTTCTGTTCTTTTGAACATATTTAATATTTCCTTGTAAAAAACGCCCCGAAGGGCGTTTTAAGACTTATTAGCGGTAATTAAGACTCTAATAGAAGATCTTCTTCTTCATCTTCCACTTGTACAGCACCATTAGTACCCGTAGTTAGCAGTTGTTCACGGATAATCTTTTCAATTTCTCCAGCCATTTGAGGATTTTCTTCAAAGTGGCGGATAACATTGTTTTTACCTTGGCCAATTTTATTGCCTTGATATGAATACCAAGCGCCTGCTTTTTGCACGATATCTTGTTGTACAGCTAAATCTACAAGTTCGCCAAGCTGGTTTGTACCTTTACCGTATAGGATTTGGAAAATAGCTTCTTTAAAGGGAGGAGCCATTTTGTTTTTAACAACTTTAACTCGAGTTTCAGAGCCGATGATTTCATCACCTTCTTTGACCTGACCAATACGGCGGATATCTAAACGTACAGAAGCATAGAACTTCAATGCGTTACCACCAGTCGTAGTCTCAGGGCTACCAAACATTACACCAATTTTCATACGGATCTGGTTAATGAAAATAACCATACAGTTCGAGCGTTTAGCGTTACCCGTAATTTTACGTAATGCCTGACTCATTAAGCGAGCTTGTAAGCCCATGTGAGAGTCACCCATTTCGCCTTCAATTTCTGCTTTAGGAGTAAGAGCAGCAACTGAGTCGACAACGATTAAATCAATTGCACCAGAGCGAACTAGCATGTCTGCAATCTCGAGTGCTTGTTCACCGTTATCTGGTTGCGATACAAGTAGATTATCAATGTCCACGCCCAGCTTACGTGCATATTGTGGATCTAATGCGTGTTCTGCATCGATAAATGCACAAGTACCACCAGCTTTTTGACATTGTGCAATCGCTTGGAGAGTCATTGTGGTTTTACCAGAAGATTCTGGACCATAAATTTCAACGATACGACCTTTCGGTAAACCGCCAATCCCCAATGCAATATCTAAAGTCAAAGAACCTGTAGATACAGCTTCAACTGCTTGAACAGTGTTGTCACCGAGACGCATCACCGTATTTTTGCCAAATTGCTTCTCAATTTGACTTAGCGCGGCTTGTAATGCTTTGCTTTTATTCTCATCCATCTCAAAAACCTCAATACTCTAAGTTCATCACGTTTAACCCAAGTGGATGTATTGAATCTCAACTTGTTTCACAGGGCTAATAGTGACAGATTTTTTCTATAGCTTCTATGTGTTGTCTGTGTGTGTGCGACACAACTCGACGTTTTTATTCATCACCATACGACCAGTGTTGATCATTGTCCTGTTTAAACCGATTAATCTGTCTACGATCCTTTTTACTCGGTCTATGATCAGGTCGAGCAAGATTATGCAATTTTCGTTGGGATGCAATCAACTCCCGTTTAGCAATACTTACTTCTGTTTCTTCATAAAGTTGCTGGGCAACTGGTGCTGGACCACGTGTGTTGGAAAGCGCTTTTACTACAACGGTTTTTTTATCAAAACCTTGTTGAATAATCAGTTCCATTCCAACACGAATTTCTTTGGAAACTTTTACACGCTCATTATTGTGATGTACTTTACCTCCTTCGATTGCTGCTTTAGCAATTGAACGAGTTTTAAAAAAACGAGCAGCCCATAACCATTTGTCGATACGCATGGTCTCTACAGCATCGTTTTCAAGCAATTTTGACATCATTATCCTTTCTATCAATTTGATTCAATATAGACAGCAATTCTGTAAGTCGATCTAGTGCTTTATATTCTAAATCTTCATGCTTTCTTGCATTCTTTAGACTTGAGGGCTGCAAGATAGTAAACAAGTGTTTGATACCAAATTTTTCAGCTGTTTTTAGTACAGGAGTTGTATCGTCAATAAAAATGGTTGCGTCTGGGTCGAAAGGGTGTAATTTTTGGAGCTCTTGCCAAAAATGAATATCTTCTTTTGCATAACCAATTTGTTCACTCGATACGATTACGTCAAAGAAGTGTTCAATTGCAATATTATCGAGCTTTAACTGTAAGCTTGCACGGTCAGCATTTGTAACTAACCAACAACTATATCCTTGTTCTTTCAGTTCCTGCAGAAGCTCAATACAACCTGAGCGAGCTTGAATTTTTGTCTGAAATTCTTTCTGTAATTTGAGTACATCTACACCTACAGTTTTAGTCCAAAAAGTTGATGAATACCAAACAAGTGTATGCTTATGTGCTTGATAAAACTGATATAGTATTTTTTGGCTCTGGGTGAGCGGAAGTTGATGTATCTCTGCATGTCGCTTAGGAAGACATTCATTCCAAATGAAATCATCAAAAGCGAGATCTAATAGCGTACCATCCATGTCAAACATTACGATTTTAGACATATATAAATATCTCCAAAATCATTTAAAGCAAATTTTTTAAGACGCATCTACCATATATCCTTTTAAAATCATTAATTAAAGAAACTTTGAAATATAAAATTAATTTAAAACTCCACCCATTAATTCTTTCAAAAGGTGTTTTGATTAATGTGATGGGTAGGGAGGATAAATGATTTGAAAATTATAGCGTGTAATTTTGAAAAACAAAAAACAATAATAAATGCTTTTTAGTGGATAACTTTTACTGTGTTTAAAGTAAAAATAGGCAGCCAAAGTTTTGCAATTAAGAAATCTTAAAAGTCATCTATATTTATAGTTAATTTTGCTTACATAGGATACGTATTGACATACATTTTATAAATTGAAGGATACTTGTTTAAAGTTATATTTAAAATTAACCCTAATAAGAATTTAGAGAAAGCAATGAAAATTGGATTTATTGGCGGAGCCAATGACGGTATTGTAATCAATGCTGCTGATGGCCTTGATACTTATAAGCTTGAATGGCATTACAAAGCAGAAAAGCACTGTGAATCACAGCCAACATTAGGTCTTAATGGGCCTGAGTATGATTACTACAACCTATTAATACTAAGAAAAAATAAAGAGGCTAAACTCTTTTATGTACTCACTACAATGGGAAAAGATGATATCGCAAGTAAAATCCATGAGTATTGGGAGTCCTCTACATCTGTTGGCTATGATTTCGATGATTAAGAAAATTTTTATTAATAATTTAAAATTTTGACTTTAATCAAAAAATAAATGAAGAGCTTGTAATTTCATATAACACATGTGCTTTTAGTTGGTGATGGAGAGGAACCTTGGGATGATCAAAGTTTTTAACTTTGTGCATTCCAAGTCTTTCCATGACGGCTTGAGAGGGTGTATTTATGTTAGCGGTAAATGAAACGATCTTATCTAAATTCAGTACATTAAAACCATAGTCTAAAGCCGCTTTTGCTCCTTCAGTTGCATAACCTTGTTTCCAGAAGTCTTTTGCAAGTCGCCACCCAATTTCCACACATGGAGAAAAGTCAAATTGTTCAGGTTGGCTATGTAAACCAATAAACCCGATAAATTGATGGGTTTCTTTTAATTCTACTGCCCAGAAGCCCCAACCATTTTCATCAATTAGAGATGAAATTTTTTGGATTAAATTATGGCTTTCTTGGGGGGGTAATAGATTTGGGAAAAATTGCATAACATCTTGATCTAAGCCCATTGTTATAAAAGGCTCAACATCACTTTCTTTCCATTGTCTTAAAATTAAACGTTTTGTTTCGATCATGAGATGTCTCTTTAATTAAAAATAAGGGATCAAAGTGGCTTTTGCACAATCTTTTGTAAAATGATCTTGGAATTGATGCTCACTACACCTTTTATTTTATTTAAGGTATTAATGACGAAATGAGAAAAAGAACTCAAATCTTTGGTCGCAATGTGTAAAACATAATTAGATTCACCAGTAATAATATAAGCATTAATGACTTCATCAAAATTTTTGATCTGACTTAAAAAGAAGTTGTGATCATTTTCTGTGAGTTGGGCAAGCTTTATTTCGACAATTGCCTCAATTTTTATACCTAGTTTTTCATAATTAACTTTCGCTTGATATTTTTCAATTACACCATTGCTTTCTAAAATTTTAACTCGCCGATGACAAGCTGAAGCCGAAAGGTTAACGAGATCGGCCAGTTCTTGGTTACTTAACCGAGCATTATCTTGTAAATGTTTTAAAATTTTAAGATCAATTGCATCTACATTCATTTTCGAATTTCATCCATGTTTTATAATTTTAATTCGAATTTTATACGAAAATAGCAAATTTTAATCAAATATTATCGAATAAATCGAAAGAATTAGCGTGATAAAATTCAAATACAAAGGAAATGTTGAAAATAGGTGAAATAACAAATGATTACTCACGAACAATGCCTCTATTGGGATCAGGAAGATGAACTCAAAAAGTTTAAAGACGAATTTGCACTACCAGAAAATGTCATTTATTTAGATGGTAATTCTTTGGGTGCAAGACCAAAAAAATCATTAGAGGTTGCTCAGCATATTATTGCAAAAGAGTGGGGTGAGGACCTCATTAATAGTTGGAATAAAGCAGATTGGTGGGGACTACCGACTAGACTCGGAGATAAAGTCGCGCAGCTTATCGGCGCTGAAAAAGGTGAAGTCGTTATTTCAGACTCAACGACCCTAAATTTATTCAAAGTTTTATCAGCAGCGGTAAAAATTCAAGCTGAAAAATTTCCGGAACGTAAAATTATTGTTGCAGAAAAAGATGCCTTTCCAACCGATATTTATATTATTGAAGGCTTTATCGATTTGATTCATCAGGGTTATCAAGTTGAATTGATTGATGGGGCCGATGATTTATCTCGTGTTTTAGCAAAAGATGTGGCGGTAGTTGTTCTTTCTCATGTGAATTATCGGACTGGATATTTCTATGATATGGAATCTATTAATCAACAAATTCACGCTAAAGATGCTTTGATTATTTGGGATTTATGTCATTCAGTTGGTGCGGTGCCTATGGATATTAATCAGAGCAATAGTGATTTTGCCATCGGTTGTACTTATAAATATTTAAATGGTGGCCCAGGTTCTCCAGCGTTGTTATGGGTAAATCGAAAGCATCGTGATCAATTCTGGCAACCTCTCTCAGGCTGGTGGAGCCACAAGAAACCATTTGATATGGCTCAGCACTATGAACCAGCTAACAGTATTCGTCGATATTTGTGTGGAACTCAACCCATCATTTCTATGAGCCTAATCGAATGTGGTGTCGATATTTTCTTACAAGCTGATATGCAACAAATACGCGAGAAATCACTCAAATTAACTGATTTATTTATTCAACTTGTTCAACAAGAGTGTGCCCAGTTTGGTTTTGAACTGATTACACCTTTAAATCATAAATATCGTGGCAGTCATGTCAGTTATAGACATGAGTTTGGTTATGAAATTATTCAAGCGCTGATTGCTCGTGGTGTGATTGGGGATTACCGAGAGCCGGAAGTATTACGTTTTGGAATTACACCTTTATATCTAGGATTTGAAGATATTTGGAATGCCGTACAACAACTTAAGCAAATTATGCTGAATAGTGAATGGAAAAATGAACGTTATCTGGTGCGCAGTGAAGTGACCTGATCGTTAGATATCAACATTAGAAAAATGGCTAGGAGGGCCTATGAGCAGTTTTGATGAAATACAAAATCGAGAAGCGGGTTTACATAAAAAATTATCCGCAAAACAGATGGGAATGATTGCAATTGGTGGAGCGATTGGTACAGGGCTGTTCATGGGAAGCAAGTTCGCAATTAGCTTTGCTGGCCCAGCTGTCATTGTGAGTTATGCCATTGGAGGCTTAATCGCATTTGCTATTATGGCTTGTTTGGCTGAGATGACAGTCCAGCACCCTACGTCAGGTTCATTTGGGGCATATGCTGAGCATTATGTAAGTCCGCTTGCTGGGTTTTTAGTCCGTTATTGTTATTGGGCGTGTATTGTATTAGCGGTCGGTACAGAAATTACAGCGGTGGCTGACTATATGAAATTATGGTTTCCTCATGTAGGTTCTTGGGGCTGGATTGCGTTTTTCTCGCTGACGTTACTTGTGGTTAATGCATATAGTGTTAAAGCTTTTGGATTGGTTGAATATTGGTTTTCGACCATAAAAGTCTTTGCAATTATTGTATTTATTCTTTTAGCAATTGGTATTTTGACCCAAAGTCATGGAGGAACAGCTCAGGTTGTCTCTAATCTAACTGAGCATGGGGGCTTTTTCCCTCATGGTTTTAGTGGAGTCTGGATTGGAGTAATCATTTCAATATTTAGTTATTTAAGTATTGAAATGATCGCTGTTGCAGCAGGTGAGGCTAAAGATCCGGAAAGAGCCGTTAAGAAAGCTTTTAAAAGTACTGCAATTCGCTTAATCCTATTTTATTTACTGTCTTTATTTCTTATTGTGGCACTTGTTCCTTGGACAACTTTAATTGGAGCTGACGCGACCAGTCCTTTTGTGATGGTGATGAAAATTGTAGGGATTCCATATGCAGACAGTATTTTAAATTTTATTGTAATTGTCGCGGCCTTGTCAGCCATGAATAGTATGCTATATATCTCAACACGTATGCTATTTAGCTTGTCACGAGCAGGGGATGCGCCAAAACTATTTGGTCGTATTAGTCACAATGGCGTACCAATTAATGCGTTGTTATTGTCAGCTGTTGGTATTGGTGTTGCTAGTATTGTTTATACCATTAATCCGAGCTCGGCATTCCCGATCATGATTGCTTTATCTATGTTTGGTGCATTGTTCACTTGGGGTAGTATTTTCATTACTCATATGTTTTTTAGACGGAAAATGGCACAACAAGGCCAGCAATTAAAGTTTAAGGTTCCAGCGAGCCTGTTAATTTCACTGTTGGGATTAATCGCAATTTTGAGTATTACGATCACAACGTGGTTTACCAATGAATTTAAGTCAACTTTACAATTTGGAGTGCCATTAATTGTTGTTCTTACGGTTTTTTACTATTTAAAGCGATCATCAGCCAAGCTTACTTTAAATGCTCATGAAGAATCATTGAAGTGAGAGATCTATGCGACCATATGACAATTCTAGAACCGTAGCGAATGAACATGAAATATTGGCAGAATTTAAAAGAACAAGCTTAGTGAGCTATCAAAAATTTACCCATATTGCAGATATCCAATATGGTAAGCACTCACGGTCGACTTTAGATTTATTTCCATTAGAGCAAGCCAAAAAGACTGTTATTTTTATTCATGGTGGTTATTGGCAATGGTGTGATAAATCAGATTTTGCATTCATCGTACCGTATGTTCTAGCAAAAGGAGTCCAGTGCGTTCTTTTAGAATATGATTTGGCACCACAAAGTAAAATTTCAGATATTGCTTCTCAAGTTAATCAAGCTCTCGATTTTATTCGAGAGCAAGGCTGGAAAACTGATGAGGTGGTTTTAGTTGGGCATTCGGCAGGAGCACATCTGGCCGCTTTGTCATTAGATCATCCACTGATATCTGAGATGGTTTTGTTAAGTGGAATTTATGATCTAGAGCCTATACAAAGTACCCATTTAAATCATGCTCTCAATCTTTCAAGCGAAGATATCTTAAAATACAGCCCTGTTCATCAGTCAAAACGAATTACCACTCCATGTTCAATTTTCTGTGGTGAACTCGAACTTGATGAGTTGAAATGGCAAAGCCAAAATTATTTTGAAATGAAGAAAAGGCAAGATCAGGATTTTGTTTCTTTCAAGCTTATTCCTAAAATTAACCATTATTCTATTTTAAATCATTACTTTAATAATATTTTAATTTAAGTGTTTGAAATAGAATGTAATTGAGTAAAGAAAAACAGATTAAACTTATTAGAAGATAAAATGTGAGATAAATCACAACTCAACCTAATTTTTATAAAAATTAAGTATCCTTATTGACCTGACTATAGAACTTAATTAGATTAAAAAGATAGTGCTTTCTCACTAAGCGGCAAAATGTTTAGCTGTTGTTTAGTTGAGTTTCAAGTCCGTAGCTTCCCAAGATGCGGACTTTTTTATTTGATTTTTAAAACAATAAGATAAATCGAATTTTGTTCTTGGATATGGCGGTAATATCTATTTAATGATTAATATGAGTTAATCACATAGCCCTCTGCCAAATAAGAAACAAACTAGTATTTGCTTTTCATTATTTAACTGGAATTATCATTTAATTAATAGATTATATAAAATATATTTTACCAAACTAACAAAGTGTGAGATTACACTCGGAACTTCATGAATTTGTCATATAGGTTAGATAAATTAAAAACAGAAAAATAAAAGAGAGAAGGCTATAGCACATAATTTAATAATATATAGCATCTGTAAATAAATGGTTTAGTCGGCTCTTATGAGTTGGCTTTTTTATTTTTAAAGGAGTGTTAATGAAAGTACAGTATTTCGAAGGAGGCATGTATAAACATATGTGTCCTGCTTGCGGATATCTTCATTATATTCCTGTACATTATCCTTTCTCTAACGGCAACCAATGGTTTTTTAATGGTAACTTGGAAAAACCGACATTTGATCCCATCATAAGTATAAATGAATATTGTAATTACTTTATTAAAGATGGCTTTATCGAATATAGCGTTAATTGTAGGCATCATTTAGCTGGTTGTAAGGTTGAGCTGCCAGAACTAAAATTAAAAAACTATAGAATATAATTGATTTTGGTATTTATTAATTATGCCATTTAAAGGACTGCACATTTCCTTAATTATCACATATTTTTGCAATATATCTTTACATATTTGATACTGAACACATATATTTTAAAAAATTGTAAATCTCTTTTAGTTGAAGGCTATATTATAATTTGCAAGAATTTTCATAACTTACTGTTTTATATTTTTATTTATGGATATCTGGAAATTTTTAAAAAGCTTTAATACAACTGGAACATATCTCATTATTTCTACATTTATATTATTTTTAATGATTATATATTTTTACATTATACATCCTACCTAAACTAAATTATAAATAAAGTAAGATAATTATTTATTCTAAAATGTTTGATGTATTGGTTTATTTGAATTGGTTCTCAATTTTAAATGAAAAAAGATAATAGCATTGTATAGGTCCAAGTTTTATGAAAACATGACGTGGTTATAATATATGGAGAATATAATAAAAATTCCTTTCTAAAGATGTTAATGCCTAAATATAAAGACTGTACTGATCATAACAATGATGTCTAAAGTAAAAAATATGGAGATTTTCTATGAAGTTTTGTCAAGTTTCGACTTTTCTTTTAACAATAGCGCTGAGCCATTTAACCTATGCTGCACCTGCTACAACAAATTCTGTATTAGGCTCATCTGAAGCAAAAGGAATTATTAAAAATCAATATATTGTTATTCTTAATAAGGATGTGGGTTCTTCTAACGAGTTTGCACAAGGTATTGCTAAACAACATGGCGGGAGGGTATTACAGACCTATGATGCTGTACTTAAGGGATTTGCAATTTATTTACCCGATGTTGCTGGTACTGCTTTTGTTGAAGCAATGAAAAAAAATCCGAAAGTCGTTTCAGTTGAAAATGACACAATCATGAAAATTGATGCCACTACACAAAGTAACCCAGATTGGGGACTAGATCGTATTGACCAAAAAAACTTACCTCTAGATTCAGCCTATTCGTACTCACAAACAGGTTCAGGTACAACCGCTTATATTGTTGATACAGGAATATTGTCTACACATCAACAGTTCTCTGGACGGGTATTAAGTGGCTATACCGCGATATCTGATGGTAATGGAACAAGTGACTGTCATGGTCATGGTACACATGTGGCAGGAACAGTTGGTGGTAGTACCTATGGGGTTGCCAAGAATGTAAGCTTAGTGCCTATTCGGATTTTAGGATGTGATGGTTCTGGTGCTTCGAGTAATGTGATTGCGGGGCTAGATTGGATATTAAAAAATGGTAAAAAGCCAGCTGTAGTGAATATGTCTTTAGGTGGTGAAGCAAACGCATCTTTGGATAGTGCAGTAGAAAATTTATTTAATAATGGTTATGTAATGGTTGTGGCTGCAGGAAACTCGAATACAGATGCTTGTAGTACTTCACCTGCTAGAGTAAGTAAGGCAATTACTGTTGCTGCTACAGATAGTACAGATACTCGAGCGAGTTATTCGAATTATGGAAGTTGTGTTGATATTTTTGCGCCTGGAAGCCAGATTAACTCTTCTTGGATTGGGAGTAATACAGCAACTAAAGTTTTGAATGGAACTTCAATGGCAACTCCACATGTTGTCGGTGTCGTAGCTGAAATGTTGCAAAGTACGCCTACTACAACACCTCAGACAATCTCGACCAATCTTTTAAATCAAGCAAGTAGTAATGTGGTAAAAAATCCTTCTGGTAGCCCAAATCGATTGTTATATAAATCACCTTAATAAGAAGTATGTCTTGAAATTGGAAAAGGTCCTGAAGGACCTTTTTTAGATTTTTGCATGAGTACCATATTTATCAATCATGATTGAACTGGCTTCATTTAAACCGCGAACCGTTACCTGAATACCGTTCTTTTGAAATTTATTCACAACTGAATCTAACATGGCAACTGAAGTCACATCCCAAATATGAGAATGGGTGAGATCAATAATGATTTCTTTAACATCTTCTTTAAAGTTAAAACCTTGCATAAATTTTTCAGATGAACTAAAAAATATTTGACCTCTTAATTCATATAGACGAGCTTGACCCTCGAATGAAGTTTCAATACGAATATCATTTTCAAGTTTATTTGCTAAGAAAAGTGCTGAAAGTAATACTCCAGTTAATACACCTAACGCTAAGTTATGGGTAGCAACTACTACAATAACGGTTGCGATCATAACGACATTACTACTTTTAGGATTATTTTTAAATTGAGTCAGTGAACTCCACTCAAAAGTACTAATTGATACCATAATCATGACGGCAACCAGAGCGGCCATGGGAATAACCTTTAACCAGTCACTTAAAAATACAACTAAAATAAGTAAGAATATACCTGCGCAGAAAGTGGATAAACGTGTGCGACCACCCGATTTTACATTAATCATTGATTGACCAATCATGGCACAACCAGCCATGCCGCCCATAAAACCTGAAGCGATATTTGCAATGCCTTGACCTTTACATTCTTGAAATTTATCACTAGATGTATCTGTCATTTCATCAACGATTGTTGCAGTCATCATTGATTCAAGTAAGCCAACCGCGGCAAGGGTTAAAGAATATGGAAGAATAATAAGGAGGGTTTCTAAATTTAAAGGAATATTCGGAATTAGAAATATAGGTAACGTATCTGGTAATGAACCCATATCACCAACAGTTCGAACATCAAACCCTAAAAAAATAGCGAGTAATGTTACTACTACAATACAAATAAGGGGCGAGGGAAAGAACTTTCCAATTTTTGGAATATAGGGGAAAAGGTAAATAATTCCTAAACCAATTGCTACTAGTAAGTAGACATGCCACGTCACATTTACCAATTCTGGTAATTGAGCCATAAAGATGAGTATGGCAAGGGCATTAACGAATCCAATAACCACCGATTTAGAAACAAAACGCATGAGTTTGGCAAGTTTAAAATATCCGGCCAAAATCTGTATGACGCCAGTTAATACTGTCGCAGCGAATAAGTATTGAAGCCCGTGTTCCTTTACGAGCGTTGTCATAACCAAAGCCATGGCACCCGTAGCTGCCGAAATCATAGCTGGACGACCGCCTACGAAAGAAATAATAACGGCAATACAAAAGGATGCATATAAACCGACTTTGGGATCTACACCCGCAATAATTGAAAATGCAATTGCTTCTGGAATTAAAGCAAGACCCACAACAAGACCGGAAAGAATATCTGCGCGGACATTAGAGAACCATTGTTCTCGGACATTCGATAACATGAGAAATAGCCTAAGTTCTAAATTTTGAAAGGCTAGTGATGTGATATACCAACACAAATGACTACACCACATCACTAAACAGTGATGAGTTATTTACAAGGGATAGGGGTAAATAAACTTAAGGTGGCGTAAGTATCATAGGTATAGAGAGTTTGAGGCATTTAAAAGTGCCCGAAGAATAGCATAAGTTTTTAAGGCTGACTAACCTAAGTCGACTAAACCGATTTAATTATAATTTTTCATTTCAGCTTTTGGCATTGAGGCAAATTCATTCGCAGGCATATCTAAGAAAAAATCTTTGGCTTCAGAATGAGTACAGTTGAGCCAATCATTTCTAAGATTATCAGGTATCACAATAACCGAACGTTTTTCATCATCAGGTTTGTGAAATTGTTTCATGAAAGGGTGATGATCAGCATTAATTGTTAATAGCGACATTGACCTAATTTTCTGTCCATCAATAAGTGTTTCCTCAAAGATCGCAGCAAGGGTAAAAGGTTGCCCATCTTGCCGGAAAATACCATACCAATGTGCTTTTCCATTGACATATTTAGGTTCATAAATGGCTTCAACAGGAATAAGCGCAAATTGATCATTTAACCAAGAATGTTTAAAAGAGCGCTTTTGTTGTACTGTTTCTGTTCTGGCATTATACGTTGCATATTTGAATGCAATTTCTTTGGCATAAGGGGGAAGCATTCCAAATTTAGCTTTTCTCCACTCAAGCTCATTTTCATTCGATAAAATGAGTGGGCAATCATCACTTGGGAAAATATCCATCTTATATTCAAAAGTGGGTTCAAATAACTCTAATTGATTAGCATGTATTTTCTTAATAGGTTTAAAGTTTGCACACATAAGACACCTTCGTTGTAAAAATAGCTCTCAATTACAGCTTCTAATTTTTAGTCTTTAGTGATGTATATTTTTATAATTAGAATTGTCTCTTTGAGTATTAATTTTTAACTATCAATTACTTCGTTAATAAATATTTATTTAACTCATGGACATTTCAAAAAAGTTTCAGATATAAAATTAATAGAATAGATAAATCGTATAGTTAAGTTGCTCATCTTAAAGAGAGTTTATTCAGTTTTAATAGCTACTTTTATGCAACAGAGCCTTTCAGAAATTTAGATTTTAATAGATTCGTTATTCATCATAATACAAATCATATAGAGAACTCGTACAAACCCTTTATTAGAGGTTTAAAAATTCTCGGAAAATTTTGACAATTTATAAGGTGGACACATGAATAAACATTTATTGGCTAAAATTGCTTTATTAAGCGCTGTTCAGCTAGTTACACTCTCAGCATTTGCTGATGTTCCTCTAACTCCATCTCAATTTGCTAAAGCGAAATCAGAGAACTTTGACAAGAAAGTTATTCTATCTAATCTAAATAAGCCGCATGCTTTGTTATGGGGACCAGATAATCAAATTTGGTTAACTGAGCGAGCAACAGGTAAGATTCTAAGAGTTAATCCAGAGTCGGGTAGTGTAAAAACAGTTTTTCAGGTACCAGAGATTGTCAATGATGCTGATGGGCAGAATGGTTTATTAGGTTTTGCCTTCCATCCTGATTTTAAAAATAATCCTTATATCTATATTTCAGGTACATTTAAAAATCCGAAATCTACAGATAAAGAATTACCGAACCAAACGATTATTCGTCGTTATACCTATAATAAATCAACAGATACGCTCGAGAAGCCAGTCGATTTATTAGCAGGATTACCTTCATCAAAAGACCATCAGTCAGGTCGTCTTGTCATTGGGCCAGATCAAAAGATTTATTATACGATTGGTGACCAAGGGCGTAACCAGCTTGCTTATTTGTTCTTGCCAAATCAAGCACAACATACGCCAACTCAACAAGAACTGAATGGTAAAGACTATCACACCTATATGGGTAAAGTACTACGCTTAAATCTTGATGGAAGTATTCCAAAGGATAATCCAAGTTTTAACGGGGTGGTTAGCCATATTTATACACTTGGACATCGTAATCCGCAGGGCTTAGCATTCACTCCAAATGGTAAATTATTGCAGTCTGAACAAGGCCCAAACTCTGACGATGAAATTAACCTCATTGTCAAAGGTGGCAATTATGGTTGGCCGAATGTAGCAGGTTATAAAGATGATAGTGGCTATGCTTATGCAAATTATTCAGCAGCAGCCAATAAGTCAATTAAGGATTTAGCTCAAAATGGAGTAAAAGTAGCCGCAGGGGTCCCTGTGACGAAAGAATCTGAATGGACTGGTAAAAACTTTGTCCCACCATTAAAAACTTTATATACCGTTCAAGATACCTACAACTATAACGATCCAACTTGTGGAGAGATGACCTACATTTGCTGGCCAACAGTTGCACCGTCATCTGCCTATGTCTATAAGGGCGGTAAAAAAGCAATTACTGGTTGGGAAAATACATTATTGGTTCCATCTTTAAAACGTGGTGTCATTTTCCGTATTAAGTTAGATCCAACTTATAGCACTACTTATGATGACGCTGTACCGATGTTTAAGAGCAACAACCGTTATCGTGATGTGATTGCAAGTCCAGATGGGAATGTCTTATATGTATTAACTGATACTGCCGGAAATGTCCAAAAAGATGATGGCTCAGTAACAAATACATTAGAAAACCCAGGATCTCTCATTAAGTTCACCTATAAGGCTAAGTAATACAGTGCATTAAAAAACCGATCTATAAAGATCGGTTTTTTTAGTTTTAGAAAACTATTCAGTTACGACTAATACCGGTAAATGAATTTCTCCTAAAAGGGCTTGAGTCACACTTCCTAAGAAGAACTTTTTAAACCCTTTTCGCCCATGTGAGCCAATCACTAATAAATCTGCTTTTAGCTCATTAGCTGCTTTAATAATTTCTGTGTGGATTGTTTGACCCTCAACAATTTTTGTTTCAACAGAAATTCCATGTTGGCTAAATTGTTCTTTAGCTTGGTCTAAAATGCTCTGAATCGATGCTCTAGCTTTATTAAAATAATCCTGTGCTAATTCTGTACTATCAATGAATTCTACAGAAATGAAAGGATCTATGGTAAGTGCATATACTAGAGTCACTTTACTGCCAAAGGCCTTAGCAATTGCTGTTGCATGATTAACGGCAATAAGTGAAGTAGGAGAACCATCGACTGGAACCAAGATATGGTGATAACTCATATATTGCTCCTTATTGTCTTGTGACAATGTATGGTGCGGAAACACCGAAATTATTATCTTTATGCTTATATTATGAACAGTTTTTAAAAAATTATTGTTTATTTTTAGTATGAATAAAAACTAAAAGGTTCATTAAACATCTTATTTTCAAAGATTGTAATGACTTTCTAAGTAAGGCTGATTTTGTTTAAGTATGGAAATAACCTGAGTAGCATCTATAGCAGATTCAAACAAGAACCCCTGGCCTATGCTGTAACCAAATTGTCGAAGTAGTTCTTCTTGTTCAGGAGTTTCAATTCCTTCAGCGATAAGCCCGAGTGATAAATTTGGAGCGAGTAAACCAATTGCTTGGACAATCGCATAAATTGATGGGTCATGTTGCATCTTTTGGATAAAGCTACAATCTACTTTTAAACTGTCAATCGGGTAATCGCGAATATGGGTTAGCGATGAGAAACCTGTCCCAAAGTCGTCAAGTGCAATACGTACCCCATGCTGTTTTAATTTATTAAGTGCACGGATCACATATTCCGAGCCTCGGTCGCCTAGCATGTGCTCAGTGACTTCCACTTCAATATAATGCGTCGGTATTTGAAATTGATTAACCTTTTTCAAAAGTCTCTCAGCATAATTATCTCTTAAGAACTCAACTGGTGCAGCATTTAGTGAAACAGGGAGTGGGGTAATACCAAGATTTATCCATTTAGCGATATCACGTAAAACTTGGTGTTGCATCGTTTCACCGATCTTACTCGCTAAATTATAATCTTTAAAAGCTTCCGCAATTTGTGCTGGGTAGCCTCTTTGAGCTGAGGTTGTATGCCATCTTAATAAAGCTTCAAATCCCACTACACGATGGGTATTTAGGTCTACTTTAGGTTGATAATAGGGTTGGATGGTATGATGGCGAATCAGCTGACGAGCTAAATTAAGCTGAGAAGCGACAGTTTCAGTCATTTGCATCATGCATGGATCATACATGCGAATACCACCACGACCACGCGCTTTTAAATCATGCAATGCCATATCGGCACAACTGAGCAAACCTGACTGGTCTACGGCATCTTGCGGGTAAATTGCGCAGCCAATGCTCATCCCACCATTTAAGACATTACCTAAATAGGTAATCGGCTGATTTAACTGTTGAAGTAAAATGGCTGCTAACTCTCGGACATCATTTTCAGAATTAAGGTTATTAATAATAACCGCAAATTCGTCTCCGCCTAGTCGCGCGACAACGCACTTTTCATCATCTACACAATGACTAAAGCGTTTGGAGAGAACTTTTAATAGATGATCGCCTGCGCTATGCCCTAAAGTATCGTTAATATGTTTAAAGTGGTCGAGGTCAATTAAAAGTAACCCTACACTTGTTTGAGTGTCTTTTGAATATGAGAGAGTACGCTTAAGTTGAAATTTAAATGAACGCCGATTATATAATCCGGTCAGTTCATCTCTCTCACTCATATTCCTAAGCTGGTTTTCTGCCAAATGTTGTTGAGTAACATTACGTGAGACACAAAGGATTTGTCCAATTTCACCATTTTCCCGATGAATCGGGGTAAGCATATTATCCCAATACTCAGGATCCTGATCTGGCAAACAGCTCATTCCTGCAAATCTAGCAACTTTACCTTGAAGAGCTTTTTTCAAAGCGACTCGACCGCGTTTACGAATGTGCGGTGGTAATAGTTCGAGCCATTTCATTCCAAATTCTGTTTCATCAACAGGTACACCTAAAGCGAGGCACCCTGATTTGTTCATGTGAGAAAGTGTGCCGTCTACATTTAAAACTTTAATGCAATCTACACTGATATCTAACATCTGATTTTGTATTTCAATGTTCTTTTGCAAGTTTTGTTGTTCTTGAATATCGTGATCTATATCTAAAAAGCTAACATACCATTCGCTAGTTTGTGAGGAGCTGCGATACTTAGATGCTTGAATCGATAGTTTGCACCATCTATATTGATTTCCAGCTCGTAAAAGTCGACATTTTAATTCGATTCTTTTTTGTAGGCGAATTGCTTCGAGCCATCTGTTTTTGACTTCATCTAAATCGGTAGGATAAATAAAATCTAGCCATTGCGCTGGCAATGGAGAAAAAGTATCCAACCAATATTCTGTACACTCTATATTGCAATATAATATCAAGCCATTTTCATCACTCACCCAAGTTGGGAGTGGAATTTGCTCAACAATAAAATGCTTTTGGGTGTTGTTCGACATTGAAGTCATAACATGCCTAGAAAGATTGTGTTGATTAATCTATTTATTAGCCATTATTGTAATCTTTCTGTAGTAAGCAAAACAGCAAATAATAAATTTTATGTGTATTTTTTTTGAACTAAAATTGAGTTATTAAAACTAATATATACTAAAGATTTAATTTATGTTTTTGTTATTTATTAATTTTTATTTATCTTTCTTTAAAAAAATATTTATGCTTATTTTTGTAAAAAACTTATTAAAACAGCAGCTTATAATTATGCATATATATTTGTCATATTAAAAATAAAACTAAGAAAGTAGAAGGAGTAAAGATAAAAAATAAAGAATTTGATAAATCAAATTTTATTCATAATATAAACAAAGAAGCTCTCAAAAGAGGTTAATTAAATACAATAATCGCTATTAAGTTTACAAAAGTAATATAAAATAATAGCTTGTATTATCGTAAAATTCTTTTTGTCAAAAAGGATATATATTTCCTTTTTGTGCATTTTATAGCCTACATTTTCCCCAAGATGTAGGTTTTTTTTATGCATAATTTTTATAGATTTTAATTATAAAAATAAAAAAAGCCAAAATGGCTTTTTATACAGTTTCTGGCTTGTTCAACTGTTGTTGTATGTACAGATTCATATAGTACTGTTCGATATAATCATCAGCATAGTTGTTTGCTAAGGTTTTTGTTGCCACTTGCTCATGTTTTAAATAGCAGTTTGATTCAAGGTCTTTTTCAAGTACCCACCAGCTACGGTTAATACGACGTACCTGAAATTTGTCACTTTTGTATTTTCTTTTAGCCATTTTCCGAAATTTGCTATTCAGTTATTGAAAGAGAATTTCTACTGGAGTTAAGAGCTCAAGTCAACAGATAGAAGGTTAATTGATTATTTTATGTGGGATGCTATTTCTCTCAATATTAAAGTAGAGACATTAAAATAGTTAAGCTCTCATTATGAGAGCTTAACTATTGGGTATAAATAGATTCTTATTTCATCTTAGCGAGAAAGGTTCTTTAAAAGTAATTTTAAACTTTCCATCATTTTTTCTAACTGTAAGGGAGTAATACCTTCAAAAGACTGCTCAAGTACTACACTTGTTAGATCATTGATCTTGTTGATCATTTCAGTCCCTTTTTCTGTAAGTACTACACGAGTGATACGACCATCAGTTTGGCAAGAGTAAGTTTCAACCAAACCTTCATCTTTCAAACGATAAACAATTTTTGTGGTAGTCGACATTTTTGAAATAATCATATCTGAAAGTTCAGAAACACTCGCATGGGGCTTGCTGCTTAAAGCCAACATGATGCGTCGACGTGAGTTATCTAAACCATATTTTTTTAAAGCATTATCAATGTTTTGTACATATTGAGCATGTACTTGAGTAATCCAATAATATGGAAAATCTTCAAGAGTAAAAGATTCTGTTGTAGGTAAAAAACGCGCATACTTCTTTGTCATTGACTTTTCCCCATACCTTGGTGGATCGCATTCCTGGTGAACTATCTTTAATAGTTGAAAAATATAGTTTCATCAAGCAAGTTATAGCAGGACTTTACTTGATGAGCAAAAGTTATATAGCTTCATTTAACAATGACATGGTTTAATTGTCCTTATCTTTATAAAGTGTTCCTATAACTTTGCGAACTTTAAATACTCTTCAGCTATAATCAAAGATTATTAAAGGTAAAAACTGTTTAACAAAGCCGTACCTGAAACTCTTTGAGTGGATATGTAAGATTGCATCTAAGCTTGCTTGATCGTTAATTGAACGATATTGCTTGCAAGGGCATCGTAGAAAAAAAATTATGATTTGAACGTGGCATTGAACGAGAAAGTTTTTGTCTCTAAAGTCATAACTATGAAAAATCAAGATATTTAAATAAAAAATATTTATATATATCATGACATTATATTGTTTTGGTGTGAGAGAAATTTACCATACATTTAACATGAAACATCTATTATTTAGTAAAATAAAATTAGATTTCTATATTAAATATCTGATTTTTATTAATAAATTTCAAACATTATTTTAAATACTAAGCTTTTGAAATAGAGGTATTTTTGTCTATAAATTATAATTTCAATAAATTTTATCCATTAAATTTCAAAAGAGCCAATCTAACCGTAATACTCGCAGAAGAAGTGCCAACACAGATTATGGCAAGAGCTATTCAGATTAAATGATTTAAGTCTCAGAGAAAGAAAATTAAATATTAAATAGTTTTCAGTTTAAATTTTTATGAGATCAGGCACATATAATTTATAAAAAAAGGGAGAATTTATATTCTCCCTTTTTAATTATGAAACAGTCACAGCTTTTTCTTCTATTTTTTTCTTAACAATGGCATAGCTTATCCCTGTAACGATACTACCAGCAGCAATTGCAGCAAGATATAACCAAGCATGATTAATCGCATTGGGAATTAAAAGTACAAATACACCGCCGTGAGGAGTAACCAACTCACAATGGAATAGGGCAACGAGTGCTCCAGTCACAGCTCCACCTAAAATACAAGTTGGAATAACACGCATTGGGTCTTTAGCTGCAAAGGGAATAGCACCCTCAGAAATAAAACATAAACCTAATACGAAAGCTGCTTTTCCGGCATCTTTCTCTCCAGTACTAAATTTATTCCTAGCAATGAAAGTTGCAATAGCCATACCAATAGCAGGGACCATGCCGCCTGCCATCGTGGCTGCCATAGGCATATAAGTATTTGTTGTCAGCAGTCCAACAGTAAAAGCGTAGGCTGCTTTATTGATTGGACCACCCAAATCAATACACATCATGCTTGCTAATATAATGCCCATTAACACGGCATTTGTTGTACCCATATTGTTTAGGAAGTCTTTCATTAGCTCAAAAATATGTGCTACTGGCTGACCCACCACGTAGAACATAATCAGACCAACAAATAAAGTACCTAATAGCGGAATAATTAAAATAGGTTTAAGTGCTTCTAAACTTGTAGGAAGTTTGAGTTTTTTTGCAATAAAAAGCGCGATATAGCCAGCAAGAAAACCTGAGACAATACCTCCTAAAAAACCTGCTTGTAACTGAGAAGCAAGTAGGCCGCCAATTAAACCAGGTGCGAGGCCAGGACGATCAGCAATCGAGTAGGCGATATAACCAGATAACATTGGAACCATAAGCATAAATGCAGCGGCACCAATTTGTTTTAATATAGCCGGTAAGCTGCCTGCTTGTTCAGCTGCATTAAGGCCAAAGCATAAAGACAGAGCAATTAAAAGACCTCCCGCCACCACCATAGGTAACATATAAGAGACACCCGTTAAGAGATGTTTATATACGCCAACTTTTTCGGTTTTATCTTTGTTTTCTGCAGAAGTTTGTTGCTTACCTTGTTCTAAAACTTGCGCATTGCTGATTGCCTCAGCAAAAGCTTTATCTGTTTGCTTTAGAGCAAAACCTGTACTACATCTATAAACACGTTTACCTACAAAACGGTCTGTATTAACTTCTATGTCAGTCGCAAGAATGACGATGTCCGCATCAGCAATAGCTTGAGGTGATAAGATATTTTTTGCGCCAACGGAACCTTGAGTTTCTACTTCAATCTCATAACCGAGCTTTTCTGCGCCTTGCTGTAAAGCTTCGGCTGCCATAAAAGTATGCGCGACACCCGTAGGACACGCAGTGATCGCAACAAATTTTTTAGCTGTAGTTGCTGATAAGCTATTATCATTTTGCCAGTCTTGAGCAGATTTAAAATGATCTAAAGCAGTTTGAAGAGCTGAATCAGTATCACTTTTGATCTCTTCAATGTTAATGAAAGATAAAGGGTGTGTACTAAAAATATTAAGATTTTTCGGGCGTTGTCCAACAACGATAACTTGGTCAAAGCTTTCATTCACCTCGAATTCATCAAGCGAAATAATGCTGTTTTGATAACCCTGTTGAGACGCGACTTGTGCAAGTTTACGAGCTAAAATCAAAGCATTGACTTGCTGTTGCGGACTATTAATAACAAATAATAAACGTTTAGTAGTTGGCATCAGATTCACTCAATGAATTGATTGTTGTTTGGGCTTTTAATTGGTTTAGCTTTTCAGTATTAGGAATACGAAAGCCTATTTGTGTTACAGCGTGGCTTGCAATTGCGGTAGCAGTTTTTAATGTTTCTTCGGCAGAGAAGCCACCCAATAAGCCATGAATCATCCCTGCTAAAAGAGAGTCACCCGCACCAACTGTACTTTTAACTATCACTTTAGGTGCTGTGGCATGAAGTGGGTGAGTGTCATTTAACCAGTTTACACCGTCTTCACCCATCGAAATAACGACATGTTCAATTTTAGCTAAGTTTGCAAAAAGTTTTTTTTGTTCAGTATAGGTTGTAGCAGGAAGCTGATAACTTTCTACTAACTCATCTGTATTTGGTTTAATCATCCAAGGTTGACATTCAATTGCAGCCACCAACGCTTTACCACTTGTATCAAGTGCAACTTTTTTTCCTTGCTGTTGAATGAGCTTAATAAGTTGCTGTAACTCATCAACACTAAAACCTTGTGGTAGGCTTCCAGCAATAGCAACCACATCTACCTGAGGCAAAATCATCTCGATTTTTTGAAAGAGGTTTTTCTTATCTAGTTCAGATATGAAAAAACCTTTTCCATTCAAATCAGTCATACGTCCCGAATGTTCAGCAATTTTTATATTTTGGCGAGTTTCACCTTCAATATAAATAAATTCAGGTTGAAATTGAGCTTCTTTAAAATGATCATCGAAAATCTGTCTGTTTGTTGCTCCTAGAAAACCAGAAACAATAACCTCATGTCCCAAATCTTTTAAAACTTGTGCAATATTTAAACCTTTGCCTGCCGCGTGTATTTCTACAGATTCTTGGCGGTTTACTTGACCTATCTGTAACTCTTTGAGTTGTATAGTCACATCAATTGCAGGATTTAAAGTAATTGTTAAAACTTTAGCCATTACCATTCCTAATCTTTACATTTCTTGTTCGGATAACTGACGTACAGCAGTAGCGCTATCACATTCAAGTGCACGCTTTGCAAGCACTTGAGCTTGACTGTAGTTAAGTGTACGAATTTGGGCTTTAACCAAAGGAATACTATTCGGTGACATACTAAGCTCATCCACTCCTAAGCCCATCAGAATAGGTACAGCTTTTGGATCGGCTGCGAGTTCACCACATATACCAACCCATTTACCATACTTATGTGCAGCTTTTACAGTTTGATCAATCAATTGCAAAATACTTGGGTGGAGGCCATCTGCTTCAGCCGAGAGGATAGGGTGACCACGGTCAATAGCTAAAGTATATTGAGTTAAGTCATTTGTTCCGATACTGAAAAAGTCCACTTCTTTCGCGAGAATAGGTGCAAGTAAAGCAGCAGAAGGAACTTCAATCATGATACCAACTTGTAAGTTGGTGCATGGATGTACAGCTTTAACTTCATCAAGAATAGTTTTTGCAGCACGCCATTCTTCCACACGGCCAATCATTGGAAACATGATTCTTAGAGGGCGGTCATCTGCAGCTTTAAGCAAAGCAATAAGTTGTTGACGCAACAATTCAGGCTGTCTTAGCGTTAAACGGATACCTCTTAGACCTAAAAATGGATTTTCTTCTTCAGCAATTGGAAGGTAAGGAAGCGGTTTGTCACCACCTACATCTAGCGTACGTACTACGAGAGGGCGGCCCGCTAGAGCATCTAAAACAATACGATAATCTGCTTCTTGGGTAGCTTCACTCGGAGCGCTACTATGCGCCATAAAAACAAGCTCAGTCCTGAGTAGGCCAATTGCTTCAGCGCCATATTCAACCGCATGGGCTGTTGCTTGAACTTTTCCTAAATTGGCAGCAATTTCGATTTGATGTTGATCTAGAGTAATCGCAGGTTCTTGGCTGTGACGTTCAGCTTCTTCACGAATTTTTTTCTGAAGGTCTCGTTCTTGTTTTGCTTGTTCGATTTGTTGAGCATTAGGATTTAAGATAAAAGCTCCGGTGTCTCCATTAATTAAAAGAGAACTTTTTTGCTCAATATCTAGTACTTGATCACCAGCGCCAACAATTGCAGGGATACCTAGAGCACGAGCAACAATAGCACTATGAGCGCTTGCACCACCTACGGCGGTCAAAATACCTGCTACACGATCTTTATTAAGGCGGGCTACATCACTTGGTCCCACGTCATACATGATCAATATATAAGGTTCTTTAGGTTCTTCGATGATGACCTCACCGCAGAGTTGAGCCAAAACGCGATCACCAATATCACGTAAGTCTGTAGCACGCTCAGCTAATAATCGATCTGGTAAAGCTGCTTGCTCTTTGGCTGCTGCTTCAATATGCTCATGCCAGGCAGCAGGAGCAGAAAGATTTAGGTTAATCTTTTGATAAACACCATTAATAAGATCTGGGTCATCAAGCATTTCCAAATGTGCTTGGAAGATTTGCTTAATTTCAGCCACTTCAGATTTTGCAATAACTTGGTGAATATTGTTTTTAACTGCGTGAAGTGCAATATCAAGTTTTTCTTTTTCTGCTTTGACACTTAAGCCCATGCGTTCATATTGGTAAACCGTAGGTTTAATTACATGTACAGGGCCAAAAGCTAAACCGCTTGAAGCAGCAATTCCTGTATTTGTGCTAAGTGGTTTTGAATGGCTTGGGATTTCACTAGATTGCTCTACTTTGATGTCTGAAGATTTTATAGGTTCAACTTCTTCACCTAAGCCTTGTTGTACTGCCAGAATAACTTTATCTAAAGCTTCAACTGCATCCGTTTCTGGTTCAGCAATGAAACGTAAAGTTTGGCCGCGTTTACAACCTAAAGCTAAGAGACGTGTCAAACTTTTAGCTGAAACAAAATTGCCTTCATCTACTGCGACTTGGATATCACCTTGAAAACTTTTTGTTAGGTTTACTAAATGAGTTGCTGGTCGAGCATGTAATCCATGTGCATTAGCGAGTACAACAGAACGGTGGGGCCAATCGGGAATAACATCTGCACCAATGATTTTAGCAATTTCATTTGGTGCTTGTGTTTGGTCTAATTGTGCAACTTGCTCTGGATTAAACAGAATATCAATCAGTCGATTAAATCTCTGGCTATCTAATTGTTCATTGGCAGCTATACAAACTAGCGTATTTAACTTTTTTTCACCTAGCTCTAAAGCATGGCGAGGCTTTACGATACTGATTGCTGGTTGTTGAACAAACTTACTACTTGAAATAGACCAGATTTGATCTTGTAGTTGAATAACTTGATCAGGGTCAAGTGAACTTAGAAAGCCGCACTTTACGAAATTGTGCTTTTTTAGAATCTGAGATGCTGACCAAAATAAATCTTCAATATCTTGAGATTCAATTTCAGTTTGAATTAAATTCTCATGCAAAGTTAAAGATAATGGTTGAGCTTGTAAGATTTCAATAATTTGTTCAGGTTGTTTAGCATTTTTTACCTGTTCACTTACATCATGCATTAAAGCTCGAGTTAATATTTGTAGAACTTGTAAATGTTCATCAGATTTTGCTGCAATAACAACAGCTAAATAAATTCTGTTTTCACCATCCCATATAATTCCTTCTGGAAAGTGAGCTAAACGGATACCTGTTTCTAGAATAAATTCGCGAGATTGGGGTGTACCGTGGGGAATAGCAATGCCTTGACCTAAATAGGTGGCACTTTGTTGTTCGCGATTAATGAGTCCTGTAATGTAGTCAGGTGTAACTAACCCATCTTTTACCAATATATCTACTAGACACTGTAATGCATGCTTTTTATCAACAGCATGTTGATTCATATGAATATGTCGAGGCTCTAGTGCTAGCATACTTATCCTTGAACAATTTCTTTGGTTTAGCTAAACAGAAAAAAAGAAGCTGTTAGTATTAAAAAAAGGTTAGTTTAACCGTTTTTAAACAACAGCTTCGTATAAATAACGATAGCAGAACTTTAAAGCTATATCGACGTATTTACGTAAATAATGCTTGTTTTTAATACAAAGGAATAGGTGATTAATATATTTTGTTTTCTTATGATAATTATTAGGTTAATAAACTAACTTTATAAAAGAAGTGGGTATTAATATTAAAAAAAACCTCTATACCGGATTACGGGTATAGAGGCAAAAGTAAAAGATCAATAGATTAGTGTTGGATTTCCTGTTCTAAAAGTGACCATAAGTTTTGATGTGATTTTTTAAACATTAGCATGTGCCCAATTGATTTATGCCCAAGTTTCATGGGATTTAGCTCTAGCATTTTTGTGGGCGCATTAGGATAAAGTTTTAATAAATCTTCAACGTTACGCTCGGTTGCAATTTCATCGTCACTTGCCCAAATTGAAGTAATAGGGCAGATAATTTCACTATGAAAATCATGATGGACTGTTTTACCTATAGCATTTTTCACATAGCCAGGATGGCTGCAAAATTCTCGCCACTGTTGGGCGACTTTTTTAGGTAAGTTTTCTCCCATTCCAATAAATTGAGTAGCACCATAACCTTTAAAAGCACTAGAAATTGGAAAGATGACATTGAACATTACCGGTGCTAAAAACTTGGTTTTACCTTTAAGACCTTTTACATGGCCAGTGGAACCTGCGACCGCGATAACTTTTGCTACTTTATGAAAATTAGGAACAATTCCTAATAGCTGCCCACCAGCACTGTGGCCAAGAAGGGTAACTTGTTCTGCTTTAGTTTTTTCTAATAACGTATCAATTGCACAAGGAATATCGAGAACTCCCCAATCATTAATACTTGCTGTACTTTGCTTCAAAGACCCGTGTAAAGAGCCTCCAATTCCACGGAAATCAAAGCTTAATACGTCATATCCTTGTTCGCTTAACCATGTAGCAAAAGAATGATAGAAGTTTTTAGTAATACCTGTTGCTGGACAGATCAATACGGGATTTGCTGATTTTGGGGATTGAGCTGGATAAAAATGTGCAGCAAGTTGATAATCATCTTTACAGGTCATCCAAAATGATTCAAAAGTGTTATCCATAATATTTCGTAGTGATTGGTTTATTGATGTCTTTAATTTACACGAGTTCTGAAATGAAACTTGGTTAAAATGTGACTATAAAGTCAATATTTATGTTATATAGCTCATTAAATTTGAATAAAACAAATAATTGGAAAAAATATGGATTTACCGAAAGCTGTACAGCTCGCAATTGTATTTAGTGGCATATTTTTATGGATAGGGATGTTGACTGGGGTATGGAAATATTGGCAAATACGCCGTTCAGAATTAAGTCGTGCTCATTATTATGTGGATATCGCTCATCGAAGTAGTTTGTTATATGCAGCTGCTAGCCTAATTTTAGCTGTATTAAGCTATTTTACTGTTTTAAATGAAAATATTACTTTATGGTGTGTATTCGCAAATATTCTATTTTTTAGTTTTTCAATTCTGGTTTATATCATACATGGCTATTTACAGGACACAACAAATCAATTCAAACGTCCTCACAAGATAGGTCGTTTTAGCTTACCTTCATGGATGATGACTTTAATGATGGTGGGATTAATTTTGACTGAATTAGTAGCTACAGCTATTTTAGTTATCGGAACAATTTTTTTATTTTTGGATGTATAAAAATGGATGATTGCTCATCCATTTTTTAAGTATTCGAGTTTTGTTGACTAAGACGTCTTTTAGCTAGTTTTCGCATCTTATGGTCGACAAAGGCCCACACACAAAATATGAAAGAAACAACCATCGCATACATAAAGTATTCGGGTTTCAGATTTCCTTTAATCATACCTTGAAACAGTAAAGTCAGCATAAGAGCAAGCGGTGTTACTCCATAAACAACTGAATCTTTGCTGTTCAGAGTGTTAATGAAGACTTGTTTGTTGAAATGTAATGATAACATCTCCATCCCTCCTTGTGGTTGCGCTAAAACCGAATGTTTTAGTCAAGAATAAGTTTAATGTTGTACTTCTATTTTTAATTCAATTCAATAGTGAATAGAAAATTTTTTGAACAGTTTTATAAAAAACTCTATGTTTATAAATGGTTAAGGTATTAAAAAAGTAAATATTAAATATTTTTGTATAAAATACTTAATATTTTAGAAAAGAGAAAATATTTTAATGAAAAGTGTAATAATTTCTCTTTTCTATCATTTCAGGTTAGCTGTTTTGTTTTTTTAAAAATATATCAATCGCATGTTGAGCAATTTCTGCATCTTCAAAAGATTGGACACCAGAAACGCCAATGGCCCCTAAAATTTGTCCGTCATAAATAATGGGTTTTCCACCTTCTAACATTCCTTGAGCACTAGGCATACTTAAAAAACCTAAGCGTCCACTTTGCAGAAGTTCTTCGTAAAATTTTGAAGGTCTACCTGATATTGAAGAGCATTTTGCTTTTTCTAAACATAAATGTGAGGATAAAGGTGAAGCACCATCTAAACGCTTCATCAACAGTAGAGAACTTGTTTCATCAACAATAGCGATACTGACTTTAAAGTTGTGTTCAATTGCATATTTTTGAGCTTCTTCCATTAAAAACTCTGCATCTGCTTGTGTTAGGTAATATTTACTTTTCATTGTTGCTCTTCTTTCCTAGTAAGCTAAAAATTATTTTAGTGTAATTTTACAGTAAAAACTGATTATATCTATAGTTGATTTGTCATTGAAAGTAGTGTGGAAATAAAATGCCGGTTGGGTAAACTCAGCATTTTATTCAATATATAAAATCATGTTTGGGTAAAACTCGATTTCAAAAAAGACACTAGATTAAATGTTTTTAAATTTAACTTTGTCGATAATTACGGTAATTGCTAGAACAACTAAAGATGGGATCAACCAAGCTAAGTTTTGTTCATTTAAAGGTAAATGTTGAAGAAAATTAGGTAAATAATCACCAAAACCAGCAACTTTAATACCGTCAATAATACCGAAAATTAAAGCAATACTTGTTACTGAACCGACAATAAAAGAGGGTTTGTGCCAAAATTTCCAAAAGAAGCTCAGCATAATCACAACAATGGCTGGTGGATAAATTGCACTTAAAACAGGTACTGATACGGCAATAAGTTTGGTTAATCCAAGATTAGAAATAATGAAAGAGAAACCAACTAAAATGAATACTAAAAGTTTGTAAGGTAATTTAGTTAACTGAGCAAAATACTCACCGCAAGCACAAGTTAAGCCAATCGCTGTCACCATACATGCTAAGAAAATGAGGCCAGTTAAGAATAATGAACCCATATTGCCAAAAGCATGTTGAACATATGCATGTAAAATTACTGCACCATTTGCTGCATTTGGTGCTACTTCATGACTACCTACACCTAATTTGAATAAGCTTAAATAGACTAAAGTAAGACCTGCACCAGAAATAAGACTGGCAATAATCGCATACTTAGTGACTAATTTTTTATCGGTAACACCACGCGAATAAATCGCTTGAATAATTACGATACCGAATACTAATGCGCCTAAAGTATCCATAGTGAGATAACCGTTTACGAAACCTTCCGAAACTGGAGATTCAACGTAATGGTTGATTGGAGCAGGGACGTAACCCGCTGGGATCATAACTGCTGCAATACCTAAAATTGCTAAAGCAATAATTTTTAGGGGAGCAAGCACATGACCAACAGTATCTAATAACTTGTTTGGATAAAGTGAAACTACAGTTACAAATGAAAAATAAATTGCGCTGTAAATTAAAAGGCTACTACTTGATGTTCCAAAATAAGATGAAAAACCAATTTCATAAGAAACAGTAGCTGTACGTGGAGTAGCAAATAAAGGGCCTACTGATAAATAACAAACAACGGTTAAAATCAGACTTGCTACTCGGCCGAGAGGAGAGCTAATAATTTCAATGGAACCCTGCATACGAGAGAGTGCCATGATGGTAATTACGGGTAGACCAACTGCAGTAATCAAAAAGCCTATAGCGGCTAGCCATACATGATCACCGGCTTGTTGAGCGACAATGGGAGGAAAGATAATATTGCCAGCCCCAATAAAAAGAGCAAAGGTCATAAAACCTAGGGCAATAATATCTCCAGTACGAAGATGTTGCATAAATTAAAATTAATAAAAAAGAAGGAATTTTAGAGCAAAAGAGATCATGATCAAGCGGTATTTTATGTGAAAAAGATTTTTTTCAGAGCATAAAAACCTTTAATAGATATTAAAAATATCAACTGGTTAAGGTATGTATTTGAAAAACCATTGAAAGAAATTAGGAAATCATTTTTTGTCTCTGACTTTTTAAAGAAATTATGCAAAAATAAAAGTATGAATTTCTATTATGAATGTTGAATATTTGGGCATTTAATGCTTCCAGCCTATCCTATATCCGTTCTAGAATATTCTAAATTAACTTACATTTTTGTAGGCGTGGTAAAAGCAGTGCCTACGAGGATAAAACTGAATGAGAGCTTCTACTGTTACAATAAAAACTGAACAAGATCTGGAAAAGTTAAGAATTTCTGGACGCTTGGCTGCACAAGTTTTAGAAATGATAGGGGCATATATTAAACCGGGTGTATCTACTGAATATTTAGATAACCTGTGTAATGACTATATTGTAAATACTTTAAAAGTTATTCCTGCGAATGTGGGATATCATGGTTTTACTAAAACAATATGTACATCAGTAAATGAAGTAGTTTGCCATGGAATTCCGTCACCGAATAAGATTTTAAAAGATGGCGATATTATTAATATTGATGTCGCAATTATTAAAGATGGCTATTTTGGTGATACGAGCCGCATGTATTTTGTAGGTGATGTAAACCCGCAAGCAAAAAAACTTGTTGATACAACTTATGAAGCGATGGTTGCTGGGATTCATGCTGTTAAGCCAGGAGCTACACTAGGCGATATTGGTTATGCTATTCAGTCAGTTGCTCATCGAGAAGGGTATAGCATTGTTCGAGAATATTGTGGTCATGGGATTGGTAAGGTTTATCATGAACAACCTAATGTTTTACATTATGGACAGCGCGGCCAAGGCTTAGTATTAAAAAAAGGTATGGTCTTTACGATTGAACCGATGATTAATGCGGGTAGACCACAGGTTAAAGAATTAAATGACGGATGGACAGTTATTACTCAAGATCTTTCGTTATCTGCGCAATGGGAACATATGGTTGCTGTAACTGACACTGGCTTTGAACTCTTAACACCTTGGCCTGAAGGTGTAGGAAACTATCCTGTAATTTAAAAATAAA
>NZ_GG753602.1:398334-485133 GCF_000163635.1 Acinetobacter sp. SH024 | reverse complement strand
ATCCACACAAGTTGTTCTTCAATTCTCTTAATGATCTTCTTCCTGGTTCGTCACCAGCAAGCTAGGTCGGCTATATTACTCTTAATCTCTTAAAAGTCAACAGGTAATTTCGATATTTTTAAAACTTATCTCTCAAACCAACTTACCATCAAATTCATCACTTAAAGCAACCAATCTAATCACAAGTAACTGTTTTTCAACAAGTTTCTATCTGCATCACCGCCGATGGATGTGCATTATAGACCATCTCATCCCCTTTGCAACCCTTTTTTTAAATCAATATCATCAACTGGATACTTTTTAAGCTTTTTATCATTTTATCTATATTATTTGATCAATTTTACATTGATAATAGGTTATCAATTTTGTATTAAAACATATCTCCACCCAACTGCACATTTAAGTATTAGCCTGGCTGGCGGTTAAGGAATTATATGAATTATTCTAATTTAATTTTACTAAGCTTATTATCTGTAGGTGTTTGTACCTCTTTATATGCTCAAGAAAATACTATAAGCGAATCTTCTAATGCGAGCTCATTAGAAGAAACAGCACCGACTCATACGCGCTCACAAATTATTAAAGATTTAAAAAATATTAAAGTTAAAGATTTAAAAATTAATGCGAATGCAGCACAACCAGATCCTGTAAAAGATCCATTACAGTCATTAAATCGTCCAATTTACTCATTTAACGACATGTTGGACCGAAATTTTTTACGCCCAGTTGCTGTGCAATATAGAGAAAAGACTCCAGAAGATGTACGTGGTTCTTATCGTCAGTTCCGCAAAAATCTTGGAGAACCTTGGAATGCTGTTAACCAGCTTATTCAAGGCCGCCCTGGCCGTGCGGCAAAAACCCTAGGTCGCTTTACAATTAATACGTTAACTACTCTTGGTTTAGCTGACCCTGCCAGCCGTTTAGGTTTACCGACTGAAGAAGAGAATTTTGGTGTAACTCTCGGTTACTATGGTGTTCCTTCTGGCCCATTCCTGATGTTGCCTTTTTTCGGTCCAAGTACCTTACGTGATGGTTTTGGTTTAGCAGTAGACGCCCAAGCACGTCCACAGAAATATGTTATGGATGATCAAGAGGGGCTTTATTGGTCAAGTAATATGTTACAAGCGGTTGATACACGCGCTCAATATCTGGACCTAGATCAGACCTTACAAGGTGATCAATATGCCATGATTCGAGATTTATATCTCCAACGTAAAGCATTCCAAATTGCAGAGAAAAAGGGTGACTCAGCTGATGTATCTTTCATTGATGATGATTCAGAAGATACACCTGATGAGAATCAAAACCCTTAAAAGATGAAATCGAGGTATTGCTTGGATTAAGAGTTGGGCAATACCTTGATTTTGATCATACATACTCTATGATGAATAAAGTGATCATATAAAAGGACTACCATCTCTTCTATGTATTTTATTAAACCGACACGCTCTATCCCTTATTTAGAGCAAGCTTTGGATAAATTGCCAGGCTTACAAGTCATTAACATAGATGATTTAGATTTATATGATCCAACCATCATTGCAATAGCAGATGTACAAGATTTCCTGACATATAAATGGAATTTACCAACGGTTGTCATTGCTTTTGAACATGAAGGTAGCGCTTTAGCCCAAGCTTGGGAAGCGGGTGCTCTTGCAGGTTGGGTATGGAATCAACTACCTCATGATTTAAATAAAGCATTATCAAGAATCGATGCTCAATACAAACGTAATCAAGATAGCCGCGATTTACCTTCGGCTGCTGAACTACAAAAAAGACTATTACCTAATCCAATTGATTTATTAAATTATCAAGTCGAAACTTTCTTTCAGCCTTCAGCTTATCTTTCTGGTGATTGGTATGACTACTGGAAATTAAATGATAAGGAAGTTTTATTTTATCTTGCCGATGTTTCAGGACATGGTGTAACCAGTAGTTTATTAACATCTTGGATGGCAGCTTTCCATGGCCGCTCTAAAACCCCAAGGCAATTAATAAAAAAATTAAATGGCATGTTAGTTCAAGAGAATATTGAAAAGCACATTACGATTGTGGTGGGTATTTTAAACCTTGAAACACATACGCTTCGCTGGTCAAGTGCTGGGCACTACCCTCCTCCTATCATTTTTGAACCTAATCAAGCTCCAAAAATTTTAACAACAAGTAGCTTCCCATTAGGCTTGACTGATGAACTCGAAGTTGAAGAGCATGTTTGTACATTAAATCACCAAGCACGTTTCATTGTTTGCTCAGATGGAGCACTTGAACCTTTTGATGGTGGGTTAAATGATCAGTTCCAACAATTGGTTCATCATTTGCAAAATCAATCATTCCAAGCACCCGATCATGTGGCTGATGACATTGCCATCTTCAGTCTTTGTCGAATGAATTAATTTACGAATCAATTAATTACATAATATACGACTTAAGGACTCTTGAGTCTGCGATGGCACTATGTGATAATTTTTCTATCCTTCTCTGAAAATGGCATTTATATGTCAACAGGTCATGTTGAATATGCAAGTTTAAATGGAACGCATATTTTCAAACTTATTGGTGAAGTGCGAGCCCATTCTTGTATAAGTCTAGACAAACTTTTAAACAGAATTGAACAGCAAGAGAATGTTGTTGGTGCAATCGTTGATTTAACCCAAACAACATTTATTGATAGTACGGTGTTAGGCATCCTGGCTAAGCTAGGTTTAAAGCTTAAACAAACTCATCATATTCAAGCTGTGATGCTATCTACCAATCCAGATATCACAACCTTAGCCAACAGTATGGGGCTAGGGCAGGTTTTTGTCATTTTGAATTACTGTGGCGATCCTAACGTTTGCACATTAACGTTAACTGATGAACAGATCACTCATAATGCAATGCTAAGAACAGTTCTGGATGCACATAAGACATTGATGAAACTCAATGCAAACAATCAGAATATGTTTGAGCCACTTGTGAAGCAGTTACAGAAAGAACAAGATACGCTTGAACAGGTATCAGATAAGCAAAATGCCTGACTTTAAACATTAAGCCGGATTAGAATATGACCCTTATTTCTGTTGCTCAAATGAACTCTCAAGATGATATTGAAAATAATTTTCAAGTCATTGAGTCTTTGATTCAACAAAGTAAGGCACAAAATGCTAGCCTGATTGTTTTCCCCGAAAACTTTGTATGTTTTGCTGCTGGAAAACAACGCGAAACAGCTGAGCAATTTGAGTCTATTCAACAACGGCTTGAGAAACTAGCACATCAATATCAAATCTGGATTGTGGCCGGTACCTTACCATGCCCATTTCGTCCAGATGGATCTACCATTCAAGATGGTCGAGTCCGGACGGTTAGTCTTTGTATTAGCCCTGAGCGTACAGAAGCACGTTATGACAAGATCCATTTATTTGATGTACAAGTGGGCGATGCGGTCGGTGGTTATCAAGAGTCTCGTTTTTTTGAACCTGGAACAGACGTAGTAGTCACATCTACCCCTTTTGGCAATATTGGCTTAATGGTATGTTATGACTTACGTTTTCCAGAGCTTGCTCTAACTCTGAGACAACAAGGCGCTCATATTCTTACTGCTCCTGCTGCATTTACTTATACAACTGGACAAATGCACTGGCAGCTTTTGCTACAAGCTCGGGCAATGGATAGCCAATGTTATGTTTTAGGCGCAGCACAACAGGGCTGGCATGGTGAAAAACGACAAACCTGGGGACACTCTGGGGCAACAGATAGTCGTGGCCAAATTTTAAGTATGATTGGATATGAAGGGAGTGGTTTAATCACTGTACCCTTTGATTTAACAGCACAAGAACTCGTCCGCTCTTCAATGCCTCTGATGACTCACCGTAAATTGATTCATTATTAAAAGTTTAATTATTCATGTGGAAATACTTATTTAGCATTTTTTGCTTGGGGGCAAATATTCATTGTTATGCAGAGTTTGGTACAACAAACCATTTTGTTTCGCCTGCTGCACAGCTCAATTCAGATATTCTTCCAGCAACCCCTAAAAATATCCCCTTGCCCGCTTTTGGCCAAAGAATTATTGGCTGGGGTACAGGCGCAGAAGGTGCAAGACAACGTTTAGAAAATATTCAGCCAGCAGATGTTTCTGTAATTAAAAAACAAGGAACTACGCTTGAAATGATTACTGCATGGCAAGATTTTTATGAACAAGAGCAGCAACGCAATGCAAATAATCCTACTGCGAAGTATCGTGCGCGTTTAATGAAAAAGATTGCAGATTTGTGGTAAACACTTTCATCTAGAATATTTTTATCTTATGGAATAATTGATGTAATTATTCCATTTTTTATATCCCTTAATTTACTTTATTCATAACCTATTCTTATGAACATTTAAGAAACTGAATAGAACGCGATATACTACAAAAGCAATACTAGTTTCTTTGAGGAAGATATGGACCAAGACTGTCAAAACTTAAAGCTTGAGAATCAATTATGTTTCCTCATTTATTCAACGAATTTAGCGCTTAATCAACTCTACAGAAAACTTCTAGCACCTTTGGGCATTACCTATCCCCAATATTTAGTGATGTTGGTGTTATGGGAGCAGGATGAAGTGACTGTTTCAGAAATTGGAGCTAAACTTTTTTTAGAATCATCTACCCTCACTCCTATCTTGAAAAAGTTAGAAGCCTCGCATTTACTTCATCGTACCCGTTCAACTCAAGATGAGAGACAAGTGATTATTACGCTAAGTGATGAAGGAAAAAAATTAAAAGATCAAGCAATCCATATTCCATCAGGCGTATTAGAAGCAAGTTCATGTGATATGACAACACTACTAGGCCTTAAAGATCAACTTACTAAACTCCGTACAAACTTAGTCAAATAAACAGCAATTTTTTTAAAAAATATACTTGTCAAAATAATTAAGTCGTGTACGATATATTTGTATTCAATTTATTTTAGGAATAAAAACGATGTCATTAGAAAAAGTTGTTTATCGTGCAAAAGCTAAAGCAACCGGTGGTCGTGATGGCCGTGCGACTTCATCAGACGGCGTATTAGATGTACAACTTGGTGTACCTAAAGAAATGGGTGGCGCTGGTGGTGCTGTAACAAATCCAGAGCAACTATTCGCAGCTGGTTATTCAGCATGCTTTTTAGGTGCTTTAAAATTTGTTGCAAACCGCGATAAATTTAACATTAGCAAAGACGCTTATGTAGAAGGTGAAGTAGGTATTGGTCCAATTCCTACAGGTTTTAGCATCGAAGCGACTTTAAATGTTTACTTAGTGGGTATGGATCGTGAAGAAGCTGAAAAGTTAGTTGCAGCAGCTCATATTGTTTGCCCATATTCAAATGCAACTCGCAATAATATTGATGTGACGTTTAATATTGTGACTGAATAAGTTTTTATATTTAAAAAATGCCCGAATCAAATCGGGCATTTTTTACATCTTAAATATTATGCTTCACTTGCCTCATTAGTTACACGAAGCACTTCTTCGAGTGTAGTTTTACCCGCCAGTACTTTGCGCAAACCATCATCACGAATAGAACCGGAATACTCACGAGCATGATTTTCTAATTCATATTCCGCTGCATTACCATGAATCAGACGGCGCATGGGTTCATCAACTGGTACGATTTCATAAATCGCTGTACGCCCATTAAAACCTAAATGTGAACAATGATCGCACCCTTTAGCTTCAGGTAACTGCAATAATGGTTCATTATTAATATGTTGAAAAACCTGTTTCTCAAAAGTATCGGCTTCACGCCATGTCATACAATGTGGACATAAAGTACGAACCAAACGTTGAGCAATCACCCCAATTAAAGAGCTTGATAACAAGAAGGGTTCAATCCCCATATCTTTAAGACGAGTAACTGCACCAATAGCTGTATTGGTATGTAGTGTTGATAAAACCAAATGGCCTGTTAAAGATGCTTGAACCGCAATTTCAGCAGTTTCCAGATCACGGATCTCCCCCACCATTACCACATCAGGATCTTGACGTAACATTGCTTTTAAAGCACGAGCAAATGTCATATCTACTTTGGTATTCACTTGGGTTTGGCCAATGCCTTCGAGTTGATATTCGATTGGATCTTCAGCAGTTAAGATATTACGAGTATTGTCATTTAGATCAGACAAAGCTGCGTATAAGGTGGTCGTTTTCCCCGAACCAGTAGGCCCTGTGACCAAAATAATACCGTGAGGACGATGCACTAACTGAGTTAAACGCTCATAGTCATTAGCCATTAAACCCAAGTGAGTCATGTTGAGTCGGCCCGCTTGTTTATCAAGCAAACGCATAACGACCCTTTCACCATGTGACGATGGCAAAGTTGAAACACGCACATCCACTTCACGGCCAGCAAGACGTAAAGAAATACGTCCATCTTGTGGTACACGTTTTTCAGCAATATCAAGCTTCGCCATAACTTTAATACGCGAAACAAGTAAAGGCGCCAACTCACGGCGTGGTTGTACAATCTCACGTAATTGTCCATCTACACGTAATCGTACAGATAGTTTCTTTTCAAAAGCTTCAATATGAATATCAGAAGCCCCTACTCGAATTGCTTCAGAAAGAAGTGCATTGATCAGACGAACAATAGGTGCGTCATCTTCTTGGTCCATCAAATCTTCTGTTTCGGGAACCTGATCGGCCAAACTCAATAAGTCCGGATGATCTTCTAAACCAGCTGCAACTTGTTGTGACTCCCCTGTATCACCTGCATAACTCGTACTTAAGAGCGTATTAAATTCTTGTTCAGTACATAATTGATAATGAGCTGGCTTACCCAAGATGCGTCTTGCTTCCTGTAATGCAATTTTTTCAGTGTTTTGGCGTCTAATAATAAATACCTGATCACCGTCATAACGAAATAAAACACCATGACGCTTGGCAAAACTATATGGAACTTGTATTTGTTTCAATATTTGCATCACAATTTATAATGATGAGTAAGATGATTTTGAGTGTACTCTAAGCAGATTACAGCGTGAAGTCTGTTTAACAACTCGGTAGAGGAATTTTGCGTCTTGTTTGAAAATAATGAATATCAGCCTCACCCCCAGAATTCTTTAAAATGGTGGGGTGAACAGCACTTTGAAATTAACCAGTCCAAAGCATGGCAATTCGGTTCAATGCTCTTTCGTTTAACACGTGGCATAAAAGAATGGCGCATCGAATATTATCGTCCATCTCTCCAAGATGATAATGAACAAGATTGGCACCCAATTGCCGATCCACATTTTGCCTTTCCGCATACGGTTCAAGTAGAACGTTACATGTTTCGAAAGACCAATCCAGAATTTTTACTGATGCCACGTCTGGCAGATCGTTCTGTGGTCATTAAACCTGTTGATCCTATTTACATTCCAGCAGGTCAACGTGGGACTCTATATATCAGCACACCATTATGGATTGCAGGCTTAGTTGAAAGTCAGCATGAACCTTTGTTTGAGATTCCTGTGATTCAGCCTAAAGATACGTGGTTTGGTCCTAATGCGCAGCAAGGAGAAATCTGTTATGCCACTTCCGTGGATGGCCGTACTGATTTGAATCTATTAACACCACGCGCTTTCCGTGCTGTTACTCCAATCGACTTTCACAACACAAGTAATCATCAATTACGCTTTGATCGCATGAATGTGCCAGTGACGGCCCTACCGCTATTTTATAGTGAAAGTACGGGACGCTTATGGACTTCTCAAATTAAAGTTTATTATGAGGGTTCTGATCGTCCGGCACGTATTCGTATTGAAAATCGTACGCCACCTCTTGCTGGTGAAGTGACCTATGTTCACCCACCACGCTCACCTGGTGGAGCATTATTCAATATGTTTGATTCATTCTTTTAAGAGGTTTATATGGCTGATTCAAATATTCCAAAAGATATCGCTGATAGCCTCAAAAGTATATTTACCAATATCAATACCGAACGTATTAGTGAAATTTTAGTCGCTGTTGTACTGTGTTTCATTGGCTTTGTTCTTGCTCGTATTATTTCGAATACGTTTATTAGAACCATTGGCTCACGTTTTAATGCTCACCAACGCCTTGTATGGCGCCGTGGTATTTTTTATTTTATTTTTTTACTCTTCATCATGACGAGTTTGAAAGAAGCTGGGTTCAAACTTAGTGTATTCCTCGGTGCAGCAGGGATTTTAACTGTAGCACTCGGTTTTGCATCGCAAACATCTGCCAGTAACTTGATTAGTGGTTTATTTTTGATTGGTGAAGGTTCATTTGAAGTCGGTGATACGATCCAAATTACTCTCATTCGTGGTAATACAATTGAAGGCGAAGTCATCTCAATTGATTTACTTTCGGTAAAATTACTTACACTCGACAATGTCTATATTCGTTTACCGAACGAACAACTCATTCGTGCGCCTGTACACAACTTGTCTAAATATCCGATACGACGTATCCCAATTACGCTCGCAATCAACTTTCACGAAGATATTATTAAAGTACGTGAGGTTTTACTGAATGTAGCAGCCCATTATCCACTTGTACTGGATGATCCCAAACCTGCAGTTACGGTTACCGCATTCAGGGAATCATCAATTGAGCTTTTATTCACAATGTGGTGTAGACAAGAGAACTCTTTAAAAGTTCGAGATGAAATGCAAGAACGAATCCGAAATGGATTCTTAGATAACCGAATTGAAATTCCTGTTCCTAAAATGGGCTTGATTGATCGACCATCTACTGGTTTTGCTGAAGACGATATCGATCAATATAGCAATCAAAAAGAATTAAAACGAGAGCCTAAAGCTTAGGCTCTTGATTCTTCTGTACGGTAGATGACGGGGGTAATGGCGCAAGATAAGCAATAATTAACATTACTCCACCTGCCCCAATAAACGAAATGACTCGAGTTAATGTCGCACTTTGTGATAGATCAAGTAAAATCAACTTTAATACCACAATACCTAAAAGAGCAGCACCTACAAACCAGAGTTGACGAATCATTTTACGGCTTGAGAATGTAGTTAATACAAATGCCAAAATGACCCAAAGCAATGTCAAACTTAACTGCACTTCACCATTCGTCCAAATTGCTAAGCTCCATAGTGGTGTCCCCCAGTAATGATGTAAGCCCCTAACGACCACACTACTGAATACCAATAACCCAGCTAAAATTGTTGTAATTTTAAAAGTCCACTCTTGTGATTTATCTTGATCAAAAGCATGTTGATAAATAATAAAGAGCAGACCTGCAAATACTACAATAGAAAGAAAATCAGTTAAGTTAAATAAAGGAACAAAATAAAGGTACTCAGCAGAGTGGCGATCAACGCTCACAACTAGCAACCAAATTAAGCTTAAACACCAAACCGGAATTTGATGCAACAATGTAGTTTTATGAGCCTTATACGTCCAAAGCGAATAAACCACAGGGATAAAAGCCAGAGCAACAACTGGCATTTTTGGAAAGATCGCCAAACCAACTACTGCTAACGCCAACCAGCTTAAACCAACCCAGACATTTAAGTACCCAGACTCATCCGACTGCGGTTGAGCCATAATAAATAAGGCACTTAGAATAATGGTAGCGACTAAGAAAGTAGTTTGTTGTAATGAGTCTACCCATTTAAACAACGTAAACACTTGACTCGCAAAGGCTTCGCCCAAAACTAACAACAGTAACAGGCTAATTAAAATTAACTGCAAACTTTGCCATTGCACACGAAGTTTATAGTGAACAACTGCGCTAAATATTGCGATTAGAACTACGGCGAACATCAAATACGGACTCAAAGCATGATGATGCCATGCCATTATTTCTACACCAGCTACAGCACCCGCATACATCCCTAAACACAAGAAAATGCCACTAAACATACTTGCGCTAAAATAGCGTTGCTCTTTACTGTTGTATTGCAATAAATAAAAGGCAGAAATAAATTGAGCAATTGCATAGATGCTTGTGCTTAGCGTTGGGAACTCTTCGTTTACCCACACCTGATAAAACAGCGCAATAGAACTAAGTAAAACTAAAACCACACCAATATATCGGCTTAAACGGTAGCGCTCAGTTACTCCCCACACAATTAAAGCCGTACCTTGGGCAACCCAACCAATCGCTGTCCAATGTGCTCCTTTTGCAAGCGGGAAAATTAAGGCAAAAAACGCAACCGCGAGAATGAAAAAGCTTTTCGCAAGGACCGAAAGCTGAGGATGAGTTTTTTTAATCCAAAAAGTTAATAGCGCATAGGTACCCGCCAAGACGGCGGCACCAATCGTCAAGGCTTGTGTAGACTCATGTACCAAGTAAGCATGAAGGGTAAAGCCCAGTACTGGCACACTAAAAATAAGACCAACATCTAAGAGCGGAGGTAAACGAATGCCTTCTTGTTTTTCACTTGCTGACGTCCGAGATATATTTTGGCTATAACGAACACTAAGCCAAATAAACAGCGCTATATGGCACCACAAAATCCAGTCTAATGTATTAAATTTTGCGGGTTCTGCATAAAATGCGATTGCACTACCACCAATAAACATTGTGGCAAAGAAAGCAATTTGATTTAAGATTTTCCAAGGCTGAATAAAATTAACCGCAGCAACTGCTAAGTTAATTACTAAGTAGTAGCTAAATAGGAAGGTTACATCAGGGCGATATTGAGGAATAACTAAAGGAGCCGCATAAGCCATACCCAGTGCTAATATTGCCAAATAAATAGCTTGTTGTTTTAAGCTCAGGAATACAGTAATAGCTAATAAAATCGTAAACAGAATACTCGCTGTAGTTAGGTTGGCAATTACACCAAAATGATGTGAGAACACAAGTGTCAGGAATACAACAGCCAGCCCAACACCTTGCAATGCCACAGCAAACAGCTGATTTTTCTTTTGCAATGTATACCCAAATGCCGTTAACACACCTCCAGCAATCGCAATAAATCCAAGTTTCACACCTAAACTAAGTTGCCAATGCTCGCTTGCAAAACGTAATAGCAACACTACCCCAACCATAAGCACAGCAACAGCAACTCTTAAGATTGGATTACCATGAATCATCCAATCCACGGCTGGTTGCCACCATGCAGTCTGTACATGGGCTGATTGTTCTGTTTGATTTAAAGGTGCCGTTTCTGCTGGGACTAGCGTGTCCGTATTGCTGGCACTAACTTGTTCTATTACAGGATTTATAACTTCTGTTTGTATGGTCTCATTTACATGAACAGTTTGTTTTGCTGACTCGAGGTATAATAGTCGAGTATGAAATGCACTAATGGTTTGAATCAAACATAGCAATAAAACCAGTAAAGCCCCACCAGCAATCCACATCCAATGATTTATATAAGCAACTAATGCAACCAAGGCGGCTGCATAAATCACTGTTCTTTGCATGTGAATAGAATAAAGTGGCGTTTTCTGCCGAGAAAACTGCTGTTCTAAATGAGTTAAACGCTCATGTAGATTTGATAGTAATTGAACTAGAATGACAGTAAGTGCAATAGATAAAGCAATAACGGCACTCTGAAATTTAAAACCAATTGAAATGGCTAAAAACAAAGTCAAAGCGATCAAAACAATGATCATTCCCTGTTTGTCTTTTTTATACATGGGCTTAGCAATATGACACCTTCATTACAGGTCATCTTACTTCAAGCCAATACAAGCGTATATTTATACATACAAAATACTGCAAAAATCATAAACCTGCATTCATAGCCGTTTTCACGTAAAATACCCGTAATTCAGATTAAGGAATTGTTCAATGCCACCATTTGTCTTGGTTGATGGGTCCTATTTTTTATTTCGTGCATATCATGCATTACCACCATTGACGACCTCTACAGGGTTACATACCAATGCAATACGTGGGGCAATTTCTGCCATTCAAAAATTAATGCGCCGTATGCAGCCAACACATATGGCTGTCATTTTTGATACGCCTGAGCCAACTTTTCGTCACAAGCTTTCACCTATTTATAAAGGTGATCGCCCAACCATGCCGGAAGAGTTATCTCAACAGATTCCATATTTACATGCATTGATTAAAGCTCAAGGAATTCCTTTATATAGTCTTCCGGGTGCAGAAGCAGATGATATTATCGGTACGCTCGCTAAACGTGCCGTACTCGAAGGCCATCATGTACTTATCTCAACCGGAGATAAAGACATGGCTCAGCTCGTCAATGATCATGTAAAGCTTGAAGATAGCTTTAAAGATCGCGTCATGGATACCGACGGGGTATTTGAAAAATTTGGTGTTTGGCCAAATCAAATTATCGATTACTTAACCCTTATGGGCGATGCGTCTGATGGCATCATGGGTGTACCTGGCGTAGGTGCAAAAACAGCAGCTAAGTTACTAACTGAATATGGCACTTTAGACAATATTATTGCCAATGCAGACCAACTTAAAGGCAAACTTAGCCAAAATATTAAAGATAACTTAGACAATATTAAGCTTGACCACCAGTTAGCTAGCATTGTTTGTGATCTTCCTTTAGAACTCGATTGGCATGAGTTAAAGCTTACTGATCCAAATGTAGAGGCTCTACGTAATCTTTATACTGAGCTTGAGTTTAGAAACCAATTACAGTCGCTTGATCATCCAAACAATCCAAATAGCTCAAGCTATAAACAACAAGCTTCACAAACTGTTGTTCAAAATGAAGTTAAACCTGCTGAATCTATAGAAACCGAAGATCAAGCAAGCTTAACTAGTCAAGATGACCAGCTTGGAACTGCAAATTATCACACTGTTTTAACCCAAGAAGCATGGGATCAGCTCTGGCAACGCATGCAAAATGCCGATCATTTTGCTATTGATACAGAAACTACAAGCCTTGATTACCGTATTGCAGAGATGGTTGGTTTTTCAATCGCATTTGATGCGAAAGATGCCTACTATGTTCCATTAGCGCATAATTATGAAAATGCGCCGCAGCAATTAGATCGTGATCAAATTCTGGTTCAAATTAAGCCTGTGCTAGAAAATGAAGCAGTTAAAAAAATTGGGCATCACCTTAAATATGATGCCCATATCTTTGCCAATCATGGCATAGAACTTAAAGGCTGGTATTTCGATAGCATGCTTGCATCTTATGTATTGAATGCAGCGGCCACTCGTCACGGCATGGATGACGTAGCTCGTGTCTACTTAAGCCACTTAACCACCACTTTTGAACAAATTGCTGGTAAGGGTGCTAAACAAAAGACTTTCAATCAAATTGAGATTGAAGTTGCTGCTCACTATGCTGCAGAAGATGCTCATGTGACCTATCGTTTGTATGAAGTGCTTTCAAACAAACTTAAGCCATTTCCTGAGCTAGAAAATATTTTATATAACATCGAAATGCCAGTTGCCCGTATTTTATCGGGTATGGAAGAAGATGGTATTCGTCTAGATCATGCCTTCTTAGATAAATTAAGCGTTGAATTTGCAAAAACGATGGAAGGGCTTGAAAATCAAGCGATGGAAATTGCAGATGAAACTTTTAATATTGCATCTCCTAAACAAGTAGGTGAAATCCTATTTGATAAATTAGGAATCAAAGGCGGTAAAAAAACTGCAACTGGACAATACAGCACCAGTGAAAGTGTTTTAGAAAAAATTGAACATCCTTTAGCGGAAATTATTCTAGAGCATCGCGGTTTAGCAAAGCTAAAAAGTACCTATACTGATCGTCTAGTTGAGCAATCTCATAACGACACGCATCGTGTACATACAAGTTATCACCAAGCACTTACAGCAACAGGTCGCCTCTCCTCTTCAGATCCTAACTTACAAAATATTCCAATTCGTAGACAAATTGGGCGCCAAATTCGTAAAGCATTCATTGCGCCAGAAGGTCGAGTATTATTGGCTGCCGATTACTCGCAAATTGAATTACGTTTAATGGCTCATTTTTCTCAAGATGATGCTTTAGTACATGCATTCCAGCATGGACAAGATGTTCACCGCCGTACTGCTGCAGAAGTATTGGGCATTGCAATTGAAGATGTGACCAATGATCAACGTCGTCAAGCTAAGGCAGTAAACTTTGGTCTACTGTATGGTATGTCTGAGTTTGGTTTGATTCGTCAATTAGGCTTTACACGTCAAGAATCGCAAAACTATATTAAGCAATATTTCCAACGCTATCCTGGCATCTATGAATATATGCAACGCACACGTCAAGTTGCATCAGAGCAAGGTTTTGTTGAAACTATTTTAGGTCGTCGTCTTTATACACCAGATATTGATGCACGAAATGTAATGGTACGTAAGGCTGCCGAACGTGCTGCAATTAATGCGCCTTTACAAGGTAGTGCTGCTGATATCATTAAACTCGCAATGATTGAAGTCGATAAAATCTTGCCAAAAGATCAAGCCAAGTTACTTCTTCAAGTACACGATGAATTAGTGTTTGAAGCAGATCAAAACATTGCCGAGGAGCTCTCTAAGCAAATCGCGACTGTCATGGAATCTGTAGTAAAAATTTCTGTGCCTTTAGTTGTTGAAGTTGGGCAAGGGCAAAACTGGGATGATGCCCATTAATTAGTAGAAATAAAAAAAGGGCTGTATTAACAGCCCTTTTTTTGCGTTAACTTAAAGTCCCGTTAAAAGAACTTTTGCAACTTCATTCATTAAGATCTCGGCAATATAAAGCGCCAAAAACGCCAAAATTGGAGACAAGTCAATCATTCCCATATTAGGCAATAAACGACGGAATGGTGCGAGTAATGGTTCAGCTAAATCTTGAATCACTTCAATATAAGGTGAACGCGATTGAGTGAACATAACCACCCAACTCAAAATAATTGTCGCGAAAATTAAATAACGGCAGAAACGAATTAGGTCCTGAATCATCGTCACAAATGTCAGAATCACTAAGTGAACCGGACTATTTGGCATAGAACCAGAAAGATACATCACGCCAAAAATTTTCAGCAAATATAAAATAATTAAAAGAACCAACGCAGCCAAATTAAATCGGCCTTTTGCGACCGTCGGAAAAATTCGGCCAAAAATATCAACAATTTTAGTCGCCTTTACGGTCGATAAAACCACAGGATTATAAGGACTTACTGCCGCCAATTGCATTAAAAAACGGAAAAAGACCAATAAAATCGCGACATTAATTAAAATTCCAAAAATTAGCGCAGAATTTGCACCCATAGTTGTCTTATCCTATTTAAGCTATTTCGCACTGTCACTCAATTCTTGAGCCAATTCTTGACTACGCTTCTGTGCAGCAGCCAATGCAGATTGAATATTTTGGGAGATTTGTGCACGGTCAAAAACTTCAAGTGCAGCTTGAGTTGTGCCATTTGGCGATGTCACATTCTTACGAAGTTCAGAAGGAGTGTTTGAACTCGTAATTGCCATTTGAGCTGCACCTAATGCCGTTTGAAGAGTCAACGCAGTTGCAACTTTTTCATCAAGTCCTAAATTTTTACCCGCACGGATCATACTTTCCATGAGATAGAAGAAATATGCAGGACCTGAGCCAGAAACCGCTGTTACCGCATCAATTTGAGCTTCGGAGTTTACCCAAATTGTTAAGCCTGTGGCTGCTAAAATCTGACTTGTTAATTCACGATCCGAAGTACCTACTACATCATTTGCATAGATACCATGTGCACCCGTCTGAACTAGAGCTGGCGTATTTGGCATAACTCGAACAATTCGATTGCTATCAATTAAGTTTGATATCGTTTGAATTTCAGCACCAGCAATAATTGAAATAACCAATTTATCTGATAACAGTCCTTTTAAAGGACGTAAAACAGTCGCCAAAACTTGTGGTTTTACTGCCAGTACAACGACATCAGCATTTTTAATTGCAGCTACATTATCTTGTGTCACATGGACTTCTTTTTCTTGCAATAATTGACGTATTTGCTCAACAGGATCTGAAACGGTAATACGTGTTGGCGGTAAACCTCTTGAAATGAGCCCACCAATCAAAGCTTGGGCCATATTACCACCACCAATAAAACAGATATTACTATTTACTGCACTTGTCATAACCATCTTCGCCATTTACCAGATTACAAGAATAAGAAATTAAATCTGGTTGCCATCCTCCTTGCTCACAATACGGAGACTGAGCCAACCAAAATCCTTTCGGTGTAAAAACCCCAAGCATAACATTATCTATGACTAATATTTGAATTGTATGACGAAGCCAAGGCAAAATATGTGCTTCTTGAATTGCTTTTTTTAATGGCCATTGCCCAACACGACCATATAAATGGACCTTTTCACCACCTTGGCGTCGAATTATTTTTAATTTTTTATTTAATAAAGATGCAGACAACCCCATATTTTTTTGAGTTATTTGAAAATATCCTGAAGCGCAATCCACTATTTCCCCTAGTTGAAAATGATGCTCCGTCTCGGTTTCAACTGGGTTTAATTTTTCAGCAAGAAAAACTTGTCTACTCAACCGATAAAGATAATGTTGATAACGGACATAATAAAACTGGTTCCAATGTAATGCCGCTTGTGCATCAGACTTAGAAGCAATTACTTCATTTTTTAACCGCTCAACCATTTCAAATGCAGGCCGATATTGTCCATCACCTTTCATCCAAACTGAAAGCAATTGGCGCTGTCGAGCAGAAGATAGTTTTAATAGCCAAGTTAAATCCAAACATTCGTCCGTACCACAATTTTGCAAATCAGCTTTTAAAACTTCTTCTAAAATTTCAGAAGCATCTTGCATCAAATAGCTAGTACGGCTAAGTGCTTGCTGCATTTTTGGAAATCGGTTTTGTAAGAAGGGCCAAAGTTCTTCACGCGACCACGCCCGATCATAATGGATATCGTAATTTGTAGGATCATCTACATACTCAATCTCAAGTTGAGTAGTCCACTCGGCAATCTGCTCACGGGTTAAATCCAAAAAAGGGCGCCAAATTGTCATATCAACACGATGATCAATACACTGCATAGCAGCAAGCCCATCAACACCCGCACCCGATAATAAACGCAATATTACTGTTTCAGCCTGATCTTGCTGGTGATGAGCAAGCACTAAAATTTCGTTGGCTTGTAAATGTTGTAGATAAGCGTAATAACGTGCCTGACGTGCTTGAGCTTCCAAATTACCGTCAGTAACTTGAACTTTTTGAATGGTATAAGGAATATTTAAACGAGTCGCTTGTTTAGCAACGAGTTCGCCCCACTCTGCACTTTTTGATTGCAGTTGATGATCTATGTAAATTATTCGGATCTTATGAGGGAAAATTTGAGACATCAAATGTAGTAGCAGCATTGAATCCATGCCACCACTACATCCAATAAGAAAAGTACTATTTTCTGAAAACTCTTGAGCCTGTTTTAAGACGCAATGCCTAAATTTTCGCTGCCAAACTTCATTAAACGTTGATAACGTGCTTCGCATCGTTCATTTGCATCCATTGGTAGCAACTCATCCAAAGCTTGCTTCAAAACTACTTTTAGGTTTTGCATGACTTGCTCAGGGTCTAAATGAGCCCCTTCGCCTTCATCTACTACATATTCAACAATACCTAGAGATTGTAATTTATCTGCTGTCAAACCTAAAGCTTCACTTGCTTGAGCCGCTTTTTCAGCAGTTTTCCATAAAATAGATGCACAGCCTTCTGGTGAAATCACAGAATAAATACTATGCGACAACATAATTACTCGGTCAGCAACACCAATACCTAAAGCACCACCAGAACCGCCTTCACCAAGTACTGTTGCGACAACAGGAACTTTCAAACTTGAAAGTTGAGCAAGGCTAGTTGCAATTGCTTCAGCTTGTCCACGCTCTTCAGCACCAACACCTGGATAAGCACCCATAGTATCAATAAATGTGAAGACCGGAAGATTAAAGCGCTCTGCCATATCTAATAGGCGTTGAGATTTACGGTAACCTTCTGGGTTAGCCATACCGAAGTTGTGCTTTAATTTTTCACGGGTACTACGACCACGGTGTTGGCCAATAACCATCACAGGTTGACCATCAAAACGAGCAAGACCACCTACCATCGCACCATCGTCACCAAACAAACGATCACCATGCAAGGCATCAAACTCTGTAAAGATTTCACCGACATAATCTAGAAACTGCGGACGATCAGGATGACGTGCAATTTGAACCGTTGTCCACGCTTTGGACTGAGTAGCTTTTTTCATAGGTCGAATATTATCCCTTTAATCGATAAATTTTTCCGACTGAATATTCAATTCAATGTCCCAATGCTTAAACTGCTCTTGCTCATCATGCAAGTCGGCAACTAACAATGGCCATTGTTTGGCATCACCAGAAACACTAAGTTGCCATTGTTGATCATTTATGATGGTCAGTTCAATGGCAGGAAGCATCTGATCACTTCGACTATGGTTGAGTAAAACTGCTAGGCGAAGTAATAAACATAGATAAAGTAATTTATGACCACCAGCCTTCAAAATTTCATTTTTTACATCATTTCGCAATTTACGACGGTGGTGAGCGACCAAATGTGAAAGGTGATTTTGGTCAATTTGTGAGAAGCCCGGAATATCAGAATGCTGCAATAAATAAGCACCATGACGGTGATACCCACCATGACTAATCGCCAAACCAATTTCGTGCAAATAGGCAGCTCGGCGCAGTAAGTCACTGTCTTCACTCGTTAAATTGAGAGGTTCTGCAACACCATCAAATAATTGTTGTGCTGTATTTACGACTCTTTCTGCTTGTTTTGGATCAGCGTTATAACGTCCCATTAAAGCTTGTACACTACGATCACGGATATCTTCATGTTTAAAACGACCTAATAGGTCATACATGACTCCTTCACGTAATGCACCATCAGAATATGCCAAACGATCAATTTCTAAAACCTCAAAAACTGCGTACAAAATTGCCAATCCGGCTGGCAAAACTGCTCGTCGGTCTTCTCTTAACCCTTCAAAATCAATTTCAGAAATATTTTTAAACTTAAGTAATTTATCTTTGAGTTTGTATAACCCTTCTCGAGTGACGTTTTCTTGCTCATCACTCAAGCCCATATTCACCATAATTTGGCGGCAAGCTTTAATCGTTCCACTAGAACCAACGACAGTATCCCAACCTTCCATTTTATACGTTGTTGCAATAGCTGAAAGTTCTTTACGGGCAGCAACTACTGCTTTATCAAAGGCTTTTTGTGTGATTTCGCCATCGGCAAAGTAGGCTTTTGTATAAGCCACACATCCCATTTGCAATGACTCTGTATAAATAGGCTCAAACTCTTCACCAATAATGAACTCAGTAGAACCACCACCAATATCTACAACTAAACGTCGACCACCATTTGCCATGGTATGCGATACGCCAAGATAAATCAGACGCGCTTCTTCTCGCCCAGCAATAATTTCAATAGGTTTAGGCAAAATTTCTGCTGCTTTTTGGATAAATTCATGACCATTTTTTGCCTGACGCAAGGCATTGGTCGCCACAATTCTTAAACGATTTGGTTGAACAGAGCTTAATCTTCCAACAAAACGAGCCAAGCAGGCTAAGCCTCGTTGCTGAGCGGCTTCTGTTAGGTTTTTATTCTCATCTAAACCAGCTGCAAGCTGTACTTTTTCTGACATCGAAGCAACTTTTTTAACTTCACCATGATCTACCCGTGCAATTGCAAGGTGAAAACTGTTCGACCCCATATCTATGGCAGCAAGTAATTCTTCATCAATCAGAAAATCAGACATTATTGAACTAAACCCATAACAATTCACGCTTAGAGTAATTCACAAGAATGCAATTGAAAAGCCATTTTCATCAACAATTAGCTGTCATTTAAATTTTTCTATTTATAAGTCGATTGTACAAGTCGATGATGAATATCGTGAGCATCCATTAGACAAATTTAGTTAAGCCTTGAATAATAGCATCAAACCCTTACATTGAACTAAGTAGCTATGTAATACTGATAGAGATAATTTCTCCTGTAATAGCACTTTTTTTTAAAAATTGGAGCCGTACCATGTCTGCGACTATTGTAAATACAACTGATGCTAACTTCCAAGCAGATGTTTTAGATGCTGAAACCCCTGTACTTGTTGACTTCTGGGCAGGATGGTGTGCACCTTGTAAAGCGATCGCACCTGTTCTTGAAGACCTATCAAGTGAATATGCTGGTAAAGTAAAAATTGTTAAAGTTGATGTGACTTCTTGCGAAGATACAGCAGTGAAATACAACATCCGTAACATTCCTGCTTTACTACTTTTCAAAAATGGTGAAGTTGTAGCTCAACAAATTGGTGCTGTACCTCGCTCTAAACTTGTTAGCTTTATTGATGAAAACGTTTAAGTCAAAATGCTAAAAAAGAAATACGCTATACTTTTTTATAGCGTATTTTTTTCGCCTATAAATTGACAAATTTGCTAGGCTGGCTTATATTGCATGCTCAAGAGGCACTGAAGGGAATCATCTTCGTCCGGCTTCTTACAAGACACAAACATAAAGATCGCCACTCGGCAACAGAAATTGTTTTTTCACATTTCTCTTCGAAACAATTAATCAGACTTCTGAATTGTTATTGTGTAAATACAATTGCGATAATCTTTTTTGTATGCGAGCGATTTTTCTCCTTTTTAAACCACACTCTACTCTTTCCTAATTCTGACCCTTATGAATTTAACTGAACTCAAGAAAAAACCAATCGGCGAACTAATTAAAATTGCTGAATTTATGGGCCTGGAAGGTATGGCTCGTAACAGAAAGCAAGATATTATTTTTGCCATTTTGAAACGCCATGCGATGAATGGCGAAGAAATTTTTGGTGACGGCGTTCTCGAAATTCTCTCTGATGGTTTTGGTTTTTTGCGTTCTGCCGCAGGTTCGTATTTAGCAGGTCCGGATGATATTTATGTGAGTCCTTCACAGATCCGACGCTTTAACTTGCGTACAGGTGATACCATCACAGGTACTATTCGCCCTCCAAAAGAAGGTGAGCGTTATTTTGCGTTGCTCAAAGTTAACCAGATTAACTATGACACGCCAGAAAATTCTCGAAATAAAATTTTATTTGAAAACTTAACTCCCCTTTTCCCGACCGAACAATTGGTTATGGAATTAGGTAATGGTACGACAGAAGACTTAACTGCTCGTGTCGTTGATTTAGTTGCGCCAATTGGTAAAGGCCAACGTTCTATTATTGTTGCACCGCCGAAAGCGGGTAAAACAATGTTACTTCAAAATATTGCTCAATCGATTGTTAGAAACAATCCAGAAGTATTCTTGATTGTTCTATTAATTGACGAACGTCCAGAAGAAGTAACCGAAATGGAGCGTACTGTTCGCGGTGAAGTTATTGCGTCAACATTTGATGAAGCACCAGCTCGCCATGTACAAGTTGCAGAAATGGTAATTGAAAAAGCTAAACGTCTTGTTGAGCACAAAAAAGATGTTGTGATTCTTCTTGACTCTATTACCCGCCTTGCACGTGCTTACAACACTGTTATTCCGTCATCAGGCAAAGTATTAACTGGTGGTGTAGACGCTCATGCATTAGAGCGCCCTAAGCGTTTCTTCGGTGCAGCACGTAATATCGAAGAAGGTGGCTCACTTACGATCATCTCTACTGCTTTGATTGAAACAGGCAGTAAAATGGATGATGTAATTTATGAAGAATTCAAAGGTACAGGTAACCAAGAGATCACTCTTGATCGCCGTATTGCTGAAAAACGTGTCTTCCCTGCTATGAATATCAAAAAATCTGGCACACGTCGTGAAGAGCGTTTAATGGATGAAGATAAATTACGCAAAGTATGGATCCTCCGTAAGCTACTTCACCCTATGGATGAGTTGGCAGCAATGGAATTCTTACTTGACCGCATGAAAGAAACCAAAACAAATGATGATTTCTTTGATCAAATGAAACGTAAAGCTTCAACTTAAGTAATTAAGCCTTCAAAAAAAGCCACTCTTTTGAGTGGCTTTTTATTTGGTTGACAAGCTTTACACAAAAATACATTTTGCTTATTTTTATGTAAAATTATTTATAAGCTTTTGATAATAAATATTTTTGCATAAAAAAGCTTAGTTTTTTTAGTAGCTTACCTCTACCTTTTCCAATATACACGAGCTGATTAATTGTTTTTTTCTGTTAAAAAACAGTCTGTTTTTCTCTTTTTCATACGTTTTTTTGACAGACGACAGTAGTATTTCAGCATTTGCAGTGATAGCATAGCGGCAGACCAGTTAGACTGCTCCATGCGTTGTTACCTAGCTACGTTTTAGGAATAATAAAAGCAAAACAGTCCAACTTAGGTTTTTTTAATCTCAAATCTTTTTTGTGAGAGTGATGCCATGTTATTCAAAAAATTCGCTGTTGCTGCTGCTGTTGCTGCTACTTTAGCTTTCGTTGGTTGTTCTAAGAAAGAAGAAGCTCCTGCTGCTGCTTCTGAAGCTGTAGCTGCTGCTTCTGAAGCTACTGAAGCTGCTTCTGAAGCTGCTGTAGCTGTTGACGCTGCTGCTTCTGAAACTGCTGCCGCTGCTTCTGACGTTGCTGCTGCTGCTTCTGACGTTGCTGCTGCTTCTGCTGCACACTAATCTATATTCTAGATTAGATAAAAAAGAGGACATTTTGTCCTCTTTTTTTATATCTAAATTTTGATTTTCTAAGATTAAGCGGTCCTATATTGCTGCCCAATAAACTATATAAAGCTATTTAAAATATAAAAAAAGCAGATCAATCGATCTGCTCATTTCCAACGCGTTGTCTAAACTTCTGACCCGCTCTGAAGGTCACTACCCTACGTGCTGAAATTGGAATTTCTTCACCTGTCTTAGGGTTACGTCCTGGACGTTCGCGTTTATCTCTTAACTCGAAATTACCAAAACCAGAAAGCTTAACCTGCTCCCCTGCAATAAGTGCTTGGCTAATCTCGTCAAAGAACAACTCGACCATTTGTTTTGCTTCACGGCGATTTAAGCTGGTTAACTCACTTAAATGATCAGCCATGTCTGCTTTAGTTAATGCTGTCATGAGGCCCTCAATGTCGCTTGATAAGTGTTTTCCAACACTTGGATTATATTGTCCATACCAGATTTAATTTCAGCATCTTCAAGCGTACGTGAAGGATGTTGCCATAATAATGCAAACGCCAATGAGCGCTTACCTTCTTCGACACCCTGCCCCGTATACACATCGAATAACCATGTAGAGTCTAAAAGCTCTCCACCAGTTTTTTCGATTAACTGCTGAATATCTCTAACATTTATATTATCAGAGATTAAAAGCGCAATATCACGTCTGATCGAAGGAAAACGTGATAATTCTGTAAAATTAGATACATAAGATTGCAAAACGGCTGTTTGATCGAGTTCAGCAACCCACGTTGTTGTTAAATCAAGCTCATTTTCTAGAGATGGATGCAAACGTCCTAAATAACCAATTGATTGTCCATCAACTAAAATTTCAGCAGACTGCCCCGGATGCAACCATGCACGCTCAGAACGTACATATTCAACTTTGACACGACCAGCAGCCATAATCTCTTCTATCTCTCCTTTGAAGTCAAAGAAATCCATTGGTTGAGGCTTCACATGCCAAGATTCTGGTTGTTGGGAGCCAACTGCCACTAGAGCTAAAGTTGGAATCTGTTTTAGATCTTCAATACTCTTAGCATCTTGATAATCAAAACGCAGTCCTAATTCAAAGAAACGAACACGGCTTTGCTGACGGTTAAGATTATATTGTACGCAAGGAATTAAACTTGAAAGCAAAGTACTACGCATCGCAGCCAAATCACTTGAAATTGGATTTGCTAGCATTAACGGATTTACTTGCGGGTTCAATTGCTTTTCAAGTTTTGCATCAGCAAAGCTAAAACTAATTGCTTCTTGATAGCCTAAAGTCACGATAGTTTGACGCAACTCTGCAATTTCAAATCGGTCTTGATATTTAGCTAATTGAACATCCATGCTTGGTAAGCTAATTTGGATATTGTCATAACCATCAATACGTGCCACTTCTTCAATTAAGTCTTGATAAATAGCCATATCATAGCGATGTGATGGAGGCACTACGCTCCACTCACCTTCAGCTTTAACAGTTACTTCACATCCTAGTCGATTTAAAGCATCTGCAATGAAATCAGCCGTCAATTGATATCCCAACAATTGGTCTACCTGAGCTTGTTTCAGTTCAATTGCTTCACGTTTTGGTAAAATTTCAGTTTTTTCAGCTACAGTAATTGGACCAAACTCACCACCTGCTAACTCTTGAATAAGCTGCGAAGCACGGTTCATGGCAATTAACGGCAACTCAAAATCTACACCACGTTCATAACGCTGCGAAGAATCAGTATGCAAGCCAAAACGACGAGCACGTCCAGCAATAGCAAGTGGCGCGAAGAATGCACTTTCTAGGAAAATGTCAGTTGTGTCATCAGTTACGCTTGATGCTAAACCACCCATGATACCTGCGATTGCTAAAGCTTTCTGGTCATCAGCAATCACCATAATATCTTCTTGCAATTCAACTTCTTGATCATTAAGGAGCTGTAATTTTTCTTGTGGCTGAGCTTGACGCACATGTACAGTCCCTTCGATTTTAGCTAAATCGAAAGCATGCATTGGCTGCCCCAGTTCCATAAGGACATAGTTCGTCACATCAACCAAAATACTGTGCGTGCGAATTCCTGAACGAGCTAAAGCCTGTTCCATCCACTCAGGTGTAGCAGCTTTTACATTAACGTTTTTAATTACACGTCCTAAGTAGCGTGGAGCACCTTCAGTGCTGATCACTACTTTCTTCTCATCAGCAATTGTCGCATCAACTGACTTAATATCAGCTTCATTCATTTGCAGTTGGTTAATTACTGCAATCTCACGAGCGATACCACGGATACTGAAACAGTCACCACGGTTTGGTGTAATACTGATATCGATGACATTATCATCGAGTTTTAAGTATTCACGGATGTTTACCCCTACTGGAGCATCGGTAGGTAACTCAAGCAAACCATCGATTTTATCTTCAAGATCAATTTCAGAAGCACCACAAAGCATGCCTTGTGACTCAACTCCACGAAGTTTACCTTTTTTGATTTTGAAATCACCCGGTAATACAGCACCAATCGTTGCAACTGGAGCTTTCATGCCAGCACGAACATTCGGTGCCCCACAAACAATTTGTAAAGGCTCGCCCGAACCAATATTAACTGTCGTTACACGCAAACGATCTGCATCTGGATGCTGCTCAACTGTTAAAACTTCGCCGACCACGACGCCAGTAAATGGCTTGGCAACAGGTGCAAGTTCGTCAACTTCAAGACCAAGCATAGTTAACTGATCAGACAATGTCTCACTATCAATTGCTGGGTTAACCCATGTGCGTAGCCAATTTTCGCTAATCTTCATCTTTATAAACCTTTTTTAATCCTGAAAAATTGTTAGGCAAATTGGCGTAAGAAACGCACATCATTTTGATAGAACATACGCAAATCATTAATGCCATAACGCAACATTGCAAAACGCTCTACCCCTAAACCAAAAGCAAAGCCTTTGTATTTATCAGGATCAATACCCGCAGCACGTAATACATTTGGATGTACCATGCCACAGCCTAATACTTCTAACCAACGTCCACGCTCATCCATGATATCTACTTCTGCACTAGGCTCTGTAAATGGGAAATATGAAGGACGGAAACGTACTTTTAAATCTTTCTCAAAAAATTCATTCAGTAGGTTAATCAATAAACCTTTTAATTCAGCAAAGCTGGTGTTCTCAGCAACGTATAAGCCTTCGATCTGATGGAACATTGGCGAATGCGTTTGATCCGAATCACAACGGTAAACACGGCCAGGGCACACGATACGAATTGGCGGTTCACTCGTCTCCATTGTACGGATCTGTACCCCAGAGGTATGCGTACGTAATAAGTGAGTGGCATCAAAGTAAAAAGTATCGTGCATAGCACGTGCTGGATGGTGACCAGGAATATTTAATGCTTCGAAATTGTGATAGTCATCTTCAACTTCTGGACCGGTTGCAACTGTAAAACCAGCTTTAGTGAAGAACTGACAAATTCGTTCTTGTACTTGAGTAACAGGATGAACTGTACCAATCCGTTGACCACGGCCCGGCAATGTAATATCAATCGTTTCACTTGCTAGCTTTTGTGCAAGTGCTGCCTGTTGTAGTGCCGCTTGACGCTCTGTTAATGCAGTATTAATTGTTTCTCGAACAGCATGAATCGCAGCACCTTGTACTTTGCGTTCTTCAGGGTCCATTTTCCCTAATGCTTTCGATTGTTCTGCAAGCTGGCTTTTTTTCCCTGTAAATTGCACACGCACCTGATCAAGTGCAACAAGGTCTTGAGCTGCTGCAATGGCAGCAAGCGCTTCTGTGGTCAGGGCTTCCAGTGACATATTAACTCTCAAAGCAACAAATTTAAAAAATATAATAAAACACTGCATTCTAACAGTTTTTCATCGAATTGATGAAGTTTATCCATCATGAAAAATGTATTAGGCAACAAAAAGATAAAACGTATAAGATAGTAGTATCGTCAATGAGATCAACTATTATGGCGCTTAATCAGATTTGGAAACAACAACTTACGCTTGTGACATATGGTAATGAATACCTCCGTCAGAATTTAAGCTTTAACCAATGGCGACAACATCATATTTTCGACCATCATAGTTTTCAGTTTCGTGACTTAACTTCTCAACATTTGTTGGCCCAACACTTTCAAGTCTGGCTAGAAGCATTAAAAAAACAAGGCACCTCAAAACTCAGCTTACATTTATCAAGCCTTCTCAATGAAGAGCAAAATCCAAACGGTAATATCGAGCTCTTACCTTATACTCATTTTATCGTGAGCCATCAGAATGATAAGAAGTTTGCTTGGATTTTTGGCCATGAGCTTGCCGAATGGTATAACAATGATAATGAGTTTGAAGCCCCTGCCTCACAAACCTGTGAGCTTCGTTTAGAAACTTTCTGGCGTTTTGAACTCAATGAAAAATTATCAAAAAAAATTGAAGCTGATTTAAAAAATCCGCCATGGCAAGAAATAGCTGACTTTATGGATAGTGAATTATTTCGTAGTAAATATGCAGCAGGCTTTGAGGAACCAGAACTTCAAAATGCTCTTTTTGATGGTACAAATATTAAAAGCTTAGAGCCAAAACTTGCATTAATTCCAGAGAATTATCCCGCAGATTATGCCCATCAACTTTTATCTCGTACTCAAGCATTAGCTGATTATTTAGAACAGAAGAAACGCCTTGCAAATGATCCTTTGGGAGAAGAACTAGACCAAGAGCAACTCATTAATTTAAGAAACTTTACACAAAAAACTGATGATTTGTTTGCCAAGCTTATTGTGAAAGTTGCCAACCATTATCAGACAGCTCAGATGGTGCCTGTAGTTAAAGCATCTCCATTTGAGCAATCAAATGAAAATCCACAGCATCTCAAGTCTCAGCACCATAAAGGCACTGGTTCAGGCGTGATTAAGGTCATTATTTTAACCATTATTATTTGTGCTTTGGCTTATTATTTTGGACTTTAACCATTGGAATATATGAAAATGATATATAAAAGATTACTACTAATATTTATTGCATTATATTCCATGGCCACATATGCACAACAAGATATTTCAAACCAAGAAAAAAGTTCCGTTAATTTCCCTGTAATAGAATTTACACTCAGTCAGATTCAACAAGAATTAAAACAATTACAGTCCATTGAAAATCAAGAGCATCCCAAGTATTCAGCCTTAGCTCAACAATGGTCTGAAAATAACTCCAGGATTAACGATTTTATATTTTCACCGCTTAATAATAAAACACAATTAATAAAAGAAAATTTTGAATTATTACAAAAGCAATTGGATAAAACAAAAAAACTTAAACAAGAACTTAATGAAATGAGAATTAGTTTATTAAAAGAAGATAATATAAATCTAGCGCAGTTAGACATTAAAACAGAACAAGGCCTATCTTTAAAGAAACTTTATTTAGAACGCAATCAAATATGTATGCAATATTTTCAGAACGAATTAACAAATACCGCTTTAAATGCCATAAATATGGACTTAAAACAACAATGCACACAAGCTAATTCTAGAGTACAAGAGCTGTCTACGACACTATCTGAAAAATATAATATTCCTGATAATAAAAAAGACCGCTAAAAAGCGGTCTTTCTTTGAATCTCTAAGCTTATGCAGCTAATGCACCTTTAGCTTTTTCAGCTAAAGCAGCAAATGCTACTGCATCATGCATAGCGATGTCAGCTAATACGCGACGGTCGATGATCACTTGAGCTTTTTTCAAGCCATCGATCATACGGCTGTAAGACAAACCGTTTTGACGAGCACCAGCATTGATACGCGCAATCCATAGAGCACGGAATTGACGTTTCTTTTGACGGCGGTCACGGTAAGCGTATTGACCAGCTTTGATTACCGCTTGGAACGCTACGCGGTAAACGCGTGAACGAGCACCGTAGTAACCTTTAGCGCGAGCAAGAATTTTTTTGTGACGACGATGAGCCACTACACCACGTTTTACACGAGCCATTTATAATCTCCTTAGATGTATGGGCACATACGACGAACTGAATTCATGTCAGAAACATGAACCATTACACAGCCGCGTAATTGACGGATACGTTTAGCAGATTTTTTGGTCAAGATGTGGCGCTTGAACGCTTGTTTACGCTTAAAACCGTTTGCAGTCGCTTTGAAGCGTTTAGCTGCACCACGGCGAGTTTTTAACTTAGCCATAGTAACCTCTTTTAGGCACCTGTTCGGCGCGATTGCACCATTGCAAAATCGACCTGCAGGTAAGGAAGCGCGTATTTTATAGCATGCTGACTAAAATTAAAACTATTAGTTACTGTTTTTATGAGTGCAAAGAAAGGTTTTTCGATTTTAACTGTGGCAGCCATATCAATAATAAATAAAGCGCCTGTGCTTTTTTCCATTTATAATACGATCAAATTATCAACATACGATATTTCTAATGCAGAAACATGATGCATTTGCAGCCTTACGCTACAGAGATTTCTCAATTGTTACGATTAATCAATTTTGCTTAACGTTAGCAATTTTGATTCAAGAAATTATTGTTGCTTATTCACTTTATCAAATTACCAAAGATCCTCTAACTTTAGGCTTAATTGGATTAGCAGAAGCCATTCCATTTATTGCCCTATCGCTTTGGGGTGGCTATTTTGCAGATAGATTTAATAAACAGATTATTATGAAAATCTGTTTGTTTTTCTCGGTTCCTCTTCCTTTAGTGCTGTGGTCGCTGTTCCATCTGCATGGGTTAGGTCATATCAGTGTAAATTTCCTTTCTTGGGGTATTTATGCTGTTATTTTTGGCTTAGGTACTATACGTGGGTTTTATAATCCCTCTGCAACGTCTTTAAAACCATTTTTGATTCCTCGTGAACTGTATGCAAATGGTGCAACATGGACGACAATCGGTTGGCAAAGTGGTGTAATTATCGGGCCAATGCTTGGTGGTTTCATGCTTGCCTATTTAGGCCGAGAAACAAGTCTATTTAGTGTTGCGGTTTTACTTGGTATTTGTTTCATCTTAATTAACCTATTGCATAAGCGTACTTTTCCTAAAATTGAAACTGCTAATGTTTTAGAAAGTTTAGGAGATGGTTTCCGTTTTATCTGGAAAACTAAAATTGTTCTTTGGGCAATTTCTCTTGATTTAGCTTCTGTTTTATTTGGTGGAGTCATCGCATTATTACCAATTTTTGCAGAAGATATCTTAAAAGTCGGTCCAGAAGGACTGGGATATTTACGTGCGGCGCCATCTATTGGAGCGCTCGTCACTATGATTGCTTTGACTCGCTTTCCACCAACTCAACATGCATGGCGTAACATGCTACTTGCTGTTGCAGGATTTGGTGTTTTCACGATTCTTTTCGCGTTCTCAAATAACATGTGGTTATCACTATTTGCGTTGGCTATGACAGGCGCTTGTGACAGTATTTCAGTTGTGGTTAGACAAACCATTTTGCAAATTTTTCCACCAGAAAATATGCGTGGTCGCGTTGCTGCTGTAAACGGAATGTTCGTTTCATCAAGTAATGAGCTTGGTGCATTTGAGTCAGGTTTAGCAGCCAAATATTTAGGAACAATTGCAGCCACTATTTTTGGGGGTTGTATGACACTTGCAGTGGTCACCTTCTGTTGGCTAAAAACCAATGATCTATTTAAAGTCGATATTACCAAAAGCTCAGAAGACTAGTTAGACCATTTTATTAAAAGCATCTTCGGATGCTTTTATTTTAAATAAAACCTGTAATTACCCAATAAATAAAAATATAACGCCCTGCTTTAGCAATCAAAACGATAATTAAAAAGCGCCAAAAATTTTCTTTGAATAAACCTGCAACTAAAGTAATTGGGTCACCAATCACAGGTGTCCAACTTAGCAACAGCGAATAAAACCCATACTTATGATAAAAGCTTTGAGCTTGCTCTAAACGCTTTTCAGAAATAGGAAACCACTTTTTGTGTTTAAAGTGCTCTATTTTTAAACCAAGCCACCAGTTCACACACGAGCCCAGTACGTTTCCGAAAGTGGCGAAAGAAATTAGAAGAAAAGCAGAATATTCTTTTTTTAATAATAAGGTGGCGAGTACAGCTTCTGATTGTAACGGTAATAATGTAGCCGCCCCAAACGCGCTCAAAAAAAGTAAAAAGTAACTTAGCATATTAAATTAGACCAAATCACCTTTCACTTTATTCATTACGCGACCAATAAAAGTTAGATGACTTTAATTGATAGTGCTTTTTGTACCGCAGGACGTGCCGTCAAGCGAACAATATATTCTTGTACATAAGGATAATCCTCTAACTGAATACCTTGCCATTCATAGCGCAAAATCCAAGGTAAAATTGCCATATCAGCAATCGAGTATTCACCTGCAACAAACTTCTGGCCAATGAGCTGCTTATTCAGCACACCATATAAGCGCTTAGTCTCATTTACATAGCGGTCTATAGCGTATGGAATTTTTTCTGGTGCAAAACGGTTAAAATGATGGTTCTGCCCTAGCATAGGCCCTAGCCCACCCATTTGCCACATGAGCCATTGTTCAACTTCAACTCGCTCTTGCTCATCAGTTGGATAAAATAATCCAGTTTTTCGACCTAGATATTGCAAGATCGCGCCTGATTCAAATATTGAAATTGGCTCACCACGAGGTCCATCTTGGTCAACAATTGCCGGAATTTTATTATTTGGAGAAATTCTCAGAAAGTCTGGTTGAAATTGATCATTTTCTAAAATATTGATTGGGTAAAGAGTGTAGTCCAGTCCCATTTCTTCTAAGGCAATTGTGATTTTATGTCCATTGGGAGTTCCCCAATAATATAGATCAATCATTCTATTTTCCTATTCATCGTTATCATGACTGCGTCTTGCGTTATAGCATGTTTTAAGAGAGGCGATGAGATTTCCAACACTAAAAAATACATAAAATTCAAGAATTGAATTTCTTTTAAAAGATATAGCAATTGTCTTAAATAAAACTGAACAGAGAAAATTAAATCATCTTTTTCATTATGATAAGGATATAAAAAAGCACTGCTTTTGCAGTGCTTTTTTTGAGTATTACTTTTTCTTTTTAGGTCCAAGTAACATACCCATTTGACGGCCTTCCATTTTAGGTGCTTGTTCCACAACCCCAAACTCAGCAACATCAGCTTCAATTTTTTGTAATTGAGCTAAGCCAAGTTGTTGGTGAGCCATTTCACGACCACGGAAACGTAAAGTGATTTTCACTTTGTTTCCTTCTTCAAGGAATTTCAAAATAGCACGAAGCTTAACTTGATAATCACCAACATCAGTTGCAGGGCGCAGTTTGATTTCCTTCACTTGCACTTGATGCTGTTTTTTCTTCGCATCTTTTTGCTTCTGCTTAAGGTCAAACAAGTGCTTGTTGTAATCCATAATTTTACAAACAGGCGGCTCGGCGTTTGCAACGATCTCAACTAGGTCAAGATCTGCCTCTTCAGCAGCGCGCAGTGCTTCATTTAATGAAACAATTCCTTTTTGCTCACCGTCAGCACCAACGAGGCGTACTTCTTTTGCACGGATCTCGTCGTTAATTGCTGGACGGTTGCTTTTTGCACCTTGTTGTTGGTTACGGTCAGGCTGTTTAATCTTTCTTACTCCACAATATACCGGCCACGTTCGGCGACGGCAGACTTCACTAAGTCAATGAATGCATCTACTGACATAGTACCTAAATTTTTTCCTGAGCGGGTACGCACATTCACTGTACCTTCTTCAACTTCTCGATCACCAAGAACTAATAGGTAAGGAATACGCTCTAGAGTACGCTCACGAATCTTAAATCCGATTTTTTCATTTCTCAAGTCAGAAATAGCACGAAGGCCATTTTCTTTGAGTTTTGCTACGACTTTCTCACAAGCTTCAGCTTGAGAGTCCGTAATATTCATGACACATGCTTGTAACGGCGACAACCAAGGTGGCATGAAACCAGCGTAGTGTTCAATTAGTATACCAATAAAACGCTCAAAACTGCCAAGAATTGCACGATGCAACATCACAGGCTGATCACGATCATTGTCTTCAGTCACATAAGACGCATCTAAGCGTTCTGGCAAGTTGAAGTCACACTGAATAGTACCACACTGCCATACACGTCCGAGACAGTCTTTCAATGAGAATTCAATTTTCGGACCGTAGAACGCGCCTTCACCAGGTTGTAATTCCCATTCAAGACCCGCTGCATCTAAAGCATCTGCTAAAGATTTTTCAGCCATATCCCAAAGTGCATCATCACCCACACGTTTTTCTGGACGTGTAGAAAGTTTCATTTGCACTTCTTCAAAACCAAAATCTTTATAAACTTCTAAAGTCAGCTTAATAAAGTCAGCAACTTCTTGACCGATCTGTTCTTTAGTACAGAAGATGTGCGCGTCATCTTGTGTAAAGCCACGTACACGCATAATGCCGTGTAAAGAACCTGATGGTTCGTTACGATGACAAGAACCAAACTCTGCTAAACGAATCGGTAAATCACGGTAAGACTTCAAACCTTGGTTGAACACTTGCACGTGACATGGGCAGTTCATTGGCTTAACGGCATAGTTACGATTTTCAGAATGAGTCGTAAACATGTTGTCAGCATAGTTCGCCGCATGACCTGATTTTTCCCACAGTGTAAAATCTACAATTTGTGGTGTTTTAATCTCAAGGTAACCGTTGTCTTGCTGAACTTTACGCATGTATTGTTCAAGTACTTGGTAAATAGTCCAGCCATTTGGATGCCAGAACACCATACCCGGTGCTTCTTCTTGCATATGGAACAAGTCTAAAGCTTTACCAATTTTACGATGGTCACGCTTTTCAGCTTCTTCGATACGTTTGATGTATGCAGCGAGCTGTTTTTTGTCTGCCCAAGCTGTACCATAAATACGTTGAAGCTGTTCGTTCTTCGCATCACCACGCCAGTATGCACCAGAGATTTTAGTGAGCTTGAACGATTTTAAGAATTTGGTATTCGGTACGTGTGGACCACGACACATATCCAAATAATCTTGATGGTAGTACAAGCCCATTTGTGTTTCTTCAGGCATGTCTGCAATCAAGCGTAATTTATATTCTTCGCCACGCGCAGTAAATTCAGCAATAACTTCATCACGCGGTGTCATTTTTTTAACGACATCGTAATCTTGATCGATGAGCTTTTTCATACGCTCTTCGATAGCTGCCATATCATCCAAGGTAAAAGGACGTGGCATCCAGATGTCGTAGTAAAAACCTTCTTCAATGACTGGACCAATCACCATCTTGGCTTCCGGGAAAAGCTGTTTAACAGCATGCCCTACAAGGTGTGCACAAGAATGGCGAATAATTTCAAGACCTTCCTCATCTTTTGGAGTGATAATTTGTAAGGTCGAATCTTCGGTAATTAAGTCACATGCATCAACTAAGCGATCATTTACACGGCCAGCAACAGTATTTTTTGCTAGACCAGGCCCAATACTTTGGGCAACTTCCATAACAGATACAGCGTGATCAAAACTCTTTTGATCGCCATTTGGCAATGTGATAATTGGCATAAAAAAATCCTTAAGGAGTGATGCCCTATACGAAGGAGCATTTCACCGCGAGATTATGATCGAGGCGAACCTCAAAATATAAAAACGGTGTAAATCAAAGTTAAAAAACCTGAAAGATTTTACACTTGTTCAAGCAATGTGAAAACCTTTGAGTCCATAAAATCATAAATACATTTTGCTTATCGCGTAAACAGCAATAAATGACTTAAAAATATATTGAGATGATTTTTAAACATGTTTAACACAAGTGGTTTAAGATGAAGAAAATAGCATTTCTGCTCATTTTTTGACTGGAGGGTATCGCCTTTAAGACTAAAGCATAGATGCTTTGATTGATATTACATCATATGTTCAAAGAATGAATTAAAAATAGAACACGGAGTTGTTTCACATGGTTAGTGCTTATGATGAGTTACCACGCACACCCGCAAACTTTGTTGCGTTATCACCTCTACGCTACCTAGAGCGTGCGGCTTATATTTACCCAGATCAAGCTTCAATTATTCATGGTAAGCGCCAAATTTCATGGAAAGAAACTTACCAACGTTGTTGCCAATTTGCATCTCAGCTCAAGCAACTGGGAATTGAGAAAAATGATACGGTATCTGTCTTATTGCCAAATATTCCAGCCATGATTGAAGCACATTTTGCAGTTCCTATGGCGGGTGCGGTACTTAATACCCTCAATACACGTTTAGATGCAAAAACAATCGCTTTCATGTTGGAACATGCAGAAAGTAAAGTGCTGTTGGTTGATCCTGAATTTGTGAATTTGGCAAGAGAAGCCCTCTCACTTATTCCGAATCAGCACATTGTTGTGATTGATGTAGCTGATACGGAATACGAAGGTGAAAATCAGTTTTTGGGTTCCTTTGAATATGAAGAATGGATCGCTCAAGGCGACATTAACTTCTCTTGGCATTTACCAGAAGATGAATGGGATGCGATTAGCTTAAATTACACATCTGGAACTACAGGTAATCCTAAAGGTGTGGTCTATCATCATCGCGGGGCTTATCTTAATGCTGCAAGCAATATCTTGGCTTGTGGAATGAAACCGCGTGCTGTGTATTTATGGACACTCCCCCTCTTTCATTGTAATGGCTGGTGTTTTGCATGGAGCATAGCAGCAAGTGGTGGAACCAATATCTGTTTACGCAAAGTCGATCCCGAATTAGTCATGCAATTGATTGCAGCCCATAAAGTTGATTATTTCTGTGGTGCGCCTATTGTTCTTTCAATGATTCTTAACTTACCTAAAGAAAAACAAACCAGCTTTGCTCACCATGTTGAAGTCATGGTTGCTGGGGCAGCTCCCCCTGTTGCCATTATTGAAGGGATGCGAAACATGGGGATTAACGTAAACCATGTATATGGCTTAACAGAAACTTATGGGCCTTCTGCCCTATGTGCTTCGCAATCTGGATGGAATGAACTATCAATTGCTGAACAAGCCCAACTTCATTCCCGTCAAGGCGTACCCTACCCGTTACAAGACAGTATGCGTGTGTTAGACCCCGAGACTATGGAACCTGTGCCTAATGATGGTCAAACCATGGGAGAAATCATGTTCCGTGGCAATATTGTCATGAAAGGCTATTTAAAGAACCCTAAAGCAACTCAAGAAGCCTTTGCTGGCGGATGGTTTCACACGGGCGACCTAGCCGTTTGCCACCCAGATGGTTATGCAAAAATTACTGATCGTTCGAAGGACATCATTATTTCAGGTGGAGAAAACATTTCATCTTTAGAAGTAGAAGATGTTTTGTATAAACACCCTGCTGTATTAACCGCTGCTGTAGTCGCTAAACCCGATGCACGTTGGCAAGAAGTACCATGCGCGTTTATTGAATTAAAGATGGGCGCTACAGCAACACCTGAAGAAATTATTGCACACTGCCAAAAAGAATTAGCGCGCTTTAAAGTGCCTAAAGATGTGGTTATTACAGAAATTCCGAAAACATCGACAGGTAAATTACAGAAATTTATCTTGCGTGAATGGGCAAGAGAACGGGCTGAAAATGTATAAATAAAAAAAGCGACGCCTTGAGCGTCGCTTTTTTATGGAAAAGCATTTAGCCTTGATCAGACAATAAAGCAATTTGCTGTACATAGTTTACAAATTTACCTTTTGATGCCTCAAGCTCTGCCTCACTCACTTGTTGACTCTTATCACGGTTGATTCTCAACACATGCTGACGCAAGGTGTGCCGTTCCGAAGCATTATAAATTTTACTAAATTCATTAATTGCAGGGTCACCTTGTTCGATCATACGATCAACCCAACGCATCAATTGAGCCTGTTTTTTTGCGCCTTGCTGCGGAGTTAAATAAGACAAAATAACGGTCTCATCTTCATTACGCAATAATTTACCAATACGTTGAAACTGACGACGACGAGCTTCAAAAGAACTAATGTTCTGTACTTCCATTAACGCATCAATTAAACGTTCATCAACTGGGAGTTTTTGAATCTGTTTAACAGAAAGTTGTGCTAATTGCTCACCTAAAGCAGCCATACGTTGAACTGCTTTTTTCTGTTCTGTTTTACTTGCACGTCCTTCTAAAGAGCCAAAATCTTCTTCAGTATAACGTTGGGGACGACGTGCCACGATTAATCTGCCTCATAAAATTTTGCGGCGAATAACGCCTGTACTTCATTTAATGCCTGCTCTTCGTCGGTACCATCAATGACCAATCGTAAAGTAGTCCCTTTACCTGCACCTAACATCAGCAAAGACATAATATTTTTTGCATCTACTAAATGATCGCCTTTTCCAATTTGGATCGACGAACGAAATTTTGTAGTGACCTCTATCAGTTTTCCTGATGCACGAGCATGTAAACCGAGTTTATTAATTACATCAACAGTTGTGTCTATCATGACCAGTGCTTCATTTCTCTGTGTAAGACCTGAACAGACCATTCTGCCTCAAGTGCTTGTTTTAGTCTATCTACGATATAAACGGAACGATGTTGACCACCCGTACAACCAATAGAAATCGTCATATAGTGACGATGTCCTTCAGCAAATGCTGGAAGCCATTTTTTTAAGAAGTGAAGGATATCATCAAACATTTCGTTTGCTTGCGGACTTGCTTCTAAAAATAGTCTTACTGGCTCATCCAAACCAGAAAAACGTCTCAATTCTAAATCCCAATGCGGATTTGGTAAATGCCGTACATCAAAAACATAATCAGCATCTAAAGGAATGCCATGTTTATATCCAAATGACTGCAATATCACGATGAGCTTATCTGACTGCCCCAATTTAGACAGTAAAATATGCTTTAAATCATGAACACTTTTATCCGTTGTATCAATATGAACCGTAGCGCGGAACTGAATTGGCAGCAGTAACTGCTTTTCTTCATGAATACATTGCAACAGACTTTTAAAACGATTGGCTAATGGATGCGGACGACGTGATGCACTAAAACGTGCGATCAAATCCTGATCTTGCGTAGTCAGATAAATCACATCAACTGTGCCATGTTTTTGTAGTTGCTCAAAAACATGATCGAACTCTTGCATATCTGCACGAGTGCTTCGAACATCCACACCTAATGCCAACTGCTCTAGATTATTTTCATGATCTAGCTTTGCCACAATTTCGGGCAGCAATGCCAAAGGCAAATTATCAATACAGTAATAGCCCAAATCTTCTAACACTTGGAGAGCCGAAGATTTTCCTGAACCAGACTGTCCTGTCACGATAAGTATACGCTTCATGGCATGGCTGTCCTTTGATCTGTTTATTGGGGTGTAAAGGCAACTTCTAAGTTATCAATCAAACGAGTTGCACCCAATTTTGCCGCGATGAACAACACAATATCACGATCAAACTGAGTAGCAGGTAACAGATTTGACTGACGAGCTTCGACATAATCCACAACAAACCCATTATCTGTCAACTGAGTTTTGATATCTTCTAAAACTTGTTGTAGATCTTTGCCTTGATGTAACTGCTGCTCAGCTTGCTTTAAACTTTGATAAATAACCGGAGCGACCTGACGTTGCTCTGGACTTAAATAACCATTTCTTGAACTAAGAGCTAAGCCATCTGCTGCACGAACAATTGGCACACCAATTACTTCTAGCGGGATATTTAAATCTTGTACAAACTGGCGAATCACTGCTAACTGTTGGTAATCTTTTTGACCAAAGAAAGCATAGTTAGGTTGCACAATATTAAAGAGTTTGGTGACCACCAAAGCTACGCCATCAAAATGACCTGGACGCGAGCTACCACATAAAGCATCAGTAATTTGGCTAACACTTATATTGGTTAAACGTGGCTGAGTACCGTACATTTGCTCAACTGATGGTGCAAAAATAATGTCACAACCAACATCGGCTAATAGACGACTATCTTGTTCTAAAGTACGAGGATAGTTATCAAAATCTTCACCCGGTCCAAATTGAGTTGGATTTACGAAGATACTAACAACCACAACATCACATAACTTTTTCGCTTCACGAACAAGTGTGAGATGTCCTTCATGTAGATTTCCCATGGTTGGGACAAAACCAATAATTTTACGCGCAGCTCTAGCAGGATTTAAAGAAGCTGCAAGACCTTGTATGGTGGTTTCTGTTTTCATGAATTACAGCTCAACGTGGAAAGTATGTTCTTTGGCTGGAAATGACTGGTCCTGCACAGCAGCATGAAAAGCTTTAAAAGCATCTAGGATTGCTGTTTCACCAGATTGTTCTTTCATAAAGTTACGGACAAAACGCGCAACTCGACCAAAAGTTAAACCCAACATGTCCTGTACCACAAGTACCTGACCATCAGTCGCATTACCCGCACCAATACCAATCACAGGTGTATTTGGAAATAGTTCGGCAATTTCCTGTCCTAACTGAGCAGGAACACATTCAAGCAATAGAACTGCCGCACCCGCTTCAACCACTGCCGTACAGTCAGCAATAAGTTGATCAGCTGCTTCACGTGTTTTAGCTTGTAATTTGTAACCACCAAATACGTGTACAGATTGAGGAGTTAAACCTAAATGTACACATACAGGTACACCATTACGTGTTAACACTTGTACAGTTTCACTTAGCCAAGCGCCGCCTTCGATTTTGATCATCTGAGCACCAGCTTGCATAACTGTTCTTGCATTTTGCAAAGCATCATTTAAGGTGGCATAACTCATAAATGGTAAGTCAGTCATAATCAAAGCATGCTGGTTACCGCGACGCACCGCCGCCGTATGATAAGCCATGTCCTCAACAGTTACAGGTAAAGTTGAGTCACGACCTTGAATTGCCATTCCAAGAGAATCACCAATTAAGATTGTATCAATTTCAGCAAGTTCCATTGCTTTTGCCATACTCGCATCGTAACAAGTTAGACAAGAGAACTTACGTCCTTCGGCTTTAAATTTTCTTAAGTCACTTAGACTAATCATGATGGTATCCTCTACAGGAGTTTGCAGAACGTAATAAGTCAGGTTTTAAGCCCAAGACTCATCAGCAAGTACAGTCAGCGTGGGCTGCTGTATGAGTTCTAAATTTTTAAGTGGCTGATCATTAATATGTAAATCAGCGTCTAAATCTAATAAAGGAATTACAACGAAATCTCGCTCTAGAATTCCAATGTGTGGCACAGTTAAGCGCTCATTTTGAATTTTTTCATCACCATATATAAGCAAATCCAGATCTAAGGTACGCTCTCCCCAACGACGAACGCGTACACGACCAGCTTCTTGCTCAAATCGTTGTAACTGGTCTAACAAATCTAAAGGCATGAGATCTGTATTTAGCTCTGCAACTGCATTTAAATAATTTGGTTGATCTTGAGGCCCCATAGGTGGACTTTGATAAAGTTTAGAAACTTTCACTCCACCTAAAGTTTTAAGCTTAGCAATGGCTTCAGATAAGATTTGGCGCGAATCACCCAAATTACTTCCTAAACCAATATAGGTCTTCGTTGTCATTGCGTTGGCCCAAAAATAACTTGGCTTAAATCGCGTTGTACTCGCTTACGCTTCAAAATCGGATGGTCGCTCATCACCCCAGCTTCTGAAGCAGAGGCTTTTTCAACGAAACGACCCATCGATTGTTCTTGTCGAGCACGTTCTTTTTTCCCACGACGGCTGCGTGGTTCAGGAATATCAACCAAAGGTTCGATTTCCGTCTCAACTTTATTGTTTTCAACAGGTTCAGCAACGGCTTTACGACGGTTTCTAGCTTTCTGACGATTGTACTGGCTAATTGCAGCTTCTTTTTCGTCATTCGACATTTCTTGGTAGGCTTCCCACCAGCTTCCCATTCCCTGTGTCGTGTCATCACCTGACTTTTCACGAAGTAACAAGAAGTCAAAACCAGCACGGAAACGCGCATGTCCAGCCAATGCTTCAATTTGCTGTGGTTTCGGATTAAGCAAACGGGTCTGCATTTCCCAAACTTCACGAATAAAAGTTTCTGCAAAACGAGGAATCACAGTGCGTGTTGCCTGACGTTTTAAGACATCTAAACCAGCTTGTGCACGCGCTTCAGCTGGTACCACACCTTTAGATAAATAAAATTCACAACGCTCTAAAAATGGTTGCCACAATAAGACTGCATAGAAAAATGCAGGGTTGATTGTTTTACCCACTTGAATACGCTGATCTGTATTCTTTGCTGCTCTTAAAATAAATGGAGTGAGGTTAGGCTGAATATCGGCAAAGAGTTGTTTCCAAACACCAAACTCAATCAACATTGGCAAAACACGCGCCAAATGTCCCATTGTAAAGAGCTTCTGAGATTCATCATATAAACGATGCGGAGAAACATCACGCAATAGTTGCGTCATCTCTGCATCAAATATATCGAGAATATCTGAATCAATTTTAAAATTTAACTTCGCTGCAAAACGTAAAGTCCGCAGCATACGCACAGGGTCTTCTTCGAAGCGCTGTGCCGGATCACCTAATAAACGTAGAGTTTTATTTTTTACATCGTCAATTGCTTTGCAGAAATCAAGCACAATACTCTTACGCGGTTGGTAATATAGCGTATTGATTGAAAAGTCACGGCGAGCAAAGTCTTGTTCGATTGTTCCCCAGTTATTGTCACGTAAAATCATGCCCGAAGCACTAGTGACTGCTTTTTTTGGAGGAGCACGGAAAGTTGCAACTTCAATAAGCTCACGCCCTGAATAGACATGTGCTAATTCAAATCGACGGCCAATGATTCGACAACGTCGGCCAAAAACTTCTTTAATCTGGGAAGGTGTTGCATTAGTGACTGCATCGAAATCTTTAGGATTAAGCCCTAGCATTAAATCACGGACACCACCCCCAACAATATAAGCTTCATAGCCAGCTTTAGTCAGGCTATCGATCACATCTAAAATCGAAGAAGGAAGTTGGGCTGTGGACAAACCACATTTTGACGCTCGCAAGGTTTGCAAAAGACGCTGTCTCCTACGTCAGGACGTAAATAACAAGTTGTCGCTAATCATAGCTCTAACGCACACAAAGGGCAATTTGATTCTCTGTAGTTTGCGCATGAAATGATAATTGACAGACAGATGATTTATAAAGTCAAACGCGTTTTATTCTTTTCAAAAATGGCTGGACCAATACCCTTTACGTTTTTAAATTCATCAATATTTTTAAAGCCGCCATTCTTTTGACGGTATTCTACAATCGCCTGAGCCTTTTTCTCACCAATACCTTTTAGCTTTTGGAGCTCATCAATATTGGCTTGATTCAAGTGTATTTGCCCTGACGAATCAGTCATAACTGAGCTTTTTGGACTATTAGAATGAGAGGCTTGTTGCATGCTCAACTTCTGATCATACATCTGCTGTTTAGCCTTCCACTCCTTAAAATTTTGATCAAAAGATTGAGCCTGAACAAAGGTTGAAGAAATCAGGCTCCAAAATAAAACAATGAAAATGTTGTGCTTATTCTTCCAAAGATTCATGCTGAGCTGCATGTGTTTTTTCCCCTAACTTTAACTGCCGCTTTGCCTGATTCCACAATTCATCCATTTCAAACAAGGTCATATCCTCTAATGTTCTTTGCTGTTTTTGCGCTTGATCTTCAATAAAAGCAAAACGGCTTCTAAATTTATGTATTGTCGATAAAAGTGATGTTTCACTTGAAATCGCAAGTTTACGTCCAACATTGACTAATGAAAACAGGCAATCTCCAAATTCGTCTTGAATTTCATCAATATTTTGATTTTTTAGGGCCTGCTTAAACTCATCCAACTCTTCTTCTAGTTTTTCATAAGCATCTTCTACCGTTTCGAAATCAAACCCAACCTTAGCTACATTTGCTTGAATTTCTTGTGCCTGTAACAGAGCTGGCCCATGTTTAATTTCATCTAATCTTGATTGCCGCTTGCCTTGTTTTTCTTGTTGCTTAATTTGTTTCCAAAGCTCACTTACTTGTTCGGGTGTTAAAGTATTAAATTGATCTGCCTGAAAAACATGGGGATGACGGCGTATTAACTTTTCACTTATTGCCTCAACAACATCTTGAAAGTTAAAAGCGCCTTGCTCACTAAACATTTGTGATTGAAACACAACTTGCAATAACAAATCGCCTAGTTCATTTCTAATTTCATTAATATCACCTTGACGGATGGCCGCCTCGACTTCATACGCCTCTTCAATCGCATATTTAGTCAGTGACATTGGGGTTTGTTGTTGATCCCACGGACATTTTTCACGTAACTCTTGCATGATTTTAAGCAATTTATCCATGGTAACCCTCAAGTTTAAAAAGTCGGTCAGTCAAACTAAGATTTTAATTTGTTATGATCAAAATCAAAGCGATTAAATCAGTCGCACTATTGTACTGACAAAGAGAAAAAAGATGAGATACAGTATTCTGATTAGTGGTGCCGCTCAAGGTATTGGGGCTGAAATTGCACACGTATTCTACAAACAAGGATATAAAGTAGGCATTTACGATATTAATGAATCGCTTGCTCAGGAACTAGCAAATGACTTAGGGCCAAATGCCCGTGCCGGCTATCTAGATGTAAGTGATTACAGCCAGTGGCAATACACATTAAAAGAATTTACCGAATGGGCTGGTGAACTTAATATTTTGGTAAATAATGCAGGTATTTTATATTCTGGCGCGTTTGAAATGACTGATATTAAAGCTCACCAAAGAACAATAAATATTAATGTAAACGGCGTAATCAATGGTTGTCACGCTGCTCTACCCTACTTAAAGCAAGCGTCTTTTGCACGCGTTATCAACCTCTCTTCAGCCTCTGCAATTTATGGGCAAGCTGATTTGATTTCTTATTCAGCTAGTAAATTTGCAGTTCGCGGAATTACTGAAGGTTTAGATGTGGAATGGAAAAAATATGGTATTCGCGTTTTAGATGTGATGCCGCTATTTGTGCAAACTGCAATGGTTAACAATATGGATGCAGGCACAATTCAAAATATGGGGATAGATTTAACCCCCAATGATATTGCTCAGCAGGTGCTTACGCTTGTAGAGAAAAAGGCTCATTTTTGGACGCCTACTCACACTCCAGTGGGTATAAAAACCAAACTACTTTATCAACTATCAACGTTGAGCCCTCAGTTTCTAAATCGACTCACCAATATTTATTTATCTAAAAAGTAATTTGCAATAAAAAGGCTGTCATTTGACAGCCTTTTTACTTAATTTATTAAACGCCTTGAATCATGCGTCGCGCACTAATGATTCCAGGTTGCTGCTCTAGGCGAGCCAATAAACGAGAAAGCTGCGCTAAACCTTTAACCTCAATGAGCAACTTCATATTAGCAATACCATCTGCCTCAGAAATTGTATTAACCTGACGAATATTGATTTGGTCAGAGAAAATCACTTGAGTTAAGTCTTTAAGCAGACCACGACGATCATATGCTTCCACCACAATCTGAACGCTTTGACCCCGTGTTGGCTGCATTTCCCAATCAGCTTCAACAGCACGCTCTGGCTCTTGCTTAATCATCCGCTGATAGTCAGAACAAATGACTTTATGGATGCTGACACCACGGTTCAAAGTAATATATCCAGCGATTGATTCACCATGTACCGGCTGACAGCACTGAGCGATGTGCAGCTCTACATTATCTAAACCATCAATTAAAATGCCATGTGCTGATAGCGTATGGCTAGCACGCGGATTTAACGTTGGTTTAAGTACTAGTTCAGGCTCATCCTGATCTAGATGCATTTGGCGGTTCACCTGATTAATCAGGGCATGTAAGCTAATATCGCCACTGACCAAATTCACCAAAATGTCGTCGCCGGTCTTCACATTAAAATGTGATGAATAATCGTTTAGGTCGATACTTTTTGGGTGAATCGCAAGACGAGCCAACTCTTTATTAAGCAGTTCTCGGCCTACTTCAAGATTCTTACTACGGTCTTGCTGTCTAAACCAATGACGCAACTTGTCACGTGCACGAGAGGTTTTGATATAACCCAAAGAGTTCACCAACCAGTCACGGTTTGGTTCACGATCTTTTTTAGTTAAAATTTCAACCTGTTCACCCGTTTTTAAAGTATAGGTAAGTGGCACATAACGCTGGTTGACCCGCGCTGCATAACACTTATTCCCTACTTCTGTATGCACATGATAGGCAAAATCTAAAACTGTTGAGCCACGCGGCAATTCCTTAATATCACCATCACGACTGAAAACATAAATCTTCTCAAAGCCTTCAAAGTCTTGTAACTGTTCAAAGCCTTCTGTTTCATCTTCGTTTTGATGTACCGTCGTTTCATTACGCTCTTGATAATGTTCTAAAACGGCACGTAATGAATGCAAACGATGGTTAAAAGAATGGTCGGTATTCTTTGAACCTTCTTTATAGTTAAAGTGTGAACATACGCCTAACTCTGCTTCATCATGCATCTCGTGAGTACGAATTTGCACTTCAAGAGATTTGTTTTCAGCAATTACAGCCGTATGCAAAGAACGATAACCATTGGCTTTCGGGTTTGTAATATAGTCATCAAACTGATGCGGAATATGACGCCAGATTTGATGTACGATACCTAAAGAGTGATAGCATTCTGGCACACTATTGACCAACACACGCAAAGCACGAATGTCATAAAGTTGGTCGAAGCTCAGGTTTTTGCTCTTCATTTTTCGATAAATCGAATAAATGTGTTTTGCACGACCTGTAATTTCAGCTTCAATACCGTAAGACGCTAACTCATTTTTCAAACGGTCAATGACGAACTGAATATAATGCTCACGCTCTAAACGCTTTTCGTTGAGTAATGAAGCAATCTCTTTATAGCGATCTGGAGCCAAATAGCGAAATGCTAGATCTTCGAGCTCCCATTTAAGCTGAGCAATACCAAGTCGATGTGCCAACGGCGAATAAATAGTAAGAATTTCACGCGCTACACGTTCTTGGCGTTCACGAGAGGAATTTGCAAGCTCTCGCAAAGAATAAGTACGTTCAGCAAGTTTAATTAAAACAACACGAACATCTTCTGTCACCGAAATCAGCATTTTATAAATGCCGCTTAGATGTTCTCGTTGATTATTATTAAAGTGATCTTCTAACCGTTTATTTTTCTCAATAAGTTCTGAGAGTTTACCCATTGCCAAAGTACCTTTGACAAGGTTGTAAACTTGCTCCCCGAATTTCTGTTTTACTTCTTCTATATCGGTAATGCCTTCACGTACACTACGATAAAGCATTGCTGCTGATAAAGTATCTTCATCTACATGGAGATGTGCCAGAATGTCGGCCATTCCAACGCCTGTAGCAAAAGTATTGGAACGATGATTAACCGTTGAATCTAACTCTTTTTGCAGGGTTAAATGAGCGACTTTTTCAAGTTGTTCAAGCTCCGCCCCATCTAATATTTCACGCACCCGATCCAACCATGAGGCTAAACCGATTTGCGTTTCGGCGGCATGCTCTACAGTCGTTTCCTCTGACAACTCGGTTAGTTGTTCAGGTAACTGTTCACGTACTGTGACCATACCATTCTCCTCAATATGTAACTCATGTTTTTAATCGTTTATCTCTTGAATTTTTTCAAATAGTGCAATGGATTCAACATGTTCGGTATGCGTAAACATGTCCATCACTGCTGCTTTTTTTAACTGGTAACCATATTGGACCAAAACACCCGCATCCCTTGCCAGTGTAGCTGGATTACATGATACATAAACGATTCTTTTTGCTCCAAAATTTGATACATACTGCATAATTTCATATGCACCAGCACGAGGAGGATCAATCAATAATGCATCAAATCCTTGATTTGCCCAAGAATGATGCGAAAAATCTTTTGTTAAATCTTGTGAAAAGAAGGTTGCTTGCACCAAACTATTGCATTCCGCATTAGCTGTTGCTCGCTGCACCATTTCTTCACTCCCTTCAACACCGACAACCTGACCACTCTCACCAACACATCGTGCTAACGGGAGTGAGAAATTGCCCAAACCGCAAAATAGATCAAGTACCTTTTCACCTGGTTGCAATTGAAGCAATTCACATGCCAATTGAACCATCTGTTCATTTACTGTGGCATTGACCTGAGTAAAATCCAATGGCGAAAAAGCAAAATTTACATTAAACCTTTCTAAGGCATAATGTAAACGTAAAGCACCTTGTTCATCATCAATACGATGAATGCTTTCAGGACCTTTAGGTTGCAAATACAAATGCCACCCTTTGTGTAACGCAAATTGCTTTAATTGGTTGACATCAGAATTGTTTAATTTTTCTACATGACGAACCAATAAAGAAATTTCATTATCACCTTTTGCTAATTCTACATGACCAATGTGCGCTTTGCCTTTTAGACTTTGGAGTAAAGTGCGTAACTCAGGCAGACTATTTGATAAGTTTTTATCCAAAACACTACAGCTATGGATCGAAGTTAAACGATTACTATGATGTTCGCGAAAACCCATGATTAAGCGATCTGGTTTTGGCAAATAGCGCACGCCTATTCGAGCACGACGACGATAATCACTTTGTAAAGATCGAATCGGTTCTAGCCACTGTTCAGGTTGAATACCTGCAAAATGCTGTAAATGTGACTGGAGTACATTTTGTTTTAAACGGATTTGTTCATTAGGGTGAATATGCTGCATGCTACAACCCCCACAGATACCATAATGAGGACAAATTGCCTCTATACGATGTGCTGAAGGTTCTCCTAACAACTGCAACATTTCAGCTTCTTCAAGACGCTTCGCTTGATGGGTAATCCGAGCTTTTACAGTTTCTCCTGGCAATGCATAACGAATAAAAACTTTTTTGCCATGCTTATCTGCAGGGTGCTCAGGATGAGAACCATAATGCGCAATTCCACGCCCCTCATGAGAAAGTGTTTCAACCTGAAAAATATATTCAGGTTGTTGAAGGTTGCGAGATTTGGCTTGTTGTTTCAAAGAATGAACCTAAAAATCTGAAGAATTAAAATAGTGAGAAGTAAATTCAGTATGTTTCGAAGTACGTTCCCATACTTCAAGGAAATCGGCTTGCTGTGGTATAGTCTGTAAATATTCAATACTCGAACTGATCCAATGGTTATGCTCATCTGCATTTAATTGGCCTTTTAGTACTAACCAACGCAAATAAATAAACCATGTATTGAGCACATCCCCTTCACAATAGCTCGTCAATTTTAACCACTGTTGATTACGAACATATTCAGGCACATGATAACCCGATTCGCCACGCTTACCCGGCAAACCTAAAATACAGGCAATATCATCAAGCTTTTGAAAATTACGACCATTAAACATTGCCATCACATCCATTAAATCTATATGGCGATGGTGATAACGGTTTTGGTAATTATTAAAACGCTTTTGGCTATCAATCTCACCTTGATCAAACAGACCAGGTGCAGAGAGCCCATGATACATAGCGCGAAATAGGATAACTGGTAAATCAAATTGCGAACCATTCCAACTTACTAGAGTCGGATGGCGCTTATCAAAAATAGATAGAAATTTCTGTAAAATTTCGGCTTCAGAATATTGTTCTCGACTAAAAGAAAATAATCTAAAACCAGACTCATCCACCCATAAGCCAGAAATACAAACAATTTCATGTAAAGGCAAACGCTGAAAATCCATACCAGATTCTTGGCGACGGATTTTCGTCAATGCTTGCTCTACATCGGCCTCAGGTAAATCAAGATGATATAAATGCGCACCCGCTTTTAAATCAGTTAAAGTTTCAATATCAAAAACTAAGGTAGGGAAACGCATTATTTCTCTCAATTATGAGTTATCGTCCTGTACTGAAAACAGACCTGTAGACAAGTAGCGATCGCCACGGTCACAGATAATGCAAACAATAACAGCATCTGGATTTTCTTCTGCAATTTTGATTGATGCCCAAACTGCACCGCCTGAAGATGTACCAGCACTAACACCTTCCATACGTGCTAATTTACGCATAGTTTTTTCAGCTTCAATTTGTGGAATATCAATAATACGATCCACACGGCTACTATCAAAAATAGTAGGCAAATATTCTTTTGGCCAACGGCGAATACCAGCGATACTTGAGCCATCAGCAGGTTGTAAACCAACAATTTGAATATCTGGGTTTTGTTCTTTTAAATATTTAGAAACACCCATAATAGTACCGGTTGTGCCCATTGAGCTTACAAAATGGGTAATTTTCCCACCTGTTTGCTTCCAGATTTCAGGACCAGTCGTTAGATAATGAGCTTCAACATTATCAGGATTACCAAACTGATTTAAAACGTGACCTTTGCCTTCTTTTTCCATTTGCAAGGCTAAATCACGTGCACCTTCCATACCTTGCTGTGGCGTTACTTCAATCAGCTCTGCGCCATAAGCCAACATTGCGTCTTTACGCTCTTGGCTCATATTGTTCGGCATAATAAGTTTCATTTTATAGCCGCGCATTGCCGCAACCATAGCCAACGCAATACCTGTATTACCGCTGGTTGCTTCAATTAATGTATCACCCGGTTTAATTTGACCACGTTTTTCTGCCTGCATAATCATGTTATATGCAGGACGGTCTTTTACAGAACCTGCCGGATTATTACCTTCCAATTTTGCTAAAACTATCGCTTGCGTATGAGAAGCTAATCGCTGCAAACGAACTAGAGGTGTCTTACCTACATAGTGATCTAACAAAAATTCGTCAGCTAAAAAATCAGGTTGTGTATTACTCATGATCAACACCTATATCGAGGTGGGCCTATTGTATGAAAAAATGCTCGGTACTGCACCCATTTCAATATGCTTTTTCATGAAAGCGATTAAAGCTCGGTCATTTATAAAATGCCGTCTGTTTTAAAATAAAGCGTGATAAGATGCCGTACAGAGAGATAAATCTGATGTAGCCATGTCTAATTTCAATAAAACCTTATCGAAACGCTTACGTCTGAATCATGCATATGGGCAATTGATTGCTCTTATTTTTGTGCCCATTATGATTTTAACGTGTGTTGGTGCTTTTCTGGTTTTAACTGAAACCTCGCATTCAGTAAAACAACAACAGCTACATCATGCCTCAGCAATTTTAGCTCGCTATAATCAAATCGCACTAGATTTATACCACCTAGTTGAACTACAGCCCGATGAATATGACCATGCTCAGCACATCATGCAAAGCATGTTTAATGAAAAAAATCTAAAGCGTGCTGCTTTAATTGATAGTAATGGTCAGACTTATTTAAGTATCGGTTATCGAGACAATCGTTACTGGCCAAACTTTACTGAAAAAAATAATTTTTTTGGTCCAATCTCTTATAACCACAACAATATTTATGGACAGCGGATTAGCGACACACCCGGAAAAGCACCTGTCTGGCTTGTGATTGAAATGGATAATCAGCCACTAGAATTGGCTCGTTACCGTATTCTAATCGCCCTCGTCATTACTGGCTTAATGACCTTACTGTTACTTTTACTTTGCTTGAATTTTTATTCGCGTCGCTGGATTGCGCCGATGTACGAAATTCGCATGCAGTTGCAACGTTTAAATGCAGACACGTTGGACCAGCATATGGTCATTAACAGTACGGGTGAATTGCGCTTATTACAGCGTGATATTGCAAACGTTGTTAAACGATTGCACTTTAGCTTTTTAGAGTTAAAAGAACACACCGAACAAACCGAAGAAGACTTACGCAGAACGCTAGATACCTTAGAAGTTCAAAACATTACCTATCGTCAAGCACGTGACCAAGCAATTTCATCGAACCAAGCCAAATCAGTTTTCCTTGCCAATATTAGTCATGAGCTTCGAACGCCTTTAAACAGTATTGATGGCTTTATTCATTTATTACTCCGCCAACAAAATCTAAATAACGAACAAAATCTTTACCTACAAACCATTCGCAAATCATCTGCCCATTTATTGGCATTAATTAATGATGTATTAGATTTCTCAAAAATTGATGCGGGTAAGTTAGAGCTCGAAACAGCACCGTTTGATTTAGAAGAAGCTGTTTTTGATGTCATGGATATGCTGTCTCCACTGGCTGCTCAAAAGCATATCGCAATGGCGTTTTATTATGCAGATAACATCCCACAGCAAGTGATTGGTGATGCTTTACGCTTCAAACAAATTCTGACCAACTTGATTTCAAATGCGATTAAGTTCACTCCAGACGGTGAAATTATTGTTCGTGTTCGTATGGAACATGATGATATTGGGCAATGCTTGCTTCATTTTAGTGTACAAGACAGTGGTATTGGTTTAAGCGGCACAGATCGTAAAAAATTATTTGAATCTTTCTCGCAAGGTGATGCATCCGTTACACGCCAATTTGGCGGTACAGGTTTAGGTCTAGCTATTTCTAAACAGCTTGTCCATCTCATGCATGGCCAAATTGGTTTTGAGGATAACCAAGAACGTGCTCCAACAGAAAAAGGCTCGACCTTCTGGTTTACTGCACAATTTGTGGTAGATGAAGATTACGAGATTGAACACCCGCACTTTGAACATTTACAAGTGGTGTCTTATCTTGCCCACCCTGCTACAGCAAGTGTTTTACGTTATTACCTTGAAAACTATCATGTTCCGCACATCGAGACACAATCGATTCTGGACTTATTTAGTCGTTTAAAACATCTTGATCAGAAAGATAATACCTGGCTCATTGTTGACCATAGTGGTGATACTGAAGCGTTATTAAAAGAAATTCGTAGTCGTTATCAAGGTAATTTGGCAGTTTATGGCTATCAAATGACGCTTGAGCCAAATATGCTCACTGAATATCGTGCTCGTCCTCTCTATCAACCACTCAGCCGAAGTGGTCTTATTCAACTGTTGAGCGATCAACCTGTATTTGAAGAAGAACAACAAGACTTTAATGGTCAGGGTTTACACATTCTGGCAGTGGATGACCATTTACCTAACTTAATTGTTTTAGAAGCCCTACTGGGTGAACTCAACGTTAGAACAACTAAAGTAATCAGTGGTCAAGAAGCGCTTAATCTGATTCAAGAGCGAATCGATCAGAAACTCAAACCATTTGATCTAGTATTCATGGATATTCAAATGCCTGTCATGTCAGGTATTGATACCACGCGTGCTATTCGTTCATTAGAGTCGACTTTAGATGGAGAAATGCAGCTTCCAATTATTGCATTAACCGCCCATGCCCTTGCCGATGAAAAACAAAAACTTCTCAAAGTCGGCATGAATGACTATGTCACCAAGCCAATTCAAATGGAACAAATTATCCAGATTCTAACGCAATGGACTAAAAACAACTTTACAGCAAAAGCTCCAGATAAAGACCATCATGTCGTTGCAGAAGCATTAGATCCAGAAATTCTAAACTGGCAACAAAGCTTGCAGCTTGCAGCCAATAAAGAAGACTTAGCTCAAGATTTACTTAAAATGTTAGTTGATAGTTTCCCAACTGAGCTAGACGAAATGCAGCAGCTCATTGAGCTTGAAGACTTCCCTCAACTTGAGCATGTTTTACATCGTCTTTATGGCGCTACTCGCTATGTAGGGACTCCAAAACTACAACAAGTGACAGGTGACTTTGAGCAATTTATTTCAACACTACGCAAAGAACGCCGTATAGCAGATGAAGGTTTTATTGAAGAAGTTATGAGACGCTTTGATGAGCTAGGCCTTGTAGTGAAAGAAGTAGAAAGTGCTGCTCATCAAATCTTGGTGATCCCTGACTAGCGTATCTATCAAATGGTATGACTGAGCTGTCATGTTTCCAAATTACAGCCATGTTATGCTCCGCTTGTCGATAAAAAAATAAGCGGGAATTTCATGGCACTTTTACGTATTGAAAAGAATAATGGCATTGCAACAGTTTATCTAAACCGTCCTGATAAACGTAACGCCATGAGTTTTGCCCTCCTCAAAGAACTCGTTTCAACAGCAAAAGCCATTAAAAAAGATCGAGAGATCCGCTGTGTGATTTTGACAGGTGAAGCACAAGTTTTTAGTGCCGGAATTGATTTATCTGATCTGAATAATCCGAAAAATTCTGCCTTTGCCATTTGGGAGCTTGTGAAACCTGGCCAAAGTCTCTTCCAGAAAGCATTTCTTATTTGGCAAAATTTACCTGTACCTGTAATTGCGGCACTTGAAGGATATTGTTTTGGTGCCGGAATGCAACTTGCCTTAGCAGCTGATATTCGAATTTCTCATCCAGACACAAAAATGTCGATTATGGAAAGCCGTTGGGGCTTAGTTCCAGATATGGGACTTACTCGTTCATTAAAAGGCTTAATTGGCGTTGATCTTGCAAAAGAACTCACCTTAACGGCCCGCGTTTTTGATGGAGATTATGCAAAAGAAATTGGTCTTGTAACTCATTTAAGCGACTCTCCGCTAGAAAAAGCAAATGAAATTGCCACTGAAATGTTACAACGCTCACCCGATGCTCTCACTGCTGCAAAACGTGTACTTGATGCAATGGAACACCAACCAGAAAAATCATTACGTCTAGAAAAAATCTGGCAACTTAAATTATTACTTGGTAAAAATAGCAAACTTGCTCGTAAAAAAGACAAACATCCGGAAGTTAATTTTTTACCACGCCAATATAAATAAAGAGCTTAGATTATGAATTTTGATCGCAACACCCCTATTGCTTTTTTAGGTATAGGGCTTATGGGGAGCCGCATGGCAACCCGCCTTATTCAAGCTGGCTTTCAAGTTGCGGTTTGGAATCGAACCCCTTCTGCATGTGAAGAACTGATTGATATCGGCGCACAGCCTCTAGATCTTATAAATATTGGCGAATATCCTGTTATTTTAATCTGTCTAGCAGATGACAAAGCCGTAGAGGCAGTATTTGAACAAATTCAGCCGAACTTAAAAGCTAAACAGGTAATTGTTGATTTCTCGAGCTTATCTGTTGCTGCAACAAAAACGCTTGCTCAAACTGCTGCCACACATGACGTTATTTGGATTGATTCACCTGTATCAGGTGGAACAGCTGGAGCAGAACAAGGCACGCTTGTTATTTTTGCAGGTGGTGATGCTCAAACCATTACAGAATTAACGCCTGTTTATAATGTTTTATCTCAACGTGTAACACGGATGGGAGATACAGGAACTGGCCAAGCCACCAAAATCTGCAATCAACTCATTGTTGCAGCCAACAGTGCGCTTATTGCAGAAGCTGTTGCTCTTGCAGATCGAGCAGGTGTAGATACGACTTTGCTCGCTCCAGCTTTAGCGGGTGGATTTGCAGATTCAAAACCTTTTCAAATTCTCACCCCACGTATGGCAACTCATACCTTTGAACCTGTTCAGTGGAAAGTTCAAACATTATCAAAGGATCTTAACAACGCAGTAACATTGGCTAACAATGTTAATTTAGATATCCCAGTTGCACAAAAAGCTCTATTACAGCTACAAACTCACCAAAAAAATGGCTTTGCCGAGAAAGATTTAGCTACTATGATTCAATTAATAGAGCAAAAATAAACGGAGTTTGAGTATGGGTCGTCTTGCAGTCAATTTATCCATGATTTTTACCGAAGTTCCTTTAATCGAACGTTTTGCTCTAGCCCATGCACAGGGTTTTGAATATGTCGAAATTCAATTCCCTTATGAATTGTCTATTGCAGATATTCAAACTCAACTCGAACGCTACAACCTCAGCCTTTGTTTAATTAATGTGCCTGCAGGTGATCTTATGCAAGGCGGAAACGGTTTAGCAGGCATTCCCGGCCAAGAAACAGCTTTCCATGAGGCATTAGAATTGGCTATTAGCTATGCCACGGCTTTAAACGTTCCTCGTGTTAATATTTTGGCGGGTAAGCAACCACTAGATGCTGACTTACTTCCTTGTTTAAAAACACTAGCAGCCAATTTAAAACTTGCCTGCAACTTACTCAGTGAACATGATATAGAACCCGTTTTTGAAATGATTAATGGCACGGATATGCCTCGCTTTTTGGTGCAGAACATTGCGCAGGGCCAAGAAATGCTAGAAGCAGTCAATCACCCTGCCCTCAAAATGCAATATGACTGCTATCACATGGCCATGATGGGTGAAGATGTACTTGAGGGTTTGCAAGAGAATATTAACTTAATTGGACATATTCAATTTGCAGACTGTCCGGGCCGCCATGAGCCTGATACAGCTCAAATTCCTTATGAACAAATTTTTTCTTGGTTAAAGCAAAGTTCATATCAGAACTATATTGCAGCGGAATATAAACCTGAAAATGGTTCAAATCAGTCGTTTACATGGAAGAAAAAATACTTTTCTGATGATGTAAATATATAAACTGTTACGACTTCTGTTTGAAATTTAGCGCAAAAACCACTATATTAGATAGTGAGTAATTGTCAGGAAAATATACCCTATATGAATTTAGAACCATCGCCCAGCGTGTCTAATTCTCACGATTTCGCAATGAACACCTCAAATAAAGACGTACAAGCTTGTCTCAAAGTCGTCCACGACGCTTTAGTTGATGTAAAAGCAAAAGATATTCTCCAGTTAGATGTTAGCTCAATTAGCAATGTCGCTGATGCTATTGTAATTGCAAGTGGTACTTCTACTCGCCACGTCAAAGCACTTGCTGACAATGTTGCAGAAGAAGCTCGAAAAGCCGGTTTCCGCCCGATTGGCGTTGAAGGTGAACGAGATGCAGAATGGATCTTAATTGATCTCGGCTTTGTTGTAGTACACGTAATGCTACCAACAGCTCGTAAATTCTATGATTTAGAAAGCTTATGGCGTACTGCTCCAGAGTCGGTCGCATAAAATTTTGCTTTTAAAAAAGCGGCTCTTTTGAGCCGCTTTTTGTTTATACACTTACTGAAACTTTTATTATTTAAACACCCACCTTTACCCTCATGTTCTATGAAAAGCTGGTAACTCAACAAAACTTTAATAACACTAACAAGCAAGTCATCACTCTTATTTAAAATTGACATGACAAATTGTCAGAATTCCAGCACTATACCAATTCTTATAGTCTCATCAATAAATAGCATAACCGGAGCACTAAAAAGTGAAGATACTCATTACAGGCGCCAACACAGGTATTGGTTTTGCCACAGCAGAACAACTTGTAAAACAAGGGCAACATGTGATTTTGGCGTGTCGAAATCCTCAAAAAGCACAAGAGGCACAAAACAAACTACGCTCACTCAACCAAGGACAAGTCGATATCGTTTCTCTCGACTTAAATAGTCTTGAATTAACCAGAAAAGCTGCCTATGAAATTGCTGATCGCTATGGCAACCTTGACGTACTCATTAATAATGCAGGCTTATTTGCCAAAACCAAACAGTTGACCAGTGAAGGCTTTGAGCAACAATTTGGGGTTAATTATTTAGGTCATTTTTTATTAACTCAAAAACTACTCCCAGTTTTACAACAATCTCCTAAAGCGCGCATTATCCATCTTGCATCTATTGCTCACTGGGTTGGTTCAATTAAACCCAATAAATTTCGCGCAGAAGGCTTTTACAATCCCCTGTTCTATTATGGTCAATCAAAGCTTGCGAATTTGCTATTCAGCAATGCATTAGCAGAACAGTTAGCCGGAAGTTCAATTACCAATAATGCATTACATCCGGGCGGTGTCGCTTCTGATATTTATCGCGACTTACCCAAACCTGTCTATGCGGCGATGAAATTAGGCTTAGTCCCAACCTCAGTTCCAGCAAAACTCATTACAGAAATGGCAACTGGAGATGCATGGCAGAACCGTAATGGTGAATATGTGAGTGCACATATGCCAGACTGGAAATCATCACACGCTAAAAATCAGCAACTGGCACGTGACCTGTATCAACAATCTATGGATCTTGTAGAAAAATTTCTTTAAAAAACCAGCTCAAAATAAAAAACCACCCGAAGGTGGTTTTTTTATTTCAAAGCAAATTAGTGGCCTGTACCGTTAATTGCTTTTGTCATATCTTCAACAACTTTCTTGGCATCACCAAAGATCATCATTGTTTTTTCGTTATAGAACAAATCGTTGTCTAGACCAGCATAACCAGTTGCCATAGAACGCTTAATCACCATGATTGTACGCGCTTTATGAGCTTCAAGAATCGGCATACCATAAATTGGTGAGCTTGGATCATCTTTTGCAGCTGGGTTTACAACGTCGTTTGCACCAATTACAAGTACTACGTCAGTTGCAGGGAAGTCTGAGTTGATCTCATCCATTTCCAAAATGTCTTCATATGCTACGTCCGCTTCAGCAAGTAGTACGTTCATATGACCAGGCATACGACCTGCAACCGGGTGAATTGCGAAACGGACGCGAACACCTTGCTCTTTTAGAATTTCACATAACTCTTTTACCGCATTTTGAGCACGACCTTGCGCCATACCATAACCCGGTACAATCACAACGCTGTCCGCATTTGACATCAAGAAGCCAGCATCATCAGCAGAACCTGAACGGTAGTTACGTTGAACTTGTTCACCTTTATCTGCAGATGCAACTGCTGCACCACCCATTGCTCCACCAAACAATACATTGATGATCGAACGGTTCATTGCTTTACACATGATGTACGACAGAATCGCACCAGATGAACCTACAAGCGAACCTGCAACGATCAACATGTTGTTTTCAAGAGTAAAACCAATACCTGCCGCTGCCCAACCAGAGAATGAGTTAAGAAGCGATACCACTACAGGCATATCACCACCACCGACCGGTGCAATCCAAACCCAACCAAATGCAAGTGCAAGTGCTGTCATTGCCCAGAAAGCAGTCATGTTGCCAGTTGTAAAGAAGTAGAAACCACAAGCCAACATCGCAACAAAGATAAGTGCTTGAACAGGTTTAACCCATGCACCAGAAATTGTTTTAGCCCATTTTTTCGCAGCCAATTTACCATACGCAAACACAGATGCAGTAAAGGTAATCGCACCAACGAAACAACCAACAAACAATTCAAATAAATGAACCTTACTCATGTGTGCATGCTGCACGCCAGCTGCTGTTAAAGCCGCCTCATTTTGAGCGAATAGTTCAGTAAGTTGGTTGTTATGTAAAATTGCAGCAATCGCAATTAATACCGCAGCCAAACCCACCAATGAGTGCATAAGCGCAACAGTTTCCGGCATTTGAGTCATTGGCACTGTACGTGCACGCGCAATACCCACGATTGCACCTAACACCATTGCCCCAACGATCATCCAAATAACTGGGTTATTCGCAACAAAGAAGGTTGTTACAACTGCTATCGCCATTGCGATCATACCGTAACGGTTACCTTGAATTGCTGTTTTAGGACCAGATAAGCCACGAAGCGTCAAGATAAAGAGGATTGCGCCAACAAGGTACAACCAGTTTGCATTTGCTTGAATAAATTCCATGTCAAAGCCCTCTTATTTCTTTTGCTTAGGCTTGAACATTTCCAGCATGCGTGCAGTTACTGCAAAGCCACCGAAAATATTAATGCTTGCCAAAAATACTGCAATCGCACCGAGTACGCTCACCACATTCACACTTTGAAATGCAACGTTAGCATCTACACCTAAAACTGGCAGACCTACAGTTTGCAACATCGCACCTACCACAATAATAGATGACAACGCATTAGTTACTGCCATAAGTGGTGTATGCAAAGCTGGCGTAACACCCCAAACCACGTAATAACCTACGAAGATGGCAAGGACGAAAATTGTAATAGTTTCAACCATGAGAAATCTCCTTAACCACGCTTAAGCAGTACTTGACCGCCATGAGTGACCAATAGGGCTTTTTGGATTTCGTCTTCCTGATTAATCGCAAAGTTTTTCTCTTTGTCGAATAAGGTTTCTACGAAATTAAAAACGTTACGCGCATACAATGCAGAAGCTTCTGTTGCTACAGTTGCCGGAATATTTGGGACACCCAAAATTTTCACGCCATTTTCTGTAAACACAGTCTCACCAACTTTAGAGCCTTCAACGTTACCACCAGTTTCAACAGCCATATCTAAAATGACAGAACCCGGTTTCATCTTGGCAACAGTTTCAGCTTTAATTAAACGTGGTGCATCACGACCTGGTAACAATGCAGTAGTAATCACGATGTCAGCATTAGAAACAGCTTTATCTACAATCGCAGCTTGGTCTTTGATGTATTGCTCACCCGGCATCCATCCATAACCATTTTTAGCGGCATCTGCTGCACGTTGTTGCTCTTCTTCAGACATTGGGACGTCTAACCACTTGCCACCTAAAGACTCAACTTGATCTTTAGCTGTAGGACGTAAGTCTGTCGCTTCAACAATTGCACCTAAACGTTTTGCAGTTGCAATCGCTTGAAGACCAGCAACCCCAACACCCATGATCACAACACGCGCAGGCTTTACAGTACCCGCAGCAGTCATAAGCATTGGGAACATGCGTTGATATTCAGCAGCAGCAAGTAAAACTGACTTATAACCAGCTAAGTTTGCTTGAGAAGACAACACATCCATGTTTTGTGCACGAGAAAGCGTACGAGGAAGCAGTTCTAAAGCAAAAGCAGACACTTGTTGATTCGCAAACTGATCTAGCTCGGTATTACGATAAGGATCAAACATTGCTACAACAGCGGTATTTGCTGCAAGTTTCTGAATTTCCCCGCCCTGTGGTGCGCGAACTTTCAAAATAATTTGACTACCCGTATAGGCATCATCCGTAATGGTTGCACCGACCTGTTCATAAGCACTGTCAATGTACGCAGCCTTTACACCAGCACCACGTTCAATCACAACGCTATGACCAGCGCTAATCAACTTCTTTACTGTCTCTGGCGTAGCAGCTACACGATTTTCACCGACGACAGTTTCGGTTGGGATTCCGATCTGCATGAGCGTTCCTCAAGCTAATTTCTCATTGTCAAAAACATTGCAAGCTGCAATGTTTCCCCCATGTGTATTCTTTGTACAGAATTTGGATTCTAATTGAACTTTTTTAAAATACCACCCACTATTTATTTAATAAATACCCATATTTTGAACTGATGATTCACGATATTTGTTTAGAGGTGTAATATGGGAAGGTTTTTCTTTTTTTGCAGACAATAGTCTCTCTTATACAGTCCTGTATATGAAAATTTCTTTATCTTCGTTTCAAATCGGGTCTTTTTTTGCTCTTTGCTCTGCGTTTCTATTCAGTACAAAAGCAATCTTTATTAAACAGACTTATGCCCTTTCTCCATTAGTAGACGGTACGGTCCTGATGGCTTTACGTATGTTAAGCGCTTTACCGTTCTTTCTATTAATTTGCTGGTTTAACAGGCATCATAATCAGGGCATAAAAAAGAAGGATTGGCTAATTTTAATTTTTGCTGGTCTATTAGGCTACTACTTTGCAAGTTGGCTCGATTTCATGGGCCTTATGTTTATTAGTGCCTCTTTAGAACGAATTATTCTATTTTTATATCCCACGCTTACAGTCATCGTATCAAGCTTACTCTACAAACAAAAATTAGATGTAAAAAGTTTCTTTGCCATTTTTCTTAGTTATGGTGGAACCGTGCTGGTTATGCTTCAGGAGCACAACAACGCACCAATTCAGGGCAACTTCTGGTTAGGGACAAGTTTCGTATTTGCAAGTGCCGTGGCTTTCGCTGGCTATTTGTTGCTGACGCCACCTCTCATTAAGAAATTTGGCTCTTGGAATTTCACAGGGTTAGCCTTAACTGTGGCTTGTATCGGTACATTAACTCATTACGCACTAAGCACACCTCAACCTATTCAACTTCTATTACAACTCCCCTCTAGTGTAATTTGGTATGGCATTGGCTTAGGCTTTTTAGTTACCGTTTTACCCACCGTTATGCTCATGCAAAGCATTGAACGATTAGGTGCCTCTCAATCTGCAATGATTGCTTCAATTGGACCAGTTTTAACGATTTTGCTTGCCGTTGCTTTTTTAAATGAACATCTCAATATGTGGCAATGGATCGGCTGCCTTCTTAATATTGTCGGTGTCATGATGATTACACTCAGAAAGAAAAGACTAAAACATTAAATTCTCTTGACCTCAACTTAAGTTGAGGTTGGATACTCATCTAAATTTTAATGAATGGTTGAGCTCCAATGAGTCAAGAAACTTTTAAAATCATAAATCCATCAACTTTATATAACCCAACGCCAAACGCTTATAGTCATGTTGCTGTAGTGGAGAGCTTTAAGAATATTATTCATTTAGCAGGTCAAGGAGGCGAAAATTCCCAAGGTGAATTAAGCCCAAGTTTTGAAGAACAAGCGAACCAAGTTTTTGATAATATTCAACATGCTTTAAAAGCGGCCAATGCAGAGCTTAGCAATATTGCTGTATTGAGAGTTTTAGTTGTTGACCACTCGGTCGAAAAACATCAAATTCTGATTAAAATTATGCAAAATTTATGGAAAAATCATTCTTTTCCTGCCTGTACACTTATTCCTGTGCCGCGCCTTGCACTAGAACACATGCTTATTGAAGTTGAAGCAACGGCATACACCCAATAAAACTGAGAGAACGTCATGTCTACCCCTGAAGATATCAGTCAAAATAAACCTTTGCTTTGGTTGATGGCAGCAGCATGCGGTTTATGTGCAGGTGTGAATTATTATTGTCAGCCTCTAATTCACTCTATCCAGCAAGAGTTTGCTGTAACTCAAGCACAAGCCGCTTTAACAGTGACATTTGCACAGGTGTCTTATGCCCTCGGTTTACTCTTTATTGTCCCATTGGGTGATATTGTCAATAAAGCCAAAGCTATTCCGTTTTTGATGGTGCTTTGCGCTGTTGGTCTATTTACATCTGCTTTTGCGGTGAACTTACCCATGTTGTGGATTGGTACAATTTTAGCGGGATTGTTTTCTGTTGCTGCCCAAGTCCTCATCCCACTTGCCACAATGACCGTAAAGCCCGAAAAAACTGGCGAGATCATTGGTTTTTTAATGAGTGGCTTATTGGTCGGAATTTTACTCTCTACCAGTTTAGCTGGCTTATTTTCCAACCTTTTCCACTGGAAAGTAGTCTATGTCGTCAGCGGCGTATTAATGCTTCTGTTGGCATTTACTTTAAAAAGCCGTCTGCCTTATGTCTTACGCATGAAAATGAACTATGGACAAATATTTGTTTCCATGGCTCAACTCTTAAAAGAGGAAAAGCGACTATTATTAAGAGCGCTTACAGGTGCTTTCGCCTTTGCCGCAGTAAGTATTTTGTATTCCACCATCGCCTTACTTTTGACTTCGGCACACCATTTGCCCGATCTATTTATCGGACTAGTCCCACTAGTCGGTATCTTTGGGGCATTATCAACACGCTATATTGGTAAATATGCCGACCAAGGGTATACACGCCTCCTCACTTGGATGGGCTGTGGGCTGTTTTTGGTAAGTTGGATTTGCTTCTATTTCGGACAAACTCTACTTTCAGCTTATGTTATTGGTTTTGCTCTAATTCAATTGGCACTTGCCCTTGTTCACACCAGCAACCAAAGTATTATCTTCCGTTTACGTCCAGATGCTAAATCTCGTATTAATGCCATCTATATGACTACTTACTTTATTGGTGGTGCTGGTGGTTCGGCATTAGGGATTTTTGCATGGAATCGTGGTGGATGGACTATGACTTGCTTTGCAGGTGTGGGGCTCGTTGTGTTTTGTATTTTATTTAGCGTGATTGATGCTTTCTTACAAAAAAAGTAAATGGCTTAGCTATAAAGTAATTTGTTAAAAATCATCTTTCTATATTCAATACAAGGGTGGTTATAAATTACTCGGTTAAATGCTCCTGTCGATTCAAGCATAAACCTCGTATAATGCTGCCCTTTCATTAATTTAGCGACTTTTGGGCTATTGGTTATGCAATCACCTCAATCGTTACAACCTCGTATTTCTGTCGCACCCATGATAGATTGGATGGTATTTAAAATTAAACTATAACTTTCAACATCTTATTTAATTACAAATATAACAAGGCACAAATAAGGTACAAAAAATTAAATAAAAAACCTCAAAAATGAGGTTTTTTATTTAATTTACTACAATAGAGTTAAGCTACTTCTTTCGCCCAAAATTTCATTTTATCAACCAACAAATCTTCGCTAGATTCACAGATCAATTTAACGTCTTGCTGCTCCATTTTGAAATTAAGCCGATCTATAGTTAGATCAATTTGATCAACTTTACTTTTATCTAATTTAGCAAGTTCATCCTCAGCCGGAGTTAAAACGAAGAAAGTAGGAATTTTCCCATCACCTTTTGCAGCAGCTAAAAGATCTGTTGCAGCCATTAAATAATTCGTATTGATCGTATTAGTACTAGTCGTTACTACAGAGGTAATACTTCCATAATGGCTATTTGAGCGAATTGGAACTTTTAAACGGTTATTAAGAACATCAATATATTGATCTACAGGAAATAGATTTGCTAAATCACGATCATTTGATTTAATAAATTGTTCCCTGATTTTTTTAGGAACCCTTTTTACAAAATCATCATTTCGCACTATTGAAAAACTATCTCTTCTCACTTCTCTTTGAACATGAGGTTTAGCCAAAGAAATAGCTCTCAAATATAATCTATCCAATATTTCATCAAGGCTTCTACCCTTCGTAATCCCCTTGTTGATAAGCTTTATTTGGTCTGAAAAATTATGCTTTCCAACACCAAGAGCATCGTGTGTCAATTCGATTACATCCTGTAAATGCATAACAGTGTTTTCATCGTAAAGACATTTCACTCTGTCAAATGTATCTAAGAACCGAAAAGATGAGTCATTTTCAACATCCAAAACAATACCAATATTATGAGTTTCTTCTGTCGCTATATCAGGTACCCACTGAACTATAGACCAATTACCTTTTATATTTTTTTTCTTTTCAGTAGCACTAGTTAGATTATTCATACTGTTGCTCCTAAATGACCTAGTTGCGTTCTTAACCTTATATTTATTGTTTTTAAACGCTCTAAACAATAGTTGATGAAAGCAGATACTAAAGTTTCTGCACTAGTATGGTGAGGCTCTAAGATTTTTACAATATCTACAATTTGGCTTTCAATCATATCTTTATGTATTTGAAATACACTGGAATGCTCAATAGCTTCGTTGAAGATTGGTTGACAAGCAATATGATTTGGGAAACTCGGCTTATAAAATATTTTAAAACATTCTAAAGCTTGATTCATCCAAAGATCATTATTTGGATCAACAGGTTCGTATCTCCAATCATGGACACCAAACAATCTCCCATGATCAATAATTCCAAGTCTGTTTTTATTAATAAATATTATATTTCCTGGATTTCTATCTGAATTTCCTATCCAATCATCAAGTGAAATTAAGCATGGGAATTTTTCCCAACTCTGTAGGAAATCAGCATAGTTCTTCCACTCATCCGGAAGTCCACCATTATCAGGATTCTTAAAATAAATTTTCTTTAGATTTTCCGAGCCAATAGTAGTTGACGCCCAAGCATAATAGAATCCATTATCTGATGCATACTGATCGGATGCAGATGGAGCATAATCATCCACTGAAATTTTTATAAGTGCTACTTTTTCAGGTTGTTCTAACCCTACTGTGTTAGCACATAAATGACCAAAGCTTTCATTCAATATTTCTTTTACACGATCTTGATGGTCAAAAATTTTAATATATGTATCACGCACTACACCATCAGACCATTCAACTTGCGCCAAAATAGTTGTTGCCGAACATCCCCCACTAGTGGAACTCATAACTTTTAATTCAGTTAAAAATCCATCTTCTTCTATTACCTCAATCACCCCTATCTCCCTAAACTTCAAATTGCTTTAACCATAATATTCATATAAATTTGCACCCTTTTTTATTCGAAACTCGCGGTACAAATACGGTGCAATAAATGCGAGAATATACGAATAGATGCTGAAATATTCCGAAATTCTAAGGTAAATTTGTCATGAGTGTAACAGAAAATTCGCCCTTAAATAAAAAAAATAAATTAAATCAAATGGTTAAAAGAATTTCTGTCGCACCTATGATGGATAGGATCAACTAAAATAAAATATCATTTATTATTAAAAACTTAGAAACAAAAATAAAATTCATGGTGTAAATTTAGTGTAAAAATTTAATTACTGAAAAATAATTTAAAAATCCAGCCCATTTATGAATGGCTGGATTTTTATTTGATCTATTTTTGATAAGCTAGCTCAAAAGATCCTATTTCCTCTAAGACATACCGAATGTGGTGGCTCGTATCAATTGCAACCCATTGCGTAGGATTTCCTATAAAATTATTAATACCGTGCGCACATTCAAAGATTTTATTGTCTCCCCAACTAAAGCTTACATCTTCATAATAGATAGAATTAATTAATCTCATTGCTAGCTGCTTTCTATGCCCATGACTTCCACCATCTCTAGAAAATGGATGGCCTCTTACGACATAGTAATTTTTATCTATAGTGTAGATAATTTTTCCATTCGTATGTTGATTAATAATCTGCTTTTCTGGAGCTGGATGTCTTGCTCCATGATCTGCAAACTTCAATTTAACATTAGGGAACATGTTTCTTAAAGTCTGCCATACAACCATTTCTTTTCGAAGTACTGGACCATCCGTATCATGATCTTCAATGGCTTCTGCAACGCTTGAAGGATATGAAGCTCCACTGATAGAAATGTATTTAAAATCATATTCAGTTAATACTTCTAAAAAGTCTCTAGACTTGCTTAGCATCTGTTCAATTGTTATACGATTGACACTTACATCCCCAAAATCTAATAATATAGAACAATTATTTTCTGCTAATTTTAAATCAGAAATAATTGATTCTAGTTGTTCTTTGAAAAAATCAGGTTCATCAATATCATACATTGCCTCACCATCTAATCTAATACAAAAATAAGGAGCCTCTGGATAATTTAAATTTTTCATTGTTTGATGATAAAGACTGCTCATTTGATCAAACCAACGGTCATAACCAATTACAGGAACTACCTTTACTCCTAATGCAAACAATTTGTTATACGTATAGGTTAGGAAATGCTCACCATTCTCCAATAAAGCTTCAGATGGTTTCCAAAAATAACCATCCACTAAAGCAATATTTCCACTCCATAATTTCCCTATTTTCTCGCAACGGCTATTAATATCAACAAGTCTTGAAACCCCTTCTTTATAAATATTAGGCATTTCAAATAAAGGGTGGAAAGTTGGCTGTATTTGATATTCTAACTGCTCAGACCTAATAGGTTTTATCGCATCAAATTCACCTTGCTTCGCTTTCATGATTGGGACATATTCTGGAATTTTCATCATCTCTACTCCTCAACACTTAATAAATGAGAATTGGTTAATAATGCCTTGACCTGATATTGACCAACCAAGTCTGAAAATAAGGTGTAATTTCCCAACTCTTTTCGAATACGCCCTGCAATGATTGCTGGATGAACTCTCAACTCTTTAGCCAACTTTTCAATAGATTCTTTACTTGGTGAGATAAATGCCTCTGTACGTCTCAAAACTCCTCTTGGTATAAATGCCTCTCTTGCCAATCGATTTGCTTCAGCCTCCCTCCGATCCTCCATACTTGATGAATCTAAATCATCGAGAAATGCTTCTGTTTCATCAACATGCTTCCAAATATGTGCGCATTCATGTAGTAACGTAAACCAAAAATTATCCAATCGGTCATATCGTAAACTTAGCCCAATAATAGGAGTGCCGTCACTGTCCTTCAATGCCGCTCCATCAAGATGCGTACCCTTAAGATGAGGCTCAATGACTACAGCAATTCCATGCTTTTCTAAGTATTCAATTGCTAATATTGGCCCATGCTCAAACCAGCTTAATTGAGCTAACTCTCTTAAAAAATTACTATTTATTAAATTAGGGTCATATTTTCCTAGACTATCTTTCTTATCTCTAGCTTGGAGAATGACTCTAGCTAGCCACGCATACAGTGCATACATCGTATTAGGTGTTTGGGCATCACCAGACAACTTTCGTTTAAAAGAAGCTGAGCCGATTTGTAACCCTGATTGAGCAATATATTTTTGGATAATACTCTCAGTTGATGCTGCCGTATCAGCAAGAAATGTTTTTAACCACCCCCTATTTTTCATCTCTTTAACAGGAAATTTAGACCAATCAATATTATTTTTATCTAATGTATTCTTTGAATTTGATAAACCAATTAATGTCTCTACCGACAGTCCCAACCCTACAGATAATGCTCGGATCATATCTACGGTTAAAGCTCTTTTTCGATTAAGAACTTCAGAAACTCTACTAGTAGTACCAAAATATGGGGCCAAATCAGCTTGTTTTAACCCTTTCTCATGCATCCTAAATAGAATTGCATCAATAGGATCAGGCGCCTCTATCGGATATTGTTTATTTTCATAATCTTCTATTAAAACCGATAATAATTCCAACCGATCACTCTCAGGACTTCCTATAGCCGGATTTAGCATAATTAAAGAATGCACTTCGTCAAGATAAGCTTGATACTGCTCTCTTGTACGAATAACTTTAAATTCCATTGTTAGCACCTTTAATGTTTACAGCTTTAATAATCGCTATTCTTTGAGAAAACGCGATTTGTAGACAAATAACCCATTTAGAGTTATGTATCGAAAATTCGAAACATTGATTTTCCAAAATAGATACTTTTGGAAATTGTTTCAGAATATCTTCCGCGCCCCGCCAATGAGCATCACGTATTTCAGAGATCCAACTTATGAGCCATTTTTTAGCAAACTCACACTCAATCACTGTTATTTTTTCAAGACCTAAAAGCTTCATTTAAAAATATTCCCAATTTGGGAATAAATTACACCATTTCAAAATACAACTCAATTCCCATTTTGGTAATTATCATAAACTAATTATTGAGAACTACTTTAATTGCTTAAATATTTATCAGTGATATGGTCTTTGTTAGATTTTTTTGAAATAAAAGAATAAATTTAATTAAATAAATCAATATTTAAAGTTTGATATGTTAGATATTGAATTGACATAAGCTGCCCATAATTCCTTCATTCAAAACCTAATTTAGTCACGGTCTTTCTAACAGAATTACAGTCTGACTAACCTCTAATGATCTTAAATAATAAATAACAGTAAAAATACTTTCTGTTATAGGGATAGGTAGTCTATAGATTGTTTTATGTATGTGGACAAATCCAGACTTGTCCACATATTTAAAATTAGGAGTCACTACCTATGCGTTTGCGTTCACGACTTCTAAAATTTTTCACATATAGGCCATCAATCATTTCTTTTGGCTCTAAAGCTAAGGCGCAATTAGCTAAAGTAGCAATTGTATTATCTGTTAACTTAAAGTCATTAGGTAAGAAACCATATTCTTTCTGACGATTACATTCAATAGCTTCAAATAAAGCTCTAAAATAATCAACTAAGGAAGCTCTCTCACCTCTTGTTGCCACTTCAGTAATAGAATCAATAGCAATAGGTACGGCCATTCTTGCATCTTCAGCGATAACTTTCATTACATCATCTAACCGAGGCCAATATTTAAGATCAAACCGACCTTGGAGTTGCTTTAATTTATCTAGCAAAGATGTTCTAAAATACGGATTATTCTGAGATGCTTCACGAATTACATTACCAATGTGATAATGGGTATCTGTCATAAAGCCAGAAGTATTTATTAACTCGGATCTAGTTTCTAGGAGAGCTGCTAATTCATGAGCTTTAATAGAAATTTGCTGATTAATCTCATTCAATTTTTTCTGAGCAGCTCTAGACTTTATTACTTCCTCTGGACTATGCATTGAAGTAATTTCTACTAACAAATCTAAAAAATTTGTGAGGGCTTGATGATATTTCCCTAGTTTTGAATACAACTCACTATAAGCATGTTGTAACTCAACTTTACGCTCAAGTAACCTATCAATGATTATATTTTCACTAGGAAGTATCTTGGCTTGCGTATTAGTAGCTTTTTTATCTAATAGAATAGCTACACATACCTCTTGAGCTTTTATTTCATCTATAGACTTCATGATTTCATCTCTGTAATTGGTTCTGCTTACAGTGTAATTAGCTCAATTAAATCTGTCGGTATCTGAGTAATAACAACTTTTGTAGTACTCAGATACCTCCTTACTCATGAAAGAGTATATAAACAGTAGACTAGTTTTATTGGGAATTATATTAAGCAACTAGAGTCTAGTTAAAATTTTCCAGTTATTGATCACTAACTAAATTAGAACCAATACCACCAAAAAAAAATATAAGTGTTTGATATAAAAAATATATAAACCTTCTATATCTTTAGCCACCCTTTATTTAAGAATTTTTAATCTATAGCTAAGTAAACAGCTATTTCATCGACTACTGCTTTGGCTGTTCTAGAAACCCCAATTAATGTTGCCGATGCCATGCCTGTCCATTCACCATAACCAACTAGCCAAAGGTTGTTTATTTTTATTGAACGCCCATCATTGACAGCAACAGTCTGATTAGGTTCTATCACTCCTAGACTCCTTAAGTGATTTAGGGATGCTTTGAAGCCTGTACACCAAATCACAGCATCAACCAATTGTGTTGAACCATCCTCCCAAACAACCGAATATTCTTTAAATGCTTTAAAGGGTTCTCTGCTATGTAATACCCCACGTTCACGTGCATCTTTGACACTATCAATCATGACAATATCCCCTAGACCACCAATGGATTGATCAACTATTCGTCCCTCCTGTTGTGCCTTCAAACGTTCTGTTGCTCGAAGGAATAAAACACGCCCATCAACATCATCCGATAAAAATTGAGGAGGATTTACTGTGATCCAAATAGTGTCTGCAACTTCTGAAACTTCAGCAAGAATTTGAGCACCAGAGTTACCTCCTCCTATCACTAGAACCTTTTTATTAATAAAAGGTTCTGGATTAACATAATGTGCTGAATGGGTTTGTATTCCTTTAAATCTTTCTAATCCTTCGTAATGTGGAATATAAGGCTGACTCCATGTACCTGTAGCACTGACAACGGCCTTTGCTCGCCAATATTTATCACCCGCATATACATCTAAGCAGTCATTTTTTTTCTCAATATGATCAACATGTATAGGTCGAATGACAGGAAATTGATAGCGTTGTTCGTATGCAGATAAGTATTGAATCACCTCATTCCGCGTTGGATAAGTTTGTTCAGTTTTTGGCATCATCCAGCCCGACAACGAACTCCAAGTATTTGGAGAAAAAAGACGTAAAGACTCCCAAGCATGTAACCATGCACCACCTGCCTGATTTTGGTCATCTAAAATCACAAATGGAATTTTCTTACGTTTTAAAAAATAGGCTGTAGCAAGAGCTGCTTGTCCACCACCAATAATGACTACATCTACTTCAGCTTGTAATTGAGACAAATTATCTCTCCCTCTTCTTTATTGTCATAAACAAAATCAAAAGCCCAGCCTGTTTAACAGACTGGGCTTATTTCTTAAAACTTTCAAGTGATTGAATTAGCTTTTCAATCGTTCAATTGATCTAGATATTTTTCAGCATCTAGAGCAGCCATACAGCCTGACCCAGCTGAAGTAATCGCTTGACGATAAATGCTGTCAGCGACGTCACCAGCAGCAAAAACACCAGCTACAGAAGTTGCTGTTGCATTACCAGAAGTACCGCTTTGTACTTGGATATAGCCATCACGTAAGTTTAATTGACCATCAAACATTCCAGTATTTGGTTTGTGGCCAATTGCAACGAATAGACCATGAACCTCTACGTCTTGCTTAGACTCATCTTGAGTTGATTTAAGGCGAACACTTGTTACACCAGTATTGTCACCCAATACTTCTTCAACTTCGTGATTCCAGATAATGCTGATTTTGCCTTCTTTTTCTTTAGCAAATAAATGATCTTGCAAAATCTTTTCAGAACGTAAGCTATCACGGCGGTGTACTAGCGTTACATGTGAAGCAATATTTGATAAATAAAGCGCTTCTTCAACAGCAGTGTTACCACCACCTACAACCATTACTTTTTGGTTTTTGTAGAAGAAACCATCACATGTTGCACATGCGCTTACGCCTTGTCCCATAAAGTTTTGTTCAGACTCTAGGCCAAGATATTGAGCTGTAGCACCAGTTGCAATAATCAAAGCGTCACATGTGTACTCTTCCATGTCACCTTTTAAAACAAAAGGACGTACATTTAAGTCCACTTCGTTAATATGGTCATAGACGAGTTCTGTACCAAAGCGTTCAGCATGTGCTTGCATACGATCCATTAATGCAGGACCAGTTAAACCTTCAGGATCGCCCGGCCAGTTGTCAACTTCGGTTGTTGTTGTAAGTTGCCCACCTAGTTGTAAACCCGCAATTAAAGTAGGTTTAAGGTTTGCACGCGCTGCATAGACAGCTGCACTATAGCCCGCAGGGCCAGAACCGAGAATTATCAGACGTGAATGTCTACTTTGCATTTAGTTCTCTCCAATGTGTTACAGACTACGCTGGTTAACACGTTTAGATAATTCTTCAGCAGATTCTTTACGCTCAGAATATCGATCAGTTAGATACAGGCTTTGTCCACGCGTAAGTAATGTAAACTTATAGAGTTCTTCCATCACATCTACTATACGATCGTAATAAGAAGATGCTTTCATACGTCCATCTTCTTCAAACTCTAAAAAGGCTTTAGGAATTGAAGATTGATTCGGGATTGTAATCATCCGCATCCAGCGCCCCAAAATACGCATCTGGTTAACGCTATTAAAAGATTGTGAACCACCACTAACTTGCATAAGTGCTAAAGTTTTACCTTGCGTCGCACGTATTGCACCACCAGCCAAAGGAATCCAGTCGATTTGGGATTTAAAAATAGAACTCATAGAACCATGACGCTCAGGTGAACACCAAACCATACCCTCTGACCAAGCCAAAAGTTCATGCAATTCTTTTACTTTTGGATGTTCAGTATCGGCATCTTCTGGCAAAGGCAATCCTTTCGGATGAAAGATTTTCACCTCAGCACCAAACTCCTCCAAGATTCGTCCTGCTTCCATCACCGCTAAACGACTATAAGAACGTTCACGATTCGAGCCATATAACAATAAGATGCGTGGTGCATGATCCAGTGCTTTAGCTTGAACTTTCTCTAAAGTAGGTCGATCAAGAAGATTCATATCAACATTTGGGAGATTCATAGATTTACACCGATTCAAAATACTTTTTTCTTAGCCATAAAGAGACACTGACCAAAGCAATCAAAACTGGTACTTCAACTAATGGCCCAATGACTGTAGTAAATGCCACAGGCGATGCTAAACCAAAGGTTGCAATGGCTACAGCCAGTGCTAACTCAAAATTATTACCCGCAGCAGTAAATGAAATTGCTGTAGTTTTTGGGTAGTCATTACCCATCCACTTACTCATAAAGAAACTAATGAAGAACATTACGATAAAGTAAATTGTTAATGGAATCGCAATTCGAATTACATCCAAAGGCAGACTCACTACATCTCCACCTTTGAGACTAAACATAGCAACAATAGTAAACAGTAATGCCAATAGACTTAATGGACTGATCTTCGGTAAAAAGACATTTTGGTACCACTCTAAGCCTTTGGCGTTGACTAAGATCAAACGGGTCAAGAAACCAAGAAAAAAAGGAATACCCAAGTAAATTAATACCGCGTGGGTAATCGTCCAAAAATCCACATTGATTACTTGCCCAGCAATACCAAAATAAGGTGGTAAGAAGGTAAGAAATAACCAAGCATAAGTACTAAAGAACAAAATCTGAAAGATACTATTGAATGCAACCAATGCTGCTACATATTGGTTATCGCCGCAGGCTAAACCATTCCAAACTAAAACCATTGCAATACAACGAGCTAATCCGATCAGGATTAGTCCAGTCATATACTCTGGATAGCTATGCAAAAAAATAATTGCTAATGCAAACATTAATACAGGAGCAATAATCCAGTTCTGTACTAAAGACAAAGTTAATGTTCTTTTGTCTTTAAATACTTGTGGTAGAGCTGCATAGTCCACTTTGGCTAACGGTGGATACATCATCAGAATCAAACCAATCGCAATTGGAATATTGACAGAATCCACACTCATTTTGTCTAAAGTAACGGAAGCTTGAGGTAAGAAGACACCTATCGCAATCCCCAACCCCATCGCAATGAAAATCCATAGCGTCAGGTTACGATCTAAAAATGACAGTCTTTGTTGAGCCATGATTTTCTCATTCAATATCTGATATGTGATTGATTGCAGCAATTAATTCAGGACGAGACATATTTGCTGTATCAAGTGCAAATAAAGCATCTAAACGACGGTTGATATGGTCTACTGTCACTTGGAAAGCTTTTAATTTTTCCTCTTTAGGCAAGTCTAAATGTGATGGATCAGCCAAGCCCCAATGTGCCTTGATCGCTCCCCCCAAATAAAGAGGACAAGCTTCTTGAGCTGCTGAATCACACACAGTAATCACTACATCAGGTTTATATTGCTCACAGTCATCAATGGTTTTACTCCATAAACCTTCTGTTGAAAGACCAAGGTTTTCCAAAGTTTCAATAGTCAATGGATGCACCTGTCCTGATGGCTTACTACCTGCACTGTATGCTTTCCAGTCATGAGGAGCACGACTGTTAAAAAGCACTTCAGACAAAATGCTACGACAACTATTTCCAGTACACAAAAAAAGGAATTTCATAATCTATTACTCACAATAACTATTTATAGAAAGCGTGTTGGTATTGCTTACAACTTGACTAGATGATGTTTTTTTTAAAGTATCTAGAATTTCAAAACACCATGCTGGAAGTTGTTGATTAATGCTGTAGTACACCCATTGGCTTTGTCGTCTGTCTTGTAAGAGACCAGAAGAGCGTAATAAAGCTAAATGCCTAGAAATCTTTGGTTGACTCAGTTGTAGCTTTTCTGTCAGATCACAAACACAGAGTTCTTTATTCTCAGCAATTAAAGTGACAATATTGAGACGGGTTTCATCTGATAAGCATTTAAAAAAATTAACTTGATCCATCTTTGCTACCTATAAATTTGGATATGCAGATAATCACATACAAGAACTAAATTTTTTAATTTACTCTCTGACCATTTTCGTCGATCACTTGTTCACCATCTTCTTTAGTGAAAGCACCTTTTTGTGGTAATGGCAGAATATCCAAGACAACTTCTGAAGGACGACTTAAGCGAGTACCTAATTCAGTAACAACAAATGGTCGATTAATCAAAATAGGATGTTCAAGCATAAAACTGAGTAGTTGTTCATCACTCAAATCACTACGATCAAGCTGTAAATCCCGATAAGGATCTACATTCTGACGAATAGCCTCTCTTACTGTTAAGTTTGCATCCTGAATCAATTTAACTAATTCGTCATGACTAGGTGGTGTAATGAGATATTCAATAACGGTTGGTTCAATTCCTGTATTGCGAATCAAAGCCAAAGTATTCCGAGAGGTGCCACAAGCAGGATTGTGATAAATCTTTACATCTAATGAAGTTGTCATGAAACTGGGACCTCTAATATATTAATATCTTTATATATGAATTAGCATATATATGCAACTTCATATATGATGGTCTGCAAAATACAATCCATTAAATAAGCTAGTTAAATTTGAAAAACTGCTGTAAACAATTCATTTTAGATTAAGAATTTAGCAATAATATTAAATAAGCCAATATACGTATCAGTAAGTTTGAGAAACAAATGTGATCACTAACTTTTTATTCAGGCTAACTTCTTCAGTACACCACATTTGTCCACTGTACATAACCCATCACAAGTCTTTCTTATTTCTAATAGCTGCTGTATGAGTTTCTGCTGATTCCGAATATTTTCCTCTACATCGTTAATATGTGAATCGATAAGCTCATTCACATCAGAACAATTTAGATTAGGCAGATCCTTATAATTTAGTAATTTTTTGATTTCAATTAAGTTCATATTCAAAGAACGACAATTCACAATGAATTTCAACCGATCAATGTAATCTTCAGTATATAGTCTATAGTTACCTTGAGTTCGATCAGGTTGCGGGATTAAACCTTCTTTTTCATAAAACCGTATTGTCAGTACTGAGCACGACGTTTTCTCAGAGAGCTCTCCTATCTTCATAAACATTAGAAATACTCAAAATCCAACTTGACTCTATAGTAGCTATAGAGATTTTAATATGCAATAAGTAAAGATATGACTATGGGCACATCAATGAGTGGTTGCGGTTGTAATAAAGAAAGTTCTTGTGAAGACACTAAGCAAAATCAAAATGAATCAGAAACAAATTCTGGTAACAGTAAAGATTTAACTGCTGAAGAAAGTAAAAGCTCTTGTTGTGGTAATGAAGTACCACAACAATCTAAGCCAGATGAAAAAGATTCTTGTGCTAGTACTCAGCCATGTTCTACGCAGTCAAACTCATGTTGCACCCCAGATTCAATAAGTTCACCTGAGATAATCAGTGATAATGAGGGTGTAGCGACTTTCATCAGTGACTATAAAATCCCTAAAATGGATTGTTCCGCAGAGGAACAAATGGTTCGGATGACTTTATCTTCTTTGGTAAATGTTAAGAGGCTAGTTTTTGATTTGCCGAATCGAAACCTAAAAGTTATGCATAATGGTGAAAGTAATGAAATCACTGCAAAACTTGAAGCTCTTGGGTTTGGCGCTAAATTAAATAAAACTGAAGCCTATGTAAATAAAGAGCATGCAAAAGAAATCAGTACGTTTCTGATTCCGAAAATGGATTGCTCTGCTGAGGAGCAAATGGTTCGTATGGCATTGTCTCCAGTGAGTGAGGTCAAAGGACTAATATTTGATTTACCTAATCGGAAATTAAAAGTTTTTCATAATGATGGTCTTAATGAAATTACTAGCAAACTTGAAGCACTTGGTTTTGGAGCCAAACTTGAAAGTACCGCTGCCTCTGTGGGTGAAATGCCTGAAAAAGCAGATACGTCTGAACAAGCAAAAGTTTTAAAAATTCTTTTAGCGATTAATCTCCTATTATTCTTTATAGAGTTTATCAGTGGTTTGGTAGCTGCCTCTACAGGCTTGATTGCTGACTCATTGGATATGCTTGCTGATGCCACAGTGTTTGGTATAGCACTGTTTGTTGTTGGTAAAAGTGTAAAAAAACAATTAAAAGCAGCGCATCTTTCAGGCTGGTTACAGTTAATTCTCGCTACTTCTGTAATTGTAGATGTTGTGCGTCGGTTCATTTATGGTAGTGAGCCAGAGTCTTTCTTGATGATTGGAATTGCTGCTTTAGCGCTAATTGCCAATTTTTATTGTATATACCTAATGTCTCATCAAAAAAATGATGGTGCACACATGAAGGCTAGTTGGGTCTTTTTATCCAATGATATCATAGTCAATTTTGGTGTGATTTGTGCAGGGATACTAGTTGCTTTGACAGGTTCCGCATATCCAGATCTTGTTATAGGAATAATTGTTTCACTTTTCGTACTTAACGGTGCTCGAAAAATTTTGGCATTGAAATAAGAGTATTAAAAATGAATTTATTCCAAGTTAAACCAAACGAATTTGTCAAAATTGTTGACCTAAAAAAAGGTAACCAATATTTAGATAAAAATGATCCAGTTCTCGAACGACTTGAATTGTTAGGTTTCAGAATTGGTGAAACTTTACAAGTTCTAGCTAAGGGACTTTTCGGTGGTGATCCAGTATTGGTTCAAATTGAAACTTCTCGATTTGCGTTAAGAAAGAATGAAGCTGAACGAATTTTTGTAGAGATTGTTTCAAATGAACAGTAAAAATATTGCACTTATTGGTAACCCAAATTGTGGGAAAACATCTCTCTTTAATACTTTAACAGGTACTCGTCAAAAAGTAGCTAATTATGCTGGTGTTACTGTTGAGCGGAAAGAAGGTTTTTTTAAACTACCTTCTGGTGAATCAGTTCGAGTTTTAGATTTGCCCGGCACATACAGCTTAAAGCCTACGAGTCTAGATGAAGAGGTAACAAGGGCTGTATGCTTAGGTGAGCTTGAGGGTGAGGTTCTACCTGATATATATGTATGTGTGGTTGATGCCACTAATTTACATTTACATTTAAGTCTTGTGCTTGAAATAAGGGCATTGAATCGACCAATGCTTCTTGTTTTAAATATGATGGATGAGGTCAAAAAGCGTGGTATTTCGATAGATATTAATAAGCTATCAGAATTGTTGGGTATCCCTGTTATTGAGGCTGTTGCCGTTAAAACTAAAGGCGTGCAAGAACTACTAAATCAATTAGATCAAAAAAATCTATTTGTCACTCCTTATCATTCTGATCTGAATCATTTTGATCAGATTAAAAATATTACTAAACAGGTAATTTTAAAAAATGATAACGGTGATGCAAGAACAGCTTTCTTGGATAAAATTTTCTTACATCCTGTACTTGGTTTAGTCATCCTAACGCTTACCATGTTTGTCATGTTCCAAGCCGTTTTTATCTGGGCACAACCTTTTATCTCATTAATTGAAAATGCAATTGCTTGGTTAGGTAATACAATTGGCCCGCTTATTACTCATCCATTACTTAGAAGTCTTATTGTTGATGGGGTAATCGCTGGATCGGGTAGTGTTTTGGCTTATATGCCGCAGATCCTTATCTTATTCTTCTTTATTTTAATTTTAGAAGAATCAGGTTATTTGCCACGAGCAGCATTCCTTTTGGATAAATTAATGTCCAAAGCTGGTTTAAGTGGACGTTCCTTTATTCCACTATTGTCTAGTTTTGCCTGTGCTATTCCTGGTGTCATGGCAACACGAAGCATTAGTTCGGAAAGAGATCGTCTAGCAACCATTATGATTGCGCCATTAATGACTTGTTCTGCAAGATTACCTGTTTATGCTTTGCTAATTGCGGCATTCATTCCAAACAAATTAGTTTATGGTTGGTTGAGCCTACAAGGTTTAGTTCTTTTTGGACTATATATGGCTGGAATTGTTTCAGCATTATGTGTTTCTTTATTTTTGAAACTAGTTAGAAAAGATAAAACAGAAAGTATTTTTATCTTTGAGTTGCCTACTTATCGATTGCCAGATATTCGAAACGTTGCATTAGGACTTTATGATCGAGCTACGATCTTTCTAAAAAGAGTTGGTGGTATTATCGTAGCATTATCTATATTGCTTTGGGTGTTGGTTACGTTCCCTCAACCACCTGAGCATGCCACGATGCCTGCTATCAACTATAGTTTAGCTGGACAACTTGGACACATTATTCAGCCTATATTTGCACCTATTGGCTTTACTTGGGAAATCTGTATCGCATTAATTCCTGCTATGGCTGCAAGGGAAGTTGTCATTGCTGCTTTAGGTGTAATTTATGCTATGTCTGGAGATGAAGATACTGTAACTCAAACATTGTTGAGTCAAATCTCTGGTCCTGATGGTTGGGGGCTAGCTACAGGGATGTCATTATTAGTTTGGTACATTTTCGCACCACATTGTCTTGCAACATTAGCGACCATTCGTCGTGAAACTGGTAGCTGGAAACAGCCTGTTATTATGGCGACTTACTTATTTGGGCTTGCGTATTTCTTTGCCTTCATTACATATCAGCTTATTAGTAGACTTTAATCAAAATAAGAATATTTCATAAAGAAAAATGGATGCCTTCGCATCCATTTTTCTTTTAAGTATCAAACTGATTATGAGCTTTTTTTCACAGCAACAATAATCTGACTCTCACCCTCTATTTTTAATTCGAAGTCAACCTTTTCCCCTACAGTTAAACCATTCAATAATGCTGGATCTGCAACTTTAAAGCCCATGGTCATTGCAGGCCATTTAATTGCAGGAATTGCTTCATGGTCGAGTGTTAGAATATTTTCTTTCGTATCAATAGCAGTAATCACACCAACAGCTTGAGCTGTTGCAACTGTAGATGACTCTTTACTCATCTGCTCCATCGGTGCTTCCGCTTTCTTTTGCTCTGATGCCTCATTTTTGCTACATGCACTTAACGCAGCAACAGTTGCAACAAGAGCCACAATTTTCATAAATTTCAACATAATAAAACCTCTTTTGACGAAATAATAAAACTATCAATTCTTTGATAGTTTTCTTTTGATTAAAAGCTGATATGCCGCAGGGATAACAAACATAGATAAGAGAGGGGCTGAAATCATCCCCCCAACCATAGGTAAAGCAATACGACTCATTAATTCAGAACCTGTTCCAGTCCCCAACAGAATAGGGATTAACCCCGCCAAAATGACAGCGACTGTCATTGCTTTAGGGCGAACACGTAGCACGGCTCCTGTATGAATTGCCTTATTGAGTTGTTGCTCTGTTAAGGATGCCGTTGAAGAAGATAGGCTTTGCTGTGCATGCTCAATTGCTTGCTTTAAATAGAACAACATGACTACACCAAACTCTGCGGCAACACCAGCAAGTGCAATAAAACCAACAGCAATCGCAACCGAAAAGTGATAATCACTCAAGTACATAGCCCAAATACCACCAATCAAGGCAAAAGGTAGTGTTGCCATAATCAGAACAGCATCTTGTACTTGCCTAAAAATCAAATAGAGCAATAGAAAAATGATCATCAAAGTAATTGGAATAACAACTTTTAAGCGAGCATTCGCACGCTCCATGAACTCAAACTGTCCTGAATAGCTAATGCTCATGGCAGAAGAACGTTTTACTTTTTGGTCTATGGCCTGCTTCAAATCTTGTACAACCGAAGCTAAGTCACGTCCTTGTACATCGACATAGATCCAACCACTTGGACGGGCATTCTCACTTTTAAGCATTGGCGGCCCATCTGTAATTTGAATATTAGCAACACTACTCAAGACTATTTGTTGACCAGATTCAGTTAGAATCGGTAAATTTCTTAAGGCTTCCAGTGAATCTCGAATCTCTCGTGGGTAACGTACATTAATGGGATACCGTGCCAAGCCTTCAACAGTTTCACCAATATTTTCCCCGCCAATCGCTGATGAGACGATTTGCTGTACATCTTTAATATTGAGACCATATCGCGCAGCCTGCATACGGTTAATATCAACATCAACATATCGACCACCTGTGAGCCGTTCAGCTAAAGCTGAACTAACACCGGGCACCTGTTTAGCCACTTGTTCAATTTGCTGTGCTACCCGATCAATATCTTGCAGATCATTTGCTGAAACCTTAATCCCGATTGGACTTTTCACCCCAGTTGCCAACATATCAATCCGGTTACGGATAGGTGGCACCCAAATGTTTGTTAAACCCGGTACTTGGACTGCCTTATCTAGTTCTTTTATCAATTTGTCAGGTGTCATACCTGAACGCCATTCAGACCGTGGTTTGAACTGAATCGTGGTTTCAAACATTTCTAATGGTGCAGAATCTGTGGCTGACTCTGCGCGACCAGCTTTACCGAATACTGTTGCAACTTCAGGAACGGTTTTAATCATTCGATCAGTCTGTTGGAGTAGCTCAGAAGCTTTTGCTGCGGACAATCCCGGTAAAGCTGAAGGCATATACAGTAAATCACCTTCATCCATATTGGGTAGAAACTCCCCACCTAACCGTGTTAAAGGGAAAAGACTAATAAGGAAAATTAGCAATGCACCAAGTAAAATTGTCTTTGGATGAGCTAAAACCTTATCCAACATAGGGCTGTATATTTTGATCAGAAAACGGTTCAGTGGATTACGCTGTTCAGAAGGTAATTTCCCTCGAATCCAATAACCCATTAAAACGGGAATCAAGGTAATGGATAAACCTGCTGCTGCTGCCATTGCATAGGTTTTAGTAAATGCCAGTGGTGAGAACAAGCGACCTTCTTGTGCCTGTAAAGTAAAAATAGGAATGAAGGATAAGGTAATGATGAGTAGACAGAAAAATAAAGTTGGCCCGACCTCACTGGCAGAACGTGTAATGATGTTCCAACGGACTTGTGCTTCCAAGACTTGCTCAGGATGTTCGTGTTGCCAAGTTTCGATATGCTTATGTGCATTTTCAACCATTACAATTGCGGCATCGACCATAGCGCCAATCGCGATAGCAATACCACCCAACGACATGATATTGGCATTTAGCCCTTGATAATGCATCACCAAGAAAGCAGATAAAATCCCAAGCGGCAAAGAAACAATAGCCACCATTGCTGAACGTAAATGCCAGAGGAATAGTCCACAGACTAAAGCCACCACAATAAACTCTTCAATTAATTTATGGCTGAGATTTTCTACTGCTCTATCAATCAATTGACTGCGATCATATACAGGAACAACTTGTACACCTTTCGGTAGACTTTGTTGTAATTCAGCTAGCTTCGCTTTCACAGCAGTAATCGTTTCACGTGCATTTTTACCTGCTCGTAAAATCACGACACCCCCAACCGTTTCACCTTGCCCATTCAATTCACTGATGCCACGACGCATTTCTGGACCAAGTTGAATAGTTGCAACATCACCTAAAGAAACAGGAACACCGAAACTATTTGTTCGTAAAGGAATTTGGCGAAAATCATCTAAAGTTTTTAAATAACCAGAAGCCCGCACCATATATTCCGTTTCAGCCATTTCCAGAACTGAACCACCAGTTTCCTGATTAGCTTTTTGAATCGCCTCAATGACATTGTTTTGTGTGACACCTAAAGTAGCCATCTTGCTTGGGTCTAAGACAACCTGATATTGCTTAACCATTCCCCCAATTGTGGCAACTTCAGCCACGTTAGGTAATGTCTTCAGTTCATACTTTAAAAACCAGTCTTGTATGCTTCTCAGCTCCGAAAGATCATGCTGTCCTGTTGGGTCTACTAATGCATATTCATAAACCCAACCAACGCCAGTGGCATCTGGTCCCAATGAAGATTTCGCATTTGCAGGCATTTTCCCTTGAATTTGATTTAGATACTCCAATACACGAGAACGGGCCCAGTAAAGGTCAGTATGTTCATCAAAGATGACATAAACAAATGAGTCACCAAAAAAAGAATAACCGCGAACAGTTTTAACACCGGGCACCGATAACATGGTTGTTGTTAAAGGGTAGGTCACCTGATTTTCAACAATTTGTGGTGCCTGACCAGAAAAATTAGTTCGAATAATTACTTGTACATCAGACAAATCTGGTAATGCATCGACCGGAGTATTCTTTACGGCCCAAGTTCCCCAAGCAGCCAGAATTAAAGCGGCCAACAGGACAAATACACGATTTGCAATTGAAAAACGAATAATACGGGCAATCATAATCGTCCTCCCGTTTAGTTCTTCATAGATGTCATAGACATCTTGGAAATGTCAGAAATAACGTAAGTATCTCTAGCATGTGTAAAACTAAAACGGACCTGATCGCCTTGCTGAATTTGGGTAAATGGTTGCACTGGTTGTTTAAAGCTCATAGTCATAGCCCCCCAACCCAACTCAGGAATCGCCTGATGTGAAATGGTAATGTCTTGAGCTGTGACTTTTTCAACTTTACCAATGCCTTGATATATTGATGTCTTAACCACTTGAGATGAAGTCTTCGATTGTCCAGTGTTCAGCTTATCCAATACACCTTGTAAATTTGCTTCAGAATCAATCAGGAATTGCCCTGAAATTACCACCTTCTGACCAGCTTTCAACCCTTTTAGAATTGCAATTTTATTGCCATCACTTTGACCTAACTGTACTACAACAGGTTCAAAACGCCCTTGCTCATGTCCCACAATGACAACGTTCCGAGTACCTGTACGTATAACAGCTTGCTCTGGTATAACTAAATTGCTTTGTGGGTTGTTGGAGAATTTAACGGAAGCAAACATTCCCGGCTTGAGCAATCCCTCTCTATTGGGCAACTCAATACGAACTTTTATGGTTCTACTCGTGCTATCCAAAGTTGGTAAAATATCAATGACTTTACCGGACACTATTTGAGGATATGCAACAAAAGTAGCTTCAACTTTCATTCCCCGTTTTATCCCGGCAATTTGTGCTTCTGGAACAGATGCTTCTAACCAGATTGGGCTTATCCCCTTGATGGTGACAAGCGTTTGCCCCATAGCTAAAGCCATTCCATTGCGGACTTCTAACGAATCAATAAATCCACTTACAGGTGCACTTAAAGTCATATTGGATTGCACTCGATGTGTCCGCTCGACTTGATTAATCACATTTTGTGGGATTCCTAAAAGCTGTAAACGTTGTCGGCTTGCCTGAATAAGAGAACGATCTCTTGTTCGGAGTACAGCTAGAAATTCAGTTTGTTCTCCTGTCCATTCAGGTATTGAAATATCAGCTATGGGACTGCCTTGCGTCACCATATCCCCAACAGCATGTCCGTACACTCGTTGGACGAAACCACTTGCTCTTGTTTGTAAAATAGCTACCTGTCGTTCATTGGTCTGCAATATACCATTGGTTAACAAAGTATTTCCCATCACAGCTTGTTCGACTGAAGCATAACGAATTGCTAAATTTTGTTGGAGGGATGGATCAATCTTAACCGCAGGATAACTGTCTTCAGTCATCGTAGTATTTTCATCTGCATATTTAGGAACCAGTTGCATGTCCATAAATGGCGATTTCCCCGGTTTATCAAAATGCTGTTCAGGCTTCATTGGGTCGTACCAATACAACACTTTGGCAGCCTGTTGCGGACCTGATTGAGGATTGTATTTCTGATGTGCAATCCAGTATCCAGCACCACCACCCGCAGCCAGACTAATTACCGCAACGCCCATGACAGTAACTGCTAATTTATTTCTTAACATTATGGCTGCCCCTCAACATGGTTTAAGGTCGGTTCTTCAAAGGCATAATAAAGTTGGGCTTTAGTCACAGCCTGTTGCTGTTGGAGATCAATGAGACGCAAACGCTGTTCTAAAAGAGCTTGTCGAGCAGCAATAACATTAGACAAATTACTTTTACCTGCTTGATAGCTTGCCAACTGTAAACCCACTTTTTGTTTAGCGAGTGGAATACTTGTTTGCATCGCACGTCTAATTTGCTGATCAAGTGCATCAAGATCGGATAACCCATCATCTAGCATAGTGAGATGGTCACGGTATTGGACTTCTTGATCGGCGGTAATCCTGTTTTGTTCGGCTAAAGCTGCCTGAATGAGTGGACTACTACGTCTTTTTGAAAAGACAGGAAGCTCTGTTGTTAGTTGCACCCCGATCATATCGCCAAATTCGGGTGCTCGATGCTGATAAGCAAGTTCAATACCCCAATCTGGTTTCTGTAAAGCCTGAGCTTGCTTCAGTTTTGCTTCAGCAGTTTGCTTTTCTGCCTGAAATGCTTTTAATTCAGGATGTTGATGCAAATGATGATATAGCTTTGATGTATCAAGGTAGATAGATGGTGCTTGGTCAGGTAAGGTTTCAATTTGAGAGAGATTTTCAGTAGGTTCTGCACTGACTAACCGATGCAACTCTAACTTGGCTTTATTTAAATCACGAAGTAAATCATCCTTCTGGTCAAGCAATACCGTGGCTTCTTGTCTTGGATCAAGTGCATCGGCAATGATTGTACGACCAGAGATGACCTGTGTTTGAGTAATTTGAGAAAGTAATCGATTCTCTGAAAACAGTTCATCATATAGTGCTAATTTACGTTCAAGATAAAAGCGCTTAAGCCAAGCAGATGCGACTTTCTGACGTACCTCAATACGCAGAATCTCAGTTTGAGCATTGGCCGAACCTAGTTCAGCTTTTGCTAAATCGACCTCAGCTTGTCTTTTGGCACGATTTGGAAAATCTTGCATCACGCCAATTTTTTGCATAGTCATACCTTCGCGTGTGACTGACCATGCGGCATCGCCGGATACAGGGTAATTATCTAAACCTACAAATAATTTAGGGTTGGGTAAAATACCTGAAGCTGAAACCATATTTTCAGCCCCTTCAATCCTTGCACTATTTGCTCTTAGGGTAGGTGCATATTGCTCAGCAAGCTTCATAGCTGTATTCAAAGTTAATGGCTCAGCATAAGCCTGACCATAGACCAGACAGAAACAGATAGTAGCTATTGGCCATCTCTTACGATGAGATTGCTTTTCTTTATAAATATTCATATTTTTTGCTCTAAAATGTTTACGCGCACGCGCAGAACATTCATAGAAAATTCTATGAATGATAGAGGACTATCAAATTAGTTAGAGCGTGGAGGCTTCCATAAACCCGAAGGGTATGGAGAAGGAAGATTTTGATCTAAAGAGTAAAAAGCTGAGCGCTCTATAGGAAAGGAAACCATTGAGTGCAAAATACCCTGAACGTCATTAGCATATACAAGCTTGGTAAAAGACATAATGCAATCTTGTTCAGACAGACAGGATGGATCATGCAGAGTTTTTTTGGACTTTGCTTCTCCTTTCATACAATCAGTATGCATCATATTCTGATTTTTCGACTCTTCCATTTGCATGGATTGCATCTGTTCAGATGGCATTAAACATCGTTTATGTACAGACGAGGCAACAGCAGCCGATCCTACTAACAGGATAGCAAACGATAAAAACAGCGATAGGCATGTTTTTAACCACTGCATAGACATAGACCAAATTTTAAGCTTTTTTAGTTTTACAGAATTGAATCGTAATAGCAACAATTTCATGAATAGTAGCCGAAACTACTATTCATGATTTCAAGTTATAGTATTTTAAAATACCAATTCGATGCCTGCACCATATTTCCATCCTTTTTCGGACTCAGTTGCTTCTTGCACGTTAGTTGCTTTTTGTCCTTTTTCATATTGGTAAGCAACATCCACAAAAGGTCTGACTCTTTTAGTGACTTCATATCGGGTTTTAATACCGGTTTTTAGTTCAGACAAACCTGATTTTGCAGCATAGTTAGAATCATCGCTAAATACAGCATCTACTTCAAGATAAGGTTGTGTGATCAATTTCTGGGTTAACAGGAAATCACGCTCGACTTCTAAGCTTGCCCCCCAAAAATTATTCTCACCACCGTACAAATAAGCTTGGGTTTCAAAGAAATATGGAGCTAATCCCAACACGCCAACAACACCATCAACCCGATCGCTGTTGCTGTTATTTTTATCTTCACTGTATCTCACCCCAGCCTGTACATCCCAAAAGGGTGCTACATTACGGCTATAAAGCGCAGATACATCATATTTTGGATCATGACTTTCTGCTTTATCCAAATTTGCTTCAATAAATAGGCGATTTTCATCTGTACCTATCAATGTTTCAATTTTCGATCCTAAAGCACCTTTGCCATCTTCATCCACAGTCCACTCATTCTCAAACTTAGTCATTTGGAAAACTTGTCCACCATGTTCTTTCAGATGTTTATCATGATTTCGGTTATTAGAAGTTTCGGCTTCCAGGCCTATACCATTATCTCCATCATTACCAGAAGTTGAATTTTGGTAAGTATTACGATCAACATAACCTAATCCACCAGGCTCTTTTAACAGCATTTTCATACTCTCGGACTGAGAGGATTTAGTACTACTATCCATGCTTTGAACAGCAGTATCATTTGCAAAAGCTACACCTGATAATCCAATTAAAGCTATAGATAAAAATGTCTTAGAATATATTTTTTTAGTGGTGCGCATGTTGATTTACCCCCTTATCATTAGTATTAGGTTGAGCAACAACATCTTTCGAATCAGTACTATTACTATCGACATTTGCCACAATAAGTTTATTCATCATTCCAGCAGACATGTGATAGAGCAAATGGCAATGGATAGCCCATTCACCTAACTCATCAGCCGTTAATAAAGTTGTAACTGTTTTACCTGGTGGAACAATTACTGTATGTTTATTCGGCATATTGCTAGGATCTTGGCCATTTTCCAGTTGCATAAACATGCCATGTAAATGCATTGGATGAGCCATCATACTATCGTTAACAAATTTCAAGCGTATACGCTCACCATATTTCACTTTAAATGGTTCAGTTTCATTAAACTTCTTACCATTAATTGTCCAAATATAGCGCTCCATATTTCCACCTAAGCGGATTTCAATTTCACGTTCTGGAGCACGGGTATCTTTTTGGGGGGTTAAAGATTGTAAATCACTATATTGAAGTGCTTTTAGACCAGCTGGTGTTGATGCATTCGCCCATCCGTAAACCACTTGATCAGATCCAGAAGAGCTTACTGTTTTTGAAGGCATATCATGATCCATACCTTTCATTGAAGACATATCATGATCCATACCTTTCATTGAAGACATATCATGATCCATACCTTTCATTGAAGACATATCATGATCCATACCTTTCATTGAAGACATATCATGGTCCATTCCTTTCATTGAAGACATATCATGATCCATACCTTTCATTGAAGACATATCATGATCCATACCTTTCATTGAAGACATATCATGATCCATTCCTTTCATTGAAGACATATCATGATCCATACCTTTCATTGAAGACATATCATGATCCATACCTTTCATTGAAGACATATCAT
>NZ_GG753602.1:363971-397935 GCF_000163635.1 Acinetobacter sp. SH024 | reverse complement strand
TTTCATTGAAGACATATCATGATCCATACCTTTCATTGAAGACATATCATGATCCATTCCTTTCATTGAAGACATATCATGATCCATACCTTTCATTGAAGACATATCATGATCCATACCTTTCATTGAAGACATATCATGGTCCATTCCCATATCTTCCATCGTCAGTAAAGCACGGGGACGAGGTGTCGGCATCGTAGTACTTTTTACAAGTGAAGTATTTTCATCATGTAATGTACCAATAGAAAAACCACTTCGATCAATAGATTCAGCTTCAATCTGATAATTTGCTTGTTTCGGTTCTACAATAACATCATAAGTCTCAGCTGTTCCTATCCGGAATTCATCCACTGGCACGGGTTTTACTGGTTGTCCATCTGCGCTGACTACTGTCATTTTCAGATTAGGAATTCTTACATCGAACAAAGACATTGCCGAGGCATTAATAAACCGAAGACGTACTTTTTCTCCAGCTTTAAAATTTCCAGTCCAATTTTGTTCTGGAGTCTTACCATTCATTAAAAACGTATAGTTTGTTACATCAGACATATCTGTCTTAAGCATTCGCATCTGATTCCACATGGAACGATCTTTCCATGTTGCCTTTAAACCGTCTCTTTTAATCTGCCTAAAAACATCAAAAACTGTTTCTCTTCGATTCTGGTAGTAATCAGCTTCTTTCTTGAGATTACTCATAATCTGACCACTAGTAGAGTTGTGAAAATCAGAGAGTAAGACTACGTAATCTCTATCAGCTTTTTCTCCGGCCGTTAAAGGTACTTTATTTTTGGGATAAATGACTAAAGGGCCATACAGACCATCTTGCTCTTGACCTTTACTATGCGAGTGATACCAATAGGTTCCATTCTGACGAACCTTGAATTTATATTCATAGGTTTTATTTGGTGCAATACCATCAAACTGGTTGAACCCAGGTACTCCATCCATGATGCCAGGTAAAATTAAACCATGCCAATGAATTGAAGAATCTTGGTTTTTCAACTTGTTGTGTACACGAATAACGGCATCATCGCCTTCCTCAAACTCAAGAAGAGGCGCAACAAACTTACCATTTACAGTAATTCGTTTTAGAGGCTTTCCTGTAATATTCACCGTCTGTTCAGCAATTGTTAAATCATATTCTTTAACCGCTGCCATAACCCAAGTCGACGAAAACAATCCGACTCCTATTAAAAGGACATGACTTAATTTTCTAGACATTTATTTTCACCTATCTATAGTTAATTGAGGGCTAAGCAGGTGGATAAAATACTTTTCCCTCAATATCTTATTTCGCGTATTAATTATTTATTTGGCATATTCATTTGAGAATGGTCCATCTCACCCATTTTAGAATGATCCATATTCATCATCTTAGAATGGTCCATATTCATCATCTTAGAATGGTCCATTTGGGACATATCAGACATTTGGCTGTGATCATGCTGACTATGATTCTGTTGATTTTCCTTATCTTCTTTCATATCACAAGGTTTTTTGCATTTCTCTTGCGCTTTTGAATTTACTTTAACTTCTGTACTTAAAGTATTTTTCTGTTGAGCATCAGCAGCCCAAGATTGGCTTCCAGCAATTAAAGTCCCAACACACATAAAAGCAGTTAAGCCACGACGGAATAGAGTTTTCATTGATTGCTCCAAAAATAAATTTTATATAACTAACTTATAGGTTGGAACCGGACATCTATGTGACTTGAAAATGACATTTTTGTAATCTACATCGCATCCTGTATTTATAACGTTATTATGGTCTTAATATGCGATACGGGGCTTAATAAATGAGAATCTTACTAGTTGAAGATGAACAAAAAACTGGTGATTATCTAAAGCAAGGTCTTTCTGAAGCAGGATATATTACAGACTGGGTTACAGATGGCTTATCAGGTAAACATCAAGCTCTTTCAGAAGAATACGATCTAATTATACTAGATGTAATGTTACCGAAGTTAGATGGCTGGAATATCATTAATGATATTCGCAAAAGTGGCAAAACTATGCCTATCCTTTTTCTCTCAGCTCGTGATCAAATTGAAGATAGAGTTAAAGGCCTGGAACTAGGAGCTGATGATTATCTCGTTAAGCCTTTTGCTTTTGCAGAACTTCTTGCCCGAATTAAAACCTTACTTCGTCGCGGTCAACAAAAGGAAGATAGCAATATTATTACAATTGCTGATCTTGAACTTGATCTTCGTAAACGTCGCGTCACACGTGCTGGACAAAGAATTGACCTTACAGCTAAAGAGTTCGCATTGATGGAATTATTTATGCGTAGACGTGGAGAGATTCTACCTCGTGCTCTTATTGCTTCTCAAATATGGGATATGAATTTTGATAGTGATACCAATGTTGTAGAAGTCGCTATTAAACGTCTAAGAAATAAAATAGATAGTAATTTCAGTCCTAAGTTGATCCAAAACATCCGCGGAATGGGGTATGTCTTAGAGGTAGAAGATGACTCATAAACTGTTTAATGCGATCAGTTTCCGTATTGCGATCATTTTTTCATTATCTACCATTATTATCTTAATGATTATGGGGCTGGTCATTCATCAGCTTGTTATGCATCATTTTGAAACTCAGGACCGCACTCAGCTAGAAGGGAAAATTCAGCTTTTAGAAAATTTACTGGAACAGAATCCGAAAAACACCGATGAACTAAAGATATATTTAAAAGATGCTTTAGTTGGTCATCATGATCTAATTGTCCAGATTGAACGCCCAACTGGCCAAATCATTTTTAGTTCAGCACCTGCCGTTATAAAGGCTCAAACATTAGTAAAGTCTAAACATATCCCTTGGATAGAGTGGGAAATTCAAAATAAAACATACCGTGGCTTAGTTTATAAAAAATCGTTTGATAAAAATATGAGTGTTCCAACTGCTCAAATTATTGTTGGAATCGATACCTCCGAACATCAACATTTTTTAAACGACTTTAGACGACAATTGTTATATATCGGAGTTGTGGGCACAATTTGTTTAATGTTTTTAGGTTGGTTTGCCGCATGGAGGGGCTTACGTCCAGTTCAGAAAATGGCAAAAGTTGCAGAAGGCATTTCAGCTCAGCATCTATCTGAACGATTAGCGGTCGATAATACACGCACTGAACTAAAATCATTAGCCATAGCCTTTAACGATATGTTAGATCGGCTAGAAACGGCTGTAGAAAAACTCTCAGATTTTTCATCTGATCTGGCCCATGAAATTAGAACACCTATTAATAATTTAATGACTCAAACTCAAGTATGTTTATCTCGTAGTCGGGATATTAATACTTATCAGGAAGTCCTCTTTTCTAATCTGGAAGAGTTTGAACGTTTGGCTCGAATGGTTTCAGATATGTTATTTCTTGCAAAGGCAGAGCATGGCCTACACTTACCAAACCTACAACAGGTCAGCCTAGTAAAAGAGATTTCTGCTTTATTTGACTTCTATGATGCTATCGCTGCTGAAAAGGGAATGTCCCTAGAACAAAGTGGACAAGGATACGTAAAAGGCGATCCCTCAATGTTACGTCGTGCACTGAGTAATTTACTATCAAATGCGATCAAATATGGTAAACCTGATTCAATAATTAAGATTAATTGCCGACAAAATATTGATACCACTATATTCACAATCGAAAATGAAAGCTCACCAATAACATCTGAACAGCTGAATCGATTATTTGACCGTTTTTACCGTACGGATGCATCCAGACAAAGAGTTGAGGAAGGCACAGGTTTAGGTCTAGCAATTACCAAGTCAATTCTTGATGTACATGGCGCAACGATTCAAGCAGACTATAACAACGGTCGGATAGTTTTTAAAATAACTTTTAAAAACTAATTTTTGTAAATAAAAGACAACTGACTACTCATTTCCAGTATCTAAAAAATTATGAGTAGTCAGAAAATGATCCTTTCTTAACTACGTAGCCTTAAAGCATTACCAATAACCGATGCTGAACTTAGGCTCATTGCTAAAGCTGCGATCATAGGAGAAAGTAGCCAACCAGTAAATGGATATAAAATACCCGCGGCTAAAGGGATGCCTAATGCATTATAAAGGAATGCAAACATCAGGTTTTGCTTCATATTTTTAATAGTGGCCTCTGACAGGGAGCGAGCGATCTCTATACCTCGTAAATCACCTTTGACTAAAGTGACTTGAGCACTATTCATAGCCACATCTGTTCCAGTCCCCATTGCAATACCAATATCCGCTTGAGCTAAAGCTGGGGCATCATTGATACCGTCACCTGCCATTGCAACCATTCTTCCTTCTTTTTGTAATTTATTAACCAGTTCCAGTTTATCTGCTGGTTTAACTTCTCCGTAAACTTCATCAATACCTAATTTAGCTCCAACTGATTTTGCAGTAGTTAAACCATCTCCTGTGGCCATTATAATTCTTAATCCAGAATTCTTCAGAGCATGCACAGCTTCAGGTGTACTGACTTTGATTGGATCTGAAACAGCCAATAGTCCTACGAGCGTCCCATCAACAGCCAAATGCATAACACTTGCGCCTTCTGCTCTTAATTGCTCAGCTTGAGGGATATATGTATCAACTGATATGCCGAGTTGTTCCATTAAAGCTGTATTGCCTAATGATAATTGTTGTCCATCTAACTCACCCTTAACACCAATTCCAGAACCTGACTCAAAAGATGTTGGTGTTGTTAGTACAAGATTTCTTTCACGGGCAGCCTGTACAATTGCATCCGCTAATGGATGTTCACTACCTTGATCCAAGCTGGCAGCTAATCTGAGAACTTCATTTTCTTCATATCCAGATAAAGCAATGACCTTATCAAATGAGGGGCGACCTTCTGTTAAGGTCCCTGTTTTATCAATAATTAATGTATCAATCTTACGTAAATTTTCTATTGCTGCAGCATCACGGAAGAGTACGCCATTGGATGCACCACGACCCGTTGCCACCATGATTGACATTGGTGTGGCTAATCCTAAAGCACACGGACAAGCAATAATTAAAACTGCGACAGCATTGATTAGTCCGTATACCCAACTCGGTTCTGGTCCAAATATTCCCCACCCAAAAAAGGTAAGGATAGATATACCGATCACCACCAGTACAAACCAGCCAGCTACCTGATCTGCCATTCTTTGCATAGGGGCTTTAGAACGCTGAGCTTGCGCTACCATTTGAACTATCTGTGAAAGTACTGTTGAAGAACCGACCTTTTCCGAACGTATCACTAATGAACCGTTCATATTCATTGTCGCACCGATTACTTGGTCACCTATACGTTTTGTTACTGGAACTGGCTCTCCCGTTAACATTGATTCATCAATAGAACTTGAACCTTCTGTAATTATTCCATCAACGGGGACCTTCTCACCTGGTCGTACTCTCAGTAAATCTCCAACATGTACATGGGAAAGTGGGATATCTTCCTCTGTGCCATCTTCATTAATTTTTCTTGCGGTTTTCGGTGCCAACCCAAGTAAAGATTTTATTGCTGACGAAGTTTGCGAACGTGCCTTTAACTCAAGAACTTGACCTAATAAGGTCAGTGAAATAATTGCGGCTGTTGCCTCAAAATATACAGCAACACGCCCCATAGAGATGAAAGACGCTGGGAAAACTTGTGGGGCTAGGGTTCCAACGACACTATAAATAAATGCAGCTCCAGTCCCAATTCCAATTAAAGTCCACATATTCGGACTACGATTTAAAATTGAATGCCAACATCTAACAAAAAATGGCCAACCTGCCCAAAAGACGATAGGTAAAGTAAGAACAAGTTCAATCCAGCTTTGTACCTTCATCTCAAACCAGTTCAACTGATGACCAAACATCGCCAAAAATATGATAATGAGGGTTAACGGTAAGGTGTACCAAAATCTTCTTTTGAAATCTTTAAGTTCAGGATTATCATCGGCTTCATCTAGATTGGGAAGTAATGGTTCTAGTGACATACCGCAAATCGGACAGTTACCAGGATGATTTTGTCGGATCTCCGGATGCATTGGGCAAGTATAAATTGATGAGGTATTTACACTATCTGAGTGTGTATCCATCTTATTTAGAGAGACATTTTCGGAAACAGATCTATCTTCTTTAGCAATGTAAAAAGTAGGATCATGCTTAAATTTTATCTGACATTTTTCACTACAAAAGTAAAAAGTCTTATTGCCAACTTGTTCATGAAATTTAGATTCTTCTGTTACAGCCATGCCGCAGACAGGATCCTTTAGTACGTTATTTATAGTTTTCTTTTCATGATGATGGTCCATATAGAAACCTCCTTCATATTTGATTTTAAAAAATTAATTACCTTCGTGCAGAAATACATTTCTGATTATTTGAGTATTTAATGAACATTATTCTTGATAAAGTCAGTGTAACACTTTTGAGTTTTTAATTCTAAAAATGACAAAAATGTAATTTTGGAGTCATCAAGACGTTGCTCTCTTTCTTAAATAATAAGCATACAAAGAGTGATGACCAACTCGATCAATTTAGGAATTTCACTGGGTCATTACTTAGCACGTACTAATTTTTAAAAGGTGATGAAATGAAAATTTTCCAAAATAAAGTGTCAGCTCTACGTAATGTACTAGTAGGTGCGACTATGGTTGTAGCTGCTTCAAGCGCATTTGCTCATGTCAAACTTGAAAGTGCCACTCCAGCTATTAATGCATCTGTAGCAAGTCAGCCAAAAAATATAACTTTAAATTTTGGTGAAGAAGTCATGTTAATGAATGTCAAATTACTTGATGCTCAACGTAAAGACATCCCTTTAACTTATCAGATAACTCATGATTTAAAAAAATCATTTGAAGTAGCAGTACCTAAACTTAAGAAAGGTAAATACACAGTGGTTTGGACCACAATGGGTACTGATGGCCATAACATGAATGGCGAATATAGCTTCACTATTAAATCAGCGAAATAACTATAGAGCATCAATAGTCTATATGCCAGCAGCTTGCTGGCATATTGCTATCGCAGGGAGGAAAAATATGAATCCTGAAACTTGGATATATGCAACGTGGCTGATTAAAGTCGTTTTATATTTAGGAATAGCATTTGTTGTTGGTGGTGCCTTTAGCTATTTTCTACTGGGACGTTATGTAGAAATCAGGGAAACTCTTCTAAAGTACATTACTATTGGTGCAGGATTAGGCTTTATTTCAAGCACTTTAGGCTTCTTTGTTCTTATAGGAAGTTTTGCCAATACAGGTCTTTCAGGAATGTGGGACAGTAACTACATTAATATCTTAATAAATACTCCCACTGGGCATATCCATATCATCCGCTCAGTTAGTTTTGCACTTTTATTGTTATTTATGATTGTAAAGCTTAGTAAAGGGACTATCCAAGTTTCCAAAGTAGAAGGAACAATTTTTACCATCCTAATTATCCCCATGGTTTTTAGTTTTTCACAATTAGGCCATGTCACAAACTTGCCCTTTTTCGCTCAATTCTTATTATCAATACATGTCCTTGTAATGTCCTTATGGATGGGATCACTTTTTCCTTTATGGAAAACAAGTAAAAAAATTACTGGTCTTCCATTAAAAGATCGCATGCACTTATTTGGGAGAATCGCAGCATTTGTTGTGGGAATACTACTCGCTTGTGGTGCTAGTATTGCTCTGTTACTCATTAAAGATTTCAATACTCTACTAAATACTCCTTATGGGCATGGTTTTATTATTAAGATCGCATTTGTTCTAAGCATTTTATTATTAGCTGCTTTCAACAAATGGTATTTTACCCCTCGCTTACAAGACCCGAAATTTGCCAGACAGTTGGGCTATGCCATTTTATTTGAAATGTCATTAGGCCTAATGATCCTTTTAACGACTGGATATATTACAACTGTAGTGGGAATTGATTAAATAGGTATATAGTAATTTAAAAAAGTAAAATGAAAAAAATTATCTGATTCTGCTTGATTTCATCATTGGTTCAATCCTTGATATTTTTTCTAACTCCATAAGCTTTACTATTGTAAGTAGAGTGTAGTGTAAGACTGTAGAGTCTCAGATCTTTTAAAATATAGGGGTAAAATTACTTACCCCATAATCTGCCCATGTTTTTATAAATTAATTACATGATTTTCTGTAATTCATGTATAAATAAACTTAAACAAATAATCATAACTTATACAACCATTCTTAGTGCCTGTTCCAGCCCGCGTTGTTTAAGGTTGGCTCCTACCCCAAACCATGCTGAATCTAATCGGTGATCTTTTGAGATCGCACGTCGCTCATGATCAACAAACTCGGTAATACTACAAAGCAGTCCATACGCCGTATCTTTAGCTGAAGCTAACTCGGCACCACGACCATGCCCGTTAAACATGGTCATGACCTTAGACATCGCACGTCCATTTGGCTCAGTTTTATTGTCGGTTTTGGATGAGTTGATTTGTTTAGGCGTAGCTACATTACGGTAGAACTGAATGATACTTTCATCTTGTTCAGCAATATTCAGGTTTGTATTATTGAACACTGCATCGAAGTAAGCTGCTGCTTCCTGCTGGGTGACTTTACGCTGGCTGAGCTGCTTCATTTCATACATGTGCTCGTCCCATGCATGAACCGAAATACCCAATTGCTGTTTAATCTTTTCAGCATCAAACTTGGTACTGTGTGGAACTTTCACCACACCTGCACTACTATTCTGCCCACGTAAGGCAATCGCTAAGGTGTTATTACACACCACACGTACACTTGTAAATTGCGCCGTGGTGGCTAATGTCCCATCACATGCTGTTGCCAGAAGGATATAACCATTACTCACATCCTTTCCTTTCAGTGCTGTTGATTGTCCAGTCGTAGCCAGTGCCCAGAACTTACGACCACCTTTCAATACCCCTGCTGTTTCCAGTTCAAAGCCTGATTGTTCTGTCAGGTCTTTATAGAAGTTTAATATCTCCATCGGTTGCACCTCCTGATAACGCTGACTTACCACTGATAGCGGCGCATGAGTATCTGAACGATAAAGGACTCTCTGATCTTCATACGGCATGATGATGTTTTGTCCACGTTCATTTTTTGTCATATAGCTGACATTGGATGATTCAATTCGCCAATCCATCCCTGCTTGTTGTGCCCATACTTCTAAAGGTTGATTTCTAGTGAGTTGATTGCCCAAACCATGCCAAGGGGTTTGACCTACAAAAGCCATTGTTTCAACTTGATGTGCCATGATGTTTTTCCTATTAAGTGATTTAAATAATTTGATTAAGAGTTTGGGATGAAGTTAAGAAAAGCTTGATTGCTGGATTTCAAAATGTTGCAGACACTGCTCACACTGATAATGCAAGGACACTGTATTGTCTTGATGCTGGACGTAGAGCAGAAACATGCCCCCTACAACTAAACCAACAAAGCCACCGACTAGTGGGTGAATAGGACTACGTTTTGACAATTGCATACAGGCTGCTGCCAGAGACATGGGGGAGAATGATGAAAGTTTTGCAAATACACCTTGATGGCTTTGTTCTGACTGCCGTAGTAATTTCAGATGTCTCGAATGGCAGTAAGGACATTGATGCATAGTCGTCTCCTCTCAATAAAAGGCATAAAAAAAACCACAAGCAAATGCTTGTGGTTTGATTGAGCTTTATGTCGTTTTAGATTAAGTCAAATTAACGAGTTACTTTTGGAGTCGCTAAACCTTTCTTGCTACAAGGTTGGATACTTTCAATATATTGACCATCTCCAGTGTCTTTAAAGAAACCATGTTTTGATTTGATTTCTAAACATTGCCCCTTCTTAAAAGGTTTAACTTGTGGAACGACTTTAGCTGGTATAGCGTAGCTATTTAAAATGACTTCGCCTTTAGTAGTTGGAAAAACCACCGATTCTTCGCCGTAATAGACATTGGCTTTAAGTGTAATCTGCTCAGTTTTAGCAAAAGCAATAGAACTGAGTGAAAGACTTAAAATTCCACATGCGATAAGTTTGATTGGGTTCATGGTATTTTCTCTGATTAAGTAAAGTAATAATTAAACGAATGCTACAGACCAGCTTTAATTAGTGACCAAAGCATGGCTGGTATCCTTCGTGAAGGACTTGATTGCTGTTCTTATCCCAACTCACCACATACCAAGTACATTGGTAACGGTCAGAGTCCCATGCAGTACGATAGGTCATGGTATTACCTTGCTGGCTCCATCCTTCAACTCGTTTACTCACCTGATCTGGACTTGAGCGGCCCCATACATTCATGAGATGTGACGCTAACATTTGATCAATATTCGGGATGGTTGACTTTAAATCAGCTGGAGCAGATTTGATTGGCTTTAATCCATAGCGAGAAGCATTGGAACTTAAGGTTTTCCCTTCATGGTACTCACCATCAACTTCTGAACTGAGATTACCTAGACTTGTATCTTGTGCTTTTGCCTGATCAACCGCGGCTATTGCCCCCGCAACAACCTCATCTTCAGCTTGTGAATGAGCAGATTCTGATTCCGGGTTTTCCACCATACTTTCAATTCCAGTGAAACCTGATTCAACGGGTTCCGATGCTGCTTGTGTTGTGGCAGATTGATTTTGTACCTTAGATTGTTCTAAAGCGAGTTGTGCTAACTGAAGTTCAGTTTGTCGTTTTTGATGTTGATTAAATAAAATACCGCCTGCAATTAACACCGCCATCATGACTACAGTTAACAACCAATATAACGGTGGTATCTTTTTAGTTGAGTTAGTGCTGTTCTTTATCATATTCATATCATTACCTTGAAATAGAGGATATACGGCGCTTTAGGGCTGCCTTCACTGGGGTAATATGTAAGTAAAAATTCTTTATTTTCAGTTATTGTCCAAATAGCTTTTTAATAAAGCTCTTGCTTCATTCAGTTGCTGTGCCTGACTTTCAATCAACTGACGAACAGATTCAGGTAAGTTCTGGTATTTATCGGGATGGAACTCAGCCATCTTTTTTCGGTAAGCAGATTGTAAGTTCTGCTCAGTCAGTGAATTAGGCTGAATATCAAGAAGTTTGCACGCTTGAAGTTGTCCACCGTTGAAAGTAGAAGTAGTAGACTGATTCATTTCATCAGCCAGACATTGATAGATAATTTTGACCAGATCAGGAAATACGGCTTTAGAAACATTGGATACACGACATAAATGGGTCATGAAGAGATCCGCCTGATTCTGCTCAACCTGACCCAGTGCCATGGCATAAACCAGTTGTTCGATCATCTCCGTACGAAGCTTGTAAGCCAGCACATCTTTCAGTTCTGCAAAGCGATGTAATAATTCTTCATATTCAAAGTTGGGATGTTCAGTCAGTAACCTTTTAATATAGTGCTGTGATGCTTCATCATTCAGCTTTACAAAATGTTTAGATATTGCATGACTAGATTCAGGATTCCACTTACCCATATTGAATGTGATGAAATAAGCAAACAGATCAATAATTACCTTCAGTTCTGCATCAATCTGTGGTGGAGCCCGATCGGTTTCTGTTTCACCCTGACAAACTTCATTTAGAAATGAAGCCAATGTTCGTACTGTGCCCTTATCCAGTTGGGTAAAGGTCAGGGTTTCTATACGATTCAGTACGATGCCATGATTAATGACGCCAATATCTGCCTCGACATGATGAATACTTTTAAAGAGATAAACCGCTTCATCTCCAAAGCTTTCTTTATAAAAGAGTCCTGTCGCCGTCACACAAAGTCCAGCTTTAGCACTGCCAAATACCGTATCGTCAATTAGCATAAGGATTTCATCTGGATGAATTCCTTGAGGGAGATAACTCATAGCCCCTTGCAATTTTTTATAAGGAATAGCGGGTGCAAAATAAATATTGTCACTCGCTCTTAACATCAACATCCAACGGCTTTTCTGGAGTGATTCTCTCGATATGATTGTCATGGCAACTTCCCCAATTTAGCGACTAAAACAACCAACGTAGAAAATCAGCAGGCCAAACAAGTGCCCGACCCAAAGAATATGAACCAGAATAAATAGGGTACTGCCAAATCAAATACAGCCAATAACCAATCACAATGGTGAAATAAAGGCCAATCAATGGATGTTTCATTGTAAATTCCTCATTTTTTTAGGTAAGCCTATCCAACCCACTGCTCTATGGCAGCAGGTGAGATCAAAAGACAAACTAAGATTTAATGTGAATACGAGCTCTAAAGTTTATGTGCACATTGCTGACCAGACTTAAAAGACACCTCTTCGAAATCCTCTGGCATCCTGACTTGCATCATGCCAATCGCCTCCAGCTTTTCTTCACCATAATGTTCTTCCATCCTGTCGTAGAAGCAGGAACAGAAACTGCGACTTCCTCCCGTATTCCTACAGCTTTGTTTCATACCCTTTTCGAAATCAGAAGAACAACCAGTAACCAACAAAATACTGACACCTACCAAACCCATCAAAATTTTATTTTTCATCATTTTATCCAGTGACGTCGTCATGGAGCTTAGGCTTTTTTAGGCAACACGAAGCCTTGCCATGGTGTAGCTCACATGACATTTTTTTAAGTAAATTTTTAGACGAAAAGATCTAAAGCTTGAGAAACTAGAAGTTCATCAAATCCTATTAAAACTAATCAGGCGTTATAAAAAGAATATGCATAGCCAACTCCTTTATATTGGGAGTTCTGCCAAAGCATTAGAGAATTATGGTGGCAGAACGAGAAAGGGTTGACAGACCGGATTGGATTGACACCAGCACACTCGAAAGTGTCCCTCTCCCGTCCTACCGCAACGGGAGGAGACGAGATGTACCCTCAAAATTATTCCTCAGAAGGAATAACTCTGATGCAACCCAATAAAACGGTCTGTCAAAACCGACTGGCAATGTGGCCAGCAAGCAAAGGATAATGTGCAATATTTAAGGTGTCAATGATCTATCGACTAAGTCGTAAAGTGATTGTTATTGTTTTTCATTAGATTAATTCTTTAAACTAACCATTAGGTAAATTTAAGGATGATTCAGTGTTTCGGTTAAAGTGTCTTGGTGGTCCACTGTATGGACAAGAATATTCTCATGCTCAGGATGAGTTTATTTTTAAAGACAAACAGACAGGAAAGCAGACGCGTTATCGAAAGCAGGCTTTAAACTTCACCCCACCCCAAGAGTTCTTTATAGCAGAGTCAATTTCTACAACCGTAGCCTACAATCTTGCATTGCAATTAATGAAACGCTATTGAGACCTTTTAGTAATACAAAGACATACTATTAACTAACCAATAATGAGTGATTTTCTAGCACTTGATTCAGTCCATAATAAATTTATAATCCAGTAGAATGCTTCACAGTACTACAAGTTTAGTCCAACAATTATAACTCTAAGCTACATTTTGATTTTGACTACTTTTCACCCAAAACATCGCAAGTCGGTACAGAATCATCATAAGTCGGTACATAAATGGAGTGCAGTTTAACACCTAACACCCCTCTACAAATGCTCATAATTCACTCTCAAGTTAAGCTAAATCATTTTTAAATTATAAGTAGTTACGACTTATAATATATGCACTTCTTTTAAAATGAATAAGTGAACTTGATTACATGGCAACTTCAGCTAAAAAAAATGCTAAGGCTAAACAAGAAACCACATCTACGAGTAACATCAAAAAACTTATTGGCTTAATTGACCAACTTGAAGAACATATTATTAAAAGACATAAATTTCCCTATGGTTTGCCATCAGCCTATGCCGAACACTACAAAGCTTATTTACCCGAACAAATGGAACCTATCAGTGAAGAAATGACGGATAATGACCGAAAGTGGTTTTATGAACAGCTTGATCAAGGCTTATTAAAAGAATCGCCAGAACAAAAGGCTCTCCGTCAACAGGCATGGAGATTACCCCCACCATTACTTCGAGGTAAATCGGAAATTTACATCTACATTCCCGAAGAGGACCGACTTGCCCGACACTATGGCGAAATCGCGACTGAAATTCGTAAATTCAAAAACTTGGTATCAACTAAAACCAGAATATTCAAAAAAACAGCACAACAAGCTGAGAAACATTTTGAAGAAGCATTTCGTCTCTACTCCAAACATTATGATTGTTCTTTCTATATCTACACGCTACCAGAAGATATCTATAAACAGATTAGGCAATCTCAATTAGCCCGAAACAGCCATAAAAAATCCCAGAGGGTAAAAAAAACTTACCTCTCACTTGTTCAACGTTTTATTACCAGTAATCAAAAAACTTACTCAAGTATGGATACGGTTCTAGGAGCCATTGAGCAGCAAGCTATCTCAAAAATTCCAGAATACCTCACTCAAGAATACAATGCTGAAATAGAACATTGTTTACGAAAAAAAGAAGAAGCTGAATATTTTCTTTTTGCAGCTCGAAATGATCTATCTACAGCTGAAGTCAAAGAAATTGAAGAATATGGTAAAAAAACTGTAATCATACAAGCTCAGAACCGTGATCAACCCCTAACTTCTTTTGCAGGTCGCCCTATCGAACGTTATAAGGAAATAAGAGTATTTTATCAGAAAAAGATTTCTGCCTTAGAAACTCAAAAAAGTAAAATTAGAACCGACGATCAGAGAATGAAGTTACTGAATAGCGCTAAATCTTGGTTAAAGGAAAGCGAGCCAAGCCTATATGATGCGCTGAACATTTTTATAGAAAAGAAAGGTAGAAAACTTTAGAATTCCCCTCCCACCCCAATAAAAATCCGATCACTCACATAATTTATTTAGAGCCTGTTAGTTCTACACTGACATGCTCTTAAAAAAAATTAATAAATTTTTAAAAGAGTAATAATTACAATGAAATTTCTATATTTTAAAGATTTTAAATACATATATATCAGTAGCTTAAATAAATTCTTCGCAGATTTTTAGAGGGTGCTTAATTTTTTTCTAGAATTTCCCTTATGCAATCAAGCATACAAAACTTGCTACATAAGGAACCAATATGACCAACTCAAACCTAAGCCAGCAACACATCAAATTAATAAGTACATTCAATTGGAAGCTTAGCAATTTACGGGTGTGGGTCACCCGAAGAATAGCTCAACGAAGCCATTTAAATGCTGCATAACGCAGGACATCACAACTTTTAAAAAGTCCTCGTATTACCGTCATTTTTTGGTAGAGCATTCTCGAAGTAAAGTGCAATCGGCTTTTCGGTTTAAATACAATTGTAATAAGTAATATTAGATATATGTAATTAATCTACTAGATACTTATTGTCATAAGCAGTGTGCCTTAGCAAATACTGCTTATAGATTAGATTGATTTAATTGTGTATCCATTTGAGATGAATACACTCCAGATAGATTAGCCAATATCCACTCTACGCCTACCCTAATGGACATTTCTAAACGATGTCCATAGGGAGAGCATTTACCTCATGACGCCTGATACGTAATTAATTATTTGTATGTAGGTATACTATGAAATCTCTGAACAACACAGCTAAACCAATTCTTCCACCTATCGCACAGTTCTCAGTTGCAGATAGAGATGCATTCCTAGAACAGCTCAAGGAAGATTTTTCAACTCATGAGTACATGACAGAAAACGGTAAGATTAAAGTATTCAAAACGAGTATAAACCCTGAAGTTGAAAAAATGCTCAGTCGTGTTGAGTTCATCAAGTATTTTGAGAAAGAGCGCCCAATCGCTACTCTTAAATCTGTTCAAAGTTTTAAGGGCAAAGAGCAACTACGTGTTGAATATGCGAAGGATATTCCACTTTTGCTTAAGTGCCAGCTTACAACAATCTTTGTGTCTGCTCACTCTGGCAATTACAAGATGGGCATAGAGTTACAGGCCTTTAAGGATTCATTCTTAGAACTTTCAAAGGAAGAACAATATACCCTTTATGAATTTTCTCTGATCAATCAGTGTTACACATCTGAACAGGCTCAGGCTTATGTTGCAGCTTTAATTAAATTTCAGAAGTTGTTTGCAATAAGAATGAGCAGTGCCTCAATTCGTAAACAACTTTCGAATCGTGCTAGTAATCGACGCCGTTCTAAAGAGCGTTGTGTTGAGCTTGTAGAGACTCTACTCAAGATCCATTCTCGAATCCTTGTTGTTCGAGTAGACCTAGGATTAATACGCGATCCAGCTAAGCTTCAACAGCTTGCTATCTCAACTGATTTTGCTCAGGCTGAACATGATAGTGAGTTTATGCAAGAGTCTTTTATTCGGTTCTATGATGCATCTAAGCATAATCAGCTTAAGCAAGCGCTCGGGTATATCCTGCGTATTGAACACACCCCAACCAAGGGATTCCATGGACATCTTTATTACTTCTTCAATGCCAATGACCATCGTGAGGACATCACGTGGGGGCAATATATTGCTGAGAAATGGAGGGTTGCTACAAACAATCTTGGGACTGCTTTTATCTGCAATATGAAGAAAGATGAGTACCGCTATCGTGCCTTAGGCATTTTGGAGTATACCGACCATGAAATGCTTAAGAATCTCAAGGCTACGTTTGACTACATATGCAAAAATGATCAGTACTTCGCCTTTACTAATGGAGAACAAATTCGGAGCTTCCGAACAAGCCAAATACCAAAAGTTCCTGCTACCAAACTTGGCCGTCCACGCAAGTTCGAGCAACTTAACCTACTAGACTCTGATCAGTCAGATGATGCTCAAGTAGGAGGACAGTAACATGACTAAGTACGCATCAGATGCTTTACTTGCAGCTACACATTCGTCATGCAGCATTCAACCTATTTGGGCTTACGATCTGATTGGTTCTGAGAAGTCAGCAAAAGCTCTTGGGAGATCAAAAACTACAAGCATGTTTGCAAAACAAAATTCTCAAAATAGTAATCAGGCATTATCTCTCAGTAAACCTGTTGAGTTGATTAGATCAGCATATCCATTAGTGACAGGCTCCCCTGTCACTAATGGGATGTTATCTGTTCGACTAAAGCCAGAGAACGAATTGTTTATTCAGTTTATTAAACATATGGGGCCTATGCTTAATGGGGGGATTTACTGCCACGATCAGTATTTTTCTAATCAAATTACGGGCTACCAATATATGCTCAACACTAGGCAGTTTAGTGAGGATTTAACAGCTTGGAATACAGAACAAAGTCGTGCTGAAGAGTTATTTGATTCGACAATGAAGGTTCTATTCAGAGACTACGCAGGCTTCGAAACACATGAGCTATATTTGCCAATGCTATTTACGCTTTCAGCGAATACTCCAATGTATTCGAAACAACAATATTTAGATCAGCAGAAAAAAGAGATGATCGCCATTTTCCTTAATGAAGGTGGAAATAATGAAATTATTGCCGTATTTTCGAAATGGGAACTTACACCCCAAGGACAATTAGCACTTAGGCTGGTGTTTTTACTGGAACGCCAGTTCATAGATGATCCTGTTGGTTCTTCTGATGAAAATGCTTTCATTGCCTTACGAGGTAATCTGGAAGGCCTATTTAATTGCAAAGCATATCCTGTATCTATGCCATTAAACGGGTTTATGCAAACTAATCATTTTTTTAAAAGTGATCCAAGGTGCAAAGATCTTATTAAGCTGCTCAAAACGTACCTGATAGGCAGTGATGCAGTCCTTCGAATTTGGGATACACAGTCCAATTTTGATGTGTTGTATTCAAAGTTTAAAACTAACTAGTTAAGAGGCTATTTCACAATGGGTGCATTCCAGTTAAACACCGCTGATTACCTATTTATGAAATATCGCTCTATGACTGTCGAATTAATGAGCATAGTACAAGACTACTATCCTCACTTAAGCAAGGCAGAGGCGCTGAGAAAGGCAAATAATCAAGAGTTTCCTTTCTCTGTCTTTAAAATAGATTCAAGCAAACGCGCACCATTTCTGGTGCACGTTAAAGACTTGGCTGATATCTTAGATAAGAAGTATTCTGAAGCTGCTAAAGACTTTGCTACGTTTCATCAATGAGGCGTAGCACCTCTTCCAATTGAATTACATTTCGCCTTGACTTCACAGAAACATACCGCTGTAAGCTCCCCCAAGAATCATGCAAACTTACTTTCTGAATTTCAGGAATAGTAAAACTTTGTTCTGCAAGTCTCGTACAACCTTCATGTCTCAAATCATGAAAATGTAAATCCTCTATTCCCAATATTTTACATGCTTCGCGAAACTCTTTTCCTATGCTTTTGGGATTCAAAGGTAATAAGAGTTGTTCATCATATCCTAATCGAAGCATACGACTCCGCACTTCATTATCTAATAAAAGTTCAATTATTGTTTTACAAGGTTCCAACACATCAAAAGACTTGTGATTACCTTTAGAACCGTTCGGATTTTTCAAATCATGAACTTTCCATGAAGAGTTGTAAGAATCATAATCTTGCAGCCATAAGCGTGTTAACTCTGCTTCACGTCTACATGAAAAAATTGCGAACCAAATAATTAAATGCATTGGATACTTAGTACCGTATTTATTTAACTTCCAACGCTCAGCAAAAAGTTTTGTTAAAGCAATTAACTCTTCCTTTGTAGGAAGCCTATCTCTCACTTTACTAGACGAGATTTGACGAGTTTTTCTAAGCTGTGCTGTAGCTTTATCGAAGTTACTTAAATCAACTTCCATACCCCACATAACAGATGCATGAGATAGAACACCTCTAATATGTAAAAGCTCATGCTGCTGTGTACTTGTTGCAATAGGTTCTAAACCAAGATTAGGCACGCCTCTTCGTCTTAGAGCCACATGCTCAGCCAAATGTATCGAATGTATTTTTGTGATAATATTGCGCGCAATTGGCAACTTCTTAATTAAGAGTAGAGAATAGCGTTTCGTCCTGCCGTACTCGCTCCCAACTTCATCCAAATATTTATCTATGGCATCTGACAAAGTTAGATCAATCAGTTGTTCTTTGCCAAGTAAAATGTCTGGATTTTCTTGAATCTCAACTTCTCTTTTTTTAAGCCAGTTTTCTGCCACTTTTTTTGAATAAAATGTTTTGCTTTCAGAATAAGCAGGATAACCTTTTTTGTTGATCCGGATAGCAGCTCGGTAACTAACACTTCCATCTGCACTTTTTCTGGCAGTAATTGACCCCATAATTTTACACCATGAACCATTTTTTTCATTATGGTGTAAATTCTGGTGTAAATGCAAACCGATTAACGCAGCTAAACATGAGTTCCCACAGATTCAAACAGGTTGCAAAACACTGATTAAAGGTATGATTTTTAATGACTATTAACAAAACCATTGAAACTATTAAATCTCCAAGAATCAGTGTAGCCCCAATGATGGACTGGACTACAAAGGATTACCGATTCTTTGCACGGTTGTTTAACCCGAACGTTGTGCTTTATACAGAAATGGTGACTACGGGTGCAATCCTATTTGGCGATGCAAAACGCCATTTGGACTATAACGCTCAAGAACACCCGATCGTATTGCAGCTTGGCGGCTCAAACCCACAAGAGCTTGCAACCTGCACAAAAATGGCTGAAGACTGGGGCTACGACGAAGTTAACCTTAATGTAGGCTGTCCAAGTGACCGCGTACAGAATAATAAAATCGGCGCATGTTTAATGGCAGAGCCAGACTTGGTTGCTGAATGCATTCATACCATGCAAAAAGCAGTAAATATACCTGTAACAGTGAAACATCGTATTGGTATTGATGACATGCAGTCTTACGAAGAAATGCTACATTTCGTAGATACTGTCGCTGCAACAGGTTGTACGTATTTCGTTGTACATGCCCGTATTGCTATTTTGAAAGGTTTGTCTCCAAAAGAAAACCGAGAAGTCCCTCCTTTACGCTACGAAGATGTATACCGCTTAAAGCAAGAACGCCCCCATCTGACTATTGAAATTAACGGCGGAATTAAAACCTTTGCCGAAACTCAAGCTCATTTACAGCACGTTGATGGTGTCATGATTGGCCGTGAAGCCTACCATAACCCTTACCTACTTGCTGAGCTCGGCCAACTTTGGAATTTAGAAGCACCAGATCGATTCGATATTATGGAACAAATGCTACCTTATATTGAGCAACGCATGGCTGAAGGTGCTCCCCTTTCAATCATTACACGTCATATTTTAGGTTTATTCCAAAACTTACCGGGTGCTCGTAAATGGCGTCAGGCGCTAAGTGGCGGAAACGCAAAAACTTTAGCTGATGTTGAAAATGCAATTCAGAACATGCGAGCAGCTATGATTCGCACTGAAGAGTATGTAAAAGAGCAGCAGGTTTAAGTTGACAACGACTTCTTAAATTGTAAGAAAATGTGGCATTTTAAATCAGAGACTTAGATTTTGAGTATATTCGCAAATGTTGGAAAAAAATATTCAAATTTAAGCTCTGATTAGTTATTTATTTATAATGATATCAATAATTTAAATTTCACTATTTTTAATCACCTCTTTTGCTAGGTAGCTTTTCGCCCCAAAGCAGACACCTCTGGGAAAAAGATACGTTATTACATAACATACACAAAACTTTTAAGATACGCCTATTAGTATCTCTGAACGCCACAGGTAGGTGGTGATTTTTTTAATATGGATATGGGTAGCACGGTAGAGATTTCACGATGATTATTTATGACGGACAAGTAGCTGATAATTACATGTATCAGGATTCAAATCAGGCAGCCATTGTTGTATCGCACAGCACACCAAGCCTCCCTTATCCTTTCACCATGAAACCCAATAATCATCAAACTCAAACTTCAACCAACCCACCCATCGATGTAGAAAAGTTTGTAGAAAAATTAGAAAGCGTTACTTCTAGACGCAGTAAAGCTAGATGCGCACGTAGTATCCGTCTTGCACTCGAATCTGCTGGTGCTAATGTTGAAAACCACCCAATCGCAGCTTCAGATTGGGGCGATACTCTCAAAAAGATTGGCTATAAACAAATTGATCCAGCCTTCGACGAACCTCAAGAAGGTGACATCTACATCATTCACAGAACCCGCAACCACGTTTATGGACACATCGCAGGATATACTGGAAGTGAATGGGTCTCTGACTTCAAACAAAATAGCTATGATGTCTATAAAGATGACAGTGTAACTTATACTTATTACAGATTAGGGTAATCTACCTAAGAACTAGATGTTCAATTGCTTTAATTGTTTCAAACAACTGATCAAACGAGTGTTTTAAACCCAGCTTGGCTTCTTTTTTGCTTTATTTTCATATTGTAATTATCAAAAATAATGATGGAACTTTATGAAAAGAATACTGCTGAGCTTTTACTTACTGACATCGTTTAGCATGACTTATGCCGCCTCTGATACAAACATTATAGAGGTTTTTAAAAAAGTACCCGAAAAACGGATTTACCAACCTCAATATTTATTGAAAGGGACGACTCCTCAAGCTCGAATCCATGTGATACGAAAACAATATTTAAATGGAATATTAGACTGTCCTTCTGTGATTTATCACGACAAGAAGAAAATTCTATCTTTGCACTCATTTGAAGAGGCAACATTTTTTCTAGAGCCAGATCGTTACTATATTCGCTATGAGATTAACAATAGTGGTTGTATCAATTTGGAATTTTACCAACTTAAGCGCCCCAAAATGGACATCCTATCTCAGGAACGTCAATTAGAAGGTGGTACGGAATATACATTTTCTATTAGTGAACATATTGGGCCACAATAATTATTTCAGCTCACACTTCCAGCAGATGGTAGATCTGCTCAACATAAGGTTGAATCAGATCACTCTGGTTAGCTCTGTAAGCTAAAACCACTTCAGATAAAAGATTCTTATTTTCTAGAGGAATCAACTTTACATTTTGGGGTAATATTTGCTCAAACTCTTGGGGAACAATGCTAATACCCAAATTTGCAGCAACTAACTGTAATTGGTTTAGCTTACGTGATTGGATCGTCGCTGCTTTAGGCCAGAAGCCAGCCCCTATACACAAGTTTGAGACTAAATAACTCAAACCTCCCCGCTTAGGATGTGGAGTCGAAACAAAATATTCATCTTTTAAATCTTTTATCTGGATACTTTGTGTTTCTTTAAATTTAGGGTGATCAATATAAACAGCTGCAAATAACGGCTGCTCATATAGTTTCAAGGTCGTTATTTCTTCAAGGGTATGCCGAACTGGTGGTCTAATCAAACCAATATCAATTTCCCCATTCAGTAAAGCCAAAATCTGATGCTCAGATGACAAGGTATTTATCTCAAAATTGATTTGTTGCGTTAAGCTAATTTCTTTTAATATCTGGATCTTTCTATCATCCATAATAATACTGCTCGAATGAGCAATTTTAATCTGACGATTTTTTCCTTCTGCAATATTCTTAGAAACTCCAATGATCTCATTTAAATAATGCATATTATCTTTAATTTTTTTATAGAAGACCTCTCCTGCTGCCGTGAGTTTTACTTTCTTATCAGTACGATCAAATAACTGAAAATCAATTTCTTCTTCTAATAATTTAATTTGCCGACTTAAAGCAGACTGAGCTATGAATAGCTTTTCAGAAGCCGCAGTAAAGCTTCCTTCTTCAACGATTTTTATGAAATATTGGAATTGTTTTAATGTGAGCATAACCATCTCAAAATTAGATTATTAGGTCTATTTTCTATATTAGATTAGATAGATAGCCTTCGCTAGAATTTTATCAAGACCATTCAATTGATTGAATTATTCATGAAGTATTTAAAAGGGTTTGTCATTTTCACCGTTGTTGTTCTAATTTTATGGTGCTTTAAATTTTATGATCAGCAACTACCCACACAGCCCCAGCAAGACAACATAGAGCTGTATGATTAAATAGTTTCTCTCAAAAATGAAAAGGCATGCACTCACATAAGCACATGCCTTTTCAATATTTAAATTAGGCTTTCTTTAAATCAAGCTTTTTCAAAACTTCAGCCACAGCAATCATCGCAAAGCTTGAAGTCACCACTACCGCTGAACCATAGCCACCACAACGTAATCCCGCCGATGGGCAAACATCTGCACTAGAAAATGGGTTATCGATTGAGTAAATACAGGTAATGCCAAATTTCTCTTTTGGCTTTTTACAGATACCTCGAGCACGAAGCTGGCTACGGAGCTTAGCTAACATTGGGTCTTGTTCTGTTTTTGATAAATCAGCTACGCGGATTTTAAGTGGATCGAGCTTACCACCTGCTCCGCCCGACACAATTAAAGGAATCTTATTAAAGCGGCAATGCAGCATTAAAGCCAGTTTTGCTTTAACGTCATCGATGCAGTCCAAAACAATGTCTGGTACAGGGTTTAAAAGCTCTGTGACATTTTCAGGCGTTAAGAAGTCATCAATAATATTAACTTTAATATGTGGGTTAATTTGGCGACAACGCTCCGCCATAATTTCAACTTTTTCACAGCCCAGAGTTGAGGTCATGGCAGGTAGCTGACGGTTTACATTTGATGCTGCAACCACGTCCATATCGACCAACGTGATCTCGCCAATACCTGTACGTGCTAAAGCTTCTACCGCCCAACTGCCGACACCACCAATACCAATCACCATCACATGACTTTTTTCATAGTGCTGGAACGATGAATCACCATAAACTTTGGCTACACCTGCAAAACGGCGGTCATATTCATCTTGTTGGATATCGGTCATTGCTACTCTGTGGGGATATAAAACACGGGAGGTATTTTACTGCTTTTCAGAAGAAAGTGTATTTCATATCAAAGAAAACTTGGGATTGGGATATTTAAACTCACGGTAAGTCTGTCATTATAAATTGTATTATTTAAGACTGAAGTCATCATTTACTAACGTGACAGGCGGCACGGATGCCGCCCAGTTGGGCTGTGGTATAAGGACATACCATCAGCCCGACAAAGGATTTTTGTTACTTTTTATCCTCTTAAAAAGTAAAGATAAGCCTATAAATCCAATATGAGCTCATACACATTCATTATAAGACCATGCTAAGTTTATGGATTTATGAAGCAATCAAATTCCGCAGTACATAATGCAAAATACCACCCGCCTTAAAGTACTCAACTTCATTTAACGTATCAATTCGACACAACACATTAAAATGACTCGCTACTCCATTTGGCCCTTTTACATCAACTTCAAGAATTTGATGAGGCTCTATGCCATCCGACAAGCCTCGAATTGATATCACCTCATGACCAGTTAAGTTAAGAGATTGTCGAGTTTGCCCATCAATAAACTGTAATGGCAACACGCCCATACCTACCAAGTTTGAACGGTGAATACGCTCAAAACTTTCAGCAATGACAGCTTTTACACCTAACAAGTTCGTTCCTTTGGCAGCCCAGTCACGTGAAGAACCAGTTCCATATTCTTTGCCAGCAATAATTACAAGTGGTGTATGTTCTTGTTGGTAACGCATTGCGGCATCATAAATAGCGAGCTTTTCACCACTTGGCACATGAATCGTATTACCACCCTCCTCACCGCCTAACATCTCGTTTTTAATACGAATGTTGGCAAAGGTACCTCGCATCATGACTTCATGATTACCGCGTCGAGAACCATAGGAGTTAAAGTCTTTTGGTTCAACACCTTGCTCTTGTAAGTATCGGCCTGCTGGGCTGTCTTTTTTGATATTACCTGCCGGTGAAATATGGTCAGTCGTTACCGAGTCACCAAGCACTGCCAAAATACGTGCCTGTTCAATATTTTTAATTGGTTTGGGCGGCTCACCAATGCCTTCAAAGAACGGCGGATGGCGGATATAAGTCGAATCATCAGCCCATTCATAAGTTTTACTTTTTGGAATCTGGATAGATTGCCAGCTTTCATCACCATCAAACACCGCAGCATATTCTTTATGGAACATCTCTGTATTTACTTTCTGTAAGACAGCATCAATCTCTGCCTGACTTGGCCAGATATCTTTTAAATAGACAGGTTGTCCATCTTTACCTTGCCCAATAGGTTGCGTAGTCAAATCGGTACGAATATTACCAACTAAACCATATGCCACTACCAAAGGTGGCGAAGCAAGCCAGTTTGTTTTAACTAATGGATGTACGCGTCCTTCAAAGTTACGGTTACCAGAAAGTACTGATGCAACATTTAAATCATGGCATTGAATTGCATCTTCCACTGGTTCAGGTAGTGGACCTGAGTTACCGATACAAGTCGTACAACCATATCCCACCAAGTTATAGCCCAACTCATCTAAATACGGCGTAAGTCCAGCAGCCAGCAAATAGTCAGTCACGACTTTAGAACCTGGTGCAAGAGAGCTTTTCACCCACGGTTTACGCTGCAAACCTTTTTCAATCGCTTTTTTAGCAAGTAAACCTGCTGCTAGCATTACACTTGGGTTAGAAGTATTGGTACAAGAGGTGATTGCCGAAATAACAACATCACCATGATTTAATGGATAAGTTTTTCCTTCAATCACGCAAGAAGGACTTTCATGTTGGATATTTGCTTTTTTTGCCTCGACAGCAGTACCGCCACCACCTTCATTTTCTAAACGCTCTTTAGCTTCTTTGGCTGGTTTTAAAGTTAACTCCATCAGCGCATTAAAGGTTTTCGGCACCTCTGATAAAAGCACTCGATCTTGTGGACGTTTTGGGCCAGCTAGACTTGCCTGAACAGTACTCATATCAAGGCTTAAAGTATCGGTGAAAACAGGTTCATCACCCGCATTACGCCATAAACCTTGCGCTTTGCTATACGCTTCGACTAGTTCAATACGATCACTTTGACGGCCAGTTAATTTCAAATAACCCAAAGTCACTTCATCAATCGGGAAGAAACCACAAGTCGCACCATACTCTGGTGCCATGTTGGCAATGGTCGCTCGGTCAGCCAGTGGCAAATCGGCTAAACCATCTCCATAGAACTCTACAAATTTCCCCACCACTCCTTTTTGACGGAGCATTTGAGTAATGGTCAACACCAAGTCAGTTGCAGTAATTCCTTCTGGTAGTTTTCCTGTCAATTTGAAACCAATAACTTCAGGAATCAGCATAGAAATGGGTTGACCTAACATAGCAGCTTCAGCCTCAATCCCCCCTACACCCCAACCTAAAACACCTAAACCATTAATCATGGTGGTATGTGAGTCTGTACCCACTAAAGTATCTGGAAAAGCAAAAGTTTGACCGTTATCTTCCCCTAGCCACACCGCTTGAGCCAAGTATTCTAAATTGACCTGATGACAAATTCCCGTACCCGGTGGCACTACACTAAAGTTATTAAATGCAGACTGCCCCCAACGTAAAAATTGATATCGCTCACCATTACGCTGCATCTCGATTTGTACGTTTTCTTCGAAAGCTTGATCATCGGCAAAATAGTCGACCATGACAGAGTGATCAATGACTAAGTCTACAGGAGATAAGGGATTAATTTTTTCAGGGTCGCCACCCGCTTGCGCCATCGCTGCTCGCATTGCAGCTAAATCAACAACTGCTGGTACACCCGTAAAATCTTGCATTAAAACCCGTGCAGGTCGATATTGAATTTCTTGATCTGAGGTGCGGGTTTTTAGCCATTCTGCTAAAGCATGGATGTGTTCCGTTTTAACGCTATGCTGATCTTCAAACCGTAATAAGTTTTCCAATAATACTTTTAAAGATTTCGGCAGTTTGGCAATATCCCCTAGCGTTTTCTCTGCTTGGGCTAAGCTAAAAATCTGATAATTGCTGGAACCTACTGTTAGCGTCTGTAAAGCATTAAAACTATTGATATTGCTATACTTAGCCATTGGGTTATCCTCCCACGTCTGGCAATGTTATTTTTCACGTTTTTACATGTTGTTTTCTTACTTTAAGCTTCTTTTTTAATCGCTGTGTTTTGTTTTAGTTACTATTTCTAATCTTTGATTTTTATTACGATAATTTCAATGCAGTAAGAGAGTTTTTCCACAGCAACTCAGCCAAATCCGGCTCTGGCATATTTAGATTTTCAGCCAAACTTTGTAGAACATAAGGCAAATTAACAGGGGTATTACGAGTCCGCTGTTCTGTTGAGGTTTGACAGCAAAGCGGTGTCATATCTGGACAATCTGTTTCAATCACCAAGTGCTCTGCACCTATAGCCTGCACAACGGTATGAAGTTTTTTTGCGTTCGGGTTGGTAATCTGCCCCGTCACACCAATTTTAAAACCAAGCTTAATAAGACCCTTTGCCTCTTCTACCCCACCACTAAAGGCATGAGCAATTCCGCCAAGTTTAAATTTTTGAGCTTTTAATATAGCAAGCACATCGCCGTGCGCTTTTCGAATGTGAAGTAACACTGGTTTTTGGTATTGGGCTGCAAGCTCTAACTGAGCTGCAAGATATTGTTTTTGCTTTATATATACATCTGGCTGCTTATGTTCTTTCAAGAAAGTATCTAAGCCAATTTCACCTACAGCCACGCAGTTTTCTTGCTGCAAGATATGTTCAAGATGAGTCAAATGCTCTGGTTGATGCTGTTCAATATAAAATGGGTGTAAGCCTGGTGCTAAATAAGAAGTAGGCACATTTTCCCAACTTTTTAACTGATGATGAGTCTGCACCAACTCATCAAAACGTGACTGCACAAACCCAATTAAGACTAATGCATCAACTCCAGCTTTTTTAGCATTAAATGCTAACTGCTGCCGATCTTCATCAAAATCGGCAACATCGAAATGGGTATGGGTATCAAACAAATGCATTAGCCAGCACTTTTTGCAACTGGTGCCGAAGCAGGTTTGGCTTTACGCTGTGGCAAATACTCTTCTTTTAACACATCTTGCAATTGGTCATAAGGAATGACTAATCGAGGGAGTCCAACCACGTATGGTCCAATTTCATATTCACCGTATTGAAGGATTAAACCTTGCTCACCCAATAAGAAGTTATTAGATAATTTAAACGGCCATGCTTGTTCATAGTCAGCAACATTATCAGCCAATTTAGAGTCCGTCACCCATGTCTTAAAGGCTTCATGGGCTAACTTCTCTAAAGTTGCTTTTTGCTGAGGACGTAATAAATCTTCAAGCTTAATTTGCTTTTGCTCTTTTAAATCAAAATTATAATAATGCTGTGCAGCAGAGCCATGAGCCCCACCTAAATAACTACTACTGTTAAGCACTACAGTTACAACTTTACCTTGAGCCTGCAAAATCTTAGGTTTAACTAAAAGATTAATCTGATGATTACTACTTAAAGCTTTTAACTCATTATCTAGATCAATAAATGAATTTGCATAGCGTTGCACCTGTGCATCAAAGCTATTTTTTTGCTCTGCACCCGCAACTGCTGAAGCTTCTGCTTTTTGTTCCGCTTGCGTGCCCTTAGCATCAGGTTCAGCAATTTCTAAAATTTGATTTAGTGTACTTAAGATTTGTTGATCTATAATTTTGTCAATAAAAGGAAAATTACTCTGTAAGCGCTCTACCGTAAATTCTGGACAAGTTTTACCATCACAATCAGGTAAAACCACCTTACTAGGAATTGTTTCACCCTTCAAAGTCAACTCTACTGGCTTTTGTTCTTGAACAGTTGATTTCTGCTGCTCTTGAGAATCCTTAGGATCAGCTTTAGGTTGGCATGCTGCCAGGAATATAGCAGAAGCAAGCAAAGTTAATCGCAGTGAAGCTTTAGAAGATAACATCATATTTTGCCTTTTATTCTAAGGAGATTACGCTATGCCTTTCTAAGAAATTAGCGCATATAAATAGAGGTTGCAAATTCTGCTACCATCTTAAAACATTTGTTCATAAACCTCGGGTTGTAATATTTTTTTGGTCTGTTCTTTAGATAAATAAATATCGAGCTGTGGAGCTTCTTTAGTAATCTGGTTTGCCTGATAATGTAAGCCAACCCCTTCACCATCAAAGAACCAATCTGCCTGCCCCCAATATAAAGTTTTTGGTGCTTCTTTCTTTATGTCAGCAGTCTGCTTTTTTAACCAGTCTTGATAGGCCACCTGCACCATTTGATGCACAGTAGTTTGTTGATCTTTTTTCAAAACATCTAACAAAGTTAAGCTCTTATGCAGTTTGCGGTCGGCCACAAAAAAGTAATAACGGTCTTTAATCGTGAGCTCTTCCTGCTTGGTATCAAGTCCTAATTGTAATAAAACATATTGGTTACGCTGCGATGCAATACGGGTATGAAGATGCAATTCATAAGCCCGATTCTTTGAATATTTATCTTGCCATTCATCAGACTTTTTAACATAAGCATTAATGGCTTGCTGCAAACTTAAGTCTTTTTTCAAATCAATTTGATCTTGAATTACCTTAGCCTGACTTTTCGCGATCCATTCATTTAGCCATGCATCTTGAGTCTTTATCGTTTGAATATCGACATCAATACAATTTTTCTTCTCACAAAATGGCAAAGCATAATCAGCTTTTACTTGTTGCAAGTTTAGAAATGGGAGTACTTCAGCTTTCTCTATATTTTGATTTTGGTTAGAAGCTGATTTCATTTGAGAAGATGATGAAGGTTGAAAGCTTTTCCAGACAAAAAGGCAAATAGCTAAAAGTAATATGATTACCGCAACTAAAAGTGCAATAACTGTCTTTCTATTCAAATTCATTTCATCATCCTTTCTTATTTTTCAAAACAAAACAGCTTCTGTTCGAAGCTGTCTGTCAAATCTTAAAGATTAGTGTTCACGTGTGTTACGGAACTGAATATCAGGCCAACGCTCTTGCATAATCTGCAAGTTTACACGACTTGGCGCAAGATAAGTTAAGTGACCACCACCATCTATAGAAAGCTGATCATGTGCTTTTTTCTTAAATTCATTGAGAATCTTATCATCATCACAATGAATCCAACGAACAGTATTAACACTTACAGGCTCATACACGCAGTCAACTTTATATTCTTCTTTCAGACGGTAAGCAACCACATCAAACTGAAGCACACCAACTGCGCCCACAATCAAGTCATTGCTAATTTGTGGCATAAATACCTGAGTTGCGCCTTCTTCAGACAACTCTTTCAAACCTTTCTGCAATTGTTTTGACTTTAATGGATCTTTCAAACGCACTCGACGGAACATCTCTGGTGCGAAGTGAGGAATACCTGTGAAATGTAAATTTTCACCACTTGTGAAAGTATCACCAATTTGAATTGTGCCGTGGTTATGCAAACCAATAATATCACCTGGCCACGCTTCTTCTAGATGTTCACGCTCACCCGCAAGGAATGTCAATGCATCACTAATACGTACATCTTTACCAATACGTACATGATTCATCTTCAAACCTTTTTCATATTTACCTGAGCAAATACGCATAAAGGCAATACGGTCACGGTGTTTCGGATCCATGTTGGCTTGAATTTTAAAGACGAAACCAGAAAAACCTTCTTCTTTAGCATCGACAACACGCTCTTGTGTTGGATGTGCTTTAGGTTCTGGTGCCCAATTCATAAATGCGTCTAACACGTGGTCAACACCAAAGTTACCTAATGCTGTACCAAATAGAACTGGAGTTTGTTTACCTTGTAAAAATAATTCGCGGTCCAAAGGCTCATTCGCCATTTGTACGAGCTCAAGTGACTCTTCAAAAGACGCCCAAGCCAGCTCACCTACTTTTTCACGGATATCTGCATGGTCATAACCTTCGCGTACTTCAATATCTGTAATAGTTGAGCCAAAGCCTGCTTTATAGACATACAATTTGTTTTCAAGAATGTTGTATACACCCGCAAAATCACGCCCCATCCCTAATGGCCATGTAATTGGTACACAGCGAATGTTGAGGACATTCTCAATTTCATCCAGCAACTCAAGTGGTTCACGAATCTCACGATCCATCTTGTTTACAAATGAAATGATCGGAGTGTCACGCATACGACAAACTTCCATCAATTTGATGGTACGTTCTTCGACACCTTTTGCACCATCAATCACCATTAACGCAGAGTCAACTGCAGTTAGGGTACGATAAGTATCTTCAGAGAAGTCTTCATGCCCCGGTGTATCAAGTAAGTTAATAGTGTGACCTTTATAAGGGAACTGCATAACAGAAGTGGTAATGGAAATTCCACGCTCTTTTTCCATTTCCATCCAGTCAGATGTAGCTGCGCGGTCAGATTTACGGCTTTTTACCATCCCTGCAACCTGAATTGCTTTACCCCATAACAGTAATTTCTCTGTCATGGTGGTTTTACCGGCATCGGGGTGGGAAATGATGGCAAATGTGCGGCGTTGAGCAACCTGTGCCGCTAACTCATCTTTAAAACTCATGAAATACACCTACTGCGGAGATTGCAGTGCCAAAGACCTAAAGTCGATCAAAATAAAAATTGGCGTAATTGTAGCAGATTTATAGAACTGTTTAATGATTGTTGATAAGCCATGAGTTATTCACAAACTTTTTAGATCTTTTTTGAGAATGTAGTTTAGCTCCTTAGAAATTTTACAATTAAAAAAGCCCACCTATTTAAGATGGGGCTTGATTAAGACTTAATAGAATCTTTACGCCAATTTCTTTTCTTCAATGAATTGAACATCGGCAATTTGTGCATCCCAGAACTCATTCCATAAAGCACAGTAATCAATACATAGCTTGGTTAAGCTTTCATAATCATCTTTTGTAATTGCTTGTGCTAATGCAAACCACAAGTCATCTTCATGATCGTCATCAGCGGCCTCAGATGTTTCATCCGTAGATACCCCATGTACATGGTAATAACCACCACCTTCAACATCGATATTTACGAATTTGGTTGCTTGACGTAATGGAGGACTAAAAAGAATGACTTCCTCCTCTGCAACAGCTAATAATGCCACGACATTAATATAACTATCATAAGAAGATTCTAAAAATGATCTAACCTGATCTGCAAATTTTGATGGTTTATAATTACGACGGTCAAGTTCCGTTAAACCATAATCATTAAGTAAATCTTCATATAAAGGATAATGAGCATATTCAGGATTACCCATATAGTAATTATCTTTGTCTAAACCAGGGCGAAAACCAAACTCATCAAGTATATTTAAACTTAATAATACCCGTGGATACATCTTCGCCCCAGAGTGGAGTTTAGGTTCCAATTGTTTTGTTAAGAATTGAGCCTTTAATAGAGCGTCAGTAAAAATTTGTACAATCGCATGACGATATTCTAAATGGATAAGAGTCAAACGTTGTTTATCAAGATATCCACCGTTTAACAGCTCAATAGCAGGATGATTACAAACTGGTAACTCTGCAATTGTTTTTCTTAACTGTTTAAGAAATTGTAAATTTTCATCCCATTGTTTTGCAGGAATACTATTTTTCATCCCCTGCAATGCTTTTTCTCTTGGATTATTAAAGTCTTCAAATTTTTTTAACATAATGATTCTCTATAAAAAGTTTTTCTTATAGTTAAGTTATAGGCTCTCTCTTTATTACAATTTTGCATTCAATTGCTAAAATAAATTCCGCACACCCATACTTAACAAGTTGATACTATGTGTATTATCTCAACAAATCAACGGATTAATTAATAATATTTAAAAAAGTAAACTAGTGCCAATTAAATATATAATATGTTGTTTTTTAAATTAACCAAGCTATTGAATAAATATAATTTTTTAAATACTATAAAATAAGTTTTATTTAAGCTTATACACTTTACAATAGCAAAGTTAATCAAAAAATATCCGCAACGGGGAACCCGATGACAAAAAGAGAAACTATTATAACAACAGCAACATCCCTCTTTAACCAAAAAAGCTATACTTCTATTGGTGTTGATCGCATTATTGCTGAGTCAAATGTTGCAAAAATGACTTTTTATAAATACTTTTCTTCTAAAGAAGCCTTAATTGAAGAATGTCTTTATAAGAGAAATTTAGAGATCCAATATTCAATATTGGAAAAAATAAAGAATACCAACAACCCTTTGATTAAATTAAAAAAGATATTTAATTGGTATATCGATTGGATTAATACAGATGACTTTAATGGCTGCTTATTTAAAAAAGCGACAATAGAAGTCATGCAATTGTACCCTTCTATTAAGCATCAAATTAATGAATATCGGGAGTGGATTTACTCGTTAGTTTTCTCAGCTCTTTCAGAGTTAGAAGTAGAAAACACAAAAATCCTAACAGGGCTCTTTCTTAACATTGTAGATGGAATCATTATTGATGGCACTATAAATAAAGGAAAGATTAACCCAGAACAAACGTGGTCTTATATAAACAAAATTATTGAATTAGAAACAGTTCGAGAATATGCAACTATTTAATTTATAAATTAATTAAGTTTTTATATTTCAACAAAGATAGAAGTTGTTTTTTGTTCGGTGGAGCCTACTCTCTAACTCCACCCAAAATCTATTCACTCCCTAAAATTAATAATATTTATATTTTATAAAAATTAATATTTTTATTTAGTTCTATCTTCATCAATTCCAATTATTACATAAACTTCATAATACTTTATAACAATCCTTTTCACCTCTTATATTTTATAAAATACAAACATCAATTTATTAGAATTACTTTATACTTGCAGTATATATTCATAAATTATTATATGTAAAATACTCAACTAACTGAGAAACTAATACTATTCACTACTACAAATATATAGGTGTGTTTTAGAAGATAAATTTATTTTAATTAATTGTTCTTTAAAGATAAAATTAAAAGGAAATATTAGGTTTAAAAATCGATATAGAAAAGATTAAGCGAAGTGAGCGCCTTGAGATTCAATCAGTTGATCGACGTGAACAGGCATTCCTAATAAATAACCCTGAAATTGCTGACAACCTAAACGGGTTAAAATCTCAACTTGCTGTTGAGTTTCCACCCCTTCCGCTGTTACGGTTAAACCTAACTTTTTAGCTAAATGTATTATACTTTCTAATATAACTTGGCAGAGTAAAACTTGAAGTGCGACATAAACCACCTAATTAATTTAAAGGGTTTATGGAGTATATAAAATTGTCATACCATCATCTTAACTTTGAAGATCGTACTGCATTAATGCTTGAGTCAAGAAAAGAAGGCTTTTCAGCCAGAAAATTTGCTGAACTCATTAAAAGACATCCTAGTACGATCTATCGTGAGCTTAAAAGAAATAGCATCAATGACGTTTAT
>NZ_GG753602.1:247552-363487 GCF_000163635.1 Acinetobacter sp. SH024 | reverse complement strand
TTTCTGTGACCCACATTCACCTTGGCAAAAAGGCACATGCGAAAATATGAATGGTTTAATTAGGCAATATTTACCTAAAGGGATTGATTTAAATCAGGCAGATCAGCATTATTTAAATCAAGTTGCCATGTCACTGAATACTCGTCCTAGAAAGGCGTTAGATTGGCTTACACCATTAGAGAAATTTGCTCAGCTTGTTGATTATCATATGGCTTTTGAAACTGTCGCACCTCATGTTTGAATTCGCCCTTCTTCTTTTGAGCCTGGTTTTAAGTCAACGATAAAACCACGATCAATTTTCAATTCATCTACAGGTAAATCTTTTAAATATAAAAAGCTTGAATGGCCTGTTCCAAAATCATCAATTGCGACTCGAATGCCCATATCACGTAGTCGCTCACAAGCTCGAATACTTAAATCGATATGTCGCATTGCTGTTGATTCAGTAATCTCAACAATTAAGTGATGAGGTTGAATTTGATATTTTTTCAATAATGCTTCGAGTGTACTAAATAATTTTTTATTTTCGAACTGTAGTGCAGATAGGTTTACTGCGACTGGATAAAATGGGGTGTTACTGCGTTCCCACTCTTGAATTTGCAGGCAAGCTTGCTCAAGTGCCCAATATCCCATTGGAATGATCAAACCCGTTTTTTCTGCACCTTCTATAAACATATGCGGTGTGAGTATTCCTAAAGCTGGATGATTCCAACGGATTAATGCTTCAACCCCACAGACTTCAAGATTCGTATTAAATTTTGGTTGGTAATATAGGATGAACTGCTTTTCTTCTACGGCCTTATAAAGATCATTGATCAGTTTTGACTGACTTCTCGTTTCTTGTTGGTGGGTTGAATAACTAAAGATGGTGTAAGTATTTCGGCCTTGTTCTTTAGACATGAGCATCGCGGCATCAGCATTCATGAGTAAGTCCTGAACATTTTGTCCATGCTCAGGAAATAGTGCCACCCCTAAACTTGCAGAGATATTAATTTCTTTACCAGAAATCTGATAACTCTCTTGAATCAGCTGTAAAACTTTCTCAGCCAAAATAACTGCTTCATCGGCATTTGTATTTTCGGCAATAAGCAAAAACTCATCACCGCCAATTCTAAGCAGTTTGCACTTCTCATTGAGTTGCCAATGTAAGCGGTTCGCCATCTGAATAAGTAATTGATCACCCACATGATGTCCAAATGCATCATTCACCGATTTAAATCGATCTAAATCAATGTATAAGAAAGCAATTTTCTGGTCTTTGTATCGATGATCTGAAAGTAATACTTCAGCATAATCCACCAAATAAAGGCGGTTAGGTAATTTGGTTAAATTGTCTTGTATAGATAGGTTAGCTAATTCTTTATTTGCTTTGCGCAGCTCTAAATTCTGTTGAGTAAGGCGTTGCTCTAACATTGCAACAATAAAACTTGCTACGAGTACCAAACAGGTGACTAGAATAATTGTGAATAATAATAAGTCATGCTCAGCCTGATATTGGCTGATAAATTTATCGGTAATATTCGTCGCAATAAGCGCTGTGTAATGCATCCCCATAATACTTAAGGTCATCATAACCGAAAATGCGATTTTTAAAGTTAAGCGATATCGTTCGGTGTCTTTTAATTTATAGGCGAGTAAAAACGCTAGCCCTGAACCACTCATCGCAATTAATACAGAAAATAAAAGTAAAAACGAAGTGTAATCTTTTTTATAAACATTAATATTCCAGCCCAGCATGCTAATGTAATATGAAGCTGAAATTCCGATTCCCATAATAATCGAGCTCAAAATGAGTCTAAATAAAGGGAGTGTAAAACGCGAAGTCAACCACATCGCAATGCAAGATAACAATGCACTAATAGCATAAGATATTGCAATTAAAGGAATATTAGAGTGAGCTGTATCAAACAGATGATAAGCTTGTATACCAACAATATGGACGATGCTAATTGCTAAGGCGAGTAGCAATCCATTAATAAATAAAATTAAGGACTCAAATTTCTTATAGACTTGCTTGAATATTAGCTGCTCCATGGAAATTACAATATAACAAATGAAGCCAGCTGCAATAAAAGAGCCGACGATCAATGTGCTATCGTAATCAACATGACCCATATTGGACTTCCATGATTATTCAATACTTTTTTTTATTTTGTTCAACTCATTGCCCAAAATACAATTAAACATGTTAAAGAAATTTTAGTAAATTTGACTTATTCAGTCAGTTATAAACAATAACATTATCTATCTTTTGGTCAAGTATTTTTTACTTTATAAATCAATAAAGTAAATAAAAATTAAGCAGCCAATTATATGAAAAATATAGAATTTATTTAATCTAGTCAAGTTGACCTAATCGCAATTTTCACATTCAAATAAAATAGTATAAATAAAGAACCCTGCTTAAAGCAGGGTTCTTTTAAAACGTTAGATAAAGAAAATTAGTTCTTTTCTTTGTCTACGATTTTGTTTGCTTGAATCCAAGGCATCATTGCACGCAACTTATTACCAGTTACTTCAATACCATGTGCAGCATTTTGACGACGACGAGCAGTCATAGATGGGTAGTTTAACGCACCTTCTTGAATGAACATCTTAGCGTACTCACCAGATTGAATACGTTTCAATGCATTACGCATTGCTTCACGAGATTGTTCATTGATTACTTCAACACCAGTTACATATTCGCCGTACTCAGCATTGTTAGATACTGAGTAGTTCATGTCAGCGATACCACCCTCGAACATTAAGTCAACGATCAATTTAAGTTCGTGTAAACATTCGAAGTAAGCCATTTCTGGTGCATAACCAGCTTCAACTAAAGTTTCGAAGCCCATTTTCACCAATTCAACCGCACCACCACAAAGAACTGCTTGCTCACCGAATAAGTCAGTTTCAGTTTCTTCACGGAATGAGGTTTCGATAATACCTGTACGGCCGCCACCTACGCCAGAAGCGTAAGAAAGAGCAACGTTACGTGCATTACCAGAAGCATCTTGGTGGATTGCAATTAGGTCAGGAACACCTGAGCCACGTTGGAACTCTGAACGTACAGTGTGACCTGGTGCTTTTGGAGCAACCATGATTACGTCTAAATCTTTACGTGGAACAACTTGGTTGTAAAGAACAGAGAAACCATGAGCAAATGCAAGAGTCGCGCCTTCTTTGATGTTTGGCTCAATCACGTCACGGTAAAGTTGTGATTGGAATTCATCTGGAGTCAAAATCATTACGAGGTCAGCTTGCTTAACAGCAGCAGGAACTTCTGCAACTTTAAGACCTGCGTTTTCAGCTTTCTTCCAAGAAGCTGAATCTGCACGTAAACCTACAGTTACGTCTACGCCTGAGTCTTTAAGGTTAAGTGCATGAGCATGACCTTGAGAACCGTAACCAATAATCGCTACTTTCTTGCCTTGGATGATTGATAAGTCACAGTCTTTATCGTAAAAAATTTGCATTTGTGTTCTCCGCTAAAATACTTTTTAAAAAATTAAATGGCTAATACTTTTTCGCCACGGGCGATACCAGATACACCTGAACGAACGACTTCTAGAATAGTGTTTTCTGCAAGCGCATCGATAAAACCATCTAATTTTTCAGTTGTCCCTGCTATTTGAATGGTATAGGTAGTTGGTGTCACGTCTACAATCTGCGCACGGAAAATATCCGCTGTTCGCTTAATTTCAGCACGTGAAGCACCTAACGCTTTCACTTTAATCAACATCAGTTCACGCTCAATGTGTGAACCTTCTGATAAATCAACTACTTTTACAACTTCAACAAGTTTATTGAGCTGCTTTGTAATCTGTTCAATCTTATGGTCATCACCATAAGTTGTTAATGTTAAGCGTGACAAAGTTGGGTCTTCGGTTGGCGCAACATTCAGTGTTTCAATGTTATATCCACGTTGGCTAAATAAACCAACAAGGCGAGAAAGCGCACCAGCTTCGTTTTCAACGAGTACAGAAATAATATGTCTCATTATGTACGCTCCCCTTTACCTAACCACATATCCTTCATAGACTGACCTGCGATCAGCATTGGATAAACATGTTCCGTGCGATCAACCATGACATTAATGAATACACATTTATCATTAATCGCCATTGCTTCAGCAAGCTTCGACTCTAGTTCATCGGCATGATCAATCTGGATACCAACGTGACCATAAGCTTCCATTAACTTGCCAAAATCAGGCAATGATTCAACGTATGAGCTTGAGTGACGGCCCTCATAGTTCATATCTTGCCACTGCTTCACCATACCTAAAGCACGGTTATTCAAGCACAAGATCTTCACATTCATGCCATATTGCTTACACGTTGAAAGCTCTTGAATACACATTTGAATTGAAGCTTCACCAGTAATACAAACAACTTGTTGATCTGGGAAAGCGAGCTTCGCAGCCATTGCATAAGGTAAACCTACGCCCATGGTGCCCAATCCGCCTGAGTTAATCCATTGACGTGGACGTTTGTATTTGTAATACAACGCACCAAACATTTGGTGTTGGCCCACATCTGAAGTGATGATGGCATCACCATTGGTCGCTTTATATAAAGCTTCAACAACTTGCTGTGGCTTCATTGTGCCATCAGTCGGGGTTTCAAACTTCAAGCCATGAACTTTACGCCATTCATTAATTTGATCCCACCACGCAGCAATTGCTTCAGGGTTTGGCTTAGACACATTCAATTGTTTCAACTGCGTCAACATTTCCTGAAGTACAGGCTCAACCGCCCCTACAATCGGAATGTGCGCCATAATTGTTTTTGAAATGCTCGCCGGATCAATATCAATATGAATAACTTTAGCATTCACACAGAATTTTGCTGGGTTATTGGTCACTCGGTCATCAAAACGCGCACCAATTGCAAGAATGACATCAGCATTATGCATCGCCATATTTGCTTCATAAGTACCGTGCATACCTAACATGCCCACAAATTGTGGATCATCGCCAGGGAAGCCACCAAGGCCCATAAGTGTGTTAGTTACTGGATAACCTAGTAAATGCGCGAGTTCAGTCAATAATGCCGATGCATTACCTTGAACAACACCACCACCCGTATAAATTACAGGGCGTTTTGCACTTAAAAGCTCATCAATCGCTTTACGAATTTGGCCAGAATGACCACGTGAAGGTGGCTGATAAGAACGCATCTTCACTTTTTCAGGATATTCGTACGCAAATTTTTCTGCAGGATTTGTCGCATCTTTAGGAATATCGACTACAACTGGACCAGGGCGACCACTTGCTGCGATATAAAATGCTTTTTTGATAATTGCAGGAATTTCGCTTGCATGACGAACTTGGAAGCTGTGTTTCACGATAGGACGTGAAATACCTACCATATCAGTTTCTTGGAAAGCGTCTTCACCAATAAGATGTGATGCAACCTGGCCAGACAAAATCACCATTGGGATTGAGTCCATATAAGCTGTTGCAATTGGAGTCACAGTATTAGTTGCGCCAGGTCCAGAAGTGACCAGTACTACGCCAGTCTTACCTGTAGCACGCGAGTAAGCATCTGCCATATGACCAGCAGCTTGTTCATGACGTACGAGGTAATGATTGATTTTGTCTTGTTGAAATAGCGCATCATAAATATGTAATACAGCGCCGCCTGGATAACCAAAAACATGTTCAACGCCTTCGTCCGCAAGAGCACGAACGAGCATTTCACCACCAGATAAAAGTTCCAACGTGATTCACCCTAAAATCTTTATCACTATTTATGGAAGGCACAAATAGTGTTTCATTCATTGAATTGTCTGCACTGTTATAGCACACATATTGTCTAGTTTTCGTTGCAATAGAAAAATTTCTGTTTTTCAGCCGTATAAGCTTTTTTAACATTAATAAAGCATGTCTGGATATACATACTTTAAGTAAAATCAATCTCTCGGCTAGAGAGAATGTCTATTACAAAACATGACGGTTATTCGAAGGGTGATCAAATAATCGCATATAAAACTAAAGGAAGCATTTTTGTTGTTTAATTCACTAAAGTCAAGATTAAAGAAACACTTTTCTATGATTATTTTTTAACTGGCTATTTTTTCATCTTATTTGATTTTTCCACTTTTCTTTTTTTATGATTACCCCGCTTTTTTTAGGTTTATTCTTGTTTAATTTTTAACGGAAAATAAATCCATCCCGAAACTGCATTTTTGTCGATTTTGCGCTATGCTGTGCAACAATCTTTAATATCAATTTTTGTTGTATAGCTTACGTCTATGACTATTTCTCACATTGACCCCGAATATCAAGCAAACACGATTGAACCATCAGTTCAACAAGATTGGGAAAATCGTAAAGTCTTTAAAGTTGCCGACACTGTCGAAGGTAAACATCGTTACATCCTGTCAATGTTTCCTTACCCAAGCGGCAAGCTGCATATGGGGCATGTGCGTAACTATACAATTGGCGATGTGATTAGCCGTTTCTATCGTTTAAAAGGTGAAACTGTATTACAACCTATGGGTTGGGATGCATTCGGTTTACCTGCAGAAAACGCAGCAATTGCCCATAAAGTTGCTCCGGCAAAATGGACATTTGAAAACATTGCGTACATGCGTGACCAATTAAAAAAATTAGGTCTATCTGTAGATTGGGATCGTGAATTTGCAACTTGTACACCAGAGTATTATCACTGGGAACAATGGTTATTTGTTCAGCTTTATAAAAAAGGCCTGATCTACCGTAAACTTTCAACAGTAAACTGGGATCCAGTTGACCAAACTGTTTTAGCAAACGAACAAGTTGAAAATGGTCGCGGATGGCGTTCTGGTGCATTGGTTGAAAAGCGCGATATTCCAATGTACTACTTCCGTATTACTGACTATGCACAAGAATTATTAGACGACCTAGACACTCTACAAGACGGCTGGCCTCAACAAGTGTTGACCATGCAGCGTAACTGGATCGGTCGCTCTACAGGCATGGAAATTACTTTCCCATCTGCCAATACCGAAATTTATGCTGATGGCTTAACTGTTTATACAACACGTGCTGACACGCTTATGGGCGTGACATATGTTGCCGTTGCAGCAGAACACCCTCTTGCGCTTAAAGCTGCTGAAAACAACCCTGAATTGGCTGCATTTATTGAAGAGTGCCGCATGGGTTCAGTTGCAGAAGCGGACTTGGCAACAGCCGAGAAAAAAGGCATGGCAACAGGCTTGTTTGTAAAGCATCCTGTAACTGGTGAAGAGCTTCCTGTCTGGATCGCAAACTACGTATTAATGTCTTACGGTTCTGGCGCAGTGATGGCTGTACCAGCGCATGACGAACGTGATTTTGAATTTGCAAACAAGTTCAACTTGCCAATTAAGCAAGTGATTGATGCTAAAGGTACTGACGATGCAGACTACTCTGCAACTGAATGGCAAGAATGGTACGGTTCTAAAGAAGGTAAACTTGTTAACTCTGGTGAGTTTGATGGTTTAGAATTCCAAGCTGCTTTTGATGCATTCCTTGCAAAATTAGAACCACAAGGTTTAGCAAATTCTAAAGTTCAATTCCGTTTACGTGACTGGGGTGTTTCTCGTCAACGTTATTGGGGTTGTCCAATTCCAATGATTAACTGTGATACTTGTGGTCAAGTCACAGTTCCAGAAGACCAGCTTCCAGTTGTATTACCAACTGACGTTGTTCCAGATGGTTCAGGTAACCCGCTTAATAAAATGCCTGAATTCTATAAAACTAAATGTCCTTGTTGTGGTGGCGATGCACGTCGTGAAACAGATACATTGGATACATTCGTAGAGTCATCTTGGTACTACGCACGCTATGCGTCTCCAGACTTCACTGGTGGTATGGTTAAACCTGAAGCAGCTCAAAACTGGCTTCCTGTAAACCAATATATTGGTGGGGTTGAACACGCGATTCTTCACTTACTTTATGCACGTTTCTTCCACAAATTAATGCGTGATGAAGGTGTAGTACAAGGTAATGAACCATTTACCAACTTGTTAACTCAAGGCATGGTGCTTGCTGATACATTCTATCGTGAAGCAGAAAATGGTAAGAAAACTTGGTTTAACCCTGCTGATATCGAATTAGAACGCGATGAAAAAGGTCGCATTCTTTCTGCAAAATATTCAGGTGATGGTCAAGAAGTTGTGATCGGTGGACAAGAAAAAATGTCTAAGTCGAAAAACAACGGTATCGACCCACAAGCGATTATTGATCAATACGGCGCAGATACAGCGCGTGTATTCATGATGTTCGCTGCTCCACCAGATCAATCTTTAGAATGGTCTGATGCAGGTGTTGAAGGTGCAAACCGTTTCTTGAAACGTGTATGGCGCCTTGTAGCAAGCTTCCTTGAAAAGAGCAACCAAGCTTCTACGATTGATGCTGCTAACTTGTCTAAAGATGCTCAAGATTTACGTCGTAAAACACACGAAACTATTCAAAAAGTAAGTGATGATATCGAACGTCGTCATGCATTCAATACTGCGATTGCCGCTTTGATGGAATTGTTAAATGCGAGCAACAAGTTTGAAGCAAAAGATGACAACGACGTTGCTGTAGAACGTGAAGCGATCACCACACTGTTAACTTTACTTGCTCCATTTGCACCACATTTAAGTCAAACATTATTGGCTCAGTTTGGTACAGATGTAACAGAAGCAACATTCCCTGAAGTCGATGCTTCTGCATTAACTCGTAATACGCAAACGATTGTTGTACAGGTTAACGGTAAACTTCGCGGTAAACTTGAAGTTTCGGTTGATATCTCTAAAGAAGATCTATTAGCTCAAGCTAAAGCCCTTCCAGAAGTTCAACAATTCTTAACAGGACCAACAAAAAAAGAAATTGTGGTTCCAAATAAATTAGTTAACCTCGTGGTTTAATTAAAGTTATTAATGAGAGGATCAAGCATGCACTTTGCCAAACGTTTAGCCGCTGTTGTTTTGACCTTAGGCCTTAGTGCAGGCTTAGTCGGGTGTGGATTTCATTTAAAAGGAACCAACCCGACTGCAACTCCGCTTGTTTATAAAAAATTAAGCCTTGAGTTACCAGCTAAAACTGATGATTTGGAAACCCAGTTAAAAGTTTATTTAGCTGCAAATGGTGTTCAATTCAGCAATGATAATGATGCCTACGTACTGCGTGTTTTAGAGTACACTCCACGTCGTCAGCTTTTAAACGGAAAACTAACGGAAGTATTATTACGCTTAACCGTAACCTTCCAGATTGAAGACCGTCAGGGTAATAAAATTACTGAACCACGTTCATTAACTGCATCTCGTAGTTATCAGTATGATCTTGCAACGGTTAACACCGAAAATCAGCAAGAATCTTATTTGCAACGTATTGTGATCGATGACATTGCACAGCAAATTACTCGTCAGATTTCAGCAAACCGTTTACCAAAAGCTCAGCCTTAATCTTTATTTTTACCAGCAATGAAAATTGACTATTTACAAGCCTTAAAACGCATTCCGGAAGCACGGGGTGCGTGGATCTTACATGGCCAAGAACCTTTGCTGGAACAAAATTTATTAGATGCTTTTCGTAAAAGTTGGCAACAACAAGAAGTTGAAAGACAACGCTACGATATTAGTAGTGTAAGCGACTGGAAAAATGTTTTTAACGCTCTTAACAGCTTATCTTTATTTTCTCAGCAGCTTGCCATTGAAGTACATGGCAATATAAAGCCTGACGCAAATGGGCTAAAACAACTTAAAAGTTATATTCAACATAATGAAACTAACCTGCTTTTAATTGTTTTACCTAAGCAAGATAGTAGTAGCTTAAAGTCTGCTTTTTTCCAAGTTGTGGAAGCAAATGGTGTTGTCGTTGCCCTAACGGCAAACTATCCGCAAGACCGTCAAAGAATTTTATCTGCTGAAGCAGAGAAACTTGAAATTCAACTCGATAATGACGCATGGCAGTGGCTCATGCAGCATCATGAGCATAATCTGCTCGCAGCTAAGAATAGCTTGATGCGTGTAAGAGATACTTTTCCAGACCAACAACTGATTCAAATTGAACAGTTGTATGCTTGTTTACAAGATCAATCTCGTTACACCACTTACGATTTAAGCGATGCTTTATTAGAAGGTAATCTCGCTCAGTCCATTAAGATTTTTCAATATTTAATTGCAGCTGGTGAACCAGAAAGTCTGATTTTATGGACACTAAGCAAAGAAATGCGTTTATTGATGCAATTATTTGAACAGCCTCATAATGCATTACAACTTGGTATCTGGAAAACTAAAGTCAGTTTATATCAACAAGCGTTAAGAAGATTAAATCCTCAACAATTTTTAGGCTGGTCCACCCTTCTATTACAAGTTGATGCAGCAATTAAAGGAATGTCGAATGAAAATGCCCAACATTTGATGCAGCAGGCCATTGCTGAATTATGTGGTAAAACGCTATTTATACAATAATTCGGCGGAATCATTTTTCTTCATTCTTGAAATATAATAAAAATTCACGTTTTATCCTCATTTCGCTTTTATACTAAATTAAATTTTAAACTTTTCGACCTCTCACCATGCCAAAAATAAAGCCAATCAAACTTGTTATTATTATCCTCTGTATAGCAGTTATTGCTGTATTAGCTTGGAAGTTTTTAAAGCCTAAAGAGCAGCAACCTCAATATATTACTGCTGAGGTAACACGTGGGGATATTGAAAATAATGTACTTGCGACAGGTACACTAGATGCAACTAAACTAATTAGTGTGGGTGCACAGGTATCTGGTCAGGTTAAAAAGATGTATGTACAGTTGGGCGATCAGGTTAAACAAGGTCAACTCATTGCACAAATTGACTCAACCACCCAAGAAAATAGCTTAAAAACTTCTGATGCAAACATTAAAAATTTAGAAGCGCAGCGCCTTCAACAAGTTGCTTCTTTAAATGAAAAACAACTTGAATACCGCCGTCAGCAACAAATGTATGCGCAAGATGCAACGCCACGTGCAGATTTAGAATCGGCTGAAGCAAGCTATAAAACAGCTCAGGCACAAATTAAAGCATTAGATGCACAAATCGAATCTGCAAAAGTCACAAAATCTACGGCACAAACCAACATTGGTTACACACGTATTGTAGCTCCAACTGATGGTACGGTTGTCGCGATTGTGACCGAAGAAGGCCAAACTGTAAACGCAAACCAAAGCGCTCCAACAATTGTCAAAATTGCAAAACTACAAAACATGACGATTAAGGCGCAGGTGAGTGAAGCTGACATTATGAAAGTTGAAAAAGGACAACAGGTTTACTTTACAACTTTAGGTGATGAAACTAAGCGCTATGCAACATTACGTCAGATTGAACCAGCTCCAGACTCAATTTCTAGCGAATCAACAAGCTCTACAAACTCAACAACAAGCTCGGCTGTTTACTACAATGCCTTATTCGATGTGCCAAATACCGATGGTAAATTGCGTATTGATATGACTGCACAAGTTTATATCGTATTAAATTCAGCTAAAAATGCTTTATTGGTTCCATCTTCTGCTTTAAGTAGTAAACAATTTTCAGGTCAAAGAAAATCAGGCCAATCATCTGATAAATCAAGTTCTTCACCTGAAGCAGCTAAAAAATCTCAAGGAAACGGAGCTCGTCTACAACGCCTAAACTTGACTACTGAACAAAAACAACTCGTTGAACAAGGTAAATTAACGCTAAGTGTTGTACGTGTATTACAAGCTGATGGCACAACTAAACCAACTCAAATTTTGGTTGGCATTAACAACCGTGTAAATGCGCAAGTTCTTGCGGGCTTAAAACAAGGTGATCAAGTTGTCATTGCCGATAGTGCCGATACTTCTGCTGCATCAGCAAATAGTAGTAATAACCGTCGCCGTAGTGGCCCAATGGGAATGTAAGCATGACAAAACAAGCTTTGCTTGAAGTCAGCAATCTAGTCCGGGAATTCCCTGCTGGCGAAAGCACGATACAAATTTTAAAAGGCATTGACCTGACCATTTATGAAGGTGAACTGGTTGCCATTGTCGGCCAGTCTGGTTCTGGTAAATCGACCCTCATGAATATTCTGGGTTGTTTGGACCGACCTACGAGTGGTAGTTACAAGGTTAATGGACAAGAAACAGGTAAACTTGAGCCAGATCAGCTGGCTCGACTACGCCGTGAATATTTTGGTTTTATTTTCCAACGCTATCATTTACTTGGTGACTTATCTGCTGAGGGTAACGTTGAAGTTCCAGCTGTTTATGCAGGTGTTACACCTTCTGAGCGTAAACAACGCGCAACGGCTCTACTGACTGAATTAGGTTTAGGTACTAAAACACTTAATAGACCAAGCCAACTTTCTGGCGGTCAGCAGCAACGTGTTTCTATTGCCCGTGCGCTGATGAATGGCGGTGACGTTATTCTGGCAGATGAACCGACGGGGGCACTCGACTCTCATAGTGGTGTTGAGGTGATGCGTATCTTGCGTGAACTCAATGCTGCAGGTCACACTATTATTTTAGTCACCCACGATATGCAAGTTGCAAAAAATGCGACTCGCATTATCGAGATTAGTGACGGAGAAATTATTAGTGACCGCCCTAATGTTCCAGATCAAGCAGCTGAACCAATCAAATCTGATCCTGATGCGGCGCCTGCTTTACAAGGTAAACAGAAGAAAGGCAAAAGTATTTCTGCATGGCGCTCTACTTTAGACCGTTTATCTGAAGCCTTCCAAATGGCTTTACTGTCTATGAATGCCCACCGCATGCGTACTTTTTTAACCATGCTTGGGATCATTATTGGTATTGCATCGGTTGTTACGGTTGTCGCGCTAGGTAAAGGCTCTCAACAGCAAATTTTAAGTAATATTAGCAGTCTAGGAACAAATACGATTACGGTATTTCAGGGCCGTGGTTTTGGTGACAACTCTAAAACTGCAAGTTTTAAAACCTTGGTGCCTGCCGATGCCGATGCGTTAATGACTCAACCGTATGTTAGTGCAGTCAGCCCAATCGTTAGTACATCCAAAACCATGCGTTATCAACAAAATGAAGCTAACGCGACCATTAATGGTGTGAGTAACGATTATTTCGATGTGAAAGGTTTGGTCTTTAAAGATGGACAAACTTTTGATCAACGTAGTGTTCGTGATCGCTCACAGGATGTGGTCATTGATACCAATACTCAAAAACAATTTTTTAGTGACGGTACTAACCCAATCGGTCAAGTAGTCTTACTTGGTAGTGTACCTGCTCGTATTATTGGTGTTGTTGAGCCACAAACAAGCGGTATGGGTTCAGATGACACGCTAAATGTCTATATGCCTTATACAACCGTAATGAGCCGTATGTTAGGACAATCTAATGTACGTAATATCGTGGTTCGTATTAATGACAAATATTCAACTGCTGCCGCAGAAAATGCGATTGTGAATTTATTAACCCAGCGCCATGGTGCACAAGATATTTTCACTATGAACAGTGACAGTATCCGTCAAACCATTGAGAAAACAACCAGCACAATGACACTTCTAGTTTCTGCAATTGCCGTAATTTCACTGGTGGTTGGTGGTATCGGGGTGATGAATATTATGTTGGTTTCGGTGACTGAACGTACTCAAGAAATCGGTGTACGTATGGCCGTAGGTGCGCGTCAAAGTGATATTTTGCAGCAATTCCTGATTGAAGCAATTTTAGTGTGTTTAATTGGTGGTGTGCTTGGCGTCTTATTGTCGCTTGGACTTGGACAACTTATTAATAAATTTGCTGGTGGTAACTTTAGTGTGGCTTATTCAAGCACCTCAATTATTGCAGCCTTTGTCTGTTCAACACTGATTGGGGTCGTTTTTGGTTTCTTACCAGCCAAGAATGCCGCGAAACTTGACCCTGTTGCCGCACTATCTCGAGAATAAGGAAAATTGCATGTCTTTCTCTATGACTAAACTCAGCACAGCACTCCTTCTCACAGGTTCTCTTGTAGGATGTGCGGCTGTAGTAAAAACACCTTATGAAACACCTGCAGTACAAGTTCCGGGTAGTTTTCAATATGACACAGCAAAAACAAAAACCATGTCTGCCGATCAATATTCTGACCGTTGGTGGACGCTTTTTAACGACGCACAGCTCAACCAACTCGTAAACAACGTATTAGAACGTAATAGCGATTTAGCAGTTGCAGGTATTACTTTAAAGCAAGCCCGTCTACAAGCTGATTTAACCGCTAACAAACAAGGCTTGCGAACGAGCTCTAGTGTTTCTACAGGACATTCTTTCGATTTAAATTCGGGAGATGACAGTGCTAAAGGTCTTTCCATGAGTGCTGGGGTAAGCTATGAGCTTGATTTGTTTGGTAAGCTTGCCCGCCAAACCGAAGCAAGTAAATGGGAAGCTTTAGCGACTGAACAAGACTTACAAGCTACGGGACAAAGTTTAATTGCAACTACTGCCAAACTTTATTGGCAACTGGGTTATTTAAATGAGCGCTACACAACTGCCCAGCAAAGTCTAGCAACCTCTCAAAAGCTTTATGACTTGGTACAGATTCAATATAAAGCTGGTGCCGTTTCAGGTGTAGATCTGACTCAAGCAGAACAATCAGTACAAAGCCAGAAAGCGAGTTTAAGCCAAATTGAACAACAACTGGTTGAAACTCGCACAGCCATTGCGGTGTTATTGCATGAACCATTGCAGCAATTAAATATTCAAGAGCCAAAGCGTTTACCACGCACTGCTCTACCTGCAATTGGTGCTGGCTTACCTGCCGACATTTTATCGCGCCGCCCTGATTTGCAAGCAAGTGAGCTACGTTTAAGAAAAGCATTAGCCACTAAAGATGCTACTAAAGCGAGCTACTATCCATCGATTAGCTTAACCAGTAGTTTGGGCTCAAGCAGCACATCGTTAACAGAGTTATTACGTAACCCTGCCCTCACGCTTGGGGCAAGTTTGAGCTTACCGTTTTTGCAATATAACGATATGAAGAAAGATATCGCGATTAGCAATCTAGATTATGAAAAAGCGATTATTCAATATCGTCAAACGCTTTATCAGGCTTTTGCTGATGTAGAAAATGCTTTATCGAGTCGTACCGAACTCAACAAACAAGTAGCATTACAAGAGCGTAATGTTGAACTTGCAGAAAAAACTGAACGTTTAACCGAAGTCCGTTATCGCTATGGTGCTGTTGCATTAAAGACTCTTCTCGATGCACAGCAAACCACACGTACTGCACGTTTAAGCCTCGTTGAAACCAAGCAAAGCCAATACAACGCGTATGTCACTCTCATGCAAGCTTTAGGTGGTTCACCTGTAAAAGAACTGCCGAATTAATAGCACTATAGATGCTATTTCTTTATTCAATTAGAGTTATCAGCTCATTTTCGAAGGGCTGGTAACTCCTGATTATTATGCATCTTGACGAAAATATTGTTTTTATATGTCGATAAAAATAAGATAGAAAATCCAATTAATTATATTTTATTATTACAACGATATATCAAAAGAGACTAGTTAAATGCACGAACCTTGGGTAAATGGAATTATCAAAAAGTGGACTTTAGACAACATTGGAGATGAGCTATATGAATTAATAATTCACAAAGAAAAAAATGTCATTTGTACATATGGGCGTTTTGCTCATTCGAGTGGTTCAAAGTCTGTTTCTTTCGAACAATTTATAGCAGGTGAACTTGATGACTTAATTTCTAAAACAATGGGTGAAGATATATTAAACCAAGCAAAAGAATATATGAGAAAACAAATAGTATAAATTGCTTAACTATGTACTTTTGCCACATAAACTCTGCGTAGCGATATAAAATCACCAAAGTACGGCTTAACAAATTGGATATTCAAGTATTTATTAAATTATAAACAGGTCTCTTAACATGGATAATAATAACAATACGCATAAAGTTCACCTTCTCCTATATATTTGGGATCGTCAAAATTTAGACCAATCGAATAATTGGGCGGTTGCATATAAAACGATTGAGATGCCATTTATTCCTTTCATTGGCTTAGAAATTGACTTTCCTTTTGAAAGAAACCAAAAAATCAAATCTATTAAATGGAGCATGGAGAGCAATTCATTTTCCTGCACTCTGCAAGATGAATTCTCGCGCTGCGGTATAGATGATCCTATGTTTGATGAATGGCTTGAATATTACAAAGATCATGAATGGTTTATTGAAGGACCATATCCCAAAACCGAATAATTAGACTATAGACCTATATTTATATTAATTTTGAAATGACATAAAAAGCGAAAACAGATTGTTAAAACAAAGCCGCTATAAAAGCGGCTTTGTTAAATAATTTAGAGCAATCTAATTATTCATCATCCATCATAGATTGGCTCATACCTACAGTATTGAAACCAGCATCTACATATAGAATTTCACCAGTAATACCTGAAGCCCAAGGTGAGCATAGGAATAATGCTGCGTTACCTACTTCTTCAATCGTTACGTTACGCTTTAACGGCGCAACTTTTTCATTGGCATCTAACATTTTACGGAAAGACTTAATACCAGATGCAGCCAAAGTACGGATTGGACCCGCAGAAATCGCGTTTACACGGATACCATCAACACCAAGGCTTGATGCTAAATAGCGAACACCAGCTTCTAAAGAAGCTTTTGCCATACCCATTACGTTGTAGTTAGGCATAACGCGCTCAGAACCTTGGTAAGTCAAAGTTAATAAACAACCTTGGCGAGCTTGTAATAAAGGTTTTGCAGCACGTGCCATTGCAACAAAGCTGTATGCACTGATGTCATGAGCAACTTTAAAACCTTCACGGTCAGTCACGTCAGTGAAGTCACCGTCAAGTGTATGTGCAGGTGCGAAGCCAATTGAGTGTACAACACCGTCTACACCATCCCAATGTTTTGCAAGTTCTGCAAATGCATTATCAATTTCAGCATCAACAGCAACATCACATGGAAACACAAGCTTAGAACCGAATTGCTCAGCAAATTCATCCACACGTTTTTTTAATTTTTCGTTTGGATAAGTAAACGCAAGCTCTGCACCTTCACGGTGTAATGCTTGTGCAATACCAAAAGCAATTGATAATTTACTAGCAACGCCTGCAATCAAAAAGCGCTTACCTGCTAAAAGTCCTTGTGTCATGCCGATCTCACTCAAAACAATTTCAAGCATAATGCCAATATTCGGCGGTTTTCGAAATTGCATAATGCATCTTTTTTCAAAAATCGCACGAAAAAAAATCGCTCCTGATGAGGAGCGACTTCTAGATGAATTCAATCTTAGTCGTCAGACAATAAACCCAGTAAGCGTAAGAAAGAAATATACATCCATACTAAAGTTGCAAGTAATGCGATACCACACAACCATTCCATGAATTTTGGTGCACGATAAGCTGCATTAGTTTCGATTAAATCAAAATCTAAAATTAGGTTAAGCGAAGCAATGACCGCGACGAATGCAGCAAAACCAATACCTAACCAGTTACTTTCAAAAATATAAGGAACACTTGAACCAAATGCTAAACGCATGATCATCTGCACAATAAATACAATAAAAATTGCCAAAGATGCAGAGATTACAACTGACTTGAACTTTTCAGTTGCGCGGATAATTTGGAATTTATATAAACCAAACATCACCAAAGTGGTGACAAAGGTTGCTAATAAAGCCTGAAGTGGAACACCTGGGTATTTCAACTGGAAAGTAAACGAAATACCACCTAAAAAAGCCCCTTCAAATAAGGCATACGGAATTGCCAATGTTGGCGCGGTCGTTGGTTTAAACGTTGTAATTAAAGCTAAAACCAAGCCACCAATTGCACCCACAATTGAAGCCGCGTAAGCAATACCAACATTTGCAGTAAAGGCTGAATAGAAAAATAAAGCGACACCCACTGCAGCTGCAATGACCGTCAACATAACAGATTTTTGAATGGCACCTTGCACAGTCATCGGTTGACTATAATCACTGACCGTTTCAACACGCGTCAGTATCGGGTTATTACTTTGCATAAATGCTCTCTTTTTATAATAAAAATTTAAAATATCATTTTAAGCAAAATGAATATGAAAGCCAAATTAAGCAATCGGCATTATTGTAACAAGGTCCTTTAAGTAATAAAAAAGGAGGCAATAGCCTCCCTTTCATATCACGTCTACAACGTAATCAATCTTTACCATCTGTATTCATGATAAAGAAATATTCGCGGTAATATTTCAACTCTGAAATTGAGTCACGAATATCATCCATTGCTAAATGTGATGCATTTTTTTTCAGGCCACTCATAATTTCAGGACGCCAGCGTTTTGAAAGCTCTTTTACCGTAGATACATCAAGATTACGATAATGGAAATACTGCTCAAGTTCAGGCATAAGACGGTGTAAGAAACGGCGATCCTGACAAATTGAGTTACCGCACATTGGTGAAACTTTTGGATTTACCCATTTTTTTAGGAATTCTAAAGTTTGTAACTCAGCATCACGGGCTGTTAACTTACTGCGACGGACTCGTTCAATCAGTCCAGACTGCCCATGTTGACGAGTGTTCCATTCATCCATTGCATTTAAAATACGATCAGGTTGATGAATAGCCAAAACTGGACCTTCGGCAAGTACATTTAAATGATCATCTGTAATAATTGTTGCGATTTCAATAATTTGATCATTATCGGTATCTAATCCGGTCATTTCCAGATCAATCCAAATTAATCGTGTATTTAAAGTACTGCTCATGAATGTACGTTCTAAAATGCCGTAAAAACATCAATAGTAGCAAATTTCTTGCTTCCGCGCTGTAATTCTATAGCTGCTTCATGCTATTTTTGCGGTCTTCAAACAATGGTTTTTTTGGGATATGAATGGCTTTAATTCGTAAGCGTCGTTTAACTGAACAACAGCAACGTCGTATTGAAAAACAGCATAAAACTCGCCAAGAAGAGATCGATACTTCACAGGATCTAGACGGACTCGTTGTACAACATTATGGCCGTCAACTTGAAGTACAAGCCCTCTCTGTACCTGAGGAGCATCACCCAGAAAAACCACAAGTTGCCGAAGGAGAACCAGAACCATTCTGGAAGCCGATCGAACTCAATAGCGTTTGGCGTTGCCATACTCGAACTAATCTTGAGTTACTTGTAACTGGTGATCGTGTTAAATGGCAGGCAGATCCAAATACTGGTTTAGGCATTATTACAGCCATTCACCCACGTACATCTTTACTTACCCGCCCTGACCGCTATCACAAAGTTAAACCAGTGGCCGCGAATATCAGTTTGATTGTGATTGTATTTTCACCGCTTCCTGAACCAGCTCCAACGTTAATCGATCGATATCTAGTTGCTTGTGCAGACGCTAACATTCCTGCTCTTTTGGTCCTCAATAAGTCTGATTTACTCACTGAAAATGACCCAATTCTTACCTTATTAGAAGAATATAAAACCTTGGGTTATGAAGTGATGATTTGTCAGTCCAAGAAGGGAGATATCTCTGCTTTATCTGAGCGTTTAGATGGTGAAACCGTAGCATTTGTAGGGCAATCAGGCGTAGGAAAAAGCTCTTTAATTAATGTGCTCATTCCAGATGCAGAGCAAAAAACTAATGTTATTTCTGAAAATTCTGCACTTGGACAACACACGACAACCTCTACGCGCTTAATCAACTTCGGTAAAAATGGTGCCTTAATTGATTCTCCGGGAATTCGTGAGTTTGGGCTTTGGCATCTCGATTTAGAAAAAATTCGTATGGGCTTTCCTGACATTGCCGCACATCTAGGATCTTGCCAATTCCGTAATTGCACACATACTCATGAAAAGAATTGTGGGCTTAAACAGGCCGTTGAAGCGGGTGAAATTTTGCCACGACGTTTAGATAGCTTTTTGCGTTTAATCGATGAGATTCAAGAAGCGCAGCAAAAAAACTGATTTTCTGCCCTATTTGCCCTTGAAGTGGTGATTTTGATCACCATCTATATACGCTATACTCTAGGTCAATTTTGTTTTTTAATTTTTTTAGGTGACTTGTGGAACGCTGGTTAGAGTTTATGGGGAATCACCCCATTTTGTTTGGTACGCTCGGAGTCTTGATCGTGTTGTTCTTCATTTTTGAAGGTCAACGTAACGGTCGTAAAATTTCTCCACAGTCGCTTGGTATTTTAGTGAAAGCGAAAAATGCTCTTTTGATTGACTTACGCGATAGCAAAGATTTCCGCGAAGGTCACATTAGTGGCAGTCGCAATATTCCGTATAGCCAAATCGCAAGTCATGCTGACGAATTAAAAGCAAGTGACCGTCCACTGGTATTTATTTGCAACTTGGGGCAAGTTGCTGGAAGTGCTTTGCAAAAAGTTGCTCACCACGATAGCTATCGTCTTGATGGTGGTATTAGTAACTGGAAAGCACAAGGCTTACCTCTTGTTAAAAGCAAACCAAAAGCTTAAGGAGAATTATCATGGCTGCAAATGTCATTGTTTACTCAACTTCTGTATGCCCGTATTGTGTTCGTGCTAAACAGTTACTTGAGCGTAAAGGTGTTGCTTATAAAGAAGTAAATCTTTCTGTTGAAGCACCAGAAGTACGTGTTGAATTAATGCAACGCACAAATCATCGTACTGTCCCACAAATTTTCATTAACGATCAGTTTATCGGTGGTTTTGACCAACTTTATGCTTTAGAGCGTGAAGGTAAACTCGACGAATTATTGGCTTAACATCGCATCCATATTAAGGAAAAAACAATGAGCGAAGAACAACAAGTTCAACCACAATTAGCTTTAGAGCGTATTTATACAAAAGATATTTCTTTTGAGGTTCCTGGGGCGCAGGTTTTTACTAAACAATGGCAACCTGAACTTAATATCAATCTTTCTTCTGCTGCAGAAAAGATTGACCCAACTCACTTTGAAGTTTCTTTAAAAGTTGTGGTACAAGCCGATAACGACAACGAAACAGCGTTCATTGTAGATGTAACTCAATCAGGTATTTTCTTGATCGACAACATTGAAGAAGAGCGTTTACCTTATATTTTAGGCGCATATTGCCCAAATATTTTGTTCCCGTTCTTACGTGAAGCTGTAAATGATTTAGTAACTAAAGGTAGCTTCCCACAGTTACTTCTTACTCCAATCAACTTTGATGCCGAGTTTGAAGCTAACATGCAACGTGCTCAAGCTGCTGCTGTTGAAGGTCAAGCTTAATTTTTTAGCTTCTCCTTTTAATAAAAAAAACCGCGTATTACGCGGTTTTTTTATGTGTGCTATTTAGATTTAACGGTCAAGTGAGTGAAGCTGAATAGACGGAAACTGAAAACCACGGCAAGATAACTCTGAACGCCATGCCACGGTTAATATCATATTGCCAACAATAAAATTCTGATAAGCAAATGTCCCATTAAGTGGGTGAGAACAGACTCCACCATGATCGGTAGGATGTGCCTGAGTATTTAACGTATTTAAATCTAAACGTATACCTAATCCTGAAGCTTTTAAAACGGCTTCTTTTGTGGTCCAGACTTTGAACCAATATTCTCTATCTTGTTCTAAGCTTAGCCATGTTTCATATTCATCGGGATGAAAGGCATGTTTTGCTAAAGCATCTAAGCGTACATTTCGATCCAGTTCCTCAGCATCTACCCCAATATCTTTAACTTGTTCGCTCATGGCTAAAGCGTAGTATTGTTGGCTATGTGAGTGATTAAAATGCAAAGTGTGATTCAATAAATAAGGTTTACCATGTTCATGCTTGGCAAACTCCAATTCCATTGACGTGAGTTGGAGTTTCTCTGCAATCAGTCGATTTCTGACACTCTGTATTTGTTGTTTTTTATAATGATTAAATGAACGGAAGTCTGGAAAGTTTTGTTGTTCTTGTTTTAAAAACTCATTGAGCTTTCCTATATAAACTTCAATTTTCCTATCATTCATCTTTCTAAATCCATCCCATGAGGGACTAAAGCTAATATAAAAAATACCAATAACTTATTAAACCATGTAATAAAAAACCCAAAGAAAACTTTGGGTTTTTGAACAATAAAAAACTTAACGGTTAAATTTTTTCTCTGCTTTCTTAAATTTCTGAATATAACGACGGCGACGTGCAGCAGTACGTTCATCAACCTGACTCTTACGACCTTCAAACGGGTTTTCAGAAGTTTTAAAGTCAATACGAACTGGTGTACCTTCGAGTTTATACACTTTACGGAACACGTTTTCTAAATAACGGCGATAATCGGCAGGTGTCTTATCAACCTTATTACCATGAATCACAATAGTCGGTGGATTCTGACCACCCATATGTGCATAACGCATTTTAATACGACGACCGCTAATCATTGGTGGTTGATGGGCTTCTGTCGCATCACTCAAAATTTGAGTCAATTTAGCTGGTGATACTTTTAAGTTCGCAGACTCATAAGCACGGTGGATAGAAGGATATAAATCACCTACCCCAGTTCCATGTAAAGCAGAAATTAAATGGATTTTTGCCCATGGAATAAAGTCAAAACGACGTTCAACATCAAGCTTACACTGCTTGCGGTCGTATTCAGACATGTTATCCCATTTGTTGATGGCAATAACCATGGCACGACCAGCTTCAAGCGCATAGCCAATTAAATGCAAGTCTTGCTCAACAATACCTTCACGCGCATCGACTACAACCACGACAACATGTGCATCTTTCATTGCTTGCAAAGTTTTAACAATTGAGAACTTCTCAATCATTTCATCAACTTTACCTTTACGACGCACACCTGCTGTATCAATTAAGGTGTATTTACGGCCTTCACGCTCAAAAGGAATGTAAATCGAGTCACGAGTTGTACCTGGTTGGTCAAATGCCACCACACGGTCTTCACCAAGCAAACGGTTGACCAGTGTTGACTTACCAACGTTAGGACGACCAATAATTGCTAAGCGTAAACCAGTATCTTTGTCATGTTCTTCAGGGTTTTCATCTTCTGGAACTTCTGCAAGTACATCTTCCAGCATTTGCTGTACGCCACGACCATGGGTCGCTGCAACTTGTAATGGTTCACCCATACCAAGTTTATAGAACTCAACCAACGCTGCTTCAGCATGAACACCATCTACCTTGTTCGCAACAAGATAAATTTTCTTGCCTAAAGTACGTAGTTCACGAGCAATTTGCTCATCAGAAGCTAACAATCCAGCACGAGCATCAACCACAAAAATAATAATATCTGCTTCATTGATCGCTGTTTTTGACTGCTCGGCCATGTAGTTATCGATACCGCCTTCACTCTCACCGATACCACCAGTATCAACAACAATGAAAGACTTATTTTGATAAGTCGCATCACCATATTTACGGTCACGAGTCAGACCCGCGAAGTCGGCTACAAGTGCATCACGACTCTTGGTAATCTGGTTAAATAACGTTGATTTTCCGACATTCGGACGACCAATGAGCGCAATAACGGGTTTCATACAATAACCTTAATTCAAGACCAGCCATATCTCATGGCATGAGCATTAGAAACAATACAGGAGATATATTTTAAGGTCAGATATGACCATAATAAAAGACGGGGCTTTGAACTGATTTAATTCAAACACCCCGATATTTTTTTAACAGCGTAATTTGTTAAGCGGCTATTTTAGCACAAGCAAACGAAATTAACGATTCTGCCAAATACTTAAATCGCCTTTTCTGGTCGAAACGTAAAGTTGGTTCTCAATAACACGTAATGTATTGACCTCACCACTTGTTTTTGAACGACCAATCAACTTACCTGTTGCAGGATCAACAAGATGTAATACGCCATCTAAATCACCAACAATAAGATCCGATCCCAACACAACAGGGTTACTTAAATGACGGTTTAATAAACTATCATTTTGCCAAACTTGTTCGCCTGTCGTTAAATCATAAGCAGTTAACTTACCATCAGTTGATGAAACAAATACTTTATTGTCATAAACTTCTGGACGCTTCGTGCTGCTTGAGTCTTCACTCCAAACTACACGTTGAGAAGCTAGATCAGTTACAGTCACTTGTCCTTGGAAACTAGTCGTTACCATAAACTGTCCAGCAACAGTAGGATCACCATCGATATCAATCAAACGTTGAATATCAGAACGACCTTCACTTACCGCAACACGGCGTTGGAAACGTGGAATACCACTAATCGTATCAATTGCATAAACATACGCATTTGCAGATGCGATTAATACGGTACGCGGATCAAGACTCACCGGTGACGCCTGACCACGTAAACTAAATTGGACATTTGGCAATTTATAAGCCCAAACTTGTTGGCCTGAAGCAGCATCATGGGCAAATACAGTACCATCATTAGCAATGGTAATAACGCGTCCAGACTGAACTAAAGAAGGACTTAATAGTGCACCAGATAACTGCGCAGTCCACTTTTGTTCACCTGTTGCCTGATCTAAAGCAAAAAGTTGACCTTTACTATTACCAACAACAACAATTCCTTCAGCAGCTTCAACACCAGAGCTCAAGCCTAATTTGCTGACTTTTTTCTCCCAAATGCGTTCCTTGCCACGATATGCAGCGACCTCACCTTTTGGGTCAAGCGTAAAGACCACGCCCTCACTTGCATCAAGCTGCAAACGTAACGGATCTGCCTTATCAGTAGAAGAAACACTGCGCGAAAACACGGGTACTAGAGTCTTTTTCGACTCAGTCAATTTCGGTAGCGGATTTGGTTTTGCTTCTTTTACTTTGTTGCTAGAACATCCCACCAGTACAGCTGATGCGATTGCAATTGCCAAAGGCAGTTTGAATTTCTGATTCATTAAGACTCTTCCACCTGTGTTTCCAAAATTGGGCGCTCAATCTGTGGATCTTCAACTAAAACGCCAACACTTTCGAGTTTAATTTGTAAAATTTGTCGTTCTTGTTTACGTTCCAGTAACGAATCCCATGCTGCCTGATACGCTTTTTTAGCAGAATCAACATCTTTCTTAGCAACAAAGATATCACCACGTAACTCTTCTACTGTTGCTTTAAACGCAGGATCGACGTTACCAGACAAAGTTTTCAGTGCTTCATCATATTTGTTTTGCGCCAATTGTGCATCTGCTAAACGCAATTTTACAACCTGAATCAAACCTTCATCTTTTACTTTTGAATTTTCGACTTTCTTCAATGCTTTTTCAGCAGCAGCATAGTCTTGTTTTTCATAAGCTAATTTTGCTAACACAAACTGAGTCTGTATCGCCTGAACAGAATCGATATCATCTTTTACGATTTTATCTGCCGATGCAGTTACCGAAGTTAAAGCATTAGGATTATCAGCACTTGCATTTGCCTCATCCATTAACTGTTGTACTTTTGCAGTTTCTGTCTGGCTGCTCGCAAGATTTCTTTTTTGCCAGTATTCCCACCCAAAAAAGGCAATCAATGCAATGAGAATCCCGCTAATCATGGCAGAACCATATTTTTTGGCGAACGACTTTAAGCTGTCGAATTGTTCTTCATCACTTACACTCATGTGATTGTCCTTTTCCAGATGTTTCAGTTTATTTTGTAAATTTTTCGATTAAGAATGGTACAAGCTCAGCCAGCGCAACTTGAGACTGCTCAGCTGTTGCTAACTCTTTGATAGCAAGTTGCTGCGCTTCCCATTCACGCTCACCTAAAATCATGGCGTAAACAGCCCCAGCCTGATCAGCTTTTTTCATCTGACTCTTCATGCTGCCTTGTGAACCTGTTTTGATTCGAATACTGCTATTTGCAGCTTCTAACTGGTCACGTAATTGTTCTGCTAAAATCAAAGCTTTGGTTTGATAAGCAGGTTCTGCAACCAAGAAGACTTCACAATCACGTATAACTTGAGCCTGTTCAACTTGCTCAACCAGAAGCAATAAGCGCTCCATCCCCATCCCAAAGCCAACAGCAGGTACAGATTGATCCGGCTTACCTTTTAGCTGACCAACAAGACCATCATAACGACCACCGCCGCACACAGTACCTTGCGAACCAAGTGCAGTTGTTGTCCATTCAAAAACGGTTTTGTTGTAATAGTCCAGACCACGCACCAATTTTTGATTAATGACAAATTTAACACCCGCAGCAGTCAAATAATCTTGCAATTGTTGGAAGTGACTTAAACTATCTTCTTTCAAAAAGTCATATAATTTCGGCGCATTTTCTAGAATTTTCTGAGTCGATTCAATTTTAGAATCTAAAATACGTAATGGATTTGTTGTTAAACGACGCTGTGAGTCTTCATCCAACGCATCTTTATGCTCGTTTAAAAACGCAACTAAAGCATTACGGTATTCTGTACGCTCATCTTTTTCACCCAAAGTATTTAACTCAAGTTGAACCATGTGATCAACGCCCATACGTTTCCATAAGCGAGCTGTCATCAAGATAACTTCAGCTTCAATATCAGGAGTCGCAACACCGAAAGTTTCCACACCAAATTGGTGGAACTGACGGTAACGTCCTTTTTGTGGTTTTTCATAACGGAACATAGGTCCCATATACCACACGCGTGGCGTAGCACCGCGCAACAAATTATGTTCAACCAATGCACGAACACAACCTGCTGTACCCTCTGGACGTAAGGTTAATGACTCTGGTGGATTACCTTTGTCGAAAAAGGTATACATTTCTTTTTCAACAATATCGGTAGCATCACCAATAGCACGTTTAAACAAGCCCGTTTGTTCAACAATCGGCAAACGAATTTGTTGATATCCATAAGCATCCATTAAAGATGCTAAATGTTGCTCGAGACGTCTCCACGCTACTGTTTGCGATGGCAAGATGTCATTAAAACCTTTGATTGCGACGATTGAACTCATGATGAACTACGAATAATTTCTTTAGATTTAGCTTCTTCAAGCTCTTGGACACGTTGACGAACCATAGTTTCGATTTCATCAACCAATTGATCGGTATCGATTAAATGGCTTTTTTCACCATTACGATAAACCAATGAGCGAGGCGCAGCCCCAACAACCCCGATGTCAGCTTCTTTTGCTTCACCCGGGCCGTTTACTTTACAACCAATTACCGACACATCCATTGGAGTACGAATATCTTCTAAACGCTCTTCCAATGCTTGCATTACCTGAATAACATTAAATTCTTGGCGAGAACAACTTGGGCAAGCAATAAAGTTAATCCCGTTAGAACGAAGCCCTAGTGATTTTAAGATATCGAAACCAATCTTGATTTCATCTTCCGGTTCGGCGGCAAGCGAAATACGCATCGTATCGCCAATACCTTCCATCAACAATCCGCCAAGGGCAATCGCCGACTTCACAGTACCTGTACGATAAATACCAGCTTCAGTCACACCTAGATGTAATGGGTTATCAATTTGCTTTGAAAGTAAACGATAAGCATCCATGGTTAAAAACACATTTGATGCTTTTACGCTGACTTTAAATTCATGGAAGTTGAGACGATCTAAAATATCAATATGACGTAGTGCTGATTCAAGCAGCGCCTCACCTGTAGGTTCGCCATATTTCTTTTGTAAATCTTTTTCTAAAGAACCCGCATTGACCCCAATACGCATAGAAATGCCATGATGACGCGCCGCAGCAACGACTTCACGCACTTTCTGGTCTGAGCCAATATTGCCTGGGTTAATACGTAAACAGTCTGCACCATAGTCTGCAACTGCCAGAGCAATTCTATGGTCAAAGTGAATATCAGCCACCAATGGAACTGAAACACGTTTACGGATCGCACCAAATGCCTCAGCAGCCTCCATAGATGGGACCGAAACACGCATAATATCAGCACCTGCATCAACACAACGCTCGATTTGAGCAACGGTTGCATCGACATCGCAAGTTTCGGTATTTGTCATACTTTGCACACTAATAGGTGCATCGCCACCGACATACACCGAACCAACACGGATTTTACGTGTTGGTCGACGTTTAATTGGGTTCTCTATCATTGTATCGCTCAACTCATGGTATTAGCGGGATAAACGGAATTCTGCTTTACCGTTTACCGTATATGGAGACAATGAAATCTGTTCTTGGTTTAGACTTAATGACACAGCCGTTGCATCATCAAGACGAATCTGGAATGGAGACTCACCAGTTAAGTTTAAAGTTGATGACTGACGACCTGTCGCCAAAACTTTACCTGTTGCATCAACAATATGAACAGAAGTTGGTCGGTTAAAGTTTAACACCAATTGATCACCCACTGTTGAGGTGGTAGCCCCTTGCATAGGTAAAACTTCAACATTCGATTGATTTACTTTAGGTAAATCAGCATCTTCTTTCTTTGAAGTCCATTTTTGGACACCCATAACAAGCAATGACACAACAGCAAGAATTACAACAGCAAGAAGTGCGCGCTTTAACCATTTCTTATTACGATCACTATTAGAACCCGGGAGTTTACCCATGATTTTAATTGGCGAATTATTTAAGGCATGATTTGGTAACAGCCCAGTATCATTTGCATAAATCTCATCGAAACGCTGAATAATTGCCGTCGCGTCCGTATTTAAATATTTTGCATATGAACGGTAATAACCCTTAATAAAAGTCGCTTCCGGCAATGATTTATAGTCATCTTGCTCTAAAGCGGTCAAGGTCTTAACCGGCATATTTAAATCTGAAGAAACTTGCCCTAACTCTTTATTCTGAGCAACTCGAATTTGACGTAAATACTCACCAGGACGTTGAATATTTCCTAAAGCAGAAGTCGGTAAGCTTGAGCCAGTTGGCTGCTGTGAATTAGGATTTATTTCCATACGGCCTCAGTACTATACTGTAATTGCAAATAACGTTGATATTCTGGACTTTCCGGGAACAAAGCACGTAACTGGTTTACTAACACTTGCATTCCCATTTTATCCGCATTGGCTCGAGCCACTCTTACACCAATCCAAAGTGCTCTTGCACCCTGATTTTTCTGCCCCACTGTACGAACATATTGCTCATACATTTGTGTGGCAGCCGGAATCTGCTGCTGCAAATAAAAAATTTCCGCTAACTCTAACATTGAAATATAAGAGTCGCGGTTAGCAAGGAGTGCTTGTTTGAATGTTTTTTCAGCATTCGCAACATCACCCAATTTTAAATAAATACGCCCCAGATTTTCTAATGCCTGATAGCGTTGGTCATAACCTAATGTTGCGCCAGCAATACGAAATTGCTCAACCGCATCATTATAACGCTCCATTTGATATAAATAAGTACCATAATTATTATGTGCTTGAGCATTATCCGGTTCAGATGAAATTGCTCTTTTAAAATAATGTTCTGCTTTTTCTAAATTGGGTTTGCTACCTTCTTGCTGTAGCAAAATACCCATCATCATATTTGCAGTAGCATCGCGGCTATCTACACTTAAAGCTTGATCAAGAGCTCGCTTTGCTGAGTCCAAGTCACCCGAACGGATATGTTCAGCAGCAAGTTGTGTACGCACCTTTACCGCTTTCTCAGGGTCTTTTTTTTGCGTATGCGTTGTCTGGCAACCACTTACCAGAAATGCAACTGCAATCCCCATACATAAAACCGTTTTTAACTTTGGAATACTCAAAGCCTGCCCTCAATTTATCCTTGTGTACGCAAAATCTCTTGACGCTGTGTGACTTTTTTCTGCCACTGTTCAGCACGACGGGTTCTGTCAGCCACTTGACCCACTAACTGCCCACATGCAGCGTCAATATCATCACCACGTGTTTGACGAATCGTACACACAAATCCAGCATCAGACAAAGTTTTTTGGAACGAGATAATACGATTTCGGCTTGAACGACCATATGGCGCATGCGGGAACGGGTTAAACGGAATCAAGTTAATTTTACTTGGTAAATTTTTTAATAATTTAATCATTTGCTGTGCATGTTCAGGCTGATCATTCACGCCTTCTAACATCACATATTCAATCGTCACATGTTTACGCGTACTTTCATTACCATCTTTAGCAATATAACGCTGACATGCTGCAATTAACTGAGCCAATGGATATTTTTTATTAATAGGTACTAATTCGTTACGTAATTCATCGTTTGGCGCATGTAAAGAAATGGCTAAAGCCACATCAATATCTTTTGCAAGCTGGTCAATTTTTGGTACAACACCTGATGTCGATAAAGTCACACGACGTTTTGACATGCCATAAGCAAAGTCATCAAGCATAATCTGCATTGAGCTTAATACAGCATCATAGTTGAGCAATGGCTCACCCATGCCCATCATCACAACATTGGTCACTGAACGTTCGCGCTCGGCAACAGGCACTTCTTCCATATAAGAATAGTTTGCCATCCAGAGTTGCCCAATAATTTCATCTGGCGTTAAATCACGTTGGAAACCTTGTTTACCTGTTGAACAAAATGAGCAATCTAATGCGCAGCCCACTTGAGAGGAAATACAAAGCGTTTTACGTAACCCAGTTTTATCTTCAGCAGGAATTAATACAGTTTCAACTAAAGAACCTGCACCCTCACCTACGCGAAACACCCACTTACGTGTACCATCTTTTGAGTAATGACGGTGAACCACTTCAGGTGCTTTAATTTCACAAATCTGTTCAAGCTTCGCACGTAATTTGCCTGAAATATTGGTCATTTCAGCAAAGTCAGTAACAAAGTATTGATGTATCCATTTCATGACCTGTCCGGCACGAAACTTCTTCTCACCAATATCTTCAAAGAATTTTTCTAACTCAGGACGAGACATGCCGAGTAAATTCACTTTATTTTCGGCAGCAGGGATTACCGGCGTGGACGAAGATTGCTGCTGTCCATCAAGATTTTCAGATGAAACGACCACTGCAGAACTCATGTGTATTTACCTAAACCATGTCAAAAAACTGAAGATATTGTTCAAGAATCAAACAATATTCTCTTAAGAGAATAAAAAAACCAGATAAGTAGTATACCACTTATCTGGTTTGAATGCTTTCGATTAACGAGTGCGTGGGCAGATCTCGTTGTCAGCAAAGAAGTAAGCAATTTCACGCTCTGCAGAAGCAACTGAGTCAGAACCGTGAGCAGCGTTTTCGTCGATGCTTACAGCGAAGTCAGCACGAATCGTACCAGGAGCAGCTTCTTTAGGGTTTGTAGCACCTAAGATTTCACGGTGTGCAAGAACTGCGTTTTCACCTTCAAGAACAGATACTACAACTGGACCAGAAGTCATGAATGCAACTAAGTCACCGAAGAAACCACGTTCTTTATGCTCAGCATAGAAACCTTCAGCGTCAGCTTGAGAAAGGTGTTTCATTTTAGTCGCAACAATTTTTAAACCCGCTTTTTCAAAACGAGCAAAAATTTCACCGATGTGGTTTTTAGACACTGCATCAGGTTTTACGATAGACAAAGTACGTTCAATAGCCATGAGTGGCTCCTTTATTTTAAGATTTAAACTTTAAAAAATTTGCCGCATTATACCGATGTCATAGGCAATAATCAGCTTTGAATGTGTAAAAGTTGCGATTTTTTCTACTGTTTTTAGCGAACTTCGTCTATCCAGGCCATCTGAATGCCTTCTAGCAATCCTTCTGTCGATTTATTTGGGTCATCAGTGAAGTCTGGCAATGCGCACACCCATGCATGTAAATCGGTAAAACGAATCCATTGCGGATCAACTTCTGGATGTGCTTCTGACAATTCAATGGCAATATCAATCGTATCCGTCCAACGTAAGCCCATAGCGGCTCCTATCTGTTTAATCTGCTAAATCACGAACTGTGTACTTTAGCAAATCCACAAACTTAATCGATAGCTTAAGCTGATAAAAATTACCGATACTTATAAAGCGATGTTCAATAATGGCGCCACAAAAATAATCGTAGCCGCGACCACTGCACCAATTAGCGCACCAACAATCACATCACTTGGATAATGAAGGCCCAATACCATCCGTGACAAAGCGACAAGCACCATAAATGGGAACATGGCTGCAAGCAGAACTGGCTGGATGTAACCCAATACAATTGTCACCATGACCGCATGAAGCGTGTGACCTGATGGAAAACTAAAGTGATCAAGCGGTCTTTCACCAAGTACAATTACCTGATGCACCTGATAAGGACGTGGTCGCGTTGTTTTATGTTTTAAAAATTTATAGATTGCTGTGCCAATAGAACCACCTAATAACAAGTAGATGATTTGCAAGCTATAGTTAATGCCTTGCATACCCCACACGATTGCCAGCATTAGATACCAAAATGGACCATCACCAACACGACTGATAATTTTGAAAAAGAGGGCAACACGCTGTGAGTGAGAGAAATTGTTCAGATATAAACAGCCTCTCAAATCTAAATCGAGTATTTTTATTTTTGCATTCTTAAATTTCATGGTCATTCTCCTATCTTAGGATACTTAGGTGAAGTCCAACGAGGGCTCCTTCACTACCTGATAAAATGCCTGCTCCAATTGCTGAACCGGAAGTTGCCAACCGCTTTGCTGTACTTTATGACAGGCTTGTACGCCCATTTCTCTAAGTTGTTGTACTGAAGGAAGCTGATAAATTTGTTGTATAAAGTGGTTTTTTTGTCCAAGTGGGCTTAACCAGCCATTCACACCTTGTGTTAAGTATTGATGTGCACATGCATAATCATACGCTATAACTGGTAAACCGCTTGCCATTGCCTCTAAAACTACGTTACCAAACGTTTCAACTTGACTCGCAAATACGAATACATCTGCACTCGCATAGGCAGCCGCCAAATCTTGACCTCTCAGACTTCCGGTAAAGATAACACCCTTCGCTTCAGGTAGTGACTTTAAACGAGCAAAATCTGGGCCATCTCCTACAATAACCAATTTAGTTTTATTTGGCTGAATGGTTTGCAGGTTCGCATAACTTTCAATGAGAACTTGTACTTCTTTTTCGGGAGACAAACGCCCCACATAAAGCATAACGCGTGTATTCTCATCAGCATCCCATTGTTTTCGCAAATTTTCAGAGCGATGCTTCGGTGAAAATCTGGTTGTATCTACGCCACGCCCAACGACAACCAGTGGACAAGTAATACCAAAACCGCGTAATGCTTCTTGAGTATCTTTACTCGGCACACAAGTTACTTGAGTGTTATTGTGAAACCAGCACAGGTATTTTTGAATCGGTTTGACTAAAAAAGCCAAATCGAAGAAACGACTAAAGTCTTGAAATGGCGAATGAAAGCCGCTCGAAACAGGAATAGCTTTTGCCTTAGCAGCCTGCATGGCGGTTAAACCTAACGGCCCTTCAGTCACAATGTGGACGACATCTGGCACAAACTTTTCAAAAGCTTTCGATACTTTTAAATATTGTGGCCAGCCAAACTGTAAAGTTGGATATTTTGGAATCGCCTGCGACATCACCAGACATTCTTGCTCTGGCGTAAAGTCATGACATTTCGCTTTTTGCTCGGGGCGAATCAGTAAAATCTTATGCCCCTGTTTTTGTAAACCTTGGCATAACTGTAATAATGATAGTGCCACACCATTGATTTCGGGTGGCCAAGTTTCCGTTACAATCGCAATTTTTAAACGTGGACGCACCAAATCATGCAATGAATGTGCATTAGATAGCTGCTGCTTTTGTTTAAAAAAGAATTGGAAGCTTTCAGGAAGTTGCTGTTGTTTTAATAGTGCTGTCGCATATGAACTTTGCATAGCGCCATCCATCAATGTATTTATTTTCATGCTTAAAGATTAAGCAGTTTTTTTGACATTTTGATGATAAATGCATGACAGTTTACTGACATGAAAAATAAAAAAAGCATGCTGATGACAGCATGCTTTTTCTTAAATTCTAGTAACTCTTAGCGATTTTGCAATTTTGCATAATCCATGAGTACATTAGCAGCTTCAGTCACAAAAGTTTCTTCTTCTGGTAACGCTGGACGTTGCGATGCTTTCATTTTAGCGCGAGATTCAGCTAGAGCATCTAATGACGCTTGATAGCTTTCCCAGTTTGCAAAAGGCTTTTGACCCGTTGCAGCACGGCGTTCATTCTCTGCATCTAAAGTTTGTTTCTCTAAACCAAGTAATTCAGCACGGCGCTTATCAATATCAAGTACAACTTGTTTTTGCTCACTTGTTACCTTAGCAATCGCAGTACGTTTATTTAGATATTTAAACTGAGCATCATTGCCAACACGTTGTTCAGAGAATTGAGACAACTTCGTAACATATGGCTGAACAGAACCTTCGCGCTTAAATGGTGCAGTAGGAATTGTGTCCCACTTCAACGCATTTTTCGATTTACGCTCACCAAACTCTTCGTTATAGATATCGACGAGTTTAATGTCTGGCACTACACCTTTATTTTGTGTACTACCACCTGTAATACGATAGAACTTACGCTGAGTTAAAGTCGCTTGACCATATGCCAGAGTATCAAGTTGTACCTGAGCTGTACCCTTACCAGTTGTTGTACTACCAATAATAATACCGCGCTCATAATCTTGAATGGCAGCAGAGTAAATTTCACTTGCCGACGCAGAGGCCAAGTTCACCAATACCGCGAGTGGGCCTGTATAAATTTGCTGACCACCATCGTTATCTTCAAACACGCTTACGTTGCCATTGCCATCACGAATTTGCACCACCGGACCAGACTTAATCACCTGCCCCAACATACGTGCAACTTCTTCTAATGAGCCACCCGGGTCATTACGTAAGTCAATAATAATACCTTCTACTTTCTTCGCTTTAAGCGCTTCAAAAGCATTTGCAGTATCTTCAGAAACTGAACGGTATTGTTGACCCGCACGACGTGAACGATAGTCAAAATAGAATGATGGAATTTCAATTACACCCAACACATGCTTTTTACCATCACGTGTCACTTCAACTGTGCGTGAACGAACACCAGCATCTTCTTCTTGAATCACATCACGTACTAGGGTCACATTACGTGCCTGACTCATTGATGCACCAGCACCAAGAAGTTTTAATGTGACTTTTGTTCCGCGTTTACCACGAATAAGCCCAACAATTTCAGAACTTGTCCAACCGATTACATCAACCATTTTCTCGCCTTCTTGGGCGACACCAATGATTCGATCTCCTGATTTCACTTGGCCAGACTTACTTGCAGGACCACCCTCTACAATGGTTTCAATCTTGGTGTAATCTTCGTTGCCACGTTCTGGACGAATCGACACACCAATACCTTCAAGTTGCAAGGTAGTTTGGCGATTCAGTTCGATCGCATCAATTGGCGGGTAATAGTTACTATGTGGATCATAGGTCGCCAACATTGCATTTAATGTTTTGTCCAAGACGTCATCGCTTTTCACACGACTAATTCTTTCAAGCTGACGCGTATAACGTTTAGTTAACGTTTGAGCTGGCGTTAAATCTTCTGGGCCAGTTAAGTCCTGACCATCAGCAAGTGAAGGATTTTCTTTAAGCGCTTTTTGTTTCGCCTGCTCTTCTTCACGGCTAATCGTTAAATTAATTAACTGAGAAACCAGCATTTTACGCCAGTGATTTTGTTGCTCAGCAGTCGTTTTAAAATACGGTGCTTTTTCACGATCAACTTCAATATAACTATTAGGCTGCTTTAAATTTTGCTGTTGTTTTAACTCAGCTAACATGAACTCATAAAATTGTTTTAAGCGTTCACGATATTGCTGATGAATTGCAAACGGTCCAGTTAAATTCCCCGCTTTTAATGAAGCACCAAAATTTGAACCATATAGTTTTTTATAATTTTGAACTTCAGAATCTAGAAATAATGAGTGATCTGGATCAAGACTATCTAAATACATATCCAGAATACGATTTGATGTGGTCGCATCCAGACGCATATTTAAATAATGTTGACGATCAACTAAAGTTGCCAGTTGGCGAGCCACCAAAGCCTGTTCTTGCGTTGGCTGGATTGATTGAGAAACCGCAGCAGTATTGGTTGCCGCTCTCGCTTCATTCATCGTATGAGAGAAGAATAAACCGCCAGTCGCGATCGCTACTGCACAAGCTATAGTTTGAAGTTTCATAAATTTTTAATACTTCCTTGGGTGTTCCTATCTTACACGCTCTGTTTTCGATATGAACTAAGCAGATTCAAAATCTTAACCAACTAAATTGTTTATACCGTGTAGTTTTATCATATTCTGTACTGACAAAATGTAGCAAAACATTGCAAAATTCGCTTATTGTTTTTCAATCAAAATTCAAATGGAACCAATATGATTGGCGCATTGATGCTGGACATCGCTGGCACAGAACTTACTCAAGAAGATATTGAACTATTACGCGCTCCGCAAGTCGGTGGCATGATTTTATTTGCACGAAATATTGAATCTCCACAACAAGTACGTGCTTTAACCGACCATATGCGTCAAATTCGCCCAGATATTTTGATTGCTGTTGACCAAGAAGGTGGCCGAGTTCAACGCCTAAGATCAGGTTTTACCTTATTACCAGCCATGGGCCGTTTTGGGGAGTTATATTTAACTCAACCTCAAAAAGCACTTGAGCTGGCTGAGCAATGCGGTTGGCTCATGGCAACCGAAGTCCTTGCTGTCGGTATCGATTTCAGTTTTGCACCGGTTTTAGATCTTAATGCAATTAGTGATGTGATTGGCGACCGTGGCTTCTCTAAAACTATTGAAGATATTGCCCCACTTGCAGGCGCATTTATGCAAGGCATGAAAAAAGCTGGAATGGCAAATACGGGCAAACATTTCCCAGGCCACGGTTCTGTGAAAGCCGACTCTCATGTTGCTGCTGCAATCGACAGCCGTAGCTATGACGAAATTTATAACCATGATATGCAAAGCTTCATTAAGCTTATGCCTCAGCTTGATGCGCTCATGCCAGCACATGTGGTTTATGATCAAGTTGATCCAAATCCAGCAGGTTTTTCACCTTTCTGGATTCAAGAAGTTCTACGCAAGCGTTTGAAGTTTGATGGTGTACTTTTCTCTGATGACTTAAGCATGCAGGCTGCATGTGTAGCAGGTGGCGCAGATGCTCGTATTCAAGCTGCTCTAGCGGCTGGGTGTGACATGGGGCTGGTGTGTAATGACCGAAGTGCAGCCTGTACAGCACTTGAAGGTATTACAAACTTAGAACTACCAAACCAAGAGCGTTTAGAACGCATGCGCGGCCAAATTCCACAAATTCAGATCGGTGAAACCTTATCGCTTGGAAATGAGTGGCAAGCTGTCAAAACAGCCATTGAAGAGTTTAAAAATTCGATTTAAGTTATTAAAAATTTTAATTGGCTACAAAAACCTATTCACTATCTGATACGCGGTTAAGTCATACGCAACCTGCTCATCTGCTGAAGGATATTGATTGCTTCAATATATTTGATAGATGCAGAAAGTGAACAGGTTTTGCGTATGACAATGGTTTTGGTTACTTTTCCCGAAAGAAAAGTAACTCCAACTGAAAGTTCATCCCAGAATGCTAACCTAATTCACAGGACTCCGTCATGCAGGTTCATTCAACATCAATGCAGTAAAAATTCTTCATTTTTATAAATAATGAAGATCACACAAAAACAATAAATCGAGTTCAGGACGAATGACACAACAACTTTCAAAACACCGCCATATCTCTTTTACAGCCCACTATACGGGTTATATCTGGTATCAAATGGGGATCTCTCATGAAGCACTTGCCACAACCAAAGGCAAATCACTGGCTTATTTGGTTCATCCAATAGAATCATGGGCAGAGAAATATGTAGGCGGTAGTATGCGCACTACGCTCAAACAACGCCACACCATGCTTGACCATCATTTAGAACAACTCATTCAAGAAAGTCCTGATTTACAGGTTCTAGAAATAGCATGTGGCTTGTCTCCACGTGGCTGGTGGTTTAGACAACATTACCCTTCGATTACCTATCGGGAGCTTGATTTGCCCGATATGGCACAAACCAAACAAAATGCGTTACAGCAAATTGAAAAAAATGCACCTGAAATCTTATCAGTTGATTTATTTACAGATGCTTTTGAACAAGCATTTAAAGTATTTGACCCTAACCGCCCATTGGTTGTAATCAGTGAAGGCTTGATTAACTATTTTGATAAAAACTTATTAAAACAATTGATCCAATCGATTGGCCACTATGGTGCTACTTTTAAAAAGTTTCACTATTTAACCGACTTATATCCTGAACCCATTAAAAACAAACTCGCCAGTATTATTTGGAATAGTAGTAAGTTACTTAAACTCATGTCTCGTAGTTCATTTAGTTTTCATTTCAAAAGTCCACAAGAAGTGAAAGACTTTTTTAAAGATACAGAATTTGAGCAGGTTACTATTGAACAGCCACAAATATTCTTTGGGCAAGTTTCTCAAGATAACCATGAAGAGCATTTAGGCGACTTAGTTTGGATTATTCACGCTCAAATAAAATAATAAATATAAAAAATGGAAGCTCGACATAAACGAGCTTCCATCTATAACTATATTATTAAGCTGCTTGTTTTTGACGAGCAATAAAACGGCTTAACCGATCAGCAAGCTCAAAACTACCATGTTTAAATAAAGCACGTATTCCTTGTTCAGTAGCTTCAAAGATTAAACACTCAATTGCAAAACGACCTTCTTCATCTTCTAAATGAAGTGCCAAATCACGTGGATGATCATTCACAAAATCAAGCTGTGAAACATCATCCATTTTTAAATACATCCCAAAGAAAGTCACGTCAACAATCGTCACTGGCACTTCTGTTTTACATTCACGGTGGCTCAGTTGAGTATTCGGTTGCAAAACTGGAACTCGCTCTTCACCACGGCGCTCCATGTTTTGCATTTGTTCACGTGTCATAGGAATAATGCCATCCAAATTTTGGATAGATTCACCCTTCAAGAATGAAGTGAACAAACTCATAGTTTCTTTACGACGCTGGAGCTGCGGTACATGATCAGCGTTTGCAATAAGTGCAAATTCCATATCAGGACATTGCAACGCAAAGTTCGCATTTTCATGAGGCAAAGTAAAGCTGTCGTATTGCCCTGCTGCAACCAATGTTTTGCACTCTGGAATAGGTACATCTGTTAAACGCAAAAGACGATTACAGTTAATTTCATAACGTTCTCGCTCAGTACCCGTAAATTCAGCCATTTGTCTAAAAAATAATTTTTTAGCGGTTGGTGACATACGTGTTTTATCTAATTTTGCATGATTAACTAAATACAAAATAACAGCTTGCCCAAACTCTTCCATGCGGTTTTCTTGCATGAGTTTGAGCGACTCTTCCAAAATCATGCGCCAACTTTTACGAGTCTTTTGCATAACTCCCATCAAGATCATACGATCCATCAGGTCAGGACGGTGATGAGCAAAACAAGAGGCAATCACGGACCCTAAAGACATTCCCATTACAGAAACTTTTTGTATTCCAACGATATCTAACCAACGTCCTAACATTTCAGATAAATCAGGAAGTTCTAAAGTACCCGCAGATACTCCTGTGTCGCGATTAGTAATTTGCTGATTTGCACCCATCGAAGGTAAATCAATTAAAATAACCGGACCACTTTCAAACAATTGTTCAACACAATATTTATAAGAATTAAAATTCTGGAAAGCACCACCAACAATCACAATCGGCGTTTTGTGAATCGTTTTAGGATCGGCAATTGCCATATATTCAATTTTCCAACCGTCAATCCATGTTGTACGAGCAGGTTGTTTAAAACTATCTCTATGGTAGATATCGAAAAAGCCAAAACCGGCATAAGCTTGGTTGATCTCCGAATCCATTTGAATAATGGAATTCATATCCTTGCTTCCTCCTTGCTGTAATTTTTTTATGCTGCAAGAGTTCCTTCTTGAACACGTAATCTTTTATGCACAAAACTTTAAAATTTGTATTAGTTTGTATTGCACAATAACATTCTAAACAATTGTCTGAAATATACGCAATCGCTGAAATGACCGCTCATCTTGTTTAAGTCGCTAATAGTTTGCAAAATATTTAAATGTTTTTTTATGGCGGTCACATTTTTCAAAAAAAGCCATTCATTGTTCCGCATTTGACTGCTACTATCTTACTCATTGGTAAATGATTAAAAAATGCTATGCAAGATTCAATTGAACAATATATGCAAAAAGTTGGGCAACAAGCACGCGAGGCCTCACGCGTCTTAACAAGTGCTTCTACCTCACTAAAAAATCATGCACTCTCTGCTATTTATACTGCTTTAGAAAATAACCAGGCAGCTATTTTGGCAGCGAATCAAATCGACATGGATAAAGGTCGTAATAACCAGCTCGACAGTGCCTTACTTGATCGTCTTGAGCTTACGCCCGCACGCTTTAAAGGGATGTTGCAAGGTTTAAAAGATGTGATCGCGCTTGTCGATCCAATTGGGGAAATTACTGATCTTGCATATCGCCCCACAGGCATTCAAATTGGGAAAATGCGTGTACCTTTAGGTGTTGTTGGTATGATTTACGAATCACGTCCAAACGTAACACTTGAAGCTGCATCTTTAGCGATTAAATCAGGCAATGCCATTATTTTACGTGGTGGTTCAGAAGCACTCGAGTCAAATAAAGCAATCGCAGAAGCAATTAAGCATGGTTTAAAAGTTGCCGGTTTACCTGAGCATTCAGTACAAGTCATTGAAACTTCTGACCGTGCAGCTGTTGGTCACCTCATCACGATGGCTGAATATGTAGATGTAATTGTTCCACGTGGCGGTAAAAGCTTAATTGAGCGTGTAACCAACGAAGCGCGTATTCCTGTCATTAAACATCTTGATGGTAACTGCCATGTATTTGTTGAAGCGCAGGCAGACTTGCAAAAAGCATTACCAATTACTTTAAATGCCAAAACACATCGTTACGGTGTTTGTAATGCGATGGAAACACTGCTTGTTGATGAAAAAATTGCAGACGTTTTCTTACCACGTATTGCTGAACTGTATGCTGAAAAACAAGTTGAATTACGTGGCTGCCCAGAAACACGCTGTATTTTGGGTGCCTCTGTAAAACCTGCGACAGAAGAAGATTGGTATACCGAATATTTAGGGCCAATTCTTGCTGTTAAAGTGGTTAGCGGTATTGATGAAGCAATTGACCATATTAACAAATATGGTTCACATCACACCGATGCAATTGTGACTGAAAACTATACTTTGGCTCGTCAGTTCTTGGCTCGTGTAGATTCAAGTTCAGTCGTGATTAATGCATCAACTCGTTTTGCTGATGGTTTTGAATATGGCTTAGGGGCAGAAATTGGTATCTCTACAGATAAAATCCATGCCCGCGGTCCTGTTGGCTTAGAAGGCTTAACTTCTCAAAAATGGATTGTGTTAGGTGACGGTCAAATTCGCCAATAATTAATCTATGAGTTCAAACAAAAACGCCTGATCAATATCAGGCGTTTTTTATTATTCAAGTTATTAATTAGAAAATAAAGTCGGTATTCACGAATTTAGAATAGTGCTCAGACACCATAGAGGCCAACATGCCTTTGCTATCATCTGTTTGTTTAGCAGCAATCATAGAACGGATAGAGAACGCTCGTAGAGCATCATGCACAGACAGTGTACCTTCCGCAGAATCTTTACGACCACCGAACGGGAACACATCAGGGCCACGCTGACATTGACAATTGATGTTTACACGGCAAACCTGATGGACCAGCGGATCAACTAAATGACCAATTTGCTCAGGGTCACTACCAAAAATACTCACCTGCTGCCCATGATCAGAAGTAGTGACATATTCCAAGACAGTTTCAATATCATCATAAACAGAGACTGGTATCACTGGACCAAACTGTTCTTCACGATACAGTCTCATCCCCTCAGTCACTGGATAAACTACGGCTGGATAGAACATTGTTTTGCAGAATTCACCACCTTCCGGATTAACTACTTTTGCCCCTTTAGCCACGGCATCTTCAATGACGTCAGTCATGTAGGTCGTACGGTGCATACCTGGTAATGGCGTAATAAATACACCTTTTTCCCACGGCATCCCCACTTTAAGTTTGGCCAGTTCAGCCGTTAAGCGGTTAACAAATTCATCGGCTATCGAACGATGTACCATCAGCATTTTGAGCGCAGTACAACGCTGACCATTAAACGACAATGCACCCAGCAGGCATTCTTTCACGGTCAAATCCAAGTCAGCATCTGGCAAGATAATAGCTGCATTCTTCGCATCCAACCCCAAAATCGCACGCAGACGGTGAGATTTAGGATGTTGCTTCTTCAAGTGATCAGCCACTTTACTAGAACCAATCAGTGCCAGTACGTTAATTTTCCCAGATGCCAGTAGATGGGGTACCACTAGAGAACCTGGTGCATAAATGGTATTGATCACGCCTTTTGGAAATGAATCACGGAACGCTTCTAGTAAAGGTTCAAACAACAAAGTCCCAAATTGAGGTGGTTTAAAAATAATGGTATTTCCCATCAGCATGGCTGGGATCAGAGTTGCAAAGGTTTCATTCAGTGGGTAGTTGTATGGTCCCATACACAACACTACGCCTAATGGAGTACGACGGATTTGTCCAATCGTACCTTCAGCAATTACAAAGCGGGAGTTGGCATTATCTAAATCTTTCAGAGCATCAATCGTTTGACGCATGTAGGTAATCGTACGGTCAAATTCTTTCTCTGAATCCGCCAAGCTTTTGCCAATTTCCCACATGATCAGCTTAATAATTAGATCTCGCTGTTCCACCATGCGCTGAATAAAATTTTGCATACAGGCAATGCGCTCACCAACCTTCATGATTGGCCATTCGCCACGACCATTGTTGTAAGCCCTTACCGCTGCTTCTAGTGCTTCATCGCTTTCTTTTTCACCCATGATTGGATAACTACCAAGTTCAACTTGCTGTAGGCTACCGTCAGGCTGCTGAATCCAAATTGGAGATAATGTTTTCTTAGTTGCACCAGCCCATAGCTTCAACTCACCATCCACGAGTGAAACACGCTGATGAATTTGGGAGGGCAGACGCACACTTTCAGGAATACTGTCCACTACTGGGAATTTAAGCTGTAGATTATTTAACTGATTCATTCTTCTTAATACCTTATTATTCGTATGTCTTTTATATATTCCCGAACTTGCCACTGTAATCAGGTCTTATTCGGGTCAATATCACTATTATTATCCGTACTCACCTTGCTTGAACCGTAAACTACAAGGTGAATATCTTAAAGCGTTGATAATCTTTCTAGATGAATTTACCCCCGACACACACTATCAGTCACCCCTAGCTTCTGGATGACTTGTTCAATGATCTGTTCTGGTGTGAGAGCAATATCAATAGCAATTGCTTCATTCACATCAGGTTCTTCTAATGTATCTAGCTGAGTTTGTAGCAATGATGGATCAAAGAAATGACCAGATCTTGCTGCGAGTCTTTGCTCTAATAATTCATAAGAGCCCTTTAAGTACACAAACTTAACATTCTGATCCTGCCCTCTTAAAATATCGCGATACATGCGTTTTAAAGATGAACATGTAAATACAGCCGTTTCACCGTCTCTTTGTTTGGTTTCAATGACCTGACGAATTGCCTGTAACCATGGCAAGCGGTCTTCATCAGTTAAAGGGATACCTTGACTCATCTTACTTTTATTTGCAGCTGAATGAAGCGTATCGCCATCAAGGAACTCACAAGCCAAACGCTCTGATAACAACTCACCAATTAGGGTTTTACCTGTTCCACAGACACCCATTGCAATCACAATCATGGATTACTCACCTTTAATTATAAAATTGTGCTAAGCAGTAGCGTGAAAGATAAACCCAACACTGAAATGATCGTTTCCAATACCGACCAAGTCTTGAGGGTCTGCCCTACTGTCATACCGAAATATTCTTTGATTAACCAGAATCCTGCGTCATTTACATGTGAGAAAACTAATGAACCTGAACCCGTCGCAAGCACTAAAAGTTCTGGTCTAACTGCGACACCAGCCGTAGCTGCAATTGGAGCAACAATGCTACACGCTGTAGCCATAGCCACCGTTGCAGAACCTGTTGCCAAACGAATTAATGCTGCAACAAACCAACCCAACAACAACGGCGACAGGTTTGCTTTCAACGCTGTAGAGACAATCTCATTAGAAATACCAGTGTCACGCAAAATGCCGCCAAAACCACCACCAGCACCTACAATCAACATAATCCCTGCAATAGAAGCTAAACATCCACCGCAGAATTTTTCAATTTGTTCACGATTAAAGCCCTGCATCGTACCAAAGGTAATAAAGCTGACCAGTACGGCAATGAGTAATGCGATATCAGAAGTACCAATAAAACGTAGTAAATCATTTGCGAAAGTCTGTGGTGCAAAGAACAGATCAGCCCAGCTTCCAACCAACATTAATACTACAGGCAGCATAATTGTGAATAAGGTAATCCCAAAGCTTGGTAGCTCACGAGTTCTATTCGTATCTGCTTCAATAAACTGCTTCGCTAACGGATTATTTTCGGGCAATTTAACGTATTTATTAATCCAAAGTGCATACAATGGTCCAGCAACAATAGCTGTTGGCACACCAACGATCAGACTATAAGCAATCGTTTTACCAATATCAGCATGATAAGCCTGTACTGCCAACAATGCTGCTGGATGTGGTGGAATTAAGCCATGCACAACCGATAAACCGGCAACCATTGGCAGGCCAACAACTAATAAAGATTTGCCTGTCCGTTTAGCAATGTTGAATGCAATTGGAATGAGTAGAACGAAACCTACTTCGAAAAATACGGGAAGGCCAACAATAAGGGCAATAAACATCATAGCCCAGTGAATATTTTTCTCACCAAACCACTTAATTAAAGTAATTGCTATTCGCTCTGCACCACCAGACTCGGCCATCATTTTACCGAGCATCGTTCCTAGTGCGATTACAATCGCAAGGTGACCTAAGGTTTTACCTGTACCGGCTTCATAAGACTTAACAATATCACCCATTGGCATGCCAACAGCCAAGGCTAAACCGAGTGAAACAATAATAAGAACTAAAAATGGATAAATTCTAAACTTCGCGATCATGACCACTAAAGCAATAATCGCGATTACAGTGTAGATCAGTAACATGCCACCCTGAACCGTCTCCATGGGACACTTCTCCTTGGAATAATTATTTAGGCACACTGCCTAAACAAGGGTCTTCAACCACAGTAATTCCTACTGTTAAGACATTAAATTTTTATATTTAGGTGTGACCAGCACAAACTGGTCACATCAATACAGCCTTTAAAGCACATAGAATGCACTTCATTTTTTATAAATATTGTCTACATTTACAAAGCTCTCAACTGACTCGCAATTTGTGCCAAGCGAGTAATTTCAGCCCAGTCTTGTGCAGCTACAGTAGCTTTAGGTGTTAACCATGAACCACCTACACAAACCACGTTAGGTTGTTTTAAGAAATCTGGCGCTGACTCTGCCGTAATTCCACCAGTCGGACAAAAGCGCAAGTTTGGAAATGGACCATAAAATGCTTTTAGCATCTCAACGCCACCTGCCTGTTGAGCTGGGAAGAACTTCACAATGTCATAACCCAATTCAATCGCTTGAATCAGGTCACTTGGTGTCATCACACCCGGCAATAGAGGTAAGCCAGCATCTTGCGCAGCCAAATGCAAATCTTTAGTTAAACCAGGAGATACCCCAAATTGAGCGCCTGCTTTTTTGGCTTGAGCACAGTGTTCTGGCTTGGTAATCGTACCTACACCTACCACAATGTCATCAGCTAATTGGCTAGCACGCTCAATAGCAGCAAGACCCGCAGCGGTACGCAATGTAATCTCAAGGACTTTTACGCCACCTGCATGTAAAGCACGTGATACATCTTCACCTTGCTCAGCAGAATCAAATGCCAATACAGGGATGACTGGGCCTAATTCGACGATATCTTCAATTTTAATCATTATTTTTTAGTTCCTTTGACTCAAATCTGCTCTGGTGAATTTTCACCAACCAATGCACCAAATACAGATGCTCCATGTTCAGCTGGCGCAGCAGCAGCACGGAAAACACCAAATAATTCACGGCCAAAACCAACTTCGTTTTCTGCCTGATGTTCTGGCTGTGCAACAGGGCGCGACTGCCATACATCGTCATCTATTTCGACATCAAGTACGCCAGCTTCGGCATCAATGATTAACATATCGCCTGTTTGAACTTTAGCAATCGGCCCATTTAATAAGGCTTCTGGAGATAAATGAATCACCGCAGGAACTTTGCCTGAAGCACCAGACATACGCCCATCAGTCACTAAAGCAACGTGGAAACCTTGATCTTGTAAAACACCCAACACAGGCGTTAAACGATGCAATTCAGGCATACCGTTAGCACGCGCACCTTGGAAACGAACAACTGCAATAAAGTCTCGGTGTAATTCACCACGATCAAATGCAGCTTGCACTGCTTCTTGAGAATCAAACACAATTGCCGGAGCTTTAACTTTACGATGTTGTGGCGCAACAGCAGAAATCTTGATTACGCCACGGCCAAGGCGACCTTGCATTAAGCGTAAGCCACCATCTGGTTGAAATGGTGCATCAATGCTACGTAGAACTTTGTCATCAAGGCTTTGAACCACACCGTCAACCCAAGTGAGCTTGCCATCAATCAGTTTTGGTTCTTTGGTGTAATGCTGTAAACCTTTACCAGCCACAGTCGTTACATCGTTATGTAACAGACCAGCTTCAAGTAAGTTACGAATGAGGAAAGCGACTCCACCCGCAGCTTGGAAATGGTTTACATCAGCCTTACCATTTGGATAGATTTTTGCGAGTAATGGAACAACAGCCGATAACTCATCAAAGTCATCCCAGTCAATCAAGATACCAGCAGCGCGAGCAATCGCAATCAAATGCAAAGTATGGTTGGTTGACCCACCTGTAGCGAGCAATGCCACAATACCGTTTATAATTGCTTTTTCATCGACAACATGACCAATCGGCGTGTAGTTTCCACGCTCAACTGTTAAATCAAGTACACGAATCGCCGCTTCTGCGGTGAGTGCATCACGTAATGGTGTATGAGGATGAACAAATGCGGCACTTGGCAAATGTAAGCCCATTACTTCCATCAGCATTTGATTACTGTTGGCTGTACCATAAAAAGTACAGGTCCCTTGACCGTGATAAGCAGCTGACTCAGCTTCTAGCAAAGCATCTCGACCAACCTGACCCGTTGCAAATTGCTGACGAATTTTGGCTTTCTCATCGTTAGATAAACCACTGGTCATTGGGCCAGCTGGCACAAAAATAGTAGGTAAATAGCCAAACTGCAAAGCACCAATGAGCAAGCCTGGCACGATCTTGTCACAAACACCAAGACATAAAGCTGCGTCAAACATGTTATGAGACAATGCAATCGCTGTACTCATCGCAATGGTTTCACGAGAGAACAATGACAGTTCCATGCCAGCATTACCTTGGGTAATACCATCACACATCGCAGGAACACCACCTGCAAACTGTGCCACGCCGCCATTCTCACGAGCGGCTGTTTTAATTAAATCTGGAAATGTTTTATACGGTGCGTGAGCCGACAGCATTTCGTTGTATGAAGATACGATGCCAATATTTGGTTCACGGCCTACTTTAATAATTAATTTTTCATTATCGTCCATACTGGCAAAACCATGAGCCAGATTGGCACATGAAAGTGCTCCACGAGCAGGAAATTTGCCTTGTGCATGTTCAATACGTTGTAAATATGCAGAACGAGTTTTTTGACTACGTGCGATTACACGCTCGGTCACTTTTGCCAATACTGGATTCGGCAAGTCCATGCTGGACGCTCCTGTACAACCGGATAAGCCGGAACATAAAAATAGACCAAATGATATATTTCATCATCATTTGATAAGGGGAAGGAACAATATTATTAAGGCAAAAAGCGACATGCAAGCCCTAGTCAATTTTACGGTAATACCCGAGCATGGTTATTAAATACAAATTATGTTTAAGTTTTAAACAAGAAGCTGGTTTTATTTTTGACTATATTTACTGGTATATTAGCCCCTAATAACTATGAGAAAATTCTCATAATATCAAAGCAATAAAATATTCTTATAAATGTATTAATACCGGATTTTTTATACTAATTTTTATATTAAAAATGTTTATGATTTATATATTTTAACCTATATATAAACGATTAAAATTTAATTTCATTTACGTATATTATTTGTAATACTCCCCTTTAGTTTGATTAAAATAACAGCATGTCTTTTTTCTTAAAAAATTTATACCAAATATTTGAAAAATACATTAAATAGAAATTTACCTTTCATAAATATATACAAAAAACTCGTTTCAACACGCATAAAAAAACAAGGAATACAGTGGTTAAGCTTTATACTGGACAAATATTAGTTACAAATAATTTGATGGTCGATAGTGCTTAAGTCTAATGGGCTAAAGTCTATCTTGGACAGAAAAACAACACATGTTAAAACATGACAACCCGTTCAATCTGTATCGAAAAATAATACATGTTGAACAGGAAGTTAGGAAAACTATTTTAAATCAGGACTTGGGTATTTCAACGTGGCTACATCAGTATTAGTTATCAATTGCGGCTCTTCATCTATTAAATACGCACTGGTTTCAGAGCGTCGTGAAGATCGTATTTACGGTTTAGCAGAAAACTTGGGGGCAGCTGATGCTCGTATTAAGGGAATTACAGTAGGTGGTGAACCACTTGAACTTTCAATCCCTTATGCTGACCATGCCAAAGCTTTAGAAACTTTACTTGCACGTCTTGCCAACTACAAACCGCAAGCAATCGGACATCGTGTTGTACACGGGGGTAGTTTAACCAAAGCAGAATTACTCACTCCTGAAATTATTGAACGTATTCGTGCTGCGACACCTTTAGCCCCACTTCATAACCCAGCACATTTAATTGGTATTGACGCAACCGTACGTCTATTTCCTGAATTACCTCAAGTTGCCGTATTCGACACTGCATTCCATCAAACCATGCCACCGCATGCATACCGTTATGCAATTCCTAAGTTTTTATATACTGACCACAACGTCCGCCGTTATGGCTTCCATGGTACAAGCCATGCGTATGTGTCTGACAAAGCGAGTGAGCTGGCAGGTAACCTGAAAAAAGGTGGATGGTTAACAGCGCATCTAGGAAACGGCAGTTCAACTTGCGCAGTGTGGAATGGACAAAGTGTTGACACGTCTATGGGCCTTACTCCACTTGAAGGCGTAGTGATGGGAACGCGTAGTGGTGACGTTGATCCAAGCTTACATAGCTTCCTTGCGAAAAACCTCGGTTGGGATTTAGCAAAAATTGATAAAGTTTTAAATAATGAAAGTGGCTTACTAGGTTTATCTCAACTGTCTAACGACATGCGTACAGTGATTGAAGCTGCTGAAAATGGTAATGAAGATGCTTGCCTTGCAATTGAAGTGTTTAGTTATCGTCTTGCAAAATCACTTGCTGCATTAAGCTGTGGTTTACCAACTTTAGACGGCTTAATCTTCACTGGCGGTATTGGCGAGAACTCAGCCTATATTCGTGAAAAAACCTTAGCTTATTTACCTCATTTTGGTTTGCAGCTTGATAAAGATCAAAACAACAACCTAAAACGTGGCACTGAAGGCCGAATCGACAACGGAACAGGACCTCAAATTTGGGTCATTCCTACAGATGAAGAAGGCCGTATTGCCAAAGAAACTCGTCAAGTTGTTGAAGCGGCAGAAAATACAGCATCTGTAGCAAGCCTTGCTTAATTAGAGCTTAGCGAAAACTCGATATTCGTTTATTTATAGGTTTATATGAATACAATTTTATTGATTCCTACAGGTGAAGGGGTTGGCTTAACCTCTGCCTGCTTAGGTATGATTTACGCACTTGATTGCAACGGCATTAAAGCAGGCTTTTTAAAACCATTTTCTCAAGAAGACCAAGAGCATCTTGACCGAACCACTTCATTATTTGGTCATTTATTTCAAAGTAAAACTGTTCAATCTATTTCACATGAAAAATTAACTCAGCTTATTGCCGCTGGGGAAGTAGATGAATTACTTGAAGAAGCGGTTAGCCTTCATCGTAGTGTTGCAGCAGACCATGATGTCATTATTGTGGAAGGCTTATTACCAAACGGACAAGATCATTTTGCCAGTGAGCTCAATGCAAGTCTTGCACAAGCACTTGATGCAGAAGTCGTGTTGGTCAGTACAGCAGATATTCAAAACCCGAAAAAAGCAGCAGAAAAAGTAGATGCTCATTTACGCCAGTTTGGTGGAGCAGCATCAAATCGTACTGCTGGCGTACTGTTTATGCGTACCCGTGGATTAACTGAAGAAACAGCACAAATTCCTGTTGCGTTTGATCCATCGTTACGACCGACTGAAGAAATTGCGAAATTTACGACCGAACTGCAAAAATATAATCGTTATTTTGGTTCTAGCGATTTACCGATTATTGGTTTGGTTCCATTTAGTAACACGCTAAGCGTACCTAGAACACTTGATATTGCAAATGTCATTGATGGGCAATGGGTTCATCAAGGTGAAGCTAAAACACGTCGTATTTTGCATTCGAGTTTAATTGCTTCAAGCATTGAATATGAACTGAATAAATTTATTGCAGGCGAATTAATTATTAGCGCATCTGAGCGTACCGACGTTTTACTTGCAAGTAGTTTGGCAACCAGCAATGGTATTCCTCTTGCAGGTTTGGTACTTACCGAAAGAGAAGCGCCAGCACCAGAGCTTTTAGAATTTTGCCAAAGTGCAATTAAACAAGGGTTACCGATTTTACATACCCGTTTAAATACACTTGAAACCGCACAGCGCCTATCTAATTTTGGTAATGAAATTCCAACTGACGATACTGAACGTGCTGAGCAAGTGACTCGATTTGTTTCAAGTCACATTGATGTCGAATGGCTTAAGCAGCACAGCAACAATGCCGCTACCCCTCGCCTGTCGCCATCTGCTTTCCGTCATGAACTGGTGCAAAAATCAATTGCAGCAAAAAAACGAATTGTGTTACCAGAAGGTGATGAACCGCGCACCATTCAAGCTGCGGCAATTTGTCAGGCACGTGGTATTGCTGATTGTATTTTGTTAGCTAAACCAGATGCTGTGCACGATGTTGCCAAAGCACGTGGTATTGAATTACCTGCCGAATTGGCAATTGTCGACCCCGATAGTATTCGTAACCAATACGTTGCACCAATGGTTGAGCTACGTAAAGGTAAACTCAACGAGCTTCAAGCGAAAGAACAACTTCAAGATACCGTAGTGCTTGGCACCATGATGTTAGCCTTAGATCAAGTCGACGGTTTAGTTTCAGGTGCGGTACACACCACAGCAAATACGGTCCGCCCAGCATTCCAGCTCATCAAGACAGCACCTGAATATTCACTGGTTTCATCAATATTCTTTATGCTTTTGCCAGATGAAGTTTATGTATATGGCGACTGTGCGATTAATCCAGATCCAACCGCAGAACAACTTGCTGAAATTGCAATTCAGTCGGCTGACTCAGCGAAAGCTTTTGGAATTGATCCGCGTATTGCCATGATCAGCTACTCAACTGGTACTTCTGGAACAGGTGCTGATGTTGAAAAAGTACAGCAAGCAACTCAAATTGCTCAGCAACGTCGCCCGGATTTACTGATTGATGGTCCACTTCAATACGATGCAGCTTCCGTTGAAAGTGTGGGACGTCAAAAGGCACCTGACTCACGTGTTGCTGGCCGTGCCAATGTATTTATTTTCCCAGATTTAAATACGGGTAATACCACTTACAAAGCAGTACAGCGTGCTGCAAATGTTGTGAGCGTTGGACCAATGCTGCAAGGCCTCAACAAACCAGTCAATGACTTGTCTCGTGGAGCATTGGTAGATGACATCGTCTTTACCATTGCGTTAACGGCAATTCAGGCAGAGCAGCAAGCCGCTGCCAAATAATTAATAAATTCGCCTTTACTACCTCTCGCCATTTGATATCCGCTCAAATGGCTTTTTTTATTTTAGTCATTAAAAATAAATAATTTTCCGATTTCTCTCTTTTAAATCTCATCAATATGTTCTTATGCGACTTTCGGTCAAAAGATCAACCAATTTCCCACAACACCCTCTTTTTGTCATATAATTTAGCCCGCTAGCTAACAGCCCGCTCAAGAGATTTTCTGGTATGACAACGATTATCAAACAAGATGACTTGATTACATCGATCAAGGACGCCCTACAGTTTATTTCGTACTATCACCCGCAAGACTTTATCCAAGCGATGAGCCGTGCTTATGATCGCGAAGAAAACAAAGCCGCAAAGGATGCAATTGCACAGATTCTAATTAACTCTCGCATGTGTGCGGAAGGTCATCGTCCAATTTGCCAAGATACTGGTATTGTTAACGTTTTCCTTGAAGTGGGCTTAGATGTTAAATTTGATTTAACGATGAGCTTAGACGATGCAGTAAATGAAGGTGTTCGCCAAGGTTACCTTGAAAACAGCAACGTTCTTCGTGCATCTGTACTTGCTGACCCTGCATTTGGTCGTAAAAATACAAAAGATAATACCCCTGCTGTAATTCACTACAAACTCGTTCCGGGTAACAAAGTAGATATTACTGTTGCTGCTAAAGGTGGCGGTTCAGAAAACAAATCTAAACTTGCGATGCTTAACCCATCTGACTCGATTGTTGACTGGGTACTTAAAACCGTTCCAACTATGGGTGCAGGCTGGTGTCCTCCTGGTATGCTCGGTATTGGTATTGGTGGTACTGCTGAAAAAGCCATGATGCTTGCTAAAGAAGCACTCATGGAAGAAATCAATATGGATGAATTACTTCGCCGTGGACCAGAGAACAAAATCGAAGAGCTTCGTATAGAAATCTTTGAAAAAGTAAACGCACTTGGTATTGGTGCACAAGGTCTCGGTGGTTTAACGACTGTTCTTGATATTAAGATTAAAGATTACCCATGTCATGCTGCTGGTAAACCAGTAGGTATGATTCCTAACTGTGCTGCTACTCGTCATGCTCACTTCCAGCTTGATGGTACAGGTGTAGCTCATATTCAAGCACCAAAACTTGAAGACTACCCATCTGTAACTTGGGACTCTTCACAGTCTAAACGCGTAAACCTTGATACCATTACTCAAGAAGAAATGGACTCTTGGAAACCGGGTGACACATTACTTCTTAGCGGAACAATGTACACAGGTCGTGATGCTGCGCACAAACGTATGGTTGAAATGATCGACAATGGTGAAGAATTACCAGTTGATCTTAAAGGTAAGTTTATTTACTACGTTGGCCCTGTTGATCCAGTGGGTGATGAAGTCGTTGGTCCTGCTGGCCCTACAACTGCAACACGTATGGATAAATTCACACGTAAAGTATTAGAACATACTGGCCTATTCGGTATGATCGGTAAAGCTGACCGTGGTCCTACAGCAATTGAAGCAATCAAAGACAACAAAGCAACTTACTTAATGGCAGTTGGTGGTGCGGCTTACCTCGTATCCAAAGCTGTTCGTGAAGCTGAAGTTGTTGCGTTTGCAGACTTAGGTATGGAAGCAATCTACAAATTCGTAGTTGAAGATATGCCAGTTTCTGTTGCAGTTGATGTAAACGGTACTTCAATTCACGCAGTAGCTCCAAAAATCTGGCAAGCGAAAATTGGAAAAATTCCAGTAGTCGATGCAGCAGCTGGCTAATCAAGAAAAGCACCGAATTCGGTGCTTTTTTTATGCATTCTTTTTTTATTTTAAAATCTGAAAAGAATTGTAACAATTACTTCGTCAATCTGTGCTATTAATGAAAGCACCCTCTCGCCAAATATTGAATATAGGTCATTTCATGACTATTCGCCCTATTCTTAAAAATCTCTCAATCAGCCTCTGCCTAAGCTGTATTACCACAAGCTTATTTGCCTCTCCTGCCAAATTAAGTTCAGTTAAAGAACTCATGCAAATGAGCCAAATTGATTACCTGCTTAAAGAGTCAATTAATGAATTAACGCCTTACTATGATCAACAGGCAGAACAGATCGTTAGTAATATCACGGGTATCAAAACTTTAGGTCCAAAAGAAAAAGAGGCCGCGAAGAAGTTAGGCTCTCTCCTAAAAGATTCGAGCAATCAGCTCATTAGCAACCCCAAAACAGCTCAAGCCTTACAGGATATTTACCTAAAGACTTATACTGAAGAGGAAATTCAGGCGAATCTGAAATTTTTAAAAACCCCAGAAGGCCAATCAATTACGCGCAAAAACGTACAGATTATGGGGCAAATTTCAGAATATATGATGGAGTTGGGACAGCAAACATTTAATGACCCTAAAGCACGAGATCATATGCAAGAAGAGATGCTTAAAATTCTTGCACCATTGATGAAAGATAAAGAAAAGTCTTAACTTTTCTTTATCTTTTTTAGGCTATTACCAAGTTAAAGGATTCCATAATTTAAATGGTTTAATCAGATGTACATCTGATTTTTCATCATATTTAGCTGGCTTTAATTCTTGTGGTTTATGGCGGATCTTTCCTGAAGCATCTTCAGCAACAAAATTATAGCTAGAAGATTTAAGCTCGGTAAATGCTATCTCTCTACGTCCAATATTGTCTTGCATTAACATAAATGGACCAGTATGTTCACTTCGGTCCATTTTATTTTCTTCATCATATTTCAAATAATAAGACGTTCCCGCCTCAACAGTGATATCAATATATTTTGGTTCTTGAAAATGGATACCAAGTAAAGGGCGACTCGCAGAAAGACGATACGTTCCTGCTGGTAACTCAATCCAGTAATAATGATTATGTAATAGACTCGGAATGCGCTTACCATTCACAAAGAGATTAATTGCTGCAATTTCCTGACGATTCCATTTTGTGTCTGGTCGATATAGATAAACTACAGCTGCCTGTTCATTTTGTGGTTTGATTGGAGCAAAAGTCTGACCCAATTTTTGGTTGACCCACCCTCCCACAGTAAAACCGCCTAAATGATATTGATCTAATAAACCAGGTTCTTTTTCAACATCAACTTTAGGTAGAGTCGCGGTCAATTCACTCGGATTTTTTTCTAAATGAGATGAACTTTGACAGCCCACAAATAGTCCTGCACAGCACAAAGATACGATTAAATAACGCATGGCATCCCTCAAAGCGTTTTGTTTTTGATTTATTTTTTACACCGCAAAACTATGCGTATTTTGTATTTTTAAGATTAACACTACCCATATAAATTGAAAACAAAAAAAGCATGAATCACTAACGCGATTCATGCTTTTTAGATGAATGAAATCTATGCAGACTTCGAATCAATAACCTTTAAATCTGCTTTAGCAACACTTTCATGCGTTGCAGCTTCTTTAGGTTGGCGTTCAGCCTGATAAACAGGTTCTGCTTCACCATTAATGACTGCTTCATTAATAATGACTGTTCCAACATCTGTACGACTTGGTAAATCATACATAGTTTCAAGCAGTACGTTTTCCATAATAGAACGTAGACCACGCGCACCCGTATTACGTTCAAGCGCTTTTTTAGCAACAGCACGTAATGCAGAATCTTCAAAGATCAGATCAACATTTTCCATAGTGAAAAGATATTGATACTGGCGTGTTAATGCATTTTTTGGCTCAGTCAAAATTTGCATTAAAGCTTCTTCGTCTAGCTCTTCAAGTGTAGCAATCACTGGTAAACGACCAATGAATTCTGGAATCAAACCAAATTTCACTAAGTCAGTTGGCTCAACCTGACGGAACAATTCAGCAAGCTTTTTGGTTTCATCTTTGTTTTTAACGTCAGCTGTAAAACCAATACCGCCTTTCTCTTGACGCTGTTGTACAATTTTTTCCAAACCAGAAAATGCACCACCACAAATAAATAAGATATTTGAGGTGTCAATTTGGATAAACTCTTGCTGTGGATGCTTACGGCCACCTTGAGGCGGAATCGAAGCAACTGTACCTTCAATCATTTTTAATAATGCTTGTTGTACACCTTCACCAGACACATCACGCGTAATTGATGGATTTTCAGATTTACGAGTAATCTTATCAATCTCGTCGATGTAGATAATGCCCTTCTGAGCCTTCTCTACATCGTAGTCTGCTTTTTGCAAAAGCTTTTGCACAATATTTTCAACATCCTCACCCACATAACCAGCTTCGGTTAATGTTGTTGCATCTGCCATCGCAAATGGAACATCTAAAAGGCGAGCTAATGTTTGCGCAAGTAAAGTTTTACCTGAGCCAGTAGGTCCAATCAGTAAGATATTACTTTTAGCAATTTCTACTTCTTTAGACACATGGCCATTATGACCAACTTTTAAGCGCTTATAATGGTTATAAACCGCAACAGATAATGTCTTTTTGGCAAGATCTTGACCAATAACATATTGATCAAGCGCAGCACGTATTTCATGTGGTTTTGGCAATGCCTTACTCGCCCAGTCACCTGCTTCAACCTGTTGGCTGGTTTGTACAAGGTCTAAGCAGACATCCACACATTCATTACAAATATATGCGTCCTCACCTGCAATCAGTTTCCCGACTTCAGACTGCGTTTTACCGCAAAATGAACAATGTTTTTGTCCTTGAGGATGTTCGGACATATTCACTCCACAAATAGAATCTTAAATATTAGGGCAAGATGCACTGCATAAATAACTAAATGGAGATCTTTTTCAACATCTCAAGTTATTTATATAATAAGGTCCTTATGGACGCTTACTTAACACCTGATCAACCAGACCATATTCTTTAGCAGCTTGGGCTGTCATAAAGTTATCACGGTCAGTATCACGAGCAACGGTTTCATAGTCTTGACCACTGTGCTCTGCCATTAAGCGGTTCAAACGTTCTTTAATAAAGAGAATTTCACGCGCATGGATTTCAATATCCGATGCTTGACCACGGAAACCACCCAGTGGTTGATGAATCATGACACGAGCATTTTCTAAACAATAGCGTTTACCTTTAGCGCCCGCATTTAACAAGAATGCACCCATTGAAGCAGCTTGACCCATACAATATGTCACGACATCAGGTTTAATAAACTGCATCGTGTCATAAATAGCCATGCCCGCTGTCACAGATCCACCTGGAGAGTTGATATAAAGGTGGATATCTTTATCAGGATTTTCAGCTTCTAAAAACAACATTTGGGCAACAATCAGATTTGCCATGTTATCTTCAACTTCACCTGTCAAAAAAATGACGCGCTCACGTAAAAGTCGTGAATAAATATCAAAAGAACGTTCGCCGCGAGAAGATTGTTCAACCACAACAGGAACTAAAGCATTTTCAATTGTTGGAACATACATACGTTATTTATTCCTAAATTTTTTGTGACTTAACCTATGGCAACAATATGCGGGATAATTTCTCAAATTGCAAAAGGTTCGCACTGAAATATTATATTATTTATACCTAAGTACTTAATACCGCACTCTAATTGACCACATAAAGAAAAACAAAAAAGGCGCCTCAGGCGCCTTCTTCTGACTTCTCAAAAGATTAGCCCATACGGCGAGCTTGCTGTTCTTTCAATAAGTCATCATAAGATACAGCTTTGTCAGTCACTTTAGCACCAGCTAAAATGTGATCAACAACTTGATCTTCTAATACAACTGCTTCGATTTGAGCACGTTGTTGAGCATCATTTTTGAAGTATTCAATCACTTCAGTTGGATCTTCGTAAGAAGAAGCCATGTCGTCAATGTAAGCATCAACGCGAGCTTGATCAACTTCAAGTTTAGCATCAGCTAAAACTTTGCTTACCAATACGCCAAGCTTAACAGAACGCTCTGCTTGTTCTTTGAACAATTCGTCAGGAAGCATGCTCTTGTCAAAAGATTGCGCGCCTGCACCACCAAATTGTTGAGTGAACTGTTGAACCATTTGTTGACGTTGACGGTCAATTTCTTGAGCAACCATTGCAGTTGGAACTTCAACTTCATTCGCAGCAACAAGAGCATCAAAAGCAGCTTGTTTAACTTGGTTACGTAAACCATTGCGAACTTCACGTTCCATATTCTTACGAACGTCAGCTTTTAACTTCTCAACGCCTTCCTCTTCAGTTACACCGAAGATTTTTAAGAATTCAGCATCAATTTCTGGAAGTTTAGATTTTTCAACTTGCTTCACAGTGATTTTGAACTGAGCTGCTTTACCAGCCAAGTTTTCAGCTTGGTAATCTTCAGGGAAAGTAACGTCAATTACTTTCTCTTCACCAGCTTTCATGCCAATGATGCCATCTTCGAATCCAGGGATCATACGACCTGAACCTAACACAAGTTTAAAGTCTTCAGCAGAACCGCCTTCAAACTTCTCACCATCGATAGTGCCTTCAAAGTCAAAAGTCACTTGCATGTCTTTTTTCGCCATACCCTTGGTTACAGCCCAAGTTTGACGTTGTTTTTGCAAGTTTTCGATCATAGCGTCAACGTCAGCGTCTTTGATTTCAGCTGATTTACGTTCAACTTCTAAGCCGTCAAATGCTTTTACTTCAACTTCTGGATAAACTTCTACAGTTGCTTCAAAAACTAAAGCGTCTTCTTTATGTTCAACTTTCTCAATGTTCGGCATACCTACCGCATTGATTTTTTCTTGTTGAATTGCTTCAAAAACGCTATCACGAATGATGTCATTTACAACTTCTTGATAAATGCTTGCACCGTATTCGCGACGAACAACGTTTTCAGGTACTTTACCTGGACGGAAGCCGTTGATCTTCACAGTTTTGGCAGTGCGCTTCAAACGAGCTTCAAATTGCTCGTTAATACGGCTCGTCGGTACAGACACATTTAAACGACGGGCAACGCCCGAAACCGCTTCAGTCGTTACTTGCATGGCTTCCTCGATAAAAATTAGTTAGTAGGAACAGTTTTTAAAAAAGTGCTGTATTATATGACAACTTTCAAGATATACAAAATTAACCGATCACTTCATGTAAGTGAAGGACATTATTCTAGTAAATTTCACAGTAATTTTATGATTCTTTAAATATTTTTCATAAGTACTTAAGTAAAACTAATTTTTTAGTTATTCTTTATAAATCTAAATTTACAATCATTTTTCATAAATTTATCGCTTTTTAAAACAATTAAACACAATCAAATAATTAGCTATTTTTTAATACTAAAACCCATCCAACCTTTCACATTTCCTTCACAATTCTATCGACAAATCCAATTAACACAAACTGTACATATAAATAAGAATTATTATTATTCGCATAACCTTTATGATTTAAAGTCCTGAAATTATGTCTTTCATCAAAACCCGCAAGAAAATTGTATCGTCTGCAATTGCTTCTTCTCTCTCTGTGATAGCAACCGCTGCTATCGCACAAGAACAAGTTGAAGTATTAAAAACTATTAATGTGCATGCTGAAGCAAATCAAGCAGAATCATTGAAAATAGATCAGTCTGCGAACGCGAAATTTGTAGCTCCGCTAAAAGATACGCCAAAATCGGTGTCAATTCTTTCCCAAAAGCTACTTCAAGAAACGAATTCAAATACCCTACTCGAAGCTCTACGCAATGAACCAGGTATTACACTTGGTGCTGGTGAAGGCGGCGTTCCATATACAGATATTCCTTATATTCGTGGTTATAACGGCCAATCTTCTATTTATGTTGATGGTGTTCGTAATGCAACAGCTCAAACTCGTGACATGTTTGCGATTGAACAAGTTGAAGTCATCAAGGGCTCAAGCTCTGCTTTAACTGGGGGAAGCGGGATTGGTGGCAGCATTAACCTTATTCCAAAAATTGCCCATGAAGGTAATGTTTATCAAGGATCTGTTGCGGGTGGTACAGACAACTACCGTCATATTCAGCTTGATGCCAACAAAGACTTTGGCAATGGTGTTGCTGGCCGTGTTGTTGTTATGGGCCATGAAAATGACAAACCTGGTCAAAGTAATGGAGCCGAATACGCTCGTGTTGGTATTGCACCGAGCCTAGCGCTCGGCTTAGGTTCTGCAAACCGAGCTACATTAAGCTATTACTTTTTAAAAAGTAATGATGAACCTGATTCAGGTATTCCATTCAATAACCCAAACCTTGTTAATAATGATGGTACACCGAAATCAAATGTTCCTGCTGGTGCAGAAAAAGGAGATGGTAAGCCTGTCGCTGTTAAGCAAGGAGCATATTATGGTTGGAAAGCGCGTGATTTCGACAAACGCGAAAACCATATTGGCTCATTGAAGTTAGAACATGACTTTAATGATGATCTAACACTTAGTAACACAGCAAGCTATAGCCGCTCTAAAGCAGACTATATCTACACTAACCCAGATGACTCTAAGAGCAACATTTATAAAAATCAAGTTTGGCGCCGTGTTACACAATCTATTCGTGAAACAGAAGCGTTCACAGATCAACTATCTTTAGCCGGGAAACTTCAAACTGGTCAGCTTACACATAGTTTTAATGTAGGTGCTGAATATAGTCGTGAAGAGACTGAACGTGGCTCATATAACATCATCTACCCTGGTTATAAGGGAACAACGACAACTGGCTTTGATAATACGTGTAAAAATAATGATGGGTGGTGTACCAGTTTAACAAATCCATCTGGGAATGCCCCATGGTTAGGTTCATTAACAACGAATCCAAAACAAAGAACATCAACCAATGAAACAGTATCAATTTATGCTTTAGATAGCATTGAATTCAATAAATACTGGTTGCTCAATTTAGGTGCGCGTTGGGATAAATTCGATTCAGAGTTAAAGTTCAATAAGGACTACATAAGTGGTAACACTACTACGCCTGCTGGAACTGTGTATACCAATGACTCTGATTTCTTCTCGTATCAAGCTGGCGTAGTATTCCGTCCAACTGAACATGGCAGTATTTATGCAAGCTATGCTACCGCTGCTAACCCAGTAGGTATGGATGCTGATATTGATGGCCTGTCTGCATCGAATCAGGCTTTAGATCCAGAAAAAGCTCGTACTTACGAAGTGGGAACAAAATGGAGCCTTTGGGAAAATCGCGCGAATGTTACAGCCGCAATTTTCCGTACCGAAAAGCAAAATACGCGTATTGCAGTTGATGCAAACACCACAACTAATGCTGGTGAAAGTAAAGTTGATGGTTTTGAGCTTGGTTTAACTGGTCATATTACCGATAAATGGGAAATGGCTGTAGGTTATAGCTATCTTGATAGTGAAGTTGAAAAAGCTGCCTACAATGCTGTTGCTCAAGAAGGCAAACCTCTACCATTCGTTGCAAAAAATAGTGCAAGCTTATGGACCACTTATAAAGTTCTACCAAAACTAACCGTAGGTGCAGGTGCACAATACCGTGACCAAGTGTATGCAAACACAAATCCAAATACCGCATTGACTTCAACCAAAATCTTACCTGCATTCACTATTTACAATGCAATGGTTCAGTACAAAGTTGATGAAAATGTAGATCTACAATTAAATGTTAATAATATTTCTGACAAACGTTACTTTACTAGTGCCCATGCAGCTCATTATGCAAATGAGGGTGAAGGTCGTAACGCAGTGTTAGCAATTAACTTTAAATATTAATCCTAAATCCCATAATATTTTTATGGATTTCATTTAGTTTCCTATAAAATAGCCTCATCATGAGGCTATTTTTACAAATAGAATATATCTTAAAAGGTGTTTGCCGTGATTCATCATATCCCCAATGTTTTAAGCAAAGAGCAAGTTGCCGAGTTTCGTAAGCTCATGGAAGATGCCAATTGGGTAGGTGGGAAAGTGACTGCCGGCACCTTGTCTGCTTCTGTGAAAAGAAATCAGCAACTCTCAGAACAAGATCCCCTTACTCATCATTTAAGTGATCTTGTCATCAAAGCAATTTGGCAAAATCCAGTGTTTCAGGCCGCAGCCCTACCCCACAAAATTATTCCACCACTTTTTAATCGTTATGATGAACATGAAAGCTTTGGTTTCCATGTAGATAACTCGATTCGCCTTATCCGTGGAACTTCTGAACAGCTACGCACTGATTTATCTTGCACATTATTTTTAAGTGAACCAGATGAATATGAAGGTGGTGACCTAGTGATTGAAGACACTTATGGTTATCACGAAGTTAAATTACCGGCAGGTGATGTCGTGCTCTACCCGTCTACTAGCCTGCACGAAGTCAGTAGCATTACCACAGGTACTCGTTTTGCTTCTTTTTTCTGGGTACAAAGTTTGGTCCGTGACGATAGTAAACGTCATCTTTTATTTAATCTTGATGAGAGCATTCGAGAACTACGTAAATCACACGGCGATAACTATTCAGAAGTCATGAAGCTGACCAACATTTATCATAATTTAATCCGTATGTGGTCAGAACTGTAACTATATTTATTTTTGCCTTTTTAAGAGCAGATAATCTTTTTTACCTTAATAAGGCAAAAATATGAAAATTATTTCCCACAAAAAACAAAACAGCGCAAAATTAGAAAATTATTTTCTAAACAACTTAACTAAAATTATGATAAGAATTTTGCACAAGGTGTAATCATTGTTTAGATGTGATATATCTAAATAACAAGATTACCTGCAAACCACCAAACTTATTATTTCACGGTCTAGAGATGAAAACGAATTACTTGTTTGCCCCGCCTACTCAAGCAAGACATCATCTGCAACTCCTGATGCTGCGCCAAGCGCGCGTATAAAAATTTTGTCTGCTTTTTAAAGCAGCACTTTGAAATTCCCTTTAATTTTTCTGAATTAGATACCATATATTAAGTAGAGACGTTGCCTTTTAAATATATCCAGAGCAACCGCGCTACGAGACAAGGAGTTTTCTCATGATGTTGGCTGACCCTAGCAAAAAATACCGCCGTATGTACCAGCGTGTGGATTTACCAGATCGCCAATGGCCAAATAAAGAAATTACAAAAGCGCCAATCTGGATGAGTACGGATTTACGTGACGGTAACCAAGCAATTTTTGAACCAATGAATATGGAACAAAAATTCAAAATGTTCAAAATGCTTGTGAAAATTGGTTTTAAGCATATTGAAATTGGTTTCCCTTCTGCATCTCAAATTGACTTCGATTTTACTCGCATGTTGATCGAAGAAAATCATATTCCTGATGACGTATACATTGAAGTTTTGGTTCAAGCACGTGACCATTTAATTGAACGTACTTTTGAATCTTTGGCAGGCGCTAAACGAGCGATTGTACATATTTATAACTCGAACTCTCCAACCTTCCGTCAAAAGGTGTTGAATGTAGATGTTGATGGCGCAAAACAATTAGCAATTAATGCTGCTCAAAAAGTTAAAGAGTATGCGGCGCAATATCCTCAAACAGACTGGATTTTCCAATACAGCCCAGAATGTTTCTCTGCAACTGAATTAGAAGTCGCTAAAGATGTCTGTGATGCCGTCACAGAAATCTGGGATGCACGTCCAGATCATAAAGTGATTTTAAACTTGCCAGCGACTGTAGAAGTTTCTACACCAAATGTTTATGCAGACCAAATTGAATGGATGCATCGTAATTTGGCGCGTCGTGATGGCGTAATCATTTCTGTTCACTGCCACAATGACCGCGGCTGTGGTATTGCTGCATCAGAACTTGCCATTATGGCGGGTGCTGACCGTGTTGAAGGCTGTGTGTTCGGTAATGGTGAACGTACAGGTAACGTTGACGTTGCAGCAATTGCATTGAACATGTATACCCAAGGTGTAGCGCCAGAGTTAGATTTTTCTAATATTAATGAAGTGATTGCAACGGTTGAAGAATGTACTGGTTTACCTGTACACCCTCGTCATCCATATGCAGGTGATTTGGTATTTACTGCATTCTCTGGTTCACATCAGGATGCGATCAAAAAAGGCTTCGAATACCAGAAAAACGAAGAAATCTGGGATATGCCTTACTTGCCAATCGACCCGAAAGACTTGGGTCGCGACTATGATGCTGTAATTCGTGTAAATAGCCAGTCTGGTAAAGGCGGTATCGCTTACTTATTAGAATCAAACTACAACGTTGTATTACCACGTCGTTTGCAAATCGAATTCAGTCAGGTTGTTCAACAATATGCTGATGAGAACGGTACAGAAATTAATGCTAAAGAAATCTGGACCTTATTTAAAGATGCGTATGTTGATGTGAAGAATCATCATTACACAGTCAAACACTACAAGTTATCTGACATTAATGGCACTCAAATTATCGAACTTGATATTGATGTCGAAGGTGAAACACAACAACTTCGTGGTGAAGGTAATGGACCAATCTCTGCGTTCTTAAATGCACTTCAATTACCAATTGACGTATTGAACTATGAAGAACGTAGTATTAGTTCTGGTGCAAATGCCAAAGCATTAACCTTAATTGAACTTCAAGTAAAAGGTACAGGTAAAGGTTCATTTGGTGCCGGTGTTCATGACAATACAGTCACCTCATCCATTGAAGCAATTATTGCGTGTACCAACCGTTTGATTGATCAAGGTGTTTTAAGTACAGATCAGGTTGTTGCCGCCGCTGTTTAATTTAAAAAAAGACTTTGGAAAGGATACCTAGCTTGGTATCCTTTCTTTTTATTCCTGAAAGATTTAAAAGGCGAAATGTTCCCGTGTCTTTTCCAGCTGATTCAGTGGGGTTAGTCACTCCGCAAAAGTTCCAATTTGAAGAACCATTACACCTTGAATGTGATCGTGTTTTGCCACGTTTTGAACTAATGGTAGAAACTTACGGCACTTTAAATGCTGATAAATCAAATGCAATTTTAATCTGTCATGCTCTTTCCGGACATCATCATGCAGCGGGTTATCACCACGAAGATGATAAAAAAGCTGGATGGTGGGATAGTTGTATTGGCCCGGGTAAGGCAATTGATACGAATAAGTTTTTTGTAGTTTCGCTAAATAATATTGGTGGCTGTAATGGCTCAACTGGCCCGACCTCACCAAATCCTGAAAATGATAACCGTCCTTATGGACCTGATTTTCCATTAGTAACGGTACGCGACTGGGTTAAAACTCAGGCCATGCTTTCTGACCGTTTGGGTGTAGATGTCTGGTATGCAGTGGTCGGTGGATCATTAGGAGGCATGCAAGCACTACAATGGTCAGTAGACTACCCTGACCGCCTACAAAAATGTGTGATTATTGCCAGCGCACCAAAACTTTCAGCACAAAATATTGCATTTAACGAAGTGGCACGTCAGTCAATTCTGTCTGATCCAGACTTCCATCATGGTCGTTACTTAGAAAATGATAGCTATCCGAAACGCGGACTAATTTTGGCTCGCATGGTCGGTCATATCACCTATCTTTCAGAAGAAGCCATGAAACAAAAATTTGGCCGTGATTTAAAATCTGGCAAATTTATGTACGGTTTTGATGTCGAGTTTCAGGTCGAAAGCTATTTACGTTATCAAGGTGAACAGTTCAGCCGTAACTTTGATGCCAATACTTATCTCATCATGACTAAAGCTTTAGATTACTTTGACCCATCACGTGAGTACGGTCATTCTTTAACTGAAGCGATGGGTAAAACTAAATGCCAGTTCCTTATTGTCTCGTTCACAACTGACTGGCGTTTTGCACCAAGCCGCTCACAAGAAATTGTAGATGCACTTATTACCAATCATAAGCCAGTAAGCTATCTCGACATTGATGCTGAACAAGGCCATGACTCGTTCTTATTCCCGATTCCACTGTATGTCAAAACCATGCGCGCTTTCTTAGGCGGTGAAGAACACTTAAAATCGACATCACTGGAGGCAAGCTAATGCGTATTGATCAACAACTGGCAGAAAAGTGGATTAAACCCGGCTCAAGCGTACTCGACTTAGGGTGTGGTGACGGTGAATTACTCGCTCATATGAGCCAAAAGCATCAAATTCGTGCTTATGGTTTAGAAATTGATCAAGAAAAGATTGCAATTGCCGTCAGTCGCGGGTTAAATATTATTCAACAAGATTTGAATCTCGGCTTAAGCCGCTTTGCAGACCAGTCCTTTGACTATGTGGTTATGGCACAAGCTTTGCAAGCCGTAGATGCACCCGATGTTTTATTAAGGGACATGGTGCGTGTGGGTAAACAGGCAATTATTACTTTTCCAAACTTTGCGCATTGGAAGACTCGCTCTTTTCTTGCATTAAAAGGAATGATGCCTGTATCGGATGCTCTACCATATATGTGGTATAACACCCCCAACATTCATTTATGTACATTTAAAGATTTCGAAGCACTATGTGCTGAAAATCAGATACAAATTATTAATCGACTCGCCGTCAATGGAAATCAGCAGGGAAGCCTGTTAAGCAAACATGTTCCGAATTTGTTTGGTGAAGTCGCTATTTATCGAGTGAGTGCACTATGAAAAAGACATTATTTAGCACACTATTTGCAGGACTGCTAAGTATGCAGGCTCATGCAGATTATATCGCCCAGCCACAATCGGTTGCGAGTCAGGCTGCACGTTTTTCAACAATGGGGATTAACGATCTTCAGAAAGCAGCAAAGGCTGGTCAAGCAGGCGCGCAATTTTACCTTGGTACACACTATCAATATGGTAAAGACGTAGCAAAAGATGACAAACAGGCTTTCGCATGGTTTAAAGCAGCAGCTGATCAAGGTTTATCACCAGCACAATTAAACGTAGGCCGCATGTATGCCGATGGTATTGGTGTTAAAAAAGATGAGTCTATGGCTCGTAAATACTTTGAAAAAGCAGCAAGCAATGGTGATAACCGTGCAAGCTATAACCTTGCGATGATGGAAGAGCAAAAGAAAAACTACGTTGGTGCTTACCAATGGTATGAGCTTTCAACTCGTGATGGCATGCTCGACAATAAAGTGATTAGCCTATCTGAAGGTAAGAAAACTGCTCTAGCAGCGAACTTAACTCAAGAACAAATCCGTACAGCACGTGACCGTGCGGACAAATGGATTCAAGCACAATAATAACGGTTCATCCGTAAAAAACCTTACTCGACTAAAGCCACTTTGTATGCTCTACAAGGTGGCTTTAGTTTAGGTTATCCTATTTTATATTCTATTTGTTTTCCTCTATATCCCCTTCCAAAAAACACGTAACATAACTGCTGTTCGATATTAGCTATAAAGTTTGGTTTTATTATGTCTACCCCACATTGGTTTGATCAGGGCAGTTTAGTTCTTGCCAGCAATAACAAAGGTAAAGTCGCAGAGTTTGAAAAACTTTTTGAACAGCTTAAGTTACCAGTAGAAATTATTCCTCAAGGTCGCCTTAATATTCCTGATGCAATTGAAGATGGTTTAAGCTTTATTGAAAATGCCATTATTAAAGCTCGTCATGCCTCTAAAATTTCAGGTAAACCTGCTATGGCTGACGACTCTGGTATTTGTGTACCAGTCTTAGGCGGCGCACCTGGTATTTATTCAGCACGCTATGCTGGAGAACATGGTGACGATGCAGCAAATAATGCGAAATTATTAAATGACCTTTTACCCTATCGTAAAAATGGTGAAGTAATTGAAGGTATGTTTGTATGCGTACTTGCTTTAGTGACGCATGCTGAAGATCCTTTACCACAAATTTTCCAAGGCATCTGGCACGGTGAAATTTTAGAAGCTGCACGTGGCGAAAATGGCTTTGGTTATGACCCATTGTTCTGGTTGCCTGAGCTACAAGTGTCTAGCGCTGAATTGTCTAAAGAAGACAAGAATAAGATTAGTCATCGTGGGCAAGCGATGCAGTTATTTAAAGAGAGCTTACAGAAGTAAGCTGATCACATGGCCACAATATGCAGCGTTAGAATATATTAAACTTTGTATAGGCAGACCTTACTTTTCAAAGATGAAAAGTAAGCAAAAATCTTTTGTTAGACTGATGGTACGTTCATGTACCACAGTCTAACTGGCGGCATCCATGCCGCCTTCGCACAAGCAGGTGTAGGGGAAAAATTTTTAAATTAATTATAGTGGGAAATGCAAAAATACCGCATAAATCGCAATAAAAATACAACTCACAATCGTCCCTGAGGCAATGTAAGCCGCCGATCTTCCCGTCCCTTGATAATGTGTTTCTAGCGCTACAATATTGGCTGCTGGCGGCAGACAGAACATTAAAAACATCACTCCAATTTGCTGACTGATATTTGGAATGGGTAAAAATCTATAAGTTAAGCCACAAAGAATAAACCCGCACACTACTTTAAATGCTTGAGCTTTTGTACTGTAAATTAAGTCTTTTAAATGCACTCGGGTACGGCGTAGCCACATTCCCAGCACACACATACCAGCAAAAGTCATGACAAACTTGGCAACTTCATATACCCAATGTATAGCAGGATGCTCGATATGTTGAGCACCTAACGACCTAAGTAAAAGTGCACAGAATATTGAAATACACGGTGGAGAGGTTAAAACCTTTTTTAATATGTTGAGCTTACTTTGTGGTGCAGTGGTGACTGCCGTAACAGCCCATGCATTTCCAAAAAGAGACATACCAATATATAAAGCCACAATAGGGGCCGTAGCATCAGGACCAAATAAAGCCATGGCAAAGGGAAAGCCAAGCCACCCCATGTTGGTATAACTCACGCATAGCGCTAATAATCTATCTTTAAATAGAGCTAAATAGGCAAAGAAAATAAGAAATGCTGAACCGAAGCTAAACAGAATCAAACTCAAACTACCTGGCTGATAAAATACCATGTTGTAAATAATAACAATTGGAATCAGGAGTCGTGCAAGCCAAGCTGAAAGAATAGGTTTTATGGTTTCTGCAATGGAAGTCTGAGCAAGTAGAAGTCCTATGATAAATGCCAATACAGGCAGTAGTAGCGCCACGCTCTCTCCTCTTGCTCATTAAAACCAGCTTGCTATGCTACACCTTTTCAAAATGAAATGTACTCTCCATTTCAAGTAATTTAAGTGACTCTTTTCAAACTATGTATAAATAAAAAAAGAAGATATTCAGTTTATAAAATGAACTTTTTAGGTTTTGACAGTCATTCATTGTCTTAAAAATGACATATAAATGTCACATTCCTGTCATGGCAACCTGTTGATATAAAGCAAACTGAAAAGAGGTATAAGATCATGGCCGGTTTATCTATTTGGCATGTCGTTATTTTTGCAATTGTCGTTATTTTATTATTCGGTACGTCTAAATTAAAAAATATCGGTAAAGACGTAGGCGGTGCAGTAAAAGACTTTAAAAAATCAGTTCGTGAAGAAGATGAGACCACTGCTCTTAATACTCCACGAACAATTGATGCCCAAGTCAAAACACCTGACAGCACATCAGTAAAAAGCTAAAGGTTTTCGACCATGCTTGATGTAGGAATGACAGAGCTACTCTGTTTTGCAATTATTGCAATTTTAGTTTTAGGTCCGGATAAACTTCCAGAAGCTGCACGCTTTGCTGGTCGTTGGTATGTTCGCCTAAAACGTTATATTACCAATTTGCAAAATGAGATTGATCAAGAGTTGCGTCTTTCTGAGTTTCGAAAAGAGATGCAAGAAGAACTCAACCGCATTGAAGCACTAGAACGTAAAGTACAACAACAGCTTGAAGAAATTCAAAAGCAGAATATTTCTGAAAATATAGATAAGGCTGAGGCAACCAAATCAGTGCCCCAACCTATTCGGATATGTCTTCCTATATCAGGCCATTATAAAGTCCCATACATTAGAAAATTTATGCCTTTAGCATCATCAACTGATATTTCAGAGACATCACCTGTTAAATTGAAGATTGCCGTATGAACCAACTGCCTTCAACCACTGTAAATAATCAGGAAAATTTAGACCAAATGCCAATCATGAGCCATTTGGTCGTTTTACGACGTCATTTATTCAGGATTGTCGGAGTAACCTTATTTTTATTTTTTTGCTTATTACCATTTAGAAATAATACTTACCAATTACTATCTGAACCTTTGAGGCTGCAACTTCCGACCTCCTCGTCAATGATTGCAACAGATGTCACTGCAACATTCATGGCGCCTTTTAAACTCAATTTATTTGTCGCACTTGTGCTGGCAATGCCATTTATTCTGTATGAAATCTGGTCATTTGTTCGTCCAGCGCTGTATCAAAAAGAACGTCATTTAGCACTACCATTACTCATCGGTAGTATTGTCTTGTTTTATGCGGGTGTTGCTTTTGCATATTACATTACTCTTCCGGCAATTTTACATTTCTTTATTAGTGTATCGCCTGAAACTGTTGCACCGATGACGGATATTAATAGCTACCTAAGCTTCTGCTTAAAGTTATTTTTAGTATTTGGACTGACTTTTGAAATTCCAATCGCGACGCTCCTCCTTATTTTAATCGGTGTGGTAAATACAAAAAGCCTTGCTGAAAAGCGACGTTTTATCATTGTTGGATGCTTTTTTGTAGCGATGTTTATTACCCCACCAGATGCAATTTCAATGGTGATGTTAGCCATCCCAATGTGGTTGCTTTTCGAACTTGGCCTACTCTTTGGTAAAATTCTTGAGAAAAGAAAAAACCATTCTGCTGAATAAAATGATTTCTAAGAAAAAGCCTGAGCCTACAAGTTCAGGCTTTTTTATGTAGAGCACTTTTTAATCTACAAAGCAATAAACTGTCTTCAAAGTGACTTAAAAATGTAAGAAAAGTGTCATTTTCAGTCCATAGAATCAAATCAACAAATATACCCACAAAATTTACGGATTTCTTATGACAACTGCTTCTACTCAACCAACGCGTCGCGAAATTTTAAAATGGTTTTCGGGGATTCCTTTTCTACCATTAGGAGCGATGGCTACGGCAGCAACATTAGCAGGTTGTAATGATAGTGATGACAGCTCAGTAGTCACTCCAACACCACAACCAAGCAAATTTAAAAATGCAAAATTCACAGCAATGCCAGCGCCAACAACTGCAGCTGATCGTGCAACAACTGTAGTGAATTCTAAATTAAAAATTGATTGGGAAAATTCAACCAGTACTGAATACCAACTCGCTTATAAACCTTTCTTTAAAACTGGTGATAGCGTACCAAAACTTGGTGGTGGGACGATTATCGCGGGTGGTTATTTTGATGTTAACGGCAATCCAATTATGGATAAGTCAGTTGCTGGTAAAGAGCGTCAGTTCTTTTCAGACTGTCCAGATGGTTCATCTCTAATTCAATTAGAAGGTGCGAAAGTTGATGGTGTAGCAAATCCAGTGTTCCATGTTGTTCAATTTGAATACAACTCTAAAGACCAAGCAGGTGGTGATACTTACGGTCAATTACCTTCACCAATCGCAATTTTGACTTTAGATCAAGACCAAAAAACAGGTCACCTAGAACTTAAAAAATACTTCAATGTTGATACTGCACCAGTACACGGTTTATGGATTACTTGTGGTGCTAGCTTATCGCCTTGGAACACTCACTTATCAAGTGAAGAATACGAACCAGATGCATTCAATCAAGGCATTGGCGGTACAGATCCAAAATATCTTGGGAAATACTTCTTTGGTGACGAAACTAAAGCAAATCCATATAACTACGGTCATTTGCCAGAAGTAACGGTTAACCTTGATGGTACAGGTAGCATTAAAAAGCACTATTGTTTAGGGCGTATTTCTCACGAACTTATCCATGTTATGCCAGACAACCGTACAGCGCTTATGGGAGATGACTACACCAACGGTGGTTTCTTCATGTTCGTTGCTGATAAAGAAAAAGATTTATCGGCAGGGACACTATATGTTGCTAAATACATCAATACGCTAACTGAAACCTCAACTGCTAGCATTCAATGGATCAAACTTGGCCATGCGACTAGTAAAGAAATTGAGGATTTAGTTGCTGGTGGGATTAAGTCAACTGACATCATGGAAAGTTTAACAACCAATCCAAATGATGCCAGCTATACTGAAATCACTTTGGCAAAGAAACAGCTTTGGGTCAAACTTAAACCAGGTATGGAAAAAGCAGCAGCTTTCTTGGAAACACATCGTTATGCAGCACTAAAAGGTGCAAGTATGGCGTTCACCAAGATGGAAGGTACTAACGTAAATATTAAAGATAAAGTTGCTTACTCTGCTTTAGCTAATATTCAAGATTCAATGGTCATTGGCGGTAAAGGTTATGTTGCGGAACATAATGTAGGGTTCTCTAAAAAGATTACTGCTGGTGGCGTGCTTGCACACAAGTTAGGTAATAGCTTTACAGACAACGAAGGTAGCGCAATCAATAGCGAGTGGGTTCCTCTTTACTCATATATGCTACTCATGGGTGAAGATCTTGCTGCGAAAGATAGTTTAGGTAATACAGCGAATCCAGACAAAATTGCTAGCCCAGACAATCTGAAGTTCTCTGAAACTTTACGTACATTATTCATTGGTGAAGACTCAGGTAACCACGTGAACAACTTCTTGTGGGCATACAATGTAGATACCAAAGAGTTAACACGACTGCTTTCTACACCTGCAGGTGCAGAGTCAACAGGTTTACATGCTGTAGATTCAATCAACGGTTGGACTTACATCATGAGCAACTTCCAACATCCAGGCGACAGTAGTAGTGTACCTGAGGATGTTAAGGCATTAATTAACCAAAATTACAACAATGGTTATAGTGCTAACGTCGGCTATATTACAGCAGACCCAATTGCCCCTTCAGTCACAACTAAATAATTTTTCATAACCTCTTTAAATATTAAAGCTGGCTAAGGTCAGCTTTAATATTTTTACATTCAACTTTTACTTTTTATGAAAATTAAATGAAAAATTACAGAACTTTTCATTAACTTATCATCAAAACGTCAACACCTCGTCACATTCACAAACTAAGCTCATGAAGAATTTTAGAACAATCTCTTTATTTACTTAGGAATTCCCCATGACAGAGCTGTCGCCATATCATGAAGACCAAGAACTGGACAATAATACTTCTGACAACATCCACTTTCGTGACATTTTAGAACAACACATCAGTCGCCGTAGTTTAATTACTAAAGCAGCAAGTGGTGCTGTAGCATTAACTTTAGCCTCTACATTAACAGGCTGTAATGATAGCGATGATGATTCAGGTTCTAACAACGGTGGAACCACACCTGTAGATCCAAATAAAAAACCAGAAAAATTAACTTTTACCGCAGTTGCGAAAAACCATAATGATCTTGTGACTGTACCTGAAGGTTATGAAGCGAATGTCATTTTTGCTTTGGGTGATTCAATCAACCCTGCTTTTGGCGACTGGGACGACAATAATATTCCATCTGGTCCAAGCTTCCAGTTTCGCTCTGGCGACTGCCATGATGGTATGCATTATTTTGGCTTAAATACTTCAACAAACCGCTTTGACGAAAGTGTTTCAGCTGAAGGTTTGTTAGTCATGAATCACGAATATATCAACCAGACCTTCCTTCACCCAAAAGGTCCAACAAGAGTTGATGGACGTCGTCCTGAAGATGAAGTCATTCGTGAAACCAATGCGCATGGCGTTTCTATTGTTCACATTAAAAAAGACCCAACAACTCAACAAGTAACAATTGATAAAAGTTCTGCTTTTAACCGTCGTATTACAGCATCAACAGAGATGGATTTTGAAGGTGCAGCAGTTGGTTCTGGCTTGCTCGCAACTCGCTTCTCCCCTAATGCACGTAAAACTCGCGGTACCCATAATAACTGCGGTAATGGTTATACACCTTGGGGCACATACTTAACCACGGAAGAAAACTTTATTGGTTATTTCCAACGTTCAGGTAGCGATGAATATGCACGTACAGATGCAGAAAAAATTGCATTAAAGCGTTATGGGTTAGGTGTTAAAAAAGATGAGCTCTATCGTTATGAGAAAGATGAGAAAGGTGCCCCTAAAAAAGATACCGAGGGCAAAATCATTTATGAAAAAGATAAAAATGGTGAGTTAATCCCTAACGTTGATGAACAAGGACGACAAATTTATTTAGGTGCAAGTTCTCGTTACGGCTGGGAAACAGCAATTGGTCAAGTAGAGTCACAAGACTTATATGACCGCTGGAATGCCGACGTAAAAGCTGCACAAGCTACCCAAGACTACCGCAACGGTCCAAATACATTCGGATGGATGGTCGAGATTGATCCATTTGATAGACGTCAAAACCCAGTTAAACGTACTTCACTTGGTCGTTTTGCACATGAAGACAGTGCTTGCCGTGCCGTTGTAGGTCAACCATTAGCATTTTATATGGGCGATGATTCTCGCGGTGAGTACATCTATAAATTCGTCTCTACCGCAGTGTGGGATGCTAAAGATATAAATGGCGGTTATGCAGTTGGCGACAAATACATGAACGCAGGTAAATTGTATGTTGCCAAGTTTAATAACGATGGTTCAGGTCAATGGATTGAACTTGCTTATGGCAAAAATGGCTTAAATGAAAGCAACACGACCTACCCATTTAAATCTCAAGCTGACGTTGTCACATTTGCACGTTTAGCTGCCGATGCAGTCGGTGCTACAAAAATGGACCGCCCAGAATGGTGTACGGTCAACCCAGTGAACGGCGAAGTTTATGTCACACTCACCAACAACTCAAATCGTGGCAAAGATTACGCGACCGATGCTGCAAACCCACGTAACTACACAGACCTCTACAACGGCACTAAAGAGCAAAAGGGTAACGTTAACGGTCATATTATCCGTTTTAAAGAAACGGATGACAAAACGACTGCTGAAACCTTCAAGTGGGATATTTATCTATTCGGTGCGGAAGCATCTATGGCTTCAAACATCAACTTATCGGGTCTGACAGACAATAATGATTTGTCATCTCCAGATGGTATGTGGTTTGACCCACGTGGCGTACTTTGGATTCAAACAGATGATGGCGCATACACTGATGTTACTAACTGTATGATGCTTGCTGCGCTACCAGGCCAGATTGGAGATGGTGCTCCTGCAACTACCTCAAATGGTCAGCAAACTTTAGTCGGTGCTAAAGTTACAGACTCAACTTTGCGCCGTTTCTTGGTGGGACCTAAGCAATGTGAGATTACAGGTATTGCGATGACACCTGACTACAAAGCAATTTTCATTAATGTTCAACACCCTGGCGAAGATTCTGCAAGTTACTCGACACCAGAAAGTAACTGGCCAGCAACCCAGAAAGATCCAAGCAACAAAACTGCGCGTCCACGCTCAGCAACTGTTGTGATTACCCGTAAAGATGGCGGTGTGATCGTGGGTTAATTCTTAGATGATTAAAAATGCCGGTCAATTGATCGGCATTTTTATTATCATCGATTTAAGAGAACCTGTTGCTGAACAATTTGCCCACTATGCTCGCCTTGTTGGGTCTTTTCTAACCAAAGCCATTCGTTATTGGTCATTCTTAAAAAATTTGAACAACGTGTGCCATACACAGGGCTTTGAATAAAAGTCGATGATAATAACTCTTCCATTTCTGGCTGAATGCCCGTATTGGGTAATAATGCCGTTGTGACCTTACGTTCATCTTCAAGAATATCCCATGCAGCATGTTGCAAAGTTAACTCTTCCGTCTGGTGCTGAAGCATAGGCAAAAACTCTTGCGTAAAACGTGTTCTTAAATGTCTGGTTTTTTCCCAATGTTCAGACATCAAACCATTTGAAACCACATAAACACCATTTGCTAATACTTGCGGGGCTTCACCACGGTTACTCATATAAACCGCTTGATCAGCATTTCCCATAAACAGGTTAAAGCCAGCGAAGTTCTGTTGCTGCTGTTCTAATTGTTGAGCAAATCGAATCGGCAATAAATCTGACTCTAAAAAAGCCTGAACTAAATGCCCCCGAGAGGTTTCATATGATTTCTGATCTCGTCCATCCCTAAAATTGGTCAAGACAGCCCATCGGCCTTGAGGTGTAACGCCCATCCAAGTCCCACCCGACTGTAAATCTTGCCCAGCAATAATCGGTGTATGTTGCCACTGATGTAATAAAGCTGTTGGTCGATGGTAGAACTCATCCCGATTTGACATAAGACATAAGGGCATATCATCCAGAACATGCCATGCTAAAGCCACAATACACATCTTTTCTTATTCCCTATCTTTACACATTGAATGTACAACATTTTTCACATCATTCCGCTACAATCTGTCAAAACGTAAGATCAAGGAGCAGCAATGCTGACCTATCCTAATATCGATCCGGTCGCAATACATGTAGGACCTCTTCAAGTCCATTGGTATGGACTCATGTATTTATTGGCATTTTTATGTGCTTGGGGACTTGCTTCCTACCGTGCCAAACAGCGTGATGGCTGGACATCAGAAATGGTTTCCGATTTGGTGTTTTACGGTGCTTTAGGTGTCGTTCTGGGCGGTCGTGTCGGTTACGTCCTTTTCTATGAGTTTGATAAATTTCTTGAAAATCCGATTTGGCTATTCCAAGTCTGGACAGGCGGTATGAGTTTCCATGGCGGCTTCTTAGGCGTCATGATTGCGATGTTATTTTGGTGTAAAAAATATCAAAAAACATGGTTCCAAACCCTCGACTTTATTGCCCCATGTGTACCGACTGGCTTAATGTTTGGGCGCTTTGGTAACTTCATTGGTGGAGAGTTATATGGTCGTGCAGTAACTGACCCAAATTATCCATTCGGTATGATCTTCCCGACCGATCCATTACAACTGGTACGCCATCCATCACAAATTTATCAAGCAATTTGTGAAGGCTTAATTCTATTTATTGTCTTGTGGTGGTTTAGTTCAAAACCACGTCCACGCATGGCGGTTTCTGCCCTATTTTTAATGGGCTACGGTGTTGCACGCTTCGTAATGGAATTCTTCCGTCAACCAGATGCCGACCAAGGCTTTATTCTGTTTGGCTGGATGACTAAAGGTCAGATCCTCACCGTTCCAATGTTGCTGATTGGCCTTTGGATGATGTGGTATGCCTACCAAAAGAAAATCTATGACTGGGGCCCACAAAAGAACAGTTAATATGATAAATCAGAGGAGTTTCGGCTCCTCTTTTCTTTTTTATGCTACAGTTTTTACTCTCCTAAAAATGAAGATACGACATGCTGGAATTCTGGTTTAACACTCAAGTCCCGACATTTAAAAAACTAGTAATTTTAATTATTACACTGTTGATCTGTATTGGATTATATCAATACCAACCACTGCCTTTAGATACCATTCTAATGTTTACAGGAACTGGGGTTATTTTTTTAATCTGTCGCTATTTTAAATTGCATTTTGCTCAAAAAAATCCAACTGGCCTACTTTATCGCCTGCTGACTTGGATCCCTATCGCACTGTTATTTGCACTTATTTTTGTTAAAACAATGCCGAACTTGCTGATCTGGGGTGTGCAAGGAATCGCTTTTATGGCGCTTGCTGCTTTTATTTTTTCACCTCAATCACTTTTTAATAAATAGGCTCAATATATGTTGGCTTATTGGTACAACGCACCACGTCACATCAAACTTATCTTCATTATCGTTGTTTGTGTTGCAGTTTATGCTGCTAATCAAGTTCAGCCCTTACCTCCTATTTATACAATACTCAGCTTTATTTTCGGATTTGGTTTACATATTGAGCATTACTTGAATACCAAACTTTCAAACAACACATCAGGCAAATCGAGCTTGGGAGTTTTAATCAAAATCTATCCTATTTTGATCATTATTATTTTGATGTATTTGCTCCCTTTTCAGCATAAATGGATTCATCTCATACAAGCTTTAGGCTTTGTACTGGTTGGCTTTTTTCTTGTTTCGATTTATCAAAATCGTGCTAAAAGATTTAACTAAACACATTCAGCAAAAATATCTTAGAACTAATTTTAGATTTTCATCTTGAGCTACAACAGGTATCATCTTCAGTGGTTCATGATGAAGCAGCTCTATTGAGTAATTATTTATCTTCTGAGCTATCTCCCCCTTTCTATATTATGGAATTAATCCGAACTCGAGAGTGTTATGCGTGCATATTTAGACCTACTACAACATATCCTTGATAATGGCGGTGACAAAGGCGACCGTACAGGCACAGGAACCCGTTCTGTATTTGGTCATCAAATGCGTTTTGATCTCTCTAAAGGTTTTCCTTTACTCACTACCAAAAAAGTTCACTTCCGCTCGATTGTGATTGAGTTGCTTTGGTTTTTAAAAGGCGACACTAACGTCCAATACCTAAAAGACAATAAAGTTTCAATTTGGGACGAATGGGCAACAGCAGAACAAACTGCTCGCTTTGGCCGTCCAGAGCATGAACTTGGACCAGTCTATGGTCATCAATGGCGTAATTTCGGCGCAACTAAAAATGCTGACGGTACTTATAATCAAGATGGTTTTGACCAGATTAAATGGTTAATTAATGAAATTAAAACCAATCCAAATTCACGCCGTTTAATTGTTTCTGGCTGGAACCCAAATGAAGCTGGACAAGTTGCCTTACCGCCTTGCCATACGCTCTTCCAATTTTTCGTACAAGACAACAAGTTGTCATGCCAGCTTTATCAACGTAGTGCTGACGTGTTCTTAGGCGTGCCTTTTAATATCGCGAGTTATGCTCTACTCACCCATATGATTGCTCAAGTGTGCGGTTTAGGTGTAGGTGATTTTGTCTGGACTGGTGGTGATACGCATCTTTATGCCAACCATTTTGAGCAAGCACGACTACAATTAACACGTGAACCATTACCACTTTGCCAATTAAAACTTAATCCGGAAGTTAAAGACCTTTTCGATTTCAAATTTGAAGATATCGAGATTGTAGGTTACGAGTCACATCCGGCAATTAAAGCACCAGTTGCAGTATAACAAAGGCTTAAATTTCATTAAATTACGGTTTAGAGAATAAGATTATGGCATGGCAAAATGTAGAAGTTGTCCACGTTGTGGCAATGGACAAAAACCACTGTATTGGTAAAGGCAATGCGTTGCCATGGCATATTTCTGCCGACTTAAAACATTTTAAAGAAATCACACAAGGCGGTGTGGTTGTGATGGGCCGTAAAACACTTGAGTCTATGGGCCGTGCTCTACCAAACCGTGTGAACTGGGTAATTACCCGTGACATTAACTGGCAATTTGACGGTGTTAAAGTTGCATATTCAATTGAAGATGCTTTAAACGCAGCTTTAGAAGATGTAAAAAATACCGAAAAACAAGCATTGTTCATCATTGGTGGCGGTGAAATCTTTAAGCAAACCTTATCGATTGCAGACCGTCTTGAGCTCACTCATGTTGACTTAGATGTGCAAGGTGATGCACATTATCCAACAATACCGAGTGAGTTTCATAAAACCGCAAGTGAACAGCATGTTGATGAAAAATCAGGAACTTCATTCGAGTTTGCCACTTATAAAAAATAATTTTATGGATGCCTATGCACAATATCGGAACACGTGAATTTATTACTGCTCTACTTTTTGGGCTATTACATAGTTTATTCACGCTGTTTATTGTGTTCTCTAGTATTTGGGTATGCGTAGCGCTTTGGGTTCAACAACCTTTTGGCTGGTTAGGCAGCCGCATACTCATTGGCATCTGGATTGCTTTTGCACTCAGCATGGCTGGCTTATATGTTGAAGGCCATATTATTAACCGCCGTACCGATATCCTGATTTATCTTTTAGCGTTTGCCTGCTCTCTTGTTTGGTATTTTTCCATAACTGCACGTCAAGATCGTGACTGGAATCCAGAAGTTGCCAATATGCTGAGCTATGAAAAGCACGGCGATGTAATCACTTTACACAATGTTCGTAACTTCAACTGGCATCCTGATGGAACTTATGATGTGCGATGGGAAACCCGAACATTTGATCTTAAGCAATTAAATGGCATAAACATCATTGCCTCTTACTGGATGGGACCACAAATTGCTCATACACTGGTAAGCTTCGAATTTAAGAATCAGCAACCTTTAGTCTTCTCAATAGAGATTCGCAAAGAAAAAACTGAAGAGTTTTCGGTAATTGGTGGCTTTTTTAGAAAATATGAACTTAGCTTAATTGCTTCTGATGAAAAAGATATTGTCTATACGCGTAGCAACATCCGTAAAGAGCAGGTTTATAATTTCCCTGTCAATATGCCGCGTAGCGAGCAAAAAGCGCTATTTTTAGAATATCTTAAGAAATCGGATGAGCTACGTGCAGAACCGAAGTGGTACAACACACTTACGAGTAACTGTACAACTTTAATTTTTGATATGGTTCAAGCGATTAACCCCTATGAACTTCCTAAAGATTATCGTCTAATCGCTTCGGGTTACTTACCTAATTATTTATATGACCTTAAAGCACTTAATCAAAATATCAGTTTAAAACAGTGGTATCAAATTGCGCATATCAACCCAAGAACTGAAAATTTTGAACAGCTCTCAGATCAGAGTAGTGAGCACTTCTCTCAAATCGTTCGACAAGGTTTACCTAAAGCTAAATGAAATAAGTAATGCACTTTTCTTTACTTTTTTATACATGCTTTACTTTGTATTTTAAATACATAAACCCTATTGTAATAGGCAGGAAATAGAGGGAAAAACAATGCAACAGGCATTATTTGGCGGCGGCTGTTTTTGGTGCGTCGAAGCTGTATTTTTACAAATACGCGGTGTAGAAAAAGTAACGAGTGGTTATGCTGGTGGGCACACGACTAACCCTACTTACGAGCAAGTATGTCAAGGAGACACCCAGCACGCTGAGGTGATCTTAGTCGACTTTGATGAACAGCAAGTAACTTACTCCCAGTTACTCGACGTGTTCTTTGCGACTCATGATCCAACGACTTTAAACCGTCAAGGTAATGATATCGGCACACAATACCGCTCTGTTATTTACTATTATAATGAAGAGCAAAAGCAGGCAGCGGAACACACGATTCAGACTCTAAAAAATGACGATCTTGATATTGTGACTGAGCTGTCCCCTGTTCCGACATTCTATCCAGCAGAAGAATATCATCAGAATTACTATGCAAAGAATCCTTCACAAGGTTATTGCAACTTTGCGATTCCACCAAAACTGCTCAAGCTATATAGTAAATTCCAGCATCTGATGAAAGATCAGTAAATCAGAGCAATAAAAAAGCAACCAGTTTGGTTGCTTTTTTATTGAGTAAACTAAATTTTAGTTTTCACTTACAAAGGCAATATCGCTCAGTCCGGCTTCACTGGCGCGAGACATTACCTGAGCAACAGTATCGTACTTCGACTCTTTATCAGCACGAAGTTGAACTGTTGGTTTAACATCGCCTTGACCTGCTTCTTGAAAACGTTTTTGAAGCTCATCTAGGCTAATTACTTGAGTATCCCAAGCCACTTCACCATTTGCATTGATACTAATCGTAATTGCTTTTGGTGGTGGATCAATAATTTCAGCAGTTGTTTTAGGAAGCGTTAATGGAATCGATGGGTTGGCAACTGTTGCTGTGACCAAAAAGATGATCATTAACACCAACATAATGTCGATTAGCGGAATGAGATTCATCTCATTCATGCCACTATCGTGGTCTTCACCCAATTGAAAAGCCATTAAGCTTGACCTCCAACGTAACTTTGCTGTGCAGTTTTAACATCAGACTTTACAGTTGAGTCTTGCTGCAACATCGTGTCAATTAACAAGCTGTGCGCTTGATCTTGTAAGTCATGAGCAAGACCACGGTTTGCACGTACACAAATGTTATAAGCCAATACCGCTGGAATCGCAACTGCAAGACCAAGACCCGTCATAATAAGCGCTTCACCTACTGGTGTAGCCACTTGAGCCAAACCTGCTTGTCCGCTTTTACCTACGGCAACAAGCGCATGGAAAATACCCCAAACAGTACCAAACAAACCTACGAATGGTGCAATTGAAGCGATCGTTCCTAAAACAGAAATACCTTTATCAGCATTGGCCTTTTCAGCAGAAATCTGACGAAGTAATGCCTGCTCTGCAACCGCTTTACGCTGTTCAAAACTCAAAGGTTGTAACTTTGCTTTTAACGAAGTGATAGCCTGAGAAAGTTGAGCATAAGCTTGTTGTTTTAGCTGGCGAGTCCCCATCAAACGTAAGATGAAAACTGTCCAGGTAGCAATCGACATTGCCAATAAGATGAAATACAGAGTTTTACTCACTGCATCTGCATGTTGCCAATAGATTGAAAAGTTCATATTGAACTCCTGATTAAGGTTAGCCGTTGGGACTCAAATTCATTTAAGGGGTTAAATCAAAGGGTTGCTCTGCTTTAATTGGATAAGCAACACCATTTTCCATATAAGGTTTAAATTTTGCACCGCGAACAGCACGTACAACTTTATCATCTAGACTTGAAATACCACTACTTCTAGTCACTCGTACATTAATAATTTTGCCTTTTTCATCGGCTTCAATAAGTACCATGACAGAGCGTGCTTCGCCTTGTAAATCTTTTGAAGAAACTGTTAAACGTGGTGAGCGGCTCCACTGTACACCCGAACCACCAATTGAAACGCGTTTCGGTGATGGATCTGGGGCAGGTTGAGCTTTAGGCGCTTCTTGTACCACTGGTTTTGGTTTTTCAATAACTTTTTCAGTAACAGTTGTTGTTACCACTTTGGTTTCAACTTTAGGTTCTGTCTTTACTGTTTCTTTTGGTGTTTCAGCTTTTTTCACCTGTTGAATTTTTTCCACTTTTTTAGGTGGTGTCACAGGCTTTTCAACAACTTTAACTTCTTTTACCTCTTTTTTAGGTTCCGGCTTTTTAGGCGGTTCCTTTGGCTTAGGAGGTAATGGTTTTGGTTGCTCTTGAATTTTTACGAAACGTACCTGTAAAGGCTTCTTCTCGATTGGCTTTAATTCAGCAGGCTTAATATGGCTGACCGCCCATAAGACCCCGATATGACCAATTGCAACCGCAATTAGTGCCGTGATGACTTTCTTTTTCATCGGATTGGGAGAGTTTAAGGCTGCGGAAGATTGACTCATAAGAATCTAATTACCTAATGGATGATGATTTCAGATTTCTATTTGTAGAAACGATTTCAAACATCGGATAGAACAATAAAGTGCCACAATAATAAATGAGAAGTGTTTTCATTTGCAACTATTTTTTGAGAAAAACATTTGCTCAATATCACTAATTTGTATCAGTTGAGTGTCTTTGCTTTTGTTTTCTCATAGTTACATGAACGCGTATCTCTTGTTCACAAAGTGTTTAATCTAACTTATATAGTTAGGCTAATTTCACTATGAAGAGATCAAATCTTACCATAAACTCATTCAATACTGTTACGTTATATCATTTCAATATTTTTTTTGATATAAAAAAAACACGCATGAAGCGTGCTTTTTTTAAATAAGCGTTATTTAAAAAACAACTGTCTTGTTACCATCAACAATAATACGGTCTTCTAAATGCCATTTTACTGCACGAGCCAATACATTACGCTCAACATCTTCACCTAGCTCACGAAGTTGCTCAACATTATAGTCATGGCTTACACGCTCAACGTCTTGCTCAATAATTGGACCTTGGTCTAGATCAGCCGTCACATAGTGAGCTGTCGCACCAATCAACTTCACACCTTTTTCATAAGCTTGTTTATATGGGTTGGCACCCACGAAAGCTGGCAAGAAAGAATGGTGGATATTGATGATTTTCATTTCCCATTTCGCAACAAAATCTTCGCTTAAAATCTGCATATAACGTGCAAGAACTAACAAGTCATTGCCCTGCATCATTTCATCAATTTGTGCATAAGCTTCAGCTTTATTATCTTTATTTACTTTAATTACAGTAAATGGAATACCGAAGTTCTCAACAGATTCACGTAAATCTTCGTGGTTAGAAATCACGTGTGTAATTTCACAAGGTAACGACCCGCGTGCATGACGCCACAATAACTCAAGTAAAGCATGGTCGACTTTAGAAACTAAAATACCAACCTTTTTAATTTCGTTTACGAAAGCAAGACGCCATTGCATGCCATAACGCTCAGCAACGTTGGCAGCAAATGTTTGAATTAATGCATCTTTACGTGACTGTAAATGGTCAAGTTCAAACTCAACACGCATGAAATAACGTCCACCCTGAGCTTCCGTCGCATACTGATCAAGCGCGGTAATGTTTGCACCTTGGTGGTACAAAAAGCTCGATACGGCCTGTACGATCCCAGGCTTGTCTTCACAAGTAATCAGTAAACGGGCTGTATTGGCAGTGGTCATATTCATTTGGTTAATATCACTTAATTGAGTCAAATTTTTAATAAGCCGAGTATTCTAGCGCTCTAAATAGGCAAGTACAACTATTCATCTTTTAACGACGACAAGCTGGCGAATAGATCAGAAGGCCCCAGTGAATCAAGCAACTGCTCGTAAGTTGCTCGGCTTTCTCCCATAAGATAAGGACCTTCAAGGAAAACCATTTGACGTAATGCCTGCCAAACCCATTTTTCTTCTAAGTGGTTATTGTCACTAATGTGACCAGACATATATAAAAAGTTTGTCCAGTTTGTTAATACAATCCATAAGTTAATAATGAGCGCTTCAATTTCAGATGGTGTCATTTTCATAAGGCCGGCATCGACAAAGGCTTGATAAATTTTTTGCCCTTGCTGCATGACCTGCCCCGCAAAACGCGGATAAATCTTTTTAAAGTCTTCGTTACTTTCAACTAAATGATAGACATCACGATGGATAAAACGGTAACTCCAAAGTTGACCACTTAACACTTGAAAATAGTTGATTTTGTCATTGGTCGTTAGTGGTCTGTCTTCAGGTAAAGACAGCATTTCCAAAGTCTCAACCTGATATTGGTACATTAATTCTTTAATAATTTCATGCTTATTCCGGAAATGGTAATACAAGTTTCCAGGACTAATACCTAACTCCGCCGCAATATGATTGGTTGTAACCGACCGTTCACCTCGCTCGTTAAAAAGCTGCAAACTGATTTGTAAAATCCGGTCTTTTGTCTTCAGAGCTTTAGGTAGAGACATTTTAATAACCTTTAATAATTCACATGGTTAAGACTTAAACACATAAACCGACTTGACTATTTAGAGTATTTACTCTAAAAAATAAGTATATCAGTATATTTGGTAAGTACCGATGAACAGTCAAACAAAAACAAATCCAGAGACTCAGCTTCCTTATGATGTTAAGCATTTACATGATTTGCTTGAACAACAAAAGCTCGCTTATTTACGTCATCCGGTACCCACTGCTAAAGAGCGTATTGATCGTTTAGCTCGTCTTAAAAGAGTCTTGGTAAAATATCAAGATCAGATTGCCGAAGCAATTAACCTTGATTATGGCAATCGTGCAGTTATGGAAACAAAAATTGGTGAACTACTCACGAGTTTGGAACAAATTAAATATTACAGTAAGCATTTAACTGCGTGGATGAAACCATCAAAACGCCACATCAGTGTATTACATCAGCCAGCAAAAGGTTGGGTACAATATCAGCCTATGGGTGTCATTGGTATTATTACACCTTGGAATTACCCATTATTGCTTTCAGTGGGGCCACTAATCTGCGCACTAGCTGCGGGCAATCATGCAATGATCAAAATTTCTAGTGCCTCTCCAAATTTTGGACGTGTCCTTGAAAGTGCATTGGCAGAAGCATTCCCACAAGAATTAGTTGCTGTGGTAAATGGTGGTGGCGTTATTTCAGATGCGTTTAGTCATTTGCCTTTTGACAAAATGATTTTCACAGGCTCAACTTCTGTTGGTAAAACAGTGATGGCAGCCGCAGCTCAAAATCTAGTTCCAGTTATTCTTGAGTTGGGCGGAAAATCTCCTGCCTTAGTACACGCATCAATGGACATGAAAGATGTTGCCCAGCGTATTGCTGTAGGTAAATTATGGAATGCAGGACAAACTTGTGTTGCGCCAGATCATATTTTCTTACCACGAGGCAAAACTGCCGAGTTCATCGAAAACTTTAAATTGATTGTGGCTGGAATGTATCCTCATTTCCGCAACAACCAAGACTACACCTCTATTATTAATGATAAACAGTACAACCGCATTCAGGGTTATCTTGAAAATGCCCGTGATCAAGGTGCACGTATTGTTGAAATTAATCCGCAAAATGAAATTTTAGATGATGTCCGTAAAATTGCGCCAACTTTAGTCACTGGCGTGACGACCGCAATGGATATTATGCAAAATGAAATCTTCGGGCCTATTCTGCCAATTTTAGAATATGACCAAATAGAAGAAGTCATCGAATTCATTAATAGTCGTCCACGTCCTCTAGCGATGTATTATTTTGATTATGATCAAGCGCGTGCTGACTATATTGCACAGCACACCCATTCAGGGCATTTCGGAATTAACATGGTGATTACCCATGTTGCACAAGATGATTTACCGTTTGGCGGAATTGGCGCATCAGGTATGGGTAAATATCACGGACCAGAGGGCTTTTTTAGCCTTTCTCATGAGCGTTCGGTGATGTCAAATCCAAAACTTTATAGCCTTAAATACATTCTTCCACCGTTCAATAAGCCGATTCATCGATTCATTTCGAAAACCTTGTTGCGCTAACTGATCAAGGCATGATCTGTTATACTAAATCATGCCTCGTTTTTACCAATTTCGCTTGTCTTTTAATCGTATTTTTGGTATAAAACGCCCCTTGAATGAATTCATCCGTTTACATTTAGTATGACTGGCCACAGATTTGCTGTTGGCTGAATCAATGGAGTTACACCATGTCTAAGGTTTGCCAAGTTACCGGCAAGCGTCCAGTCGTTGGTAACAACGTCTCACACGCCAACAACAAAACCAAGCGCCGGTTCGAGCCGAACCTGCACCACCACCGTTTCTGGTTAGAAAGCGAAAAACGTTTTGTACGTCTTCGTTTAACCACTAAAGGTATGCGTATTATTGACAAATTGGGTATCGAAAAGGTTGTTGCAGACCTTCGTGCTCAAGGTCAAAAGATCTAAGGAGTCTGAGCAATGCGTGATAAGATTCGCCTCGTTTCTTCAGCTGGTACAGGTTACTTCTATACCACGACTAAAAACAAACGTACTATGCCGGAAAAAATGGAAATCAAAAAATTTGATCCAAAAATCCGTCAACACGTGATTTTCAAAGAAGCTAAAATCAAATAATTTTAGCCTCGAAAAAAACGACTTCTTTATGAAGTCGTTTTTTTTTGCATTTTTTTTATACCCACCTTTTTGTTAAACTTTCTCTACATTCCGCCTTGGCATTTTTTATGCTTGTTTTTAGCCTAACTCACGTAAAAGGAGTTTTTAGTGCCGCATGACGTAGATTTAATTATTTTACTTGCTGTTGGTTTCGGCGTTGCCCTCATTTTTGGCTATATTGCAGCCCGATTACGACTCCCCCCTCTTATCGGCTATTTAATTGCCGGAATTATTATTAGCCCAAATACACCGGGTATAGAAGCAGATATCCACCTTGCCAACCAGCTTGCAGAACTCGGGGTCATGTTCCTGATGTTTGGTGTAGGGATGCACTTTTCATTAAAAGACTTATTACTAGTTCGTCGTATTGCCTTGCCTGGCGCAATTTTACAGATCGCTGTTGCAACCTTACTTGGTATTGGCGTTTCAATGCTATGGGGATGGAGTTTCGGGTCTGCACTCGTTTTTGGCTTAAGTCTATCGTGTGCGAGTACAGTTGTATTATTAAAGGCATTAGGAGACAGAGGTCTTTTAGACTCAGTTAACGGCAAAATTGCTGTGGGTTGGCTGTTAGTCGAAGATTTAGTGATGGTACTGGTTTTAGTACTTCTTCCAGCTACAGCTGTTTTACTCGGTGGAAAAGCACCAGCAGGTGCAGACGGTAATATCTGGTTAACCCTTGGAATCACCTTATTAAAGGTGATTGGCTTTATTGCCTTTATGCTCATTGTAGGCAAGCGCGTTGTGCCTATTATTATGCAATTTGTTGCTCGTTTAGGGTCAAGAGAGCTATTTACGCTGACTGTCGTCGCTGCGGCAGTTTCGATTGCTTATGGTTCTTATGCCATTTTTGGGGTTTCAATGGCTTTAGGGGCATTCTTTGCAGGTATGGTCGTTAAAGAATCAGACTTTAGCCATCGTGCAGAGGAAGAGACTCTTCCACTACGTGAAATTTTCTCGATTTTATTTTTCGTTTCTGTGGGCATGCTGTTTGATCCACATATTCTTGTTGAGAGCCCGCTCCATATTTTAGCTGTTATCGCGATTATTATGGTGGGTAAGACACTTGCTGCAATGGCATTAGTTTTATTCTTCCGCTATCCAATCAATACAGCTTTAACAGTCGGGGCAAGCCTTGCACAGATTGGTGAGTTTTCATTTATTTTGGCGACACTTGGTGTTTCTTTAGGCCTATTAAGCTTAGAAGCTCAAAATCTAATTCTAGCGGGCGCTTTATTTTCAATTACGCTTAACTCTTTCATCTTCTCAGCGATTGAACCTGTACAACGCTGGATTCGTGAACGTTCTCACTTAGCCCGACTGCTTGAACGTAGCGGCGACCCATTGGCAATGTTACCCGATGAAGTTGATCAAGCTTATTTACGTGATCAGGTCGTGATTGTGGGATATGGTGGTGTAGGACGACGTATTACTGAAAATTTAATTAATGAGAATATTAAGGTCGTTATTGCAGAAGAGAATCGTGAAATCGTAGAAAAGCTACGTAACGCAAATATTGCTGCTGTGAGTGGTGTTGCTACTGAACCAAGTGTTTTAATTCAAGCACATATCATGCATGCACGACTCTTGGTAATCTCACCTATGGATATTTTAGATATTCACCGTATCGTGGCGATTGCCAAGCAATTAAATCCTCAGATTCAGGTATTAATTTGCGCAGAAAGCAAAGAAGAAGCAGCGGTTATCCGTGATGAAAATATTGGCGAAGTGTTCTATGCAAAAGAAGAAATGGCAAAGAATATGAGTCACCACATCTTAAGTCAGATCGAGCTTGCTCATCAGTCAACAATTCATTAACCCATATAAAAAGCGTACTCAAGAGTACGCTTTTTTTAACTCAAGAATTTAGGCTGTTCGTCTAATACCTCAGCCTGCCACTCGTTTACCTGCTTTTCCAGCAGTCCAAACAATGCAGCCTGAATCATATGCTGAGCAACAACTGGAGTCTGCTCACCCAAGATTGCTTTGACTTCATCGCTAAATTGAATTTTAACCAAGGGTTCATTCTCAGAACCTGCATTACGCAAGGCGAGTTCACCACCTTCGAGTTGAACTAATTCCAACACTGCTTCTTGATTTCCAAATAACTCTTTCAATTGCTGTATAGACATATACTTCCTCCATGTTTCAACATGGTGGCAAAGCACCCTTGCACTTTGCATCTCTTGTCTTATTTATATAGGCACACCTAGTCGAAATTTCAAGCATCTAGGCAGTTTAATTTTAGAACTCGACCATTTCGTTACGAAAACCATCAATTAAATGACTTAATTCTCGGTGCCATTCACGCAAGATTTTAACATCTGGCAACCAAGACTGAGGCCCTTGTGTCACTTTAATAATAAGGTTAGAAGAAGTTTCTTCTTCAGGAGTCGGTTCTTTTGGTTCTGGGGCGTATTGGCACATACGATAAGCTCGTTTTAACTCTGCAACAAAACCATCTTTTGCCAATTGCTGCAAAACGGACACTTCAGGGGAAACCTGTCCTTTTGCCGCCATATGTTCCTCAATAGATTTTAAGGTGGGTTGCAAATCATTTAAACGGTAATAACGTACCAATTCTTGTAAGAACGCTAACATTGCGCCATGTAAATGAAATACAGCTGCTTCACGGTAAGCTTGTACCTGCTGCACATGATCGGTCTGCTCTGCCTGTTGACACGCTAGACGTGCAAAATAGAGCTTCTGATTGGTACGATCGGCATGATAACGAGCAACACGTGACATAACTAAACTTTCCTGTTCTAAAATCGCCATTGCAATAGCTATTCTTAGCTTAACGACTCCATTGATAAAATCAACGTTATTTATGGTAAATCCAGCTCAACTTGATAAATTTTACGTTTAGCTAAAATTTTCACTGGCTGTTTTATAGGACGAACATTACTTAAGACCCAAGCAAAATACCCTTCACTCCAAGCAGATGCACAGGCTAAATTGACCTCGTCATTTCGCCAAGTATGAACTGAGTCGACATCAACTAAAGCGACAGCAACTCCCTCCTCTTCATCAGTATCTTTAACCAGAAAGTTCTGGTTTTCGACAATTAATAGATCTTTCACTGGTAACTGTGTAGGCACCCATGAACGTACTTCAAGTGTTTTTATACCTTTAGCAATACGAGTACCATTCGGCGTTACAATTGAGAGAGCTAAAAATTGTCTTTTCATCAGGAAAACTTATTCTTCGGCTGCTTTAACTCGAATTCCATAGCCTTTAACTTTAAGCGTATTTAAGCCTTTAATTGCCTTAATCGCTTCACGGGGATTAGGCATTTCAACAAAACCAAAGCCCTTCGATTTACCTGTATCTTTATCAGTCACAAGAACACATGTATCAACTTTACCATATGCCTTAAACAACTCTAAAACTTCAGCTTCACTTACAGCACGATCTAAATTACGAACTAATATTTTCATTTTCTAACCTTAATTGGCAATAAAAGGGAGAGCCAATATACATTTAAGTAATCACAGCGTCTTATACAGTAGTTTAGTCCAGATCGATACCAAAACCTAAATTTACTGCAGGAGATCTGTTCCATTGTTTTTTAGTAAATTGCTGAGGTACTTGTCTATGAATTTTTGCTTGAACCAAGTGTGCAGGCAGATCATTTAAGAAATAACTCTCAATTTTACGACCTTGCTCATCATAAGTGTCTTGCGACCACGTATTAAGATTTTGCTTCGTCAAGATTAATTCATTTTCAGCACGCGTTAAGGCGACATACAGCACACGGCGCTCTTCCTCAACATCATCAAAATCACCCTGTGCTCTTGCATAAGGATATTGATTTGGCGATACGTGAGGTACATAACAAACTTTCTGTTCGGCACCCTTAGCTGAATGAATCGTAATTAAAGTTACCAAATCTTGATCAGCAGCTTTTTCAATTTCAGAAACTGAAATCGGCTCAAGTACATATTCCTCAAGGAATTCACCTAACGACGCATGTTTGCGTGCAAGTTGCTTAACCAAATCAAAGTCTTTTAAACGGCGTGACCAATCTTTAGTTTTATAATTTTGCTCTAGCTGTTCACCTAAAGCATCGAGAGCCAAGCCAATACTTGCCTCGACATGCTGCTGTAATACATCTAGCTGTTTTAAAATTAAAATCGCTTGTAGAGGTACCTTGCCATGGCGTTCAAGTCGCTGACAGCGCTCCTCGACATCAACAATTCCCATCAGCTCTTGGGCTAACTTACTAGCACCAACATCACCGATCCCATCCCACAAGGTTAGAAAGCGCATCCAAGCCAAATCATCGTGAGGGTTACTCACAATACGTAGCAGGCTCAGTACATCTTTTACATGGGCCGACTCAAGAAGCTTTACCCCACCAATAAAACGATAAGGTATTTCAGCAGCAATAAAAGCCCCTTCTAGATATCGGGCACTATAACCAGAACGAACTAACACCATATGGTCATGCCAGTTTGCACCTTGCTGATGGCGCGTTATTAAATCTTGTGCAATCCAGTTTGCTTCTTCAAACTCATTACCAAACAAATGTAGCTGTGGCTTTTGCCCTTGGCCACGATGCGCTTGTAGCTGTTTTTGATAATCGATTGGGCTATGTGCCAACAACCAATTTGATAAATCTAGAATTTCTTGAGTCGAGCGATAATTTAAAGCCAGTGTAAGTACTTCTGCATCAGGTATTCGTTCTTTAAAAGAATGAATATTTTCAAAGTCTGCGCCACGAAAGCCATAAATGGACTGAGCGTCATCACCCACGCAAAACAACTTCACTTTACCAATTAAGGGCTGCAACAAAGCCCATTGCAAAGGGTTTGTATCTTGCATTTCATCAACTAGCAATGCCTGACAAAAACCTGCAACCCAATTGGTCAACGCTTCTGAGTTTTGTAAATGAACAGCCACAATCGACAAGATATCGTCATAATCTAAAAAATTACGCTCTCTTTTGCGTTGCTCATAAGTTTTCATCAACTCAGCAATTTGAGTTTTATGCTCATATGCATCTGGAAGCTGTTTGATTAATGCTTCAGAAAGCTTTGTTTGAGTATTTCTTGCATAGGAATATAGATCACACAGCTCTGCCGCTTTAGGTAAAACATTATCTTTGTCTTTACCTCTTAATAAACGGAACATCAGCAACTGATCATCACGATCAATAATACTAAATTGATTTAAGCCAAAAGCTTGTGGATTACGGCGCAGTAAATACATACAAAAAGTATGAAAAGTTGAAGCTCTTAGGCCTTTTGCCTGTGCTCCTACATGCTGCTCTACTCTTGCAACAATCTCACTCGCAGCACGTCGAGTAAACGTTAAAATCTGAATTTGGTTTGCTGGTAAGCCTTGATCAATTAAATAGGCAGCACGGGCAACAATCGTCTTAGTCTTGCCACAGCCAGCACCTGCTAAAACTAAACAGTTCTGCGCAGACGTCGTGGCTGCTTTTTTTTGCTGAGCATTTAGTTCATTAATTAATTTTGCAAGACTCATAACACATATCGCTAAAACACCAAGACATAGTTTAACAGACCCAACCCCAGATGCGTCTGCCCGTCCTAAAAACAAAAAGAGCACCTAAAGTGCTCTTTGATTCAACAATATTATTTAAGATACTGTTTTTGAACTAGATGGCAGATGCTTAATCGCAGAAGCCAAACCTAGAAAATTAATTCCTTGGAATAAGATATCTATGGCAAGGAACATGCCTAACACCCAAAAAGGTGAATCTTTAGAAACCAAGATCAAAATACCTGTAGCGAGTGTTAATAATCCTGAGAATAAGGTCCAACCCCACCCAATAATTGGTTTAAGTAAAATCGCGTTTACTGTACGTATAGCTCCGGCAATAATTAGTGCTATTGATAATAAGCTCGTCAAAACTACCGCTGTTGTTACGGGAGTAGAAAAGGCGTAATAACCTGCCATTAGATAAAGCACACCAAAAAGTGCCCATAACCAACGGCTTGCACCTTTAAAAACACTAATGGCCGCGACAAGATGTAAAACACCTCCGACCATCATGAGTATTCCAAATAAAAAAACCACAGAAAAGGTCGCAAATGGTAATGAACTAAACAAAATTAGACCGAAGCCAATAAGCACAAAGCCTAATATCAAATACCACTTACGATCAGCATGTAACTGATTACGCACCAAATCATTACCAACAGTTTTCATCATGGCTACTCTTATTATCAGGTATTAGAATTTCATCCACCTAATAATAGTGATCCACTTCACATTTTTTGTCTGTATAAGATCTGCATCGTTTCTTATCAATTAATGTGGATAAAGCAGTATTTATCCACAATTTTATTTCACCCAACCAATTTCTTGAGCTGTAGGTAAACCTATTATCGTTTCATGTAAACCATTCGGCATTTTACTGCTCTGCTCAGATAATGGTGTTCGACCACCCATGATTTCAGCGTCAGTTTGCGGATATAAAGGCACTTTTTCAGGGTGCGCGTAACCTAGAGGATAAAGCGGTTGACCAGTTTTTAAATCATATTTGTCTTGTGCCCCAAAGCCATGTAATAGCTCATGAACAATCACAACCTGATTTTGGGAAGCTTGTGTTTTAGTCGCAAATAAATTCACACTACCAATACGACCTTTTTCCAAAGCAGTCGAATGGATCAAAACTTTTTGATAATTGGGATCATAATAATTTAAATAAAGTTTAAGTGATGCCCCATTGTCTTCAGATTGTTGATGTCGCCATGCATAAAAACGGAACTTTAAACTCCACCACATCACATGAAAGATATTGGCATTTTGAGGAACCTCAGGAGGTCGTTGCTGTAATGGCTGACCTAAACGAATTACAAAGTTTCCTGATTGACCACGATAGTGTTGCGACCATTCTCCCAAATAATTTCTTATTCTCTCAAAATCAGTGTATTTTAACTGATGGATATAGCTCTGCGTTGTCTGCAAACCATCTGCATTAATAGGATGTAAAACGACAACAATAGGTTGATTCCAGTCTTGGTTTTGATCTCGCCATGCCTGAACAGCAACAATCAATAAAATAATTAACAAACATAAAACTCGAATGTTTTTCCACATTCTTTTTCCCCATACATTTAAAAATTTTCTTTTATTGTTTTAGATATAAAAAATGCTAGCTGAGCTAGCATTTTTTATTGTGGACTTAATTAGCCCTCAACCCATTTACCATTTTGATAAATTAGGCTCCATTTGGTTTGTTTACCTTCTGGAGTTTCCGAGCCTACATATTGTGATTGATTCTTACGACTGAATTTCACAACTGTCGGATTACCTTCAGGGTCTACGTCTGGTGCTTGTAAAATAAATTGATATTTAGGATCAAGCTGAGCGGCAACACTACGCAATTCCGCAACTTTTGGCGCACGTGTTTCACGAATTTTCGGGAATTTACTTGCAGCCAAGAATAAACCAGCAGCACCATCACGCAACACGAAATAGTCATCATGCTTTGTTGAGCGCAAATGTTCCATCTTGATCGGTTCTACACGTGGAGGTGCAGGCTGACCACTTTTCAAGACTTTACGAGTATTGTCACAGCTTGTACAAGCGAAATAAGGACCAAAACGGCCAGTTTTAAGCTGCATTTCACCATCACATTTATCACACGGAATGGTTGGGCCATCGTAGCCTTTAATCTTGAACTCGCCTTCTTCAAGCTCAAAACCGTCACAGTCAGGGTTATTACCACATACGTGCAGTTTACGACCACCATCAATCACATAGCTATCCATGGCTGTGCCACATTTTGCACAACGATGTTTTGACATCAAGTCTGCGGTTTCAGCACCATCATCATCAGAAAGAGCAGCTAAAGACTCAACAGGTGTTAAGTTCAAAGTACCTTTACAACGCTCTTTAGGTGGTAAGTTGTAGCCAGAACAACCTAAGAATACGCCTGTTGTACCTGTACGAATCTGCATTGGACGTGAACATTCAGGACAATGTACCGCGGGCACTTCAACTGGTTGGTTACGGCGCATTCCATGCTCGCCCTGAGCATTGGTAAGACGTTTCTTGAAGTCACCATAGAAAGTATCAAGTAACTCTTTCCAGTTACGCTCACCTGTTGCAACTTTATCGAGCTGCCCTTCAAGGTCTGCTGTAAAGGCATAGTTCATCAAGTTATTGAAACTTTCATCAAGTCGATCCGTGACAATCTCACCCATTTTTTCGGCGAAAAGACGACGGTTTTCTAACTTAACGTAGCCACGTTCTTGAATCGTAGAAATAATCGCTGCATAAGTCGAAGGACGACCAATACTACGTTTTTCAAGCTCTTTAACCAAAGAAGCTTCAGTAAAACGTGCAGGTGGTTTAGTAAAGTGCTGACTTGGATCTAACTTCTCTAATTTTAAAATTTCGCCTACTTTAATTGCAGGCAAAATAATATCGTCATCAGACTTGTTAGCACCACGCACTCGTGTAAAACCATCAAATACAAGCGTACGGCCTTTTGCTTTTAATTCAACATTTGCAGCTTCAACCGTTAAAGTTGAAGATAAATATTCTGCTGGAGTCATTTGACAAGCAACAAACTGACGCCAGATCAAATCATATAAACGCTGAGCATCACGCTCTACACCCGCAAGTTGGTCACCTGTAAGTGCAACATTTGAAGGACGAATTGCTTCATGGGCTTCTTGAGCACCGGCTTTGTTACCATAGCGGTTTGGTTTTGCAGGTAAATACTTCTCACCAAATTGGCTTTCAATATGAGCACGTACCATGCTTACTGCATCATCACTCAAGAACGTTGAGTCAGTACGCATATAGGTAATAAAACCTGCTTCATATAGACGCTGTGCCAGCATCATGGTTTTCTTTACAGAAAAACCTAAACGTGTACTTGCAGCTTGTTGCAGCGTTGAAGTGATATACGGTGCACTTGGATTTACCTTAGTCGGTTTATCTTCACGCTGTGCAACTTTATATTCAGCACCTTTTAAAACATCCAATAAAGCATCAGTTTCAGCTTTATTTTTCAGTTTAAGGGTTTTACCAGCTTGCTTAACTGCTTCAAGACGAATGTCATCTTTCTTGGCTTGAGTATCTGCAAAAACTTGCCAGTATTCTTCTGGAATAAAAGCACGAATTTCTCTTTCACGCTCTACAACCAGTTTCACCGCTACAGACTGTACACGACCTGCAGATAAACCACGGGCGATCTTTTCCCACAGCAATGGTGAAACCATAAAGCCAACAACACGGTCCAAGAAACGGCGTGCTTGCTGAGCATTAACTCGGTTTAAATCTAGGCGCGTAGGTTGTTTAAATGCTTCTTGAATGGCATTTTTAGTAATTTCGTTAAATACCACGCGATGATAACGACTGTCATCACCACCAATAACTTCTCTTAGGTGCCAAGCAATGGCTTCCCCTTCTCTATCCAAGTCCGTTGCGAGATAGATTGCATCGGCATCTTTGGCAAGTTTTTTTAGTTCAGCAACAACATTTTCCTTACCTGGCAGAACTTCGTAATGAGCTTCCCAACCATGTTCAGGATCAACCCCCATACGATTAACTAAAGCCTGACTGGCTTTTTGTTCTTTTTCTGCTTCAGTGAGTTTCGTCCGGGCAGCCGGCTTTTTCTCAGTTGATTTACTGCCACCTGTTGGCAAATCACGCACGTGACCTACAGAAGACTTTACAATGTATTGCGAACCCAGATATTTATTGATGGTTTTCGCTTTGGCAGGCGACTCCACAATCACTAAGGCACGTTTATGTGCAGCAGGTGCAGTAGATGCTGTGCTTTGAGATGCAGAGCGCGAGGTATTCGCCATATAAAATGTTATTCCTATACCAATAAATTTAAAAATCAGGCTTTAGCCAAGTTCAACAGATAAGCCTTCATCTCATCTAATTGTGTTGCTCTCAGGTCTGATTCCTCATCCCAATAAAGCCCTACACAGTTTGCCTGCATATCAATAGCATAAATCCCTTTTAATGCAATGGGAGAATCATTAAATTTCTCATCACCCTGAACCACTTTTAATTTGCCGTCTACAACACGAGCACGCATTAAAGATAAACGGGCATCGGGAATCAATACACTATAATAAGCAACCATGCTGGCACGCTTTTCAGTCGCCATTGGGACATGTGTCCATTCAGGTGCAACGATTACACGCGGGTGTAAACCCATTTTACGAGCTTTATCACGCATAATACCAAGTGCCTTTTCACGTGGGCTCACTCTTAAACCAAAAATGGAGCCTAGTACGAAAAGAACAATGATAACGGTAACCCAAATTCCCATATTGTCCATAGCAAAACCTATTAATCTCTTTTATTAGAGTTGCATAAGCTGACCAGAAAACGCAAGTTTCATCATGAAAATAATGCCCGATACATGGGCAAGCTTCAAAATAGTCAGATTTCACAGTGCAAATTGCGATGAGCTGATACAAATATCATTAAGGATCCGGATGGCCATTAACAAGTGTCAGCTTTCCAAACTGGTCAATATGAGCATCCCCCCACTGTTTTAAAGCAAACAGAATTTTCTCAAGACTTTGTCCCAAATCAGTCAGGCAGTATTCTACTTTAGGTGGTACCTGAGGATAGACTTCCCGATGAATAATTCCATCTTGTTCCAATTCACGTAGCTGATTTGTCAGCATTCTTTGGGTAATACTCGGAACACGCTTTCGAATTTCGTTAAACCTCAAGGTGCCTTCATTAAATAAATGCCAAAGAATGACGCATTTCCATTTCCCATCAATCAAGCTAATCGCAGCCTCCACTGAACAACCTGGAGAGCAATCAAAACTTGAGTGTCTTGCTTTTGCCATTTTACAGTATCCTTTTTGACACTATGAGCGTTATTTGTCTGTAGTCACTTATTTTAAGCTTACGTTATGATCAAACTCTCAACAAGAGGAATGATAATTATGAAAGCTGTGGCATATCAAAAAGCTGGTCCCATTACATCGCCAGAAGCACTCGTTGATATTGAACTCGATGCACCTATTGCTGAAGGACACGATTTACTTGTTCGTGTACAAGCTGTCTCAGTAAATCCGGTAGATACTAAAATTCGAAAGAATGTAAACCCTGAGAATAATCAGTGGAAAACGCTTGGCTGGGACGCAGTAGGTATCGTTGAAGCGATTGGAGATAAAGTTACTCAATTTAAGATTGGCGATATCGTTTGGTATGCAGGTGCTCTTAATCGTCAAGGTAGTAATAGCGAATTACAACTCGTTGATGAACGCATTGTTGGCCATAAACCAAAAACTTTAGAAGTAACCGAGGCTGCAGCTCTCCCTTTAACTGCAATCACGGCTTGGGAGATGTTATTTGATCGCCTGCAAGTTCCAAAGAACGCGCCAGAAAACACAACAATATTAGTGATTGGTGGAGCTGGTGGTGTTGGCTCAATCACCATTCAACTTCTTAAACAGCTGACTAACCTAACAATTATTGCAACAGCTTCACGAGCAGAAACTCAAGACTGGGTTAAGCAACTTGGAGCAGATTATGTGTTAGATCATCGTCAACCTTTAGCAGCCCAAATTAAACAATTAGGTTTAACTGCACCTTTATATGTGTTCTCGACTACTCAAACAGATCAGCATTTAGCAGACATTGTAGAGTTGATTGCACCGCAAGGCCGTTTTGGGCTCATTGATGATCCTGAACAGTTAGATATCAAACCGTTTAAATCTAAGTCTGTATCGGTGCATTGGGAGTTTATGTTTACACGTTCAATGTTCCAGACTGAAGATATGGCAAAACAAAGTGAACTATTAAATGAAGTCAGCAAGCTGGTTGACGAAGGAAAAATTAAGACAACCGTAACCGAGGTTATAAGTCCAATTAATGCTGAAAATTTAAAACGAGTTCATCAGCAAATTGAAAGTGGTACAACAAAAGGTAAGATCGTCTTACAAGGTTTTTAAACAAAATTGAAAATATTCCCAAATAAAAAGGCAAGTATCGAACTTGCCTTTTTATTAATAGTGGGGAGGTTTATTCGTTAATGGATCAAAAGGTGCAATGCCTTCTGATAAATCTGAAGATTCCACACGTTGATAAAGAAATTGCATTTGTTTTTTCAAATCAGCTATTTCTTGAGTTTGAATAGCGAGTTGTTGATTTAATTGTTCAACTAAATCATCCAAAAATGTAATTCGCACTTGCAAATCTTCAATGGGTGCGGAAAATGACGCTTGATCATCATGATATGGTGGTTTAGTCATTTAAATCCTCATTTGAGATTCTGGAAAACATTATGGCCTATATTACCCTAAGGGATGTCCAACTTGCTTTTGGCGGACCTGCCCTGCTCGATGGCGCGAACTTTAATCTAGAACGTGGCGAACGAGTCTGTTTAATTGGTCGTAATGGTGAAGGTAAGTCTACTTTACTTAAACTGATCGAGGGAAGCCTATTACCGGATTCTGGTGAAGTTTCTATTCAAAATGGTTTAACTGTTTCAATGTTAGCCCAAGACGTGCCAATGGATTCAGGTAAGGTTGCTGATATTGTGGCTGATGGCGCAGGAGAAGCTGCCGAAGTACTCAGAGCTTATCATGAAGCAACTGATGCTTGTATGCTAGGAGATATGGAAGCCTGCGATCGTATGGGTAATCTTCAGCATAAGCTCGACCAACTCGACGGCTGGGCACTCGAAAACAAGGTCAATGCCCTGTTAAGTAAAATGGGACTCGACCCAAACGCAGATTTGGCAGACCTTTCAGGTGGTCGTAAACGTCGTGTTTTACTGGCTCGTGCTCTTTTAACGCAGCCAGACGTATTACTTCTAGACGAACCGACGAACCATTTAGATGTTGAAAGTATTGAGTGGCTAGAAAAATTTCTACTCGATCAAAATAATTTAACGCTACTATTTATTTCGCATGACCGTTCTTTTGTAGACAGTATTGCAACTCGAATTGTTGAACTTGACCGTGGCATCCTACGTGGCTACGAAGGCAACTATTCACGCTATTTAGAGCTTAAAGCTCAGCAAATGGAAGCAGAAGAGAAACAAAATGCTCTATTTGATAAAAAATTAGCTGAAGAAGAAGCTTGGATTCGCCAAGGGATTAAAGCTCGTCGTACGCGTAATGAAGGTCGTGTTCGTGCCTTAAAAGCTTTACGTGAAGAATCAAAAGCTCGTCGTTCACAACAAGGCAAAGTGAGCATGGCGACTCAAGAAGCAAATCGCTCTGGTAAATTAGTATTTGATATTGAACACCTAAGTGTATCTTATGATGATAAACCGCTTATCAAAGATTTCTCTACGCTTGTTATGCGTGGTGACCGTATTGGTCTAGTCGGCGATAACGGTGTTGGTAAAACAACGTTAATTAAAGCCATTTTAGGTGAAATCGAACACGGTGGTTCTGTTAAGACAGGTACTCAGTTAGAAGTTGCTTATTTTGATCAATTACGTAATGCCTTAGACCTTGAAAAAACAGTAATGGCAAACGTTTCAGAAGGCTCTGACTTCGTTGATGTAAATGGTAACCGTCGTCATATCTATAGCTATTTACAAGATTTCTTGTTTTCACCTGAACGTGCACGTACACCAGTAAAAGCCCTTTCTGGCGGTGAGCGCAACCGTATTTTGCTTGCTAAATTACTGCTTAAACCGTCGAATCTAATTGTGATGGACGAACCAACCAATGACTTGGATATGGTGACTCTTGAGCTACTTGAAGAGATGCTTTCTGAATATAAAGGTACCCTATTACTTATTTCGCATGACCGTGCATTTATGGACAACGTCGTAACATCGACTTGGGTCTTTGATGGTAAAGGCAATATTGCAGAGTACATTGGTGGCTACCAAGACTATTTACAGCAACGACCAGATGATAAAGTCGTAGACCAAAAGTCTGATGTTAAAAAAGCTCAGGCAAAAGCCGAAGCTGAAAAAGCCGCTGCACAAAGTAACGTTAAAAAGGTCAAACTAAGCTATAAAGACCAACGTGAACTTGAACAACTTCCTGCTGAAATCGAGAAACTGGAAGTTGAACAAGCAGAGCTTTCTGACAAGCTGGCAGATGGTTCGTGGTTTGTAAGTAATGCCGATGAAGCAACTAAAGCAAGTCAACGCCTTGCAGAAATTGAAGAGGTATTACTTGAAAAATTAGAACGCTGGGATGAACTTGAACAAATGAGCAAAGGAAATTAATTTGTGTTCTTTTCTACAATTTAAATAACAAAAAAGCCTCCTTAAATTAAGGGGGCTTTTTATAGAATATCTATAAATTTTTAAAGTACAAAAATCTATAAAGAACACTTGATGAGTGATTAAGTTTAGTCAGCATTAATATTTCAAAATATCGCTCTGATTGAATATAAGACTTATAAAAATAATTATGTTATATCTACCAATATAATAATATTCGAGTATTTTTCATGCTAGATCTTTCTCAAATTTTAGCATTCGGATTAATCTGCTTGGCGATGGTGCTTACCCCTGGCCCAAACATGATTTACCTTATTTCTCGTTCAATTTGCCAAGGAAAAACGGCGGGATTTATTTCACTCGCCGGTGTTGGCGTTGGCTTTGTATTTTATATGCTTTGCGCTTCTTTCGGGATTACAGCGCTTATTGTTGCAGTTCCTTATGCTTACGACACCATTCGTATTGCAGGAGCAATTTATTTACTCTGGCTAGCATGGAAAGCACTACGTCCCAATGCATCTCCTATTTTTGATATAAAACAATTATCGGTAGACTCCCCAGCTAAACTATTTTTAATGGGTTTCGCTACAAATCTACTTAATCCTAAAATTGCGATTATGTATTTATCGTTATTGCCACAGTTTATTCACCCACAACAAAGCAGTATTTTATGGCAATCCATTCAGCTCGGTACTATTCAAATTTTTGTTAGCGTCTCGGTAAATGCTCTGATTGTGCTTTCTGCGGGTGGCATTGCCCTTTTTCTTCAACAAAAACCCCTTTGGGCAAATATACAACGTTGGCTTATGGGAACGGTACTAGCTGGGCTTGCTGTTCGTATTCTTTTAGAAAATCGCCGATAACCGCGTTTCACTTCCTCATCTTAACCGCTCAATTCAACAGTGTATTACGACGATAAATTCAGTTCGTGATACACTTTTGCCAGTTTTAATTTTGAATTCTTTATATCGTTATGAGCCAAAAGCAGACTTATACGCCCGGTGAATTTCAATGGTCCTTTTTATTGCCTAAATATTGGGGTATTTGGATTGCCATTGTTTTTTTAATGCTTTTGGCTATTTTGCCGTGGGCAATCCAATGGCGTCTAGCTCATGGCTTAGCAAATCTGGCTTGGAAATATTTAAAATCTCGCCGAAAAACAACTATTCGTAATTTAGAAGTCTGCTTTCCCGAATGGTCAGCCGAAAAAGTACAACAACAAGCTAAGCAAGTTTTTGTAGATATGATGCTTGGTGTGTTTGAGACATTAAACGCATGGTATAAGCCTTACTGGTTTAAAAACCGTGTCACTATTGAAGGCTTAGAACACATTACCAATGCTCAAGCTCAGGGCAAAGGCGTTTTATTATTGGGTACTCATAGTACGCTTCTTGATGCGGGTGGCTATGTTTGTGCTCAATATTTCGAACCAGATGTTGTGTACCGCCCTCAAAATAATCCATTGCTCGATATGCTGATTTATCGTTGCCGTGGCACCATTTATAAAGCACAAATCGATCATGATGATATGCGTGGTTTAATTCGTCACCTTAAAGATGGCGATGCCATTTGGTATAGCCCCGATCAAGACTTTGGACTCAAGCAAGGGGTGATGGCACCCTTCTTTGGTGTGCCAGCGGCCACAGTAACTGCTCATCGTCGTTTACTAAAAATCTCAAAAGCAGTCGCCGTTCCTTTATATTTCTATCGCCATGGAGATATTAAGAACCCGAAATATCATGTTCTGATTGAACCTGCGGTAGACAATATGCCAAGTGAAGATGAAGTCGATGATGCAACTCGAGTTAATAAAATTATTGAAAATCAGCTTCGCATTGCACCAACTCAATATATGTGGTTCCATCGTCGTTTTAAGACACGTCCTGAGGGATATGAAGAGATCTATTAAGATAAAGCTATAATAATTTTAAATTGATAGTAGGCACTGCCTCAATTTAAAGTGAAATTCAAATACTATCGAATAGGCAGACCTTACTTTTCAAGGATAAAAAGCAAGCAAAAATCCTTTGTTCCGCTGATGTTACTTCCTTGTAACACAGCGAAACAGCGACATCCATGTCGCTAGCACGATAGTAAATTCCGGATAATGATTTAGTTTGAAATGATGTATCTATGGATGGTCCATCTTTTATGAATGTATAAGGCAAAAAACAATGAAAGTGATGCAACTTCTCCCAGAACTTAATAGCGGTGGCGTAGAACGCGGCACGCTAGAAATTGCACGCGCACTTGTTGCACAGGGCCATCAATCTATGGTTGTGTCTAATGGCGGACGATTAGTGTCTCAACTTGAAGCTGAAGGTTCTATTCACTTAACGCTACCAATTCATAAAAAATCACTTTCAAGCTTGTGGCAAATTCGTCCTTTACGCCGGCTGATTGAACAGCATCAACCCGATATTGTTCATGTGCGCTCTCGTGTACCAGCTTGGCTTACTCACTTCGCTTTGAGAAAAATACCAGCAAATAAACGGCCTCACCTCATTAGCACTGTACATGGTTTCTATTCGGTTAATCGTTATAGTGCGATTATGACTCAAGCTGAAAAAGTGATTGCTGTTTCTGACAGCGTGGTTAAATACATCACTGACCATTATAAAAACTGTCCACCGCAAGATATTGTGCGAATTTATCGGGGCATTGACCCAACAGCTTTTCCACATAATTACCAGCCCTCAGCACAATGGTTTAACCAAGTTTTTAATGACTTTCCTGAGCTTGAAAATAAGTTTTTACTTTGCTTACCTGGTCGTATTACACGCTTAAAGGGGCATGAAAGTTTAATTGAACTGATGCAACAACTTCAGTCGCAATATCCTCAGCTACATGCGGTTGTTGTCGGTGGTGCTGATGCAAAAAAGCAAGCCTACTTAAGCGAATTACAAAGTACCATTCAAAGCAAAGGACTCGCAGATAAAATTACCTTCGTAGGCCATCGCTCAGATATTCGCGAATGGCTCGCTTTTAGCGATATTGTGCTCTCTCTATCCAACCAAGCAGAAACATTCGGTAGAACAGCCTTAGAAGCCCTTTCAGTAGGTACACCTGTAATTGGCTGGAACCGTGGCGGTGTTGCCGAGATTTTATCGAATGTATACCCAAAAGGTCTTGTTGAAGCAGAAAATGAAAAAGCCTTAATTGAGACTGTAAAAAAACATATTGAACAACCTCAAATCGTTGCTCCTGTCACTATGTTTAGCTTAAAAGATATGTGTGATCAAACACTAGAACTTTACCAACGCGTTTTGAAATAACCCAATAAAAAACCCGCGATATTCGCGGGTTTTTTACAACTAAAAGAAAGCTATCTTATTTAAATGTTGCTTCATAAGCGGCAGCTTTTTCAGAGTCGTATTGTTTTTCCCATTTACTGATTACAAGTACAGCAAGTGCGTTACCAACAACGTTCAACGCAGTACGAGCCATATCCATAATACGGTCAACACCAGCAATAAATGCTAAGCCTTCAAGCGGGATACCAACAGTATGTAAAGTTGCTAATAGGACAACAAATGATACGCCAGGAACACCAGCAATACCTTTAGAAGTAATCATCAAAGTAATAACCAAGATTACCTGTTGACCGATCGACATATCTATACCATAAAGCTGTGCAATAAAAATTGCTGCGATACTTTGGTAAAGTGTAGAACCATCAAGGTTAAATGAATAACCTGTTGGAATCACAAAGCTGGAAATTGCTTTTGGCGCACCGTAAGCTTCCATTTTTTGCATAATACGTGGTAAAACCGTTTCCGAGCTTGCTGTTGAGAATGCTAAAATCAATTCATCTTTTAAAATCTTAAACAAGATAAAGATGTTGATTCCAAACATTTTTGCGGTAATACCCAAAACCACAAAAGCAAAGAAAAAGATAGCGGCATAAACCAACACTACCAATTTAGCTAATGGAATGAGTGAAGTAAAACCAAAGTTAGCAACAGTCACTGCGATTAAACCAAACACACCCACAGGTGCATATTTCATGATGATGTGCGTTACGCGGAACATCGTTTCTGAAACTGCATGAAAAACATTTAACAATGGGTCTTTAGTGGTTGCTGGCAATGAAGACAGACCAATACCAAACAACACAGCAAAGAAAATCACAGGCAACATTTCGCCGTGTGCCATAGAGTTAACAATATTGGTTGGAATCATGGACAAAATTGTCTGTACCAATCCATGTGACTGAGAACCAACTTCTTGAGCTGTATGCTGATATTGCGAAATATCAGTCGTCACTAACATCGCTTTATCTACACCAGCACCTGGTTGGAAAATATTTGCCGCAACCAAGCCAACTAAAATAGCAATAGTCGTAATAATTTCAAAATAGAGAATGGTTTTAAAACCAAGTCGCCCTAAACTTTTCGTACTGCCAACACCTGCAATACCTAAAATCAAGGTAGAGAAAACGATTGGAATAACAATCATTTTAATCAGGCTAATAAAGATCTTACCAAGTGGGGTAAGAACATTATTCACAATACTGTCTTTGATTTCAGGCTGGTTATGTAAAACAGCCCCGACAACTATCCCTAGGATTAAAGCAATTAAAATTTGCCAAGCAAGGCTAAATTTAAAATTCTTCATAAGACAATCCTTATGCACCGCAAAGTATCAAATATGAGAGGGAGAAGAACACTAACTAAGAGTGAAACCTCAACATGCACACTAATTTCCAAACAGAAATTTAAATGTACAAACAAATCACAACCCGCCGATCCGGCGAAGTAAAAAAACAATGCCTGTTGACGATCCAACATGTCAACGATCGGCACATTCTATTGAGATTTATTAATTAAACAACCCCAATTTATCTTTAAATAAATCAAAGCCTATATTTATCCCTTAATAATCTATAAAAACAAAAACTTAGATAAAAAAATTTTTATATCTTTTTTCACTAAAAATTGCGCAGATGTATATGAAAACGTATGGAGGCTTAACGCGAATTAAATAGATTTTAAAAATAAGATAATCTTGGAAATATTTATGTGATTTGCAATAAATTTTATAAGGTATATAAAAATATCAACCCGAGTTCTGCGTCCTGCAAAACTCGGGTAAATGAGGTTGTGCTTTCAGGTTAATAATTATTTTTATCGTTTCCGTTCCAACATCTGATCCGTGATGCTATTCCATATCAGCGTTGTGTATCCTTACGTGGGACTATCCATTCCCGGTTCCATGTGCCGATGAATGTAGAATAAGGTTTTTATAACCCTCTGCCTATTCGCCCTAGACTCAAATCTTTGTACGATATTGCTTACATCGCTTTTTATATTCTTTCTATTTATAAGGCTGTGCAATTTTATCAGTCACCATTTTTTCTTCAGCCTCAGCCTTTGCAATTCCTTCTTGGATGGCTCTTTGTGCCTCTTCTTCATCATCTTGAGTTTGTTCCAGTTCCTCTTGAATATGATCAAATATTCGACCAGTCTGCAAAACCACATAGACAGGAAAATGATCAGATCCAACATGAGGTAAACGTTGCATTTTCACCAACCCGAAATCGGTACTATGGAAAATATGGTCTAAAGACCAACGCAACAATGGATAATCTGCATGAAAAGTATTAATGAAATGTCGCCCAACACGCGGGTCAAGCAATCCACTAATTCGTTGAAATAACCGTGTAGTACGTGACCATGCTACATCGTTTAAATCTCCCATCACAATACAGCTTTCATCTAGATCTTTAATTTGGTCGCCCACAATTAAAAGTTCAGCATCTCGTAAAGTCGAATCCTTCGCCTCAGTTGGACTCGGTGGCTTCGGATGCAAACAATAGAGTTGAACTGGCATACCAGACCTTAAAGTCACAGTTGTATGAATGGAGGGAATTTCATCACTGAGAATAAATTTAACTTCAGTATTCGATAAAGGTAGACGGCTATATAAATGCATGCCGTAGAGGTTATCTAAAGGCACAGGAACACGATAAGGATAGTCACCTTCGATTTCTCTTAAAGCATTTTCCCATGTCGTATCGCTTTCCAATGTAAGTAGTAAATCTGGTTTTAATGTCCTGATCTGTTCAAGCAATAAATGATACTTATCATTAGGAGTGAGCACATTCGATACGATTAATGAAATCTGCTTTTGTGGATCTAATTGAGACGTCTTCACCTGTTTAACCTGTTTTTTCCAAAACAAGGTATAGGGCAAAATCATTTTAAGCTGATAGGCAATGGCAGCAATGAGCGCAGCCAGCACGACTTCACGCCAGAGATTCCATTCGGTTGGCCAAAACAGCATTCCTATAAAAGCTAAAAGACCAACAAATAGAATCTGCAACCTAGGAAAATCGGCACCACGAAACCACCACTCATCACGAGGAATAAGTGACCAGAAACTTAACCAAATCACCAGACCAGCTAGAACTTCGATATAAATCATTGAATTTTCTCTTTTAAGATGATTTGTTTTTTAAAGTTTTTGTCATCTTTATCAATTTTGTATGTAACATAAACAAGATATTCTACTCAATAAAGATGGTGTTTTGTTTCTGTAACGCTTGCAGTTGTGGACACTTTTGATACACTCAACTCCCCCTAATAATTTTAACGCACCGAGGCAAAATGACATGAAAGTAGGTCTGGTCGGTTGGCGCGGGATGGTCGGTTCCGTCCTTATGCAACGTATGGTTGAAGAGAATGATTTTGCTCATATTGAGCCATTTTATTTCTCTACCAGTAATGCAGGTGGTGAAGCTCCTTCATTTGGTGGTAAGACTGCCCCAGCACTTATGGAAGCTACAGACATTAATAGTCTGAAGCAAATGGATGTCATTATTACCTGTCAAGGTGGTGACTATACGTCTGAAGTTTTCCCACAGTTAAAAGCGACTGGTTGGGATGGCTACTGGATTGACGCAGCTTCAACTTTACGTATGTCAGATGATGCGATCATCGTTCTTGACCCAGTAAACCTTAACGTTATTAAAGACGGCTTGGTTAACGGCACCAAAACTTTCGTAGGTGGTAACTGTACAGTATCGCTTATGTTGATGGGTGTAGGTTCACTTTTCCAAAATAATTTGGTGGAGTGGATGACTGCTATGACTTATCAAGCAGCATCAGGTGCTGGCGCACAAAACATGCGTGAGCTAATTACTGGTATGGGCTACTTATATAACAATACCAAAACATTGTTAGATGATCCTAAATCTGCAATTTTGGATATTGATCGTCAAGTTGCTGAGTTACAACGTGGTGAAGGTTTCCCATCTGCTAACTTTGGTGTGCCATTAGCGGGTTCATTAATTCCTTACATTGATAAGCAACTTGAAAACGGTCAATCAAAAGAAGAGTGGAAAGGTCAGGTTGAAACCAACAAGATCTTGGGTAACTCACAAATTGTTCCTATCGACGGCCACTGTGTCCGTATTGGTGCGATGCGTTGCCACTCTCAGGCGCTTACTATCAAGTTGAAAAAAGATGTGCCGCTTGATGAAATCGAAGATATGATTCGTACTTCAAGCCAATGGGCGAAAGTTGTACCAAACACTCGTGAAGCGTCTATGACTGACCTTACACCTGTTGCTGTAACTGGTACCTTAACTGTGCCTGTAGGTCGTCTACGTAAACTCAACATGGGTAAAGAGTATCTAGGTGCATTTACAGTCGGTGACCAGTTACTTTGGGGTGCTGCTGAGCCTTTACGTCGCATGTTACGTATTTTAGTTGAATACAAAAGCTCATAATTTGATTTGAATTATTCAGTCAAAATAAAAAGCCGATCACATTAGATCGGCTTTTTCGTAACTGGTTTGTGAAAATTTTACAATTTATTTACATTTCATTATTGTATAATTTTGAATGACTTTACGACTTATTAGGTCATGGATTGAGATGACTGTTTATAACAAATTAAAAATTGCCATTTTCACCATTATGTCTTCGCCTTCTATTTATGCGATTACATTAGACCCTATACAAATTCAGTCCGCACCTGGCGATTTGTTATATGCCGAAATGAATTTTCAACAAGCTGACCCCAACGCTAATCTACAAGTCAGTCTAGCGACTCCTGAAGATTTAAGCGCGTTAGGCGTAACTCATCAGCCGCCCGGAAATCTTAATTTTTATACACGCCAAAACGGTCAAGGCTCAGGGGTTATTGTAATTACCTCATCTCGCCCTGTGATTGATCCTGAACTAAATATTGTAGTAAAAATTAGTGAAGGTTCTGCCACACGTTTGCAGCATATCAAAACCGTAATTAAGCCTTCTTCTATAAAAAAGACTGAAAATAACGAAAGTACTTTGTCACCTCAGTTTATTGTCAATGAAAAAGACATTGCTCTAAATCTGCCAGAAAGTACTAGATATGCATCACCAACTTCGGCCTCAACTACAAATAATTCAAATGGTGAACACAGTCTTAGTATTAACGTTGGAACTGCTCCAGCAATAAACACAAATTCATCCAATACACTTAGTGCAAATCCTTCTACTCAGGTTGCTCAACAAGTTACAACAGTTACTACTCCAGATCAGACAGAAATTAAACCAACCAGCGCTAAGACAGCTACAAATAATTCACCAAAAACTCCGGTCAAAAATCTAACAGCGCAAAAGAAATCTGTATCTCAAAAAGCGCTTAACCAAAATCCTGCGAAGAAACAATCGTTAAGTTCCTACAAAGGACCAGCATCATCAGGTAAATATGTGGTACAGCGAAATGAGTCTTTATGGAGCATTGCTAATCGTATTGCCGCGAAAACAAAACAACCTGTTGCGAAAGTCATGCATGATATTCAAACACAAAACCGACATGCTTTTATTCAAGGTGATGTAAATCGTTTGCGTCAGGGAATCGCACTTAACCTAGCTCACTCTCCTGCAGCTAAACCTCATCAAAACAAGTCAAAAACAGATATCGCACATACTGCAAAATCAACTTCTGGCAAAGCAAAATACCGTTTACAACAAGCCGAAATGAGTATTGTGGCTGAAAACAGTCAAAATTCTACACATGGAAGTGCTAAAAAGAGCACACAACAAAGTCAAAACAATACTGAGTTAGCAGTAAAAGTTATGACAACAAGAGAAAAAACCGTTACATTACAAAGGAATGTAACCAAACTAAATCAAACTTTACGTTTAAAAGACCAACGTATTCAACTTCTGAATGCACGTTTGGCAGAGTTACAACAGCAGTTACAAGCACAGCAACAGACTCATAAGCAAAAGCATTAAGTTAAAACCAGAGTCAGCTCGCTTTATATTGCAAATATTTATTTTTTAAGGGGAAAGTAATGTTATATGTGATTCCATTCATCATATTGCTCGTGGTCGCTGTCATTTTAAAAAAACGCGAAAATAGCCAAAAGCAAGAGTCGAATTCCCCTAAAACAATAAATAGAAAAACCAATAAAAAAGCGAACTCTAAATCAAGTAAAAACTCGCGTGAAAAAACTAAAGTAAATGTAGTTGAAGAATCTATTCCCTCTACTCCACAAAGCAGTCCTGTTCCAGACGCTGTTCGTCAGAAGATTCAGCTACTTATTCAAGAAAAACAATTCTCAGCCGCTGAAGCTCAAGTCAATCAGGCGCTCAAAAAAGATAATACGCAACATGAACTTTATTTATTGCTACTTGAGATTCATATTGCACAAAAAGATGAGTTTGCAATAACTCAACTGATTAGCCATATTCGTAGCTTAGCGCTCAATGAAATAACCATTCAAGCAGAAGCCAGACAAAAAGAATATGAGTCATCAAGACAACCAGATGCGATCGATTTTCCTCAAGCTCAAACATACCAAGAGCCAAAAAATACATCTGATGCAACAGCTCAGTTTGACCAATTAACAACAAGTTCTTCTGAAACTTCTTTTTTTGATGAATTGCAGCAAGACTATACCCCTGTAAAGCAAGAACCTGCTGTTGAAGTTGAACCTTTAGAGTTTAACTTTTCATTTGAGCAAACCACGACTACCGAAAGTACCAGCCAACCAACACAGAAATCAGAGTTATCGCCATCTCAAGAAACAAATGAGCTAGCTGACCTAGAGTTTTCTTTTGACTTGGCACCTCTGCATGAATCTGAGGAAAAAAACCAGACAATAGCGGCACCAGCAGCTCAAGAGAACACCAATGCTTTGGATTTTAATCTTGAATTAACCCATGAAGATCCAGAAGTAAAACCTAATGAACAGATCTCATCATTAGATGAGCTTAAATTGGTAGAACAAGCGCCATTAGACTCGAATTCAATCGCACCTCTTGAGTTTTCGCTAGACGAGCCTGCATTAGTTACAGCACCAGAGATTGAAACTCAAAACCTTGTAGACTTAGTACGTGAAAAAACTACCCCAGATCAAACCAAAGATCCCCTTGTAGAAGCTTTTCCAGAATTAAAACAGTTAGATGAAAATGAACTTGATCTAAAACTAGCTGAGCAATACATCAAGTTAGGAGCCTACCCAGCAGCTCAAGCCTTATTGGCAAGCAATGAGCAAAAATTCAACACAGAACAACAACAACGCGCGAAAAACTTACTTAATCGCATAGCTTCTTAGAACTGTTCGATTTACCATAAGCAGTCAGAGATGACTGCTTTTTTATGCCTGCAAAAATATGAAAAAAATAGCCTTATTTTATATGGGTGGTACTTTTGGTTGCATTGGTGAACCTCTAGCTCCTATGCCTTATGAGCAATTCTTACCTCAACTTGAAAAAGTGATTCCCCCACACTTAACAGTTGACTGCTTTGCTGCACCCAATATTGTTGATAGCAGTGCATGCACGGCACCTGATTGGTTACGCCTGATTCAACGTATACAACAACTACAACTTGAAGGTTATCAGCATTTCGTTGTTATTCATGGTACAGACACGCTCAGTTATGCGGCTGCGACCCTAGCCCGCTTTTTGGGCCAAAGCTGTCATATTGTGATTACCGGTAGCCAATACCCGTTACTCAATATTCAAGGCGATAACACCCGTGAATTTACTGATGCAATTGAGAACTTATATCTTGCATTAGAACAAGTGATTGCTTTACCTGTGGGTGCTTATCTCGCATTCCACCATCAAGTATTCCACGCGCAAACTGCATTAAAAACGCATACGACTGAACTCGATGCATTTTCAGGGTTAAATAGTGAAGCTGAGTTTACGCCTCAGCAAAATGAATTGATCGTACAAGATGCCCAAATTGAACGAGCTGCTTCCTTCCAGATTTTAAACTGGATGATGCAACCCATTGCAACACAGCACTTAGTACAACAATTACGTCACTTACTTTCAGCCCCACCACACTTTTTAGTGTTACAAGGTTTTGGTACTGGCAATATTGCAGTAAACCAAGAATTACTCGCAACATTAGATGAGCTTTACGCACGTGGCTGTGTTCCAATTCTTACCACTCAGGTGACATTCGGTGGTATTGATCAACGTTATGCGATTAGTGCATGGGCCAAAACTGCAAAAATTGTCATCAGTGATGCTCATAGCCATGCAGATCTCTATGCAAAAGCACTTCAAATCTATTTAAAATACCCAAGCCCAGAACAATGGCTCAGCCATTGGAATGAAAATTAGCATTAAATAGAGGTAAAGCTATGCAACGTTATGCGGTCGGTATTGAATTTAGCGGAGTTCAATACCGAGGTTGGCAAACACAACAGCCAGGCGTTGCCAGCGTTCAGGAAACGATCGAGCGTGTACTGAGTAAAATTGCAGATGAGCCCATTGTACTTCACGGTGCGGGTCGTACTGATGCGGGAGTACATGCAACAAATATGGTGGCGCACTTTGACACGAACGCTATTCGTCCAGAAACGGGGTGGTTAAGAGGGGCAAATAGTCAACTACCTAAAGATATTTCCATTCAGTGGATTAAACTGATGGATGAAAATTTTCATGCCCGCTTTAAAGCGACTGCTCGACGTTACCGCTATATCATCTATAACGCACCGCATCGCCCAGCACTATTACACAAGCAAGTTACGTACATTTACCAAAAGCTAGACGTGCAAAAGATGATTAAAGCTGCTAGTAAGTTCGAAGGAACGCATAACTTTGAAACTTTCCGCGCAGCAGCATGCCAATCAAACCAGCCTGTTCGACATGTAAAACATTGCCGTTTATTTGAACATGGACGCTATTTAGTTTTAGATATTCAAGCAGATGGTTTTTTACATCATATGGTGCGTAATATTGTCGGTTGCTTACTCGAAATTGGTCAAGGTATGTATGAGATTGATCATATCGATGCAATGTTTGCGGCGCAGGATCGTAAGGCAGCTGGGGTAACCGCCCCACCCGATGGCCTTTATTTTATTCATTGTAATTATCCTGAGCAGTTTGATTTGCCGCAGCCACCACTTGGACCACATTGGCTAAACTTACCTGAGTAAGCTTAGCCAACTTTACATATACTTATCTAGCGATGCTGCTTACGCTTACGGTATTCCACAGGTGTTTCATTCGTCCAACGCTTAAATGCACGATAGAACGTACTTGGTTCAGAGAAACCAGTTAAATACACAATACGTTCAACACTCTCATTGGTATTTGCCAAAAGCTTTTTAGCCAAACGACAACGATAGTCAGAAAGTATTTGTTGAAAACTGGTATTTGCCTCACTGAGCTGAGTACGTAAACGACGCGGCGTAATATTCAACTGAGCAGCAACCGTCTCTAAAGTTGTTTCTCCACTTTCAAGTGTCGAACCAATCGCACGACGAACCTCACCCACTAAATCATAGCGGGCCAATTCCTGCAATTTCTCAATTGCGAGCTGCTCATGCAATTGCAATAACTCAGGCTCTGCCTGCCAAAGCTGAAAATCTAAAATAGCTGGGTCAAAATATAAACGTGTCTCTTTCTGACCTAAGCTAACTGGGCAGCCAAATACACGGAAATATTCATCCTCAGAAGCTCCTTCGCTAAAATTAAAATCGATGAAGATAGGATGAAATTGTCCTTCAGTAATGAACTTAAAAAATCTAAGCACGCCCGAAATCGCACATTCAGAGAAATGACGATTGACGAGATTGTCAGCACCAATCTGTTCGCCATTGGTTAAATAACAACGTCCTTCTTCAACGACTAGTTTTGCATCAAATGCATCACTAATCAGTCGTTGATAAGCTAAGGCTCGTTTTAAGCCTTCACCAAAGGTTTCACTACTAATAAATAGATGTTCAATCACCTGCCCTCGATACAAAGGCAAATGTTCACCTAAATGCAGACCGATGTCTGGATCTTTACTGACTTCCTGAGCGGCAGTCCAAAAGGCGTACTGTGCACTTAACGGTGTACGTGCATTGGTATCGACCTGATTTAAAGCAACTCCCGCTTTGGTTAATATTTCTTCTGTTGGCAAACCCGCACGACGAATCGCTTGGTAGCCAAAGCGTAATACAACTGATGCATCTGTTAGCTGACCCACGCAGTGCCCTTCCATGTAGATACTTCATTGATATTTAGGGCTGTTGACCTTTATGCAATTAACAGTCCCTAATAACTATGATTTTAGATTAGCGTTGATTGACCAAACTGACAACAGAATTACACTTCTTTTGTGAAAAAAATTACATCTTTTTTTATTAGTCATACTTTAACCAGATGCTTTAGCAGAAGTGTGTCTATCTTGTTTTTTTTAAAAAAATTGACTATAATTTGCGCCTTTCCAATTTGATCATCAGGTAGGCTATGGCCAATAAAGAGGAACTCATTGAGTTCGAAGGCGTTGTCACCGAAACGCTTCCTAATACGATGTTCCGTGTACGTCTTGAAAACGGTCACGAAGTTATTGCACACATTTCTGGTAAAATGCGTAAACACTATATTCGTATTCTTACTGGCGACAGTGTAAAAGTCGAAATGACTCCATATGACTTAACTAAAGGTCGTATTACGTACCGTGCTCGCTAATTAGTGAATGCAAAAAAGCCACTTTATGATGTGGCTTTTTTATTGCGTTATTTATTCACTTAAGCGACTGGTTTTACATCCCACCGTTTGGCATTCACGCAATCTTTCTTGCAGCCAATGGTTTCTTTCTTGCGTTGTCTGTAAACGACATTGCACGTCTACACTATTCCTATTTGAATCTGTACACTCGGCATCACGTTGACGTATCCATGCAAGCTGAGACTTCTTAAGAATATTTTTCTGCGCGGTGTTTAACTTTACTCGCAGTGCTTGATAATTCTTATTCAGATCAGCATCAGCACTCGCATAAATTTTATTTGTACAGTAAATATCATCGTAAGTATTGCGGGCACTATCACAGTTATCTGCATAGACTGAAGTCACGCCAAAGCTGCATAAAAATGCAAAAAATATTTTTTTCATCATGTTTTCCTTAAGTTTTTTACAAAATAATTATAAAGCCTTTTGAATATTAGTATGAATCTCTAAATAAACTTATTCTCCATTTATCTTAATCCTCCTTTTTTGCTTTACAAGCTTGTAAATACAACCTATTGTTCTTTAATAATAAATATAATTTCATATAGTGAGAAAAATGAACATATATACCCGCTGCCAAATTGGCTTATTATCTTTCATCATTATTTGTCTTAACGGTTGTGCTAGCCACCCACGTCAATCCGTAGATTTACAGGAATATTTAAAAGGCTTTTTAGGTAAATCCTCTGCGACCATTCAACAAGATATCAATCTACCTAGTCTTGGTTTTCAAGTCGCCAATACACCGCAAAAAACATCCAATCAGCTCATCTATACGATTTTGCGTCCTTTAAGCATTCCAATTCCGATGGTGAGTAATGTTGATATGAGAGGAAGCTCTATTCCTGTCCAATCAGGAAATCTGAGCGGTAATTCTTATGATATTAATTTCAATTGCAAAGTGATTTTCCAGCTTAAAAATGACATTGCCGAGTCAATTCAATATGAAGGTAAAGCCTGTTAAAACATCAGCACAAAAAAACGCAGCTCAA
>NZ_GG753602.1:199428-247212 GCF_000163635.1 Acinetobacter sp. SH024 | reverse complement strand
CACGCTGCGTTTTTTTATAATAAGCTTTTAAGCAAGAGCAGCTACAACAGCCTCACCCATTTCAGCCGTACCTACTTTTGTCATACCTTCAGACATAATATCTGCTGTACGCAAACCTTGATCAAGCACTTGACCTACTGCATCTTCAATTGCTTTTGCAGCAGCTTCTTCACGGAATGTGTAGCGAAGCATCATTGCAACTGAAAGAATAGTTGCTAATGGGTTTGCCACATTTTGACCCGCGATATCAGGTGCAGAACCATGGCAAGGCTCATACATACCTTTGCCATTTTCATCTAACGAAGCCGATGGCAACATGCCGATTGAACCTGTAAGCATTGCTGCTTCATCAGATAAGATGTCGCCAAACAAGTTACCCGTTACGATCACGTCAAACTGTTTCGGTGCACGTACAAGTTGCATTGCAGCGTTATCAACATACATATGTGAAAGCTGAATATTTGAATAATTTGCTTGCTGTAAATCAGTAACTGTTTGCTTCCAAAGCTCTGTAACTTCCAAAACGTTAGCTTTATCTACAGAACAAACCTTTCCACCACGTAAGCCTGCAAGTTCAAAAGCTACTTTTGCAATACGCTTAATTTCGCTTTCAGAATAAACGTCGGTGTTATAACCTTGCTTTTCACCGTTTTCGAGTTCACGGATACCACGTGGCTGACCGAAATAGATACCGCCAGTCAATTCACGAACAATTAAAATATCTAAGCCAGCAACAATTTCAGGCTTTAAGCTCGAAGCATCTGCTAATTGCGGATATAAAATCGCTGGGCGCAAGTTAGCAAACAAGTTAAGTTCACTACGAATTTTTAAAAGACCACGTTCAGGGCGAATAGAACGCTCAATGGTGTCCCATTTTGGTCCGCCTACCGCACCTAATAAAATTGCATCAGCTTTTTTTGCTTGTTCACTTGTTACTGCTGGGTACGGTTCACCATGCGCATCAATTGCCGCGCCGCCTAATAAGCCATGTTCCCAAGTTAACGATAAATTAAATTTTTCATTTACTGTATTTAATACTTTTTCTGCCGCCCCAACAATTTCAGGACCAATACCATCACCAGCTAAAATTAAAATCTGTTTAGACATGAACTTTTTCCATTTTCCAAAGACAAGCAGTGCTACAACTACCGCGGTGTTAGTTTTTTCTGCTCAAGGAATTCACCTAGTCCTGTTGTAACATCAAATGGTCGACAAAAACGGCGAATGACATGCCCATCTTGTTCTAAATCGACACATAATGGATCTGGTACAGAAACATTCAGCAAACTACCCGAACGGTTAGATTTGTCTCGGTACATTTTAAATGTATAGCGATGGTTAGCATTAAACTGGTGAATCACATGAAATGTTTCTGCACGATCCGGAGAGATCGGATAGAAACGAATCACCACTTCATATTGTTTAGCAGGCACTGATAAATATAAGCTGTTAGTTTGGCTAAGCACTGAACCTTGTAATCTCACAATCCCTTGATGAATTGCCTGATTACTAATTCTTCGTGTTTGCGCATCCACTACAGTAATATCATTTAGTCGTTCAAATTCACAACTCTTCGCGCCCGAACAATATATTGCTGCATTCTGCCCCAAATTTTCTTGTTCAGCCTGCTTAATGCGGACAGTATCCACTACATTGTAAGTGCTTTGACAAGCACTGAGTGTTATTGCGCACAGGCTCAACAAAAAGCTATGAGTAACGTTCCTCTTCATTGTTCAAGCCCAATCCTCATCTAGTGCATAATTCTAAGGTGTTTTTATGCTTTAGCATGTTAGCAAGAGTTTGAACGCTACGCCATGGCTATGTTTAAAATGTACCGAAAGGTTAATTCAACTCTTGGAATACCCAAGGACGAACTTGTTTAGTTTTTTCTTCATAAGCGCGAATTGCGTCCGCATTTTGAAGAGTTAAACCAATATCATCCAATCCATTTAACAAGCAGTGCTTACGAAACGGATCAACTTCAAATTTAAACGCTTCACCTGTTGGCGTACGTACTTCTTGAGCTGCTAAATCAATTGTTAATTGATATCCCTCATTAGCAGCACATTCTTTAAATAACTGTTCAACTGTTTCTTCTGGCAAAATGACAGGTAACATGCCATTTTTAAAACAGTTATTAAAGAAAATATCAGCAAAGCTTGGTGCAATAACGGTACGGAATCCATATTCATTTAATGCCCAAGGCGCATGCTCACGACTTGAACCACAACCAAAGTTAGTACGAGCAATTAAAACAGTTGCTCCTTGATAACGAGGCTGGTTTAAAACAAAGTCCGGATTTTTTGGACGTACTGAATTGTCTTGCCCCGGATAACCTTCATCTAAATAACGAAGTTCATCAAATAAGTTGTCGCCAAAACCAGTGCGCTTAATCGACTTTAAAAACTGTTTTGGAATAATTAAATCTGTATCAACATTGGCACGATCTAATGGTGCAACGATACCTTGTTCAACTGTATAAGCTTTCATGGTTTGCTCCAGACCGAATTAAAATGAACGAACATCAACGAAGTGACCAGCGATTGCAGCCGCTGCCGCCATTGCTGGGCTCACCAAGTGAGTACGACCACCATTGCCTTGACGGCCTTCAAAGTTACGGTTAGACGTCGATGCACAATGTTCACCTGGTTGTAACTTGTCTGCATTCATTGCTAAACACATTGAACAACCCGGCTCACGCCATTCAAAGCCAGCTTCCAAGAAGATTTTATCCAAGCCTTCTTTTTCAGCCTGTTGCTTAACTAAACCAGAACCCGGAACAATCATGGCTTGTTTAATGGTAGATGCCACTTTACGTCCCTTAACCACCTCAGCCGCAGCACGGATGTCTTCAATACGAGAGTTCGTACAAGAACCAATAAAGACACGATCAAGCTGAATATCAGCTAATGCCTGACCTGCATTTAAACCCATATATTGATAAGCACGTGTCCAGTCATTACGTTGAACGTCATCTTTCGCTTGTTCTAAAGTTGGCACAGCTTCAGTAACTGGAATAACCATCTCAGGTGAAGTTCCCCAAGATACTTGTGGTTCGATTTCTGCGCCATTTAACTCAACTACAGCATCAAACACAGCATCTTCATCTGAATGCAAGGTGTTCCAGTAAGCAACTGCTTGTTCCCATTGCTCGCCTTTTGGTGCGTAGCTACGGCCTTTCACGTATTCAATGGTTTTGTCATCAACAGCCACCATACCGACACGCGCACCTGCTTCAATCGCCATGTTACATACCGTCATACGGCCTTCAATCGACATATCACGGAAAACTTGACCACCGAACTCGATTGCATAACCTGTACCACCAGCAGTACCAATTTTACCGATAATGGCTAACACCACATCTTTTGGTGTTACGCCTTTACCCAATACGCCATCTACACGAACCAACATGTTTTTAGATTTTTTCTGAATCAAGCATTGTGTTGCTAACACATGTTCAACTTCAGATGTTCCAATACCGTGCGCCAAGCAACCAAAAGCACCGTGAGTCGCTGTATGTGAGTCACCACATACCACCGTCATACCTGGTAAGGTTAAGCCCTGTTCAGGTCCAACTACATGCACAATCCCCTGACGAATATCATTAATACTAAATTCAACAATATTAAAGGCTTTACAGTTGTCATCTAAGGTTTGAACTTGAATACGAGATGTATCATCTTCAATACCAGCGATGCCTTGGTCACGTTCCTTTTTAGATGTTGGAACATTGTGGTCCGGTGTAGCAACGTTTGCACTTAAACGCCATGGTTGACGATCCGCAAGTTGCAAACCTTCAAATGCTTGTGGACTTGTCACTTCATGCAATAAATGACGGTCAATGTATAGTAAACATGAGCCATCATCGCGCTGTGAAACAACGTGGTCATCCCACAATTTGTCATATAAAGTTTTGCCTGCCATGTCGTCTTGCTCCATTGGACTGGGTAATTCTGATCTTTATTCGATTATAGCCAGAGTTTCACATAAATCTAATTTATCATTTTTATAAATTAGAAAACTTTTTGGAATAAATTATAATTTCCATAAGGTGCATCAAATTTAATAAATCGTTTTTGTTAATGATTATCATTTGCATAATCAATTTTTAATCTTATACTCTAATGCCTATACTAAAAATATCTAAAGTGGCTAAAGAGAATGATCATGGCTAATATCCAAAAATTCGTTATAAATAATCAACGTACCTTAAAGAAAACCTTAAGCTATTACATTATGCATATTACTGTCGCAATGCTAGTCGCATACTTTGTAACAGGTAATATCTGGATGGCTTTAACATTAAGTATGCTTGAACCAACCGTACAAGCTTTTGCTTTTTTCTTCCATGAAAAAGTTTGGGCTGCTAAAGATCGCCGCATATCAGCCTTAGCTGAAAAAGAAACAACAGCTTAGGCTAAGATTAGTGCGGTAATTCATAACTTTCTCACTCGTTTTGCTGCAAGCATGATACGATTTTGGCTCGGCAACTTTAGCCCCTCGATTTTTCTATTCCAAGTTGAGTTGTATTATGAATCTTGCAGCCTTTGAAGCTTTTGTAAAAGTTATGGAAACAGGGTCTATCTCTGTGGCAGCAGATCAGTTATTTATTACTCAACCTGCCGTTACCAAACGAATTCACAGTTTAGAAGAATATTTTGGCGTAAAACTATTTGAATCTGCAGGGCGTGGTGTTCAGGCAACTCATGCTGCACATTCATTACTTCCTAAAGTTAAAAACTGGTTAAATGAGCTGGGTGATATTCACCATACGCTGAGCCATGAACAAACTCAGGTACAAGGCCGCTTAAAAGTCGGTACGAGTCACCATATTGGTTTACATCATTTACCTGCACCGCTTAAACATTTTGTTCAGCAATTTCCTCAAGTTACCTTAGACGTGCATTTTGTTGATTCAGAGCAAGCTCATGAACAAGTACTGGCTGGTGATCTAGAACTCGCATTTTTAACGCTTCCTCCTTCAGGAGATGAGCGTCTTAACTACATTACAATTTGGAATGATCCTTTAGTTTTTGTTGCCGCCCCTTTTCATCCGCTGGCACAAAAGAAGAATCTTACCTTACAAGATTTAATTGAATATCCAAGCTTATTACCCGCTGCACAAACTTATACTGCTCAAATCACTTTAGCTGAGTTTGAAAAACAAGGACTTAAACCAAAAATTACCATGAGCAATAACCCTCTTGAGTCTATTCGCATGTTAGTCTCGATTGGTTTAGGTTGGTCAGTTTTACCAAAAACTCTGTTGAATCAGGATATGCAGCAGCTTGATTTAAATGTTGAGATGAATCGTCAATTAGGTATGGTTTGGCATCCTGCACGTACTCAATCTAGAGCCATGCAGGAGTTGATTAAAATGATGCAAGAGTAGTTGAATTATTAACGACTATATTTTTTAAAAAGGATATAAACCAGAAAAGCAAAAGGTAATAGTAAAAATAGTATGCCCCAACCAAAGAAAATAGCGGCAAAGATAATACCGAGTAAAGCACCTAAAAATAATAAAAAAATAATGTAAATGAAGAGTTCACCAATAAGTGTGATGAAGCCGTCAATCAGTTGCCCACCAAATTCTTCAAGAAGATTAGCTTTACGGGTCTTCTTTTCTTCGGTCTCATTCTGATCATCCATCATATCCTCCACACATCATTACGGCCGATTTAAATCGCCCTTACTCTCAATGCAGAAAAAGCGATTTAAATATAAGAATCTTTTCAAGTTTATAAAAAACTCTGATTTGATGCGCATAATTCAACCAAGCTTTAAGAGGCTTCGAATTTGTTGCACCATTTGGTTTTCATCAAGCATATGGTGTGGAATCGTCATCGTTAATAACTGATCTGATCGAAAATGGCGGTCTACTTCAAGCATAACGTGAGTTTGATTAGGTTCAGCAACAAAAGATACCTCAACTTCATTAAATCCGCTAAACATATGTGAAGAGACAAATTCAAGCTCTTGGTAACAACCAATCGTTGATCTAAAATTTCGCGCAGTCAGCTGCCCTTTTTCTACATCTACTGTCGATAAAACAAAGCCACATCGCTGCATAGCCTGTAGAAACATTTGCATGGCTGGAGTTGGCAGAACCTTTAGATAATCACGATCAGTTGCATCTAATCCCCAATCAACATCCATATGGGTTTGAATCCAAACACGTGCACCATTTCTTCGACAAGCAACCTCAGTAATTGGTGTCTCAAATGGTAGTTGAATACTAAAAGGGAAAGAATGTGCTTGATGTGCCGGCAAGAGGAATCGAGAGTTCACTAACCACTCTTGTAAAACTAAAGGTTGGTTAAACTCATGATCACCAGATTCGACTTCTGCCATCGTCACCAATTGCAAATAAAGACCATTAATCTCTTTATCAGATGATCCACCTTTAAAGCTAATTTCTCCATGCAATGTGCTGCCTGCTTGTAAGCTTGGGTTCTGTAAAACAGTTTCTACCGTCACACCTTGAAGACCCAAACCAGACATAATTTTACTAAACATTTTTTCTCTAACCTTTCGAATTATTTCATGTCATCTGTAGCAGCATACTTATTATTAAAGTGCATCATCTCCAGCGAGCTGAATCTTACCATCTGCAACTTCATTCATAAATTGGTTATAGTCATTTAGATTACGTTCTGCATATTCTTCTGCATACGTTTGTAATACTTCTACTATCGTATTACCTTCGCCCAGATATCCCATAAGTACATCTGCATTTCCAGATTTAGCGTGGGCATGAGCCAGGGCTAAACCGCAACTTTCAGCATACTCATAGAAATACTCATCATCCATGTCACTAAGATCAACCGAAATTTTCATATCACGTAACTGGCGTACATGAAAATGCTGATTTGATATTGAAGAGAACCCAAGAAATATATCACTTGCGGCCTGCATGAGCTGCTGACCATGCACTACACGCTCACCTTCGTGATTTACCTTGTCTACAAATAGCGGGCTGAGAATTGATGGATTCGCTTCTTTCATTTGTAAAATTAACGGTTCCCGATCTGCATCTTGAAATAATGCAATCGCTGATCGTGTACCAACACTTCCAACACCCACTACTTTCAAAGCTACATCTGTACGTTGATAACGATCAAAAAGCACTTGGCGATCATATTTCAAAGAATCACGGTATTTTTGAAAAAATACATCAACATCTTTACCAAATGGCTCATCTAGATCTGGATGCCATAATAACGGCGCATCATCCATAAAATGACGAAACCCTGTATCTTGATCTTGCTGGGTAAGCTTCGGCAAAACAGAGTACGCAGTTCTTTTCTGTGCTGAATCGAGGTGCTTCTCGCGTTTCTTTCTTAGTTTTCGACACTCAGTATTTTCTAATAATATACTGGCATCAACTTTTTCATACCAAACTTGGAGTGGTGAAAGTTCTGTAATTTCTAATAAGTGCTGACGATAACTATTCAGCATTATTTTAATTGCTTTTAACCCGACTTTCTCTGCAAGATGAATATCACGTGCCGCGATTACAAAACTGGTTGCTAAGCGCTTTACATCCCATTCAAATGGGGCAACTAAAGTCTCATCAAAATCATTAATTCCAAATAACAGGTTACGTTCGGGACTTGCAAAACCGCCAAAATTACTTAAATGACAATCCCCACAAATCTGTTGAAATAAGCCTGAATTTGCCTGCTCCCACGCTTGGTCAAATAGCATCAAAGAAGGCATGCCACGATAAAATGTAAATGGAGAAACACTCATCCGTTTTGCACGAATCGGCTTGAGCTTTTCTAAACGTCCTTGGTTACTCCAATCATAGACCGTTAAGGCAGTTGTACCTTTTGGTCGTTCAGAAAGCTTTGATAGGTGTTCACGTGGAACTTTTTTACGTTGAGCCTTACCTAATTTGAAGCCTTCGCTTTTATTTAGTAGTTTCCCCTGATAGCTATGACGTGTTAAATCAATACTTTCATCATTCCAAAGTTGTTTTGGTAATTTAATTGGTGTTGTTTTTGACATTATTCCCTCATTTTTAAATTAAAATTTTTTATATTCTAAAATCTTTACCAAGATAAAATTTATTTTATTAATCATAGCAATATCTTTTTTTAGCTAAGATTTATAAGAAATATTAAAAAATGATTTTAAATATAGTTAAGAGTTGGAAGACCTCAAAACTTTTCAAATTGTTCTTCCAACTCCACAATTTTAAATCGACCAGTCCTGAATGTCCCAATTGTGTTCTTGAGCCAGTTTTTCAAGGCGATCATCAGGATTTACTGCAATTGCATGCGTTGCATATTCAAGTAAAAAACGGTCATTAATTGAATCGGAATACGCCCAAGACTCAGACACGTTACGGCCTTCCAACCATGCATCTAGACGTGCAAGTTTGCCTTTTTGATAACACGCTAAACCAGCAACTTTACCCGTATATTTTCCGTCAGCCACTTCAGCATTGGTTGCTAAAATTTCGGTAATCCCAAATTCGCGGAAAATCGGCGCAGTAATAAAATCACTCGTTGCCGTAATACCCACAATAGTATGGCCTAAATCTTGATGTTTTTTGATTGCGTCAAAACCTTTTGGACGCATTTGCGGACGAATGACTTTTTGCATGAACAATTGGTGGAGCTCAGTTAAGTAGTCGTTGTCATGCTGCGTTAAAAATCCGAAAACAAATTCATTATAAGCATACGGGTCAAGTTGCCCTGCTTTGTAATCTTCATAAAATTTATCATTCATCTGACGATGATGAACCGGATCAACCAAACCTTCATTGACTAAAAATTCACCCCAAGAATGGTCTGAATCGGTATTTAACAAGGTATGGTCTAAATCAAACAACGCCAGTTTCATGAAAATTCTCGTTTAAACTGAAATTTAAGAAAAAAAATGTAAATCTATCTCCGCTAGTCGATAGAAATTCGTTAAGATCGTAGCAATTTAAACATTTTACTTTGATCTTTTCGAGCTGGACATAAAAAAGTGTTTGTCCCCGCGATTAAAGTCAACGATATAGACAATATTTAGGTAGCCAAATGATCGACTCAGAAGGTTTCCGACCGAATGTCGGGATCATTTTGGCAAACGATGATGGACAGGTTTTATGGGCAAAGCGCATTGGTCACAATGCTTGGCAATTTCCACAAGGAGGCATCCAGTTTGGAGAAACCCCTGAACAGGCACTTTTTCGAGAACTGAGAGAAGAAATCGGCTTATTGCCCGAACATGTCCAGATTATTGCGCAAACCAAAGGATGGCTGCGTTATCGTTTGCCACATCGGTACATTCGGTCAGACTCTGACCCCGTATGTATCGGACAGAAACAAAAATGGTTTTTACTGAAGTTAACTGCGCCTGCAAAAAATATTCAGTTAAACCTTTCCGACCCGCCCGAATTCGATGAATGGCAGTGGGTTAGCTATTGGTATCCTCTTGGACAAGTGGTGAACTTCAAGCGTGATGTTTATCGTAAAGCCATGGTGGAGTTGTGTACACAGTTGCCGATGCAACAATTACCCTAAAAATCATTTATCTAGCAAATGATTTTTATTAAAAGTGCTGTTATAAATACATTCATAGTCTAAAAAAATACTGGAGTATACATCCATGTCAAACATGCAACTCGACACTCTACGGCGCATTGTCCAAGAGGTTAATGCGTCCGTCAGTTTGCATGAATCATTAGACATCATGGTTAATCAGGTTGCTGAGGCCATGAAAGTGGATGTTTGCTCTATTTATTTACTAGATGAACGCAATCAGCGCTATGTATTAATGGCCTCTAAAGGCTTAAATCCAGAATCTGTAGGCCATGTTTCTTTGCAACTCGGTGAAGGCTTGGTTGGTCTGGTTGGGCAGCGTGAAGAAATTGTTAACCTTGACAATGCGCCAAAACATGAGCGTTTCTTGTATCTACCAGAAACAGGCGAAGAAATTTATAACTCATTCCTTGGCGTACCAGTTATGTATCGTCGTAAGGTTATGGGTGTTTTGGTTGTCCAAAACAAACTTCCTCAAGATTTTAGTGAAGCTGCCGAGTCCTTTTTAGTTACGCTGTGTGCTCAGCTTTCTGGCGTTATTGCTCATGCTCATGCAGTGGGTAATATTGACGTATTTCGTAAGCCGAGTAATGGACCTGCCTACAAAACCTTTCAAGGTGCTTCAGGTGCAGGCGGTGTTGCTTTAGGTCGCGCTATTATTTTATATCCGCCTGCCGATTTGGGTTCTGTGCCTGATCGTGAAGCAGAAGATATTAGCGATGAACTTCGAATTTTAGATCAAGCCATTTCATCAGTTCGTTCAGAGATTCGTTCTTTAGATGAAAAAATGCATGATTCTCTCATGGCCGAAGAGCGCGCTTTATTTAGTGTTTTCTTAAGAATGCTAGATGAAAATGCATTGCCAGCAGAAATTAAAGAACTCATTCGTGATGGACATTGGGCACAAGGTGCAGTACGTCGTGTCATTGAAAAACACACTGCCCTATTTGCACAGATGGAAGATGACTATCTTCGTGAACGAGTTTCCGACCTTAAAGATTTAGGGCGACGTATTTTAGCCTCTTTGCAAGAAGAAGACTCTAGCCATCGTGACCTGAGTCCAGACAGTATTTTAATTGGTGAAGAGATTAGTACTGCGGCACTTGTAGAGTTGCCAGTAGACAATATTGCAGCGATTGTGACATCCGAAGGTGCAGCCAACTCACATATGGTGATTGTTGCTCGTGCATTAGGTATTCCAACTGTAGTTGGTGTAACTGAACTGCCAGTGAACACACTTGATGATGCAGAAATGATTGTGGATGCCTATCAAGGCCGTGTTTTTGTAAACCCTCCACGTCGTTTACGTCAACGCTATAAAGAAATTCAGAAAGAAGATGAACAAATCGCAAAAGATCTCAAACAATACGAGACCAAAGAAGCGATTACTCCAGATGGTGTGTCTGTTCAGCTCTATGTGAACACGGGCCTCATGATTGACGTAGTACGCGGAGTACAACGTGGTGCTCAAGGCGTAGGTCTATACCGAAGTGAAATTCCATTCATGTTACGGGAACGTTTCCCGGGTGAAGAAGAACAACGTGCAATTTATCGTCAACAATTAAGCCACTTCGCTAACAAACCTGTGGTGATGCGAACTCTCGATATTGGTGCCGATAAAGACTTACCGTATTTCAGTATTGAAGAAGAAAACTCGGCATTAGGCTGGCGTGGTATTCGTTTCACGCTTGATCATCCCGAGATTTTTTCTTCGCAAATTCGCGCCATGCTCAAAGCCAGTATTGGTTTAAATAATTTGCATATTTTATTGCCAATGGTCACTACAGTCAGTGAAGTCGAAGAAGTACTTTATTTACTTGAACGTGACTGGATTGCTGTGCAAGAAGAAGAGCAAGTTAAAATTACCAAACCAAAAATTGGGATTATGGTTGAGGTGCCGAGCGTACTGCTACAAATTGATGAGTTTGCCGAACTCGTCGATTTCTTCTCGGTCGGTTCAAATGACTTAACCCAGTATTTACTTGCAGTTGACCGTAATAATCCACATGTGGCAAACGTTTACTCACACTTTCACCCATCCATTCTACGTGCGCTAACCCGCTTAGTTAAAGAATGTCATGAATACAAAAAACCCATCAGTATTTGTGGTGAAATGGCAGGTGATCCATTATCAGCAATTCTGCTCATGGCGATGGGCTTTAATACCCTTTCGATGAGTTCGAGTAACATTTTGCGAGTAAGAAAAGCAATTTGTCATGTCCCTATGACAGATGCACAAAAATTGCTGGATGATGTCATGAAAATGAATAATCCACTCATCGTGAAAAGTTGGCTTGAGTACTATTTTAAAACTCACGGTTTAGCTGATATGGTGAAATCGAATCGAATCGTAAATGTTTAATATATAAACAATAAAGGAGAGCAATGCTCTCCTTTATTCATTTGAGATCACGTCTACTACAACTAAATATAAAAAATTTCATCTCACTATTGCCGCCATCTTAATCTTTTAAATAAACATATAATCGGTTTTTTAAATTAATATTGACAGTTTAATCCATTTGAAAAATAAGACTTCTACTCCTAGTATATTTACAGAGCGTTATTAAAAGATCTTACGTTGTTCCAACAATTGAAGAGGTAATTCTATGCATCGTTATTTACAAGTTTCATCTTATTTTTCCTCTTGTTTTTTAACCTTCATGCAGTAAATTGGAGGAATAACAAGTAAAGGAATCTGATGCATTATTAAATAAAAAATAATGGCCGACATCTCAGTGAAAAGACTTTTAAACGGTTTCTCTCACCATTTGTTCTCCCATTTCTTTATTTAGTAAACATGAGTTTTTAAACCAGAAGTCCAGGAAAATGAGCCCTAACATTTTACGAAGAGCTCAATAATTATTACCCAGAGAGAATATAACCATGTCAGACGAATCAAAATGCCCTTTTTCAGGCCATAAATCAAAATCAGAGGTAACGGTCGGTGGTGGCACGCCTAGTTTACACTGGTGGCCAAAACAACTACGCGTCGACCTACTCAACCAACATTCAGAACGCTCTAACCCACTTGGTAAAGAATTTAATTACCGTCAAGAATTTAAAAAACTCGACTACTACACCCTCAAAGCTGATATCAAAAATGTATTAACCGATTCTCAAGATTGGTGGCCAGCCGATTGGGGAAATTATACAGGCTTATTTATTCGATTAGCATGGCATGCTGCCGGTACGTATCGTATGGGTGATGGCCGTGGCGGTGCTGGTCGTGGTCAGCAACGTTTTGCGCCATTAAATAGTTGGCCTGACAATGCAAGCTTAGATAAAGCGCGCCGCTTATTATGGCCAGTTAAACAAAAATACGGTCAAAAAATATCGTGGGCAGATTTATTTATTCTTGCTGGAAACATCGCACTTGAATCTTCGGGTTTCCGCACCTTCGGTTTTGGTGCAGGTCGTGAAGATGTTTGGGAACCAGACAACGATGTAAACTGGGGCGATGAAAAAGAATGGTTAGCTCATCGCAACTCTGAAGCATTGGAAGGCAGCAATCTAGCTGCAACCGAAATGGGTCTAATTTATGTAAACCCTGAAGGCCCACAAGCCAGCGGTGACCCTAAATCAGCTGCACCATTTATTCGCGCGACTTTCGGCAATATGGCAATGGATGATGAAGAAATTGTTGCCTTAATCGCAGGCGGTCATACTTTAGGTAAAACTCACGGCGCTGCCTCTGCTGACCATGTTCAGGCTGATCCTGAGGGAGCTTCAATTGAACAAATGGGCTTTGGCTGGTTAAACAGTTTTGGTACTGGTGTGGGTAAAGATGCAATCACCTCAGGTTTAGAAGTGATTTGGTCACAAACACCAACACAATGGAGCAACTACTTCTTTGAAAACCTATTCAAATACGAGTGGGTACAAGAGCGTTCACCTGCTGGTGCAATTCAATGGGTAGCAGCAGATGCTGAGGCAATCATTCCAGATCCATTCGACCCATCAGTTAAACGTAAGCCAACAATGCTTACTACAGATTTGACCTTACGTTTTGATCCTGAGTTTGAAAAGATCTCTCGTCGTTTCCTTAACGATCCACAAGCATTTGCCAATGCTTTTGCTCGCGCTTGGTTCAAATTAACTCACCGTGATATGGGGCCAAAAGCACGTTATTTAGGTCCTGAAGTTCCGGCTGAAGATTTAATCTGGCAAGACCCATTACCTGCTGCCAGCGCTATACCATCTGCTGCTAGCATAGATGATGCAAAAGCAAAAATTGTTGCATTGGGATTATCTGCTGGTGAGCTAGTTTCCCTTGGTTGGGCTTCAGCATCCACGTTCCGTGGTGGAGACAAGCGTGGCGGTGCAAATGGTGCACGTATTGCTTTATCGCCACAACGTGAATGGGACGTAAATAAAAAAGCCGTTGAGACTTTAACTAAAATTGAAGAACTCAAAGCTTCTACTCAATTATCATTAGCTGATTTAATCGTGCTTGCAGGTAATGTTGGTGTAGAACAAGCTGCTCAAGCGGCAGGTTTCAACATTAGCGTTCCATTTGCCCCTGGTCGTGTTGATGCATTACAAAGTCAAACTGATGTCGAATCTTTCCAATTACTCCTTGGCCTTGCCGATGGTTTTAGAAACTGGAAAAAAGAGGGTGTCAGCGCAACAACTGAGGCATTATTAATTGATAAAGCACAACAACTGACTTTGACTGCACCAGAGTTAACTGCATTGATTGGTGGCTTACGTGTACTGGACACCAACTGGGATGGCTCACAACACGGCGTATTCACTCAGCAAGTTGGTGTACTCAGCACAGACTTCTTTACGAACTTACTCGACATGTCAACTGTATGGGCACCTGTTGACTCAACAAGCGAAGTATTTGAAGGCAAAGATCGTAAAACAGGCGCAGTAAAATTTACCGCAACACGTAATGATTTAGTCTTCGGTTCAAACTCAATCTTACGTGCATTAGCCGAAGTTTATGCTCAGGCAGATGGTAAAGAAAAATTTGTTCAAGACTTTGTTGCTGCATGGACTAAAGTCATGAATCTTGACCGTTTTGACTTAGCTTAATTTAAGTCAAAATAGTAAAAAGCCAGTTCAATTTGAACTGGCTTTTTTAATATCAAGCATCGTTTTTTAAACAGTCAGTTTGTGTCCTTCCCGAATGCAATAAAAAGGATTTGCAAGCTTTGAAGAAGCTTTAATTGCCAGTGCTAGAGCATGCTCTGGGTCTTCTCGGTCTTCATCAGTCAATTGGAAAGTCCGATAATGAATCGCAATAGAACGATGAGCCTGTAAATCGAAGTGCGCATGTAGCGCATCTTGCGGGTTCATATGAACATAGCTCATCAATTCACGTGGCTCATACGCACCTATTGGAAGTAAGGCAACTCGTGGTGCGCCATAACGAGCATGTATTTGCTTAAAATGACCCGCATAACCGGTATCACCCGCAAAGAAACAATGACCTGTTTTAGCCACGACCGAAAAGCCGCCCCAAAGTGCCTTATTCTGGTCGCGCAAACCACGACCTGAACCATGCTGTGCAGGTGTATAGATTATTCTTAATTCGTGATAAGGAATTTCTTGCCACCAATCCATCTCAATGACATGAAACTCTTTAGGTAGATAAAAACCATTCCCGAGTCCAGTGTAAATTGGCATTGCGAATTTTTTATGTAGCCATTCAAGTGTCGCCAAGTCCATATGGTCATAATGATTATGGCTGAGCAAAACTCCATGAATCGTCGGTAATTGTTCTAGTGCAAAACCTGCCGGGCATACACGGCGTGGGCCGCGCCCTTGTGAAGGACTTGCATAATCACACCACACTGGGTCGGTAATAAAGTTATAAGGACCAATCTGAACCAATACCGTTGCATGCCCAACGAACCAGACTTGCCAATCATCCAGATCTGCCTGAGGTCGATTTTGCGGCAAAGCTACAGCCGTATTTACACGAGTTTCATATTCATTTTGAATATCCACTTTCCATGTAAAAGACTCACGCGTAACTAACCAACGCAATAACTCTTTTGAGCCACGAGCAGGTAACTTAGGCTGTTGATTATAAAAACGTGTATCCGTTTCATGCCCAGACTCGGGATGACAAAAAGGAGGTTTTATCCATGTATGCGTCCAACAGGACTGAGTCGGCAATTGATATGTTAATGTCGGCTTGTCTTTCATGGGCTTTTCTATGTTTTAGCATCAGCAGAATGGATGTGATCAGGTTTCTATCTTAACGATTAAAACAAATTAAGCTATGGCACTTACACTTATTTATCATATAAATATCCATTTTATCGTGGTCATAGCCAACCTAAGTTAAATTAGAGTGCCATAAAAAACACTTAGATGTGTTGAGTTTATGCGTCAGTAATTACCATTCTTACTAAGACTTCTTGTATAACATAACAATTAGAAGATGCCGAAAGCCGCTATAGAACCTCCCTATTTCATCTTTGGCGCCCGTAATTTTTAACTTAAGATTCTTCTGTGCAATAAAAACAATATATTTAGTAACAATTACATTTGGGTAGATCTTAGTGACCTATAGGTTATAAATTTATTTTATTATTCTAGTTTTTGCATAATATGAGAATTTCTTAAATGAATATTTAAATCCTTTAGAAAATTCTTTGATTAATTAAAAATAATGTATTTATTATTTAATTATTAATATATTTTATGAATTATTTGAGCTTATATTCCCATATTAAATCTTTAATGAAAATTAAAATTCCATTTATTTTATAAATACCTAAATCACCTTCACGCTATATCTATTTATGCTTTATACTTCACTTAAATCATAGTAAGACATTTTTTGGATTAGTCTTATGGAACTACGCCATCTCCGATATTTCATTACCGTTGCTGAAGAATTAAATTTTAGTAAAGCCGCTCTTAAACTTTTTACCGCACAGCCCTCTCTTAGCCAACAAATTAAAGATTTAGAAGAAGACGTTGGTGTACGACTTTTAAACCGCACAAAACGCAAAGTTGAGTTAACAGAAGAAGGCGAAGTATTTTTAGAACATGCTCGACTCACCCTCGCTCAGGCTGAAAAAGCGGTCGCTATGGCACGACAAGTTTCTAAGGCTAAACAGCAATTGTTACGTATCGGTTTCGTTCCCATCGCAGAAATGAAAATTTTCCCTTATGTACTTCCTAATCTGCGACTACAACACCCAGACCTCACCATTGAATTATCTAATTTAAACAATACTGAACAGCTTAAAGCCTTAAAAAAAGGAGAGCTGGACATTACGTTTACTCGTGAAAATACAGATAGTGATGAAATACAAAGCCAATTTGTTTTAACTGAACCCCTGATTTTCTTACTTCCTAAAAATCATCCACTTGCTCAATATGATCGAATCCCAGTCCATGCCTTACAAGGTATTGACTTTATTATCCCGGCAGCCGAGCAATCACAAACCTTACATAACACTATTTTAGATTTCGCTAAAACTCATAACATTGAACTGAATATTGTTCAAAGAGCAGACAGTATATTATTCAATATTAACTCTCTTGGTTCTGGATTAGGCTGTACAATTTTACCTGCCTACGTTGCGCCTTTAGGCATCAAAAACACGATAGTTCGTCCACTGGATGTCGACTTACCAACACTTGATTTATTCGTAAATTACCGTAAAAACTCACAGTCTTTAGGCGTTCAAAAATTCATTGACCAGCTCACTAAAGTATTCCATTTAGATAAAAACTTAAACCATGCTTAATTATTACGAATAACTTTATTATTAAGCACATGATTAATAAGATCATCTTTATAAAAAAGTATAAATAAATATTCCTTCTATTTATTTTATACTTTTTATAAACAGTTTAATCCACAGTAATGTCTTATTTTACCTAATAGGTAAAATTAAATATCTCATGAATATAAATGAAAAGAATTGAAATAAAATCTATATAAAACCATATATTATTTTCACCATTTAATAAAAAATAATATATTTACCGTGTAATAAAGGAGACTAGGAAAATGGTTGGCGTATTTCAACATCTAGGACGTAGTGTACAAAACCGCCCACATTTCTTTATTGCTTTATTCATAGGTATTGTCACAGCCGGTATTTTGACATGGTTAACATCATGGAAGTGGTCAACTATTTTATTAGTCAGCTGGAATGCTTCCGTTAGCATATATTTACTACATGTTTGGCAACTCATGAAAAGTGCCGACCATTCACAAATGCAACAGCAAGCTAAAAAACAAGATGAAAGCAAATGGGTCATTATGCTGATTGTTTTATTAGCATTAATCATGTGTTTGGTTGCTATTCTAATTCAACTGTCACAACTCCCTTCCGACAGTTCTGCAAAGTTAGGTCATGTGGCTTTAGCTTTACTCACCATTGTGTCTGCATGGCTTTTTATGCATACCGTTTTTGCTCTACATTATGCCCATGATTTTTATATGGCTTTATCTAGAAATGAGGAAAATGGAGGGTTAGATTTCCCTGGTACAAAACAGCCAACTTATCCTGATTTTCTATATTTTAGTTATATTATTGGTACTTCTGCTCAAACTGCGGATGTGTCAATTACCACCAAGCACATGCGTCTTTTAAACTTATTTCACGCTGTGTTGTCTTTTGGATTTAATACCACCATTTTAGCGATTTGTATTAACGTTGCTGCTGGCTTTCTTACCAATTAAAACCTTTATTTGAAAACAAAAAAGCCACCCCTTTGGGTGACTTTTAAGAATATTAGGTTTACAGCAGTTGCCCCATAGTACTTTGTTTTAAGCCTTCACGCTGTTTGATTGTTTCAACATAACGGGTAATAGCAGGATGTGATTCAATCGCATTCATTTTTAACTGCCATAAAAGCATTGCTCCCACACTTATATCTGCTGCGGTAAATTGCTCACCACATACATACGGATTCGCTTCACTCAATCCTTGAACTAAAGCTTGATAAGCATCGTTGTAATCGCCATAGCCAACAAACATTTTTTGCTCAGGTGATATTTCTATTCCTAAAGCTTTATCAACACCCGCAGCTTCCCAAGGGCCCGCCATCACAAATAACCAACGATAGTACAAACCACGTTTCGGATCATCTAAAGCAGGAGCCAAACCTTTATCACTAAACTTATCAGCCAAATAAGCACAGATTGCACCCAACTCATAAATCACGACATCGCCATCTACCAATACCGGTACTTTTCCAAAAGGATTAAGTTTTAGATATTCAGGCGATTTCATCTCGGTCTTATATGCGACTTCAATTCGTTCACATTCAACACCTAACTCGACCAAAAGCCAGTCAATAACTACACCACGTGACTCTTTGTTAGTATAAAGTTTAAGGCTCATTCTTATTGCTCCTTGTTTATCGTAGTTCCTAGTTTACAAATAACTTTTGTCAGTTTTTGTCAGTAGTCCTTTGCATTTCTTGTTTCCACCATCTTTGAAACAGATGTTTTTTAAATTCAGGATATATTTCCTCACTCATTTGCAAGTCATGGATACGATCTATCCGAAAATGGCGAAATGCCTGCCGTAATTCACACCAAGCAGCAAGTACAACTTTGTCATGTAAATACCCTAAAGCAAAAGGCCAAAGTGAACGTTCACTTAACCGTTTTTGCTCATCGCAATAATCGACTTTTATTTTTACTTGTTTACGAATCGCTAAACGTACTTGTTCTACTAAAGCTTCATCAACCGGATGCCAGTAATGTGTAACGCCTAGCGTCATGTCATCGATCAAATATTTCCGGTGCTCAGGTAGAACTGCATAAAGTTTAGAATAGATTGAAACGGCTGCCGATTTCATTGCCTGATCTGGAACGTCTTTCAACCACTCTAAAGCTAAAAATAGAGCTTCGGCTTCATTCTCATTAAAAGTAACTGGTGGTAATAAGATGTCTTCTTTAAGCTGAAAACCCAAGCCTGCTGAGGCATCAATTCTTACACCTTGCTCACGTAAGCTATCAATATCTCGATAGACACTTCGAACACTAATGTTTAAGCTTTCAGCCAAGACTTGTGCTGTGATTGGGTAACGGGCTTCACGGAGCTGTTGTAAAAGATTTAATAGACGAATTGAACGGCTCATTTTTCTCTTCTTATTGTTTTGTTATTCAGCTTAAAAAAAGAGGGAACGTATTCCCTCTTTAATACTATTTCAATTTAAGCGACATCTACAGTAGGTAACTGAGTATACCCTCTCAAAAAGCTGTGAAGCTCTTGTACATCTTTAGCAATCGTTAAAGGTTGAAACTTTTGCAGAACTTCAACCGAATGTACGCCATAGCCTACTCCGATACGCGGCATCCCTAAACGCTGTGCCATCTCAAGATCATAGCTGCTGTCACCAATCATGACTGCTTGCTCAACACTCACTCCAGTGACTGTTAAAATTTCTTGCAGCATGAGCGGATCTGGTTTTGAACGTGTTTCGTTGGCTGCCCGAGTCACATCAAAAAGATGAGTACTTTGTGTTTTTGCGATTACACGGTCTAACCCACGGCGGTTCTTACCTGTCGCTACAGCAAGTTTTAAACCTTGGGCTTTTAAATCATGGAGTAGTTCAGAAATACCCTCAAACCATGCATCACTAGTCGAGTTCGCGATATAGTGATCACCATATACCTTTAAGATCGAGTCATGCAATTCTGGCGCTTCTGGAAATAAGGTCTGCATCACCTCAGGCAAGCCTAAACCGATAATACTTTTTGCGGCTTCATCGCTTAGAGGCAGTTCATGTTGCTCTGCTGCATGTTGTAAGCTGGCAACAATCTGGCCAACAGAGTTATATAAAGTTCCATCCCAGTCAAAAATAACTAATTCGGTTTTCAGACTCATTTTGCTACTCTCAAAGCCTTTAATAACTGGGTCATGTCTTCTGGTAACGGCGCTTCAATCGGTGGATAACCCGGAATATCTAAACGCATCGCGTGTAAACATAAACGTCGTGCCTGCGGACCTGAGTACTCAGTGGTGTGTCCATATTTATCATCACCCAACAACGGATGTCCAATACTTAAGCCATGGACACGAATTTGATGGGTACGACCTGATAACGGCGATGCATGAACCAAAGTGGCATTTTTAAAACGCTCTGCAACAACCCATTCGGTTTTACTTGGCTTACCTTCTTTGGACACACGTACACGACGCTCGCCATTGGCTAACTCGTAACGAAATAGAGGAGCATCAATGAGTTGTTTATCGAGACTCACCTGACCTTTTACAATTGCCGCATAAGTCTTACGAATTTTGTGCTCACGCAACATATCTTGTAGCAGCTTTAAAGTACTACGTTTCTTGCTAATCATGACCAGCCCAGAGGTGTCACGGTCGATGCGGTGAATTAGTTCTAAATATTTTTTACCTGTCGCTGCGCGTAAAGCCTCAATCAAACCATATGCCACACCACTACCACCATGTACAGCAATACCCGACGGTTTATTGATGACTAACAGACCTTCATCTTCATAAACCACACGGCTGAGTAGACTCTGTGCTACACTATCACTCACAGGAGCAGCGGTTTCATCCTTTTGTTCATAGCGAATAGGTGCAACACGAATCTGATCTCCAATCTCTAATTTGGTCTCAGCTTTAATACGTTTTTTGTTTACTCGAACCTGACCTTCACGAATCAAACGATAAATACGACTCTTAGGTACACCCTTTAAACGCGAAAACAGGAAATTATCAATTCGCTGTCCTGCTTGATGTTCATCCACCTCAAACCAAGTGACACTTTGCCATTGCTGTGTAGAATTCATACTAATATTTAAACCTGAAATTTTGCTAAATTTGATTAATAAATGACCGATTAGCTTAGTTTTTTCACAAGAAATCTAAGCTTAGCCCATAGGCAGATGCTGCAAGGTTTGATATAGTCAGCGCACGGATACCGCCGTAAGTGAACATCTAATAGGGAATTTCCCTGATTGAAACCTCAATCAAAATGATGCTTTCATCACCAGCTCGGATTGGTCCTAAAGAATTATGCCGACGCCGAAGGCTTATTATATCGGCAAAATGACAAACTGTTGCGTTTAATTCAGTTTGTTCAAAAAAATATGTTACCAACTCTAGTTGGTTATGGAACGTAAACTGATACACATCAGACAAATCGCTCCTTAATGTTGCCTTCAGGCTAAAGCGTTGATGCATTGGAACTGCCGAAAGCACCGATACGATGAGCATTCCGTATCAAACTTCCAAAAAGAAGTCACTTCGCGCCCAATGACAGTGAAAGTCATTAACCAATGCACCGCTCACCCGCCAGTGAAGCACTAAGGAAGTCCGATTTAAAGGTTGAAGCAGTATTGCCTACATCACAGACGAGAATCGAAGCTAAGGCTAAATGTAGCCGGTAACAGATGACTCAGACCACAAATATTTTGAGATCTGGGAAATGATCCGTCATGTTCGATGTTCGTTCAGAACCTTTAAGTTTGTGCGATATGTTTGTGTGGGTCACTATTAGGTGTCACACCCATGAAACGTATGTTGATTAATGCAACTCACGCAGAAGAAGTCCGCGTTGCACTTATCACTGGTAATCGTCTTTACGATTTTGATTTAGAGAATCGTACCCGAGAACAGAAAAAATCCAATATCTATAAAGGCCATGTAACCCGCGTAGAACCATCTTTAGAAGCTGTTTTTGTTGAATACGGCGCAGGCCGTCAAGGCTTCTTGTCTATGCGCGAAATTGCTAACAGTTATTTCCAAGCAGACCCACGACAAACTTCAAACATTCGTGAACTTATCACTGAAGGTACTGAATTACTTGTTCAAGTCGAAAAAGAAGAACGTGGCAATAAAGGTGCAGCCCTTTCTACCTTTATTTCACTTGCAGGACGTTATTTGGTTCTTATGCCAAACAACCCGAAAGGCGGCGGTATTAGTCGTCAAATTTCAGGTTCTGTACGTGAAGAATTAAAAGAAATTCTAGCTTCTTTAAATTTACCACGTGGTATGAGCGTTATTGTACGTACCGCTGGTATTGGCCGTACCCAAGAAGAATTACAGTTAGACTTACAGCATTTGCTTGATCTTTGGGCTCAAATCCAAGGCACAGCAAGCTCTGGTCCTTCTCCAATGCTGGTTCATCAAGAAGCAGGTGTTGTTACTCGCGCTATCCGCGATTATTTACGTGATGATGTTGCAGAAATTTTAATTGATAGCGAACAGGCTTATAACGAAGCTTATAACTTTGTTAAAGCAGTGATGCCACGTCAATTAGACAAACTCAAAACTTATACTTTAAACGAGCCATTATTTGCTCATTTTGGTATTGAAAGCCAAATTCAAACTGCTTATGAGCGTGAAGTAAAACTTCCTTCTGGTGGTTCAATCGTAATTGACCAGACTGAAGCTTTAGTTTCAATCGACATTAACTCTGCGAAATCAACTCGTGGACATGACGTTGAAGAAACTGCGCTGAATACTAACTTAGAAGCAGCAGAAGAAATTGCTCGCCAACTTCGTCTTCGTGACATTGGTGGTTTAGTTGTAATCGACTTCATCGATATGACTAAAGAGCGCAACCAACGCATGGTTGAAGCAAAACTTCGTGAAGCAACTCAAAGCGATCGCGCACGTATTCAGTTTGGCCAACTTTCTCGTTTTGGCTTAATGGAAATGAGCCGTCAACGCTTACGTCCATCTCTTGAAGAAGCAACAGGTTATGTGTGCCCTCGCTGTCATGGTACAGGCATGGTTCGTGATTTACGCTCACTTTCGCTTTCTATTATGCGTAAAGTAGAAGAGATCGCGCTTCGTGAACGTCATGGTGAAGTACAAGTAGAAGTACCTGTTGAAATTGCGGCATTCTTGCTCAATGAAAAACGTCATAGTCTTGTTTATTTAGAACAAACTTCTAGTGTTCGTGTGACTGTTTTACCTCACCCGCACTTAGAAACACCTCACTACGAAATTCAGTACAATCCAGATGGATTTGCACCATCTAGCTATGAACGTACTGAAGCAACTCGTTCAAGTGAAAAAGAGTTAGGTTATGAATCTTCTGAATGGCATTTAGAAGAAGCCGATCATGGCCATACTCATGCTGCCCCTGCTGCCAATAATGCAGCTAATCAAAAGAAAGCAAATCAAGCGGCTCAACCTACTGCTCAGGCAAGCGCTCAAAAAACAGCGAGTCCTTGTGCATGGTTAGAAAACCTTTTTGTTCAAAAACAAGCTCAAACAGTTGATCAATCTCGCTCAGCACAAAATGCTGCTGCCGCAATTGAACAAATGGTGAATACTGGCGCTGTTAGCCGTGGGCAGTTTGGACAAGTTGTAGCACCAGCAGTTGCAGAAGTTACTTCGGCTCCATCTAACAATGCTTATATTTCTCAATCTCCTGTTAAGCAGGAAGCACGTGAGAATGTTGAAAAAGACGATAAAGTACAACAGCAGCGTCCAAACAACAAAAAACGTAAGCACAAAGAGCAACGTGAACAACATCAGCACCACCACAATCAAGAACCACAGCAACAACAGGTTCATGAAGAGGTTGTACAGTTATCACGCCAAGAGCAACGTGAATTAAAACGTCAACAAAAGCGTCAACAACAAGATCAGCCGCATGCGCAACATCAAAATGATGGGCAACAAGCTGAACATGCTGTACCACGTCGTGACCGTAATAATCAACAACGTCCAAACCGCCCGAATCGCCACCGCGATCCAAGCGTATTAAATGAAAATCAAAATACGCCAGCAGCAGCAGTTGTTGATGAAAAACAAATTAAGGTTGATTTGATTGATGCTCCACAGCATGAAGTCATGAATACAGCCTTAGTCATCAATGTTGATCAAGCACAAAGCGAAATTATTGCTTTAACGCCTGAGCAACCTGTTGAACGCACTGAAAAAGCACCTGTTGTTGAAGCTACTCAAGAATCAGCTCCAGCACCAGTTGTGGCAGTGGAAGAGGCGGTAACTGCTGAAGCAGAAGCTCCTCAACCAAAGGCTGAGAAAACTCAACCGCAAGTTCAACGTGCAAGTAATGATCCTCGTATGCGTCGCCGTGAACAACGCAATGCAAAACGTGCTAAAGCTGCTGCACCATCAATTGCCCCATCGCAAATTCCAACGTTGGCGCAATATACAATTGGTAGCTTGATCCGTCATGTTTACGGTGAAGACTGCACAGTACTGATTGAACAGTTTGGTTTAGTTCCAACATTCAATCGTGCATTGCAGAAATTTGCAGAGCAATATGCAAGTACTCTAGTGACTGAAGTCGCATCTGAAGCTGAAGACAAAAAGCCTGTTACTCGTGATGCCGAGCTTCCAAGCAATAAGCCTTCACAAGAAGCAGAACCTGCGCCAGTACTTCCATTGACGCCACCAAAAGAAGCGACACCACGAGTTGCTAATGATCCGCGTGAACGCCGTCGTTTAGCGAAACTTGCAGCTGAACAAGCTTTTGAGCAAGTTAAACAACAACATTCTGCACCAGAAGAAGCTGCCCCTGTAGCTGAGACTGTGCAAGAAGCCGTTGTTGCTCCTACTGCTGAAACACAAGCACCTGTTGAATCAAAACAACAACCGCTTGAGCTTGATCAGCAAGTTGAAGTAGTAGCTAATGTAGAAGAGACACCAGCTGAACCTGTAGTAGAGGCTCCGGTTGCAAAACAGCCAAAAGCAGCTGCAAAAGCCAAAGCAGCTACAGAACAAGCTGTAGAGCCAACTGAAGCTCCTGCCGAGAGTGAATCAGAAGATTCTAAAGCTGATAAGGACAAACCAAGTCGTCCTCGTCGCCCTCGCGGCCGTCCACCAAAGAAAGCAAATCCTGTAGCTGAGTAAATCATTTGCTCAATTGCAGCTAATTTAAACAAACCTAGTCATTTCGATGACTAGGTTTTTTTTGTTATTTTTAACCAATTAGGTTGATTGCACTAGAAGAAAAGTTTTAAAAGCATGGTGAACCATGAAAAATACTGTACTTTTGCCAACGCAACCTTTTTTGGATTGATCGAAAAATAAATAGGATTGATATGAGCCAGACAACACAGACCGATATCATTACGCTTGGGGATGTTGCCACTAGACTTCCTAGCTTCATTCCCAAAGTACCCCATATCCTGAATGGTCTTAAACAGGCTTATTTAAGAACAGCAAATACACCAACTGGATTAGGTGTAGCTTTTGAGAAAGCTGTTAAGCGAAATCCGAAAGGTATTGCTTTATTATTTGAAGATCAAAGTTACTCATATGAAGCTTTAAATGAATGGGCTAACCAGATTTCTCACTATTATTTATCTCTCGGCGCACGTAAAGGTGATGTGATTGCCGTAATGGTTGAGAACCGTTCTGAGCTTATTGCCACTATTGTGGGCTTAGCTAAAATTGGGGTAACGATTGCGCTTGTAAATACATCTCAAGTCGGTAAAGTTCTCGCTCATAGTATCAATCTTGTAAAACCAATTGCAGTCATTGCGGGTGAAGAAGTTCGTGCTGCAATTGATGAAATTCGTCAAGACTTAAACGTTCCTAAAGACCGTTTCCACTGGTTTGCAGATCAGGCTACTCGTCAAGATGCAGGAACAGCACCTCAAGGTTATGCCAATCTTGCAATAGAAATTGATCAATTCCCGAAATTCAATCCATCAACCACACATTCCGTTCATGGAAATGATGGCCTGTTTTATATTTATACTTCGGGTACAACGGGCTTACCAAAAGCAGTTATTTTTAAACATAGCCGCTGGACACTTGCCTACGGCACTTACGGCCACATTTTAAACCTTGGCCCAAATGATGTGATGTATGTCACTTTACCGCTGTACCATGCAACAGGTGTGGTGGTGTGCTGGTGTGGAGTGATTGCAGGAAGCTCTACGCTTGCCATTCGACGTAAATATTCAACCAGTGCTTTCTGGAAAGATGTTCAGAAGTTTAATGCGTCTGCAATCGGTTATGTAGGTGAACTTTGCCGTTACTTAATGGATGCTCCAACTACAGAGCTTGACCGTGCTCACCGTGTAACCAAAATGATTGGTAACGGCATGCGTCCGAACATCTGGGATAAATTCAAACAGCGTTTTGGTGTTGAAGAAGTTCTTGAACTTTATGCTTCAAGTGAAGGCAATGTCGGCTTTAGTAATATTTTCAACTTTGATAATACGGTAGGCTTCTCCCCTATGCCGTATGCAGTCATTCAATTTGATAAAGAAAAGAATGAGCCTGTACGCGATAAAAATGGCTGGTGCAAAAAAGTTAAAGCAGGTGAAGTCGGTTTATTGGTAGGTAAAATTACCAGTCGCTCTCCATTTGATGGCTATACTGACCCAGAAAAGAACAAATCTGTGATTCTGCAAGATGTCTTTAAAAAAGGTGACTCATATTTCAACACAGGTGATCTTGTTCGTAATATTGGTTTCCGTCACGCTCAGTTTGTTGACCGCTTAGGTGATACCTTCCGCTGGAAAGGCGAAAATGTATCTACCACAGAAGTTGAAAACATGGTGTGTGAATATGACAAGATCGCTGAAGCTGTGGTTTATGGCGTAGAAATTCCAAATACCAATGGTCGTGCAGGTATGGCAGCAATCACACTTGCTGATGGTGCTGAATTAAATGACACTGACTTAACAGAAATGGTGACTGTATTTAAAAAATGCTTACCTGCTTATGCGGTACCAGTGTTTTTACGTATACAGGCTAAAGTTGAAACCACAGGTACTTTTAAGTACCAAAAGAATAAATTGAAGGAAGATGCGTTTAATCCAAGCAAAACTTCTGAACGTTTACTCGCTTTATTGCCTGGTGAAAGCAGTTACTGTGACATCACAACTGAAATTTTTGACAACATTCAGGCATATAAATACCGTTTTTAGTTCATTTTTTAGCTAAACAAGAGGAAATCGTGCTTTTTATAGGCAATCATGCAAATGTTTTTAAATTTCCTCTTGTGTTAGTTGAATAACTTGCTAAAATACGCGACATCAAAACGATACGGGTCGTTAGCTCAGTTGGTAGAGCAGCGGACTTTTAATCCGTTGGTCCCGCGTTCGAGTCGCGGACGACCCACCACTTATCTGTTTTGAACCTATTTGGGTCGTTAGCTCAGTTGGTAGAGCAGCGGACTTTTAATCCGTTGGTCCCGCGTTCGAGTCGCGGACGACCCACCAAATTCTAAAAAGCCTCTCAGTTCGAGAGGCTTTTTTTATTGTTAATGTATTTTAGTTTTATGACTAAAAGATGACGATGCACTTCTTATATAGAACATCCCTAGCCCATTCCATAAAGATTTCCAAACGTTTAGGAATATAACTCCGGTTCGGATATAAAATATTAAGTGGAAGCGATTGAGCAGTATAGGCGCTTAGTACTTCAACTAAAGTTCCCTGCTCGATTTTATCCTGAACATCGTAGTATGGAAGTTGAATAATTCCTAAACCTGCACTAGCTGCTGCAATATAGGCTTCCGTATTATTCACGCTTAAAGCACTATCCATCATCACAGCTCCATCTTGATATGAAAATACGCCCTGTTTCTCTCCTACCGCTCCTGCATAGTTAATAAGTTTGTGTTGAGATAGATCTTCTAATTGTTCAGGAATACCGTACTGTTCTAAATAGTCAGCACTTGCACAGTTCACCATAATCAAGTTACCAACGAACTTCGCGATCAAACTACTATTATCTAGCTGCCCCACCCGAACAACACAATCAATTCCTTTCTCGATTAAATCAGTAATGTCATCAGAGCTATGAAGTTGTAAATGGATATCTGGATAGCGACTATAAAAATCGGGAAGTTCAGGAATAATCACTTGATGCACGATTCGGCTGGGCATTGAAATTTTTAGCGTGCCACGATAATGCTGCTTTTGTGCCTGTATAAGCTGTTCGAGCTGTTCATAATCAAATAACAGATTTTGACACTCAGGTAATATTCGTTGTCCATCTTGAGTGAGGCTAACTTTACGCGTAGTTCGATGAAATAAGCGTACCCCATAGTGAGTTTCTAGCTGTTGAATTGCGCTCGTTACTGTCGAGCGAGGTAAATCAAGCTGATTTGCCACTTCAATAAAGCTTTGTCGCTTAGCGACTTCTGTAAAAATAAAAAATTGCTGCAACCGATCCATTTAATTGTTCGTATTTTTTGAATAGTTAAACCAAACTAGCATAATTGATCAAAAATTACAGCCAATCTAGACTAAAAACACATTAAAACAAGTCATCACAGGAACAACCATCATGGCAACTCATACCCTAAAAGATAAAGTTGTACTGATTACAGGCGGTGCAAAAAACTTAGGTGGACTCATTAGCTGTAAATTTGCAGAACAAGGTGCAAAGCTTGCGATTCACTACAACAGCGCTGAAACTCAGACAGACGCAGAGCAAACGCTCGCAGCAGTTAAAGCATTGGGTGCAGACGCTGTTTTAATTCAAGCAGACCTAACGGATATTGATAATATCGAAAAGCTCTTCTTAGACACTAAGCAGCATTTTGGCGGAATAGATATTGCGATCAATACAGTTGGAAAGGTTTTAAAGAAATCTTTTTTAGACACCACAGAACAAGAGTTTGATAGCATGAGCGATATCAACTCAAAAATTGCCTATTTCTTTATTCAATCGGCGGGTCGTCATTTAAATGATGGCGGCAAGATTTGTTCAATCGTGACTTCTCTTCTTGCAGCCTACACTGGACTCTACTCAACCTATGAAGGTTTAAAGGCGCCTGTTGAGCATTACACACGTGCCGCATCAAAAGAATTTGGTGATCGCCAGATTTCCGTGACTGCGGTTGCACCTGGCCCAATGGACACACCGTTCTTTTATGGTCAGGAATCTGCCGAAGCAGTCGCTTACCATAAATCAGCTTCAGCTTTAGGTGGACTCACCAAAATTGAAGATATCGAACCTTTAGTTCGCTTTCTGGTAACCGAAGGTTGGTGGATTACAGGTCAAACAATTTTTGCAAATGGCGGCTATACCACTCGCTAAAATCAAAAAAGCCGCATCTCAATGTGCGGCTTTTTAATTTGTTTCTTTACAAGAACTCTTCTAGTACCGAATTTAAGAAAATATGCCCCTGCTCAGTACAAGCCAAACGAGAATGATCCTCTACCAATAACTTTCTAGCTCGTAGTGAAGTGAGTACTTCATTTAAGTGATCTAGGCTTAAACCTGTGCGCTGCTCATATAACTCAGCTTTTACGCCATCATTTAGACGTAAAGCATTCATCATGAACTCAAAAGGTAGCTCTTCTGCCTCAATCTTTTTCATTTGCAAATGTTCGGCTGGAACCTTAGCCAAATAGTCTTTTGGCAAACGAGTCTTTTGGAAACGATATACACCATCTGGTCGGGTTACTTTGCCATGTGCCCCTGCACCAATCGCAAGGTAATCACCAAATTCCCAATAATTTAAATTATGAGCTGAAGGCTGCTCTTTACGCCAAGCCGACACTTCATAATTTATAAAACCATTGGCTTTTAGATAAGCTTCACCCTGCTCTTGAATATCTTCTAACACCTCATCTTGAGGTAAAACGGGCTGCGTACGGAAGAATACGGTGTTTGGCTCAATAGTCAGTTGATACCAACTGATATGTGTCGCGCCATGCTCTACAGCCATCTTTAAATCATAAAGTGCTTGCTCTAGCGTTTGCTCAGGTAGGCCATGCATTAAATCGACATTAACTCGCTTAAAGCCTGCTTGTCGTGCCTGCTCAATTGCATCCATAGCATTGTTGACTGAATGAATACGCCCAAGCTTTTGCAAGTGCTCTGTATTAAAAGTCTGCACACCAATCGATAAACGGTTAATACCTGCTTCTAAATAGCCTGCAAACGGATCATGTTCTAGTGTTCCGGGATTTGCCTCTAGGGTGATTTCACAGCCATCTTCAAATTTGAGCAATGACTTAAGCTGTTCAAACAGCCACGCATAGCCTTTAGCAGAAATAAGTGAAGGCGTTCCACCACCAATAAATACACTATGAATTGAACGTCCCTGAGCCATCTCAACTTGAGTTTCAAAGTCGGCCACCAACGCCTTTAAATAGGTTTGCTCGAGTTCTGCCGAAAGCGCTCCATCTGGTACGGCATGCGAGTTAAAGTCACAATATGGACATTTACGCACGCACCAAGGCATATGGATATATAAAGATAAAGGAACAGAAGCAGGATTTAATACGGCCAAGGAGCAGGTCCAATTTACACAATATTTCTATTTTAACATGACTGCATCAATGGGCTTATGAAAACATACCTTAATTGCTTTAGACTGTTTTTAAACATACTTAAATATTGATAAAAATGATGAAATTCTCTAGTCAACTTTTCCTGATCTTACCTCTAGCTATGGGAATCGGTGTTGCCATGGCTTTTCAGACTGCAATCAATGCTCAACTGCGCGAGCAACTACACTCACCGTTGCAAGCAGCTTTATTATCATTTTTCATAGGTACTATTGTTTTAGCCGTTATGGTTTTTTTCCAAAGTGCCGAAAAGCCCTCTTTAAGTGAAATATCAAATATTCCATGGCTTCTTTGGACAGGAGGATTCCTTGGGGTTTATGCAATTAGCATGAGCATTTATACTGCACCTAAACTTGGTTTTTTAACCTTTACAGGGCTAGTCGTTTTTGGGCAATTGCTCATTTCAATGTTGCTTGACCATTTTGGTTGGTTAGGTACAGAAAAGACACCTGTTACATGGCAACGGTTTCTGGGTGGCGTGATCATCTTTGTCGGTGTGTTACTCACTTTGCAACGTTAGCTTCATTTTTATATTTAAAAAGAGTACCTTTTGTGTCGAATGTCACATCTTTTCGGTCTGAATTAAAACAACTCTTCCACTTAATGCTACCGATTTTAATTACCCAGTTTGCTCAAGCGGGATTTGGGTTAATTGACACTATTATGGCTGGGCATTTATCTGCAACCGATTTAGCAGCAATTGCGGTAGGTGTGGGCTTATGGATCCCAGTCATGCTCCTGTTCAGTGGCATTATGATTGCAACTACACCTTTGGTCGCTGAAGCAAAGGGCGCAAGAAATACAGAACAAATTCCTGTCATTGTTCGTCAATCCTTATGGGTCGCCATCATTTTAGGCGTAATGGCTATGCTCATTTTGCAGCTTATGCCGTTTTTCTTACATGTGTTTGGCGTACCAAAAAGCTTACAGCCTAAAGCAAGTTTATTTTTACATGCGATTGGTTTAGGCATGCCAGCTGTGACCATGTACGCAGCCCTACGCGGTTATTCTGAGGCTTTAGGCCATCCACGTCCTGTAACGGTCATTAGCTTACTGGCCTTAGTGGTTTTAATCCCTTTAAACATGATTTTTATGCATGGATTAGGGCCAATACCTGCATTAGGTAGCGCAGGCTGTGGTTTTGCAACCTCCATTTTACAGTGGCTCATGCTAATTACTTTAGCTGGCTATATTTATAAAGCTTCGGCTTACCGTAACACGTCTATTTTTAGCAGATTCGATAAAATTAACCTGACTTGGGTAAAAAGAATCTTACAGCTTGGCCTACCCATCGGTTTAGCCGTGTTCTTTGAAGTCAGTATTTTTAGTACAGGTGCATTGGTACTTAGCCCACTAGGTGAAGTCTTTATTGCAGCGCATCAAGTTGCAATTTCAGTTACCTCTGTGCTGTTTATGATCCCGCTTTCACTTGCGATTGCCCTGACCATTCGTGTGGGAACCTATTATGGTGAAAAGAACTGGGCTTCGATGTACCAAGTCCAAAAGATTGGTCTAAGCACGGCAATATTTTTTGCCTTATTGACCATGTCTTTTATTGCTCTAGGTCGTGAACAAATTGTCTCGGTTTATACTCAAGATATAGATGTAGTTCCTGTTGCCATGTATTTACTCTGGTTTGCAATGGGTTATCAGCTGATGGATGCATTGCAAGTGAGTGCCGCAGGCTGTTTAAGAGGGATGCAAGATACGCAAGCACCGATGTGGATTACACTCATGGCATATTGGGTGATTGCTTTTCCTATCGGACTTTATTTAGCACGTTATACCCATTGGGGTGTAGCTGGCGTATGGTTAGGCTTAATTATTGGTTTAAGCATTGCTTGTGTTTTATTACTTTCAAGGCTTTATTTAAATACCAAACGTTTAAGCAAAACCTAATAAAAAAGCCGATTATTCATCGGCTTTTTTATTTTATGCAGACTTGGCTCGCGGGCTTGCTCCAATTTGCCAGACAAAGGGCAAATCGGTACGGTTTACTTCCCAATCTCCAATCACCTTTTCTTTATAGATGAGCGGATTATGTGAAGACACCGTTCGAGCATTACGCCAGAAACGGTCGAGTTGTTTGACCTGACTACTTGCTGACGCGCCCAAAGCATTAAATAATTGGCTGGTTAAGTCGAGTACCAAATTAGAAATCACCACCTGTCCTTGCGCCGACTCAAGCTCTGCATCTACATTAAACTGATGTTCTTTCACCTCTAACTCACTAAAGTGACTTTCATAAGCCTTCTGCAATGCTTCAGCTGTTTTAATCGTAATTGCTAGACTTCCGTAAGCTTGAGCAGAGGCTTTACCCACCACCTGTAAAACTTGTGGGTCATGACGAACAATGTCTCCATTACCATGACTAAAAATACGTTTTCTCTCACGAATCTCCTGACTAAAAGTTTCTACTGCCGCATGTGCAATACCCGTTAAAGTTGCAAGATGGACGACTTGATAAAAAGCAGTTTGATATTTAAAACGCTGGTCAAATGGAATAAGGTGCGAAGCCGGCAAGTGAACCTGATGTACTTTTAAAGTACCGCTACCCGTCGTCTTTTGACCAAAGCCATCCCAATCATCAATCACACTCACGCCTGTTTCATGGCGATAAATAGCAGCAATCACATGGCGGTCATTTACTTCATCGTAAGCAAATAAATCGATCCAGTCAGCAAAGATACTTCCCGTTGAATAGTACTTTTCACCATTCACTACCAAGTTGCCCGAAGCATCTTTGGTTACTCGTGTAACGACATCACCGATTTGCACATTTCCAACTTCGGTCCATGCATTCCCAACTAAATCACCTTGTACAAAACGCTGAAACCAAACCTCTTGTGAGTGCTCTTTATGGGCAACTAAGCGGTCTTCAACAAAAGCGAAGTGTCCACGCAAAGCTTGCACAATATTCGAGTCTGCTTGTGCTAACTCTGCTAAAAGCTGGAAAAGTTGCGGTAATGACACCCCATCTCCACCATATTTAACCGGAACACGTACCGCACCTAACTTGAGTTCTTTTAACCACTGAATCGGTTCAAAAGGCAAGATTCGTTCTTTTTCTCGCTGAATTGCACCTTGGGCAATTTTTTCAAAAACTGGGCGAAATCTACTTGCGACCTTTTCATAATCGGCGCCTACAGATAGTTCTTCTAATTCAATTTGGGTAATCGTCATCTTTATTCTCCTAATCTTATTTTTTCTTCACTTTAGCTCCATGCATGACGAGGTGGATGGATGCCATTGAGGTAGTAATTACCGACAATGTGATATTTCCAACGCACTGGATCATGCAAGGTATGAGTACGCGCATTACGCCAATGGCGGTCCAGATTAAGCTCAGACAAGGTTGACCGTGTTCCAGACAACTCAAAAAGCTTATTCGCTGCTAAAATCGCAACTTCTGTAGTGAGTACTTTTGCTTCAGCAACCAGTAATGTGGCTTGGTTTACATGCTCTTCTGTCGTGTCGGCAATCGCTTGATCAATCGCATCTCCTGCTAAATCTAATACCGCTTCTGCCGCACGAAGTTTTATTTTTAAATCACCAATGTTTGCAATCGTATAGGGATCATCACTCGCTTTTTCCAAACCTGAATCGACCCATGCACGACTATGATTTTTGACATAGTGAATTGTTTCTTCAATTGCGCCACGTGCAATACCAGCATCAACAGCAGCTTGAATAAATTGTGAAATTGCACCTGCTGGGGTAGGACGCTCAAAAGCCTGATAAATCGGAATTAGATATTCTTCACGTACTGGAACTTGATTAAGTTCAACGGTTCCACTGGCCGTGGTTCTTTGCCCGAAACCAGACCAGTCATTAATAATATTCACCCCTGAAGTTTCCCGAGGAACTAGCGCCGCATAAGGTTGCCCCTCTTCATTTACAGCGACAATAGGAACCCAATGCGCAAGCAATGCACCTGTTGCAAAAAACTTCTTGCCATTAATTTCATAACCGTGCTCGGTCTTTCGTAATGTGGTAGTGAGGTCAGCCACCGTTTTGCTATGTTTTTCTGAAAAGGCATTGCCAAAACGAATCCCTCTCAACACTAAGTTAAAGAAAAATTGTTGTTGTTCTGGGCCTGCATCAAGGCGTAAATGTTCAATAAAAGCCAAGTGATTTTGAGGAAGCTGTGCAAGAGATGGGTCAACACTCGCAATTGTTTTGATGACCTCAGCCAAGGTTCGATATTTAACTTGGGCACCACCAAATTGCTTGGGAACCGTAATAGCCCATAAGCCACTTTGTGAGAACTGTTGAATTTCGTTTAGAGGTAAACGGCGCTCTTTGTCTCGCTCAGATGCTTCTTGTGCAAACTCTTGAGCAAGTTGTTTGGCAAGCTCAATTGCCTCTTCATCAGAACGAATAATATGCGCATCTTTTGACTGCTCAAACACAGATAAAGGAACCGCCTGAGACCGCCCATGGGCCGAACTTAAACTTGTCATAACTTTTGTTATCTCTATTTTTATTTAACCTGTCATTCACATTACCACCAAAAAAACAGGCACTTTATAGATATTAAAGCTTTGTTTATGAAATGGATTTTCACAAGCTTTTCATATTTTTTACTATAAAAATAACATTTTGTTTTTCGAAAAATTTCTTACATGAGATAAACAATTTCATATAGGCTTTTTAAGCTTTGTCACCTATGATCAAAACTAGGCAATATTATGTTGTAGTCAATGAGGTATCGAAGATATGGCAAAGAATGCAAGTTCACCCGGCAAACGATTTATGAAACTTGCAGGAATGACCGCGAGCATTGCAACGAAAACCGTTTCTAACTCGATTCGAAACTTGACCGCAGATGAAGAACAAAAGCTGGCTTCAAAAACCAAGTTATTTCAGGATATTGGTTTGCAAATTGCCGACACCTTAGGCGAAATGAAAGGTGCCGTCATGAAGGTCGGCCAAATTGCATCACAATATAAAGATATTTTCCCACCCGAGGTCGCTAAAGCAATTTCTAAGTTACAGCGCCAAGCTCCACCTATGCCCTTTGCTGCTATTCAACAACAAGTTGAACGTGAGCTTGGAAAGCCGCTGAATGTTGCCTTTAAATCTTTTGATCAAGAACCTTTTGCAGCTGCTTCAATTGGACAAGTTCACAAAGCTGTCTTGCCAAGTGGCGAGCAAGTTGTTGTTAAAGTGCAATATCCGGGTGTTGATGAAGCCTGTGAAAGTGACTTAAAACAAGTACGTTTGGCACTTCGTTTAATGGGTGTGCTTAAAATTGATAAAAAGCTACAAGATCAGCTTTTTGCAGAGATTCAAGATAGTCTGTCAGCAGAGCTTAACTATGAAATCGAGGCTCAAAACCTTGAAGTTTTCAAAACATTTCATAGCCAATTAGATGACAAAATTATCATCCCGACTGTTTATAAAGATTACTCTTCAAGACGTATTTTAACCTTGAGTCTCGAACAAGGTGACAGCATTGAAACTGCCAGCGCTTGGCCTATCGAAATTCGAAATACCATTGGACGCCGCTTGATTCGTGCTTTAGGTCAGGAAATGTTCTTTTTAAAACGTTTTCACTGTGACCCTCATCCGGGTAACTTTGCTTTCCGCCAAGATGGCAGTGTCATTATTTATGACTATGGCAGTGTTAAAACGCTTTCAAATGAAATCGTGCAGCACTTTAAACGCTTAGTAAATGCAGCTCGCCATGAAAATATCGATTTGATCGAAACAGAATTATTTGAACTACATTCACTTGCTGAAAAAGGCAAATTCCCGAGTGATCTATATAAACTCTGGATTGAAGTATTGTTACGTCCGCTTACCACCACTTATAATTTTGCAGAGAACTCATCACATCATGATGGCATGTTACTTGTGAAAAAATCTTTGAAGTATTGGGATGTCTTTAAACCATCACCAGATACTTTAATGGTCAACAGAACCATTTCAGGACATTACTGGAACCTGATTCACTTAAAAGTTCATGACAATCTAAACGATCTATTTGAAGAGCTTGTTCCACCTTCTAACTAACTTGATTTACTGATCAGTGTAGCCTTTTATGGGTTACATTGACTTTTTAATTGTTATGTTATAACATTTCTTTAATCAAAAATAATTTAGGACAATCTCTCATGCGTAAAGATATTCATCCTGCTTATCAACAAGTGTTATTTCATGACACCAATGCAGACGTGTACTTCTTAATTGGTAGTACTCTTCAGTCTAAACAAACCAAAGAGTATCAAGGGAAAGTCTACCCTTATGTCACTCTTGATATTTCAAGTGCATCACACCCTTTCTACACAGGTGAAGTACGTCAAGCAAGTAACGAAGGCCGTGTAGCAAGCTTCAATAAACGTTTCGCTCGCTTTAATCGTAAGAGTTAATCTTGCGTTAAGATTTGACCAATACACTTAAATCATTGGAAGCCTAAGACTATCTCCTCCACTTAGGCTTCTTTTTTTATGTGTATTTTTCATCATTTATAAACTGTGTATAAAAGAAAACTTATCCACAAGTTGTCTAAAAACACTTCTGATTTTTTTCAATAACTCCTCAATTTTTATAATTGCCAAGCTTTCAAAGCATGTATTCAATGCTATGCTTAAGCCCCATTTGATAGGAAGTTTAAGATTATGGCACAAGAGTTACTTGCCCAATTACAAGCAGGCACAGCAAAATTTTCAGACGTTTTAGCTCATATTGAAGCACGTTACCAACATACTCCAACGGCTTTTCAAAATGGTGCACAGCATAACGCTGCTACTGAAAATCAAGGCAGTGCAAAAGTTTTCTCTTTTGCCAAGTTACAAGGGTTAGACCAAGCACAAACTTTAAGTTTATTTGCAGAGCACTACGCATCTGTATTAGCTACCCCAGAGGGAACTGACCACCAAAATATTCGTCAGTTTATGCAAAATGGTTGGGATGGTGTGAAGTTTGAAGGTCAAGCTTTAACTGAAAAGTAATAGATTTAAATAAATAATAGAAACGACTTAATTTTTATTATGAGCATTGCCTTAAATGGAAGTGATATCCAAATGATGGATTGTATAGGCTAAGCTTACTTTTCAAGGATGAAAAGTAACAAAAATCCTTTGTTGCGCTGATGCTACATCCATGTAGCACAGCGAAACGACGGCATCCATGCCGTCTGTCACGATAGTAAATGCCTTATTTTTCTTAATTATTTTATTAGCCCCTTACATTCGATACGCGATAACGTCATTCGCAGCCTGCGTGGTGTCAATAAAAGATCGTTTTTGCAAAGCATAAGATAAATGGATTCAGTGAACAGGTTCTGCGAATGACAGATGCCTTTGGTTACTTTGGGCAAAACCAAAGTAACTTAATTAGCTGCTTCCATTAGATAACTCAACGATAAGACTCCGTCGTGAAAATCCTACCCAACACTCAACTTCGATGAGCTCTCACAACTTGAAATCATGGTCAATTCTTAAATATAAAAACTCAATGCCCCGCTACCCAATGATAAGTCGCTAACCCCAAACACGTAAAAATTAATGACCCAATTAAATGGATGGAAATCCCCAATATCGCCATACCCAACTTACCACTTTGTAATAAAGTGACGATCTCAATCGAGAACGTTGAAAAGGTAGTTAAAGCACCACAAAAACCAGTAATCACAAAAAGCTTATAGTTCGGACTTAAATCACTTTGAGCAAAATAGGCAACTGCAAAACCAATAATAAAACCACCGACCAAATTAACAGTGACGGTACCCAGTGGAATTTGCGGGTAAATCGGGTTAAGTTTTAAACCTAAAAACCAACGCAACCATGCCCCTAGAACTGAGCCTAAAGCAATTGAAAGTAGAGAGTAATACATAGGACCACCCCTTTAGATAGACGCTAAAAGAGCAAAAAATAATGAAGGGAAATATGACACAGCGTACTCCAAAAATAAGCAGAGTACGCAATAACCTACGTACCCAGCGATATAAATACATGAGGGTAACGTAGGCATCATTAGCCAATACGGCGGTTTTTCAAGGGAGGAATGCCATCTCCCTATTTTAAATATATTAGATCATCTTGAATTTGATTTAAACATACTTTTTAAATCATGGGCGTTCATCGTATTGCGGTAAATCATCACAAATGCTTTCCCACTCTGCCTTAGAAGCAGCAAAAATATGCATTGTCGGCTTTTGGTCTAATGGTGTATCGAGTGACCCAATTCTTATACGATATAGTTCAGGTTGAGCATCACGCGAACTAATAAGCGGTGAACCACATTCGCCACAAAACCAGCGGTACACACCGTTCACAGCAAATTTTTTGACAAGGTTTTCACCTTGTGTAATTTTAAAATCTGTACTTTTAACAGGAGCATTGGTGGCAAATGCTGTTCCATTGGATTTTCGACAGCGTTGACAGTGACATTGAATAATATCTCCGATATCGCCTTTAATTTCATAGCGAATACCCTGACATAAACAACTTCCTTGATAAACTGGTGATGCTTGAGACATGTTCTCGTAAATCCTATTATTATTGATCGCTCAAAAATAACACTTTTCACATATCAAACATAGCACCAAATTATCCTGTTATTTTTCTAAAAAAGAATGCACACCTTCACCAGCCGCTCGCCCTGTAGCAAAGCATGCTGTAAGTAAATATCCACCTGTAGGAGCATCCCAATCCAGCATTTCACCACAACAGAATACCCCTGAAGTTTGTTTAAGCTCTAAGCTTTCAGTTAGTGCATTCTGCTTAACACCACCAGCACAGCTAATCGCTTCTTCAATGGGTCTAAAGCCCTCTAACTTAATTTGGAGCGCTTTGATTCGCTGGGCCATAGCCTCTGGTTGGTTCCATAGTGCTTTATCAACCACTTCTCGAATTAAGTTAATCTTGGTCGTGTCCAAGCCTGCTTTACGCCAGATATTGGTGAGCGATTGTTTTTTGCTAGCCTGTAATTTTTTAACTAACTGTGACAACTCTACATCAGGCAATAAATCTAAAAACAAATTTAAGCTTTGCCCTTGTTTTTGTTGTTCTCGTAAAGCACGTCCAAGTTTATAAATAACACCACTTTCTAACCCATAGTGAGTAATCACAATATCACCATGAGTAACTTGGCTGGGTTCAACCCACGCATTGATACGTTTTAAAGGTTCACCAAAACAGCTTTCCATAAAAGCTGACCAAGCGTGCAATACTCCTGCATTACTCGCTTGAAAAGGTTCAATATTGGATTGATCAACCCATTGCTGCCAAGCACCATCACTACCTAATTGTGACCAAGACACAGCACCACAAGCCAATACTACTGCATCGTATTGCTGGGTAAAGGTTTCAGCGCTTTGATTATTTTGGTTTTCTAAAGTTACCGTTGTGCCTTGCAAATTAATACAACGATGACGATAAAAGAATTTAACCTGCTGTTCTGCCAAACGTTTTAGCCAAGCACGCAGTAAAGGTGCCGCTTTCATTTCGACAGGAAAAATACGACCTGAAGTACCCACATAAGATTCAATTCCCAGACTTTTTATCCAATTTTGAATCCAGATTGCATCCCATTTTTCCACCCACGGTTTGAGCCATTCTACACGGTCATAGCGCTCAATAAATTGCGCTAAAGGTTCGGCATGCGAGATATTTAACCCCGTTTTACCTGCCATGAGAAACTTACGCGCCGCTGAAGGTTTCTGCTCGTATACATCAATATCATAAGCATATTGGCTCAACACCTCAGCTGCCATTAAACCAGCCGGACCTGCACCAATAATGGCAACCCGCTTATTCGCCATGCACTTGACCTTGTAATGGGGCAAACTCATCAAAACGTGTGCTGTAACCTTCAGGTTTAGTGATCACAAGCTGTTGGCAAAGTTCTCCACGTTCTAAATACTTAATTTCAAAATGAGTACGTGCAGATGTTTGAGCAATTTTTTCTTTTTGGTAAGGCAGCTTCCAGACATTAATTAATTGTTGTTCAGCTTCTTCAATATATTCAGGAATATTACTTGCCAAAGTAATGGTTCCACCTGTTTGCAGACGAGAGATTAAGAACTCAAAAAATGGCATATTCAACCAGCGCTGTGCTGGATTATGGGGTTCTGGGTTTGGATAGAGAATAAAGAAATGTTCAACTTGAGCAGGATGTAGTGCATGTACCACCCACGGTAAAGCATCTGCATGTACAGGAATTAAATTATCTCTTGGTTCCAGACCATGCTGTTTTTGCATTGCCAAGAATTTTTCTCGGGTTCGTTCAATTGCATACAATGTGTGCTGCGGCTGTTGCCCGCTAAAAAGCAAAGCATGTTTACCCTTGCCCGCTCCAATTTCTACACAAATCGGGGTATTTTCAATTGGGGTAAAATCGCGAGGCGCTTGCATACGTTGTGCTTGAAATTGACGAATCTGCATAATCACATCAAACTAAATAAAAATCGGCATAAGTCTAACAAGTCACCTGACTTTTGCCTAATCTATTTCTCTTCACTTTGAGGATATCGCTTTATGCCACGTACATTCCCCTGCCCACGTTGTGGTGAACCAAGTGTTTGGGAAGGTAATGAATTTCGTCCATTTTGCTCTGAACGCTGTAAATTAATTGATTTAGGTGCTTGGGCAAATGATGAGTATAGACTGCCTACCCAAGATGCGCCTCAGCATAACAAGGGTAGTCAAAATGAAGATGATTACGAGGATTAACCTGCTTTACCCGCGACAAACGGGTTAAATTGTTTTTCATAGCCAATGGTACTCATCGGACCATGTCCCGAAATAAACTGAGTATCATCTGGCAAACTAAAACACTCTCGTTTAATCGATTCAATCAACTGATCATGGTTTCCACGTGGGAAGTCTGTTCGCCCAATCGAACCTTTAAACAGAACATCGCCTGTCCAAAGTAAGCCATGGTTTTTATTATAGAAAACCACATGACCTGGCGTATGCCCCGGTGCAAAGCGTACTTCAAATTCATCTTCGCCCAGTTTTAGTACTTCACCACCTTCAAGCCATTGATCGACTTTGACAGGTTGTGGAATTGGAAAGCCATAACGTGCTGATACTTCTTGAATCATGTCTAGCCAGAACTGATCTTCTTTGTGTGGACCAATAACAGGAACGCTCCATTCTTTGGCAAGCTCGCCTACTGCTCCTGCATGATCTAAATGCCCATGAGTTAGCCACAGAGCCTTCACTTTTAGACCTAAGGCTTCAACTTCTTTTTTCAAAACAGCAGCATCACCACCCGCATCAATCAAAACTGCTTCTTTCGTTTCACTGTCCCAAACAAGGGAACAGTTTTGAGCAAATGCAGTAACTGGAACAATTTTGACTTGCAGCATAAGAACCTCTGGCTAAAACGCAATTAACGGTGGGCTAAGGTATAAGTAAGGGCATCAAGATTAGCCTGAACTAACCCTGCAAGCAAATCAATATGAGCCTGATCACTATTTAAAGCAGGAATGTAAGAATAGCTTCCGCCACCCAACTCTTGAAACAACTCAGCGTTTTGGATGGCTAACTCTTCAAGTGTTTCTAAACAATCGGCAGAAAAAGCGGGACTTAAAACTTGAACTGACTTAACGCCCTGCTTCGCCCAATCTTGTAAAAGCTGGTCAGTATAAGGTTTCACCCATTCTTGTTTTCCAAAACGTGATTGGAAGCTAATTGCCCATTCATCCTCTTTTAAATGCAAAGCTTCAGCGACTAACTTTGCAGTAATGCGACAGCGGTCTGCATAAGGGTCGCCTTTGTCTGCATAAGGCTGTGGAATACCATGAAATGACATCAACAGTTTTTCAGGTTTACCATACTGCTCTTGGTAGGCTAAAACGCTTTCTGCCAATGCCTGAATAAACATTGGATGTTGATAATAATCTTTAATAATCGTTAAACCCGGCAAGTTCCGCTGAGCTGGAATCCACTTGGCAAATGCATCATATAACGGCGCTGTAGACGTTGCGGAATATTGAGGAAATAAAGGCAATAAAATGACATGCTCTTGCGGGTTAGTCGCCAATTTTTCTAAAACTACGTCAATACCCGGATTACCGTAGGTCATCGCCGGTATCACGGTTAAATCAAACTGATTATTTTCTCGCTGCAAATAAGCCTCAATACGTTGAGTTTGCTCAAACACAATTTCACGCATCGGCGAATCTTTTGACCATACCGAAGCATAGGCATGTGCTACCCTTTTTGGGCGAAAAGGTAAAACAAACAGATTTAAAATAATCCACCAAATGAATTTCGGTATTTCAATTACACGTGAATCAGATAAAAACTGCTTTAGAAAACGGCGAACCGCAGGAACAGTGGCCTCATCCGGTGTACCTAAATTCGCTAAAATGACTGTGACTTTCGGTTTTTGTTCAAACGACATGTGTAAATGCCTTTCAATTCATCTTATGTCACTAATGTAACAGCTTTTATTGTCATATATAAATTGAATCGCTCTAAGCTTTTAATCGAATGCCCCGATGATTCCATTTATAGCTACGTAATAACTTTTGAGCTTTAGCTGTGACTTTCCATAAGCTATAGGATTGTTCAGTCTGAATTGGAAGAATCCAGCCCTGTGACTGCATTTGCTTTTTAATCCGAAACAATGCCTTATGGTTAATCTGAGCGCAGGCAACAGCATGAGCACGAGGTAACTCCTGACGAGCATCTTCTAGGCCAGCCTGATTCAAATATTCATTTAAACATGTCCCAAAATTCTCTTCTGGTGTCGCTGTTTCAAACTGCTTTGCCAATATACTTAACAACTGCGACCAAGTCATTTGTCGTTGTCGTTTCAGCTCTTTAAAATTGCCATCCTGAAATGCTTGAATTTGATATTCAAATGCAAACACATCTTGAGGAGCAACTTCATTTACTTGATCTGATGATTCTGCTAATTGTTGTTCTAACTGTAAAATTTTACTTTTTAATAGTTTAATTTCATCTTCTAAGTGATGAGCCTGATGAGCAGGAACCCAACCTTGCCCGATATGCTGCTCCATGATTAAAGGCATATTTAAACGGACAGCTAGCTCTAAGTCACGGAGGCTTTTAAAGTAAAATACGTGGTAAGCTTCATGTAATAGTTTTTTTCTAAATACGAGAAATTTACCTTTAAGCTGTGGATGTGTTTCTTGTAAATGCATTTCACGACTTTCGGGCTGCTCATGCATGAAAACAATAATGGGTTTAGCCTGACTTAACGCATATTCATACTCTAAAGATAAATAACTCACACCAGAAATCGACTGCTCTCCATACTGGCTGCCTAAAAGTAGGATTACATAATCACATTCATCAATTTGTCGACGTGCAAGCGTAGTGGTGAGGGGTGTTCGTTGTTCTAATCCCCAAGCAAAGAAACCCATCCCTACCAAGGTTTGAGACAAAACCATTCGCTCTGGCTGCATATCGCGGCCAGACGTTGAAATAAAAATCTGATAGCGTGTATCGAGCATAACAATACCCTTTCGCCCCATGATCTGTCCGTGACTTAATATCAGCCAAGATCATGAACCGCCCCAAATAAAATAATAAATCTAAAAAACACTACTTTCTAAATGATGCTAAAAGATCAGTTTAGATTATGAAGTGTCCAAGTTAACTCTTGTGGAATCATATGTTGTAAAACAGGTTGCAGTGCCTCAGCATTATTACCGCTGACATAACATTCAATACGTGCAACATTCTGACCTATTTGGTCACATAATAACTCATTTTTTATTAAAATACGGGCTGTTTGTCGGGCAACTGCCAATCCAGAATCAACCAGTGTGAATTGGTTATCAAAAAGATGATGAATTGCTTGATTTAAGAAAGGATAATGCGTGCAACCGAGCACTAAATAGTCGGCACCTTGCTCAGCGGCGGGCTGTAAAACTTCTTTTAATGCCTTTAAACATGCCTCACCCATTTGCTGACCTGCCTCTACACAAGGAACAAGTTCAAGGCTGGTTAAGGTCATCACTTTAACACCCGCCGGAACAGCAAACTTCTCGACAACATCTTTAATGAGTTGGCCACGAAAAGTAGCAGGCGTCGCCAATACAGCAACCACTTTAGAACGAGTCTGTAATACAGCAGGTTTTAATGCTGGAACCAATCCAACAATTGGAAAGTGTTCACCATAATGCTCACGCAAATGATCAAGGCTAAATGCGGAAGCCGTATTGCAGGCTACGACTGCAATTTTACAGCCTTGACGATATAGCCAATCGACTGCTCGAGCCGTGAGTTCTCTAATTTCTTCATCAGAACGTGGACCATAAGGCACGTAGGCAGTATCGGCATAATACACAATACGTTCATTGGGCAAATATTTGGCAATTTCTGCTGCAACTGACATTCCTCCAATTCCCGAATCAAAAATACCAATTGGGGCATCTGCTGATGCTTTAGGCATAGGTTCTAGCTCGGAAAATAAAGGTTGTATGGCGGTCATAGCTGTACTGAAGTGTCAGAAAATTTCACTCCCTAAAGCTTAAACCTCAAGTGCCTAATTGCAAGAGCAAATTACCACTTTTTAGCTCTAAAATGGTTTCACCTTTATCGTTTTCAATTAGTGTTCCATAGTTCACCAAATGATAGAAAGCCTGACGTTGAATCAGCGCATTAATTCCAAAACGGACATGCACATAAGGACGCAACTCTCCTGCATATTCACGCATAAAAATAGGATGTTCTGCATCAACCAAAATTACATCTTGGTTAGTGGTGGTCAGTTGTAAAAATTGCTCACCTGAAATTTCGACCTGATCTGCCTGATTGACTAATAAAGGTTCATCTTCAACTTCGATTTCAATTTGTTCTACAGGGGTTTTCAGGTAGAATTTGCCTTCTTCTTTCCATAGGACTTTGGTAAACAGATCTAATAGAGCTTGGCGCTTGATTAATTGACCTTCGTGCCACCATTCTCCATTGGATTTCACTGTCAAATCCATTTTGCCGCAATGCTTTGGATGCCACTGCTCTAAAGGTGGAATTGACCTTTTGTGACTTTGCTGTACACCTTTTAAGTATTGTGCAATGTTCATTAAGTTTTTATCATCAGATAACGGTATTTTTCCCATATCCGATGGTGAATTATTTTGATTTACCATAGTTTATGCCTTGCTGACGAAAAAATGTTACGACTCAGCCAATTGGCTAGATCATGGTTTAAAACTATACTAGCCCAAACGATAAAAGGCACAATAGCATATTTGCGCCTATGGATTAAAACACTCACGGCAGCACCGAATTATCTGAATATGACGGTTGCCACCTTTAAGTATTGAGGAGTCCTACATGGAACACATCGAACGTGAATCGATGGAGTTTGACGTTGTCATCGTAGGTGCAGGACCTGCAGGTCTATCTGCTGCGATTAAGATCCGTCAATTAGCGATTGAAAAAAACTTACCCGATCTTTCTGTTTGTGTAGTTGAAAAAGGCTCTGAAGTAGGTGCGCATATCTTGTCTGGTGCTGTGCTTGAGCCACGTGCCATCAATGAACTTTTCCCGAACTGGAAAGATGAAGGCGCGCCTCTTAATGTCCCTGTAACTGAAGACAAAACTTTCTTCTTACTTTCAGACACCACTTCTAAAGAAGTACCTCACTGGATGGTTCCTAAAACCATGCATAACGATGGTAACTATGTGATCTCTTTAGGTAACGTAGTTCGCTGGTTAGGGCAAAAAGCTGAAGAGCTAGAAGTTTCTATCTTCCCTGGCTTTGCTGCATCTGAAGTACTTTACCATGAAGACGGTACTGTAAAAGGTATTCAAACAGGCGACATGGGTATTGGTAAAGATGGCGAACCAACGCATAACTTTACTCCAGGCTATGAGCTTCACGCTAAATATACCCTCTTCGCTGAAGGTTGCCGTGGTCACTTAGGAAAACGCCTAATTGCGAAATACAACCTTGATAAAGATGCTGATCCTCAGCACTACGGTATCGGGATTAAAGAGCTTTGGGAAATTGACCCAGCAAAACATAAACCGGGCTTAGTCATGCACGGTGCAGGTTGGCCTTTAGCAGAAACAGCTTCTTCAGGTGGCTGGTGGTTATACCACGCTGAAAACAACCAAGTTACTTTGGGCATGATTGTGGACTTGTCTTATGAAAATCCACACATGTATCCATTTATGGAAATGCAGCGCTGGAAAACTCACCCACTGATTAAACAGTATTTAGAAGGTGGTAAACGTATTTCTTACGGCGCACGTGCGGTAGTGAAAGGCGGTTTCAACTCTCTTCCTAAATTAACTTTCCCGGGCGGTTGCTTGATTGGTGATGATGCAGGTTTCTTAAACTTTGCAAAAATCAAAGGCTCACACACTGCCATGAAATCAGGCATGTTATGTGGTGAAGCTGTATTTGAAGCAATTGCTGCGGGTGTAGAAAAAGGCGGTGATCTTGCGATTGCACGTGTTACTGAAGGCGAAGATTTATTCGTTAAAGAATTGACTTCATACACTGACAAATTTAACAACAGCTGGTTAAAAGAAGAGCTTTATAACTCTCGTAACTTTGGCCCAGCGATGCATAAATTTGGTCAATGGATGGGTGGTGCATTTAACTTTATCGACCAGAATGTCTTTAAAGTGCCATTCACTTTACATGACTTGAAGCAAGACTTTGCTGCATTGAAAACTGTTGATGCAACAAGCTTTAAGCCAAACTATCCAAAACCGGATGGCAAACTTACATTTGACCGTTTATCTTCAGTATTTATTTCAAACACTGTACATGAAGAAAACCAGCCAGCTCACTTGAAGCTTACTGATCCTTCAATTCCAGTGAATGTGAACTTACCAAAATGGGATGAGCCTGCTCAGCGCTACTGCCCTGCTGGTGTTTACGAAATCATGGAAAATGATGATGGTTCTAAACGCTTCCAGATTAACGCAGCGAACTGTGTTCACTGTAAGACCTGTGATATTAAAGACCCATCTCAAAATATCACATGGGTAACGCCTGAAGGCGGCGGTGGTCCGAATTACCCTAACATGTAATTCCTTGCGCCGCTTTAGCCGCGGCTCATATCCTAATATGTAATAAAAAAGC